>NZ_RKQZ01000001.1:1200000-2400000 GCF_003814695.1 Myceligenerans xiligouense
GGGTTCCAGGAGGGTGACGTTCGTGGGTACCGCGCCGCCGTCGAACACCTTCTTCCCGACGCCGAGCACGATCGGGTGCACCCACAGGTCGAGGCGGTCGAACAGCTTCTCCCGCAGGAGGGTCTGCACCAGGTTCAGGCTCCCGACCACCTTGACGTGCTCGTGCCGGTCGCGGAGCTCGCGCACGGCGGCGGGCAGGTCCGGGCCGAGCCGGGTGGAGCCGGCCCAGGACAGATCGGGTGTGCCGCGGGAGGCGACGTACTTCGGGACGCGGTTGAAGAGCGCCGCGATCGAGTCGTCCGTGCCACCCTCCTGGTGCGGCCAGTAGGCGGCGAAGATGTCGTAGGTGCGACGGCCGAGCAGCAGGGCGTCCGTGCCCGCGTAGGCGGCGTCGACCTGGGCGCCGACGACGTCGTCCAGCAGGGGAGCCTGCCAGCCGCCGAACGGGAACCCGTCCGGGTCCTCGTCGGGGCCACCGGGCGCCTGCCCGACGAGGTCGAGGGTGGCGAACAGTTCGATGTCGACGAGGCCCATGACGTGCTCCTGGTGATCGCGGGATGCGTTGCGCTCGCGGGATGCGTGCGAGGGGTGGACCTGGCGGCGACGCCGGAATCATCGGTGGCGAGGTGACCACACCTCCGCCGGGCGGGCGGAGCGGCCGTGCGTTCGCGAGGTCCCGGGAGGCGGCGCAAGATGAACCCAGGCGAAGGACAAGGACCGCGACACGGGAGGCGACGTGCGATCCAGGAACCCGACAGACGACAACGGCGACAACGACGGCGGGAACGGCGGCGAGACGAAGCGGCGCCGCGGTCGTCTGCGGAGGGTCGTCACGGTCGTGACCATCGTTCTTTCCGCCGCCGCGGTCGTCAAGGAGCTGCGAAAGCCCAAGGACGAACGCACCTGGAACGGCAAGGTGGCCGCGGTGGTTCCCTACGACTTCCGGATCCCCACCATGGAGCGCGTCCGGGAGCGGATGTGGAACCCCGAGTCGGACCACTTCATCAGCCCGCGCGTGGCCGGGGTGGGCTGGACCCTCAACGTGGGGAAGGTCGTATCCGTGGCGCGGGACAGGATCGGCCGCTGAGGGACGCCGAGACGGCAGGGCCCGGTCGCAACCGGCAGGACGACCCGTCCGTGACCGCCGGGCCGCGACGACGGGCGGGCCCCGCCGCAACGGGACGGCAGGGGCGCTGACCGGCGGCGCCGTCGTCGTAGGGTCGGGACCATGACCAGGGAGCCGCTGCGCCAGGACGAGCTGGAGTTCTTCGAAGGGGCCCGGGGACGTCTGGAAGCCATCGCGTACCGCCTCCTGGGCTCCGCCGCGGAGGCCGAGGACGCGGCCCAGGAGACCTTCCTGCGCTGGGAGGCCGCCGATCGTGACGGCATCCGGGTGCCCGAGGCGTGGCTGACCCGCGTGCTGACCAACCTGTGCCTCACCCAGCTCCGGTCGGCGCGGGTCCGCCGGGAGGTCTACGTGGGCCAGTGGCTCCCGGAGCCCGTGCTCGAGGGCGACCCGATGCTCGGTCCGGCGGAGACGGCCGAGCAGCGCGACTCCGTCTCGACGGCGATGCTCGTGCTGATGGAGCGCCTCACACCGCACGAGCGGGCGGTCTACGTGCTGCGCGAGGCTTTCGCCTTCCCGCACGCGGAGATCGCCGGCATGCTCGGCATCACCGAGGCGAGCTGCCAGCAGACCCTCCACCGCGCCAAGCAGCACCTCGCCACGGCTCGGGCCCGCACCGACGTCGACCCGGCGACCGCCCGCGAGGTCGTGGAGGAGTTCCTGGCGGCCGCCACGAGCGGGCGGACCGAGCCCTTGATCCGGCTTCTCACCGGCGACGTGATGGGAGTGGGCGACGGCGGGGGAAAGTTCCCGGTACGCCCGAAGCCGTTCTTCGGTGCCGCGGTCGTCGCCCAGTTCCTGCGTGGAGTGTTCCGGCCGGCCGACGCCCGGCGCCCCCTCGTCGGTGCGCGTGCTGTCGTCGGCGGGAGCCCCGACATCTACGCCTGGACCGCGAACGGTGACCCGGCACTGGTGTTCACCGTCGGGGACCGGATAGTCGGGATCCTCACCCTGGGGGCGACCACCGAGGGCATCGCCGCGGTCTTCACCCAGGCCAATCCGGACAAGCTGGGTCGCGCGGGACGCCGATGGGCGGCGTCGGACCACGGGGAGCCGCTGCTCAGCCGCTGGTGACGAGGGCTGCCCAGGGTGCCGGTGGAGCGGTCCGGCGGCCCAGGCGCTCAGTGCCGGCGCCGCTCGCCGCGGTGGTGCCTCGCAGGGTGTGACCGTCCTCACCGGGCAGGAGTGTCAGGGATCGGGCCGCCGTCCGGTTCAGGAGGCACTACCTACCCACGACAGGAGCTGAGTGCCGTCATGAAGCACCGCATCGTCATCCTCGGAGCCGGATACGCGGGAGCAATCGCCGCCGGACGCCTGGCCCGGCGCCTGAACCGCGACGACGTGGACATCACCCTGGTCAACGCCGAGCCGGACTTCGTCGAACGGATCCGGATGCACCAGGTCGCCGTCGGCGAGGAACTGCGCCACCGGTCGCTGCGCGAGATCCTCGCCGGAACCGGTGTCGCCCTGCGCGTCGCGCGCGTGACCGCCATCGATGTCGACCGCCGGACCGTCTCCCTCAGGGGCCCCGTGGGCTCCGGCAGTGCCGGCAGTGGGGGCAGCGCCGACGGAGTCGGCGGAGTCGGCGGCGCCGTAGGCTTCGACGGCGCCGTCGGCCTCGACGGTGCCGCCGAGCTGGGCTACGACACGCTCGTCTACGCCCTCGGCAGTTCCTGGGACGACGGCGGCGTGCCGGGTGTCGCCGAACACGCCCACCACATCGCCGGCCGGACGGGCGCGCTGCGCCTGCGTGAGCGGCTGGCATCGCTCGCTCCCGGACGTCGTGTCGTGGTGGTCGGGGGCGGACTGACCGGCATCGAGGCGGCCACCGAGATCGCCGAGGCCCGCGGGGACCTGGACGTCGCCCTCGTTGCGCGCGGCGACCTCGGCGACTGGCTCTCTCCGAAGGGCCGGCGGCACCTGCGCGAGACCGTCGACCGGCTGGGCATCACGCTCCACGAGCACACCGGGGTGGAGCGCGTCGGCGCCACCGAGGTGATGGCCGGCGACGTCGGGCTTCCGGCGGACGTCACCGTGTGGTCCGCCGGATTCGGCGTGCAGCCGATCGCCTCCGCCACCGCCCTGACGGTCTCGTCGCGCGGCCAGGTCGTCGTGGACGAGACCATGCGGTCCGTCTCCCACCCCGAGGTGTACGCGGTGGGTGATGCCGCGCTCGCGGAGGGGCCGCTGGGCAACCCGCTGCGCATGTCGTGTGCCTCGGCGATCCCGATGGCCTGGCAGGCCGCCGACGCCATCGCCGCGCGGCTGACCGGCGGGAAGCTCCCGAGCACCTCGCTGGCGTACATCCACCAGTGCATCAGCCTGGGCCGCCGTGACGCCATCATCCAGATGGTCACCACCGACGACCGGGCCAGGCCCTCCGCGCCCGGCGGGCGCCTGGCGGCCCGACACAAGGAACTGATCTGCCGGTACGTCGCGTGGGCGGTCGCGCACCCCATGCCCTACCCGGTGCGACGGCGCCGTGTGGCCGGGCAGACCGCTCCCGCGGGAAGCGTGGCCGACGTGGCGCGCTAGGCCCCTGCACGGCCCGTCCGGGGCCATACCACCGTGAACCGGGCCCCGCCGTCGGGCGAATCGCCGACGGCGACCCGGCCGCCCCGGCGGCGGACGAGTTGGGCGACCAGCGCCAGGCCGAGCCCTGCGCCGCCGGAGGCGCGAGCGCGGTCGTCCGAGACGCGGTAGAAGCGGTCGAAGACCTTCGTCCGGTGCTCCGGTGGAACGCCCGGACCGTCGTCGTCGACAAGCACGGCGACACCGGTCCGGTACGTGAGGACCGACACCACCACCCGGGTGCGCGTGTACCGGCAGGCGTTGCGCAGCAGGTTGTCGAGCACGAGCTCGACCTCGGTGTGCGCGGCGGCCGCCCATGCCTCGGTGGCCATGGCCTTGACCACGATCGGCACCGGCTGTTTCCCGGCGCGTGCCACCGCCGCGCGCACCTCGCCGACCAGGTCCACGTCCTCCGGCGGCGGCAGCTCCCCGGCGTCCGAGCGCGCCAGCGCCAGCAGGCCGTCGAGCAGTGCCGACAGCCGCTCGGCGTCGGCCAGGACGTCCGCGTGCACCTCGTGCGAGAGCTCCGGGTCGGGGTTCGCGACGGCGACCTCCGACTGCACACGGATGGAGGCCACGGGGGAGCGCAGTTCGTGCGCCGCGTCGCCCGTGAACCGGCGCAGCCGCTCCGCGGTGGCCTCCGACCGGTCGAGCAGGGCGTTGAAGTCGTCGGCCAGGGCGCGCAGTTCGCCCGCCGCGGCGCCGGGCACCTCCACGCGGGCGCCGGGGGCGAGCCCGCGCACGGAGCGCCGCATCCTGGCGACCGGGTGCAGCGCCGACCCGACGGCGAACCAGATCGCGACCCCGGCCACCACCGACCCGGCGAGCGCGATGACCACCAGCCACCGGCCGCCCGACTCCTCGGCGGCACCCTGCCCCACGAGCCCCGTCCCGGCCACCACGAGCCGCTGGCTCCCGTCCGGGGCGGTGACGACGGTCCCGTGCCAGCGGACGGGCGGGCCGCCGTCGTTCCCCGTGGCCGGCGGGCCGGTGGTGACGGGAGTGCTCGCCTTCAGCGTGCGGACCTGGTCGCGGGTCAGGTCCGGCGCGGCGACGGCGGCTTCCTGGGCGGCGGCACCGGCGTCCTCCGGGCCGACAGGGTCGCCCGCGGTGTCCAGGACGTGCACCGCCAGACCGTCGGGCGCGGTCGGCGACCGGCCGGCGACGACATCGCGGGCGGCGCCGGCCAGCGCCTCCTGGAGCTCCTCGTCGGCGGACTGCGTGAGCAGCGGGCCGAGCCCTCGGCCGGCGACCAGCGCCAGGCCCAGCAGGCACACCAGCGTGACCGCCGTGGCGATGGCGGTGATCCGCAGACGCAGCGACGTGCCCGCCCAGGGCCTGCCCGGGGACGGCCGCACTAGCGAGGTTCCCCGAGCTGGTAGCCGTGCCCCCGGACGGTGCGCACCAGGCCGTCGGCGCCGGCGGCGGCCAGCTTGCGGCGCACGTAGCCGATGTACACCTCGACGACGTTGCGGGTCGCGGCCTGCTCGTCGCCCCACACCTCGTCCAGCAGCTCCTGCTTGGTGTGCACCGTCCCGGGTCGCGTGGCCAGGGCCTCCAGCAGCGCGTACTCGCGAGGGCTGAGGGGGACGTCGGCGTCGTCGTACCGCACCGTGCGGGTGGCGCGGTCGATGGTCAGCGGCCCGAGCCGGATCCGGCCGCGTGCGGTGCCCGACGCCGCGCGGCGCAGCGTGGCGCGCAGCTGGGCGACCAGCACCACGAACGAGAACGGCTTGACCACGTACCCGTCGGCGCCGAGGTCCAGCCCGTCGGCCTGGTCGATCTCACCGTCCTTCGCCGACACCAGCAGCACGGGCGTCGTCACGCGAGCGGAGCGCAGCTCCTGGAGCACGCGGTACCCGGACAGGCCGGGAATCATGATGTCCAGCAGGATCGCGTCGAAGGACCCGGTGCGCGCCAGCCGCAACGCGGTGGGCCCGTCGGCCGCGACGGTGACGTCCATGCCCTCGGCGCGCAGGCCGCGATCGAGCGCCTTGCGCACGCCGGGCTCGTCGTCGACCACGAGGATCTGCGGTCTCATGCCTGCCAGCATGCCCTACCCGGCCCGCCCGCCCGAACCCCGCGGCTCGCCGCGCCGACGGCCGACCACGCCATTTTGGCGACCACGCCATTTCGGCGGTGTGGTCGCGCTCCCACGGGGCGAAATGGCGTGGTCGCGCAAGAATGGCGTGGTCGGCGGCGGCCGTTGCCGGCGGCGGGAGGCCGGCCGTGCGGGGTGTTCTCAGCGTGGTCTCAGGGTGGGGCGGTCTCTCAGGTGGGTCTCAGCGGGGAGGCGAGAGGGTTGAGGTGTCGGGTGCAGGACACTGAGAGCGAAGGAGTGGGACATGAGGCCGAGGACGAAGGGGCTGGTCGCTGCCGGTTCGGGGGTGGCGGTCGGGCTCGCGGGACTGGCGCTGAGCGCGCTGCCCGCAGGCGCGGACGAGGACCCGGTACTGCCGGAGATCGGTGCGGAACAACTGGTCGCCTCGGTGCTGGAGGCCCGCCCGCCCGCGTTCGACGGCGTGGCCGAGGTCCGCAACGAGCTCGGGCTGCCGGCCGTGCCGGGCATGGAAGCGCTCGACTTCCAGACGGTGCGGGTGTTCCACGACGGCGAGGAGAACGCCCGCGTCCAGGTCGAGCGTGAGGCGTCGGAGCTCACGCTCGTCAAGACCGCCTCCGAGGCGTGGGCCTACGACTCCCAGGAGCACACGGCGAAGCACCTCACCTGGGACGACGCCGACGCCGCGGCCGCACGGGAGCACGCCGAGCGGGAGCACGCCGAGGGCGAGCTGGCGGATCCGTCGCGGGCGGCGGCCGAGATCATCGAGCGGCTCCGGCCGACCAGCGACATCTTCGTGGACGGCACGGCGACCGTCGCCGACCGGGCCGCGTACGAGCTCGTGCTGACGCCGAAGCCGTCGGAGAAGACACTGCTGCGGGAGATCACGGTCGCGGTCGACGAGGAGACGCGGGTGCCGCTGCGGCTCGACGTCTTCGCCAACGGCCGCACCGAACCGGTCCTCTCGCTCGGCTTCGTCGACTTCGAGCTCGGCGCGCAGGACGCGGAACTGTTCGAGTTCACGCCGCCGGAGGGCGCCGAGGTCGAGACCATGGAGGCCGGCGACGCCGCGAGCCTGTCCGGCCGCCACGGGGACCGGGACGCCGCAGGTTCCGGGGAGCGCGGCACGGCGGGTCTCGAGGAGCCGGCGACGGTCGGCGACGGCTGGGACACGGTCGTGATCGGCGACGTTCCCGCCGACGCCCCGCTCGACGGCCCGGGGGAGTCCGCGGACGAGTACGGACAGGACGTCAGCGGCCTCCTGGCACAGCTCGGCCGCCCGGTGTCCGGCGAGTTCGGTACCGGGACCCACCTCCAGACCGCCGTCGGCGGCGCCGTCGTCACCTCCGACGGCCGGATCGCGGCCGGCGCGGTACCGCTTCAGGTGCTCCTCGACGCCCTGGACGCGCAGTGACGACGTCGCGCGCGGCCGAGGCGGCGGTGCCGGAGGCGGGGGTCTCCGGCACCGCCGTCGCGGCGCGCACCCGAGGGCTGCGCAAGGTGTACCGCGGCACGGTCGCCGTGGACGGCGTCGACCTGGAGGTCCCGGAGGGTGCCGTCGTCGGGATGCTGGGGCCCAACGGCTCCGGTAAGACGACGACCATCCGGATGCTGCTCGGCCTCGTCCAGCCCACCGAGGGGGAGATCGAGCTGCTGGGCGCGCCCGTCCCGGCACACACCGACCGGGTGCTGCCGCACGTGGGGGCACTCGTGGAGGGCCCGGGCTTCCATCCGTTCCTGTCCGGCCGCGAGAATCTGCTGCGGTTCGCCGCCGCCGAGCCGCTGCTCGCGGGCGGCCAACTGAACGGCGCCGTGTCCGCGGCGCTGGACCGGGTCGGGCTCGCGGGCGCGGCCACGCGCAGGTACCGCGCGTACTCGCTCGGGATGAAGCAGCGCCTGGGGCTGGCCTCGGCGCTGCTCGCGCCGCGCCGGCTCGTCGTGCTGGACGAGCCGACCAACGGTCTCGACCCGGCCGGCACGCAGGAGGTCCGCCGGATCATCGCGGATCTGCACGCGCGCGGCGTGACGGTCCTCGTGTCGTCGCACCTCCTGGCGGAGGTCGAGGCCACCTGCACCCACGTCGTCGTGCTGAACCAGGGTGTCGTGGTGGCGCAGGGCGCGCTGGACGACCTGCTGGAGTCAGGCAGCCCCACGCTGCTCGTGTCCACGCCCGACGGCGCGCGGGCGGTGGACGCCCTGCGCTCCGGCCGGATCCCCGCGCGGCTCGCGCCCGAGGGCGTGCGCGTGGACATCACGACGACGACGCCGGCGACGGCGATCGAGACGCTGGTGGGGGCCGGCGTGCGGGTGGAGGAGGCCCGGCGGGAGCGCACCGGCCTGGAGGAAGCCTTCGCGCGGCTGACGCACGACGTCGGCGACCTGGTCGGCGCGCTGGACGGCGACGAGGCGGAGGAGACGCGATGACGGCGCGAGGACCGGTGGCCGCCCAGCAACCGATGACCCCGCAGGAACCCGGCGGGGTGTCGTCCGTGACGTTGCCCGCCCGGCGGCGAGTCCCCATGGCGCGCCTGCTGCGGGCCGAGGTGCGGTGGATCTTCCGGCGTCCCCGGACCCTGGCCGTGCTGGCGCTGCTCGCCGTGCTGCCCGTGATCACCGGTGTGGCCGTCGACCTGACGATGGACGGCCCCGTCACCCCCGGCCATTCGGGCCCGGGCCCCGGGCCCGGCGGGGGGCCGCCGATCTTCGTCACGATGGTCACCAGCGCCTTCGTGCTGCCGCTGGGGTCCCTGATGACGCTGCTGATGCTCCTGCTGCCGCTCACGGTCGCGATGGCGAGCGGTGACGCGCTGGCCGGGGAGCAGTCCCACGGTGCCCTGCGCGGCTGGCTGCTCGCCCCCGTGGCCCGCGGACGGCTGCTGGCGGTCAAGGCGGCGGGTGTGCTCGTGGTCGCCTTCGTCGCCTCCGCACTCGTGGTCGTGTCCGGCCTCCTGACCGGGCTCGTCCTCGCCGGGACGGACGGCCTCGTGTCGATGTCCGGGACGGAGCTGTCGGTCGGGGACGTGCTGTGGCGGCTGGGCGTCGCCGTGGCGTGGGCGACGCTCTACCTGACGGCGATCGGTGCCGTCGCGCTGGCCGTCTCGGCCACCACCGAGCACCCGATGCTGGTGGTGGTGGGCGTGCTGGGCGGGCTCATCGTCTCCGGCGTGCTCATGCAGATCTCGGCGCTGGACTGGTTGCACCCGTACCTGTTGCCGACGTCGGTGACCGGCCTGGTCGACCTGATCCGGGACCCGGTGCCGTTCGGCGGCCTGGCCGAGGGGGCGTTCCGGGCGCTCTGCTACCTCCTGATCGGCCTGTCGCTGGCCTACGCGAGCATCACGACCCGCGACGGCTGAACTCCGCCGCCGACCCACTCCGCCGGCCCACTCCGCCGAGCACGACACGAACGTTGTTACAGAATTCCAGAACAACGTTCGTGTCGTGCTCGGCAACCGGGATCGGTGTCAGGGGTGCGCCGGGGTCTGTTCCGTGACCGACATCAGCGCCCAGGCGGGGAGGTCGACGTCGAGGTCGAGCGCGCCGGACGGCGGTACCGTGATCGTTTCTCGCCGGAGGGCGTCGGCCTCGACCCGGAGCCGCGCGGTCTCCTCCCGGGTGAGGTTGAGCGGTTCGCCGAGCCGGTGCCACGTCTCCGCGACGTTCCCGTGCTCCAGGTCGAGGATCTCCACCTGGAACCGGGCACCGGGTGCCAGCCCTTCGACGCGGTGCCGGATCCTGCGGGCCGGGCCGACGTCCGCCAGCCCCCGCGTGGCGGCGTAGGTGTCCTGGGAGCCGACCGACGCGCGGCCCATCTCCTCGGGATAGTTGAAGAACAGCCCCGCGAGCCGTCCCGTGGCGCCGTCGCGGGTCAGCACGCCGTGCGGCGTCGACAGCAGCAGCCGGTCCCCGAGGCGGGCGAGCATCGCCATGGCGTGGAAGGTCGGCTTGTGGATGCCCTGCTCGTTGACGAGGCCGAACCCGCCGTGGAACGGCCCGATCCCCGCGCCGCCCTCCTCGAACACGTCCGTGAACGTCCAGTAGGAGATCGAGTCGGCGAGGTCCGCGCACCGCAGGTAGGTCCGGGTGATGGAAGTCGCCGCGTACACCGTGTCGTGGACCGCGTCGCGGCTCGACGGCGAGGTCGACCACTCGGTGATGTGGATCGCGGCCCGCGGGAACGCGCTGCGGGCGATGACCTCGTGCAGGGCGACGAGGTCGTCGGGCGTGGCGTCGGCGTAGCGGCTGATCGCGTGGCCCTCGCCGTCGGCGCCGAACGCGTAGTCGGTCGGGTACAGGTGGGTCGTGACGAAGTCGACGGGGGCGTCGTGGGCCGCGCACCAGTCGAGGAACTCCTCGATCCACACAGGACGCCAGACCAGCGCGTCGACGTCGTCGGCCTCCGCCGTCGCGTACTCCTGGGTGCGGTCCTCGGTCTCGCCGCGGTAGCGGTCGTCGGGCACGAACACGCTGGTGGACGGGCCGCCGACCTGGAGCGCGGGGTCGATCGCCTTGATCGCCCGCGCCGTCGCCCCGTACAGCTCGAAGTACTCGGTGCGGGTCCCCGTCCAGAAGTGGGGCACCAGGTTCGGCTCGTTCCACACCTCGAACGGCCAGCGGCGCACCTCCTCGATGCCGTACCGGTCGATCCAGTGCCGCACCGTGGTCGTCACCAGCTCCACCCACCGGTCCAGGTCGGCGGGCGGGCTGCCGTGCGCCTTCCACCAGAACACGGTCTCGGTGTCCCGGGCCAGTTCGCGCGGCATGAAGCCGAGCTCCACGAACGGCCGCGCGCCCGTCTCCAGGATGGCGTCGAAGACCTTGTCGACGTACGAGAAGGTGTACACGGGCTCCGGGAGCGGGTTCCCCGGGCCGAAGCCGCCGCCGTTCGTGGTGCGGTAGACGAACATGTCGTCGTGGAACACCCCGTGGAAGCGCACGTACCGGGCACCGAGGACGCCGACCGCCTCGCGGAAGTGCTCCTGCCAGTCCGCCCGGAGCGCCTCGTGCGCGCGGCCCGCCCCGACGCACTCGTTCCAGATGTGCCGCAGCGGCACTTCTGCGGGTTCCGTGCCGTCGATCCGCAGGGTGGCCGACGGCGGAGCGGCGGCGTCGGGTACCGGGCCGCCGGACACCGGGCCGTCGGGTATCGGGCCGTCGGGTGTCGGGCCGCCGGACACCGCGTCGTCGGGTACCGGGCCGCCGGACATCGTGTCGGGCCTTTCGTCGTCGGGCATGGTTTTCATCCCTTCACGGCTCCGGTCAGGCCGCCGACGATCCGGCGCTCGAACGCGGAGAAGAAGATCAGGGCCGGGATCATCGAGAGCGAGACGAACGCGAGCACGCGTGCGGTGTCCACCGAGTACTGCGACGCGAACGCCTGGACGCCCAGCGGGAGCGTGTAGAGGTCGGGGTCGTTGAGCAGGAACAGCGGCAGCAGGTAGCTGTTCCAGCTCGCGACGAACGCCAGGATCCCCACGGTGATGACCCCGGGGAGCGAGAGCGGCACGACCATCCGGGTGAAGAACCCGAGCCTGCTCGCGCCGTCGATGAACGCCGCCTCCTCCAGCTCCCGGGGGATGGCCCGGAGGAACGGGACCAGGATGATCACGGTGGTCGGCAGGGCGAACGCGATCTGCGGCACGATGATCCCGGCGAGCGTGTTCGTCAGCCCCAGGTCGCGGACCAGGATGTACAGCGGGGTGATCGCGACCGTGATGGGGAACATGAGCCCCGCGGCGAACAGCGAGTACATCGCGTGCTTGGCGCGGAAGGGGTACCGCGCGATCACGTAGCTGGTCATGAGGCCGAGGACGACGACGCCGAGCGTGGTGCCCACGGCGGCGACGAGCGAGTTCACGAGCTCCTGCCAGAACAGGCTGCCGGTCAGCACCGAGAGGTAGTTCCCGACCTCCCACGGGTCGGGCAGGCCGGCCGGCGACTGGATGATCTGCGAGTTGGTGCGGAACCCGCCCAGCACGATGTAGACCGCGGGCGCGAGGCACACGCCGACCAGCGCGAACGCCACCAGGTAGGCGGCCAGGCTGCCGCCGCCCGCGACGGAGTCGAGGCGCGGGCGGCGCCGGGTTGTCATGGGAGCGGACGTCATGCCGCACCTCCTGTCAGGGCGCCTTCGGTGTCGCGGCGCAGCAGGTACCGCTGGTAGACCAGCGCGACCACGAGCGAGATGAGGAAGATGACCACGGCGACGGCGCTGCCGTAGCCGTAGGCGCCGGAGATGCGGCCGTTGGCGACCATGTAGGTCGCCATGGTCGAGGTACCGGCGGTGTCGGCCACGTACTGGCCCCAGATGACGTACACGAGGTCGAACACCTGCAGCGAGCCGATGATCGACAGGAAGGCCCAGATCCGGATGGTCGGGCCGAGCAGCGGCAGCGTGATGTACCACTGCGTCTTCCAGTACGACGCGCCGTCGATCGCCGCCGCCTCCCGCAGCTCGTCGGGCACCCCCTGCAGCCCGGCGAGCATGAGGATCACCGCGAAGCCGATGTACTTCCACACCAGGATGAGCATCAGCGACCAGATCGCGACGTCGGGGTCGGCGAGCCAGTCCTGGCGCAGCCCGCCCAGCCCCGCCCGGTCCAGCACGTCGTTGACCGCACCCGCGCTGTGCAGCATGAGGCTGAAGCCGATGGCGACGATGACCTCCGACAGCACGTACGGCACGAAGATCAGCACGCGGATGAGGGAGCGCCCGCGCATCCTCCGGTTCAGGAGCAGGGCGATCGCGATGGCCACGGGGCCCTGCAGCACCAGGGACATCACCAGGATGAACCCGTTGTGCCACAGGGCTTCGAGGAACGCGGTGTCGGTGAGGATCAGCTGGTAGTTGCGCAGGCCCACGAACTCGGTCGGGGGCCCGTAGCCGCTCCACCGGAAGAAGCCGTAGTACCCGGCCATGAGGACGGGCAGGATCACGAACGTGACGAAGACGGCGGTCCCGGGGCCGGCGAGCAGGAGGATCTCCAGCCACCGCCGCCAGGGGAGCGGACGACGGCGGTTCGTCCCCGGGGCCGGGGACGGCGCCTGGCGGGCGCCGTCCCCGGTCGCGGTCCGACCCGCCGGCACGTCGAGGTTCACGTGCTCGGGCGTGCTCATGGATCCCGCCTCAGCTCCGTGCGGCGGCGTCGGACACCGCCGAGACGAACCCGGCGGGGTCGGTGCCGCCCGTGAGCAGCTCCACCACCGCCTGGTTGAGGGCCGTGCCGACCTGCTGGCCGTAGTTCGTGTCCAGGAAGTCCGACACGTAGCTGGCCTCGGCCAGGGCGTCGAGCATCTGCTCGTCGTACTCGTTGGTCACGACGTCCTTCGCGTCGTCGTGCAGCGGGATCGTGCCGAACGCCTCGTAGAAGCCCTCCTGGTGCTCCTCGGAGTTCATCAGCGCGAGGAACTCGCCGCACAGCTCCTTCGGCGCGGCGGCGGAGCAGGAGAAGCCGCCCTGCCCGCCCATGATCGCGGCGGCGTCACCCTCGCCGGACGACACCTGCGGGAACGGGAACCAGCCCAGGTCGTCCAGCGGTTCCTGGTCGGGGGTGAGGTTCATGACGACGCCCGGCTGCCAGGCGCCCATGAGCTCCATCGCCGCCTTGTGGTTGGCGAGCAGGCCCGCCGAGCTGCTGGCGCCCTGCTGCGCGGAGGTGGTCAGGAAGCCCTCGTTGAACGGCTCCAGCGCCGCCAGGTCGGTGACGTCCTGAGCCGCCCGCTCGTAGCACTCGTCGGAGAAGTCGAGGGACTCGTTCGTCGCCTCGAGGGTCTCGGCGGAGCACTCGCGCAGCGCGAAGAAGTAGTACCAGTGGGCGGCCGGCCAGGCGTCCTTGCCGCCCAGGGCGATCGGGGTGATCCCGGCGCCCTGGAGCTTGGCGATCGCGTCCTCCAGGTCCTCGACGGTCTCCGGCAGCTCGGTGATCCCCGCCTCGGCGAACAGGTCCTTGCTGTACCAGATCCCGCCGGGCTGGATGAGCTGCGGGGCGGCCAGCAGCTGGCCGTCGATGCTGAGCGCCTCGTACGACGCCTCGCCGAGCTTCTCCCGCATCTCGGGGGTCGCGACGGCGGTGTCGGTGAGGTCGAGGAGCTGGCCCGCCGCGGCCATGTCCTTCATCTTGCCGCCGCCGCGCTGCAGGAACACGTCGGGCGCGTCACCCGAGTTCAGCGCGGTCTGGAGCTTCCCGTCGAGCTCCTCGTTCTGGACGTGCTGGGCCTCGACGGTGATGTTCTCGTGCTCGGCCTCGAACTGGGCGGCCACCTCCTCGAACCAGTTCTGGCCCGGGCCGGTGGTGTAGTTGGTCCAGACGGTCAGGGTGTACGGCTCACCCTCCTCGACCGTCGTCCCCTCGGGGCTCGTGCCCCCGGAGCAGGCGGACAGCGCGAGCGCTCCGGCCAGCACGCCGGCAGCGCCGGCGTAGGCCCTGCGGTGGTTCCTTCTGGTCATCGTGGACAACCTCCTTCGGTCGGCCGCGTCTCGGCGTCGGTGCCGGATCGCGGCGGGACGGGGCGTACCCGTCGGTCGTGGGGTGAGAGGGCGCGGGTGGGTGCCGTCCGGTGCCTTGCCGGACGGGAGGCCGCCTCCCCGCGCGGCCTCTCAGGAGAGCCGGAGCTCGGCGGTGACGTAGGAATGCGGCGGCAGCTGGACGAGCAGGCCGCGCGGGTGCTCGCGCACGCCGTCGAACGGGGCGGGTGCGACGGCCGACGGGTCGTCGGGCGTGTTGTGCGACTGGAGCGCGGAGGCGGTGAGGACCCGCGCGCCGACGGGCGTGGCGGTGCGTCCGCGCAGGTCGAGCACCACCTCGCGGGGCTCGGAGGCGTCGAGGTTGCTCAGGGAGACGAGCGCGCCGTCGTCCCGGGTGGACGCCGTGACGGAGACGAGGGGGAGCGTGCGCCCGTCCGCCTCCGTCGTCGGGACGTCACGCAGGGCGACGTCCAGCGACGCCGCGTCGTGGTGGCCCGCGTTCATCTCGAAGACGTGGTAGGTGGGCGTGAGCACGAGCGCGCCGGAGTCCGGGTCGGTGAGGAGCATCGCCTGGAGCACGTTGACCGTCTGCGCGATGTTCGCCATGACCACGCGGTCCGCGTGCCGGTGGAACGCGTCGAGGTGGGTGCTCGCGACGAGGGCGTCGCGGAGCGTGTTCTGCTGGTACAGGAACCCCGGGTTGGTGCCCGGTTCCACGTTCCACCAGGTGCCCCACTCGTCGACCACCAGGCCGACCTTGCGGTGCGGGTCGTAGCGGTCCATGACCGTGCTGTGCCGGGTGAGGAACTCCTCCATCCGGGACGCGCGGGACAGCGCGACGTACCACTCGTCCTCGGTGAAGCGGGTCGCCTCGCCCTTGTCCGACCACGAGCCGGTCATCGTGTAGTAATGCAGCGACAGTGCCTGGAACGGGTCGGCCGGCGCGGCCGGGTCGGCGGCCAGGTCGTCGAACGACCGCATCATCGTCTCGGTCCAGTCGTACTGCTCGTCGCTGGGGCCCACGGCGATGCGGTACACGCGGTTGTCGCCCTGGTCGCGCACGAACGTCGAGTAGTGGCGGGCGAGGGAGGCGTACTGCTCGGCCCGCATGTTGCCGCCGCACCCCCAGGTCTCGTTGCCGATGCCCCAGAACGGGACGCGCCACGGCTCGTCCCGGCCGTGCGCGCGGCGCAGCGCCGCCATGGGGGAGTCGTCGCCCCGGGTGAGGTACTCGACCCACTCCGACATCTCCTGCACCGAGCCGGACCCGACGTTCCCCGACACGTACGGGTCGGCGCCCAGCAGCTCGCACAGGTCGAGGAACTCGTGCGTGCCGAAGGCGTTGTCCTCGACCACGTCGCCCCAGTGGCTGTTGACGATCCGCGGCCGCTGGTCCCGCGGCCCGACGCCGTCGCGCCAGTGGTAGGTGTCGCCGAAGCAGCCGCCGGGCCAGCGCAGGTTCGGGATCCGCAGCGCGCGCAGCGCCTCCACGACGTCGAGCCGGATGCCGCGGACGTGCGGCACGTCCGCGTTCTCGCCGACCCAGAACCCGCCGTAGATGCACCGGCCCAGGTGCTCGGCGAAGTGCCCGTACACGTGACGGGAGATGACCGGGCCGGGCAGGTCCAGGTTGATGATGGCTGTGGTGGTCATGTCGCCTTCCCGTACGACGGCGTCCCTGCCGTCCTCGAACAACGATGTCCGCAAGATTTATCGTTAAATCTCGGTGGGAGGAGTTGACCACCGCCGCCTCCGGGCGTCAAGCTCCGGCCCGGAGATCGTCACCGATTCGTGACCGACGGCGACAACGGGTACGCGGTGCGGCACCCGGCCTGGCAGAGTGGCCCGTCGTGGGAAGGGGACGAATGGTCACGATGAGCGATGTGGCACGAGAAGCCGGTGTCTCGGTGATGACCGTGTCGAACGTGCTCAACGGACGGTCGAACGTGGGGGCCGACACGCGGCTGCGCGTGCTCGAGGTCGTCGACGAGCTCGGGTACGAGATCAACCTCACCGCCCGGCGGCTGAGGTCGGGGCGGACCGGCACGATCGGCCTCATCGTGCCGCAGTTCGACCTGCACTACTACGGTGAGCTGGCCTCCCGGATCTCGGAGGCGCTGGCGCCGGAGGGAATGCACCTCGTCGTCGAGCAGTCGGGCGCGAGCCGCGAGCGGGAGCTCTCCGCGCTCTCCCTCGCGAGGCTCCAGCAGTACGACGGCGTGCTGCTCAGCGCCGTGGGACTCGACATGGCCGATCTCGACCGGATCCATCCGGACGTGCCGATCGTCCTGCTCGGTGAGCAGGCGGTGCCCGACCGGTACCACCGCGTCCGCATGGGGAACGTCGCCGGGGCGCGCCTCGCCACCGAGCACCTCATCGCCTCCGGAGCCCGCCGGATCGCGGTGCTGGGCGGAAAGCTCTCCGCGCCGCACCCCGAGATGGCGACCTATCGCGCCGGCGGCTGGTCCGAGGCGCTGGAGCGGGCCGGCCTGCCGCACGGCCCCGGGCTCGTGATCCCGCTGCGCACCTACTCGATCGCCGAGGCGCGCGCGAGCCTCGCCGCGGCGATCGGCGACGGGCTGGAGGTCGACGGCGTGTTCGCCGTGACCGACGAGGTCGCGATCGGCGCTCTCGCCGGCCTGCACGACGCCGGGCTGCGGGTGCCCGACGACGTCCAGCTGGCGGGGTTCGACAACCTCGGCATCTCCCAGCACCTGGTGCCGGGCCTGACGACGATCGACCCCGACCACCCCACCATGGTGGCCGAGGCCCTGCGGCTCCTGCGCCGTCAGCTGAAGGACCCCGAGGCCGGTCCCGAGCACGTGGTCAGCGACGTGAGCCTGATCGTCCGCGGCACCACCCGCGCGCCGGACGTCCCGCCGGCGTCCGGCTGACCGTCACGGCGGACCGGGTACTCGCCCGCGGTCCTGCCGGCCCTCGCCCGAGGCCGGATCCGGCCAGGGGTGACGTCCGGCGGGACCCGGCCGGGTCCCGCCGGACGGGCGGGTGCGGCGTCAGACGCGAGCGACCTCGCGTTCGGCGTCGTCCTCGGGCGCGCCCTCGCCCTTGACGACGCGCGCCCAGTAGCCCTTGACCTCGCGGCGCAGGTCGCCGGAGAGCAGGTACAGGCACAGGATGTTCGGCACGGCCATGGCGAAGATCGCCGCGTCGGAGAAGCCGAGGATGGACTCGCTCGCACCGAGCGCGCCCACCACCGTGAAGACGCAGAAGAGCACCTTGTAGACGTTCTCCGCGTGGCGGTTGTCACCGAACAGGTAACCGGTGGCCTTCGCGCCGTAGTACGACCACGAGAGCATCGTCGAGAACGCGAAGAGCACCACGCAGATCGCGAGCACGTACGGGAACCAGGGCAGCACCGACTCGAACGCCGCCGAGGTGAGCGCGACGCCGTCGTCCCCGCCGGTGGTCCAGACGCCGGTGATGATGATGGTGAGCGCGGTCATCGTGCAGATGACGACCGTGTCGATGAACGGCTCCAGCAGGGCGACGAAACCCTCGCTGGCCGGCTCGTCGGTCTTCACCGCGGAGTGGGCGATCGCGGCCGAGCCGATGCCGGCCTCGTTCGAGAACGCGGCGCGCTGGAAGCCCATGATGAGCACCCCGATGATGCCGCCGGTGACGCCGTCCGGGTTGAACGCGCCGCCGATGATCTGGCCGAACGCGGCCGGGACCGCGGTGATGTTGCCGAGGATGACCACGAGGCAGGCGATCAGGTAGACGACGGCCATGGCCGGGACGACCTTGCTCGTGACGCTGGCGATGGACTTGATGCCGCCGATGATCACGAGCCCCACGAGGACGGCGAAGCCGAGGCCGACCCACAGGCCGAGGGTCTCGGTGTCGCTGCCCGCGACGTTGGCGATCTGCGCGGCCGCCTGGTTCGACTGGAACATGTTGCCGCCGCCCAGGGATCCCAGGATGGCGAAGACGGCGAACAGGACCGCGAGCACCTTGCCGAGCCCGCCGAGGCGGATCGCGGCCAGGCCGTCGCGCATCACGTACATCGGGCCGCCCGAGATGGTGCCGTCGGCGTGCACGTGCCGGTACTTCGTGGAGAGCGTGCACTCGGCCATCTTGAGCGCCATGCCCAGGAGGCCGGCGACGATCATCCAGAACGTCGCGCCGGGGCCGCCGATCGTGATGGCGACGGCGACGCCGGCGATGTTGCCCAGGCCCACGGTGCCCGACAGTGCCGTGGCGAGCGCCTGGAAGTGCGAGACCTCGCCCGGGTCGCCCTTGTGGTCGAACTTGCCGCGCACGAGGTCGATGGCGTGCTTGAAGCCCCACAGGTTCGGGAACCCGAGCCAGACCGTGAAGAAGACGGCGGCGACGATCAGCCAGACCACCACGAGCCGGAGGTCGGTACCCGCCACCGGGACCGCGAAGAAGACGTACTCGGCGAACGTGTCGAGCACGAGATTGACGTTGTCCATAGAGCTCCCTCTGACATGGCCCGCACCTCGTGAGGGTCGTCGAGGAGGGACCGGTGCGCTGCGCCGTTCTGACGCTTCCTGACGCACTGGGCAAGGGAACCTAAGGGGCCCATGCAGCAGAACTCAAGCCACCCGGCGCGCCGGTCCGCCGGGCGTGTGACCGGGATCGCACCCGGATCCGCGGCCTGGCGGGCCCGGGTGAAGTGACGGAGTTCTCCGGCATGTGGTATAGATCACAGAGAAAGGATGTGTCATCCACGGGTGAAAAACGTTGTACGGAAGCGGCGGGGGGTCATCCTCCCGATCGTTGCCGACCCGCCCCGTTCGGCGTGTCGCGCGTCACGCGCGCGGCGTGTCCGCGCGCGCCGCCGTGCGTGGCGGGTGAAGGTGTAGTGAACGTGAATACTCTCGGCTCGGGGCGTGTTGGCACGCTCGTGCCCGGCGGGGCAGGATCGACGGGGCGCGCGGCCCGGCGACGACCATGTCCCGCGGCATCGGCCGGGTCCACCGGACGGCCGGCCATCGACTGCCCATCGACGACAAGGCGACGACGAGGACATGAACGACCTTCTCTACGTGAACGGCGGGAACCCGCTGAACGGTTCCATCACGGTGCGCGGTGCCAAGAACTTCGTCTCGAAGTCCATGGTCGCCTCGCTGCTGGGCGAGACCCCGAGCGTGCTGCGCAACGTGCCGCAGATCCGTGACGTCAAGGTTGTCTCGGGGCTCCTGGAACTTCACGGCGTGGCCGTGAAGTACGACCCCGACGCGGGCATCCTCGATCTCGACCCCTCGAACGTCGAGTCGGCGCACGTCGCCGACATCGACGCGCACGCCGGCTCCAGCCGCATCCCGATCCTGTTCTGCGGACCGCTCCTGCACCGCCTCGGCGAGGCGTTCATCCCCGACCTGGGCGGCTGTCGCATCGGCGACCGGCCGATCGACTACCACCTGGACATCCTGCGCCAGTTCGGCGCCGTCGTCGACAAGCGACCCAACGGCATCCACCTGCGCGCGCCCCGCCGCCTGCAGGGCACCAAGATCTCGCTGCCGTACCCGAGCGTCGGCGCCACGGAGCAGCTGCTGCTCACGGCGGTGCGCGCCGAGGGCGTCACCGAGCTCTCCGGAGCCGCGATCGAGCCCGAGATCATGGACCTCATCGCCGTGCTGCAGAAGATGGGCGCCATCATCTCGGTCGACACCGACCGCGTGATCCGCATCGAGGGCGTCGACCGGCTCGAGGGCTACAACCACACGGCCCTGTCGGACCGCATCGAGGCGGCGTCGTGGGCCTCGGCCGCGCTCGCCACCGGCGGTGACATCACCGTCAAGGGCGCGACCCAGCCGGAGATGATGACGTTCCTCAACACGTTCCGGAAGGTCGGCGGCCGGTTCGACGTGCAGGACGACGGCATCCGGTTCTGGCACCCCGGCGGCGACCTGAAGTCGATCGTCCTGGAGACCGACGTGCACCCCGGCTTCATGACGGACTGGCAGCAGCCGCTCGTCGTCGCGCTCACCCAGGCCAAGGGCCTGTCGATCGTGCACGAGACCGTCTACGAGAACCGCTTCGGCTTCACGGAGGCGGTGCGGAAGATGGGCGCCACCATCCAGGTCTACAAGGAGTGCCTGGGCGGGGGCGCGTGCCGGTTCGGCGCGCGGAACTACCACCACTCCGCCGTGATCTCCGGCCCGACGCCGCTCGCCGCCGCCGACATCGAGGTGCCGGACCTGCGCGGCGGATTCAGCCACCTCATCGCCGCGCTGGCCGCGAAGGGCCAGTCGACGGTCCGCGGCATCCGCCTCATCGACCGCGGCTACGAGAGCTTCCACGAGAAGCTCCTCGCCCTGGGCGCGGACGTCAGCCGGGACTGAGCGGCACCGGGCACCCGGCGGCCCGCCGCCGTCGGGTGCCCGCCGCGCGCCGGCGCGGTGGGTCCGGCACGGCACTGCACCGGAGCCCTGGCGGGTATTGTTTCGCCGTGCCCAATGCTCGTCCTCCATCGCGTCCGCCTCAGACCCGTGCGTACCGCTTCGTGGCCTTCTGTGTGCGACACCTCGCCTTCAGCCTGTGGAAGTACGACTGGCGAGGGCAGGAGAACCTCCCGAGGAAGGGCGGGTTCATCGCGGCGGCGAACCATGTCACCGAGATCGATCCCCTGCCCCTGGCGCACTTCGTCTACGACAGCGGCTACGAGCCCCGGATCCTCGCCAAGCGCGCCCTGTTCGACTCGCCCGTCGGGTTCGCGCTCCGGTGGACGAACATGATCCCGGTGGACCGCGGCACCAAGGCCTCCGCGCAGTCCCTCGCCGATGCCGGCAAGCTGCTCGGGGACGGCGCCGCCGTCGTCATCCTCCCGGAGGGCACGCTCACCCGGGACCCCGACCTGTGGCCGATGGTCGCGAAGTCCGGCATGGCGCGCATGGCGCTCGCCTCGAAGCTGCCCGTCGTACCGATCGCCCAGTGGGGCGCCCACAAGACACTCCCCAGGTACGGCCGCGTCCCCAGCCCGTTCCCCCGGAAGAAGGTCGTCGTCTCGGCCGGCGAACCCGTGGACCTCTCCGACCTCTACGACAGGCCCTTCGACAGCGCGGTCCTGACCGAGGCGACGGAACGGGTCATGGAAGCCATCACCTCCCAGCTCGCCGGGATCCGCGGCGAGGAGCCTCCGAAGCACCGCTTCGACCTGCGCAAGCACCCCGAGTACCAGGCCAAGCGAACCGACTACCCGCCGGTGGAGCGCCCGTGAGCGGCAACCCGACGCGCGTCGCCGTCCTGGGCTCGGGCGCCTGGGGCACCGCCTTCGCGATGGTGCTGGCCGACGCCGGATGCGACGTCGTGCTCTGGGGCCGCGACCCCGAGGTGGCGCGCTCGGTGACCGAGGACCACGCGAACCCCAAGCGGCTGCCCGGCGTCACGCTCCCGCCGATGCGTGGCACCACCGACGCCGCGGAGGCGGTGACCGGCGCCGCGATCGTCGTGGCGGCCGTCCCGTCCCAGGTGGCGCGGACCACGCTCGAGCCGATGAAGGACCTCCTCGCGCCGGACGCCGTGGTCGTCTCCCTGATGAAGGGCGTCGAGCTCGCCACCGACAAGCGGATGAGCGAGGTGGTCGCCGAGGCGCTGGACATCCCCGCCGGGCGCGTGGCCGTGGTCTCCGGCCCGAACCTGGCCCGCGAGATCGCCGAACGCCAGGTCGCGGCGAGCGTCGTGGCCGCGCCCGACGAGGCGACGGCCCGGTTCGTCGCCGACGCGTGCTCGGCCCCCTACTTCCGCCCCTACACGAACGACGACGTCGTGGGCGTGGAACTGTGCGGCGCGGTGAAGAACGTGATCGCGCTCGCGGTCGGCATGGCCCAGGGCCGGGGCTTCGGCTGGAACACCACGGCCACCCTCATCACGCGTGGCCTCGTGGAGATCACGCGCCTGGGCATGGCGCTCGGGGCGCGGCCGGAGACGTTCTCCGGCCTGGCGGGCATGGGCGACCTGGTCGCGACCTGCGCGTCCCCCCTGAGCCGCAATCACACGCTGGGCAAACACCTCGGGCTGGGGATGTCCCTGGACGAGGCGATCGAGGCCACGGGCGGAACGGCCGAGGGGGTCAAGTCCTCGGCGTCGGTGCTCGACCTCGCCCGGACGCACGGTGTGGACATGCCGATCACCGAGGGCGTCGTCGGCGTGATCGCGGGGAAGCTCCCGATCGACGACCTGGCCGTCGCGCTGCTGTCCCGCCCGCTCAAGTCGGAGAGCATCTGACGCCGGGCGTCCGCCGTCGAGTGGTCGGTCCGCCGTCGAGCGGCTGGTCCGCGACCGGCCACTCCACAGGAGACCGACCGCATCAGCGCTGGGCCCGGTTCCGGGGATCCGTCAGTGCTGGACGTCCAGGACCACGCGGACCGGGTCGGTCAGGAGGAACACGCGGAACGGGCGTTCGCCGTCGTCGATGCCGACGAAGGCCGTGCTGTAACCCTCGAACCAGGTGCGGTACAGGACCTCCTCGACGGCCTCGGTGTCCGCCGGCCGGATCGGCGTGCGGTCGGCGCCGGGAACGCCGGAGTCCGTGGGCGCCGCCGTCCCCGAGATCCTGACCTGGAGAATCGCGTCGCCCGCGACCTCCACGCGGTGGCCGCTGCCGTCGTCGAGCGCCTCGGGGACGTACCGGACATCCCATCCGGGCGCGCCCGGGCCGGTGCCGCCCAGGTCGAAGACGACGCGGTCGAACCCGGGGTGGACCCCGGTCCGGATGTCCGTGACCGTGAGGAGGGTGCCGCCGGCGCCGGTCGGCTCCGCCTGGTCGGGGCGGGTGTCGGCCACGAAGGGTGGCGCGGACGTCGGCGCCGGCGTGTCATCACCGGACCCGTCGTCCGCACCAGATCCCCCGCCGTCGCCGGACCCGCCGTCGGACCCTTCGCCGTCGTCGGCCCCGCCGTCGTCCCCGGCTCCGCCACCGTCCCCGGGCCCGCCGTCGTCCGCCGGTGTCGCGGACGCGGCGCTCGTTCCGCCGTCGCTCGCGGAGGTCTCCGGTCTCGGACCGTCCCCTCCGGTGCACCCGGCAGCCACGAGCGCGACGACGGCCGGGAGGACGAGGGCGGCCACGAGGCTTCGTCGCGGGGTCATCCGCCCAGCGTATCGGCCCGCAGGGCCCTGTCCAGGTCCACCCAGAGGTCTTCGACGTCCTCGACGCCCACGCTGAGGCGCAGCAGGTCCTCCGGGACCGTCGCCGACTCCGTGCCCCAGCGCCGCCGCCGCTCGATCAGCGACTCGACCCCACCCAGGGACGTGGCGGGCACCCAGAGCCGGCAGCGGGCCACGACGGCATCCGCGGTCGCGGCGGGCCCGGAGCCCGGATCCGTCACCGGCCGGACGCCGAGGATCGCCCCGTACGCGTTCATGTGCGCCGACGCCCGTTCGTGCCCGGGATCGCCCGGCAGGGACGGGTGCCGCACCTCCGCCACGTCCGGGTGCTCCGCGAGTCGCCGGGCCAGCTCGGCCGCGTTCGCGCAGGCCCGCTCGAACCGCAGCGGGAGCGTCCGCAGGCCACGCAGCGCCAGCCACACCTCGAACGGGCCGGCTACCGCGCCGTGCACCGTGCGGTAGCCGCGGATCCGTTCGGCGAGGGTGGCGTCGCTCGTGAGCACGGCCCCCAGGATCACGTCCGAGTGCCCCGCGAGGTACTTCGACACCGAGTGGAGCACGAGGTCCGCCCCGAGCGTGAGCGGACGCTGCCCGAGCGGCGTGGCGAACGTGTTGTCCACCGCGGTGGGCACGCCCCGCTCCCGGGCCGCGGCGAGCAGCGCCGGCAGGTCGGCGACCTCCAGCATCGGGTTCGTCGGCGACTCGATCAGCAGCAGGTCGGCGCCGTCGAGCGCGGCGACCACGGCGTCGGTGTCCGCGATGTCGACCCGCCGCACGGTGACACCGTGCCGTTCCGCGAGCTCGTCGGCGTACCCGCTGGTCGTCTGGTAGGCGTGACGCGGGAGCACCAGGGTGCCGCCGTCGGGCACGAGCGACAGCACCGCGGCGACCGCGGCCATCCCGGAGGAGAACACGATCCCGCGCTCGCCCGCGCCCTCGAGCGCCGCCAGGGCCTCCTCGAAGCCGTGCCACGCGTCGGTGTCCGCCCGCGCGTACGCGAGCTCGCCGGGCGGGACCTCGCCCTGCGAGACGTAGGTGCTGTTCAGGGGAATCGGCGGGTTCACCGCACCGCCCTGCCGGGGATGCGGTCGCCCGGCGTGCACGGCGAGGGTCGCGGGGGA
The DNA here is from genome assembly GCF_003814695.1 of Myceligenerans xiligouense. GTDB lineage: Bacteria > Actinomycetota > Actinomycetes > Actinomycetales > Cellulomonadaceae > Myceligenerans > Myceligenerans xiligouense. Next base: position 1,224,432 of record NZ_RKQZ01000001.1, read on the forward strand.
CAGGCCGGGGTCGTGCTGATCGGTCATGCCGTGAGCGTACGACGGCGGTCGGCGCGGAACACCCGTCGGCAGGACACCTTGGGCCGGAACACCATGGACCACCTGACCAGCGGCAGGTCCGTCAGGCCCGGAAGGCAGGTACCAGCACCCCGAGGAGGCGGGCCCAGGAGGGTGCCGCCGCGTAGCCGGTGAGGCGCTCGCCGGTGATCGCCGCGGTGCGGGCGCCGGCGAACCACGGCGGCTTCGGGAAGAGCGAGAACTCCCCGCCCGGCACGGAGCGCGGGAACTCCCGGAACGGCCCGGTCACGACGGTGCGCTCCGGCCCGGCCAGCAGGTGGCCGTTGTGCACGACGTCGATCCCGCTGCCGACGTCCTCGATCGTGTTGCCGGGGAACGCGCCCCACGTGGCACCGGCCAGCTGGAAGCCGACGGCGGTCCAGGCGTTCACGGCGATCGTGCCGTAGCGCAGGTCGGCGAGGGCCTCCTCGAAGGCGGCGCCCATGGACCGGCGGGCGGCCGGGTCGACGACGACGTTCGCGCCCAGGGTGCCGGCGAGCCGGTCGTTGGCGAAGACCACCGCGGCGCGCAGGAACTCGGACCCGGTGCCCGCCACCTGCTTCCAGGCGAGCACCGGCGCGAAGTACTCGGTGTCGCACGCCGGGTCGTCGCCCGTGGACTCCAGCAGCACGCGGCCGTTGATCGTCTCCGCGCCCGCGTGCGCGGCCACGGCCTCCCGCAGGCGGTCGGCCGAGCCCGGGTACCAGGGCTCGCGCGCGGGCAGCCGGGCGAACGCACCGCGCAGCTCGGCGAGGAAGGCGTCGCGCTGCGGCCAGTCGGCTCCGAGCACCACCATCTGCCCGGCGATGCAGTTGTGTCCCGCGTTGTGCAGGCGCATCGTGGCGACGTGCTCGGCCTGGAACCGCAGATCGGCGTCGGACCAGGTGCCCGGGACCACGATGATCGGCGAGACGCCGCCGAGCTCGCTGGTGATCGGGACGGCGAGGCGCGGGTCCCGCTCGGCCCGGCGGCGCTCCGCCTCCTCGCCGCGTCCCCAGACGATGGTGTCGTGGGTGGCCTGGGAGCCGGTGATGTGCACCTTGTCCACGCCGTCGTGCGTGGCCAGGTAGGAGCCGACGGCGCCGTCGCCGTTCACGACGCGGACCGCGCCGATGTGGATCAGCGGTGCGAGGGCGCGCTCGTAGATGTCGAGCAGGTCCGCGAACGTCGGGTTGAGCTTCACGAGCGACGTCCGGCCCGCCGCCACGAGCTCGTAGAACGCGTCGAGCGGGGCGATCGAGGAGATGTTCCCCGCGCCGAGCACGAGGCCCACACCGCCGCTCCTGCCCACCGTGCCGGCGTCGAGCCCGGCCTCGCGGCGCAGCCGCTCGGGGGAGACGCCGGGCGGCATCCACACCTCGGCGGAGAACCCGTGGAACAGGACGCGCTGCTGGAGGCCCAGCGGCAGGACCCGCACGGCCGTGCGGCCGCCGGGAACGGTGCGCGTGGGGAGGCCGTCGGCGGGGGACCGGCCGCGCGTGATCGCCTCGTACGCGCGGGCGTAGGCGGCCGACGACTCGAGCGCGGCGTACGGGCCGCTCATCCACTCCTCGCCGGCCAGGGGCGAGCCGTCCGGGATGTTCTTGGCGCGCGCGGCGGTCTCGGCCCATTCCCGGGCCACGCCGGCGACGGCGCCGGACACCTCACGGAACACCCGGGCGCGGTCGGGCACGGGGAGGGCGGCCCAGTGGTCGGCGCCGGTGCGCAGCTCACGCAGCATCCGGTCGAGTTCCGGCCGGGCCGGGGGTGCGTCGGTCACGCTCATCGCCACGTCTCCTTCGACAGGCTCTCGTTGTAGTTGGAGTCAGTTAATCGTCCCCGGCGATTGTGCCCTGTTCCGCGGCGCGGGCGCCAGGGGCCGGGTGGCCGGCACCGTCGCTCCGTGCGGCCTCCGGTTCGTCCGCCGTCCGGTAGTGTCGGGGCCGATGTCGAACCGCACCGATGCCCAGCACTCCACGCCCGAACCCGCGGCGACCGAGCCCGATCCCGGCCGCAAGCCGCGCGTGGTGCTCCTGTTCGGCGGGCGCTCGGGCGAGCACGGGATCTCCGTCGCCACCGCAGGCGGAGTCCTGGGTGCCATCGACCGGGACAGGTACGAGGTGGTGCCGGTCGGGATCACCCCCGACGGCCAGTGGGTGGTGGCCGACGACGAGGCCGCGCGCTGGGCCATCACCGACGGCCGGGTCCCCGAGGTGCCCGCCGCCCCGGGCGAGGTCGTGCTGCCGCTGCGGACGGGTTCCCGGGACGTCCGCGTGATCGAGGCCGGCCGGGTGCCGTCGGTGCTCGGCGAGGTCGACGTCGTCTTCCCTCTGCTGCACGGGCCGTACGGCGAGGACGGCACCGTCCAGGGGCTTCTGGAGCTGGCCGACGTGAAGTACGTCGGCTCCGGCGTCCTGGCCTCCGCGGTCGGCATGGACAAGCACTTCATGAAGATGGTGTTCGCCGGGCACGGCCTGCCGATCGGCCCGTACACCGTGATCCGCCCGGGGGAGTGGGACGAGCGCCGGGACGAGGTCCTGTCCGAGGTGGCGGGTCTCGGCCTGCCGCTGTTCGTGAAGCCGGCGCGGGCCGGCTCGTCGCTCGGCGTCTCGCGCGTGGACTCCCTCGACGAGCTGGACGCGGCCGTGCGTGCCGCGGCCGAGCACGACCCGAAGGTGCTCGTCGAGGCCGGGCTCGCCGGCCGGGAGATCGAGTGCGCCGTGCTCGGCGGCCGCGGCGGGGCGCGCCCCCGGGCCTCCCTGCCGGGCGAGATCGAGGTGACGGCCGGTGATCACGACTTCTACGACTTCGAGGCCAAGTACCTCGCCGAGGCCGACGTCGCGCTGACCTGCCCGGCTGACCTGCCCGACCCCGTGATCAAGGAGGTCCAGGAGGTCGCGATCCGGGCCTTCGAGGCGGTCGGCGCGGAAGGGCTGTCCCGGGTCGACGTGTTCGTGGGCCCGGACGAGCGCGTCGTGGTCAACGAGATCAACACGATGCCCGGATTCACGCCCTTCTCCATGTACCCGCGGATGTGGGCCGCGTCCGGCGTCCCGTACCCGGAGCTCATCGACGAGCTGATCCAGCTCGCGCTGGAGCGCCCGGTCGGCCTGCGGTGAGCTGACCCGCCCGGGCGCCGCACTCCTCCGTGACGGCGATCTCCGGATTCATCCTTTACTCCTGATTGCCTGGATGGCACCCTTATTGAGATGTCATTGCAGGTCAAGGGGGAACCGGGATGGTCGTGGTCAGCCGGGTGGCGCCGGATGTGTTCCGGTGCTCCGGCACGCACGTCAACTGGTACCTGCTGCGCGAGGGCAGGCATCTGACCCTCATCGACGCGGGCTGGAGCGGCGACACGGCCGCCGTCGTCGCGTCGGTGGTGGCGATCGGGTGCGATCCACGGGACGTGCGGGCGATCGTGATCACCCACGCCCACGCCGACCACCTCGGCGGCGTGCAGCACTTCCGCCGCGAGTACGGCACGCCCGTGCACATGGCGGCGGCGGACGCCGCGCGTGCCGCGAGCGGCGAGCTCGAGCAGCCGGGGAGGCTCGACGTCGCGCGGCGCCTCGGCGAGCGCGGCGCCGTGCGGTGGGCCCTCGACGTGACACGCGCCGGGGCGTTCCGGCAGCGCCCGCTGCCCGGCGCGGTCCTGCTGCCCGACGGCGACTCCTGGGAGCCCCTCGACCTGCCCGGCGCCCCCGTCCCGGTCGCCACACCCGGCCACACCTCCGGGTCGACCTCCTACATGCTGCCCGGCGGCCTGCTGGCCACCGGCGACGCCCTGATCACGGCCCACCCTCTGGCCCGGATGACCGGGCCGCAGCTACCGCCGGGGTTCTTCGCCCACGATCCCGTGGCGGCCGACGCGTCGCTCGGTGTCCTGGCCGGGCTGGACGCCGACGTCGTGCTCCCGGGGCACGGTCCGGTCTGGCGCGGGTCGATGGGCGAGGCGACGCGGATCGCGAGATGGCGAGCGGACGGTGTCGGCGCGAGCCTGCGCCACGGAGCGAGAAAGGCGGGAACGTGGCAGCGTTCTGGAAGCTCGAAGGGCTGACGGAGACCACATGGACGCCGCGGGTCAGCCGCGGCATCCTCACCGTCAGCGGAATCATGTTCCCCCTGGGGAACCTGGAGCGGGCGAGGATCCACCAGATCGGGAAACCGCGCCGCCGGATGCCGGGCGGCTGGCCCGGGCAGGCGGCGGGGGTCGTCCTGCTGTTCGCGCTGGCCTGGGCGTGCTTCCTGCTGTTCGGTGTGCTCGAGCCGCTGTTCTGGATCGGGCCGGCGCTGCTCGCGGTGGCCGCGGTCCTGCTCCTCGTCTACGGCACGTTCGGCGCGCCCTGTCCGCCGTTCGCGTGCCTGGAGATCGAGTCCAGCACGGGCTACGTGGTGCGGGTCTTCTCCCACAACAAGAACGGCGAGCTGGAGCGGCTGCGGGAGGCCGTCGGGCAGGGGCACCACGACAAGGAGCACGAGTTCTCCGAGGAGATGAAGCTGCTCAAGAACGCCCACGACTTCTGCGAGCTGGGCGGTGCGCCGGACAAGATCGACATCGTGCGGTGAGGCGGGCCGGGCCCGCCGTGCGGTCCCGGCCGGCCTCGCGCGCCGCCGCGAGCGAGGCCACTACGCCTCGAAGTGATCCCAGCCCGCCGACACGACCGGCCGGCGTCCGTCGATGGTGACGCGCGGCGCCGCCTTGCCGGGTGGGTGCACCTGGCCGATCCGGGTCCACCCTTCCGGCAGCGCGACGTCCTCCGGGAAGGCCGCCAGGAGCCCGTGGTCCTCGCCCCCGGACCAGATCCACTGGTTCATGAGGCGGTTCGCCGCCTCCGCCTGGCCGATGTCGCCGACCAGCTCCCCGGCGTCGCCCGCGCGCAGGGCCGACTGGGCGACGACGAGGGCGGCGTCCGACAGGACGCGCCGGTCGTCGTCGAACGCCGCCCCGTCCAGGTCCAGCCGCACGTCCGACGCCAGCGCGATCCGCCCGGCGTCGCGCAGCAGGCCGTCCGACACGTCGAGCATCGCGGTGGCGCCGGCGCGCGCGGCCCGGCGTCCCGCCTCCAGCGGCGGGTCCGGGCGCAGGTAGGCCTTGACGAGGGGGTGCTGGTGCGTCGGGCGGATCACGCCGGAGTCGAGCAACGCCAGGCCCGCGGCGGACCGGCCCCGCACGCCCGCGTAGGCGACGACGTCGCCCGGACGGGCGCCCGTCCGCAGCACGGGATCGCGCCAGTCCAGCGTCCCGTGCACCGACACGTTCACGACGATCGACTCACCGCTCGCGAGGTCGCCGCCGACGACGCCCGCGCGCTGCGGCTTGCAGGCCTCGGCGAGCCCTCGGGCCAGGTCCTCGACCCACTCCACGGGTGTGTCGCCGGGCATGACCAGGGAGATCACGAGCGCCGTCGGGCGACCGCCCATGGCCGCGATGTCGGCGAAGTTCTGGACCGCGGCCCGGTGCCCGACGTCGGCCCCGGACGACCAGCGCGTCTTGAAGTGCCGGTCCTCGACGAGGACGTCGGACGAGACGAGGAAACGCCCGTCGGGCGCCGCCACGATCGCGGCGTCGTCACCCGGGCCGACCTGCGTCGATCCACCCACTGGTAGGAGCGGGAAGATGCGCCGCAGCAGTTCGTCCTCGTTCACGTCACGCACCCGCTCGGTCACGGAGCCAACCCTATATAACCCTGCGCGAAGCGCTGACCAGCTATCTCGTCGGAACGCGCCGGAGCGCCGCGCCGGGACACGCCGACGCCGCGGGACGTCGGCTCCCGGTGGGGCACGGTGCGAACAAGGTACGGTGGCGGCGTGATCTCCCGCCGAAGGGCACCCCTGGTCGCGGCGTTGCCCGCAGCGGCCGCCCTGGTCGCCACCACCGCCTGCGCGCCCACGATCGGTGTGGCCGCGGCACCGGACGCGGCGGACCCCGAGTGTGCGGCGGTGGTCCTGGCCCTCCCGGACGCGCTGGACGAGGATCTTCCGCGGGTCGACACGAATTCGCAGGCCACCGCGGCCTGGGGAGCGCCCGGCGCCGCCGTGACCCTGCGCTGCGGCGTGGAACCGCCGGGCCCGTCGGCGCAGTGCCAGAGCGTGGAGAGCGCGAACGGAACGACGGTCGACTGGATCGTGGCCACCGACGACGAGGGAACCTGGTCGTTCACCACCTACGGGCGCGATCCCGCGGTCGAGGTGGTGGTGCCGCCGGCCGTCATGGAGGACCACTCGTCGTCGTTCGTCATCGACTTCGCCGGGGCCGTGTCCGCGGTCGAAGCAGAGAGGACATGTCAGTGACGACCACCAACCCGGCGGCTGACAGCCCGGTTCTGAGCGGTCGCCACACCGAGGCGCGACGGCAGGCCGTCAAGGCGGCCCGCGAGATCATGGTCGCCTCGGGTGGCACGCGCAACGTCACGATCGCGGCGGTGGCGAAGGCGCTCAGGTTCACCTCGCCGGCCCTGTACCGGTACTTCCCCGGCGGGCGGGTCGAACTGCTGCGGGCCGTGCACCACACGGCCACGGAGAGCCTGGCCGCGCGCATGGTCGTGGCGCGGGGCCGGCAGCCGGCCGACGACGTGAGCGCCCAGCTCTACGCCCTCACCCACACGGTGTTCTCCTGGTCCGTCGCGCATCCGGGCGAGTTCTCGCTGCTCATGGGGCCGGACTTCCACGAGGTCCGGGAAGGTGGCGAGGAGACCGACCGTGACATCGCCGCGATCATCGGCGGTGCGTACGTGCCGGCGTTCGTCACCCATCTCCGGCAGTCCGCTCCGGCGTCCTGGCTGCCGCCCGACGACGAGGTCCCGGCAGAGCTGCGGGACCAGGTCGTCGAGCACTCCCGCACCATCGCGCCCGGCCTGGAGGTGCCGCTGGGGCTGGGCTACCTGTGGATCGTCGCCTGGCGCAACTTCTTCGGCGTGATGTGCATGGCCGCGTTCGGGCACCTGTCGTTCGCCTACGGCGACTTCGAGGACATGTTCGACGACATGATGGCTCAGGCGCTGGGGCTGTTCGGTCTGGAGCTGAGCGACCGCGTCGTGCCCGCGCCCGAGGCTGCCTGAGAGTCCCGCCGCACGCCTCCGCCCGGCCGGCCGCGGCGGCGCGTCCGGCGGCGCGGTCAGCGCCGGTAGCGCAGCTGGGTCAGCGGCTTGCCGCCGATCTCGTCGATGCGTTCGGTGCCGTCGGGGGCGAACCCGTGGCGGCGGTAGAAGTGCCGGGCGCGGTCGTTCTCCTCGAGGATCCAGAGTGTCACCGACGCGCCGTCGGGGACGTGCTGGAGCGCCCGGCGCATCAGGTCCCGGGCCACACCGCTGCCCCACGCGCGCGGGTGGAGGTAGATCGCGTAGATCTCGAGGTCACCGTCCTCGGCGTCCTCGTCACGCGACGGGCCCACGCTCGTGAACCCGACCGTGCCTCCGCGGGTCTCCGCGACCAGGATGCGGGTCCGCTCGGCGGCCACCGCGTCCCGCCACAGGGCGGCACGCTCCTCCGCGTCGAGGGAGGACAGGTAGGAGCCCGGGAGGATCTCCGAGTACGCGCCACGCCACGACGCGATATCGACGCGTGCGATGTCGTCGGCGTCCTCGGCCCTCGCGGGGCGGATGGAGACCTCGTCGAGCTGAGCCGCCATGACCTCACCTTTTCACCGTCGGGATCGTGCGTGCAACAGGCGCCGTGCAGACAAGCCGGGAGCGGTGTGCGGCGTCCAGGCAAAGCCTATGCGGATTCAGGACTCCGCGGCACGAGCATTGTCTCCGAGGGCGGGCGGGATCGGGTGGCCGCGGCGGCTGTGATCGTGGCAGCCGGCGATCGGGGACGGGCCCCGGAGGTCGCGGGTGGCCGCCCGAACCGCGGCGGTAGGCAGCCGCCGACCATGACGGCAGGCACGACGACGCCCGCCCGCGGTCGGAACCACGGGCGGGCGTCGCCGGAACGGATGCTGGGCGTCAGGCCGAGGCGCGGCGCTGCACCTTGCCGGCCTTGAGGCACGAGGTGCAGGCGTTGACGCGCTTCGGGGCGCCGTTCACCACGGCGCGCACGCGCTGGATGTTCGGGTTCCAGCGGCGCTTGGTCCGCACGTGGGAGTGCGAGACGTTGTGCCCGAAGCCCGGGCCCTTGCCGCAGACGTCGCAGTTGGCAGCCACGGAGTCTCCTGAGTGTCGTGCACGTCCGTGCACACGAGCAGGACGTGGTGAGTGGTCGTTTGAGGGTTTGCCCTCCGGCCACTGATCCGGTACTCCGGACCCGCGGATCGCCGTCGGACAACCACGAGAGCATACCCGATCCGTACTTGGGCGCTCAAACCGTACCGGCGGGCCGCGCGGGGGATGCGTCACATCCCGGCCGCCGTGGCTCCGCACCACGGGCGCGTACGCCGGTACGGTGGATGCCGACCGGGGGCGCCGTCGGCGAGGCGTGCAGCGTGGGTCCGGGCGGCCGGGAACCGAGCCCGGTCCCGAGCGGCACGTGAGGAGACGGTGGATGAGCGCAGCGGATCTGACCGACGGGGGGCAGGGGTGACGGAGATCGACGCGGGTCTCGTGCGCAGGTGGGTCCGTGGCGCGACGGACGCGCTGCGGCGCGAACGGGCGGCCCTGGACCGGGTCAACGTCTTCCCGGTGGCCGATGCCGACACCGGCACCAACATGTACCTCACGCTCCGCGAGGGTGAGCGCGCGGTGCGCGGGGCGCCCGACGACGCCACCGGCGTCGACCTGCTCACCGCCGCCGCGCGCGCCGCGCTGCTCGGAGCGCGCGGCAACTCCGGCGTCATCCTCTCCGAGTGGCTGCGCGGCACCGCGATCGAGGCCCGCCGGGGCACCACGCCCGCCACGATCCTGGAGGAGGCCGCGCGCTCCGCCCGGGCGGCCGTCGCCAGCCCCGCCGACGGGACCATCCTCACCACCGCCGACGCCGCCGCGACCGCCGGCCGCGCGGCCGAGGACGCCGGGGGAGGGCCGGGCGCCGTCGCCCGCGCCGCCGTCGGCGCCGCGCGCGAGGCGGCCCGGACCAGCATGACCGAGCACCCGGTCCTCGCCGCGGCCGGCGTGCTCGACGCGGGGGCGTGCGGCCTGGTCCTCGTGCTGGGCGCGCTCGTCGCCGCGGCGGTGTCTGACAGTCCGGGCACGATGGAACCCGTGAGCCTCGACCTGATCGTCCAGCAGCGCGGCGCCGCGCCCTTCGTGGCGCCGGAACCCGCCGTCTCGCACGCCCCCGCCCCGACGGGCCTGGGCGGTCTCGAGCTCATGTTCGTCCTCACCCGCGGCGCCGCGGGAGCCGCGCACGTCGCGCCCCGCCTCCGGACCCGGCTCGAGGAGGTCGGCGACTCCGTGGTCGTGGTCGGCGGTGACACCGGGTCGGACACCGCGGTCTGGCAGGCGCACGTCCACACCGACCGGCTGCCCGAGGCCCTCGCCGTCGCCGCCGGGATCACCGGCACCGGCTCCCTGGCCCAGGTGCACGTACGGCACCTCGAAGCGGCCGAACCGCACGAGTGGGGCGTCGTCGCCCTCACCGAGGCGCCCGCGCTCGCCGCGGACCTCGCACACGCGGGCGCGGTGGTGCTGCTCACGGGCGGGTTCGGCGCCACGGTCGACGCGGTCACCCCGGACGACGTGCAGCGCGCCGCCGCGTCCACCGGCGCCCGCCGGGCCCTCGTGCTCGGCGACCACCCCGGGACCGGGCCGGACGGCGGCGGCCCCGGCTCCGGACGGAACGGCGGCGACCTCGACGAGATCGTCGCGCTGGACGCACCGACCGACGTGCACGTCGTCGTGGCGGTCGCGGCCCTCGGCACCGCACCCGGCACCACCACGCCGCAGGACGCGGCCCGCTCGGCGTTGGCCGGCCTGCGCGTGTCCGGGCCCGTCGCGGCCTCCGACGCCGTCACGGCGCTCGCGGGGCTGGTGGGGTCGGCCGGGCCGCCCGACGTGGTCACGGCCCTCCTGGACGACGACGCCGCCCCGGTGGCCGGCGAGCTCGCGGAGGAGCTCGCCCGGACGGCACCCGCCGCGGAGCTGGTCGCCCTGCCGACGGGGCGCCCCGGCCGGACGGTGCACCTGGGCGTCGAGGCGGTGCCGCGGGCCGGCGCCGGGACCCAGCAGGCCGGCCGCCAGGTGCTCCGGGAGGGCGTGTGACCCCGCGGGCCCGGCTGGACGAGCCGCTGTCACGCGCGCTCGGCCAGGCTCGCGGCAAGAACCCGCTGTCCAAGCTCGGCCTGGAGACGGTCGGCGACCTGATCGGCCACTACCCGCGCCGCTACGACGACCCGGGCCGCCTCACCGACATCAGCATGCTGCGGGCGGGCGAGCACGTCACCGTCATGGCGCGGGTGGTCCAGGCCACGGTCCGGTCCATGCGCAACCGCCGCGGCGCACTCCTGGAGGCCGTCATCACCGACGGCAGGCACCACCTGTCCCTGACGTTCTTCGGCAAGCACCGCGGTTCCCTGTACGCGCACGAGCAGCGGCTCGTCCCGGGCAGCACGGGACTGTTCACCGGCACGGTCGGGCTCTACCGCGGGGAGCGGCAGCTCACGCACCCCGCGTTCATGATGATGGGCGAGGACGACCTGGAGTCGGACGAGGACATGCTCGCCGAGGCCGCCCGCCCCATCCCGATCTACCCGGCCGTGGCGAACGTGCCGAGCTGGAAGATCGCGAAGGCCGTGCGCACCGTCCTGGACACCCTGACCGACGCCGACGTGCCCGACCCCGTACCGCTGGAGGTGCGCGCGCGGGCCGGGCTCCCCGAGCGGCTCGCCGCCCTGCGCAAGGTGCACCGCCCCGACAGCATGGCCGATGTCCGTGCGGGACAGCACCGGCTGCGGTTCGAGGAGGCGTTCGTGCTGCAGGCCGCGCTCGCCAAGCGGCGTGCGCGGGCCACGGGACGGCCCGCGACGCCGCGCCCGCTCGCCGGCGCCGGCACAGGCCGCACGAGCCTGCTCGCCGACCTCGACGCCCGGCTGCCGTTCGACCTGACCTCCGGGCAGCGCGACGTGGGCGCCGAGATCAGCGCCGAGCTCGCCGGCGCACGGCCGATGCAGCGCCTGCTCCAGGGCGAGGTCGGGTCCGGCAAGACGGTGGTCGCGCTGCGCGCCATGCTCCAGGTCGTCGACGCCGGCGGCCAGGCCGCCCTGCTCGCGCCCACCGAGGTCCTCGCCGCCCAGCACGCCCGCACGCTGCGCGCCCTGCTCGGACCGCTCGCCGAGGGCGGGATGCTGGGCGGCACGGACAACGCCACCCGGGTCGCGCTGCTGACCGGCTCCCTGGGAGCCAAGGCGAAGAAGGAAGCGCTGCTCGCCGCCGCGAGCGGCGAGGCGGGGATCGTCGTGGGCACGCACGCGCTGCTGTCCGAGCACGTGCAGTTCGCCGACCTCGGGCTGGTCGTCGTGGACGAGCAGCACCGGTTCGGCGTGGAGCAGCGCGACCGCCTGCGGGACAAGGCGAGCGCCGCCCCGCACCTCCTGGTCATGACGGCCACCCCCATCCCGCGGACGGTCGCGATGACCGTGTTCGGGGACCTGGCGACCTCATCCCTCACCGAGGTCCCCGCGGGGCGCGCGGGGGTCACCACGCACGTCGTCCCGGCGGGCAACGAGCGGTGGATGGACCGGACGTGGGCCCGGGTGCGCGAGGAGATCGACCGCGGCGGCCGCGCCTACGTCGTGTGCCCGCGGATCCGCCCCGACGACGACGGCGGGGGCGGCGAGGACGGGATGGAGACCCTCCCGGCGGCCGCTCCCGCGCCGGACGGCGACGCCGGTGCCCTCCTCGATCCCGGTGAGGCGCCCGCCGCCGCGCCGCTGCGGGCCGTGCTGGAGGTGGCCGACGAACTGCGCGGGCGGGAGCAGCTCGCGGGCGTCGAGATCGGCATGCTGCACGGACAGCTGCCGCCCGCCGACAAGGACGACGCCATGGCGCGGTTCGCGTCGGGCGACACGCCGGTGCTCGTGTCCACCACCGTGGTCGAGGTCGGCGTCGACGTGCCGGAGGCGACGGTCATGGTGATCCTCGACGCCGACAGGTTCGGCCTGTCCCAGCTGCACCAGCTGCGCGGTCGCGTCGGGCGCGGCACCGCGCCCGGCCTGTGCCTGCTCGTCTCGGACGCGCCCCCCGGCGGCACCGCGGGCACGCGCCTGGAGGCGATGGTGCGCACCACGGACGGCTTCGAGCTCGCGAACACCGACCTGGAGCTGCGCAACGAGGGAGACGTGCTCGGCGCCGCCCAGTCCGGACGATCGAGCTCCCTGCGGCTGCTGCGCGTGGTCAAGGACGCGAAGCTCATCGAGCAGGCCCGCACCGAGGCGATCGGCGTCGTCACCGCCGACCCGGACCTGCACTACGCCCCCGAGCTCGCCGACGCCATCGCCGAGCAGCTCGACGCCGAGCAGGAGGAGTTCCTCGAACGGGCGTAGCCCGGGCGGAACCGACCCGAGTAGAGTCCGCGCCCGTGAGCGACCAACAGCACGCCCGCCCGGGCCGGAGACGGCACCTTCGTGAGCCGCGCCGGCGCGGCACCGTCTGGTCGCGCGGTATCGCGACGGCGGTGCTCCAGGTGCTCCTGGCCGCCGCGCTCCTGTTCCACGAACTGCTCCCGTCCGCCTCCGGACTCGCGAGCCTCGTGGCCACCGGCCTGCCGTGGCTGGCCGTACCCGCCGTGCTGCTGCTCCTGCTCGGGCTCCTGCGCCGGTCGGCGACCGCGACACTGGCCTTCCTCCTGCCCGCCGCCGCCTGGGCCTGGATCTTCTGGCCGCGCCTGTCGGAGGAACCCGTCCCCCGGGACGACCTGACCGTCGTCCAGCACAACGTCAGCGACGAGAACCGGGACATCTCCGGAACGGTGCGGGTCCTGCTCGACGCCGGCCCCGACGTCGTCGTCCTGGAGGAGGTCACGCCCCCGCTCGTCGACCAGTACACGCGCGCGTTCGGCGACGCGCTGCCCCACCGGGAGGTCCGCGGGACGGTGGGCGTGTGGTCCGCCCTGCCCCTGCGCGACGCCGAGAAGGTGGACCTGCGGCCGGACGGCGCCGGGCCGGGCTGGAACCGGGGCATGCGGGTCACCGTGCTGCCCGGCGAGGGCGCCCCCGGCGTCACGGTGTACGCCGTGCACCTGCCGTCCACCAGACTCGCCCCCGCCGGGCTCGACGTCGCCGCCCGGAACCAGAGCATCGAGCTGCTCGCCGAAGCCCTGGCCGCCGACGACTCCGACGCCGTGATCGTCGCCGGCGACCTGAACGCCACCCTCGACGACCCCGCACTCGCCCCGGTGACCGCACTGGTGACCGAACCCCGGCACGGGTTCGGTCTCACGTTCCCGGCGGCGTTCCCGATGGTGCCGATCGACCACGTGCTCGCCCGCGGCGCCGCGGTCACCGAGCTGCGCACGCTCGACCGCACCGGCAGCGACCACCTCCCCGTGGCGGCGGCCGTGGACCTCCCCTGGTCCTGACGCAGCGGCCGGTCCGACCGCACCCGCCGGGCCACCGTAAACTCTGGCCCGTGAGGATCGTCGCGGGGAGGCTGGGCGGGCGGACGCTCGTCGCGCCGCCGAAGGGGACCAGGCCCACCAGCGACCGCGTGCGCGAGGCGATCTTCTCCCGCCTCGACCACCTCGACGTGCTCGACGGCACCCGCGTGCTCGACCTCTACTCCGGGTCCGGCGCCCTCGGCCTCGAGGCCGCCAGTCGCGGCGCGCGCCACGTGACCCTCGTGGACTCCGCGCGCGCCGCCGTCGCCGCCGCACGCAGGAACGTCGCCACGCTCGGCCTCGCCGCGCACGTCCAGATCGTCACCGGTCCCGTCGAGCGGTACACGGCGGCGCTCGCGGCCGCCCCGCCGGTGTCCGGCGCCGCCCTCGACCTGGTCTTCCTCGACCCGCCCTACGACCTGTCCGACGACGGTCTCGCCGGTGTGCTGCGGGATCTGGCCGCACCGGGCGTGCTGGCGTCCGGAGCGGTCATCGTCGTCGAGCGGTCGGCCAGGAGCCCCGAGCCGTCCTGGCCGGAGGGGCTGGCCGCGTTCGGCCGGAAGTCCTACGGCGAGACGATGGTGCACTACGCGGAGCCGGCCGCACCCGACCGCGCGATCTCCTAAGGTGATCGGCATGACCATCGCTGTATGCCCGGGGTCCTTCGACCCGATCACTCTCGGCCATCTCGACGTGGTGCGCCGCGCCCGGAGCCTGTTCGACCACGTGGTCGTCGCCGTGGCGAAGAACCCCGGCAAGTCCGGCCTCCTGGACCTGGAGACCCGTGCGTCGCTGGCCCGCGCGGCGGTCGCGAGCGACCCGGCCACCGCCGACGTCGAGGTCGGCATCGCCGACGGCCTGCTCGTCGACTTCTGCCGCGAGGTGGGCGCGACCGCGGTGGTGAAGGGCCTGCGCGGGGGCGCCGACTTCGACGCGGAGTTGCCGATGGCGCTGATGAACCGGCACCTGTCGGGCGTCGAGACGGTGTTCGTCGTGGCCGACCAGGTGTATGCCCACGTCGCGTCGTCGCTGGTGAAGGACATCGCCCGGAACGGCGGTGAGATCGACGACCTCGTGCCGGACGGGGTCGCGGAAGCGGTCCGCGCGGCCGTCGGCTGAGGCGTGTCGGATCACACCTGCCCGGGGCCGACACGACCCGGGCACATGCCGTAAGATTGCAGGCTGGTCCTGTTGGGCCACCATCCCGCGTTCGAACCCGTCCTTCTCGGAGTCTGCCATCACACTCGACCCGCGCTCGCCGCTCGTGCTCGACACGCACGAGCTGTCCCGGCGTCCCGGCACCATGCGCACGCACAGCGCCACGGTGCAGGTGCCGTCTGCCGTGGGTACCCCCGTGATCGCCGTCCCCGAGGGCGCCGGCCTGGAGCTCGACCTGCGGCTCGAGGCCGTCATGGAGGGCGTGCTGATCTCCGGGTCGATCCGTGGCGAGGCGGTCGGCGAGTGCGCCCGCTGCCTCGACGAGGTCAGGGTCGACGTCGATGCCCCGCTCCAGGAGCTCTTCGCCTACCCCGAGCGGGCCGAGGCGGAGGCCGCGGCCGGTGACGACGAGATCGAGGACGAGGAGTCCGTCCTGGAGAAAGATCTCGCCGACATCGAGCCCGCATTGCGAGATTCGGTGGTCACTGCACTACCATTTCAACCGCTGTGTCGTCCGGACTGCCCGGGCCTGTGCTCCGAATGTGGTGCACGCCTGGCCGACGACCCCGGCCACCATCATGATCAGGTCGACCCTCGCTGGTCGGCGCTGCAGAGCATGCTCGAATCCACGAGCGTGTCCGACGAGACGAAAGAGAGCTGACCGTGGCTGTTCCGAAGCGCAAGATGTCGCGCAGCAACACCCGTGCGCGTCGTTCGCAGTGGAAGACCACCGCGGCGACCCTCACGACCTGCCCGTCGTGCCAGGCTGACAAGCTGCAGCACACCGCGTGCCCCACGTGCGGCGCGTACAAGGGCCGTACCTACCGCGACGCCCTGAAGACCGTCAACGCGGGCTGATGGCCCGCCGCGGCGCTCCGACCCCCTCGGAGCCGGGCGAGCTGCTGGAGAAGCTCGGGGTCGTTCTCGACCCCGAGCTTCTCGTGCTCGCCCTGACGCATCGCTCGTTCGCTCACGAGGCGGGTGGCATCCCGACGAACGAGCGCCTGGAGTTCCTGGGCGACACGGTCCTCGGGCTCGTGGTGACCGAGGCGCTCTACCGGCGCCACCCGGACACCAACGAGGGTGACCTCGCTCGGATGCGTGCCGCGACCGTGTCGCAGCGGTCCCTGGCGAAGATCGCGCGGACGCTCGGCCTGGGGCGCTTCGTCCTCCTGGGCAAGGGCGAGATCCGCACGCGCGGTTTCGACAAGGACTCGATCCTGTCGGACACGGTCGAGGCGCTGATCGGCGCCACCTACGTGTCGCACGGCCTGGAGGTGTCCCGGGACCTGGTGCACCGCCTGGTGGACGAGCAGCTCGACGTCGCCGCCGGCCTCGGCGCGGGTCTGGACTGGAAGACGTCGCTCCAGGAGGCGGCCGCCGAGCGCGGGCTCGGCGCTCCGGATTACCTGGCGACCTTCGAGGGCCCCGAGCACGCCCGGATCTTCCACTCCGAGGTGGTGATCGACGGCGTCGCCTACGGCCAGGGCTCCGGGTCGGCGAAGAAGCACGCGGAGCAGGAGGCCGCCGAGGAGGCGTACAAGGCACTGATCGCCGCCTTCCCGCCGGCGAAGGCCACCGCGCCCGAGGACGCGCAGCCGCCCGTGGGCGACCCGTCACCCGAGGCCGTGGAGGCCGGGCGCCGGGCAGCGAGGCGCCGGCCCGGGAGCGGGCCGGCCGACGCCGTGCGGCACGTGCCGAGTGCCTGAGCTGCCCGAGGTCGAGACCGTCCGGGACGGTCTCGACCGTCTCGTCGTCGGCGCCGTGGTGCGGCGCGTGGAGGTGTTCCGGGACTACAGCGTGCGACGTCACGAGGCCGGCCCGCTCGACTTCGCCGGGCGCCTCGCGGGCCGGCGTCTGGCCGCCGCGGTCCGCCGCGGCAAGTTCCTCTGGCTGCCGCTGACGGACGACGACGTCCCGGGCGCGCCCGCCACGCCGTCGGACGATCCCGCCATACCGTCGCCAGGCCGCGCCGCGGCTCCGGACGAGGCGCTCCTCGCCCACCTCGGCATGTCCGGCCAGCTCCTGGTCCGCGGTGGCGCGAGTGCCGACGACTGGCGGCACCCGCACCTGCGTGTGCGCCTGCATCTGGAGGGCGCGCCCGCCACCCTCGGCACGGCCGGGCACTACCTCGACTTCGTCGACCAGCGCACGTTCGGCCATCTGAGCGTGCAGGACCTGGTGCCGGACGCCTCGGGGCTGCCCGCCGGGCTGGGCAGCGAGCTGCCCCTCCTGCCGGGGCCCGTGGCGCACATCGCCCGGGACCTGCTCGATCCGCACGCGGACCGCGAGGAGATCGCGCGGCACGTGCGCCGTCGCCGGACGCAGATCAAGCGGGTGCTGCTCGACCAGACCGTGGTCTCCGGGGTGGGCAACATCTACGCCGACGAGGCGCTGTGGCGCGCCGGCGTGCACGGCCGCCGCCTGGCCGAGCGGATGCGGCAGGCCGACGTGCTGCGCGTGCTGGACGCCGCCGCGGAGGTGATGAGCGAGGCGCTCGTGCGGGGCGGC
Source organism: Myceligenerans xiligouense (assembly GCF_003814695.1). Lineage (GTDB taxonomy): Bacteria > Actinomycetota > Actinomycetes > Actinomycetales > Cellulomonadaceae > Myceligenerans > Myceligenerans xiligouense. Next base: position 1,241,604 of record NZ_RKQZ01000001.1, read on the forward strand.
ACCTCGTTCGACGCGCTGTACGTGAACGTCAACGGCGAGTCGGGCTACTTCGAACGGTCGCTGAACGTGTACGGGCGCGAGGGCGAGCCCTGCCGCCGCTGCGGGGCGGAGATCCGGCGGGAGCAGTTCATGAACCGCTCGTCGTACTTCTGCCCCCGCTGCCAGCGCGCACCACGTTCCTGAGCCCGGCGGCGCCGTCGCGCACCCACGCCGTGACCTGGTCCGCCAGGAACCTGGCGGCGCCCCGCGGCCGCCCGCCGGCCACGTGCGGCGTGAGGACCAGGTTCGGGCAGTCCCACAGCGGGGAGTCGGCGGGCAGCGGCTCGGTCTCCATGACGTCGAGCGCGGCCCCGGCGAGGCGGCCGGACCGGAGGGCGTCGAGCAGTGCGGCCTCGTCGACGGTCGACCCGCGCCCCGCGTTGACGAAGCGGGCGTGCGCGGGGAGCTTCGCGAGGACTCCGGCGTCGAGCGCGTGCCGCGTGCCCGGTACGGCCGGCAGCAGGGAGACCAGGACGTCGGTGCCGGGCAGGAGGTCGCCGAGCCCGTCCGGGCCGACGACGTCGAACCCGGCGCGGGCACCCGCGGTACCCGCGACACCCGTCACCCGTGCGCCGAGGGCGGCCAGCAGCGGCGCGAGACGCTCCGCGATCGACCCGAAGCCCCACAGCACGACGTGCGCCCCGGACAGGGTCCAGTGCGCGTCGGTGCCGGGATCGGCCTGGGCGGCGGCCATCTCGCCCGCCCAGCGGTGCTCACGCTGGGCGGCGAGGGCCTCCGGTAGCCGCCGCACGGAGGCGAGGATCAGCATGAGGGTGTGCTCGGCGACGGTCTCGTCGTGGAGGGACCGCCCCGAGGAGATGGTGACGTCGTCACCGAAGCCGGCGGCGAGAGCCACGTCCGGGCCGGCCGACAGGGTCTGGACCCAGCGCAGCCGGGGGAGCCGGCGCGCGGCGTCGGCGACGAGGGCGGGCGGGTTCGCCCAGGTGACCAGGACGTCGGCGTCGGCGTGCGCGGCGGGGACGGGCTCCTGCATGGCGTAGGTGACGACGGCGTCGTCGTCCAGACCTCGCCGGAGGTCGTCGTCCAGGAACGTGCGGAACCCGAGATCGAACGCGACGTCGGGCAGGAGAATCTTCACGCGGGGACTGTAACCCCTGGTTCCGGACGGTCACCGGCGCTCTGTCGCCGTGACGACACGTAGGTGACCGTCCGGTGTGCTCAGACGACCCGGACGAACGTCGGGTCGGACTGCCACATCGTGGTGTAGCGCAGCGGCGTACCCGGCTGCACGGCCTCGACGATCATGCCGTTGCCCGCGTAGAGCGAGACGTGACCCGAGGTCCACACGATGTCGCCGGGCTGCGGGTCCGAGACGACGGTGCCGGCGTAGCGCAGGTCGCTCGACGTGCGGGGCAGGTCGGTGACGCCCAGCTGGCCGTACACGTAGGTGATCAGGCCGGAGCAGTCCAGGCCCTCCGCCGGGGTGGACCCGCCGAGCACGTACGGCGTGCCGACGAGCTCCATCGCGAGGTTCACGGCCTGCTGGCCGATGCTCGAACCGGTCGAGGTGGTGGACACGGTGGTCGCGGCCTCCGCCGCCGCAGCCTCCGCCGCGGCGGCCTCGGCCTCCGCCTCGGCCTGGCGCTGGGCCTCGAGCTCCGCCTGCCGCTGGGCCTCCAGCTCCGCCTGGCGCTTCTCCTCGGCGAGGCGCTTCGCCTCGGCCTTGCCCGCGGCGGTCTCCGCGTACGGCGTGACCTTGATGGTGCTGGCCTCGACGACGGTCTCGGCCTGCCGGGAGACCTGCACCTGGTCGACGAGCTCGTCGGCGAGCACGCCGGTTCCCGCCTTGCCGTAGTCGACGGTCTGCTTGGTGCCCTCGGCGGCGGGCGCGGCGCCCGCGTTCGAGGAGAAGACCGAGGCGAGCATGCCGCCCGTGACGGCGGCGATGGCGCCGGTCCTGGCGGCGGCCTCACCCACGCCGGTCAGAGGGGTGATGGTGGGGCGCTCGGCGCGGTGACGGCCGCGACGGGACGAGCGGCTGGTTTCGGGCGTGATCGTCGTCACTTTCTCCTCCGACGCCTGCGAGGTGAGCTGTCGGGTTCGGATGGGGAGATCACCCGGCCTCCCGAAGGAGGCTTCACCCCAAGGGCCGCGGCCCGTCCTACGTGGTTCCCCCGTCCCCGCCGTGTTTTCGCTGGGCAGATCCGGTGGCGGGGCTCGGCGGCCGGATCCGGGGCCGCGGTCTGGGTCCGCGGCTCGGGGATGACAGTACAGACGATCGCGCCCGATGTCACGAATCGGTTACGCGAAGGTTTTCACCCGTATGTCCGACCCTTCGGAAAGAGGGTGTCATCGCAGGTCAAGCCTTGAAAACGTCGCTCACTGGCGTGATCTCCTATCGTGGCGACATGCCGCTTTCCGATGTCGAACCGCGGGTGGATTCGCCTGACCCCGCCGAGCACCTGGTCGCGTACCTGGACTACTACCGAGGCGCGGTCGAGCGCAAGGTTCGAGGTCTGGGGCCCGAACGGCTCGGCGAACGCCCGCTGGCGTCCGGATGGTCGCCGCTGGAGCTGCTCGTGCATCTGGTGCACATGGAAAAGCGGTGGTTTCTGTGGGGGTTTCTGGCTCAGGACGTGCCCGACCCGTGGAGGGACCACACCGGCGGGGACCCGCACGGGCCCTGGTGCGTCCCGGAGGGTGACGCCGACGTCGGCGACTGGCTGCGGCGGCTGCACGACGGCGGCGCTCGGACCAGGGAGATCCTGTCCAGCCACGACCTCGCGGAGCGCGGCGCGACCGGCGGCCGCTTCACCCCGGACGAGACGCCGCCCACGCTCCTGTGGATCGGATTCCACGTGCTCCAGGAGTACGCCCGCCACGCGGGCCACCTCGACGCGGCCCGCGAGCAGATCGACGGCATGACGGGGGAGTGAGGTGGCGCCCACGGCCGGGTGAGGGGCGTCAGCGGCGGAAACCCAGGCGGATCTCGTGGTCGGCCAGGCCGTCGGGCACCGGGCGGTGCGTCGCCAGCACGACGGCGGTGTCCGTCGCGCGGGCGTGCGCGGCCAGGACCCGGACGACGTCGTCGGCCGCCTCCGCGTCGAGGTGCTCGGCCGGTTCGTCGACGAGCAGCGCGCCCGCCCGGGCCAGCAGCGCCCGGGCGATGAGGAGGCGCCGCCGTTCGCCGCCCGACACGTTCGTCGCGTCGGTCCCGAGCAGGGTGTCCAGGCCGTCCGGCAGCCCGTCGAGCCACGACGTCAGCCCGACGGCGCCGAGCGCAGCGCGCGCCTCGCCCTCGTCGACGTCGCCACGCGCCACCCGGAGGTTCTCGAGCACGGTGGTTCCGAACACGTGGCCGTCCTCGGCCACGAAAAGTGTGCCAAGCGCCGACGCCGTTGCCGCGGTCGCGGGCGGTCGCCCCGAGGTCGCGGATTGCTGCCCGGCCTCCGGAAGCAGCCCGGCGGAACGCATGAGCAGGGTGGTCTTGCCCGAGCCCGACGGCCCGGTCACCACGGTCACCGTTCCCGGCGTCAGGTCCAGCGCGACGCCGTGCAGCGCGGGGCGGGACTCCCCCACACGTTCGTCCGAGCCGTCCTCCAGGAGGCCGAGCAGCCGCCGCGCCGCCTCCCGGGACCGGCGCCACTGGACGGCCGCGGCCGGGAGCCCGGCCGTCGCCTCGAACACGGCGAGCGGGGTGAGCACGACGACGCTCAGCTCCTCGGGCGAGAGCCGGCCCGCCGCCACCGCGGGGAGCCCGAGCAGCAGGGCGGCCACCACGGCGAGCCCCTGAGCCAGCGAGCCCAGTCCGGCCGACAGCCCGGACACCTTGGCCCCGGCCTCGTTCGCGGCGTCGAGCTCACGGTCGGCGGCCCGCAGGTCCGCCGACCGGGCCGCGTACCGCCCCGCCACACGCAGTTGCGGCGCCTCCTCCAGCAGTTCGAGCGCCAGCCCGCTCACCCGCCCGCGCGCCGCCGCGCCGTCGGCCTCGACCCGTGCGGCCGCCCGGGCGGCCAGCCAGGGCACGACGACGCCCGCCACCAGCAGACACACCGCCAGCGCGAGCCCTGCCTCCGGCAGGAACACCCCGATCAGGAGCACCGACCCGGCACCCGTCACCAGGGCCACCCCGGCCGGGATCACGGCCCGCACCACCACGTCGCCCACGCTGTCGACGTCCGCGCCGAGCCGTGCCAGCAGGTCACCGCGCCGCACGGAGGGAGTCCCCGGCGCGTCCGCGAGGCCCGAGTACACCCGGGCCCGCAACGCCGACATGCCGCGCAGCGCGACGTCGTGCGAGGCGAGGCGCTCCAGGTAGCGCAGCACGCCGCGTCCGATCCCGAAGGCTCGTACCGACACCACCGCCACCGACAGGGTGAGCACCGGGGGCATCTGCGAGGCACGCGCGATCAGCCAGGCCGCGACGGCCGCGAGGCCGATCGCGCACACGAGGGCCAGCGTGCCGAGCCCGATGGCCGCCGCGACGCGGCCGGGCCGGACCTCCAGCAACGGCAGCAGCCGCAGCAGCGGGTCGCGGCCGCGTGGCGAGCGGGAGGCGGCGTTCATCGGGCGGCTCCGGGGTCGGCGTCGGTCAGGCTGTCGTCGGAGACGGGTCGCGCTTCGACGTCGATCACCTCGTCGGCGATCGCCAGCAGCGACGCGCGGTGCGCGACGACGAGGACGGTGCGGCCCTCGCCGCGCCAGGCCCGCACGGTGTCGAGGATCTGCCCCTCGGAGCGGGCGTCCAGGTGGGCGGTGGGCTCGTCGAGGATCACGAGCGGGCGGTCCGCGCCGTCGTCCAGCAGGGCGGCGGTGAGCGCCACGCGCTGACGCTGTCCCACGCTCAGCCCGGCCCCGCCGAGCCCGAGGCGCGTGTCCCAGCCGCCGGGCAGCTCGCGCACGATGCCGTCGAGCCCGGTCTTCTGCGCCGCCCTGGCGACCCGCACGGTGCGCCGCGGGGAGACGGGCGCGTCGTCGGGCCCCGGGGAGGTGCCCGGAGGCGTGTGCAGGATGTCGCGCAGCGTGCCCGGCGGTATCGCGGGCCGCTGGGGGACCCATGTGACGTGGCGCCACCAGGTTTCGAGGCCGAACTCGCCCAGCGACACCACGCTCGTCCCCGCGGACGGAGCGCCGGAACCTCGGGGGCGACCGGCCACGGGGCCCGGCGCGCCGGGGGCCCGGCCCGGCTCCGGCAGCTCCAGCAGCACCCGGCCGGAGTCCGGTTCGACCAGCCCGAGCGCCACGAGAACCGCCGTGGACTTCCCGGAACCGCTCGGCCCGCGCAGTGCCACGACCCGGCCGTCACCGGGACGGCCCGAACCGAGCGGGATCCGTGCGCTCAGCCCGGCGGGCGCTACCACGCCCCGCTCGCCCGCGCGCACGTGGACGTCGTCGAGCACCAGGGCCAGGGGCGTGGCACCGGGCTCGCCGTCCGCCTGACGCGGCTGCCCCGGTCCCGTCGCGTCGCGGCCCGTCACATTCCGGCCGGTCGCGCCCGGCGCCGCGAGGAGGTCGAGGGCCCGGCCCGCGGCCGCCACGCCGTCGACCGACGCGTGGAACTCCGCTCCGACCCGGCGCAGGGGAAGGTAGACCTCGGGGGCGAGCACCAGGACGGCGATCGCCGGCTGCAGGTCCATCTGGCCCTCGACGAGGCGCAGCCCCACCCCGACGGCGACGATCGCGACCGACAGCGTGGTCAGCAGTTCCAGCACCATCGACGACAGGAACGCCACGCGCAGGGTCCGCATCGTCGCCCGTCGCGAGGCGTCGCCGAGCGTCCGCACCCGCGCCGCCGGACCGGCCGCCCGTCCGAACGCGCGCAGCGTCGGGAGTCCCGCCACGAGGTCGAGCACCTGTTCGCCCAGTCGGCCGACCGCCGCCAGGCGCCGCTCCGAGGCGCCCGCCGTGAGGCGCCCCACCAGCACCATGAAGACCGGCACGAGCGGCAGTGTCACCGCCACGACGATCGCCGAGATCCAGTCCAGCCACAGCACGACGAGCACCAGCGCGGGCGTGAGCAGCGCGGTCAGGACGAGCTGCGGCACGTAGCGCACCAGGTAGGGCTCGAGGTCGTCGAGCCCTCGGGTGACCAGTGTGGCGACGCCGGTGCTGTCCGGTGCCGAGCCCGTTCCGCGGGGCGGCCGTGCCGCGACCGCGTCGACCACCTGCTCGCGCAGGTCCGCGATCGTGCGCGACGCCGCCCGCCGCGCGTACCGCTCCTGGGCCCAGGCGACGACGGCGCGTCCGGCGACGACGACGCCCAGCGCCACGAACAGCGCGCCCGACGGGGTCACCCCCGGGTCCTGGATCGCCGGCGCGAGCAGCGCCGCGATCAGCAGCGCCTGCGCGACGACGAGCCCGGCGGAGGCCAGCCCCAGCCCGACGGTCAGCGTGAGATAGGAGCGTGCCGGCCGAATGTGCCGGAGTCGTGGATCGAGGGGACGCACGGACCCATCTTCCCGCGTCAGGGCGCGGAACGGGACATGCCGTCCCTCACAGAACGACGACGATCTCCCGGACACGGAGTCGCCCTATCTTTTGCCGATTTCGCCCCTGCTGTGCAGACTTTCACTGCAGGGCGCCATAAATCGCTGCTGATCCTCCCAGACACGTAGTTCCCGCACCCCGTGAACTTCGACGATGGAGTGACCCATGACGGTGATCAGGAAAGTCGTGGCGCCCCTCGGGGCGTCCCCGGCCGGAACGGCGGACCGGGCCGGCTCCCGGCGGCGGACGTCGCGTGTGCTCGCCGGCCTCCTCGCCCTGCTGCTGCTCGCCGGGATCGTGGCCATGCTCGGGGTCGCCCGGACCGATGCCGGCCCGGGCCTCGGATCGGGCGCGGGCCCGGCGGCGTCGGTCCCGCGAGAATCCGGCCAGGAGGAATCGGGCCAGGACAGGTCCGGCCAGGCAGGGCCCGCCCGCGCCGGGCGCGACGCCGTCGCCGCGGCGCTCGCCCGGTCCTTCGTGACCGAGGTCGACGAGTCGACGAGCACCGTGACCGTCGACATGTCCCGGAACCCGGAGGCCGTCTACGCCTGGATGGACGAGACGGGCACCGATCTCGACGGCTGGACCGTGGAGGTCTCCGGCCTCGAGACCCCCGACAGTGCGAAGCGGGCCGCGCTCGATGCCGCCTCCTCGAAGGCCGAGGGGGACCGGCCCGTCGAGCCGCAGGCCTGTCCCGACCTGCCGGCCGGGGCCCGGACCGACGGCGCGTCCACCGTGCCGTACCTCGGCTGCGACACGTCCACCGGGCACGAGCCGCGCGCCACCCCGGTACCCGGCGGTCTCCGGCACTCGCTCGGTGCCGCGGTCGACGTCGTCCTGGCCGAGCTGATGCCCGGCGCCGACCTCGCGGCCAGCGACGCCACCGTCACCGCCGGACAGGCCGTCGTCGACCTCCCGGCGGGCTTCGCCGACGCGGCGGCGACCGCGCCGGTCCCCGCCTACGAGATCGACCGGGCCCTGATCTTCACGGCCTACAGCAACGGCGCCCTCGACTCGGTCCGCTTCCGGGTCGCCGGAGACTGCCTCGCCTACGCGACCGCCGTCGACGGCGACATGTGCGCCACCGTGCCCCTCCCCGTCGAACTCGACCGCGAGAAGTGAGCCCCATGACCACGAACCTCCGCCGCTTCCTCCGCCGGGCGAGCTCCGCCCTGCTGGCCGTCATCCTCACCGCCGTGGCCCTCGCCCCGCCCGCCACGGCGGACGTCGACTACAACCCGGGCGCCTGGAACGGCAAGCGCATCTACCTGTCCCAGGCCTGCCACGACGGGAACGACGGCGTCCCGGGCGGCTCCTGCATCACCAACCACGGGTGCCGCGACTACTCGGAGAACGCGCAGTCCTACGCGACCGCCCTGCACGCGATCAACGGCGTCCAGAGCAAACGCCTCAACCTGCTGGAACGCGGGTACCGCGTCCGGCGGGGGACCGGAACGCTCAACCAGAACGTGAACAGCTCCAACAACTACGGGGCGGACCTGCACGTCCCCATCCACTCCAACGCCCGCGACGAGAGGTGCGGAAACACCACCAGGAGCAACCACGGGACGCTCATGATGTACGTCTCCACGGCGGGCCGCGCCTGCGCGGACAAGTTCGTCAGGTGGTTCGGTCCCGGGAGCCCCGGCACCAACGACGTGCGCAGCTACCGGTCCAACCTGGGGGAGCTGAACAACACGAACGCGGTGGCGTGCTACCTGGAGATGGAGTTCCACACCTGGAAGAAGGGCAGGGACTGGCTCCTCGGCGAGCAGAACTACTCGTGGCGGGTCGGCAGGTCGGTCGACGAGTACCTGAGGTACCCGTGAGGGCCGGTCGACACGCCGTGCCGCTGCTGGCCGGCGCCCTGCTCCTGGCGCTCGCGGGGTGCGACCCGGCGGGCGGGTCCGCGGGCGCGCCGTCGTCGTCCCCCACCACCGGCTCGCCCACGGAGGCCGCCGAGCCGGCGACTCCCGGCGCCGGCCGGCCCACGCTCGAGGTGGCGCCGGCGGACGGGAGCCTCCGGGTGAAGGCCCAGGGGCTGCCCGGCGGCAGGGTCGTGGAGGTGCTGCCGTGCGCGGCCGAGCACGTGCGGGTCGACGCCGGGGCGGCCGACGCCATGTGCTCGTTCAACTCGGACACGGGCGTCGCCGTGGAGACGTCGGACGACGGCAGCCTGCGCACCACGGTCGATCCCGAGGTCTTCCTCAAGATCAACGGCCACGAGGTGCTGTGCGACACCGGCTGCGTGCTCGGCGTCGTCACGGACGGACGGACGGTGCGGGCGACCGCCCCGTTCGAGCTGCCCGACGGCGTCGTGGTCCCCGACGCACCGCGGCTGACCATCGAGTCGTGGACCTACGACGTCCGGCGGAACACCGGGAACGCGGTCGTGACCGGCACCGGCTTCGAGCCCGGGGCCGACGTCGACCTGTCGCAGTGCCCGGCCGCCGCGGACGGGACGGGCGTCGACGGGCCGGACTGCCTCTACGAGTACGGTACGGCCGCGGTCGCCGACTCCCGTGGCGCCTTCCGGGTGGACGTCGCCGCGTACCCCCTGTTCCAGCGGTCCGACGGCGGGCGGGCCGACGAGTACGTCGACTGCGCCCGGCGTCCCGCGGTCTGCGCGATCGGCGCACCCTGGGTGGTGGGCGAGCGCATCGCGGTGGCGACGTTCGACACCGCGACGCGCGTCAGAACGCCGAGTCCTTGATCCGCTGCCACGTCAGGCCCGCCGGCGCGGGGATGTCCCGGACCGACAGGCGGCGCCGGAACACCCAGTAGGTCCACGCCTGGTAGACGAGCACGAGCGGGGTGAGGATCACCGCGACGACGGTCATCACCCCGAGGGTGTACGGGGTCGACGACGCCTCGGCGATGGTCAGCGACTCGCCGCCGTCCAGCCCGGGCATCACGTCCGGGTACATCGAGCCGAAGATCAGCACCACGGCCGCGATCAGGGCCACGGCCGACAGCGCGAACGCCCGGCCCTCCCGCAGGCGACGGGTCGTCACGACCACGCCGACGAGCGCCGCCGCGGCGACGGCCACCGCCGCCCAGGTCCAGGGCACCGAGTAGGCGAGCTGCGCCCAGACCGCCCAGCCTCCGGCGACGACGACGGCCACGACGGAGAGGGCGGAGGCGAGCCGGCCGGCGCGCTCCCGGATGTCCCCGCTCGTCTTCAGCGCGATGAAGATGGCGCCGTGCAGCAGGAACAGCACCGTGGTGACGAGCCCGCCGAGCAGGGCGAACGGGTTGAGCAACGCCCAGAACCCGCCCACGTACTGGTGTGCCGCGTCCAGTTGGACACCGCGCACCAGGTTGGCGAACGCCACGCCCCACAGGAAGGCGGGAATCCAGGAACCCGCCTGGATGGCCACGTCGCAGCGCCGCCGCCAGACGTCGTCGGAGATCTTGCCGCGGTACTCGAAGGCGACGCCACGCACGATGAGCGCCAGGAGGATGAGGAGCAGCGGCACGTAGAAGCCGGAGAAGAGGGTGGCGTACCACTCGGGGAACGCGGCGAAGGTGGCGCCGCCCGCGGTGATCAGCCACACCTCGTTGCCGTCCCACACGGGCCCGATCGAGTTGATCAGGACACGACGTTCCTTGTCGCGGTTCTCGGCACCGCCGTGCGCGGCGTCACCGCGCGGCAGGACCGACAGCAGCATGCCGACGCCGAAGTCGAACCCCTCCAGCACGAGGTAGCCGGTCCACAGGACCGCGATGAGCACGAACCAGAAGATTGCGAGATCCATGTGTCGGTTCCTCAGTACGCGAAGGACAGGGGACGGTCGGCGTCGTCGTCGTCGGCCTGGGCCTCCGGCGACTCGTCGCGGACGACGGCGGGCACACCCTCCACGGCGTAGCGGTGCATGAGCCGGACCCACACGACCGCGAGCACGCTGTACACGACGGTGAACACGATCATGGAGAAGAGCACCATGCCCGGGCTGACGACCGTGGACACGCCCCGCTCGGTGAGCAGCCGGATCTGGTCGATGCCGGTCGGGTTCGGCGCCACCACCCAGGGCTGGCGGCCGGTCTCGGTGAAGATCCAGCCGAACGAGGAGGCGAGGAACGGGGTGGGGATCGCCCAGATCCCGACGCGGGCGAACCACATGTTCCCGGTGACGCGCCCGCCGCGGGTGAACCACAGCGCGAGCAGCGCCAGTGCGGCCGATCCGGCGGCGAGGCCGATCATGAGCCGGAACGACCAGTAGGTCAGGGCGAGGTTCGGGGTGTAGGAGATCGGCTCGCCGGCGTCGTCGGTCTCGGCGTACCGCTCCTCGTACTCGGCCTGGACGTCGTACACGCCGGGCAGGTAGCTGTCCTCCCCGCTGAAGCTCCCGGTTCCCAGGTAGCTGGCCAGGCCCGGCACCTCGAGGATGTGCCGCACGCCCTCGCAGGAGTTCGACAGGTCGCCGATGGTGAGGATGGAGAAGGCCGCGGACTCCGAGCCCTCGCAGAGGGCCTCCGCGCTCGCCATCTTGCCGGGCTGCTGCTCGAACATGAGCTTGCCCTGGAAGTCTCCCGAGAGGCCGACGCCGATCCCGGCGACCAGCATGGTCGCGGTGCCGAGCACGACGGCGGGCCGGTACACCTCCCGGGCGAGCGTCACCTTGCTCTCGTCGCCGGTGCGCACCAGGCGCACCATCCACCAGGCGGCGATGCCCGCCACGAACGTGCCGGCGGTGAGGAACGCCGCGGCCACCGTGTGGGGGAACGCCGCCCAGAGCGTGTTGTTCGCCAGGATCGCCCCGATGGACTCCATCTCGGCCCGGCCGGTCTCCGGGTTGAACCGCGTGCCGACGGGGTGCTGCATCCAGGAGTTGGCCGCGAGGATGAAGAACGCGGACAGGTTCACGGCCACGGCCACCGCCCAGATGCACGCCAGGTGCACCTTCTTGTTGAGGCGGTCCCAGCCGAAGATCCACAGCCCCAGGAACGTGGACTCGACGAAGAACGCGGCGAGGGCCTCCATCGCGAGCGGCGCGCCGAACACGTCGCCGACGAACCGCGAGTACTCGCTCCAGTTCATGCCGAACTGGAACTCCTGCACGATGCCGGTCACCACGCCCATCGCGAAGTTGATGAGGAGAAGCTTCCCGAAGAACTTCGTGAGCCGGAGCCAGCGCTCGTTCCCCGTGCGGACCCAGGCGGTCTGCATGATGGCGACGAGCGGGGCGAGGCCGATCGTCAGCGGGACGAAGATGAAGTGGTAGACCGTGGTGATGGCGAACTGCCATCGCGCCAGATCGAGTGCGTCCACTGGGTCTCCTACAGGTCGGATCGGAGCTTGTTCATTTCTTCACAAGCACCCTATGCCCGTCGGATGCCCTGCGTGCCGACGCGCCGCGTGACATCGGCCACTCCCCTCAGTGTGCCAACCGCCGGGCGCGTCGGCTCGGCCGGGAGCGAAGTCCTTGTGCGATAATGGGCGTGCCCTTGCCGGACCCACATCCTGGCCGGGGATGCAGAGCCCGCAGTACCGCGTCCGCCGCGGTGCCGCGACGACGGGGAGTGAAAGGGATCCGTGGTCGCAGGCGTCCGCGAAGACACGGTAGGTGGGGCCGCAACCGAGACTTCTGTCCGGCACGCCGCTCCGAGGCGACGTGTTGCAGGACTATCGACCGCCTGGCGGTCCGCTGGTGTGGGGCGGGCCCCCAGCAACAGGAGCTACCCACGTGACGACTCCCTCTACCGCCGGTCCGGCCGCCGGGTCACAGAACGATCACGACGGCGAGGCCGAGGTGCCCGCGACGTCGACCAAGCCGGCGCGGCGCCGGGCCACGCGCACGCCGTCGCCCACCAAGACGGTGGCGCCCATCGTTATCAAGGCCACCCCGGCGCCGGAGCCGTCGTCGGCCCCGGTGTCGAACGTCATCGCCGGCACGGGATCCGCGATGCGGCCGCGCCGGCGCGCCACCCGCGGTTCCGCGGCGCCCGTCGCCCCGCCGGAGCAGGCCACAGCCGCCCCGGCGGCCGAGACGGCCCCGGCGCCTGAGCCGGCCTCGGTACGGGAAGCGGCCGAGCCGACCCCGGCGCCCGAGCCGGCACGGGAAACGGCCCAGACGGCCCCGGCGGCCGAGACCGCTCCGGTGACCCGGACGGGCTCCGCGTCCGGTGAGGACACGGCGGCCGAGCCCGACGCGACCGCCCCGGCCGCGCCGGGAGCCTCCACCGGCACCACGGCCGCTCCGGAGGCCTCCGGGTCGCCGGATGACGCCACCGCGCCGAAGCGGCGCTCGCGCCGGGCGACCAAGGCCGCCGGCGCCGCCGAGAAGGCGGAGATCCGGCGGCGGTCCCAGGAGGCCGCGGGCGCCGAGGCGGCGGCACCGGCCGCGCCCGCCGAGTCGGCCGCACCCGCCGAGGCGGACACCAGCCCCGCGTCGGCCGCGTCGAGCGAGGAGGAAGCCTCCGCCGGTGGGGCCGAACGGCCGGGAACGTCGGCCGTGAGCGAGGCCCCCGCCGAGGAGGCGAAGCCGGCTCGTGCGCGCCGGACCCGATCCCGCAAGACGGCCGAACCGGTGGCGGCCGAGCCCGCCGGCGCCGAGACGGCCGAGGCCGCGAGCGGGGAGGAGACCGCGCCCCGCGCGCGGGCCACGCGACGCACCCGGGCGGCGACGTCGTCGGACACGGCGACGGGCGCGGCCACCGCGAACGAGAAGAAGGACGACAGGCCCCGGACGGCGCCGCGGCTGGCGACGACGGCCCTGCTGTTCCAGGCGCCCGACCCGGCGGCCGTGCAGCGTCCGCGCCGCGAGCCCGGGCTCACCATGCCTGGCGTGGGCGGCGCCGCCACCGGCACCACGGACGAGACCGCCGCGGCACCGGCCGAGGCGGCCGAGCCGGCCGAGAGCAAGGAGCCGGAGGCCACGGGATCGGCGGCCGTCCGGACGGGGTCGGGCAGGCCGGAGTCCTCCGGCCGCCGGTCGGGCCGTTCCGCCGGCGAGCCCGCTCCCGCCTCCGACGCCGAGGAGACGACCGCCGCGGCCCCGCGCTTCCGGTCCGCGGAGCTGAGCGACGACGACGCGGCCGCCGTGGACGAGGTCGGCGTCATCGAGGAGGAACTGGCCGCCGAGGGCGTCGAACTGGCGGAGCTCGGGCCGGAGGATCTCGACGAGGAGGAGGACTTCGACGAGGACGACTCCCGTCCGAACCGCCGTCGCCGGCGTCGGGGCGGTCGTGGCCGCCGGGGCGGACGCTCCCGCGACACGCGCCAGGACGACGAGCCGGGCGAGCAGGGGGCGTCGGACGAGCAGGCCGACGACACGTCCGCGCACGACCAGGACGAGCCCGAGGACGCCGACGACGGCGCGGGCGACGACGGGGACTCGGGCAGCCGGCGGCGGCGCCGGCGGCGTCGGGGCAGCCGCGCCGAGCGTGCCGAGGCCGCTCGGGGCAGCCGCTCGGCGTCCGACGAGGTCACGGCCCTGAAGGGGTCGACCCGGCTGGAGGCCAAGCGGCAGCGCCGGCGGGAGGGGCGCGATGCGGGACGGCGCCGGCAGATCGTCAGCGAGGCCGAGTTCCTGGCGCGCCGGGAGGCCGTGACGCGGTCGATGGTGGTGCGCGAGCAGGACGGGCGCACGCAGATCGCGGTCCTGGAGGACGGCGTGCTCGTGGAGCACTACGTCTCGCAGCAGTCGCAGGTGTCGATGGCCGGCAACGTCTACCTGGGCCGCGTGCAGAACGTGCTGCCGTCCATGGAGGCCGCGTTCGTCGACATCGGCAAGGGCCGCAACGCCGTCCTGTACGCGGGCGAGGTGAACTGGGACGCCGCGGGGATCGCGGACGGCCAGCCGCGCCGCATCGAGGAGGCGCTCAAGTCCGGCGACACGGTGCTGGTGCAGGTCACCAAGGACCCGATCGGCCACAAGGGCGCCCGCCTGACGTCGCAGGTCACGCTCGCCGGGCGCTACCTGGTGTTCGTGCCCGGCGGCGGCATGACGGGGATCAGCCGCAAGCTGCCCGACACCGAGCGGAACCGGCTCAAGAAGATCCTGCGCGAGGTGGTGCCGGACGGCGCGGGCGTCATCGTGCGGACCGCCGCCGAGGGCGCGAGCGAGGAGGAGCTGCGGGCCGACGTCGAGCGTCTGCAGAGCCAGTGGGACGCCATCACCACGAAGGCGGACCGGTCCAAGAAGTCCGCGCCGGTGCTGCTCCAGGGCGAGCCCGACCTCGCGATCCGCGTGGTGCGCGACATCTTCAACGACGACTTCTCCTCGCTCGAGGTGGCGGGCGAGCGGGCCTGGGAGGAGATCTCGGCCTACGTGGACGAGCTCGCCCCGGACCTGCGTGAGCGCGTGAGGAAGTGGGCCCAGCCGGGCGACGTCTTCGCCGCGCACCGCGTCGACGAGCAGCTCGCCAAGGGCATGGACCGCAAGGTGTGGCTGCCGTCCGGCGGCTCGCTGGTGATCGACCGCACCGAGGCCATGACCGTCGTGGACGTCAACACCGGCAAGTTCACCGGTGCGGGCGGCACGCTCGAGGAGACCGTGACGCGGAACAACCTCGAGGCGGCCGAGGAGATCGTGCGGCAGCTCCGCCTGCGCGACATCGGCGGCATCATCGTCATCGACTTCATCGACATGGTTCTCGAGTCGAACCGCGACCTGGTGCTGCGCCGCCTGGTCGAGTGCCTGGGCAGGGACCGCACGAAGCACCAGGTCGCCGAGGTGACCTCGCTGGGCCTGGTCCAGATGACACGCAAGCGCGTCGGACAAGGGCTCGTCGAGGCGTTCAGCGAGACGTGCGAGCACTGCAACGGGCGCGGTTTCGTGGTGCACGACCACCCGATCGAGCGCGGCCCGTCCGGCGGCGGCGACCACTCCGACTCCGGCTCCGGCAACGGTGCGCGCAAGCGCCGCAAGCGCGGCGGCAAGACGGGCGCCGACGTCCCGGCCGCGGCGAAGTCCTCGGGCGCGGCGTCGCCGGCCGCGGCGGTGCTTCCGGAGGAGAGCTCCGAGGAGCGCGAGGACGTCAAGGCGCGGCTGGCGACCATCGCCGCCGCGGCGCAGCACGCGCACGAGGACGAGGACGCCAAGGGCGCGGCGCATGCCGAGCCGCAGGCGAGCCCGGAGAGCGCCCCCGAGGCGGAGCCCGAGTCGCAGCCCAGGTTCGAGCTCAGCCTGCCCGAGCCGAGGACCGGCGCCGGCGAGCGCGCGGCGGTGCGGCCGTCCGCGTCACTCGACGCGATCGTCCTGCCGGACCGGTCGGCGCAGCACGGTGACGCCACGGAGAACGCCGGGAACGGCTCGGCGTCGGCCGCCGCCGAGCAGCCGGCCGACGACGAGGCGCCGGACGGCGGTGGCACGCCCGAACCGCCCAAAGGAGCTGGCGACGAGGTCGCCTGAGTCACAGCGGAAGGGATTCTGGTCCAGGCTCCTGGGCCGCTGACCCTTCACCGGAGGGCCGCCACCCCGCACGGGTGGCGGCCCTCCGTGCGCGGGCGGGATCATCCCTCGATCAGGGGCACGAACCGGTAGCCCCCGTGCTCGCTCACGTGGACGTCGCCGTCCGCGCGGCGGCTCACGAGCAGCATCCGGCCCCGCACGGGGATCACCATGAGACCGCCGGGAGCGAGCTGGTCCACCAGGTCCTGGGGCAGCCGCTCGGCCGCGGCCGACACCAGGATCCGGTCCCAGCCGCCGGGCCGGGGCGCGCCCAGGGTGCCCGGCCGGGCCGGCGCCACTCGCGCCCACCCCATGCCGGTCGCCGTCACGTTCGCGTGACCCCACTCGGCCAGCCGCGCGTGCCGTTCGATGCCGAGCACCTCGCCGTCCGGGCCGGTCAGATGCGCGAGCAGGGCGGTGGTCCAGCCGGACCCGGCCCCGATGTCCAGCACGCGCGCGCGGCGCGGGACGCGCAGCATGCGCAGCATGTCGGCGACGGTGCTGGGCTGGGAAGACGTCTGACCCTGGCCGATGGGCAGGGGACGGTCGGCGCCCGCCGCCGGGCGCTGGGCGCGGGGGAGGAAGCCGGAGCGCGGCACGGCGTGCATCGCGTGCGCGACGGCGTCGTCGGCCATGCTCCCAGGATAGGACGTGGTCCTGTGCGGGCCTCGTCGGCCATCTCACAGGGGCCGCGGTTTGAACGGCATGGGCGCATCCCGTAATCTTGGACGTCGGTGCGCGCTCTGCGCACCTGTCCCGCGTGCCCATGGCGCACCGCACTCGACCGCCGCGGCGGTGTGAGTTACAGCCAAGCCGGTGACCGACGTCGTGCGCACGCCAAGACGAGGAGAAGAGTTCAACGTGGTGTACGCGATCGTCAAGGCCGGTGGCCGGCAGGAGAAGGTGTCCGTCGGTTCCATCGTGGTCATGGACCGTGTCCCGGCGCAGCCGGGGGAGACGGTGGAGCTGCCCGCTCTGCTGCTGGTCGACGGGGAGAAGGTGACCACCGACAAGGCGAAGCTCGCCAAGGTCAAGGTCACCGCCGAGGTCGTGCGGGACGAAAAGGGCCCGAAGATCACGATCCTCAAGTACAAGAACAAGACCGGTTACCGGAAGCGGCAGGGTCACCGCCAGCCGCTGACCCGTCTCAAGGTCACCGGCATCAAGTGAGCTTCCGCCGGGCCCGGCGCCCGGCGACGATTCTTCCCGAAAGAGGTCAGCAGAGATGGCACACAAGAAGGGCGCGAGCTCCTCGCGCAACGGTCGTGACTCGAACGCCCAGCGCCTCGGCGTCAAGCGCTTCGGTGGCCAGGTCGTGAACGCGGGCGAGATCATCGTGCGCCAGCGCGGCACCCACTTCCACCCGGGCAACAACGTCGGTCGCGGTGGCGACGACACGCTGTTCGCCCTGACCGCCGGCGCCGTGCAGTTCGGCACGCGCCGCGGCCGCAAGGTCATCGACATCGTCGAGCCCGCCGGGGCCTGAGCCCGGCTCCCGCAAGAGGGGCGTGCCCGGCTGGGCACGCCCCTCTCGCTGTTCTCGGGCATCCCACGCCTCGACGTCAACCCAGTGAATCCTGAGAGGATCGATCCATGGCCAGCTTTGTCGATCGCGTCGTCCTGCATGCTGCGGGCGGTAACGGCGGGCACGGCGTCGCGTCGATCCGTCGCGAGAAGTTCAAGCCGCTCGCCGGGCCGGACGGCGGCAACGGGGGCGACGGCGGTTCCGTGAAGCTCGTGGTCGACCCGCAGGTGACCACGCTGCTCGACTACCACCACTCGCCGCACCGCCGCGGGCCCAACGGCACCCAGGGCATGGGTGACGACCGCGACGGCGCCAACGGTGGCGACCTGATCCTGGGCGTCCCCGACGGCACCGTGGTCAAGGACCGCGCCGGCAACGTGCTGGCCGACCTGGTCGGGACGGGAGCGGAGTACGTCGTCGCGCAGGGTGGCCGGGGCGGCCTGGGCAACCGGGCGCTGGCGTCGCCGAAGCGCAAGGCGCCCGGGTTCGCGCTGCTCGGGGAGCCGGGCGACGAGGCCGAGGTCGTCCTCGAGCTGAAGACCATCGCCGACGTCGCGCTGGTGGGCTACCCGAGCGCGGGCAAGTCCTCGCTGATCGCCGCGATCTCGGCGGCGCGGCCCAAGATCGCGGACTATCCCTTCACGACGCTCGTGCCGAACCTCGGCGTGGTCCAGGCCGGGGAGTCCCGGTACACGGTCGCCGACGTGCCCGGACTGATCCCCGGTGCGAGCGAGGGCAAGGGGCTGGGCCTGGAGTTCCTGCGGCACATCGAGCGCACGGCGGTGATCGTGCACGTGCTGGACTGCGCCACGCTGGAGCCGCAGCGCGACCCGGTCAGCGACCTCGACACGCTCGAGTCGGAACTCGCGGCGTACGCGGGCGACCTCGGGATCGAGGGCGGCCGCGTCCCGCTGACGGAGCGTCCCCGCATCGTGGTGCTGAACAAGATCGACGTGCCCGACGCGCGCGACCTGGCCGAGATGGTCCGGCCCGACCTGGAGGCCCGGGGCCTGCGGGTCTTCGAGATCTCGACGGCGTCCCACGAAGGACTGCGTCCGCTGACGTTCGCGCTGGCGCAGATCGTCGAGGAGGCCCGCGCCGCGGCACCGGAACCCGAGCCCCAGCGCATCGTCCTGCGGCCCAAGGCGGTCGACGCCGCGGGCTTCACCGTGACCCGCAAGGGCGGCGAGCGGGACTACTGGTTCGAGGTGCGCGGCTCGAAGCCGGAGCGCTGGGTCAAGCAGACCGACTTCAACAACGACGAGGCGGTCGGGTTCCTCGCCGACCGGCTGGAGCGGCTCGGCGTCGAGAACAGCCTGTTCAAGGCCGGCGCGGTGGCGGGCGACGAGGTGCGGATCGGCGATCCGGACAACGCCGTCGTCTTCGACTGGGAGCCGACCATGACGACGGGCGCCGAACTGCTCGGCGCCCGGGGCACGGACCTGCGCCTGGAGGAGACGGCGCGCCCGACCCGCGCGGAGAAGCGGCGCGAGTTCACCGAGCGCATGGACGCCAAGGCGGAGGCACGTCGGGAGCTGTGGACGGAGCGCGAGTCGGGCGTGTGGACGGACCCGGACCAGGAGTGAGAGGTCCCGACTGGCGAAATCACCGAGCGTCCTTCAGGGGCCGCCGGTGATGATGGGGGTGTGGCCCCCGCTTCCTCCCGTGCCGCGCTGCCCGCCGCGCGCCGTATCGTCGTCAAGATCGGATCGTCCTCGCTGACCCGTCCCGACGGGCACCTCGACGAGGGCGCGCTCCGCGCGCTCGTCGACGTGCTCGCGGCCCGTGTGGCGGGCCCGGGGGCGAACGGCCAGGTCGTCCTGGTGACCTCCGGTGCGGTCGCCGCGGGGATCGGCCCGCTCGGGCTGCCGGCCCGCCCGCGCGACCTGGCCACCATGCAGGCGGCCGCGTCGGTGGGGCAGGGGCAGCTCGTCGCCCGCTACACGGAGGCGTTCGCCGGACACGGTCTGCGGGTCGGCCAGGTGCTGCTCACCGCCGAGGACACGGTGCGCCGCTCCCGCTACGCCAACGCGCAGCGCTCGCTGGAGAAGCTGCTGGCGCTCGGCGTCGTCCCGGTCGTCAACGAGAACGACGCCGTCACCACGGCCGAGCTGAAGTTCGGTGACAACGACCGGCTCGCGGCCCTCGCCGCGCACCTGGTGCGTGCGGACGCGCTGGTGCTGCTGACCGATGTCGACGGGCTCTACGACGGGCCTCCCTCGCGTCCGGGCACCCGACGCATCCCGCACGTCGCGCGGCTGTCCGACGTCGCGGGCGTCGAGGTGACGGCCCGTGGCAGCGCCGTCGGCACCGGCGGGATGCTCACCAAGCTGCAGTCGGTGCGCATCGCGACCGGCGACGGCATCCCGGTGGTCCTCACCCGCGCCGCCGACGCGGCCGCCGCGCTCGCCGGGGAGGACACCGGCACGTTCTTCGCGGCGACGGGCCGCCGGACGACGGCGCGCCGGTTGTGGATCGCGCACGCGGCCGGGACCCAGGGCCGCATCCACCTGGACGACGGCGCGGTGCGCGCGGTCCGCGGCGGACGCGCCTCGCTGCTGCCCGCCGGGGTGACGAAGGCGGAGGGTGTGTTCGACGCGGGCGATCCCGTGGAGCTCGTGGGGCCCGACGGCGTCGTCGTCGCGCGTGGGCTCGTCGCCTTCGGTTCCGCGGACCTTCCCGCACTGCTCGGCCGGACCACGCATGCCCTGCGCGAGGAGCTCGGGGAGGGCTACGACCGCGAGGTGGTCCACCGCGACGACCTGGTGCTGGAGGGCGACGGGCTCACGCCCTGAGCGGGCGCCCTCGCCGACCAGGTTGTGGATGACCACTGCCGGGTGTCGGCGGCGGGTCGTAGGCTCGGGGGCATGACGAGCCTTGCACCTGACACGGGGTCCGCTTCCCGCGAGGCGGACCGGCCCACACCCGGCGCGGACGCACCGGCGTCGCCGTCCCCGGAGGAAGCGGCCGCCGCGGTGGAGGAGATCGCGCGGCGTGCCAAGGTCGCGTCGCGGTCGCTGGCCACGGCGAACCGCGCCACGAAGGACGCCGCGCTCGGCGCGATCGCCGATGCCCTGGTCACCCACGCGGAGCGGATCGTCGCGGCGAACGCCGTGGACATGGAGCGGGGCCGGGCGAAGGGCATGTCGGCGGGCCTGCTGGACCGGCTGGTGCTGACGCCGGACAAGATCGGCCAGATCGCCGATGCCGCCCGTGAGGTGGCCGGGCTGCCCGACCCCGTCGGGGAGGTCGTGCGTGGTCAGACCCTGCCGAACGGGCTGCGGCTGCGGCAGCTGCGGGTCCCCATGGGCGTGGTCGGGATGATCTACGAGGCCCGTCCGAACGTGACGGTCGATGCCGCGGTGCTCGCCCTGAAGTCCGGCAATGCGGCGGTGCTGCGCGGCGGCTCCGCGGCGGCGGCGTCGAACCGGGTGATCGTCGAGGTGCTGCGTGCCGCACTGGAGGACTCGGGCCTGCCGGCCGACCTCGTGCAGACCATCGACGCGCACGGCCGGCCCGGCGCCCGCGCGCTGATGCGCGCCCGCGGCCTCGTGGACGTCCTCATCCCGCGCGGCGGAGCGGATCTCATCCGGACCGTGGTCGCCGAGTCCACCGTCCCCGTGATCGAGACCGGTGTCGGTAACGTGCACGTGTACGTCGACGCCACCGCGGACGTCGAGATGGCCGTGAACATCACCATGAACGCCAAGACCCAGCGGGTCGGGGTGTGCAACGCGGCCGAGACCCTGCTGGTGCACGCGGATGCCGCCCCCGCCTTCCTGCCGGCCGCACTCGCCGCGCTGGCCGACGCCGGCGTGGTGCTGCACGGCGACCCGCGCGCGATGGAGTACGCGCCGGAGGGCGCGACGGCGGTCCCCGCGACCGACGACGACTGGGCCACCGAGTACCTCGCCCTGGAGCTCGGCGTGAAGGTCGTCGACTCCCTGGACGAGGCGATCGACCACATCCGCACCTGGTCCTCGGGGCACACCGAGGCCATCGTGACCCGTGACCTCGCGGCGTCCGAGCGGTTCGTCGCCGAGGTCGACTCCGCCGCGGTCATGGTCAACGCCTCCACCCGGTTCACCGACGGGGGCGAACTGGGACTGGGCGCCGAGATCGGGATCTCCACGCAGAAGCTGCACGCCCGGGGCCCCATGGGCCTGACCGAGCTCACCACCACCAAGTGGGTCGTGCAGGGCGACGGGCACGTGAAGCCGTAGTCTCCGCAGGATCTCTCCGGACCCTCACACCGTCCGGATACAGTACGCGCGGCCCGTCGTGAGAGACTGAGGCGCACCTGAGCACGAACCACAGGAGGACATCCGTGCTGCACACCGCGGTCCAGATCGCCGAGACCACCACTGAGCACGCTGCCGAGCTGCCCTTGCCGCCGCTCGTGTTCGGCCTGATCGCCTTCGGCTCGCTCGTTGCCGGTCTGCTGTTCACCTTCGCCTTCCGCAACGTGAACAACCGGCATGCCGAGGTTCCCGTCTCCCACGACGACACCAGCCACTGAGGCCGCGGGTCGGACCGGCGCCAGTGACAGCTCAGCGGCCCCGTATCGGCGTGATGGGTGGGACGTTCGATCCCATCCACCACGGCCACCTGGTGGCGGCCAGCGAGGCCGCCGCACGGCTCGACCTGGACGAGGTGGTCTTCGTCCCCACGGGGCGGCCCTGGCTCAAGCACCACCAGCAGGTCACGGAGCCCGAGCACCGGTATCTCATGACCGTGATCGCCACGGCGTCCAACCCGCGGTTCACGGTGAGCCGGGTCGACATCGCCCGCCCCGGGACCACCTATACGGTGGACACCCTGCGGGACCTGCGGCTCGAGCGCCCCGACGCCGATCTCTACTTCATCACCGGCGCCGATGCGATCCAGCAGATCCTTACGTGGAAAGATGCCGAGAAGCTGTGGGACATGGCACACTTCGTGGCGGTCACACGCCCGGGGCACCGCCTGACCGTGGAAGGGCTGCCCACGGACGGGGTGACGACGCTAGAGATCCCGGCACTCGCGATCTCGTCGTCCGACTGCCGTCGGCGTGCGGGTGCCGGGCTGCCGGTGTGGTACCTGGTGCCGGACGGCGTGGTCCAGTACATCGCGAAGCACGGACTGTATCGAGGTCTTCAGGATGAGTGACAACAATGGCCGGCCTCTGACGCGGCGCGAGATCCGCGAGAGGGAGGCCGCGGCGAGAGCGGCCGCGGAGGGCGGCGCACAGGCTCCGGGGGGTCCGCCGCAGCGCGGCGCGGGGCCCTCGGCCGGTGGCTTCCCGCAGCAACCGCCGCCGGTCGCCAGGCCGCCGCAGGCGTCCGGCACGCGCGGTGTGGACGCGACGGGCCGGCTGACGCCCGTGCAGCAGCAAGGCGGCGCGCCCGGCGGTGACGCCCCGACCGCGTTCCCGCCGTCTCGCGGCGGCGGCGCCCCCTCGGGCGGCTCGTCCTCTCCGTTCCCCGGCCGCCCCGGCGCCCCGGCGGACCCGGCCGGCAGCCCGTCGGGGTCACAGAGCCCGTTCGGTGGCCGTCCGGGTGCTCCGGCGGGCCCGGCAGGCGGCCCGGCGGCTCCGCGGAGCCCGTTCGGTGGCCGTCCCGGCGCTCCGGCGGATCCCGCAGGCGGCCCTACCGGTCCGCAAGGCCCGTTCGCGTCCCGGCCGCCGGGACCCGCGTCCGCGCCCGGCGCCCCGGCCGACTTCTCCGAGGAGACCGTCCGCCGGGCGCCGCAGGCCGGTTCGCCGTGGGGGTCTCCCACCCCGACGCCCGGCGGCCCCGGTCAGGCGGCTCCTGGAGCCCCGGCCGGGCCAGGCGGTCAGGGCGCCCCGCCCGCCGGTTCGCCGTTCGGCGACCGCGGCGCGAACCCCTCGAGGGCCGAGGCCACGCAGGTGGCGCCCGCGGGTGTCCCGTGGGGCCGGAACGCTCCGGCACCGGGTCCCGGAGGCGCCCCGGCGCCCGGCGGCCCGCCGCCAGGTGCCTCGCCGTTCCCGCCGGCCGGGGGTGCCCCGGGCACCCCGCCCGGCATGCCACCCGGTCCGGGCGGCCCCGGCGCGCCCGACCGGGGTTTCGACGCGATGGTCGGGCCGGGGCGGCCTCAGGCTGTTCGCAGCGCCCCAGGGCCTGAGGACGACTGGGACGAGATGGAGGAGGATCCCGGTCCCTCCTACACCTGGTTGCACTACGTCATCCTCGTGGTGGTGGCGTTCGTGCTGGGCCTGCTGATCTGGAAGCTCGTCCTGGAGGAAGACCCCTCCTACAGCGCCGACCAGGCCGCGCAGTGGATCGCGTCGGTGCTTCCCGGGACGGGCCTCGCATGACGGCGACCGAACGCGCGCGCGAACTGGCCGTCGTGGCCGCCCGCGCGGCGAGCGACCGCAAGGCGCAGGAGATCATCGCCCTCGACGTCAGCGACCAGCTGGTGCTCACCGACATCTTCCTCATCGCCTCGGGGACGAACGAGCGCCAGGTGTCGGCGATCGTCGATGCCGTCGAGGAGGCGATGCACAAGGCGGGCTCGAAGGCGATCCGCCGGGAAGGGCTCTCGGAGGCGCGCTGGGTGCTGCTGGACTTCGGCGACGTCGTCGTGCACGTGCAGCACGCCGAGGACCGCGTGTACTACGCGCTCGAGCGCCTCTGGAAGGACTGCCCGGAGGTCGAGCTGCCCGACGACGCCCGCGGTGGCGGCGACACGGCCGAGTTCGGCGGTTCCGACACGGACGCTGCCATCCACCTCGACCCGGGACACCGCCAGTGACGGCAGGCACCATCGTTCTGCTGAGGCACGGCCGCACCGCCTACAACCACACCAAGCGCCTTCAGGGGCAGGTCGACATCCCCCTGGACGACGTCGGCCGCTGGCAGGCGGAGCAGGGTGCGAACGCCCTCGCCTCGTCGCACACGGCGACGAAGGTGGTGTCCAGCGACCTGCAGCGCGCCTTCGACACGGCGACCGCGTACGCCAAGCTGGTGGGCGTGGACGTCGAGTCCGACGAGCGGATGCGGGAGCGTTCGTTCGGCGAGTGGGAGGGCCTGAACAGCGAGGAGATCGCCGAGCGCTGGCCCGACGAGCACGCGGCGTGGCGCGCCGGCGCCGAGCCGGTGCGAGCCGGTGCGGAGTCCCGTGCGGCGGTCGCCGAGCGGATGACCACCGGGGTGCTGGAGCACGCGGCCGGGCTGGGCGCCGAGGACACGCTCGTCGTGGTCTCGCACGGCGCGGCGATCACGCTGACACTGACCCGGCTGCTGGGCCAGGACCCCGTCGAGTGGCGGGGCATCAGCGGCCTGCGCAACGTGCACTGGTCGCATCTGCACGCCGCTGACCTGCAGGGTCACCCGGCGTGGCGGCTCGTGGCGCACAACGTGGGCGCGGGCTACCCGCTGGACCACTGGCTGGCGGGCCCGGACTGGAACCTGGAACCCGGCGTCGCGGGGGAGTGACCGGAGACCGCCGGGAGGCCGGCGAGCCGTCGAGCATCGTGAGGAGGAGCCGTGGGACGTTCCTGGGCGGAGCAGCGCACCGAGGCGGCACGCCTGCAGGCCCGGCGCCTGAGTGAGCGGCAGGATGCCGAGCACGCGCGCGCCGAGATGATGCTCGCCGAGTTCGTCGCGGCGGCGCGCGACGCGGACCTCGCGGCCGAGCCCCTCGTGGTCCGGGGGTACGGCGGGCGGGGGACCGCCCGCACGCCGCTGCGCGGCTGGTACCTGCGAACCGACCGGACCGCCGCGGTGTCCGACGACGGCGGGTTCTACGTCCTGACCGCGCCGCTGACGCTGCTCGACCGGATCCGGGGAGTGCGTCCGGAACCGAAGCGGCCGCCGCTCGTGCTCGGCGCCGGCGGCAAGGACGGCGACTCGATCGATCTCGCGATGGCGCTCGACCGCCTGCTGCCGGGGTGGCAGGGGACGGCACCGGGCGCCTGACGGGCAACGGCGGGGCGGGTTCCGGGGGTATTCCTCGCGGCCGCACGCCGGCTCCCCGCGCGTTGGCCGGAGCCGCGGCGGCACGGCTACGGTCTGCCAATGCGTCTCACCCATGACACGACAGGTTCCGGGCCCGACGTCCTGCTGCTCCACGCGGGCGTCGCCGATTCACGGATGTGGGGCCCGCAGGTCACCGCGCTCGCTCCACGTCATCGTGTGACGGTGTGCGACCTGCGTGGATACGGCAGCACGCCGCTGACCAGCGAGCCGTACAGCGACGCCGACGACGTGCAGCAGCTCCTGGACACGCTGCGGGCCCCCGCCACGATCATCGGTTCCTCGGCGGGCGGGCACGTGGCACTCCAGGTCGCCTCCGGCTGGCCCGACCTGGTGGATCGGCTCGTCCTGCTCAACCCCGCCTACCCGCTGCCGGCCACGCGTTCGCTCGAGCGTTTCGCCCGGCGCGAGGGCGTCCTGCTGTCGGCCGACGACATCGAGGGAGCCACGGAGCTCAACGTCGCCACCTGGATGGGCCCCGAGGCCGACGACGGCGCGCGCGATCTCCTGCGCACCATGCAGCGTCACGCCTTCGAGGTCCAGCTCGGCGCCGGCGACGGCGTGAACCAGCTGCCCGGCCCGGACACGGACCTGTCGCGGGTCACCGCCCGCACGCTCGTCGTCTCCGGCGGTCAGGACCTGGATCACTTCCGCGAGGTCGCGGCTCACGTCGTCGCGAGGATCCACGGCGCGCGCCACGTCCAGCTCGGCTGGGCGGGCCACCTGCCGAACCTCGAGCGTCCCGAGGCGATCACGGACCTGATCCTGGCGTTCCTCGCGGAGCGGTAGACCTGGCCGGGCACCCGGCGCGCCGTCGTGAGGACCGGGGCTGACGGTGCGTTGCCGGCCCGAGGCTTCAAGCGTTAGTGTCTGCGTATGCATGCGGACAAGAAGATGTGCGGGATGGAGCCGTCCTCCGAGTACGTCGACCTCGCTGCCGAGGTGCTGAGCATCCTGTCCGATCCCACCCGGATCAGGATCGTGCTCGCGCTCCGGCAGGTCGACGAGCTGCCCGTGGGCGCGCTCGCGGAGATCGTGGGCAAGAAACCGTCGGGCGTCTCGCAGCATCTGGCCCGGTTGCGGATGGCTCGCATGGTCACCACCCGGCAGGAGGGCACCAGCGTGCTCTACCGGCTCACGGACGAGCACGCGATCGCCGTCGTGGCCGAGGCGATCAAGCAGGCCGAGCACGCGGTCGCGAACGGCCAGCTACCGCCGCACCACCACTCCGCCGGGCAGCCGCGCGCCGGATCGTGACGAGGGCGCCGACGTGATCGCGGTTCTCCGCAACCCCACCTACGCGAAGCTGTTCGGCGCACAGGTCGTCGCCCTGCTCGGCACCGGCCTGCTCACGGTGGCCCTCGGCCTGCTCGCCTTCGACATCGCGGGCGGTGACGCCGGGGTCGTGCTGGGGATCGCGATGACGATCAAGATGGTGGCCTATGTCGGCGTCGCCCCGGTGGTCAGCGCGCTGACCCACCGCCTGCCGCGCGGGCCACTGCTCGTCGGCGCGGACCTGGTGCGCGCCGGTGTGGCCGTCTCGCTGCCGTTCGTGGCCGAGGCGTGGCAGATCTACCTCCTGATCTTCCTGCTCCAGTCCGCCTCGGCCACCTTCACCCCGGCGTTCCAGGCCGTGATCCCGTCGGTGCTGCCCGGCGAGGCGGCGTACACGCGGGCGCTGTCGTTGTCGCGCCTGGCCTACGACCTGGAGTCGCTGGTCAGTCCGATGCTCGCCGCGGCCCTCCTGACGGTCGTCACCTACCACGACCTGTTCGCCGGCACGGTGGCCGGATTCCTCGCCTCCGCGGCGCTCGTCCTCGCCTCCCGGACACCGCGTGTCGAGGCGCCCCCGCACACCGGATTCCTCGACCGGCTCACCCGCGGCGTCCGGGCCTTCCGGGCCGGTTCCGAACTGCGCGGCCTGCTGGCGCTCGATCTCGTCGTGGCGACCGCGACGGCGATGGTCATCGTCAACACGGTCGTGCTGGTCAGGGGCGAGCTCGGCGGGACCCAGTCCGACGTCGCGCTGTTGCTGGGTGCCTACGGGGCCGGGTCCATGGCCGTCGCCCTCGTGGTGCCCGCGCTGGTGGACCGGACACCCGACCGGCGTGTCATGCTCACCGGGGCGACGCTGCTCCCGATCCTGCTGCTGGCCGCCGTGCCGCTCATGGTGGGGCCGGGCGACGCGGCGCAGTGGGTGGCCCTGCTGGCGGTGTGGTTCCTCCTGGGTGCCGCGACCTCGGCGATCCTGACCCCGTCGGCCCGGCTCCTGCGCCGGAACAGCGGCGAACCGAACCGCCAGGCCGTGTTCGCCGCCCGGTTCTCCCTCTCCCACGCCTGTTTCCTCGTCACCTACCCGCTCGCGGGATCTCTCGGCGCGCTCGTCGGGCTGCCCGGGGTCGCCCTCGTGCTCGCCGCCATCGGGGCGGCCGGGACGGTCTCGGCCTTCCGAGCCTGGACCCGAGTTCGCCGGCTCGCCGCTCCGGCCCTGAGCGTTCGTCGCCGCCGGGTCAGGTGAGCGCGGCGATCGCGTCCTCGGGCGTGGTGAGGTCGGCCATCGTCATCGCGCCGGTCGTGGCGACGGCGGTGACGCGTGACGCGGCGAGCGCCGTGAGGCGCCCGGTGGCCTCCGACTGCCCGGTTCCCTGGGCCTGCCGCCGTTCGCCGGTGCGGCGGTTGCGTGCGACGAGATGCCACGCGGCGGTGCCCAGGTGGGGGGCGCTCCCGAGGACTCCGCGCAGGGCCGGGAGGCGCCCGACGATCGCGAGGGCGGTGGTCATCGGCGCGGCGCTGAGGGTGAGGTAGGAGCGGACGGCGAGGCCGCGGGAGTCGCCGAGGAGGACGTGGTCGGGGAAGTCCGCGCGGAGGTAGCGCCTGCTCCGTCCGTCCGGCCCGGTCTCCCGCCTGGTCGCGATCAGGTTCCGTACGGGCGTGCCTTCGGGGGGCCGGTGGACGTCCGTGCCGACGAGGCCCGCCGTCCACGTGACGGCCGCGGGGCCGTGCCGCTCCCCGGAGCCGAGCATGACGAGGACGTCGATGTCGTCACCGCGCCGGCCGCCCAGGGCCGAGACCAGGACGGTGCTGAGGCCGGGCACGAGGCCCGCTCCGAGCACGACCGGGCCGTCCGCGGCCGACCGGAGCGCGTCGAGGTAGGCGCCCGACGCCGAGATGTCGACCAGCGGCGTTCCGTGCACGGCGGCGGCGATGCCGGCACGTTCGATGCCGGACGCGTTGACGACGACGTCGTGCCTGCCGGCGAGGCGCGTCAGGGCGGAGAGGTCGCCGCGCAGGTCCACGCCGGTGTCACCGCTCGTGGTCCGGCCCGCAGCGGTCACGGTGTGGCCGGCGCGTGACAGCTCGCGGTGCACGACGGCGCCGACCGCGCCGCGCGCGCCGAGCAGGAGCGCCTTCATCGCGGGCCTCGCGCGGGAGTATCGGGAACTGTGGTGTCGGTCATGCGGACCACCAGCCTTTCGATCCGTCCGACGGGCAGCCGGACGACTCCGATGTTCCCCGCGGCGGGCGGTGGGGCCCAGCGTTCTTGCGGAACCTGCAAACATTGGCGGATGGAAACGGATGTCGCGGTGGTCCTCGACGCGATCGGTCCGCGGTTGCGCGCCCTGCGGCGGTCCCGCGGGCTGACCCTGGCCGCCGTGGCCGACCGTGCCGGCCTGTCGCCGAGCACCCTGTCCCGTCTGGAGACGGGCGGTCGCCGTCCCACCCTCGACGCGCTGATCCCGCTCGCACGGGTGTACCGGGTCTCCCTCGACCGGCTGGTGGACGCGCCGGCGACCGGGGATCCGCGGACGCGGCTGGAGCCCTACCGGCACGCCGCGGGCGGGGTGATCGTCCCGCTCACGCGCCACCCGGGCCGGGTCCAGGTCTTCAAACACGTCGTGAGCCCTCGCGAGCCCCGGCTCGTCTCCCACGGCGGCCATGCCTGGCTCTACGTCCTGGCCGGCAGGCTCCGGCTGATCCTGGACGACGACGAGCACCTGCTCGGGCCGGGCGAGACGGCGGAGTTCGTCCCCCGCACGCCTCACTGGTTCGGCCCGGCGGACGACGCGCCCGTCGAGCTCCTGCATCTCTTCGGCCCTCGTGGCGACCGCCCGGTCGCCCGCGTCGATCGGACGGGCCGGGATTCACGATAGGTCACCGCTCGCTGTATGGTCAGCGTGTGCTGACTCTTGCCTCGCGGGTGGACGTGATGAACCGGCTGGGCCGGGCGATGGCGGATCCGACGCGCTCCCGCATCCTCCTGGCGCTCCTGGAGTCCCCGGGATATCCCGCCCGGCTCGCCCGTGACCTGGAGCTGACGCGGACGAACGTGTCGAACCACCTGGCGTGCCTGCGCGGCTGCGGGATCGTCGTCGCCGAGCCGGAGGGGCGGCGGACCCGGTACGAGATCGCCGACCCGCACCTGACCGCCGCGCTCACCGCGCTGGTGGACGTGACGCTCGCGGTCGACCAGGACGTGCCGTGCATGGACCCGCACTGCACCGTGCCGGGCTGCTGCGACCAGGGCGCGGGGGAGGCGCGGTGAGCGACGCCGGGGATGCCTGCTGCGGCCCCGACCCCGCCGCGCCCGGTGACGACGAGGAGGCGGACACGCGCCCGCCGTGGTGGCGCGATCCCGCCCTGCTGCCGTCGACGATCTCCGGTGTGTTCCTGGCCGGCGGGCTCGGCCTCGAATGGTCCGGCGCGGTCGTTCCGGCACTGGTGGCGCAGGGGATCGCACTGCTGGCCGGTGCGTGGACGTTCGTGCCCGGCGCCGTGCGCGGCCTGGCACGGGGCCGACTGGGCGTGGGCCTGCTGATGACGATCGCCGCGGCCGGCGCCGTCCTGCTCGGCCACGTCGGGGAGGCCGCCGCCCTGGCGTTCCTGTTCTCCCTCGCCGAGACGCTGGAGGACCGCGCCATGGACCGGGCCAGGGAAGGGCTGCGTGCCCTGCTGTCCCTGATCCCCGAGACCGCCCGGGTCTCCCGCGCGGGTGGGGACGTCAGCGTCCCGGTCGCCGGCCTCCGCGAGCGCGACCTGCTCCGGATCGGGGCGGGGGAACGCGTCGCCACCGACGGCGTGGTCGTCGAGGGGCGATCCAGCCTCGACACGTCCGCCGTCACCGGTGAGGCGATCCCCGTCGAGGTCGGGCCCGGGGACACCGTACCCGCCGGAGTGGTGAACGGAGCCGGGAGCCTGCTCGTCGAGGCCACCGCGAACGGCCGCGACAACTCCCTGACACAGATCGTCGCGCTCGTGGAGCAGGCACACGCCCGCAAGGGCGACCGCGCCCGGCTGGCCGACCGGATCGCCCGGCCCCTGGTGCCGGCCGTGCTGGTCGCCGCCGTCCTGGTCGCCCTCTTCGGCGTGCTCACCGGGGACCCGTGGACCTGGATCGACCGCGCGCTCGTCGTGCTCGTCGCCGCGTCGCCGTGCGCGCTCGCCATCGCCGTCCCGGTCACCGTCATCAGCGCGATCGGCTCCGCCTCCCGCTTCGGCGTCGTCATCAAGTCCGGCGCCGCGTTCGAACGGTTCGGCACCATCCGCACGGTCGCCTTCGACAAGACCGGCACCCTCACCCGGGGCCTGCCGGGCGTCGTCGACGTCCGCACCACCG
The DNA here is from genome assembly GCF_003814695.1 of Myceligenerans xiligouense. GTDB lineage: Bacteria > Actinomycetota > Actinomycetes > Actinomycetales > Cellulomonadaceae > Myceligenerans > Myceligenerans xiligouense. The sequence goes on from NZ_RKQZ01000001.1 coordinate 1,272,600, forward strand.
GCGGAACCGGCCCGGACGACGTCCTTGCGCTGGCGGCAGCCGTCGAGTCCACCAGCACCCACCCGCTGGCCTCCGCGATCACGGCCGCCGTCCCCGGCGTCACACCGGCGTCGGACGTCGTCGAGGACGCCGGGCACGGCGTCACCGGCCGCGTCGGCACCCGCACCGTGAGGGTCGGCAACCCTCGCTGGATCGATCCCGGCGAACTGCGGGACGACGCCGACGGCCTGGCCGCGGCCGGCGCCACCGTGGTCGTCGTCGAGGCCGACGGCGCGGTCGCCGGACTGATCGGGGTGCGCGACGGGCTGCGGCCGGAAGCCGCCGAGACGGTCCGGATGCTGCACGAGCAGGGCATCGACGTCGTCATGCTCACCGGCGACAACACGCGCACCGCGCACGCGCTCGCCGCGGAGGCCGGGATCGCCGACGTCCGGGCGGAGCAGCGCCCCGCCGACAAGGCGCACGCGATCACCGGACTCACCGCCGTCCGGGCGACGGCCATGGTCGGCGACGGCATCAACGACGCCCCGGCGCTCGCCACCGCCACCGTCGGGATCGCGATGGGCGCCGGCGGCTCCGCCGCGGCCGTGGAGTCCGCCGACATCGCGTTCACCGGCCACGACCTGCGCCTCATCCCGGCCGCGCTGGCCCACGCCCGGCGAGGGCACCGCATCATGACGGTCAACATCGCCCTGGCGCTCGCGATCATCGTCGCGCTGTTCCCGCTCGCGCTGTTCGGCGTGCTCGGGCTGGCCGGGGTGGTGCTGGTCCACGAGGTCGCCGAGGTGGTGGTCATCCTCAACGGCATCCGCGCGGCACGCCACCCGGCACCGTCCCGTCGGAGACAGCCCGGGGGCCGCCTCCGGCCGCCGGAACGAACCCTGGCGGCTACGGGAGGATCAGGCAACGACGGCGCGGGAACCGTCTAGTCGTTCGTGCGGGCTCGTGGCTGGATGGAGGCATGACCACTTCACCTGTCACGTATGGATTCGCCGCCACCATGACCGCCAGGCCGGGCCGCGGCGACGATCTGATCGAGCTGCTCCTGTCGGCACTCGACGAGGGCAACCCCGCCGCGAGCGAGTCCTGCGTCGTGTATCTCGTCAGCCGCTCGGCCGCCGACCCGGACGTCGCCCAGGTGATCGAGGGCTGGACGTCCGAGGAGGACCACCACCGCGTGTTCGCGAGTGAAGCCGCGAAGGCGATCGTCGCCCGGTTCGCCGACCTCCTGGAGGGTGATTCGGTGTACACCGACCTGACGCCCGCCGGCGGGAAGGCGCGGTTCTGATGCCGGGCAGTGCCGGCGCGAAGCTCGCGCGCCCGGGCGTCGATCCCGAGATCGCCGCCTTCCTGGAGCGGTTGCCGGCGATGCCGTCCCTGGACGCGGACACGCTGGCGACGATCCGCCCCTACTCCAGCGCGCCGATCGAACCGCTGTTGGAAGGTCGTCGCGTGCAACGCCGTGAGCAGAGCGTACGCAGCCACGACGGCGTCGAGCTGCCGATCACGGTGCTCGTGCCCGAGGAGCGCACGGGTGCGGCGCCAGGAGTGCTGTGGCTGCACGGAGGCGGGATGGTGATGGGCGACCGGTTCTCCCAGATCGACATCCCGCTCGACTGGCTGGACGAGCTGGGCGCGGTGGTGGTGACGATCGACTACCGGCTCGCGCCGGAGGCGACCGGGACGACGCTGGTCGAGGACGGCTACGCCGGCCTCGTCTGGCTCGCGGAGCATGCCGCGGAGCTCGGTGTGGATCCGGACCGCCTGGTCGTCGCCGGGACCAGCGCCGGCGGTGGCGTCGCGGCCGGCGTGACCCTGCTCGCGCGCGATCGTGCCACGCCGGCCGTCGCCGCCCAGGTGCTCGTCTGCCCGATGCTCGACCACCGCGGCGGTACCGTCTCCACGCGCCAGTACCCGGCTCCCTGGGTCTGGTCGCGCGAGTCGAACGAGTTCGCGTGGGAGGCCGTTCTCGGCGGTGCGGGCGGCGAGAACGTGTCCGCCTACGTCTCCCCGGCGACCGCGGAGGACCTGTCCGGCCTGCCGACGACGTTCATCGACGTCGGGTCGGCCGAGGTCTTCCGTGACGAGGGCCAGAGGTACGCCGGCCGCATCTGGGAGGCCGGTGGACAGGCCGAACTGCACGTCTGGGCGGGCGGCACCCACGGGTTCGACACCATGGCGCCGGGCACGGCGATCGCCCGGGCGGCTCGTGCGGCCCGGACGGCATGGCTGCGCCGGGTCCTCGACCCGGCCGTGCCGGAGACCCCGCGAACCTGACCGGTGCCGGAAAGGCCGGGCACCTCGCGGTGGCCCGGCCTTCCCTGTGAGCGGTGACGACGTCCCCGACCGGGAACGTCGAGGCGTTCACAACGCGAAACCGCCGGAGACCTGGAGGTCCTGGCCGGTGATCCACCCGGCGTCCTGCGAGACCAGGAACGCGATGATCTTGCCGACGTCCTGCGGCTCCCCGATACGGCCGAGCGTGGTTCTCGCCGCGATGCCGTCGATGATCTCCGGGAAGCGGTCGAAGGCGTCGTCGGCGATGCGGGTGCGCGTGGGGCCGGGCGCGACGGAGTTGACGACGATGCCGCGGCCGGCGAGCTCCTTCGCCAGGTACCGGGTGGCCGTGACGAGGCCGCCCTTCATCGCCGCGTAGCCGGAGTACCCGGCCTCCGTGTCCCCGGCCCGCACGGAGCTGCTCGAGACGTTCACGATCGACCCGCCGTCCTGCAGCACCGGCAGCAGAGCCTGGGTCAGGAAGTAGGGGCCCTTGAGGAGCACCTGGTAGTACTGGTCGAACGCGTCCTCGGTCATCTCGGCGAACGGGAGCCCGCCGCCGAAGCCGGCGTTGTTGACCAGGGCCCGGACCGTCGTCGTACCCCATGCCGTGCCGATCGCCTCCGCCAGTCGCTCCCGGAAGTCGGCGAAGTGCTCCACGCGTGCGATGTCGAGCCGGAGGGCGACCGCATCGCCGCCGACCTCGCGGATCAGCCGAACCGTCTTCTCAGCCTCCTGCGCGCGCGAGTTGTAGGTCACCACCACGTGCATCCCGCGCCGGCCGATCTCGACCGCCGCGCCACGCCCGATGCCCGCGCTCGCTCCGGTGACGACCGCCACGGGCGGGCCGTCGTTCTCGTTCTGGTAGGTGTTCTGTTCCGTCGCTGTGTTCACCCCTCCAGTCAAACCGTGGCAGCCTGGCCCGAGGTAGAGCGATCCCGTCGAGTTCTTGCCCGATCCTGCCGCCATCGGGAGGAATCGCCCGATGGCGTGGATCAGGGTGCTTCAATCGAGGCATGTCCCTGGAACAACTGCGGTCGCTGATCTCACGACACGCGCGCGCCGGTACCACGGCCACCGCCGTCCCCGGCGTGGCCGTCTCCCGCTCGGACCGTTCCGCGCCGCACGACGACGTGACCGGGACCGTCCTCGCACTCGTCGCGCAGGGTGCCAAACGTCTCGCCGTCGGCGACACCGTCCACGAGTACGGCGCGGGCCAGTTCCTCGTCACCTCGGTGGAACTGCCCGTGAGCGGGCAGTTCCTGGACGCGTCGCCCGAGCAGCCCGCACTCGGCTTCGGCCTCCTCCTGCGCCCGGAGGTGGTCGCGGAGCTCATGCTGAATCCTGCCGCGGCCGACTTCGGACGTGCAGCACGCGGCGAGTCCGCGCCTCCGGCGGTCGTGGTCGGCCACGCCTCCGACCGCCTCGTCGACGCCGCGGTCCGGATGCTGCGGTTGCTCGAACGGCCCCGTGACATCCCCGTGCTGGCGCCGCTGATCGAACGAGAGATCCTCTGGCTCGTCATGTCGGGGGAGCAGGGCGCCACCGTACGTCAGCTCGGGCTCGCCGACAGCAGCCTCAGCCGGGTGCGCCATGTCGTCAACTGGATGAAGGAACGCTACGCGGAACCCGTGCGGGTGGAGGAACTCGCCCGGCGGGCACGCATGAGCCCGTCCGCGTTCCACCGGGCCTTTCACGCGGTCACCGCGATGAGCCCCATCCAGTACCAGAAGCGCGTCCGGCTCCAGGAGGCCAGGCTGCGCCTGATGTCCAACCCCGGTGACGTCACCGCGGCCGCCTACGCCGTCGGGTACGAAAGTCCGTCGCAGTTCAGCCGGGAGTATCGCCGTCAGTTCGGCGCACCGCCCAGCCGGGACGCCGCACGCCTGCGTGAGACCGCCGCCGCACTCGGCCACGGGGCGAGCGACGGACCGCGTGGCGCCTGACGTCCGCGAGAAATGGCCCAGGGGCGTCCGGGCCGGCATGGGGCATCGCCCCGCAAGACATGGCAAGACCGGTGCCGCCCGCAGGCCGCACCGGTCTCACGATCGAGTGGAGCTGAGGGGACTCGAACCCCTGACCCCCTGCATGCCATGCAGGTGCGCTACCAGCTGCGCCACAGCCCCGACACCCGCTCTGAGCGGGCCTCGCAAGCATACGCAACGCCGCACCCACGAGCCAAATCGAATCCGGAATCCGCCGCGTGGGGCTGGTCACTGCACCGGGCCATGCGCCGGGCCATCTCCCCGGGTTCACCCCGGCGGCCCGCACCGTTCACCGTGCTCTGGTTGGGTGGGTGGGCTCGTGTCGCGCTCAAGAGGGCACACGGGTGCCCGCACCGCACGACCCGGTCAGTAGGCTCCTGCCCCGTCCCCCGCCGACCGACCGAGCACGCCGCCCGACCGGAGAACCGATGAAGATGCCGCACCCCAGACCGATGCCGGGCGACCCCACGGCGTCGCCCGATCGGCCGTAGCTTGCTGCTCAGCGCCCGCACACGCGTACCGTGCCGCGCGCCGGCCCCGGACCTGGCGCGGGGCCTGATGCTCCTGTTCATCGCGCTCGCGCATTCGTGCCTGCTGTTGTACGCGGTCGACGACGTGCGCGTGCCCGGGATCGGTGACCGCGTGACGGTGTTCCTCGGCGATCTGTTCGTGAACCACCGGGCGCGGCCGATGTTCGTGCTCCTGTTCGGCTACGGCCTCGCGCAGCTCGCGCTGCGCCGCCGAGGCCGGGGCGACAGCTGGCCTGCGGTGCGCCGGCTCGTGCGACGGCGTGGCCTGTGGCTGCTCCTGCTGGGCCTGCTGCACGTCGCGCTGCTGTTCTATGACGTGCTGACGATGTACGGGATCGCGAGCCTCGTCCTGGCAGGGGCGCTCACCTGGTCGGACGCGCGCCTGCTCCGGGTGCTCCGCCTCGCCCTCGTCGGCGTGGCGATGGCGTTCGCCGTGTACGGCGTGCTTTCGGCCACCGAGGGATTCAGCCTGGTGATCGGCCCCGACAGCCCGATCTTCACGCCCTGGGACCGCGTCGTCGAGTGGCTGCGGATGGCTGCCTTCATGACCTGGCAGGTGCTGCCCGGGGTTCTGCTGGGGATCTGGGCCGCGCGACGGCGGATCCTGGACGAGCCGCATCGCCACCGGCCACTTCTGGCACGAGCCGCCGTCGTCGGGCTCGGGACCTCGGTGCTGGGCAGCATCCCGTTCGCACTGATGAACGCGGGATTCTGGGCAGGGCCGACGCCGGTCGTGGCCGGCGCGGCGGCGGTGGTGCACGGTGTGACGGGGTACGCCGGAGGCGTCGGCGCGGCGGCACTCATCGGGCTGGTGGCACTGCGCGTACCCGTACCCGCACACCCCGTCGTCGTGGCTGTGCAGGCACTCGGACAGCGGTCCCTGACGTTCTACCTGTTCCAGTCGGTGGCGTTCGTCGCCCTGATGGCGCCCTTCGCTCTCGGGCTGGGAGGCGAGGTCCGTTACGTGGGGGCGGCGGGGATCGCCCTCGGGACCTGGATGGTGTCGCTGGCGGGTGCCTACTGGCTGCACCGGGCGGGATATCGGGGACCGGCGGAGGTGCTCCTGCGGCGGCTCAGCGGCTGACCGACGACCACCACGCGCCCAGCCGCCTGGGACTCGTCGTACTCGGAGCGCGGCAGCCCTCAGGGGGACCGGCCACACGTGGATCTGCATCCGATTTGGCCGGTGGGTGCGGCGTTGCGTATGCTTGCGAGGCCCGCTCAGAGCGGGTGTCGGGGCTGTGGCGCAGCTGGTAGCGCACCTGCATGGCATGCAGGGGGTCAGGGGTTCGAGTCCCCTCAGCTCCACTCGTGTGATGACGCGGGACATCGTTCTGGATGTCTCGCGTCATCGCTTTTCGGGGACATCGGTTCGGGACGGTGGCCATCGGTCTGGCTCTCGTCGACGACACCGGGCGGTACGGCGTTGACCCGCACGGGTACGAGGGCCCGCCGCGAGACGGCGGGCGAGGTACTCGCGGTCGACACGATGTGGTCGACCCCTTCCGCGCGTGCGGCCGCTTCGATCAGACGCTCCGAACCCGGTGACGGAGGATTCTCGCCAGGAGAATTCTCCGGATATTGCGTCGCGCAATGTGGATAAAATCCCGACAAAAGCGCGAGAAGATGCTCGACGCTCTCGCCTGACATAGTGTCACCACATTCACAATCTGTGATTGGGGGAGACTCTTATGTGGGGTCATAAAGTCCAGCATTCCGGGCATTCTATACGGTTGCGTTCACCTTTGCTGGCCCTCACGGGCACGGTGCTCGCTCTGGGCGGAATGACGGCGCTCCTGTTCGCCACCCAACAGGCCGCCGCGATCGGCACGGCTGTTCCCTTGGGCACCGCCGAGTCCTATTCGGTCCTGGGCGGCCAGTCCGTTACCAACACCGGGACCTCGGTTCTTGACGGAGATCTCGGTGTGAGTCCGGGGACCGCGATTAGCGGCTTCCCGCCTGGAGTTGTCCTCGGCGATACCCACGCGGCGGATGCGCACGCGCTCCAAGCGCAGAGCGACCTCACGATTGCCTATAACGATGCCGCTGGACAGGCGCAAGATTTCAGCATCGTCGGAGACCTGGGCGGCCAGACCCTCGTCCCGGGGGTCTACAATTCCGCCAGCTCCGTCGGGCTCACCGGCACGGTCACGCTCGACGGCCAGGGCGATCCCAACTCGGTGTTCATCTTCCAGATCGGCTCGACCCTGACCACGGCGAGCGCGAGCACGGTCGCACTGGTGAACGGCGCGCAGGCCTGCAACGTCTTCTGGCAGGTCGGCAGTTCTGCCACTCTGGGTACCGGAACCACGTTCGTCGGCACGATCATGGCCCTGACCTCGGTCTCTGTCACGACCGGCACGACGATCGACGGGCGTGCCCTGGCGCGCAACGGCTCAGTCACCCTGGACACGAACGCCTTCACCAGCAGCGACTGCGACAGCCCGACGGTGTCTCCAACGCCGACGGTTTCCCCGTCGCCGACGGTGTCGCCGTCTCCCACGGTGTCGCCCTCGCCGACGGTTTCCCCGTCGCCGACGGTCTCGCCGTCGCCGACAGTGTCGCCCTCTCCGACGGTGTCGCCCTCTCCGACGGTGTCGCCGTCTCCCACGGTGTCGCCCTCGCCGACGGTTTCCCCGTCTCCCACGGTGTCGCCCTCGCCGACAGTTTCCCCGTCGCCGACGGTCTCGCCGTCTCCCACGGTGTCTCCGTCGCCGACCCTGTCTCCGTCGCCGACGGTTTCCCCGTCGCCGACCGACACCCCGACCGACGGTCCTTCGTCCACGCCCACGGACTCGCCGAGTGCGACCCCGCCCGGTGGCAACGGGACCCCGCCGGGTGACGGCAACGGCACTCCGCCGGGTGACGACGACGGCACTCCGCCGGGCTCCCTCGCGAGCACCGGACCCTCCGTGAACGCGCCGCTGCTCGCCCTCGCGGTCGTGGCGTTGCTGGGCGGGGTGGGCCTCATCGCCATCAGCGCTCGGATGTACCGCACCAAGCCCTGACATGGGACGTCGCGACACCCGTCTCGGGTGAGGCGCGGCCTTCCCGGTTCGGGGTTCTGTCCGGACCGCCCAGGGCACCGCCCGGGTCCTGCTGTCGCAGGGCCCGGGCGAGGCGGTGCCACGTCGTAGGCTGGAGACATGGCCGGTCACGAGCGGTCAGGCTCCGGTGGCGAACGCTGGTCCCAGCAGGTCACCGAGGGCAGCGATGCCCTGGACCTGGAAGAGGGCGTGTTCACGTGGAAGGACCCGGCGCGCATCGCCGCGTCCCTGAAACGGTCCGCGGAGGCGAGCGGCCGGCGCAAGAGTTCCCCGTACCGCTCGGCGATGTCGATGCTGACCTTCTACGTCAACCGCGCCGGCAAGGACCTGAGTGCCGACCAGAAGGAGGTTCTCGAGCGCGCCAAGGACGAGTTGCGCAAGCAGTTCGGACGCGCCTGAGTGCCCGTCGTCTCGACCGGACGGTGCGCACCGCCTCGGGCTCGATGCCCGCTCAAGGGGAGACGGCGGCGAGGAGCCGATCCAGCGCCGAGTGCGCCTGCCGTCGCGCCTCGTCGTCGTGGTGTTCCGCGATCCAGAGCGCGGCTTCGTTCATCGCGCCGGAGAGCTGGGCGGACATCGCGCCGAGCAGTTCGTCGCCGACACCGATCTCGCGGAGCACCTCTTGCAGGTGCATGCCCGAGTTCTCCGCGTCGAGCCTGCGCCACTCCTGCCAGCCGAGGACGGCGGGAGCGTCGACGAGCAGGACGCGCACGGCCGCACCCGAGGTGATGACGTCCAGGAACGCGTGCGAACCCGCGCTCAGCCGAGCGGTCGGGTCGGTGCCGGCGTGCTCGGCTGCTTCGACGACGGCATCCGCCACCCGTGCCTGGAGGTGAGCTGCGACGGCGCGGAACAGTCCTGCCTTGTTCCGGTAGTGGTGGTAGACGGCTCCGCGCGTCACGCCGGCGGCCTGGGCGACGTCGTCGAGCGAGACCCCGGTGAACCCGTGCGCGGCGAACAGGTCGGACGCGGTGTCCAGCACCTGCCGGGCGGTCCGGGCGGCGGCGGCCGCTGAGGCTCGAGGCATACGCACTTCCTTTACGTGCACAGTGTATGTATCGTGGAGTCTTACATTCACAGTGTACGTAAGGAGATGGCCATGGCCGCCACCGCCGTCTATCCCGTCCTCATGTCGCAGGATGTCGCCGCTGCGGCGTCGTTCTACCGCGAGGCCTTGGGGTTCGAGACCACCTACGACTCCGACTGGTACGTCAGTCTGCGCCTCGGCGCGTTCGAGCTCGCGGTCCTCGCCCACGACCACCCGACGATTCCCGAGGGGTACGGTGCTCTGCCGCGCGGAGTGCTCGTGAACATCGAGGTCGACGACGTCGACGCCGTCCACGCCCGCCTGGCGGACATGCCTGGCTGCGAACCGGTCCTCCCTCTCCGGGACGAGGACTTCGGGCAGCGGCACTTCATCGTCGCGGCCCCCGACGGCGTGCTGCTGGACATCATCCAGCCGATCCCGCCGACCGCGGAGTACGCGGACGCCTACGCGAACCACTGAGTGGTGCGACGAGCTGGTGCGGTCCTGACCCGTCGCGGAGGACCGGCGATAGGCTGGGCGAGAGGCGATACCCATGCTGTTCGACGATCGCACCGACGCGGGGCGCCGGCTGGCCCGGCGCCTGGGGGCCCTGCGCGCCGAAGACCTCGTGGTTCTCGGCCTGCCGCGCGGTGGCGTCCCCGTCGCGTCCGAGGTCGCGAGGGCGCTCGGCGCGCCGCTGGACGTGATCGTCGTGCGGAAGCTGGGTGTGCCCTACCAGCCCGAGTACGCACTGGGCGCGATCGGTGAGGGCGATGTCCTCGTGCTCAACGACGAGGTCTGGCGCCGCGTGGGCATGGACACCGAGGAGCTCGCCGAGCTCGAGCGCGCCGAACGGGCCGAGTTGTCGCGCCGGGTGGAGACGTTCCGCGGCGAGCACGAGCGGATCCCGCTGGCAGGCCGGACCGCGCTGATCGTCGACGACGGCGTGGCGACGGGTGCCACCGCCCGCGCGGCCTGCCAGGTCGCGCGAGCGCAGGGTGCGCGCCGGGTGATCCTCGCGGCGCCGGTCGGGGCGCGCGAGTCCCTTCGCGCACTGCGCCGTGACGCCGACGAGGTGGTGTGCCTGTCGGAGCCGGCCCGGTTCATGGCCGTCGGCCAGTGGTATCGCGACTTCCGGCAGACGCCCGACAGCAAGGTCACCGAGCTGCTCGACCGCGCCAGGCGGCGCGTTCCGGCGTCGGCCGCCACGGACGACCCGCCGCTGGTCGACGAGGACGTGCACGCCCTGGCGGACCAGGTGCCGCTGGCCGGCCACCTCACCATTCCCGAGCACCCGGTCGGCATCGTGGTGTTCGCGCACGGCAGCGGCAGCAGCCGCCACAGTCCGCGCAACCGCCACGTCGCGGCGGAGCTCAACGAGGCGGGCCTGGCGACATTCCTGTTCGACCTGCTCACCTCCCAGGAGGAACTCGTCCGCTCCAGCGTGTTCGACGTCGAACTGCTCGCCCGCAGACTCGTCGAGGTCACGGTCTCGCTACGGTCCCGGTATGACGCCGCCGGACTGCCCGTCGGCTACTTCGGGGCCAGCACCGGAGCTGGCGCGGCGCTGTGGGCGGCGGCCGACCCCCGCGTCGACGTCCGCGCCGTCGTCTCCCGGGGAGGCCGGCCCGATCTGGCCGAACCACGCCTCGCCCTGGTCGACGCCCCGACGCTGCTGATCGTGGGCGGGCGTGACGAGCGCGTGCTCGACCTCAACCGCCGCGCCCAGGCCGCCATGCGCGCCGACTGCGAACTCGCCGTGATCCCTGACGCGACCCACCTGTTCGAGGAGCCGGGTGCCCTCGACCAGGTCGCCGACCTCGCCCGCGACTGGTTCCTCGAGCATCTCGCGCCTCTCGGCGAGCCCTGACCGGATCGGTCCGCCTCGCGACCTGATCAGGACTCCCGCCGGAGTGCCGCACCGGCACAGACTGATGGCATGACCCGCGCACTGATCGTCATCGATGTCCAGGAATCCTTCCGGGTCCGCCCGCTGTGGGCGGAGACGCTGGTCCCGGGTGTCGCCCACCCGGTGAACCGCCTGGTCGCCCTGGCCCGCGCCGCCGGTGACCTGGTGGTCTGGGTGCTGCACACCGAGCCCGGGACCGGCAACGCGTTCGACCCCGAGTGCGGGCACGTGCGGTTGTTCGAGGAACTGGGCGAACCGCTGCCCGGCGAGCCGGTGCTGCGCAAGACCTCGCACAACGCGTTCACCACGACCAACCTGCAGCAGCTCCTGACCACGCACGGCGTGACCGAGGTGAGCGTCTGCGGCATCCGTGCCGAGCAGTGCGTGGAGACCACCACGCGCGTCGGCTCCGACCTCGGCTACGCGATGACGTTCGTCAGCGACGCGACCAGCACCGACCCCCTCGGGCCGTTCAGTGCCGCCGAGATCCTCGAACGTACCGAGACGGTGCTCCGCGACCGGTTCGCACGCATCGCCACCGTCGCGGAACTCGAGGCGGAGGCCGGGACGCTGCCGGCCACCGACACCACCCCCGAGGTGGCAGCATCGGCCACGTGAGCATCGTCGTCTTCCTGCTCCTGCCCGGGGTCCACCTGCTCGACCTGGCGGGCCCCGCGCAGGCGTTCTTCACGGCGGGAGACTTCGGCCACCGCTACGACCTGCGCTACGTGTCGGGAGCTTCCGTGCCCGACGCCGGAACGGTGGCCTCGGCGCAGGGCCTTCCGCTGGTCGCGGGCAGCGACTGGCCGAGCCTCGGCCCGGACGACCTCGTCGTCGTCCCCGGATGGCGCGTCGGGAACGACCCGGCCGCCTGGCCCCTGCTGAGCACGCCGACGCGCGAACGTCTCGCCGCGCACCACGCGGCGGGCGGCACCGTCGCCAGCGTCTGCGCGGGCTCGGACGCGCTCGGCCAGGCCGGGCTGCTCGACGGCCGCCGCTGCACCACGCACCACGCGGTGCAGGACGCGCTCGCCGCCCGGCACCCGCGGGCCCGGGTGGTGCGGGACGTCCTGTTCACCACCGACGACGGCGTCGTCACCTCCGCAGGCATCGCGAGCGGCATCGACCTGGCGCTGCACCTGCTCGCGATGCGCCACGGCCCGGCGCTCGCCGCCCGGGTGGCCCGCGAGATGGTGGTCTACGCCCGCCGGAACGGCACCGAGCCGCAGGCCAGCGCGATGCTGCGGCACCGCTCGCACGTCGACGACACGGTGCACCGCGTCCAGGACCACATCGACGCGCACTTCGCGCGGAGCCTCCCGCTCGCCGACCTGGCCGCCCACGCGGGCGTCGCCGAGCGGACGCTGACCAGATCGTTCACCCGTGCCACCGGGCTCACGCCTCTGCGCTACCAGCAGCTCCTGCGGCGTGAGCGCGCCGAGCACCTCATCGGGCACGGCGCGACCGTCGAGGCGGCGGCGCGCACCGTCGGCTTCCAGGACCCGAGAATGCTGCGCCGTCTCCGCAGCGACGCCGCGTTCCGCGGGGGCGCGTAGGTCCCCCGGAGCGGCGTCAGGACCGGAGTGTGTGGCAGGCGGGTTTCACCATTACCCGGTAGGGGTACTTGCCATGGGCGGGCGACCGTGCAAGAGTCTCCGCGAAAGGGGAGTTCATGACGACGCAAGAGCACGATCAGCACGACCACGGCGGCGGTCACCAGCACGGCGGCGGTCACCAGCACGATGGTGGTCACCAGCACGGTGGCGGCGACCAGCACGGTGGCGGCGACCAGCACGGTGGCGGCGACCAGCACGGTGGCGGCGACCAGCACGGTGGCGGCGACCACGACGGTGGTCAGCACAGCGTTCACGACCACGCCGGTCACGAGCATGCTGGTCACGACCACAACGTTCACGACCACGCCAGTCACGACCACGCCGGTCACGTCGGTGAGAGTCGGCGCCACCACCATGACCCCGGTCAGCACGAGACGGCAGGGCACGGGGGCTCGCTGCGCGGGATGGCGGCCGGCGCGACGTTGCACTGCCTCACGGGATGCGCGATCGGTGAGGTCCTCGGCCTGATCATCGGTACCGCGGTGGGGCTGTCGGTCGCCTGGACCATGGCCCTCGCGATCACGCTCGCGTTCCTGTTCGGCTACGCGCTGTCGACCCTGCCGCTCCTCAAGGCCGGGCTCGGGTTCTGGGCCGCGCTGCGCATCGTCCTGGCGGCCGACACGCTGTCGATCGCGACGATGGAGGTCGTCGACAACGGCGTCATGGCGCTCATCCCCGGCGCGATGGAGTCCGGCCTCGTGAACATCGCGTTCTGGATCGCCATGCCGATCGCGCTCGCGGTGGCGTTCGCGGCGGCGTACCCGGTGAACCTGTACCTGCTGAGGCGTGGCAAGGGCCACGCGCTGACCCATCACTACCACCACGGCGCCGCGCCCGTGGTCGGTCTCCGTCGCCGGATCCCCAGCCTGTCCTCGGGAGTGCTCGTCGCGGTCATCGCCAGCTTCATGCTCGGCGGCCTCGTCGTCGCCACGGCCGGCACGCTCGGGGGCGACGACTCCTCCCCGCACGGCCAGCCGGCAACGCACCAGGACGGGTGAGGACGGCGCCGTCCGCCCGGTCCGCCCATCGGACGGCCGAATCGCGTGATCGACGCCCACCCCGGCGCCTTCCGAGGCGTGTGGCCGCATCGCATTCAGGGCGCCACGGCCTCGGCGTGGATCCCGGCGAACAGGAGCCGAAACCCGACATCGAACCGCAACATGGGCCCCGAGGTACTGCCGAACCGCAGTCACCGACTGTTACGTCCCGTCGAACCGCAGTCACCGACCGGCACACGCCGTCGAACCGCAGGGACACGCCGATGACTTCTGGAATGGTCGGCGTGTCCCTGCGGTTCGACGGCGTGCGGCGTCATCACGTTGCGGTTCGTCCGACGTCCGACGTCCGACGTCCGACGTCCGACGTCCGACAGCCGACGTCCGACGGCCCGCGGCCCGCAGGCGACGACTGAGCCCTCGATGACCGGTCCGGGCCAAAAGTCCCGAGATCGGGGCCTGTTCGCCCCTACGTGACCTGGGTCGGTGGCGTGACCATGGTGGGATGGTAGAAAGCGCTGGTTCCCTGCCCGATGTGCGCCATCTCCTCGTGGTCTGTGCTCACCCGTACGATGCCACCTTCGCGATGGGCGCGATCGTCAGTGCGTTCACCGGCGCGCGGACGACCGTCGACGTGCTCTGTCTGACGCATGGCCGCCGGCACGACCAGGGATCGGGCAGGCGGCTGGCCCGGGCGCAGGATCTCGGGGAGGCCGCACGAGCGCTCGGCGTCCGCGAGTTCACCTTCCTCGAACACGAGGCGGGCGCGCTGGCCGAGGCTCCCCTGGAACACCTGACGGACGAGATCGTGATGGCCGCCGACGCCGCGGACGCACTGCTGGTCGTCGACGCCCGCGACCCCGGCGCGCACCCGGACCACGTCCGGACGTTGCAGGCCACGGCCGAGGCGGCCGAGGTCCTGGACGACCCGCTCTACGGCTGGAGTCTCCGCCCGCCTCGCAGCGCGGGCCCCGCGGTGACGGTGGAGGTCGACCGGGACCACCAGCGCGACGCGATCGCCTGCCACCGCGACCTCCCCGCCGAGGACCCCATCCGGGAGCGCTGGCGTGCGCACCTGGAACCCCGTGAGTACCTGGCGGTCCTGCGGTCCGAACGCGCCCGGCGGCCCCGGGACACCCGGAAACCACTCACGCGCACGTCACGCCGCCGGTGAACGGGGCCGGACCGTGAACCCCGTGCGCTAGCGTGGCGTGTCACCGCTACCTCGGCGACAAGTTCCAGGGGAGAACGATGACCGTTCCTCGCGCGCATGTCCTCGTGCCCGTGCTCACCGCCGCCGTCGGCCTCGCGCTCGCGGGCTCGCTCGCCGGCTGCGGCACCACCGGCCCGGACCCGGACACTGCCGTGTCCGTGGCATCACCGGAGTCCGCGACGTCCACCGATCCGTCGTCGTCGGGCAATCCGGGGGCGGCAGACGGCCCCGACGGGGAACCGCGTGCCGTGACGACCGGGCTCGACGCCCCGTGGTCGGTCGCGTTCCTCGGCAGGACGGCGCTGATCAGCGAGCGCGACGACGCCGACGTGCTGGAGCTGCGCGACGACGGCGGCACGCGGGTGGTCGGCACCGTCGAGGGGGTCGGCGCCGGCGGTGAGGGAGGCCTGCTCGGGCTGGCCGTCGACGACGAGGACCGCCTCTACGCGTACTCGACCGGTGCGGACGGCAACCGCGTCCAGCGGTTCGGGATCACGGGCGAGCCCGGTGCGCTCGGCCTCGGGCCGGCCGAGACGGTCCTCGACGGGATCCCTTCCGCGAGCTTCCACAACGGCGGGCGCATCGCCTTCGGGCCGGACGGCATGCTCTACGTCACCACGGGCGACGCCGGCGACGGTGATGCCGCGCAGGATCGGGACAGCCTCGCCGGGAAGATCCTGCGCATGACGCCCGACGGTGACGTGCCCGGCGACAACCCGTTCGACGGGTCCCTGGTCTACAGCTACGGCCACCGCAACCCGCAGGGCATCGACTGGGCCGAGGACGGGACGATGTTCGCGTCCGAGTTCGGGCAGAACACGTGGGACGAGCTGAACGTCATCACGCCTGGCGCCAACTACGGCTGGCCGGTCGTGGAGGGCGCCGCGGGCGACGACCGGTACGTCGACCCCGTGCAGCAGTGGAGTCCGGAGGAAGCGAGCCCGAGCGGCATCGAGATCGCGGACGGGACGATCTTCGTCGCCAATCTGCGCGGCTCGGTGCTTCGCACGGTACCGGTCGCCGAACCGTCCGGGTCCGCCGAGTACTGGCCGGGGGAGTACGGGCGCCTTCGCGACGTCACGGTGTCGCCCGGGGGTGACCTGTGGTTCCTCACGAACAACACGGACGGCCGCGGCAGCCCCGGGCCCGACGACGACCGGCTCCTCGCCGTGTCCCTCACCGAGTGAGGTCGGCGGGCCGCACGGCTTCCACCGGTGGTTCCGGCGAGGTGCGCCGGAGACGACGGCCGTGGATCATGTTCGGCTCGACCTTGACGAAGTGGGGCCGGTCCCCGGTGGCCCACGGCTCGAGCGGCAGGCTTCTCAGGTGCGTGAGCTCGTTCTCGTCGTGGACGACGCTCGCGCGCCCCACGAGCACGACCGACCATCCCGTCCTCAGGTCGGGGTCGTAGTCGTCGACCTCGAACGCGACGATCGCCTGATGGGCGGCGGCGACGAGTTTCGAGCCGCGCCGCGTCCGGAACACGATGTCCGGTCCGTTCAGGACGAAACTCACCGGCTGGATCGCCGGAAGAGCGTTCTCGGTGAACACGATCCGGCCGATCGGAACGGTGGGCAGCAGCATGTGACACTCCTCGGCGCTCAGCCGTTCGAGGGTGGTGCTGCCGTCATCGCTGGTGTTCGTCACGTCCATCGTCCTCATCTGTGCGACGGCCCCCGTCCGGTGCTGTACCGGCCGCGGGTCCGTTCGTCCTGACGCCGGTGTCCCGCCCGGCTCTTCTCTCCCAGGCTCTCGTGCCGCGGCGGCACTTCTTAAGGGCCCTTTGTCACTTCTCACGGGTACCGATGTCGCGGAGCGGCGTCGATCAGGTGGACGTCGGTCATGGTGCGTACCACCATGTCCGCGCCGTGGGAGTAGAGGTCGCTCACCTCGTCGCCGGTGCGGTCGATGCCGATCACCGTGCCGAAGCCCTGGAGGGTGGTGCGGGTGCCCGTGAGCCCGTCCTCGACGACGGCGCAGTGCGAGGGCGCGATGCCGAGGCGTTGTGCGGCGAGCAGGAACGCGGCCTGCCCCGGACGTGCGGGGCTCTCGGGCCGGTCGGCGCCACGGGGCTCGATCAGCGCGTCGAACAGCTGCGTGACCCCGGCGGCCGCCAGGAGCTGCTCGCAGTGCCTGCCCGCCGACACGATGGCCGTGCGCACCTGGTACCTGCGCAGTTCACGGATGAGCTGGACGGTGGCCGGGTACGCGGCCACGTCGAACAGCCGGTTCCAGGCCCGGGCGGCCGCGGCTGCCGTGGCGGTGACGACGCTGTCCAGATCGAAGATCGCGCCGGTGATCCGGTCCAGGTCAAGGATGGCCGCGCCATCGGTGGTGAGTCGGGTCATGGGTATCAGCGGATCACCCGCGCCGCCCGGGCGGGAAGGGCACGGTGGCCCGTCCGGGAGGGACCAATGGCCCTGGCTGTCCTCGACCGGCGAAGTCAGGGTCGAAGGAGCCGCCGGCGCGAGTCCTGCCGGAGGACGACGGAGGAGGAACCTGATGGCGCTGTGGTCCCGCGGTCGTGGCCGGCCCGGTCACACACGCGCTCTACCCGCTCAGATCGACACCTGTGACCGATGCGGGATGCGGGCCCGCCTCCACGTGATGCTCGACAACGGCGGTGAGCTGTACTTCTGCGGTCACCATGCCCGCGAGTACCGAGCGGCCCTCAAGCTGGTGGCGCTCACCATGGACGACGTCGTCGAGCCGGGTGACATGGCGGGCACCCGGCCCGGGTGAGGCCGCCCCTGCGTCCGCCCGCCTCCTGGCGTCGTCGTGCTCCCAGGCGTGCCCTCAGGCCGCGCCGGCTCGGACGACGGCGACCGGACGGCGTGCGTGGGAGAGGACGTGGCGGCTGACCGACCCGAGGAGTGCCGCCCGGAGCTCGCCACGACCACGCGTTCCGACGACGGTCAGCGCGGCATCCTGGGACAGGTCGACGAGCACGTCGCCGGCGCTGCCCTCCTCGACCCGGATGGTGACGTCGGGCTCGGCACCGGCCGCGCCGGCGGCGTGGGCGACGAGCTGGCGGACCGCCGACTCCGCCCGGCTCACGGCCTGGGCGTGCCGATGGTCGGCCTCGGCGGCGACATCCGTGTGGCCGGGGTCGAAGAACGGGAGGGTCGGGGCGGTCGCGCGGTACGCGTGGACGGCGACGAGCCCCGTCGATCGCCGGGCCGCCTCACGGAGCGCGAACCGCAGGGCGGCCTCGCCGTGATCCGAGCCGTCGACCCCGACGACGACCGACCCGTCGTCCGGCGGCATGTCCTCCGGCGACGGCACCACGACCGTCGGGCAGGCCGCGTGCGGTGCGACCTGGCTGCTCACCGAGCCCAGGGCGAGGGCCGCCGCGGTGCCGAGCCCTCGCGTGCCCACGACCACGAGGCCCGCGTCGTCGCGTGCCGCCTGGAGCAGCGCCTCCGCGGGCGGGAGCACGGCGAGCCGGGTCTCCACCTGGACGTCCGGGGTTCGCTCGGCCACCCGTCGCCGGGCGTCGGCGAGGACGTCCTCGGCGGTCCGGCGCAGGTCGTCCATCGCCGGCAGGACGGTCGCCTCGCCGAGCGGCCCGACGGCGACCGACACGTGCAGGCCGTACAGGACGAGCAGGCGTGCCTCCCGGATCCGTGCCTCGCCGGCCGCCCAGTCGAGAGCGACGGTGCTGTCGGAGGAACCGTCGACGCCGACGACGATGTGGCCGTTGCCGCTGTGACCGATCATGTCCGATCTCCGTTCACTGGTGCGTCAGGTGCTTGTCCGTCGTGCCCGGGTGCCCGGGTGCCCCGGTCCGCGGTGGCACGCGTGCCGCGGTACCGACAGGTAATCACAGGCTCCCGGTCCGCGCGGCGGACGCGGCGGGCCGGAGCCGCCGGCGGATCGCCTTGTCGGCGGCGTCGATGCCGAGCACGGCGGGCGCGGCCGTGAGCGCGACGAGCCAGCCGGCGATCGACGGCCCCTCGTGGCCCAGGACGTTCGCGATCGGCGGCACGTAGAGGACGGTCAGCGAGACGAGCAGGCTGATGCCGACCGCGGCCGGCAGCAGCCGGTTGGTCGTCCAGCCCATCGTGCCGGGCCGGAGCGTCGAGCTGCGGCAGGCGAAGGCGTTGGCTGCCTGCCCGATCACCACGGCGACGAACGCGGCGCCGGAGGCCGCCGCGAGTACCGGTCCCGTGGGGAAGGGGGCGCCGGGACGCCAGCCGGCCGCGACGAAAGACGACAGGAACGCGGCGAGCGAGACCAGGGTGATGGTCGGCCCCAGGACGCCGAAGGCGCGGCGCACCACCATGCGGTTCAGCAGCCGCCCCTTGACGGGTGGCCGGTCCAGGGAGCGCCTGCCGGGTGGCTCGGCACCGAGGGCGACCGCCGACCAGGTGTCGGTGCCGATGTCGAGCGCCAGGATCTGCAGCACCCCGAGCGCCAGCGGGAAGTTGCCGCCGGACAGCATCCAGATGACGAAAGGCGCCAGCTCGGCGACGTTGTCCGAGAGGTGGTAGGTCAGGAACCGGCGCACGTTGAGGAAAGTGGCGCGGCCGTACTCGATGCCGGTGACGATGGTGGCGAACCGGTCGTCGAGCAGCACGAGGTCGGCGGCTTCGCGCGCCACGTCCGTGCCGGACCGGCCCATGGCGATGCCGATGTCGGCCTCGCGCAGCGCGGGGCCGTCGTTGACGCCGTCGCCGGTCATCGCGACGACCTGGCCGCGCGACCGGAGCGCCCGGGCGATGCGCAGCTTGTCCTCCGGCGAGACCCGGGCGATCACGGCGCCGTCGTGCAGGAGCCGCCCGAGCGCGTCGTCGTCGGCCGGCAGCTCCGCCCCGGCGACGACCACGTCGCCGGACCGGCGCAGACCCACCTCGTCGGCGATGGCGCGGGCGGTGGCTGGATGGTCGCCCGTGACCATGACGATCCCGATGCCGGCGCGGCGGCAGGATTCGAGGGCCGGCCGGACGTCGACCCGGGGCGGGTCCTCCATGCCCACCAGGCCGTAGAGGCGTAGCCCGGCCTCGGCGTCGGCGGCGCTGCCGGGAAGACTGCCCGACGCCGGCCGTCCGGCCACCGCCAGGACGCGGAGACCGCGGGCGGCGAGTGCCGCAACCGTGGGTGCGGCGAGCCGGCCGTCCACGCAGCGGGGCAGCACGGCGTCCGGGGCGCCCTTGACGGTGATCTCGTCGCCCACGACCACCGACATGCTTCGTCGCCTCGGATCGAACGGGAACCGCCGCCGGACGGGGTTGCCGGCACGGTCCTGATCGGTGTCGATGCCGGTGCGGCGGGCCAGCGTGTCCAGGGCGGCCTCCATCGGGTCGCCGTGCGGCAGCCAGCGGCCGTCGACCCGCCGGACGTATCCCGTGGAGCACCGCGCGGCCGCCAGGGCGAGCCGGCGCACCGATGCCGGGGCGTCGGGGCCGCCGTCATAGGCGACCTGGGCGGTGGGGGCGTAGCCGGGTTCGGTGATGCGGGCGGTCCCGCCGGGGGTCCACACCTCGACCACGGTCATCTCGTTGAGGGTGAGGGTCCCGGTCTTGTCCGTGCAGATGATCGTGGTGGAGCCGAGTGTCTCGACCGCGTCGAGATGGCGCACGAGCACCCGGCGCCGGGCCATCTGCTCGGCGCCCCAGGCGAGCGCCAGGGTGACGGTCGGCAGCAGGGCCTCCGGCACGAGGGCCACCGTGACGCCGATGGCGAAGACCACGCCGTCGGACGCCGGCATGCCGATGAGCGCGGAGATCAGGAAGAAGGCACCGCCGACACCGATCGCGATCACCGCGACGGCCCGGACCACGCGGTGCAGTTCCCGGGTGAGCGGGCTGGAGGGGGAGTGTGACCCGGTCGTGAGCCGGGCGATCGCGGCCAGCCGGGTGGCCCCGCCGGTGGCGACGACTGCGGCCGTGGCTTCTCCCTCGGTGACGAAGGTGCCGGCGTGGAGGGTGGCGTTCACGTCCACGTCGCTCGGCTCGCTCTCGCCGGTGAGCAGTGCGGTGTCGACGCGCAGGCCGGCGGCCCGCACGGCGGTGGCATCGGCAGGGATCCGATCCCCGGACTCCAGGAGCAGCACGTCGCCGACGACGACGTCGCTCGCCTCGATCCGCGTCGGGTGGCCGTCGCGGCGCACGGTGACCCGTCGCGGCAGGAGATCGCGCAGCCGCTCGGCCGCGTGGTCCGCCCGCTGCTCCTGCACGAACGCGAACACGGCGTTGAGCACGATGACGACGACGATCGCCACACCGAGCTGCGGCAGCCCGGCCAGGAGGCTCAAGCCGGCCGCGGCCCACAGCATCAAGGCGAAGAAATGGATGAGCCGGCGGGCGAAGCGCAGGACCGCCGACGGTCGGGGTGGCGTCTGGAGCGAGTTCGGTCCGGAGCGCGCGAGCCGTCTCGCGGCCTCGTCGGACGTGAGGCCGGGCGCTCCGACGGCGCTCATGACGCGAGGCGAGCGGCGTCCGGGGTGGTGGCGTGGTCGGTGTCGTCCTCGGCCGCCCGCGCCACGGCGGCGAGGATGTCCCGATGGGTGAGGACGCCCATCAGCGTGCCGTCGGTGTCCAGGACGGGCAGCGCGTCCCGCTGCGACTCGAGCATGATCCTGGCCGCCCGGTGGATGGTCGTGTCCGCGGTCACCCGGGGCCGAAGCCTGCCGGCGAGGATCTCCAGCACGGTCAGCTGCAGGAGGTCCTTCGAGTGAGCCAGCCACGCCAGGGCGATGTCGGACCGCGACACGACGCCGTGCACACGCCCGATGTCGTCCACGACCGCGACCAGGTCCGCGCCGCTGCGGGACAGGTACTCCCAGACGGCCAGGCAGGTCGTCCGCGGTTCCACGACCTCTACCTGCGGGGACATCATCTGGCGGGCACTAGGCTTCATGGCTTCCTCCCGTTCACCAGCTACGATAGGGGCGACAGGGCGGCCGGTGCGCGGGGCGAAAGTCCCGAGACCTGGGACCGATCGGACGGTCCTCGGGAGTTGTTCCGGCGGAGGTCCTCCCGCCGGCCTCGGCGCGGGTGCCGGTTACGCTCCTCGACGCATGGATGTCACCATGCCGTGGACACGGTTCCACCTCGGTGGCAGAGTCGAGGTGTTGCCGGGGACGGCAGAGCCGACGGACGGAGAAGATCGGTGGAGCACCTTTTCCCGCGGATGCAGCTCGACGAGCTGCTCAAGGAGCTTCAGTCGAGACTCGAGGCGGTTCTCACCGCCCGCGACGGCATCCACGCCCTGCTCGAGGCCGTGGTGTCCATCGGGCGGGACCTCGAGATCGAGACCGTCCTGCGGCGCATCGTCGAGGCGGCCATCTCGCTGGTGGACTGCCGGTACGGAGCCCTCGGGGTGATCGGTGACGACGGCCAGCTGGCCCAGTTCATCCCGGTCGGGCTCACCGAGGAGGAGATCACCCGGATCACCGAGTGGCCGCACGGGCGGGGGCTCCTCGGCCTGCTCATCGCCGATCCGCACACCCTCCGGCTCGAGAACATCCGTGACGCCGAGGAGTCGTACGGGTTTCCCGACGGGCACCCGCCCATGCACAGCTTCCTCGGCGTGCCGATCCGGGTGCGCGACGAGGTGTTCGGCAACCTCTACCTGACGGAGAAGAACGGCGGCCGGCAGTTCGACGAGCAGGACGAGCTGATCATCACCGCCCTCGCCACCGCCGCGGGTGTGGCCATCGAGAACGCCAGGCTCTACGAGGAGACGCGGCGGCGCGAGGAGTGGCTGGACGCCTCCGGCAAGATCGCTCGTGAGCTGCTGTTCGGCACCCCGACCGCCGATGCTCTGCGGTCGTTCGTCGCGCGGGCCCGCCACATGGTCGGTGGCGCCGTCGCGGTGGTCGCGGTGCCCGATGCCGCGGGCACGACCCTGGAGGTGGAGGCCGCGGACGGCGATGACCTGACCGGGCTGCGTGTCCCGGTGGCCGACTCGCTGACGGGTTCGGTGTTCACCAGCGGTGAGCCGGTCGTCGTCAACGCGCTCCAGGGCGCCGGGCAGCCGTCGCCGCTGCTGGATCAGCTGCCCGGGGGCCCCGCCGTGCTGATACCGCTCGGCGCCGAACGGGTCCGCGGTGTCGTCGTCGTGGTCAAGACGCCCGGCACGTCGCCGTTCACGCCCGGCGTGATCCGCATGCTCCAGCAGTTCGCCGACCAGGCGGCCCTCGCCCTGGAACTGGCGGACACCCGGCGCCGTGCCGAGCAGTTCGGGCTGGAGGACGACCGCGCCCGCATCGCCCGCGACCTGCACGACGTGGTGATCCAGCGGCTGTTCGCCAACGCGATGACGCTGATCAGCGTGGTCCGCCTGGTGGACCAGCCCGACGTCGCGCGACGTGTCGAGCAGACGGTCGACGACCTCGACGTCACCATCAGGCAGATCCGGTCGACGGTGTTCGCGCTGCAGACCGGGACGGGTGCGAACGGCGACGGGTTGCGGTCCCGCATCATCGAGATCTCCCAGAAGTCGGTGGCGCAGCTCGGCTACGCGCCCGGGGTGCGGTTCGACGGGCTCGTCGACACCGACGTACCACCCGAGGTGGCCGAGGACGCGGTCGCCGTCGTGCAGGAGGCGCTGGCGAACGTCGTGCGGCACGCGCACGCGAAGAAGGTCGAGGTCGTGGTCTCGGCGGTGGGCGGTGAGCTGAACCTGGTCGTGGCCGATGACGGGGTGGGCATCGGCGAGGGATCCCGGCGCAGCGGCCTGGCCAACCTGACCGAGCGGGCCCGCCGATGGGGCGGCCGGTGCGACGTGCGGGCCGCCGACGAGGGCGGGACGGTCGTCGAGTGGGTCGTCGGGCTGTGACGCCGGGCCGTGACCGCCGGGTGGGACGTCAGTCCTCCCGGTCGTGCCTCGTCTCGGCCTTGAGCTGCGCCGACAGGGCGGCGACCTGCGTGCGCCGCCGCATGTCCAGCTTGGTGAGGATCGTGGAGACGTAGTTCTTCACGGTCTTCTCCGCCAGGAAGATCCGCTCGCCGATCTGGCGGTTGGTCAGCCCTTCGCCGATCAGGTCGAGGATGCGCCGCTCCTGCTCCGACAGCGCCGCCAGCGGGTCACGGCGGGCCGCCCGGTCGCGGATCTGGTGGAGCATGCGTGCCGTGGTGGCCGGGTCGAGCAGGGACTGCCCGGCGGCGACCGTGCGGACCGCCTCGACGAGGTCCGTGCCGTGGACCTGCTTGAGGACGTAGCCCGCGGCCCCGGCCATGACGGCGTCGAACAGCGCGTCGTCGTCGGCGAACGAGGTGAACATGAGGCACGCCAGGTCGGGGAGCTGGGCGCGCAGGGTGCGGCAGACCTGGACCCCGTCGCCGTCGGGCAGCCGGACGTCGAGGACGGCCACATCCGGCCGCAGCGCGGGCACCCTGGCCAGCGCCTGGCTGGCGGTGCCGGCCTCGCCGATCACCTCGATGTCGGGCTCGGAGGTCAGCAGGGCGGCGACACCACGACGGACCACCTCGTGATCGTCGAGAAGGAACACCCTGATGGCACTGCCTGCCTCGCTGTCCATCTTTCGACCGTATCGGCAGGCCGCCCCGGTGCCAAGCCCAGCGCGGGTGATGTCCCGCGGGGTGCCGGCGGGACCGCGGCCGGCGGGGCACCGGGCTGTCGCGGCGTCGGGCGGCCGAACCTGCAGATGCGGCCGGATCATGGACATGCAGGCGCACGTGCGGAACGATATGCGGTGTGGACTACCGAATCGCGGAAGCGGCCGAGCTCCTCGGTGTCAGCGACGACACGATGCGCCGCTGGGCCGACGCCGGGCGCGTCGCGACCGCGACCCGGGGCGGGCGCACGGTGATCCCGGGCACCGGTCTGGCGGAGCTGGCCGCCTCCCTCGTCGACGCGGGTGAGCACGCCCGCACCCGCGGCAGCTCCGTGAGCGCCCGCAACCGGATGACCGGCCTCGTCACCCGCGTCACCAAGGACACCGTGATGGCCCAGATCGAGATGGTCTGCGGCCCCTACCGGATGGTCTCCCTGATGAGCGCCGAGGCCGCCACCGAGCTCGGGCTGGAGCCCGGCGTCCGGGCCATCGCCTCGGTGAAGTCGACGAACGTCGTCGTGGAGCGTCCCTGATGGCACGCCGGGCCGGAACGGTCCTGGCGTCCGTCGCCGCCCTCGCCCTGACCGCGTGCGGAACCGGCGCCGCCGACGACGACGCCACGCTCCAGATCCTCGCGGCCGCCTCGCTCACGGACGCGTTCACCGAGCTCGGCACCCGGTTCGAGGCCGAGCACGACGGCGTCGACGTCGAGTTCTCCTTCGGATCCAGCACGGACCTCGCCCAGCAGGCCGCTGACGGCGCCCCCGGCGACGTCCTCGCCACCGCCGACGAGGACACGATGGCGATCGCCACCGCAGCCGGCGCCGTCGCGGATCCCCTGGTCTTCGCGACGAACGTGATGGTCATCGTCACGCCTCAGGACAACCCGGCCGGCGTCCGGTCCCTCGACGACCTCGCTGGCACCACCTGGGTGCGCTGCGCGGACGAGGCCCCCTGCGGCAAGGCCGCGCGTGCCGTGCTGGAGCGCGCCGGGACCACCGCCCGGCCCGCGAGCCTCGAGGAGGACGCGCGCGCCACCCTCGACAAGGTGCTCTCCGGCGAGGCGGACGCCTCGCTCGTCTACGCCACCGACGCCGCCTCCGCGGGCGACGCCGTCACCACGATCGACATCCCCGCAGCCGAACGCGAGCGCAACCCGTACCTGCTCGCGACCCTCGGCCGGGCGGGCGACGCGGACCTCGCGGGGGAGTGGGCCGCGTTCGTGACCGGGCCGGACGGCGAGGCCGTCCTCACCGAGGCGGGATTCTCCCGGCCATGACGGGACCGGCCGCGGACGGCGGTTCCCGGCGCCGGCCGCGCGACCCTCTCGGCCGGGCGCCGCTCGTCCTGCTGATCCCCGCCGTGCTCGCGGTGCTGCTGCTCGTGACCCCACTGGTGACTATGGTCGCGGCCACCGACCCGGCGAGCCTGGTCGCCGCGCTCCGTTCCGAGGCCGTCCGCGACGCCCTGTGGCTCTCGATCGTCACCTCCACCGCCGCCATCGTGATCTGCCTGGTGCTCGGGCTGCCGCTCGCCTGGGTGCTCGCCCGCGTCGACTTCCGCGGGCGGCGGCTGGTGCGGTCGCTGGTGATCGTGCCGATGGTGCTGCCTCCCGTCGTCGCCGGCATCGCCCTGCGGACGGCGTTCGGGCGCTCCGGTCTCCTCGGGGAGCCGCTGCTCGGCCTCACCGGGTTCGCGTTCCCGTACACCACCTGGGGAGTGGTGCTCGCGCACGTCTTCGTGGCGCTGCCGTTCGTCGTGATCAGCATGGAGGGCGGCCTGCGCGCCGCCGGTCCCGTGTACGACGCCGCCGCCGCCACCCTCGGCGCGTCCCGCCGGCTCACGTTCCGCCGCGTCACCGTGCCGCTCGCGATGCCCGGCATCGCCGCCGCGCTCGTCCTCGGCTGGGCCCGCTCGCTCGGTGAGTTCGGCGCGACCATCACCTTCAACGGCAACTATCCCGGCATCACCCAGACCATGCCGACATTGATCTATGTCGAGCGGCAGGCCGACACCGACGCCGTCCTCGCGCTCAGCCTCGTCATGCTCGCCGTGTCCGTCGGCGTGCTGGTCGCGCTCCGCGACCGCTGGCTGGTGACCGCATGAGCGGGGGCGGCGGGCTGTCGGCGCGCCTGGCGGTCCCCGCCCGGCTGGACGTCGAGCTGACGGCCGCACCCGGCGACGTCGTCGCCGTCGTCGGCCCCAACGGGGCGGGCAAGACCACGCTCGTGCAGGCGCTCGCGGGCCTGCACCCCGCGGCCGGGACGGTGCGGCTCGGCGGGACCGACCTCACGCCGTTGCCGCCGCAGGAGCGCCACGTGGGTGTCGTGTTCCAGGACCGGCGGCTGTTTCCGCACCTGAGCGCGTTGGAGAACGTGGCGTTCGGGCCACGCACCCGGGGAGTCGCGGCCGGGCGGGCGCGCGCCGTCGCCCGTGACTGGCTCGACCGTCTCGGCGTCGGTGCCCTGGCGGCGCGGCGGCCGGGCGAGCTGTCCGGCGGCCAGGCCCAGCGGGTCGCGATCGCCCGGGCGCTCGCGACCGATCCCGCGCTCCTGCTCCTCGACGAGCCGTTCACGGGGCTCGACGTCGGTGTCGCCGCAGCGCTCCGGATCGAGCTCGCCGGGCATCTGGCGCGGTACGACGGCGTCACCGTGCTGGTCACCCACGACGCGATCGATGCCCTGACCCTCGCCACCACGGTCGCGGTGCTCGACGGGGGCCGCCTGGTCCAGACCGGGCCGCCCCACGAGGTCGCCGCGCGTCCCCGGACCGAGCACGTCGCCCGGCTGGTCGGCCTCAACGTGATCCGCGACGGTGACCGTCACCGGGCGTTCTCGCCGTCGGCGGTGACGGTCTCGGTGCACGTGCCCGACGACTCGGCGCGTCACCGCTGGCCGGGGACCGTCCGGAGCGCGGCCCCGCACGGCGACGCGGTCCGCCTGCAGGTGCACGGGGACCACGACCTGATCGCCGATGTCACCCCGGCCGCGACCCGGGAGCTCGGCCTGGTCCCGGGCCGCCGGGTCTGGCTGTCGGTCAAGGAGACGGCGATCACGACGTACTGAGGTGCCGCGCCGCCGGATCGGGTCAGGCCGTGACGACCTTGAGGTCCGTGGGGACGTTGCCGCGCGTGGCGTTCGAGTAGGGGCAGATCTGGTGGGCGGCGGCGACGAGGCGCTCCGCCACCGGCTGGTCCACGCCGCCGATCTCGACCGTGAGCGCGGCCTCCAGGGCGAGGCCGCCCGCGTCGTTCGGGCCGACGGCCACGTCCGCGGTGACGGCCGTGTCGCTGATCGGGGTCTTCTCCTGGCGCGCCACGAGCTTGAGCGCGCTGTGGAAGCAGGCCGCCCAGCCGGCGGCGAAGAGCTGCTCCGGGTTGGTGGCCCCGCCGGTTCCGCCGAGCTCCTTCTGGACGGCGAGGTCGACGTCGAGCAGGCCGTCCGACGTGACGGCGTGGCCGTCGCGACCGTCTCCGGTGGCGGTGGCTGAGGCGGTGTACAGAGCGGGCATGAAGTCCTCCGTCGATGAGTAGAAAGAACGATCGTTCTACTTTTGCGCCCACTACACCCCGGAACGTGCCACGGTGTCAAGGCTCCGTCACGGCCGCGCCGCTACCGTGGAGGCATGGTCACCCACTCGCCCACCGCGGAGGCGCGACCCTCCGCCGCCCGTGACCGCCTGCTGCGCACGGCCTCCGCGCTGTTCTACGCCGACGGTGTCCGCGGCGTCGGGGTCGAGCGGGTGGTCGCCGAGGCGTCGGTCACGCGCGCCACGTTCTACCGGCACTTCGCCGGCAAGGAAGCCCTGGTGGTCGCCTACATCGAGGCGGCGGACGCGGCGGTGCGGAGGCGCGCCGGCGAGCCGCCGTCGGGCACCCCGGAGCGCGCGAGGGCATGGCTCGCGGCGGCGACGGACGTGGTGGGGGAGACGGTGTGCGCGCCCGGCTTCCGGGGCTGCGCCTTCATCAACGCGGCGGCGGAGTACCCGGATCCGTCCAGCCCGGTGCGCCAGGCGGTGCGGGCGCACCGGGCCTGGCTGCTCGGCGTGGTCACGGAGGCGCTGCGCGGGGCCGGGCACCCGGACCCGGCCGCGGCGGGCCGGCGCTGGATGGTGATGCGGGACGGCGCGATGGTCGGCGGGTACCTCGGCGACCCGGCCGAGGCGCGGGACACGTTGCGGGCGGGCGTGCGGGACCTGCTGGCGGAGGCCCCCTGACCTACGCGGTCTCCCCGTGGTCCGGGGGCGCCGGCGCGGCGCGGTCCGGCCAGTGCAGGACCGTCAGCGAGACGCAGACGGCGACGAAGCCCATCAGCCAGCCCGCCGGGATGTCGCTGAGCCAGTGGTATCCCATCCAGGCCACGAGCGGGCCGCTGACGGCGAGCAGCGCCACCACGCACATGACGCCCCGGCGGAACCGGCGGGGGTCCGGGCGCAGGCCGGCCGATCCGTACAGCAGGAACACCACCATCGTGGCGGTGAACGCCGTGTTGGCGGCGTGCCCGGACGGGAACGCCTGCCCTCCGG
This sequence comes from Myceligenerans xiligouense, assembly GCF_003814695.1. GTDB lineage: Bacteria > Actinomycetota > Actinomycetes > Actinomycetales > Cellulomonadaceae > Myceligenerans > Myceligenerans xiligouense. Next base: position 1,301,246 of record NZ_RKQZ01000001.1, read on the forward strand.
CGTGCAGCAGGTCGACGCCGGTGATCGGGCTCGAGCGTCCCAGACCGAACTTCACCGGGTAGCCGATCGCCGCGATCGTCGCGAGGCCTGCCATCACGGCGTACAGCGGGCGTAGTCCGCCCCGCCGGTACGCGACGAGGGCGCCCGCGCCCATGACGACCGGCACCGTCGCCCAGCGCTCACCGGTGACGAACGCCTGGACCTCGAGGAACGTGGCCATCCCGCCCTGGGCCCGGCGCGCGTACACCCACTCGCGGGCGACCCAGTCCCAGGCGACGAACGGCCCCGCGGAGACCACCTGGAGCACCATCCACACGAACACGAGCGTGAGAACCACGCCGACGGTGGCCGGGGCGACCCACGGCTGCGTCGCGGTGCCGCTCCGGGCGGAAAGGAGGTCGGCGCGGACGCGGCTCGCGAGATCGCTCGCGGTCCGGGTCCCGACGAGGTCCGGGACCGGCGGGACCGCCGGGGCCGGCGCGGGCCGGGCCCGGTTCGCGGCGAGCGCGCCGGCGTCCGGCACTCCCCGTCCCGGTGCGACGCCGTACGCCGCGCTGTGAGCCCCCTGAATTCGCAACATCGCCGGTGATCCTATGGTCGAATTCACCCCCTCGTCCCGGCTTGTGCCCGGGTCGCACGAGAGATTCACAAGGGCTCGATAATGGTTATGCCGCCGTGATCATCGCTGCTCGCACAATGTGTGACGGGTCACCGGCGCGAGGCGGCGGCGGCCACCGCGCACGCCTGAGAAACTGGTCCCATGCCCCCTCGCCCGCACGTGCTCCTGTCGGTCGCGGCGTCCCTCGACGGGTACATCGACGACGCCCGTGACGAGCGGCTCGTGCTCTCGGACAGCGCGGACCTCGACCGCGTCGACGAGGAGCGGGCGCGGGTGGACGCGATCCTCGTCGGCGCCGGGACGATCCGCGCCGACGACCCGCGCCTGGAGGTGCGGTCCGCGGAGCGCCGAGAGAAGCGGGTCGCCGACTCGCGGCCCGCGACCCCGATCAAGGTCACCGTCACGGCCGGCGGCGGCCTCGACCCGCGGTCCCGGTTCTTCGCCGGTGAGGCCGCCAGGATCGTCTACACGACCGACGCCGCGGCCGGCGAGGCCCGCTCCCGTCTCGGTGCCGTGGCCGACGTCGTCCCGCTCGGCCCGCGGGTCGACCCGGCCGCGATCCTGAGCGATCTCGGCGGCCGCGGTGTCGAACGGCTGATGGTCGAGGGCGGCAGCCGGATGCACACCCTGTTCCTCACGGCCGGCCTGGTGGACGAGCTGCACCTCGTTGTCGCGCCCTTCTTCGTCGGGGACGCCGCCGCGCCGCGGTTCACCGGCGCCGGCGTCTTCCCCCAGAGCCCCGCCCGGCCGATGGCCCTGCTCGAGGCCCGTCCCCTGGGCGACCTCGTCCTGCTGCGCTACGCGCCCGGGCCCGGGCACGTCCCCGGCGCGGCCGAGGCCGGTGCCGCACGATGACCGGCACGACGCCCGGCGCCGGGGCCGCGACGCCCGCGGACCGTGAGCTCCTCCTCGAGGCGATCGCGCTGGCTCACCGGTGCCCGCCGTCGCGCACGGCGTTCAGCGTCGGCGCGATCGTCGTGGCCGACGACGGTGCCGTGCTCGGCCGTGGCTGGTCGCGCCGCCACGACTCGACCGAGCACGCCGAGGAGTCGGCGCTGGCGGAGGTGGCGGCGGGGGACCGCCACCGGCTGCGCGCCGCCACGATCTACACGTCGCTCGAACCGTGCAGCAAGCGGGCCTCCCGCGAGGTGACCTGCACCGAGCACATCCTGGCCACGGGAATCCCGCGGATCGTGTTCGCCTGGTCGGAGCCCGAGCTGTTCGTCGAGGGGCGGGGCGCGGAGATCCTCGGGCGTGCGGGCCGGACGGTCATCCAGCTCTCCGACCTCGCCGGCGCCGCCCGCGAGCCCAACCTCCACCTGCTCGGCGGGGCCTGACCGCTCAGGGCGCGGTGGTCTCCGCGACGATCTCCTCGATCTCGTCGGCGAGGGCGCCGCGGTCCGCCGGGACCAGGCCGATGCGCGTGCGGCGGTCCAGGACGTCGTCGGCGTCGAGGGCGCCCTCGTGGGTGACGGCCCACTCGATCTCGGCCCGTGCGATCCGCAGGTGCCCGACGGCGGTCGCCGCCCGGTCGGTACGCGCGGCGGCGATCACCCGGTGTGCCTCGGTGCCGTGCCGGGCCGTGACGGCGGCCCACAGCCGCGGGTCCGTCCCGGGCGGCGGCGCGCTCCGGGCGGAGGGCGCGCCGCGGGTTCCGGGGGCCGCCGCGCCGGGAGCGCCGGCCAGCGGGAGCGAGTGCGTGCGGCACGGCGCGGCCCGGAGGTCCGCGTGGCGGATCGCCGCGTCGACCGCGTCCTGGGCCATCTGCCGGTAGGTGGTGAGCTTGCCGCCCAGGACGTTCACCGCGCCCGTGCCCTCCGAGACCGTCACGAGGTGCCGCCGGGACATGTCGGCCGTGCCGCGCCCGCCGCCCGCCGGGGTGGCGGTGTCGACCAGCGGGCGGAGCCCCGCGTACGCGCCCACGACGTCGTCACTGGTGAGCGGCAGCTCCAGCACGCGCGAGACCGTGCGGAGCAGGAAGCCGATCTCGGCGGGTGTCGGCTCGGCGACGTCGGGCACCGGTCCGGGCGCCTCCTCGTCCGTGAGCCCGACGAACACGCGACCGTGCTGCTGCGGCAGCGCGAACACGAACCGGCTGACCGACCCGGGCAGCGGCACCATCAGTCCGGCCCGCGGGCTTCCCAGCCGCTGCGCCGGAACCACCAGGTGGGTGCCGCGGCTCGGGCGCAGCCGCACCGACGGGTCGATCGTGCCCGCCCAGACGCCGGTCGCGCTGATCACCGCGCGCGCCCGGACGCTCAGGCTCTCACCGGTGACGGTGCAGGTCAGGTCGGCGCCGTCGGGCCTGATCCGGTCGGCACGGGTGCGCGTCAGCACCCGCGCGCCCAGCCCGGCCGCCGTGCGGGCGAGTGCGACGACGAGCCGTGCGTCGTCCACGAGCTGCCCGTCGTGCCCGAGGATCCCGCCGCGCAGGCCGGCGGGCGCCAGGGCGGGAGCGAGGCGGAGGGCGTCCGCGGCGCTCGTGCGGCGCCAGGGCGGCAGTGCCGACGACGGCGTCCGGGCACCCCGGCGCAGCAGGTCGCCGAGCGACATGCCGACCGCGGCGACCGCCACCTGCCGGGCGGACACCGCGGGGAGCACCGGCACGAGCTGGCCCAGCGGGCGCACCAGGTGCGGGGCGATCCGTGTCATGAGCAGGTGACGTTCGCGGGCGCTCTCGCGGGCGACGGCGAGGTCGCCCGTCGCGAGGTAGCGCAGCCCGCCGTGCACGAGCTTCGAGCTGAACCGCGACGTGCCCCAGGCGAGGTCGCGCGCCTCCACCAGGGCCACGGACAAGCCGCGGGAGGCGGCGTCGAGCGCGACGCCCGCGCCGGTCACGCCACCACCGACCACGAGTACGTCGACCTCGGCAGAGGCCAGCCCGTCGAGCTCGCGGGCTCGGCGGGCGGCGTTCAGCGCGGTGGGATCCGGCGCGGTCGGGTCCCGTCTCACGGCCGCAGGTAGGAGTCGAGGGCGTGGGCCAGTTCGGCGCGCCAGGCGTCCGGGGCGACCAGGTCGGCGACCGTCGGGCCGGACAGCAGCGCGCCCTGGGAGAGGATCAGCAGCATCAGCGCCATGTCGTGCGGGTCGCCGGCCCGGATCGTGCCACCGGCCTGCGCGGCCGAGATCGCGGAGGCGATCCACTCGTGGATGACGCGCTGCGACCGCCCGATGCGCTGCAGCGTGTAGCGGGTGAACACCTCGGGCTCGCGCCGCAGCAGCCGCCGGAACACCGGGTCGGCGCGGAACAGGTCACCGAAGTCCAGCACTCCCGCGACGATCGCGGCACGATCAGGGGTGCCGGGGCCGTGCCGGGCCCGTGACACGAGCAGCTGGGCGCGGTGGCCGAGCAGGGCGCGGACCGCGTCGTCGGACGAGCTGAAGCGCCGGTAGACCGTGGGCCGGCTGACCTCGGCCTCCCGGGCGAGCTCCGCGATCGTCAGCCCTTTCAGGCCCCGCGTGGCGACCAGGCGTCCCGCCGCGTCGAGGAGCCGGACGCCGATCGCGTCGAGCGCGAGGTCGGGTCCCGGACCGGACGGGGGGCCGTCGTCGTCGGCAGCGTCGTCGACGGCGACGACGACACCCGGAGGCGGTGCGTTACGAACTGACATGATGTGTAACACTGTAATCCATGACGGAGCACACCGAGGTTCTCGACATGCGGTGGGACGGTTGGGGCGACCCCGCCAAGGCCACGGAGAAGCTGCCCGGCGGCGTCAGCCTCCTGCTCACCGCCGTGCTCGGGCACCGGCCGCGGCGAACCGCGCGGATCCGGCCGGCCGACGTCGAGCTCACCACGCCGGAGCTCCCCGCCGACGACGTCCGGGCCCTGGCCGCCGCGGTCGGAGCCGAGTACGTGCGCACCGACCACGACGCGCGCGTGCTGCACGCCGGTGGCAAGTCGACCCCGGACCTCGTGCGCCGCCGGGCGCGCGAGCAGGCCGCCCCGGGCGCCGTCGTGCTGCCGGGCAGCGAGGCCGGTGTCGCCGCGGTGCTGCGGATCGCGGCGGAAAAAGGGCTCGCCGTGGTCCCGTTCGGCGGCGGGACCGCCGTCACCGGAGGGCTGGAGCCCGACGCCGGGGACCACCGGCAGGTGATCAGCCTCGACCTGCGGCGGCTCGCGGGCCTGGAACGGCTCGACGACGTGTCCGGCGAGGCCACGTTCTGGGCGGGCACACGGGCACCCGCGGCCGAGGCGGCGCTCGCGGAGCGCGGGTTCGAGCTGGGGCACTTCCCGCAGAGCTTCGAGTTCGCGTCGCTCGGCGGGTTCGCGGCGATGCGCTCGTCGGGCCAGAACTCGGCCGGGCACGGGAGGTTCGACGCCATGGTGACCGGGCTGCGCGTGGTGACGCCGACCGGGACGCTGGACCTCGGGCGGGCGCCGGGTTCCGCCGCGGGCCCGGACCTGGTTCGGGCGTTCCTCGGCTCGGAGGGTGTGTTCGGTGTGATCACACAGGTCCGGGTGCGGGTGCACGAGACGCCGGCCGAGCGGCTCCGCGACGCCTTCACGTTCCCCGATTTCCGGTCGGGAGCCGACGCGCTGCGGCGGGTGACGCAGGCCGGTACCGGGCCGACCGTGATCCGGCTGTCCGACGAGGCGGAGACCGCGGTGTCGCTCGCGCAGGTGGGGAGCATCGGCAAGGCGCTGGGCAAGGGGTGCACCGCGATCGTGCTGCACGAGGGGCCCGCGGACCTCGCCCGGGCCCGGCGTGACGCCACGGCGGCGGTGCTGACCGCGGCGGGCGGGAAGCCGGCGTCGGGCAAGCTGGCCGAGTCCTGGGACCACGGCCGGTTCGGCGCCCCCTACCTGCGCGACACGCTGCTGGAGCACGGGGTGTTCGCGGAGACGCTCGAAACCGCCACCACCTGGTCCAACCTGCACGTGCTCCGGACGGCGGTCACCGAGGCCCTGACCCAGGGGCTCGGCGCGGCCGGCGCGCGGCACCGCATCCTGTGCCACGTGTCGCACGTGTACCCGACGGGCGCGTCGCTCTACTTCACGGTGGTGGCGGGGCTGGCGGGGGACATGGCCGCCGCGTGGGAGCCGGTCAAGGCGCGCGTGAACGACGCGATCGTGACCGCGGGCGGGACCATCTCGCACCACCACGGCGTCGGGACGGACCACGCCCCGTGGCTGGAGCGGGAGATCGGGGAGCACGGCCTGCGCGTCCTGCGCGCGATCAAGAGGGAGCTGGACCCGGCGGGCGTCATGAACCCGGGCACGCTCCTGCCCCGGGCGTGAGCCCGGCCGTGCCCGGCGGCGCGGCGGGGCCCGTAGGATCAGGCGCGTGAAGCACGTTCGGACGGGTATGGCGTGGCTCGGAGGCGTGTCCGCCGCCCTGCTCGCCCTCGGCACATGGCAGGTGGTGGTGTCCGGGCCGTTCGTCGCGGCCGACTGGGAGTACCACCTCTGGGCGGACGCCAACCTCCCCGCGGGACTGGCGAAGTGGCTGCTCGACGCCTTCGCCACGGTCAGCGGCGAGCGCCTGTTCACCCTGCCCGTGCTCGGTGTGCTCGCCGGCTGGCAGGCGCTGCGCGGGCGTGACTGGCGGCCGCTCGTCGCGGTGGTCGCGGGGCTGGCGATCATCGCGGTGGTCGGCTACTCGCTGAAGTTCGGCCTGGGCCGCACGATGCCGTACACGGGCGTCGACGTGCTGTTCGGCGGCGGGCGGGCCTGGCCGTCGGGGCATGCCGCGAACGCCGCGTACACCTGGGCGATGGCCGGGATCCTGCTCATCGGCGAGCGGGGCCTGCGGCCGCGGCGGGCGTGGCTCGCGCCGTGGATGGTGGTGAGCGGCGTCGTCACGGTGGTCTCCGGGTGGATCATGGTGCGGGTCGACTACCACTGGATCAGCGATGTGCCCGGCGGGTGGGTGCTGGGGCTGCTGGCGCTGGCCGTGTCCGTGGCCGTCCTGCACGGCGACCCCCCGATCCCGATGCAGGCGCCGTGGGCGCTCCGCCTGCGGGAGCGGCTGTTCGCCGGCTCGCGTCGCTGACGTCCGGTTCGCGCCCGCTCCGCGCACGATCCTGTCCGGATCGTGACTTGGGGGCGACCGGATTGTGGTCGGGGGTCCGCTAACATCCACGAGTGCCCTTGTGCGGGGCATCGAAAGACCAGGTCCACGCGGATCCACCCGGAAGGGAGCGGCATGGACGACAGCGGGCACATCGCGGTGCTCGTCAATCCCGCGTCGCGGCGTGGCGCGGGTGCCGAGCATGCCGGTGCGGTGCTGCGCCGGCTCGTCGAGCGCGGCGCCACGGTCCGCACCTACCAGGGCACGGCACCCGACGACACGCCCCGCCTCGCGAAGGAGGCGGTCGCGGCCGGTCCTGACGTGCTGGCGGTCGCGGGTGGCGACGGCACGATCGCCGCCGTGCTCCCGTACCTGACCGGCACCGGCGTGCCGCTCGCCGTCGTCGGCGGGGGAACGGGGAACGACCTCGCGCGGATGCACGGCATCCCGCCGGGCCCGCGGGACGCGGCCGACGTCGTGCTCGACGGCGACCGCCGGCTCGTCGACACCGGCACGATCACCGGTGACGACGGCACCGTCACGTCCTTCGCGACGATCGCCTGCGCCGGGTTCGACTCGCGGGCCAACGAGCGCATCAACCGGATGCGCCGTCCGCGGGGCGCCGCCCGGTACACCCTCGGCACCTACCGCGAGCTGCTCGGGCTGCGCACCTTCTCCTACCGGCTCGTCCTCGATCCGCCGGCGCGTGCTGTCGGTCCCTTGACGAGCGGTCGTTCCGAGGTCGAGAAGTCGGCTCCCCGGGCGACCGAACGCACGGCCGACCGGCCGACCGCTCGACGACGGACCGACGAGCCCACCGAGGTTCCCGGCCATCTGCTCGCGATCGGCAACACGCGCTACTACGGCGGCGGACGCCCGATCCTTCCCGAGGCCGACGCGCGCGACGGTCTCCTGGACATCACGCTCGTCGAGGCGGTGGGCCGCCTCCGTCTCATCGGTCTGGACCGGCCGATCAAGCGCGGTGAGCACCTGAGCCGCCCTGGTGTCCGCGCGTTGCGCGCCGCCTCCGTGCGCGTCGAGGCCGACGGCGACCTGGTCATGTACGCCGACGGCGAGCCGGTGGGGCCGCTGCCCGTGACCGTGACCGCCCAGCACCGGAACCTGATGCTGTGCCTGCCGAGGGACGGAGGACGACCATGACCGAACTCGGGCGCATGACCGGAGCCGAACGTCTCCCCGGACGCCTGATGCGAGCCGGGGACCTGGGCGGACCCGGTGCCGTGAGCGGCGCGGGCGAGGTGAGCGGCGCCGGCGAGCGGAGCGGGATCGGCCGCGGGGCCGGTGCCGGCGCCGCACCGGGGGCGGGGTACGTCCCGCGAAGCGTTCCCCGGCCCGCTCCGGAACGCCACGTGCGGCTCGGCGACGTCACCGACCGGCCCCTGCTCTCCGAGACCACGGCGGCCGACGATCCCGACCGGGTGTACTCCCGGCTGAGGAAGCAGTGGGGGGCCGTGGCACCCGTCGACCTGGAACCGGGCGTCCCGGCCTGGCTGGTGCTCGGGCACGCCGAGGTGGTCGCCGTCATGCGCGACGACCGCACGTTCGTCAAGGACCCGTCCATCTGGGGCGGGCACGACGACGGGCTGCTGGGCCCGCACTCCGGGCTGCGCCCCCTGATCTCCCGTGCCCCGCAGCACACCGCGATCCATCAGGACGGCGCCGAGCACATGCGCCTGCGCGCCCCGATCGACGACGCCCTGGAGCAGGTCGACGAGATCCGCACCGCCGTGGTCGTGCGGCGCCTGTGCACGATGCTGATCCAGCGGTTCGAGTGGCGCGGCCGGGCCGACCTCGTCGCCGAGTACGCCGCCGCCGTGCCCTTCCTCGTCATGTCCGAGCTGGCCGGGTACGACCCCGAGGACGCCCAGCGCGTGCAGGAGATCATCCAGGCGATCTTCGAGACCGGCCCGGACGCGCGCGAACTGCGCAAGGAGCTCGGCGGGATCGTCCGCACGCACATCGCCCGCAGCCGGCAGCGCACCACCGACGACATCGCGGGCGTGCTGTCACGCCACCCGGCGTTCCAGGACGACCTCGAACGTGCGCAGACCCTCATCGCCCTCACGTCGATCGCGAGCACGTCCCTGCTGTCGTGGGTGGCGCAGACCCTCACCCTGGTGCTGACGGACGAACGCTTCTCGAACCGCCTGCGCGGCGGCCGGCTGAACATCGACGACGCCCTCGACGAGGTCCTGTGGCGCTCGACCCCCAACCCGAACATGGTGCCGCGCTACGCCACGCGGGACGTGCTCCTCGACGACAAGCTCGTCGAGAAGGGCGACGCCGTGGTGATGTCCGTGCACGCGGCGAACCACGACCCGGCGATCCTCCCCGACGACGAGTGGGAGGAGATCGGCAACCGCGCCCACCTCTCCTTCGGCGGCGGGCCGCACGCCTGCCCGGCGCCCCGGCTCGCGCGCGTCATCGCGCGGATCGCGGCCGAGACGCTGGTGCGGCGCCTGCACGTGTCGTTCGACGGCGACCCCGCCGGCCTCGAGTGGGTGCCGTCGCCCTGGCTCCGGTACCCGGCCCGACTGCCGGTCACGTTCCCCGTTCCCCGCCGGACCGACGAAGAGGGCCGGACCGACCACGCGGACGAAAGGTAGGCACAGATGCAGATCGGTATCCCCGACGACGCGGGCCCCCTGGTTGCGGCGACGCCGTCGGCCGTCGGGCGGCTGTGCGCCCTCGGCTACGACGTCGTCGTCACCGAGGGCGCCGGAGCCGCCGCCGGGCTGCCCGACGACGACTACCGCGACGCCGGTGCGCTCGTCGTGTCCGACCCCGCCGTCGCGTGGGAGTCCGACGTGGTGGTCGCCACCGTGGTGCCCGACGACGTCACCGAGCGGATGCGGCCCGGCTCCACCCTCGTGGCCCGGCTCGCGCCCGCCGCGCATCCCGAACGTGTCCGGGCGCTGGCGGAACGCGGGATCACGGCGCTGGCCCTCGACGCCGTGCCCCGCATCTCCCGGGCGCAGTCCCTCGACGTGCTCTCCGTCCTGTCCAACGTCGCCGGCTACCGCGCCGTCGTGGAGGCCGCCGCCGAGTACTCCGGCATGTTCGGCGGCCAGGTCACCGCCGCCGGCAGCACCCGGCCCGCCACCGTCTTCGTGATCGGCGCCGGCGTCGCCGGGCTCGCGGCCCTCGGGGCCGCCACCGCGCTCGGCGCGCGCGTGCGCGCGTTCGACGTGCGCCCCGAGGTGGCCGAGCAGATCGAGTCCATGGGCGCCGAGTTCGTCTCCGAGCCCGAGGCGCAGCAGCAGATCAGCGCCGACGGGTACGCCGCGCCCCTCACCGAGGAGCAGCTCGCCGCCGCCCTGCGCCTGTACACGCGCGAGGCCGCCGCGGCGGACATCGTCATCACCACCGCACTCGTGCGCGGCACCGCACCGACCACGCTCACCGCCGAGGCCGTCGCGGCCATGCGCCCCGGCTCCGTCGTCGTCGACCTCGCGGCACCCGGCGGCGGCAACTGCGAGCTCACCGTCCCCGGCGAGCGGGTCCTGAGCGGCAACGGCGTCGTCGTGCTCGGGTACACCGACCTGCCCGCCCGCATGCCGCGCCACACCTCGGAGCTGTACGGCACGGCGGTCGCGAACCTGCTCACCCTGCTCACGCCCGCCAAGGACGGCGAGGCCCGGCTCGACCTCGACGACGTCGTGCAGCGTGGCATCACCGTCGCCCGCGGCGGCGAGGTGCTCTGGCCTCCGCCCGCCGTGCAGGTCAGCGCCGCACCGGCGGCCCCGGCGACGCCGCCCACCGACACCGCCCCGGGCGCCACGGGGAAGGCCCCGGCCCGACCCCGGCCCGCCTGGCTCGACGGAGCGCTCGCCGTCGCGGCCGCGGTGCTCGGCGGGCTCGCCGTCGCGGCCTCTCCGGCCGAGACCGTCGGGCACATCACGGTGCTGGCGCTCGCGATCGTCGTCGGGTTCTACGTGATCCGGTCCGTGACCCACGCGCTGCACACGCCGCTGATGAGCCAGACGAACGCCGTCTCGGGCATCATCCTGGTCGGCGCGCTGCTGCAGATCGGGTCGTCGTCGCTGCTCGTGACGGTGCTCGCGACGATCGCGGCGGCCGTGGCGAGCATCAACGTGTTCGGCGGGTTCCTCGTGACCCGCCGCATGCTGCGCATGTTCCGCAAGGCGGACGACGGCGGCGGGGCCGTCGGCGCCGGCGCGACGGGATCGAACGGCGCGGCCGGGGCGGCGAGGTCCACCGGCGCGACCGGGGTGGCGGGTACGACCGAGGGGAGCGTGTGATGACGACGACCGGACTGGTCCAGGGTGCCTCCGTGGTGGCGGCGGTGCTGTTCATCCTGTCCCTGGCGGGCCTGTCCCGGCAGGAGACCGCGAGGCGGGGCGTGAACCTCGGCATGGCCGGGATGGTGCTGGCGCTCGGCGCGACCGTCGCGCTCGCGCTGGTGCGTTCCGAGCGGCCGGTCGGCGTCACGGCGGCGCTCATCCTGTTCGTGCTGGTGGTGGGTGCGACCGTCGGCACCTGGCGGGCGCGCAGCGTCGAGATGACGCAGATGCCCGAGCTCATCGCGCTGCTGCACTCCTTCGTGGGACTCGCGGCCGTGCTGGTGGGGTACGGGTCGTTCCTCACGGCGTTCCCCCTGGGTGAGGGGGCGGCGGGCGGTCACGCCGGGGCCGCCGGGAGCGACACGGTGCACGCGATCGAGATCTATCTCGGCGTGCTCATCGGGGCCGTGACGTTCACGGGGTCTCTCGTGGCGTTCGGGAAGCTGTCCGGGAGGCTGAGGTCGGCGCCGGTGACGCTGCCCGCGCGCAACTGGCTGAACCTCGCCGTGGTGGTGGGATGCGCGGCACTGCTCGCCTGGTACATGATCGCGGTGGGACCCGCCGGCGGTGCCGCGGCCGTGGTGCCGCTGCTGCTCATGACGGTGCTCGCCCTCGCGCTGGGCTGGCACCTGGTCGCCGCGATCGGCGGGGGCGACATGCCCGTCGTCGTCTCGATGCTGAACTCCTACTCCGGCTGGGCCGCGGCCGCGGCCGGGTTCATGCTCGGCAACGACCTGCTGATCATCACGGGCGCGCTGGTCGGGTCCTCGGGTGCGATCCTCAGCTACATCATGTGCCGGGCGATGAACCGCTCGTTCGTGTCGGTGATCCTCGGCGGCTTCGGCACGGCGCCCGGCGGGGCCGCCGCGGACGGCCCCGCGGGCACCCACCGCGAGACGACGGCGGACGCCGTGGCGGCGCAGCTCGTCGGCGCGAGGTCCGTGATCATCGCCCCCGGGTACGGCATGGCCGTGGCCAAGGCGCAGTACCCGGTGGCGGACCTCGCGGCGAAGCTGGCCGAGCGGGGAGTGCGCGTGCGGTTCGCGATCCACCCGGTGGCCGGGCGGCTGCCGGGGCACATGAACGTGCTGCTCGCCGAGGCGAAGGTGCCGTACGACATCGTCGAGGGCATGGACGAGATCAACGCGGACTTCGACGAGACCGACGTCGTGCTCGTGATCGGCGCCAACGACACCGTGAACCCGGCCGCGCAGGAGGATCCGGGATCACCGATCGCGGGCATGCCGGTGCTGGAGGTGTGGCACGCGCGCGACGTCGTCGTCTTCAAGCGATCCATGGCCACCGGGTACGCGGGCGTGCAGAACCCGCTGTTCTTCAAGGACAACACCGAGATGCTGTTCGGCGACGCGAAAGACCGCGTGGAGGAGATCGTCAAGTCGCTGTAGACGTGGATATCGCTGCCCGGCGAGCGGCACGACGGGGCGAGGTATAGAGTTCACGCAGGAGAAGGCGGGCCTCGTCGTCGGGGCCCGCCTTCGCGCGTCCCCTGAGTCCGAATCCCAATGCTGAGGTAGTCGTGCTGCCCACTGATCGTCCCGACGCCGATGACTTCTTGCTGCACGCCTGGGTGGACGAGTCGATGCGGATGTCACAGCCCGGTCGGCCTGGTGCCTACTTCCTCGCGGCCGCCGTCGCCGAACCCTCCGTGTGCGAACCGGTCCGCGAAAGCCTTCGGGAGCTGGTGCTCCGTGGGGCCGATCGCCTCCACTGGCGGCACGAGAGTGCTCCTCGTCAGGCCAAGATCGCCTCGGTGATCGCCGAGCATGATCTCGTCCATCTCGTGGTGGTGGGTTCACCGCTCGATTCCCGGAAGCAAGAGCGTGCACGTCGCCACTGCATGGAGCGGCTCCTGTTCGAGCTTGAGGACCTCGAAGTGAGTCGAGTCTGGCTGGAGCGGCGGACGAAGCCCCTCAACACGCGAGACATGCTGTTGATTGACACCGCTCGCATCAAGGGGATCATCTCTCCGCGATTGACGGTTGACTTCGCGGACCCGTGCGTCGAGCCCATGCTGTGGACGCCTGATGCCGTCGCGGGCATCGTCGGGCAGGCGGCCGTCGGGACCGAATCCTTGCGCAGTGCGATCGAGTCCAGCCTCACGGAGGTCCGGATCGATTTCCCGTAGGCAACGCGAAAGCCGGGATCCTGACGTCCATCAGGGTTCCCGGCTTCACTTCCACTCCATCAGCGATGGCGGCAATTGACAGGCTACACCGTCGCGGATCGGATCGCTCTGCCGCGCGGCCACCTGGTTTACGCGGTACTCGGCGTTCTAGGTTCGCGGTAGCCTTGCCGCGTGACCGAACACATGGGTGCCGAGCCTGTCCGTGAGCCTGTTCGCCGGACCATCCGGGCCCGGGACGGTCACGACCTCGCCACCAGCACGTTCGAGCCTGACGGCGAGCCGCGTGGGGTCGCGGTGATCGTGCCCGCGTTCGCCACGCCGGCGTCGTTCTACGCGGCCTTCGGCGCCTGGCTCGCCGGGCACGGTATCCGTGCCGTCACGTTCGACTACCGCGGTTTCGCCAGTTCGTCGGGCGGACGGCACCTGCGCGACGTCGACGCCGACCTGCTCGCCTGGGCGGGGGACGCGGCCGACGTCGTCGGCTGGGCGGCGGAGCGGGCCGACGGCGCACCCGTGGCGTACGTGGGGCACAGCCTCGGGAGCCAGATTCTGGGCCTCGGGAAGCACGAGGTGGTGGACCGCGCGCTCTTCGTGGCCGGCGGGAACCCGCACGTCGAGATCAGCAGCTCCCGCCTGGCATGGGCGGCCCCGTTCGCGTTCCGGGTGGCGCTGCCCGCGGTGATCCGGATGACCGGCTACTACCCCGGCAAGCGCGTGCGGTTCATGGGCAACGTGCCCGCCGGGGTGATGCGGCAGTGGATGCGGTGGGCGATGCACCCCGAGTACCTCCTGGGCGAGGTGCCGCACGCCGCCGGCGCGTACGCCAAGGTCGAGATGCCCATCGTGTCCCTGCACATGACCGACGACGAGCTCGTGACGCAGCAGACCACCGAGGCCATGGAGCGGTGGTACTCCGGTGCCGACCTGACGCACCGCGAGGTCACGCCCGCCGAGATGGGCGCCGAGCGGGTGGGCCACCTGGGCTTCTTCCGGCCGAGATTCGCGGCGGGCTGGGACCGGGTGGTCCTCCCGGCGATCACCGGCGGCGGGTAACGGGCGGCTGCCGGTCGACCACCCCTGCTCAGGCGCGCAGGCGGTCGCGGTAGGCGGCGACGGCGGCCCGGTTGCTGCACCGGGTGCTGCAGAACTTGCGGGAGCGGTTGCGGGAGAGGTCGAGGACCAGGCCCTCGCAGGTCGGGTCGGCGCAGACCGACAGGCGGGACATCTCGTCGGAGCGGATCAGGTCCGCGACGGCCAGCGCCGACTCCGACGCGATGTGCTCGGCGAACGGGGCGTCGTCGGGCACCGAGTGGAGGTGCCAGTCGGTGTCGCCGTGCCGGACGAGGCGGGGCACCGCCGAGACGTCCGCGAGCATGCGGTTGACCAGCTCGGCGGCCGTGTCGCGATCGGCGACGAGCAGCTCGCGCAGGCGGGGGCGCAGCGCCTGGACGGCGGCGAGCTCGGCCGCGTCGCCGTCGTGCCGGACGGTGTAGCCGTGCGCCGCGTAGAACGCGTCCAGGTCGGCGAGCGTCTCGAGCGTGCGCGGCGGCTCGGCCGAGTTCACCAGGGCGACGGCGGCTCGCAGGTTCGGTTCGGTGTCATGCTCGAAAAGCATGTTGACACATTACCGCGCGCGCCCCTACTGTCATGAGTCATGACGGATATGACTCGTGACACGGGGGATCCGAGCGCTCTCGGTCCGACGGCGGTACGCCCGGGGCCCGCCGATGTGCTCCCCGGTGCACGGGCGACGGCCGGCATCGCCTTCGCCCTCCTCGCCGCGGCGACGTTCTCCCTGTCCGGTCCGTTCGCCCGCGGGCTGCTCGACGCCGGCTGGTCCGCGGGGGCCGCCGTCACCGCCCGTGTCCTCATCGGCGGCACGGTGCTCGCGCTCCCGGCGATCCTGGCGCTCCGCGGCCGGTGGTCCGTGCTGCGCGCGAACGTCTGGTCACTCCTGGTCTACGGCCTGGTCGCGGTGGCGGGCACGCAGCTCACGTTCTTCTACGCGGTGTCGTACCTCGACGTCGGCGTGGCACTGCTCATCGAGTTCCTCGCGCCCGTCGCCGTCGTCGGCTGGATGTGGGCGCGGCACGGCCGGCGGCCGGGCCCGCTCACGTGCATCGGCGGGGTCGTGGCACTGGGCGGGCTCGTCCTGGTGCTGGACCTCGCGGGCGACGGCGGCATCAGCGTGCCCGGGGTGCTCTGGGCGCTCGGGGCCATGGTGGGAGCGGCCGGCTACTTCGTGATGTCGGCGCGGCCCACGGGGCTGCCACCCGTCGCGCTGGCGTCCGGCGGTCTCCTGGCGGGCGGTGTGTCGCTGCTGGTCGCGGGTCTCGTCGGGATCGTGCCGCTGCACGTGGCGGCCGAGCCCGTGCGCTTCCAGGGCTTCACCATCCCCTGGTGGATCCCGGTGCTCGGCCTGGGCGTCGTCACGGCGGCCGTCGCCTACACGGCGGGCATCGCGGCGAGCCGCCGGCTCGGCGCCCGGCTGGCGTCGTTCGTCGGCCTCACCGAGGTGATGTTCGCGGTGCTGGCCGCCTGGCTCCTGCTGGGCCAGGCGCCGGCCCCGGTGCAGCTCGCGGGCGGGGTGCTGATCCTCGCCGGCATCATCACGGTGCGCGCGGGGGAACGGGGCCTGCCCGCCTGAGGGCTCGCACGACAAGGCGCCGCCGGGTGCGAGCGGCAGGGAGGGATGAAACGGTGGGGCCATGCGCGTCGTCGTGGTCGGAGCCACCGGGAATGTCGGGACCGCGCTGCTGAGCGCCCTCCACCGCGAGCCGCGGGTCACGTCCGTGCTGGGCATGGCCCGTCGGCTGCCGGACCGGGACGCCGCGCCGTACCGGCACGCCGAGTGGGCACCGGTCGACATCGGGGCCGAGAACTCCGACGAGGCGGTGATCGCGGAGCTCGCGGAGGCTTTCCGCGGGGCGGACGCGGTCGTGCACCTCGCCTGGCTCGTCCAGCCCCGCCGGGAGCGGAACCTGCTGCGCCGCACGAACGTGGAGGGCACGCGCCGGGTGGCCGAGGCGGTGGCCCGCGCGGGGGTGCAGCACCTGGTCGCGGCCTCGTCGGTCGCGGCGTACTCGCCGGTGGGCACCAACGTGCCACAGCGCGAGGACTGGCCCACCGGCGGCATCCCGACGTCGTACTACAGCGTGGACAAGGCCGCGCAGGAGCGGGTGCTCGACGAGATCGAGGCGGCGCACCCCGACCTCACCGTGGCCCGGCTGCGACCGGCGCTGACCTTCCAGGGCGGCGCGGCACAGTCCGTGGCGCGCTACTTCCTGGGACCGCTCGTGCCGGTCCAGCTCCTGCGGTACGGCCGCCCGCCCGTGGTCCCCCTGCCTGCCGGGATCCGGGCGCAGGCGGTCCACGCCGACGACGCCGCGGACGCGTACCGCCGGGTGGTCGTCGAGGGGGCGCGCGGCGCCTTCAACGTCGCGGCCGACGACGTCCTGTCCGGCCGGGACCTCGCCCGGATCATCGGCCACGGCCGGCTTGTCGAGGTGCCGCCCGCCGTCGCCCGCGGCGCGCTCGCCGCCGCCTACGACGGCCACCTGACCCGCACGGACCCCGGCTGGCTCGACATGGCGATGACCGTGCCGCTGCTGGACTGCACCCGGATCCGGTCCGAACTCGGCTGGGCGCCCCGCCGGACCGCCGCGGAGGCGGTCGAGGAACTGCTCGGGGGGATGGCCATCGGGCAAGGACTACGGTCCGCCACCCTCCATCCCGCGACGGCGCGGCCCGCGGGCTCCTCGGTCGTGCCGCTGCGCCACCGCGGGAAGGTCCGGATCCCGGACTCCCTGGACCGCCACCTGCTCGGCCTCTACCTCTCCGACCACTTCACGGGCGCGACGGCGGGTCTGGAGCGCATGGAGTACATGACTCGCAGCTACCGGGACACGCCCTTCCACGCCGAGCTGGCCGAGGCCACCGAGCAGCTGCGCGGCGAGCGCGAGCTCTACCGGGACCTGCTGGACCGCCTCGGTGTTGCCCGGCATCCGCACCGGCAGATGGCCGCGTGGCTCGGCGAGAAGGCAGGGCGGCTCAAGCTGAACGGCAGGGTCGTGCGGCGCTCGCCGATGTCGGCGGTGTTCGACGCCGAGTTCATGCGCGCCGCCGTGGCGGCCAAGATCGGTGGCTGGCAGACACTGCGCCGGCAGGCCGACGAGATGGGCCTGGATCCCGAGCAGCTCGACGAGCTCGTGGACCTGGCGCGCAGGCAGACCGAGATGCTCGATCGGTTCCACGAGTACGCGCGAGAGCGCGCGTTCCGGACCGGCCGGGCGCTCGGGACGTTCGACGAGGTCTGATCCCGAACGCCGGCCGGCCGGGCATTCACTCGCGCGGGGCCGACTCTCGCAGCTCACGTCCGCGATCGACCGCCCGGCGGTGTTTCGCCTCGCGCTTCTCGCTCGCGCGCACGTCCTTGGCCGGAAGCCGCAGCGACTCCTCCGCGGCGATACCGCCCTGGAGCTGCCTGCCGCGTTCCAGCTCCGCGTCGAGCTCCGCGCCGAGCAGCAGCGCGAGGTTGGTGATCCACAGCCACAGCAGGAACACGATGATCCCGGCCAGCGATCCGTAGGTGGCGTCGTAGTTCGAGAACGTCGCGACGTAGAAGCCGAACGCGACGGACGCGAGCATCCAGAGCAGGATCGCGACGAACGCCCCCACGCTGATCCAGCGCATCCTGGGCTGACGCACGTTCGGCGTCACGTAGTAGAGGATCGCGACCAGCACGATCACGAGCGCCAGCACCACGGGCCATTTCACGATGTCCCACACCGTCACGGCGGTCGCCCCGAGTCCCACGGCGTCGCCCACCGCCCGCGCCACGGGACCGCTCAGCGCCAGCGCCACCACGATGGTCGCCGCCATCAGCACGGTGACGAGTGTGACCAGCAGGAGTACGGGGCGCAGCTTCCAGAACGGCCGGCCCTCGTCGATCCCGTAGATCCGGTTCATCGCGCGCCCGAAGGCACTGACATACACCGACGCGGACCACAGCGCGAGGGCGATACCGGCGACGAGGGCGATACCGGCCCGTCCACCGCCGTCGGCGGCGTTCTCGACGAGCGGCTGCGCCACCGAGAGCACGTCCGAGGGCACCACGCCGCCCAGCGTGTCGATCACCCGCTGGACGGCTCGCTCGCCGTCGCTCACCAGCCCGAGCACGGAGACCAGTGCGAGGACGGCGGGAGCCACCGCGAGCACGGCGTAGTAGGTGAGGCCCGCGGCGAGGTCGAGGCACTGGTCGCGGGAGAACTGCCGCATCGTGGCACGCAGCGCGTACGTCCAGGTGCGGCGGCGCAGGTCCGGCGGTGAGGCGGGCTTGCGCGCCGGAGCAGGACCCCCCGGTGTCGTCCCGGCGGGGTCGTGGCGCGGCTGCGAGGAGCTTGGCGGACGGTCGCCGGACGGTCGGTCGGCGGCTCGGGGAGGCCCGGGCGAGTTTCCCGCATGCTGGTGTGCGTCGTCGGTCATGTCGGCTCCACGGAGTTCGGCGGGACGGCCGCTCTCGGCCCACCCGTCGGCGGCCGACGGGCCCTGCTGGCGTCAGTCGCTGCCCGTCGCCCGCGAGCGGACGTCGTCGGCGGCCTCGCGACCATGTTCACCGAGTGATCGTGCCGCGTCGCTCGCGGTGTCCCGGACGGCGTCGACGCCCTCGCGCGCCGGTTCCCGCAGATCGTCCACGGCCTCGGCGGCGCCGGCCTTGACGTCCTTGATCGGCCCTGCGTGCTCCTCCAGCGCGACGGCGGCACGCCGCTCCACGCGGCTCGAGGGCAGGAGCGAGGCGCCGACGAGACCCAGCCCGAAGGCCACCAGGCCCACCGCCAGCGGGTTGCCCTCCGTCTGCTCGCGCACCGCGCGCGGCGACGAACCGACGCTCTCGGCGACGGACGACACCGTGTCGCGCACGTGGCCCGCGGCCGACTCCGCCGCCTCACGGCTCTTGTCCGCCCACTCGTGGCCGGTGTCCTGGGCCGCGTCCGTGTCGTGGGTGGTGCCCATGACACGCTCCTTCAGGTGCGTCACACCGGACTTCATCCGATCCACCCGGCGACGCGCCATGTGGCTCGGGTTCACCCGGTCACCGAGGGCGTCGACATCGTGGCTCAACTCGCTGCGCGTGCGCTCGATGTCCTCCCGGATCACCTCGGGATCGTTGGTGCTCATGAGTTCTTCTCCTCGTGTCCTCCGAGTGCCTGCGGGATCTTCTTGACCGAGTCGGCCGTCTGCGGCATTCCCTCGACGGCGCGCAACTCGCTGCGCCCGCGCATCGCGAGCGCTGCGGCAACGATCGCCCAGACGGCCGCGACGATCACGGCGGACCAGCCGCCGCCGACGAGCGACCCGAGCCACCACCACAGAGCCAACGACAGGAACAGCAGGACCAGATGACCCGCGACGCCGGCACCGCCGAACATCCCGGCACCCTTCCCGGCGCGCTTGGCCGACTGCCTGATCTCCGCCTTCGCGAGCTCGGCCTCCTGCCGGACGAGCGTGGACAGGTCGCGACTGATCTCGCCGATGAGTTCGCCCAGGCTCCGGTCGTCGCCTCCGGCCGACGCGCCGGCGGGGGGCGCGGAAGGCGGGTCCGCCGACGTCGCGTCGACGCCGGTGCGTGGCAGCGTCGTGTCTGCCCGGGAGGTGACGCCGTCCGCGGCCGGTCCCGCGTCTTCCGCCCAGTGGCGGGGCGCCCCCGGCCGAGCGCCGGAGGCCGCGCCGGGGAGGTTTGGCGCGTCAGACATGGGTGCCGCCTCCCTGCTGGGTGACGCCAGGTGCCGGCGGCGGGACGGGCGGTGGGATCGTCGGCCGCACCGATCCGCTCTCCGGGGGCGGCGGGGTCTGCGGCTCGGCCGACGGCGTGGCACCCGGCACCGGCGGCACCGCGCCGGCGGTCGTCCTGGCCGGTGTTCCGCGCTCGCCCGGCACGGCGACCGTCGCCGGCTCGGCCGATGCGCCGCCCGGCGAGTTGTCCGACGTGTCGTCCGCGTCCTTCATTCCCCGCAGGAACCGCCCGACGAGCAGGCCCGCACCCGCCGAGAGGGCGATGAAGATCCCGGGCCGACGCCGGGCGAAGTTCTCGATCTCGCCGAGGATCGCACCGGGCTCCCGGTCCTCCAGCCAGCGGGCAGCCTGTCCGGACGCGTCGCCGGCGCGTCGCACCAGGTTGCTCGTGTACCCGGGATCCTCGGACGCGCTTGCCATCTGGCCCAGCTCGTCCTCCATCGTGTGCAGACCGTCCGCCAGCCGCTGCTGCTGGGACCGCGCCTGGGAGCTGAGTTCGGAGCGTGTCCGGTCGAGCAGGCCGTGCGTCTGCTGCGCCGCCTCGTGCGCGACATCGCGCACCTTCTCCTTGGCGTCGTTCGCCATGCTCCGGCTCGCATCGGCCGCCTGCGCAGCCGTGTCCGTCAGGCGTTCCTTGGTCGAGCCTGCCCCTGTCTCGGTCGTACCGCTGCCGGACGTGGGGGAGAACTGCGAACCGGAGCCTCCGTCGTACGGTGTACCCGTCGTGCTCATGACCGGTCTCCTGTCGTCGTCGCACCCGGTGCCCGGCCCGGGCGGTCTGCCGACGGAACAGGGTCGCAGCGGACTCGTGTCCCACCCGGCGCCGCTCTGGGCCTTCTTCCAAGGTACGGCGTGGAGCGCCACTCACAACTCGGCGGGTTTCCGCGCGCGTGCGGATATCTCTTGCACGCACGCCGGGCGGCCTGGCCGAGACGCCGACCGGGCTGGTCCGCGGACTTCCGGACGGCGGCGTCGCGCCGGCGCAGGACGCCGCCCCGACGGTAGCCAACTGGGGATACGCCGGTGGCCGATACGGCCCGGTGGTTCGCGCGCTGTTGTGCTGCGGCTGGACGCGGCGTGTCGTCGAACACCTCGACTGCCGTGCCGCATCCGGCCGCGCACGGCGGCGGCTCAGCGCGCGGCGACTCGCTCCGACCGCGTGAGCGCGGCGGCGTCGTCGGCGATCGGGGAGACCGCGCCGCCCAGGGACGGCATCATCGTCGCGAGCCGCGGCTTCCAGTCCTCGTAGCGGTCGGCGAAGCACCGCTCCAGGACGCCGAGCATCGCGGACACCGCGGTGGACGCACCCGGCGAGGCGCCCAGCAGGCCGGCGATCGAGCCGTCCCGCGCGGCGATCACCTCGGTGCCGAACTCCAGGACGCCGCCCTTGCCCTTGACCCACTTGATGACCTGGACGCGCTGGCCGGCGGTGACGGTCTCCCAGTCGCCGGGCCTGGCCGTCGGCATGAACTTCTGCAGCTCGTGGAACTTCGTCTCCGGCGCCGCGGCGACCTGGCCCACCAGGTACCGCGTCAGGTCGAGGTTCTTCAGGCCCGCGCCGAGCATCGAGAAGAGGTTGTGGGCGCGCAGGCTGGTGACCAGGCCGAGGTACTTGCCCTTCTTGAGGTACTTCGGCGAGAACCCGGCGTACGGGCCGAACATCAGGTAGCTCCTGCCGTCCACCACGCGCGTGTCGAGGTGCGGCACGGACATCGGCGGGGCGCCGACCTCGGCCTTGCCGTACACCTTGGCGTGGTGCTCGGCGACGACGTCGGGGCTGGAGGTGCGCAGGAACTCGCCGGAGATCGGGAAGCCGCCGTAGCCACGGATCTCCTTGATGCCCGCGGCCTGGAGCAGCGGCAGCGCGCCACCGCCCGCGCCGACGAACACGAAGCGTGCCGTGACGGTCCGGCCGCGGGTCTCCGCGTTCCAGGTGCGGTCGCGCAGCGAGAGGCGCCAGCGCCCGTCACGCTGCTTCTTCAGGCCGGTGACCTCGTGGTTCGTGTGCAGGTCGGCACCGCGGTCGGTCGCCAGGCCGATGAGCTTGCGGGTGAGGGCGCCGAAGTCGACGTCGGTCCCGGCGGCGGCGCGGGTGGCGGCGACCGGCTCGTCGGTGTCGCGGCCCGTCGTGAGGAGCGGGGCCCACTCGGAGATGACGGCGCGGTCGTCGGTGAACTCCAGGTCCTCGAAGAGCGGGTGCTCACGGAGGGTCTCCCAGCGGCGCCGGAGGTAGTCCACGTTCTTCTCGCCGCGCACGAACGTCATGTGCGGGGTGACGTTGATGAAGTCCGTGCCCTCCATCAGGCCCGCCGTGAGCAGGTGGTTCCAGAACTCGCGCGAGGTCTCGAACTGCTCGTTGATCGTGACGGCCTTGGAGATGTCGATCGAGCCGTCCTTGCGCTCCGGCGTGTAGTTCAGCTCGCAGAGTGCGGCGTGACCGGTGCCGGCGTTGTTCCACGGGCTGGACGACTCCTGGGCGACGTCGTCCAGCCGCTCGTAGATGCCGATCCGCCAGCTCGGCTCGAGGACGGACAGCAGGGCGCCGAGCGTGGCACTCATGATGCCGCCGCCGATCAGCGCGACGTCGACGTCGGTCGCGAGGGGCTTCTCAGGGGTGCGCGGAGAGTTCACGCGTGCCACTGTAGGACGCTTGTGAAGGAAAGAACAAAGTTGGTGGTGCAGGTCACAGGGATTCCACGGTGACCTCGCTCACGGCGCCGTGCTATGCGAGGTGCCGCACCAGGCCGCGTTCTCCCGCGCGCATCACGCGGTCGTGGGCCCGGACGCAGAGCGCCGGTGCCACCCGCGCGACCAGGGCGGGCCGACCGCGCATCGGCGTCACGATCCAGGTGAGCCGGATCTCGCACCGCCCTCCCGCCCGCGCGGTGGCCGAGACCACGGTGCCGCCGCGCAGGTCCCCCGAGACCCGGAGCTTGGCCCGCCCGGGCCGCTCCGGGCCGGGGGCGCGGGACTCGAGAAGATCCAGGCGCAGGCCCAGCGAGGCGCCCACCGGGCTCCGCACCCGCAGCCGCACCCATGAACCCGCGCCGCTGAGCCCGTCGGGCCCTGCGACGATGCCGGCCGACTCCGTACGCAGGCCGGGCCACCAGGCCGGCCAGGTGGGCCCGGGGCCGGCGAGGACCTGCCACGCGCGCGACGCCGGCGCGGGCACGCTCCAGGTCGTGATCAGCCGGAAGGTCGGAGCGGCCACGCGGGTCAGAAGTAGTCCCGCACGTGGACCTGCTGCCCGGAGAACATCGCGGTCAGGGGTGGGTCCCACTTCTCCGGGCCCGTCAGGTGTCCCGCCATGCGCAGGTTCCGTGCCGACTGCGCTCCCGCGTACAGGAGTGCCAGGCCGTGGGGCGTGAGGACCGGACGGTCGTGGTGCGCATCGGCCACGTCGATCCCGTCGCGTTCGACATGTGCCACACCGCCCGAGACATCGATGGTCCACGCTCCCGACAGCTCGGCTCGCGGCCGGTCGCGCCGCCCCGAGCCGAGGGCGGGGTCGGCCACGGCGAACGGGACCCGACCTGCCACCGGCGCGAGCCACGCCCCTTCCAGTGCCTGCTCGACGTCCAGGATCCGGAGCATGTAGGGGTGCTCGGCGACCCGTCGCACGCCGAGGTCCGGGAGGACCAGCCAGGCCGGGTCGATGCTCGCTCCGCTGCCCGAGGTCGACACGCGGGCCGTGCCGACCACCGTCGAGAAGGAGCCGAGCGTGCGCCACAGGGCCCGCGCCGCATCGGGTGTCAGCGCGATCAGGTCCTCGACCTCCATCACCGTGGCGGCCGGCGTGTCGCCCGTGCCGCGGATCCAGCTCGCGAAGCCGACGACGGTGTCGTCCTCCACGGCGAGCGTGATGCCCGTGTAGTCCGCGACGTACTTCTCCGGGGGTGTCCAGAACGGTTCCTCGGCCCGGCTCACCGGGCCGTTCTGTCCGGCCGCCCAGGTGGCGTGCACCGCGGTGATCGCCTCGACATCGGCGGCGGTGGCGCGCCGCGTGGTGATGCCCGACGGCGGAGCCGTGCGCGCGACGCGGTCCAGCGGCACGTCGACGTCGTCGTACGAGCCGATCACCTCGTATCCGAGTCGCCGGTAGATGCCGGGGGCGCTCGGGAACAGCGTGGAGATCGCCTCGCCGCGCTCCCGCGCCTCCTCGAGGGCCGCATCGAGCATCGCCGCGACGAGCCCGCCGCCGCGCCGCTCCGGTTCGACGGCGACGCCCGCGATCCCGGCGGTCGGGACCCGCCCGCCGTGGAACCAGGACGTGAAGCCGTACACACGCAGCCGCGCCGCCAGCGCGCCGTCGTCGAACACGCCCCACTCGCGGTCGGCCGACGCCTCCCACTCCTCGCGGGACGGGACGGGGCGGGGCCCGCCCCCGAACGCCTCGGACCCGAGGCGCTGGAACGCGGGTTGGTCGTCATGGGTGACGCGGCGCACGGTCAAGGTCATGGCTGCGACATTACCCGGGGAGGCCGACATCGACGACGGACACGGCCGGGGCCGGGGTGCGGGCCCGGGGGTGATACTTGCCGGTGTGAATCTTCCTGTCGCCTGGTCCGTCCTGCTCGTCGTGACCGCCGGATGGAACCTCCTGATCTGGCCGCGCTTCTGGCAGCGCATCGCGGCCGACCCGCGCTCCCGGGACGACGCCGGCCGTCCCACCCGGTTCCTCACCGTCCACGCGGTGCTGATCGCGGTCTCGCTGGCGCTGGGCCTCGCCGTGGGTGTGCTGGGCGTGCTCACGCTGTTCTGATGCTGATGCTGATGCTGATGCTGATGCTGATGCTGACACCGGCCGCCTGACGGCCCTCGCGCCGGGCGAGCGTGGTGGAGGGTTGCGACCATACCTGGAGGTAGGTATGGTCGGCGCGTGCCCGAGGCGAGCGAGACCAGATCGGCCGGCGCGGGGTCGGCCCGCGGCCGTCTCGTCGCCGCCGCCCAGGAACTGTTCGCCCGCCAAGGTGTGGCGGCGACCAGCCCGCGGCAGGTGATGAGCGCCAGCGGCGTCGGGCAGGGCAGCCTGTACCACCACTTCCCGAGCAAGCGCGACCTCGCGATGGCGGGCGTCGCGGCCACCACCGCCGACGCCGTGGAGCAGGCCCGCGCCGAGCTGCGGGGCGACTCCGCCGCCCTGGACCGGATCCGCGACTACGTCGGCCGGCGGCGCGACGCTCTCGCCGGGTGCAAGGTGGGCCGGCTCACGAGCGACGAGGCGGTCATGGACGATGCCGACCTGCACGCCGTCGTCGGCCGCTACTTCACGGACCTCCTCGACGAGGTCGCCACCACCTTCCGGGAATCGGGCCTGCCCGGCGCCGAGGCGCGGGACCGAGCGCACGCCGCGGTGGCGATCGTCCAGGGCGGGTACGTCCTCGCCCGGGCGACCGGCGACCCGAACGCCATGAGCGCGGCGGTGCGGGGCTTCGTCGCCCTGCTGGCCGAGCCGGGGAGCTCCGCTCCCGTCACGCCCGTCACGCCCGCGGGCCTCGGCGGGCCGCCGTGCTCCGGCCGGCGCGCGGACCGCGTCAAGCCCGGCGAGCCCGCCGGCCCCGGTAGGCCAGCGGGTCCCGGTAGGCCAGCGGGTCCCGGTCGACCGGCGGACCCTGACCGGCCCGTGCCGCCTGACGGCGACGCCCCTGCCTGATCACCCGTCCCCGAATCTCAGGAGCTCCCGTATGACCGAGCCCGTCACCCTTCGCGAGCGCCTGCGGGCCCTCCCGACGTTCCCCCGCCCCGGACTGCCGGTGCTCGATCCCGGCGCGGCACCCGCCACCCCGCACGAGCTGTTCACCACCTGGCTCGACGACGCGATCGAGACGGGCGTCCTCGCCCCGCACGCCGTGGTTCTCTCGACGGCCGACGCCGCCGGGAACGTCCATGCACGCACCGTGATCCTCAAGGACGTCACGGACGAGGGCTGGTGGTTCGCGTCGCAGTCGGGCGGGCCGAAGGGGCGGGACCTGGAGGCGAACCCGCACGCGTCGATGACCTTCCTCTGGCCGGGCCGGGGCCGCCAGGTCCGCGTGACGGGCACGGCGGCCCCGGCGGACCCCGAGACGAGCCGCGCCGACTTCCTCGCCCGCCCCGACCTGTCCCGTGCGGCGGGCCTGGTGGACCGGCAGAGCGAACCGCTCGGTTCGCTCGCCGAGTACGACGCCGCGTTCGCGGCCGCGCTCCAGGCCGTGACGGCCGATCGCGGGCTGGTCGCGCCCGGCTGGACCGCGTTCGTGCTCGCGCCGACGGACGTCGAGTTCTGGCAGGCGTCCGACGACGGCCCGCACGTCCGCCTGCGGTACCGCGAGGCCGATGCGGGTTGGGCCACGGGGCTGCTGTGGCCGTGAGCCCGGTCGGCCGTGACGACTCCGGCGTCCCACGCCGCCCCACCGTTCCGCAGAGCCACGACGAGCAGGGAGCCATGATGAACACCGAGACGAACGCAGGGACCGACGCCGCGACGAACGCCGGGACCAAGGCCGCCGGAACCGACGCCGGGGCGACGGTCACCGAGGCCCTGACGGAGCACGCGCGCACCGACTCGTTCGCCGCGCTCGACGCGCTGACCGACGCCGTCCGCACCCTTCCCGACGGCGCGGTCGGCGAGCCCTCCGCGCTGCCGGACTGGACCCGCGGACATGTGCTCGCGCACGTGGACGGCGTCGGCCGGGCGCTCGCACGGCAGGCCGAGTACGCGGCCCGCGGGGAGCGCATCCAGCCGTACGACGGCGGGGCCGAGGGGCGCAACGCCGCCATCGAGGCGGCGGCGACCCGCAGCCTCGCGGAACACGTCGACGCGCTGACCGCCGTCCGCGAGCGTCTCGCGGCCGCGTGGCCGGAGCCGGGCTCCCCGCTGTGGGACGCGCCGACGTCGTACCGCGAGGGGCCGGTGAGCGGCTGCCTGCTGGCCTGGTGGCGCGAGGTGCGCATTCACGCCGTCGACGCGCGCGTGGGCATCGGGTTCGTGACGTGGGACGCGGAACTCCGGGCGCACCTCAGGGACTTCCTCGGGGTGCGGCTGCCGGAGGGCGTCGTGGTGTCCGAGGGTGTGGTGCCGGCAGGCGGTGGAGAGCCGCATGACGGGGCCGAGTCGTCGCGCTCGCTGACGGTCGTCTCGGGTGCCCCGGTCGACGTCGTCGCCTGGCTGGCCGGCCGGGAGCCGGCGGGTGAGGTCCGTGCGACCCGCTCGGGTGCGGACGTCCCGCTCCCGGAACTGGCTCCCTGGCCGTCGGCGCAGCGCTGAGACCACCCGGCGTCGGGTCGGCCACCCGGCGTCGGGCCGGCCGTCGTCGTCGCACCCGAGCCGGCCTGGTTCAGGCGTCCTCGGCGAAGGCCTCCTTCATGGCCTCCTCGTCCATGGAGGCGACCTCCCAGTGGTGGCCGTCCAGGTCGGCGAACGCGCGGTTGTCCATCCAGCCGTAGTCCTGGGTGTCGTTTTCTCCGCGGGGGCCGATCGGTGGGAGAGTCTGGTCATGGTTGCCTTCATCTCTCATGTCGCCGTGGACTGCCACGATCCCCACACCCTGTCCGAGTGGTGGAAGGACGTTCTCGGCTACGTCGAGGATCCGGACGACCCCAACGAGCCGGACCACGAGGAGTGCTACATCGAGGACCCGAAGGGCAAGGGGGTCCCGGTCGTGTTCATCAAGGTGCCGGAGGGCAAGACGGTCAAGAACCGGCTTCACTTCGACCTGCGGCCCAAGGCCGGCGAGCGCAACGCCGAGTACCAGCGCCTGCTGCGGCTCGGCGCGACCAAGGTGGAGGACCACCGGGGCATCGACGGCCCGGGAACGGGCTGGATCGTGATGGCGGACCCGGAAGGCAACGAGTTCTGCATCCTGCGCAGCGAGGCCGAACTGGGCTGACCGGGCCTGCGGAGCGCCCCGGCCTGGCCAAGAGACTTAGGTTCGCCTAACCTTGCCCGCATGAGTGGACACAGCGGGCGCAGGGCCGTCGATCCCGAGGTCGTCATGGCCCAGGTCGTGGGAACCAAGCGGGTGTCGCCGCACATGATGCGCGTGACGCTCGGCGGGGAAGGGATCGGCCGGCTCACCCTCCAGGGTTACGACCAGTGGTTCCGCCTGTTCATGCCGCGGCCCGGCCAGGAGAACCTGAAGCTGCCGACCACGTCGTCGAGCTGGTGGTACGCCCAGTACCTCGCCACGCCCCGGTCGAAGCGGCCGTACGTGCGCAACTACACGGTGCGGGCGGCGCGCGGCGACCTGGCCGAGATCGACGTCGACTTCGTGGTGCACGAGGACGCCGACGGCAGCTCCGGGCCCGGTGCCGGGTTCGCCACGGGATGCCGCACGGGAGAACAGGTCGGCCTCCTCGACCAGGGGGTCGGCTACAACCCGCGGCACGACCACGACTGGGTCCTGCTGGTCGCCGACGAGTCCGGCCTGCCCGCCGTCGCCGGCATCTGCGAGTCGCTGCCGGCCGGGATGCGCGGCCTCGCGATCGTCGAGGTCCCCACCGCCGCCGACAAGCAGGACTTCCAGGCCCCGCCGGGCATCGAGGTGCGGTGGGTGGTGCGCGACGGGAGCCCGCGTACGACGTCGGACGCCGGCACCGGGCCCGACGGCGTGCCGGGCGCGGCCGCACTGGAGGCGGTGCGCGCCGCCGACCTGCCTGACGGCGTTGGCTACGCGTTCGCGGTCGGGGAGTCCGCCCTGGCCACGGGCACCCGCCGGCACCTGGTGAACGACCGGGGGATGCCCAGGACGCACGTCGACTTCGTGGGCTACTGGAAGCACGGCAGGGCGTCGAGCTGAGCCCGGCGCCCGGCGGGTCGGACGTCACCCGCCCGCCCGGCCGGGTCGGACGTCGCCCGGGGTGCGATCCGGGCGCCAGCCGCGCCAGACGGGATGGCGGAGCCGGCCGTCCTGGGTCCAGCCCGCGTGGTCGACCTCGCCCACGAGGGCCGGTTCGCACCAGCGTGCGAGGCGACCGTCCACGGCCGGGACGTCCGCGACGGCGGGAGCCTCCGTGCCGATCTCGCCGAGGCGCCGGGCGGTCTCACGGCGCTCCTTCTCGGTGAAGCCGGTGCCCACGCGGCCCGCGTACCGCAGCCGGACCGGTGTGCCTCCGGCGTCGCTCTCGACCGCCCCGCCCGGGCCGTCGTCGGGCAGCTCCGGGACGGCGAGGAGCAGCGCACCCACGGTCCGCGGGTCCGGCCGGCCCGTGTCCGCGTGCAGGGGCCGCCAGCCGACCACCACCACCTCCTGAGACTCGACGTGCTTCACCTTGAGCCACTCCCGCGACCGCCGGCCCGGCGCGTACCGCGACGCCCGCCGCTTCGCCACCACGCCCTCCAGCCGCAAGCTCCGGGAGGCGTCCAGCGCGTCCGCGCCGCCGGCGTCGAGCACCGGCGGCACGTGCACCAGCGGACCCGCCGTCACGATCCGCTCCAGCACCTCCCGACGCGCCGACCAGGGCTCGCCCGTCAGGTCCCGGCCGCCCGCCCGCAGCACGTCGAAGAGGAACACCTCGACCCCGACCCTCCGCCGTGCCCGCTCGACATCCCGCTCCTTGTAGAGGTTCGCCCGCTGCTGCAACCGCCGGAAGCTCGGCCGGCCCTCGGGGTCGAGGGCGACGACCTCGCCGTCGAGCACCGCGGGGGGGTCCCCCGCGCCCACGGAGTCCGCGAGCGCCCGCAGCTCCGGGAAGGTCTCGGTCATGTCCAGACCTGCCCGGCTGACCAGCCTGACCTCACCCGCGGCGGTGAGGTGCGCGAGCACGCGGAACCCGTCCCACTTCATCTCGAACGCCCAGTCGTCCGGATCCAGGCGGGACAGTTCGCGGGGCCCGGCCGAGGTGGCGAGCATCGCGCGCAGGCTCGCGGTCGCGGGTGGCTCGTCGGCCGGGACCGGCGTCGGGCTCGGGCCGTCGGGGGTGGCCGCGGCAGTGCGAAGGAGTGGCTCGGCGGGGGTGGCCGGGGCGGGGCCAGGACCCGTGCTCTCGGGCGCGCGGGGGACCGGCGCCGGTCCCGCGGGCTGCGCCTTCGTGCGGTGGATCAGCCACTGGTTCGGGTCGTCCGACCCGTTCCCGCGCCCGCCCGTGCGGATCAGCGCCAGCCGCCGCGTGCCGCGACGCTCGGAGTGCAGCACGGCGATCACCTCGCCGTCTCGCCACTTCTCCACGTCGTACGTGCCCGAGTCCCAGATCGTGACGTCGCCCGCCCCGTACTCGCCGCGCGGGATCGTGCCCTCGAACGTGCCGTACTCCAGAGGATGGTCCTCGGTCTGGACCGCCAGATGGTTGCGGCCCGGGTCGGTGGGTTCGCCGCGCGGCAGCGCCCAGGAGACCAGGACGCCGTCGTGCTCGAGCCGGAAGTCCCAGTGCAGGCGCGAGGCGTGGTGCTCCTGGATGACGAACGACGGCGGCCCCGCCCGCGGACTCCCGTCACCGAACGGCTCCGGCGTGCGGCCCGGGTCGCGCTTCGCCCGGTACTCCGCGAGCCGGGACCAGGCGGCCATGCGCTCCGCCGTCGGCTCCAGCGTCGCGTAGTGGCCGCGCAGGAGCGGGGCGAGCAGGTCGCCGTCCGCCGCCACCCGCTCGGCCACCTCGTGGAGGTCGAGCTGGCGCAGCTCCGGATCCTCCAGCTCCGCCCACATGCGGGGCGCGGCGACCCAGGGGCGCTCGCGGCCCCGCGGGGAGTAGGGCGCGATGGTGGTCTTGGCGCCGTTGTTCTGCGACCAGTCGACGAGGACCTTTCCGGCGCGCAGCGACTTCTTCATGTCGCTGACGACGAGGTCGGGATGCTCCGTCTCCAGGTGCCGGGCGAGTTCGCGTGCGACGGCGGTGACCTGGTCCGACGTCGGCTGGGAGTCCGGCCCGGACGGGACCGGCCCCGTCCCGTCGCCGGACGGCGGGTGCCGGTCGAGCGCGGCGTAGAGGTGGATGCCCTTGGAGCCGCTGGTCACGGGGAGCGGGTCGAGGCCCATCCCGGTGAGGATGTCCCGCGCCCAGCGGGCGACCTGGGCGCACTCGGCCAGTCCGGCGCCGGGCCCGGGGTCCAGGTCGAGGACGAGACGGTCGGGCGGCAGCGGGGTGCCCGTGCGGCCGACGCGCCACTGCGGGGTGTGGATCTCGAGGGTGGCGGTCTGGCCGAGCCAGATCAGGGTGGCGACGTCGTCGACCAGGACGTACTCGTTGACCGAGGTCTTGTGCCGGATCTCGTGGAGCGCCACCCAGGACGGCGTCCCCGGGCCGGCGTTCTTCTGGAAGAACGACTGCCCGTCGATGCCGTCCGGCCAGCGCTTGCGGGTGGCCGGACGGCGCGTGACGTGCGGGAGCATGGCCGGCGCGAGCTGTGCGAGGTAGTGCAGCACCTCGCCCTTCGTGGTGCCGGTGGCCGGGTACAGCACCTTGTCGAGGTTGGACAGGCGCAGGCGGCGGCCGTCGACGGTGACGGTGGTGTCACCGGACGGCGTGCTCATCTCCGGGAGTCCGGCCATGCCTTCATGGTCGGTACCTGCGGCGAGATTCACATCTCGACGCTCCGTAATCGTTGCCTGACCTTTACCTTCTGGTGGGGGTTCGGGGTCTAGGCTCGTCGCCCGTGAACTCGTCAGAACCTCTCTCCGTTCTCGTCGCGGATATCGCCCATCGCCGGCCGGACCGCCTCACGATGTACGGGGCGCAGTGGTGCCGGGACTGCCGCCGGTCCAAGGCCGTGCTCGACATCCGCCGGGTCGACTTCGACTACGTGGACCTCGAGTGCGAGCCGGGGCGCGCGTGCGAGGCCGAGGACATCTCGGGACGCAAGTCGATCCCGGTCATCGTCTTCCCGGACGGTTCGCACCTGGTCGAGCCGACCAACGCGGAACTGGCGGCCCACCTGGACCACAGGGGCCTGTAGCCGCCGGCGTCAGGGCCGCCTGACCTGCCGTTCTCGCGAATCCGCCGGATCAGGCGCACCATCGGGGTATGCGCGCTATCTGGAAGGGCGCCGTCACCTTCGGGCTCGTGAACGTTCCGGTCAAGCTCTACAGCGCGACCGAGGGTCACGACGTGTCGCTGCACCAGGTGCACGACGCCGATGGTGGGCGCATCCGCTACCGCCGGGTCTGCGAGCTCGACGGTGAAGAGGTGCCGTACGAGCACATCGACCGCGCCTACGACGACGGCGAGCACACCGTGGTCATCACCCGCGACGACCTGGCGACGCTGCCGGCCGAGAAGGACCGCGAGATCGGCGTCGTCGAGTTCGTGCCGAGCGATCAGATCGACCCGATCATGCTCGACAAGACCTACTACCTCGAACCCGACTCCAAGTCCACGAAGGCGTACGTGCTGCTGCGGCGCACCCTGGAGGAGACCGAGCGGACGGCGATCGTGAAGTTCGCGCTGCGGCAGCGCACCCGGCTCGCCGCGCTGCGGGTGCGGGACGAGGTCCTGGTGCTCCAGACGCTGCTGTGGGCCGACGAGATCCGCGAGCCGGCGTTCGGGTCCCTCGACGAGCCGGCCGCGGTCACCGACCAGGAGCTGAAGATGTCGGCCCAGCTCGTGACGAGTTTCGAGTCGGACTTCGCACCCGGCGACTACACCGACGACTATCAGGTCCAGCTTCGCGCGCTGATCGACGCGAAACTCGAACAGGGCGACGTCATCGACACGGAGGCCACGTTCGGCGAGGCCGCGGCCTCGGAGGAAGAGGGCGGCAAGGTCATCGACCTCATGGAGGCCCTGCGGCGCAGCGTGGACGAAGCCAAGGAACGCCGCACCGGCTGACCGGGCCGCCGCACCGGCTGACCGGGCCGCCGCACCGGCTGACCGGGCCGCCGCACCGGCTGACCGGGCCGCCGCACCGGCTGACCGGGCCGCCGCACCGGCTGACCGGGCCGCCGAACCGGCTTACAGGGGCCGCCGAACCGAGACCCGGCCCCGCCCACCGCCGTCGAACCGCACGTTGAATCGTGCCAGACCTCCTTTGGCACGATTCACCGTGCGGTTCGGCCGGCGGCAGTGGCGTGAGACGGTGGTTTGGGGCGGGTCTGGAGCGGCATAGGGTTGGGGCGATGCACGATCGGAAACACAAGCCGGCTCGGTGGGCGCGGTGGGTCGTCGCGGTCGTGGCCACGCTGTTGGCGTGTGCCGTCTTCGGCGCGACGACGGCCCGCGCCGAGCTCAGCCTCGGCCCGCACCAGGCTCTCTACGAGGTGACGGGCGACCCGCACCTGGTGGTCGATCTCGGGCCCCTGGGGCGGATCGTGTCGTCCTCGCCTCTGCCGCTCGGGCTCGGCGTGTCGGTCACGGTCCAGGAGATCCCCGCCGACCTGACCGCCGTCGGCGCCTCCCGGACGCTGCAGGCGATGAGCCGCGACCTCGACGCCTACCTGCAGTTCTTCGACTCCCCGGAGAGCACTACCGAGACCGTGGCCCGGGCGCTGGTCCAGGACGCGGTGATCCGTGCGCTGGTGGCGTTCGGGCTCGTCGTGCTGGTCGGCGTGGCCGTCCGCGCACTCCTCGGCGCCCGGCGTCGCGGCGAGCTGGTCGCGATCGTCGCGCCCCGCACCTGGCAGATCGTGGGTACGGCCGCCCTCGTGGTTCTCGTGTGGGCGACCTCCACGGGGAGTGTTCCCGTGCGCCGGGCCGCCGAGCCCGCCGAGGCCTCGATGGTGTTCGCCGGCACCGCGCTGGAGGGTGCCACGTTCACCGGCCGCCTCGCCCGGGTCATCGACACCTACTCCGGCCAGCTCGTCGGGCTGTACCGGAACAACTCGGGCTACTACACCACCGCCGGGGAGAACCTGGTGGCGGCGTGGGACGAGGCCGACGCGCGGGAGCGGGCCGCGACCGCCGGGTTCGGGCCCGCCGAGCCGGGCGCCGCCGAACCCGGGGACGACGACGGCGCCGCCGTCTCGCGGCCCACCGGCCCACCGGAACCGCCGCCGGACACCCTGACGCTGCTGCTGGTCTCCGACCTGCACTGCAACACCGGCATGACCCCGCTGCTGCGGACCGCCGTGGCCCGGTCCGGCGCGGATGTCCTGCTCAACGCGGGCGACACCACCATCAACGGGACCGGTGTCGAGAACGTGTGCGTCGACTCGTTCGCGACGGCCGTGCCTGACGACGTGCCGTTCGTCGTCGCCGACGGCAACCACGACTCGGTGCTGACCTCCGCCGCCGAGCGGTCACAGGGGCAGACCGTGCTCGACGGCGAGGTCGTCGAGGTGGCCGGCCTGCGTATCCTCGGCGACCGCGACCCGCTGGAGACCCGTATCGGCGGCGGCACCATGGCGATCCGCGAGGAGACACCCGCCGAGGCGGGGAACCGGCTGCGCGACGTCGCCTGCGAGGCCCGTGACGCGGGGGAGCGGATCGACGTCCTGCTCGTGCACTCGCCCGCCGTGGGCGACGCCGGCCTGCGTTCCGGGTGCGTGCCGTTCCAGCTCAGCGGCCACATGCACAAACGCATCGGCCCGGAGGCTCTCGGCTACGGCCTGCGGTACGTGAACAGCACGACCGGCGGTGCGAGCCTCGGGAAGCTGTCGGTGGGCCCGCTCCAGTACCCCTCGGCGATCACGGTGCTGCGGTTCGACACCGTCTCACGGTCGTTCACGCAGCTGCGGGAGATCGTCGTCGACCCCGACCAGTCCGTGACCGTGGGCGACTGGGAGTCCATGCCGCCGGCATGGCCGCTTCCCGGCAACGAGCCCGTCCGGCCGGGCGAGCCGCGGTGACGCTCGCGCGCATCGGCGTGGTCGGCCGCTTGTCGGCGCCGCGCGGCGCACCCGGCGTACCTGTCGGCGCGCGGTGGGCGGCGGCGCGGCGGGCGGGGCCGATAGGCTCGGGGACGTGAATTCCACCGTGCCGACAGCGCCCGCCGAGCTGACGCCCGTGGCGCAGGACTACCTCAAGGCGGTCTGGTCGGAGCAGGAGTGGTCCACCAAGAAGGTGACCTCCAAGCAGCTCTCGGACCGGCTCGGTGTCGGGGCCTCGACCGTGTCGGAGACGGTCCGCCGGCTCTGCGACCAAGGGCTCCTCGACCACGCGCCGTACGGTGCGGTGGAGCTGACCGAGTCCGGGAGACGGCTTGCGCTGCAGATGGTGCGGCGCCACCGTCTGCTGGAGACGTTCCTGGTCAACGAGCTCGGCTACGGCTGGGACGAGGTGCACGACGAGGCGGAGGTCCTCGAGCACGCCGTCAGCGATCTGCTGGTCGAGCGGCTCGACGTGCGCCTCGGCCGCCCGGGCCGCGACCCGCACGGCGATCCGATCCCGGCCGCCGACGGCACCGTGGTGCGGCCGGATGCCGTGCCGATGTCGGAGATGGGGACGGGGGAGACCGGCGTCGTCGTGCGGATCTCGGACGCCGATCCCGAGGCCCTGCGCTACCTCGACGAGATCGGGCTCGGTCTCGACGCGCGGGTGTCGGTGACGACCCGGCGCGAGTTCGCGGGGACGGTGCACGTGGAGTGGACGGTGCCCGCCGGCGAGCCTGACGGCGGCCCCCGTGGCGTGACGGGCGCACCCGTGGTGCCGGGGCCGCCGGTGACCCCGGGCTCCGCCGACCTGGGCCTGCTGGCTGCCTCGCGGGTCTGGGTGGACCGGGACTGAACTTTCGCCGGGTCGTTCTCTCAGCGAGGGCTCAGGGAGGCGCAGTATGTTGGTTTTGTGAATGAGAAGACCGCGGCGGCCGTGGCGTCGTCGGACAACGATGCACCCGACGGCCCGGCCGATGACGAGCTCGCTGCCCTGCCTCGCCCGAAACCGCTCGGCGAGCGGACGACGGCCCTTCTCCTCCTGGTGCTGGGCGCGATCGGGTTCGCCGCGTCGTTCGCCCTGGCCTGGGAGAAGTACCTGGGCTTCATCGAGCCGGAGCGCGCGGCGTCGTGCTCGCTCAACCTGTTCGTCACCTGCACCGCGGCGATGGACTCGTGGCAGGGCGCGCTGCTCGGCTTCCCGAACCCTTATCTCGGCGTCGCGGCGTTCCCCGTGGTGATCACCACCGGCGTGGTGCTGCTGACCGGCGCGCGGCTGCCGCGGTGGTACTGGACGTCGCTGCTGGTCGGGACGGTGCTGGGCCAGGCGCTCGTCTTCTTCCTGATGTGGACGAGCTTCTACGCCATCGTCGCGCTGTGCCCGTACTGCATGGTGGTGTGGACCGTCATGTGGCCCCTGCTGTGGTACCAGATCGTGCGCGGAGCGCAGACCGGAGACCTGCCGATGGGAGCCGGCCTGCGGGACGCACTGGTCGCCAACCGCACGATCATCCTGGTCATCGGCTACGTCGTCGCGGTGGGCTGGCTGCTCCTGGCCGTGGGCGCCGACCTGGTCCGCTCGTTCTGAGCGGTCGGTCGCGTCGTCGGACCGGCCGCACCGTCGTCGGACGGACCAGCCGCGTCAGCGGAGCGACCGCACTCTCCTTGCCGCCGCTCGGCCCCGGCTGGCATCCTGGGCACATGAGGTCTATCCGCTCGCTGCTTATGTAGCCGCACCGGCTCCGCCCTGATCGGGCACACCCGGTGCGGCCGCCCCTGGCGCTCCTCGGAGCGTGGGGGCTTTTTCGTGCCCGGACCCGATCACGCAGATCCCGCAGATGGAGCAGCGATCATGACCCACACGACTCCGGCTACCGCCGGAACCCCGGCGAGCCCGGTCACCGGCCAGATCAGGTCCGTGCCCCGGCCGGTCGGTAGAATCCCGCAGGTGACGACCCCCGCCGCTGAACGCACCACATCCGCACCCGAAGGCCCCCGCCACCGCTACACCCCGGCGCTCGCGCAGGAGATCGAACTGCGCTGGCAGGACCGGTGGGAGGAGCGCGGCACGTTCCACGCCGCGAACCCCTCGGGTGACCTGGTCGGGCCGGACGGCGCGAACGCCTCGGGCAGCCCCTACTTCATCATGGACATGTTCCCGTACCCCTCGGGCGCGGGCCTGCACGTGGGGCACCCGCTGGGCTTCATCGCCACGGACGTGGTGGGCCGGTTCCGGCGCATGTGCGGCGACAACGTGCTGCACACCATGGGCTTCGACGCCTTCGGGCTGCCGGCCGAGCAGTACGCCGTCGCCACGGGCGAGCACCCGCGCGGCGTGACGGAACGCAACATGGTCACCTACCGGCGCCAGCTGCGCCGCGCCGGCCTGGCGCACGACCAGCGCCGCTCGTTCGCCACCATCGACCCCGAGTACGTGCGCTGGACGCAGTGGATCTTCCTGCAGATCTTCGACTCCTGGTACGACCCCGACGCCGAGCCCGCCCCGGGCGGCACCGGCACGGGGCGCGCCCGCCGCATCTCCGAGCTGCGCGACGAACTGGCCGCCGGTACCCGCCCCGTGCCCGGGCACGACGGCGACAACGCCGGCGGTGCGGTCTGGACCGCTCTGAGCGAGGGCGAGCGGCGCGACGTCGTCGACGCCCAGCGTCTGGCGTACGTGGACTCCTCGCCGGTGAACTGGTGTCCCGGCCTGGGCACCGTCCTGGCGAACGAGGAGGTCACGAGCGAGGGGCGGTCCGAGCGTGGCAACTTCCCCGTGTTCACCAAGAACCTGCGCCAGTGGAAGATGCGCATCACCGCGTACGCGGACCGGCTGACGGACGACCTGGAGCTGATCGACTGGCCGGACAAGGTCAAGGCGATGCAGCGCAACTGGATCGGCCGCTCGCACGGCGCGCACGTGCGGTTCGACGTCGTCGGCACCGCGGACAACGACGCCGCGGGCGCGGGCGAGGAGATCGAGGTCTTCACCACCCGGCCGGACACCCTGTTCGGCGCCACGTTCATGGTGGTGGCGCCCGAGCACCCGCTGCTGGACGAGGTCCCGGTCGCCTGGCCGGACGGCACCAAGAGCGCCTGGACCGGCGGGCACGACAGCCCCGCGGTGGCCGTGGCCGCGTACCGCCAGGAGGCCTCGGGCAAGAGCGCGGTCGAGCGCCAGGCCGACGCCGGCAAGAAGACGGGCGTCTTCACCGGTCACCTGGCCGTGAACCCCGTGACCGGCACCCACATCCCGGTCTTCACCGCGGACTACGTCCTGATGGGCTACGGCACCGGCGCGATCATGGCGGTTCCCGGCGGCGACGAGCGCGACTTCGAGTTCGCCCGGGCGTACGACCTGCCGGTGATCTACACCGTCGCCCCCGCCGGCGGCCTGCCGGACGACTTCGAGGGTGCCTACGCCGGCGAGGGCGTCGCGATCAACTCGTCGAACGACGCGCTGAGCCTGGACGGCCTGGGCGTCGACGAGGCCAAGGCCAGGATCATCACCTGGCTGGGCGAGAACGGCGTCGGGCAGGGCACCACCACGTACCGCCTGAACGACTGGCTGTTCTCCCGGCAGCGGTACTGGGGCGAGCCGTTCCCGGTCGTGTGGGACGAGAACGACCGCCCGGTCGCCGTCCCGGACAGCATGCTGCCGGTCGACCTGCCGGACGTGCCGGACTACGCACCGCGCACCTTCGAGCCCGACGACGTGCACTCCGAGCCGGAGGCGCCGCTGGGCCGCAACGAGGACTGGGTGAACGTCACCCTGGACCTGGGCGAGGGCCCGCGGCAGTACCGCCGCGACACGAACACCATGCCGAACTGGGCGGGATCGTGCTGGTACTACCTGCGCTACCTGGACCCGGCCGACACCCGGCACGCCGTCGACCCCACGCTGGAGAAGTACTGGATGGGGCCGCGGCACAACGCGACGTCGGGCCCGGCGGGCGGCGTCGACCTGTACGTGGGCGGCGTCGAGCACGCCGTGCTGCACCTGCTGTACGCGCGGTTCTGGCACAAGGTCCTGTTCGACCTGGGCTACGTGTCGAGCCTGGAGCCGTTCGGCAAGCTGTTCAACCAGGGCTACATCCAGGCCTACGCGTACACCGACTCGCGCGGGGCGTACGTCCCCGCCGAGGAGGTCGAGGGTGACGAGCAGTCCGGCTTCACCTGGCAGGGGCAGCCGGTCAACCGCGAGTACGGAAAGATCGGCAAGTCGCTGAAGAACGTCGTCTCGCCGGACGACATGTACGAGGCCTACGGCGCCGACACGTTCCGCGTGTACGAGATGTCGATGGGGCCGCTGGACCAGTCGCGGCCCTGGAACACGCGCGACGTCGTCGGCTCGCAGCGGTTCCTGCAGCGGCTGTGGCGCAACGTCGTCTCGGAGGAGACCGGCGAGGTCACGGTGTCCGACGACGCTCCGGACGCGGGGACCCTGCGCGCGCTGCACCGCACCATCGCGGACGTGCGCACGGAGATGGAGGGCATGCGCCCCAACACGGCGATCGCGAAGCTGATCACGCTGAACAACCATCTGACCGGTCTGGACAGCGTGCCGCGCGCGGCGGTGGAGCCGCTGGTCCTCATGACGGCACCGGTGGCGCCGCACATCGCCGAGGAGCTGTGGGAGCGGCTGGGGCACACCGAGTCGCTGGCGCACGAGCCCTTCCCGGTCGCGGACGAGGCGTACCTGGTGGCCGAGACCGTGACCTGCGTGGTCCAGGTGCAGGGCAAGGTGCGCGCCAAGATGGAGGTCGCGCCGGACATCTCCGAGGCGGACCTGGAGGCCTCGGCCCTGGCCGAGCCGAACGTGGTCCGGTTCCTGGACGGCCGCGAGGTCCGCAAGGTGATCGTGCGGGCACCGAAGCTGGTCAACATCGTGCCGGCCTGACGGGTCGTGCGGGCCGGGTGACCGCCCGGATGCCGGGTCGTCGGTTCCCGAGGGACCGACGCCCCGACGTCCGGCCGCCCACCCGACGTCCGGCCGACCACGCCACGGGCATGTCCGAGGCCGCCCGACGTGGCAGCATGCCGCCATGGCGCAGTCCGTCCTCGACCCCCCGTCCCACTCGCACGCACACGGCGGCCCGGTGGCGCCGGCATCCGCCCGGACCAGGGGTGTCCTGGCCGCGGCGCTGATCCCGGCGATGCTCGCCACGCTCGCGGGACTGTTCCTGCTGTGGCCCGACGGCGGAGCCGTCCCCGAGCGGATACCGGCGGTCGTGGAGGGGGCGACGACGGTCGACGCCACGGTGCTCGAGGCCCCGCCCGACGGCGCGAGCGTCCGGGTGCGCCTGGCCGGCGGCGAGGAGACCACGATGGCGTCGCCCGGACCCTCGGTGCCCCTGAACCCGGGCGACCGGATCGTTGCCGTGGACATCTCGACCGTCTCGCCGATGTCGCCGGACCCGCTGGTGTTCAAGGACCACCAGCGCAAGGTGCCCGTCGGCTGGCTGGCCGCCGCGTACGCCGTCGTGGTGCTGGCCGTGGCCCGGTGGCGAGGGCTGGCGGCGCTCGCCGGGCTCGGCATCGCGTTCGCCGTGTTCCTCGGCTTCACCATGCCCGCGCTGCTCACGGGCGAGTCCGCGCTGGGCGTGGCGCTGGTGACGTCGTCGCTGGTGATGTTCGTGACGCTCTATCTGGCGCACGGTCTGAGCGCACGGACCTCGGCGGCGCTGCTCGGGACGCTGCTCGGGCTGGCGCTGACGGCGGGGATCGGGGTCTGGGCGGCGGGCGCCACCTACCTCGGCGCGGCCGACCACGACGCCCAGTTCCTCCTGACCGAGGCACCCCTGACGGACCTGCGCGGTGTCGCGTTGTGCGGGCTCGTGCTCGCGGGGATGGGGGTGCTCAACGACGTCACGATCACGCAGGCGTCGGCCGTGTGGGAGTTGCGTGAGGTCGCGCCCGGCGCGCCACGGCACGTGCTGTTCGCGCGCGCGATGCGGATCGGGCGCGACCACATCGCCTCGACCGTCTACACGATCGCGTTCGCCTACGTGGGCGCGGCGCTGCCGCTGCTCATGATGGTCTCGCTGGTGGACCAGTCGCCGGTACTGGCGCTGACGTCGGGCGAGATCGCGGAGGAGGTGGTCCGGACGCTGGTGGGCTCGATCGGGCTGGTCCTGGCGATCCCGATCACGACGGCGATCGCCGCGCTGGCGGTGCCGGGTCCGGCGCGGGAGCCGGCCCCGGAGCCGGCCGGCCCGCCGGCCCGGACACCGGTGCCCGGGCCCCCAGGGGCCTGACCGGCCGGCCGGAGTGGTCAGGCGTCCCGCTGAACCACCGCCGTTCCGCTCGTGGCCGCGACGGCGAGGTCGAAGTCCTCGGTGACGAGGGCCATGTTCACGGCGCCCCCGGTGCTCGCGCCCGCTCCGATGGCCATCGGTACCGTCGCGGCGGGGTTCACCACGTTGCCGACCGCCCAGATGCGCTCGGCGCTCGTCCGGCCCGTCTCGTCCACCTCGATGAAACTTCCCGCGGGTGTGTCGGTCCGGGACAGGCCCAGGTGGGCGAGGAACGCGTCGTGCGGCTCCGGCCGCCCGCCGGAGAAGATCGCGTCCACCGGGACGAGCGCGCCGTCCTCGGTGCGCACCCCGGTGATGGTCTCACCCTCGCCGAGCACCTCGGTGACGGGCGAGGCGACGAACTCGACCCCGCGGGCGCGGAGCCGCGCCTCGGCGCCGGGATCGAGTGCGCCGACGGCGCCGGTGAACACCACGACGTCCTCGCTCCACTGCCGTACGAGCTGTGCGCGGTGCAGGTCCGTCGGGGAGGTCACGAGCACGCCGAGGCGCCGGTCCCGCACCTCCCAGCCGTGGCAGTACGGGCAGTGCAGCACGGTCTTGCCCCAGCGCTCGGCCAGGCCGGGCACCTCCGGGAGGGTGTCGGTCATGCCGGTGGCGACGACGAGGGCCCGGGCCGACAGGCTCGTCCCGTCGTCGAGGGCGACGGTCACGGCGCCGCTCGTCTCGTCCACCCGGTCCACCCGGCCGCCGCGGATCTCGACGCCGTAGCCGGCCGCCTCCCGCCGTCCGCGGGCCAGCAGTTCGGCCGGGTCGGTTCCCTCGTTGCCCAGCACGCCGTGCATGTGCGCGGCGAAGCGGTTGCGCGGGCTTCCGGCGTCGACCACGAGGACCCGGCGCCGGGCCCGGCCCAGCATCAGCGCCGACGACAGTCCTGCCGCGCCGCCGCCGATCACGATCACGTCCCATGTCTCGTTCATGCGACAACCCTCACCGAGGCGCTAGGCTGCCTGCAAGCAATCTTGCGGTATTGGCAAGGAGGTACCGATGTCGGAGGACCTGGGACAGGTCGGCCCGCGGCTCCGCGCCGCCCGCCGCGCACGGGGCTGGACCTTGGACGACCTGGCCGCACGCGCCGGCATGTCGGCCAGCACGCTCTCCCGGCTGGAGTCCGGGAAGCGCCAGGCGAGCCTGGAGCTGTTGCTGCCGCTGACCCGCCGGCTCGGGATCCGCGTGGACGACCTGCTGCCGCCCGAGGACACCGATCCGCGCGTCCGGCGGCCGGTGATCCGGCGCGACGGGCTGATCATCGCCCCGCTCGCTCCCGAGGGCTCGGCGATCCACACCTACAAGATCACCTATCCGCCCGTGACCACCCTGCCGGAGCAGCGCGTGCACGACGGCTACGAGTGGCTCTACGTGCTCAGCGGCAGGCTGCGCCTGCGGCTCGGCGAGCAGGACCTGGTGCTCACCCGCGGCGAGGCCGCCGAGTTCGACACGCGCACACCGCACGCCCTGAGCGCCACCGGGGGCAAACCGGCCCAGGTGATCAGCATCTTCAACGACGACGGCGCCCGCATCCACACCCGGACCGATCCCTCCGGCGCGGAGGGCGGCCGGGAGGAGCCGGTGTGACGGACGGGTGGGGAGCGGCATGAGCGCCGGCGCAGGTCAGGAGCGCGAGCCGAGCCAGGGGCCCAGGACGTCCTGTCGCCCGAGCCAGGACAGGCCGCCGTCGGCGATCTCGTCCGGGCGGACGAGGGCGTCGTGGAAGGCGTCGACCAGGTCGTGGCGGACGTCCTGCTCCGCGTCCGGGCCGGCGTCGTCCGCGGATCCGACGACGACGATCCGCGTGTGCGGTTCGGCGGACGCCGCGGCCTCGTCCCAGCTGCCGAGGTCACCCAGGAAGAGCTGACCCCCGGCGCCGTCCCACAGGCACGCGGACAGCGGGCGGTCCACCACGTGGAAGACGCCGCGGCTGCGCATCCGTCCCGTGCCGAGGTCCTCGATGCGGTCCAGCAGGCGCTGGGGGTGGAACGGGCGGTCGGAGCGTAGTTCGAGGGTCCAGCTCCGGTCGCCCGCGGCTCGCCCGCCGCGCCCGGTGCCGGGTGCGCGCCGCGCCCCGAGCGGGTTGCTGCGGCGCTCGCCGCGGACGGGGTCGTACCGGCCGGCCGCGAGTTCCGCGGCCGTGACGCCGTGCAGGCCGTCGACGCGGCTGGAGTCCTCGGCGCGGATCCGGTCGATGAGTCCGGAACCGGTGGGGGCCGCGGCGGCCTCTCCGGCGGCGACGATCACGTCGGCGTGCTCGACCTGGGCGGCGAGAGCCTCGCCCACGGACCGGTCGTCGTCGGGGGTCAGGGCGATGCCGCGCTCGGCGAGGAGGTCGGCGGCGAGGAGGTCGTGCTCGAACGTCTCGACGTCCGCGACGGTCGCGGCCGTCGCGATGCGTGCTCCGTCCAGCAGTCCGCCGCGGGCCGTCTCGGCGGCGAGCGCGCGCGTGACGGGCAGGGATTCCGCGCTCACGGGTAGCGCCATGATCACGTCGGTCCAGCGTCCGTCCTCGGTGAGAGCCGCGAGCGCGGGGAGTGCGTCCTCCCGCACGGCG
Source organism: Myceligenerans xiligouense (assembly GCF_003814695.1). Classification (GTDB taxonomy): domain Bacteria; phylum Actinomycetota; class Actinomycetes; order Actinomycetales; family Cellulomonadaceae; genus Myceligenerans; species Myceligenerans xiligouense. The sequence continues at coordinate 1,344,715 of NZ_RKQZ01000001.1, forward strand.
CAGGACAGGCAGGCGTGCTCGAGCGGTACGAGCACCTGTTCGACGACACCGGACGCGTCGACCACCACGCGCCGGATCAGGCCCTCGTCGGCGAGGATGTCGTGCCGCAGCGCCACGGTGCCGGGCGCGTCGACGACCAGCCCGAGCACGGCGGAGTCGCGCAGGACGGGATCGACCGACGCGAGCACGCTGATCGGGACGCGCCGGTCGGCGGTGTGGTGGGGCATGCGGACCTCCTTGCGTTCGGCGTGCGGGCGCCGGTGGCACCCCGCGCACAGTTGATAACCATTCTCAATGCGGGTACTGTACCCCGAGTTTGAGAACGATTGTCATGAGCAAGGAGAGGTAGTCATGTCGGCCGTCTGCCAGGTGCTCGGCACCAAGCCCGGGTTCGGGAACTCGGTGTCGCACTCCCATCGGCGCACCAAGCGCCGCTGGAACCCCAACATCCAGAAGAAGCGCTACTGGGTGCCGTCCCTCGGGCGGCACGTCACGTTGCGCGTGAGCGCGAAGGGCATCAAGACGATCGACCGGCGGGGGATCGACGTCGTGGTGGCCGGGATTCTCGCCCGCGGGGAGAAGGTCTGATGGCCAAGAAGTCGAAGATCGCCGCCGACGAGCGGCGCCGTGCGGTCGTCGCGAGGTACGCCGGGCGCCGCGCTGAGCTCAAGCGGGTGATCGCGTCGCCGGCCGCTTCCGAGGAGGAGAAGGCCGTGGCCACCGCCGAGCTCCGGCGCCAGCCGCGCGACGCGAGTGCCACGCGCGTGCGCAACCGCGACGTCGTCGACGGCCGGCCGCGTGCTCACCTGCGGAAGTTCGGGCTCTCGAGGATCCGCGTGCGCGAGATGGCGCACCGCGGCGAGCTCCCGGGCGTCACCAAGTCCAGCTGGTGATCCCCGCCGTCCGACCACGGAGAGAAGAAGGAGAACTGAGATGAAGGTGCGTGCCTCACTGCGCTCCCTGAAGGACAAGCCCGGCGCGAAGGTGGTCCGCCGTCGCGGCAGGACCTTCGTGATCAACAAGCTCAACCCGCGCTGGAAGGCGAGGCAGGGCTGATGGCCACGAAGCGCGCCGACGTGCGCCCGATCATCCGCATGGTCTCCACCGCGGGGACCAGCTTCACCTATGTCACCCGCAAGAACCGGCGCAACGACCCGGACCGGCTCGTGCTGCGCAAGTACGACCCGGTGGTCCGGCGCCACGTCGAGTTCAAGGAGTCCCGATGAACCCCCTGCCCCTCTCCCGTCCCCGGCGGGCCGCGGTTCCCTACCGGCGGGCCGGTGCGGCGACGTCCGCTCCCGCCCGCCGGGCCGCCACGGCGGTAGCGGCCGCGATCCCGCTGGTGCTGCTCGGCGCCTGCGCGCCGGCCGGCTCGGCCGGTGCGGACGGAGCCGCGGCGACGCCGTCGGCCTCGGAGAGCCGCGCGGCCACGGAGTCGCAGTCGCGTACCGCGCGCATCGCCGTCACGTACGACGGCGGTGTCAAGGTGCTCGACGCGCTCAGCCTGGAGGAGGTCGGCGACATCCCGCTCGACGGCTTCAACCGGCTCAACCCGGCCGGTGACGAGCGCCATCTGATGGTGTCGACCACGGGCGGTTTCCAGGTCCTGGACCTGGGGACATGGGCCGCGGCACACGGCGACCACGCGCACTACCGGACTGCGGACCCGGCCCTGACGGACGTGACGTACCCGGCCACCGAGCCGGGCCACGTCGTCGTCCACGAAGGGCGGACGGCGCTGTTCGACGACGGCACCGGGCAGATCTCCGTCCTGGACGCCGACCACGTGGCCGACGGCGAGGTCGCGCGGGCCGAGACCCTCCCGACCCCGCACCACGGGGTGGCGGTCGAACTCGGCGACGACACGCTCGTGGTCTCCGAGGGGACCGAGGACGAGCGCACCGGCATCCGCGTGCTGGACGCCGACGGCGAGGAGATCGCCGCGAGCGACGAGTGCCCCGGGGTGCACGGCGAGGCCATGGCAGCCGACGAGGCGGTGCTGATCGGCTGCGAGGACGGCGCGATCCTGGTGCGTGACGGCGAGATCACCAAGGTGGACGCACCCGACTCCTACGGGCGGATCGGGAACCAGGCGGGGTCCGAGGAGTCGCCGGTGGTGCTCGGCGACTACAAGGTGGACCGGGACGCCGAGCTGGAGCGCCCGGAGCGGGTCTCCCTGATCGATACGCGGTCGGGCGAGCTGACCCTGGTGGACCTGCCGTCGTCGTACACGTTCCGGTCCCTCGCGCGCGGGGACGACGGCGAGGCGCTAATCCTCGGCACCGACGGCCGGGTGCACGTGATCGACCCCGAGAAGGGGAAGCTCACCGACTCGATCGAGGTGATCGACGCCTGGGAGGAGCCGCTCGAGTGGCAGGAGCCGCGCCCGGCGATCCTGGCGCTGGACGGGTCCGTCTACGTGACCGACCCGGCGAACGACGCCATCCACGCCGTGGACGTCGAGACCGGCGAGGTGTGGAAGTCGGCGCAGCTCGGCGTGGCGGCGAACGAGATCGCGGGCGTGATGGGCGAGGCGCCCGAGCACGACGCCCACGAGGGGCACGACCACGAGGGTGAGGGTGCCGGGCACGAGGACGACAGGCACGGGGACGACGCCCATGAGGGTGACGGACACGAGGACGACGCCCACGAGGACGACGAGCACGACGAGCACGACGAGCAACAGGAGGGCTGACAGATGAAGCAGGGCATTCACCCCGAGTACGGGCAGGTGGTGTTCCGGGACCGGAGCGCAGGCTTCGCGTTCCTGACGCGGTCCACCCTGGCCGGCCGGGCCGAGGCAGGACCGGGCCGGCCGGACGCCACGATCGAGTGGGAGGACGGCAACACCTACCCGGTGGTCGACGTCGATGTCTCCAGCGCGAGCCACCCGTTCTGGACGGGCAGCTCCCGCGTGGTCGACACCGCCGGGCGCGTGGAGAGGTTCCGCCAGCGGTACGGCGCACGCGGCGCGACGCAGAACACGTCCGGCGGCGGCGCGTCCGGTGGCGTGGCTGCCGACGGCGGGCCCCGTGAGAAGGAACGTGCCTGATGGCCGTCCCGAAGCGGAAGATGTCACGGTCCCGGACGAGGTCCCGCCGTGCGCAGTGGACGACGAGCCTGCCGGAGCTCGTCGCGGTCACGACCCCGGACGGGAGTGTGGTGCGGGTGCCGCGGCGCCTGTCTCGCGCCGCCCGCCGCGGGTTGCTGTGACCGGTCGTTGAAAGCGTGGCCGCGGTCCGGGGCGGGAGTCCTGGACCGCGGCCACCGGACCAACTCCTCGACAGCCTGCCGACCGGTCGACAACCTGCCGACCGCGCGGCTCAGGAGTGCACGTGTGCCGGGAGGGGTGCGTCGTGGCCGACCTTCATGGTCAGGCTGTCCAGGATCTCGTCCGCCCAGGTGCTCGCGCGGTCGCCGTCGCGGTCCGCCACCACCACGTGGCCGATCCGGTCGTTGTTGTCCGCCGCGCGGAGCACCGTGCCCGGGCGGGGCAGGTCGTGGGCGAACACACGGGGATCGTCGGGCAGCGCGTCGGCACCGGACACCCCGGAGAGGAATCCGTCCTCCGGGGCGAGCAGGAACCGTACGGCGGCGCTCCCGGCGGCCGGTGTCTCCGCGGTGGGCTCACGGCCCAGGGCGAGATCGGTCAGGACGCGCAGCGGGTCGTAGCCCGTCACGAGCCGCACCAGGTCGAAGATGTACCCGCCGCCCTGCCGCGGGTTGAGCTCGACCAGGCGTGGTCCGTCGGCGGTGAGCCGCACCTCGGTGTGGCTGATGCCGTGGGTGTAGCCGACGGCTCCGAGCACGCGCGCGACGTGCGCGGTGATCGCCGTACGGGCGGCGCCGTCGAGCGCGGCGGGGAAGTCGTGGCCGCTCTCCACGTAGCCGACGGCGTCCGCGCCGCCCGCGACCGGGCGGCTCACCTCGGTCACCGATTTGGCCGTGACGCCCAGCACGGTGGTCACGCCGTCGCGGGTCACCGCCTCGACGCTGTACTCGGGCCCGTCCAGCACCCGCTCGACCAGGGCCAGGCGGGCCAGCGGCTGGTCGCGGGTGTTCCGCTCGGGGCCGGTGATCTCGGTGAACGCGTCGGCCAGCGCGGTTTCGTCGGCGACCCGCCGCACGGCGGTGCCGGAGTTCAGGTCGACGGGCTTGACGACGACCGGGTAGCCCAGCGTTGCCGCCGCGGCGCGCGTCTCGTCCCAGGTGGCGCCCACCGCGTGCGGGACATCGGGGATGCCCGCCCGTGCCACGGCCGCCCGGACCAGGTGCTTGTTGGTCGCGGTGCGCAGCACGCCTGCGGGAGATCCGGGAAGCCCGATCGCCTCGGCCACGACCGCGACCGTCGGCAGGTAGTAGTCGCAGGTGGTCAGCACTCCGCCGAGGTCGTGCCGGGCGGCGACGCGACGGGCGGCGGCGACCACGGCGTCGTCGTCGTTGGTCTCGGCGACGACGACCTCGGCGGCGAGGGCGAGCACCGGGTGCGTGCCGCCGCCCGGCAGCGTGTAGACCTGCGGATCGCGGGTGACCAGCACGTATTCGTGCCCGAGCGAGCGTAGTAGCGGCGGGAGGCTCAGGCCGGTGGACTGCAGCCAGCTCTCGATCATCAGCAGGGTGGGCACGGGAGGAGGGCCTTCCTTGGCTCGTCGGAACGATTCGCGCAGGATCGTATCGCGATCTTGAGATTCATTCTCACCATCGGGGGTGGTTGGCCGGGGCGGTGGCCCCGGAGGGGGCAGCTCGCGGCGCAGGGATCCGGGCGGCGGCCGGCGATGTGCCGATAGAATCGCCCGGCCATGCCACTTTTCCGTCGACACACCGAGCCCCGCGCGGGGAACCGGCTGTCCCACGCTCGCGGCCGGAGGCCGGACCCGAGCCAGGCCGTCCGTGTCGTCACCGATTCGACGTCGGGCCTGCCGCTGGACACCCGGGCGCCCGGGCCACGAGTCGTCCCGTTGCGGGTGGTGACCGAGCGCGAGTCCTACGACGAGGGCGTGGACATCACCGCCGCCGACGTCGTCCGCCTGCTCGACGACGGCGCTCGTGTCACCACGTCCCAGCCGTCACCGGAGCGCTTCGCCGCGACGTACCGGGGCCTCGCCGACGAGGGCGCCCATGCGATCGTCTCCCTGCACCTGTCGGGCGAGCTGTCCGGCACGGTCGGCGCGGCGAGCGCTGCCGCGGCACGGTCACCGCTGGCGGTGCGCGTCGTCGACTCCCGGACCGTCGGGCCCGGCCTCGGGTTCGCCGCACGCGCGGCCGCGGAATGCGCGGCGGCCGGGTGCGACGTCGCGCACGTCGCGGCGCGGGCACGTGAGGTGGCGGACTCCTCGACCTCCGTGTTCATGGTCGACACCCTGGAACACCTGCGCCGTGGCGGGCGCCTGTCGGGCCCGGTGGCCGCGCTCGGCACCGTCCTCGGTGTCCGTCCGATCCTGACGATGCGCGACGGCCGGATCGAGCTCGCCCAGCGCGTCCGTACCCGCGCGGCCGGGATGGAGCGCCTGCTCGACCTGGCGGGCGAGTCCATCGAGGTCGCGAACCGGCCGGTGGTGGGCGTGCAGCACTTCGGGGCGCCGGACCGCGCCCGCACGCTGGCGGGGCGCCTGCGCACGCGCACCCGGGCCGAGGTGGAGATCTCCGACATCAGCGCGGTCATCGGTGTCCACGTCGGCCCGGGGACGCTCGCCGTCGTCGTCGCCGACCTCGGCGGCCACCAGCACTGACGGTCGCTCAGGCGTCGAGGACCTTCCGGAGCGTGGCCGCGAAGCCGGCCGGGTCACCACCCGGATGGCCGTACTCGCCGCCCGAGAAGCCGTTGTGGCCACCGGGGAAGACGGTCGCCTCCTGGCCGAGGCGTCGTGCGATGCTGCGGGAGGTGCGCCCGGTGATCTCCTCACCGGTGTCGGCGCCCACGCCGATCACGACGCGCTGTACCGACCCGGCCAGGGCGTCCCAGTCGGGGCGGTGGCGTGGCATCCACACCATGCTGGACGAGAACATCACGTCGTCACGGGCGCCGTCGTCATCGGCGGGCATCCCGAAGGCCGCCGGGTCGGGGGCGGGGCGGTCGAGGTACTCAGGGCTCAGCTCGCCGGGCTCCATGACGAGCGCGATGAACTTCGCCATCGCATGACCCGACCCCTTGGCCTGGTACGTGTCGTGGATGTCCTGCATGGCGGCGACGATGACGTCACGGTCGGGCAGGAGCTCCGGCAACGGGGGTTCGTGCGCCACGACGGTGCGCAGCAGGTCCGGGTGGGCGGCGGCGAGTTCGAGCGCGATGACCGCGCCACCGCTCGATCCCAGGAGATCGACAGGCGTGCCTCCGGCGGTGGCCTCGATCACCCGGACCACATCGCCGACGTGGTCCGCGGAGCCCGTACCGCTGCCAGGTTCGCGGGTGCTGCGTTCCACGCCGCGTGGGTCGTACGTGACCACCACGCGGTCGGTGACGTGCTCGGCGAGGCTGTCGAAGCCGTGCGCCCCCATCGGCAGACCGATGACCACGAGCGGAGGAGCGTCGGACGGCGTCGCCGGCTCGCGCACGTCGTAGGCGAGGACGGCGCCGGGGGCGTCGAGGGTGAGGGTCTTCTTCTCGGGCATCGGAGGATCTCCTTCTGGGTCCGGACGACGGTGCGTCGGCCGGTTCATCGAGGTTGACGCCGGTGGGACGCGGAACTCATCGGTGCTTCTCGTCGTCATTCTGCCGAGACGGCCAGAGGATCGCGCGCTCGGCGTGCGGCCGAAGAAAACTGCCCGGAATCGCCGTTCGAGGTGCGCCCCTGCCCCCGGGACCGTGCGGAAGAGACGTCGACCACCTGCTGTGGATCGCCGCACCCGTGCACAGGCTGCCTCGGGTGCCTCCTGCAGCCGTGTCGTCCCTGCCTAGCGTCGGGGCATGAGAGCAGACACGGACGTGATGCCGGCGGTGCCGGCGGTGCCGGAGGACACCGACGACCTCGTGGACCGGCTACGGCAGCGGCGGTCCGCGGGCCGGGTCGCGACGGCGTACGCGGCAGCACACGGGCACCCTGTCGGAACGGACGGCGACGGCACGGGGCGTCGCTGGGCCCTCGGCGGGCGCCCGGGCCTCGTCGCGGTCGTCGCCGTGCTCCTGCTGGCCGGCCTGACCGGCGCCGTCGCGCTGGGACGGGACGCGCTGGCCGCCGGGGACGTGCGTCCGATCGCATCGGCCGGAGACACCGGGGCCGACGACGGCGTGGCGGGCGAAGCCAAGGCCGGCGGCGGGCCCGGCGGTGAGGCGGGTACCGGCAACGGACGCGGCACCGGAACCGGTAGCGGCACGGGCGCGGAGGCCGGACCCGACGGCGGCGCGGCCTGGTCCGGCGGTTCGGACGCAGGTGCCTTCGCGGGTAGCGACCCCCAGGGCGCGCCGGGCAGCGGCGTCGTCGCGCACGTGGTGGGCGCGGTGCGCGAACCCGGACTCGTCGAACTGCCCGGCGGCGCGCGCATCGCGGACGCCGTCGAGGCGGCGGGCGGGCCGACCGGCGACGCCGACCTGTCCGGGGTGAACCTGGCGCGCCCCGTCACCGACGGCGAGCAGATCCACGTGCCACGGCCGGGCGAGACACCCGCCGCCACCGGTGGTGCGCCGGGCGGGACCCCCGCAGGACCCCCGGAAACGGGCGGCGAAGGCGTCGACCTCAACACCGCCGACGCCGCCACGCTCGAGACCCTGCCCGGCATCGGGCCCACCCTGGCGCAGCGGATCATCGAATGGCGCACGGCCAACGGCCCCTTCGCGTCGGTCGACGAACTCGACGACGTCTCCGGGATCGGACCGGCCGTGCTGGAACAGATCCGCCCGGTGGCGCGCGTATGAGAAGCACCGACCTGCGGCTGGCGCCCGCCGCCGCACTCGCCTGGATCGCCGCCTGGGCGACGACCGGACAGGCCGGCGCCTGGGCGCTCGCGGTGGCCTGCGGGTGGCTCGCGGCGATCGCCGGCGCCGGGGTGATCGTGCTCGTCGCGCTGCGGGGCATGACGCGCGGCAGCGGCGTGACCCGTGGACCTGGCAGCGTCATGACCAGTGGTGTCGCCCATGTGGCACTCGCCGCCGCGTGCTCGCTCGGCGTCGTCGCGACCGGCACCGTGAAGACCGCACGTGCCGCGACGATCGAGGACCTGGCGAGTCGCGGGTTCACCGGCGAGGTGACGGGAACGGTGGTCTCGCAGCCGGAGCCGGTCCCGTGGGACAGGCCGGCCTCGGCCGGCACACCGACAGCCACCGTCCGTTTCATGCTGGATGTTCGCGAGGTGGCCGCACGGGGAGTGGCCACGGCGACACGTGCCCGAGTCGTGGTGACGTGGAACCCGGCAGCCGGTGAGCCGGGGAACGCTCGGACGGATGACGCCGCCCCGGCGGACCTGCGGTTCGGCGGAGTCGTGCGCGTGCGGGGCGGGCTGCGTCCCGCCGAACCGGGCCGGAGCGAGTCCGCACGGCTGGCCGCGGACGCCCTGACCGTGCAACGAGCCCCTCCCGCGTCGCTCCGGCTGCTCGACCGGCACCGGGACGCCCTGATGGAGGTCACCGGTGACCTCGCGCCGCAGGCCCGAGGCCTCGTACCCGGGGCGGCGATCGGTGACACCACTCGTCTGCCCGGCGAGCTGGCGGAGGCCATGAAAGCCAGCGGCCTCACGCACATCACCGCGGTCTCGGGCGGGCACTTCGCGATCGTGATCGCCCTGCTGACCGGCATCGCCGGAACCCTCGGCGCACCACGTTGGGCGCGGGTGGTGCTCCTGGCCCTGGCCGGTGCGGCCTTCGTCGCCCTGGTCCGGCCGGAACCGAGCGTGCTGCGGGCCGCGGCCATGGCCGGGTTCGCCCTGGTGGGGCTCGTGCTCGGCCGCCCCGCCCAGTCCGTGCCCGCGCTCGCGGGAACGGTGATCGGGCTGCTCGTGGCCGATCCGTGGCTGTCGCGCTCCTTCGGGTTCGCGTTGTCGGCCTCGGCCACCGCAGGGCTGGTGCTGCTCGTGCCGCCGCTGGTGGCGCGGATCGCGCCGTGGACGGGGAAGGCGTTCGCGTTCGCGCTGGCCGTTCCGCTCGCCGCGCAGGTGGCGTGCGGACCGGTGCTCGTCCTGCTCGAACCGGAGGTGTCGCTCGTGTCGGTTCCCGCCAACCTGCTCGCCACGCCCGCGCTCGTCCCGGCGACCGTGCTCGGCCTCGTCGCGACGGTTCTGGCACCGTGGTGGTCCTGGGGCGCCCACCTCGTGGCCTGGGTCGCGAGTGGGGCGACCTGGTGGATCGCGCAGGTGGCGCTCCACGCCGCGGAAATGCCCGGCCGTGCCCTGCCCTGGCCGGGCGGCCCCGGCGGTGCGCTCCTCCTGGGTGTGGCGACGGCGGCCGTGCTCGCCCTCGTACTGACCCGGCGGCCTCGGGGATGGCCGGACGACTGGCGGCGGGCGGTGCGGTCCGGGTTCCGGCGCACCTACCGTGCCGTCGCGGGCGGCGCGACAGGAGCTCGGCCGCGCCCCGGTTCCGTCCCCGGGCGAGTCCCGCCGCACGGCGACGGCAAGGGGAAGCGAACGACCCTGGTCGCCGGGATCGTGGCCGTGAGCGTGATGCTCGGAGCCGTGGCCCTGATCGTGCCGCGCGCGGTCGCTCGCTCGGCCATACCGCACGACTGGGTGGTCGCCGCGTGCGACGTCGGGCAGGGCGACGGGTTCGCCGTCCGTACGGGTCCGGTGTCGGCGGTGGTCGTGGATGTCGGGCCCGACGGCGACGCGGCTGGTCGCTGCCTCGACGAGCTCGGTGTCACGCGGGTGGATCTGCTGGTGCTCAGCCACTTCCACGCCGACCATGTGGGTGGACTGACCGCGGTGCTCGCCGGACGCGACGTGAAATCCGCACTGGTCTCCCCGCTGCTGGAACCGGAGGCCAACGCGGCACGGACCCTGGACGAACTGGCGGCGGCCGGTGTCCCCGCGCGGGCCCCTGTGACGGGCGAGCGCGGGCAGGCGGGAAGCGTCACCTGGGACGTGCTGCTCGCCGGGCCGCCTGGGCCGGAGCTCGGCACGATGTCAGAGGAAGGCCGGCCGAGCGGCGGGGAGCGCTCGGGCGCCGAGGTGAACGACGCGAGCGTCACGCTGCTCGTGCGGGCCGCAGGGCTGGACGTGGTGCTGCTCGGCGATCTCGAGGACGCGGGACAGGCCGCGCTCCTGGCACGGATGCGCGGCCGCGGGATCGCGGACGTCGATGTCGTGAAGGTCGCCCATCACGGGTCCCGGACGCAGTCGTGGGCACTGGCCGAGCAGCTGAGCCCGGCCGTGGCGCTGGTCTCCGCAGGGGAGGACAACGGGTACGGACACCCGACGGACGCGGCGCTCGACCTGTACGCGGGCGTCGGCGCGGCCGTGCTGCGCACCGACGAGTGCGGCACGTTCGGACTGACGGTCCGCCGTGGCTCCCTGGCGGTCGGCGGATGCTGACGGTTGTGGCCCGCGACTGAGCATCGTGGGCGGCGACTCCCGTGTCGCCGACCCGTCCGGTGCGCGGCGACCACGTCGATGTCCGAGTGCCGAACTACAGTTTCCCTCGTGCCTCCAGCTACCCGTCGCAGGACCGGTTCCCGCCCGTCGGCCAAGACCCCCGGCCGTTCGTGGGACGAGCCCGCGCTCGCCCCGGTCGTCCTGGTGCGCGGAGCGGAACCGCTGCTGACGGAGCGCGCCGTCGACGGCGTCGTCCGCCTCGCTCGCGAGCGTGACCCGGAGGTGGAGAAGGTGGAGCTCGAGGGCGCCACCTACACGGCGGGGCAGCTCACCGTCGCGGCCAGCCCTTCGCTGTTCGGGGAGGAGAAGATCGTCGTCGTGCGGGGCGCGGAGTCCGGCACGGAGGACCTGATCCAGGACGTCGTCGCGTACGTCGCCAGGCCGGACGAGGTGACCACGGTCGTCGTCGTGCACGGGGGTGGGCAGCGTGGCAAGAAGATGCTCGACGCCGTCACCAGGTCCGGTGCGCCCGTCATGGTCTGCGATCCGATCACCCGGGACGCGGAGAAGGCGTCGTTCGTCACGGGAGAGTTCAAGGCCGCCCGCCGGCGGGCGGACGCGGACGCCGTGCGGGCTCTGGTCGACGGCCTCGGGAACGACCTGCGTGAGCTGGCCTCCGCCTGCTCCCAGCTCATCGCGGACACGACGGGAACCATTTCGGAGGCCACCGTCGACCGGTACTACGGCGGCAGGGTCGAGGCGACCGGCTTCCGCGTGGCCGATGCGGCCGTCGCCGGGGACCCGGGCGCCGCCGTCTCGCTCCTGCGTCACGCGCTCTCGACCGGGCTCGACCCGGTGCCTGTCGTGGCCGCCCTGGCCGTCCGGCTGCGGAACCTCGCGAAGGTCGCCGCGATGCGGGGCGGCGGGATCACGGCCCGCGAGCTGGGCATGGCGCCCTGGCAGGTGGACCGCGCGACCAAGGATCTGCGCCGCTGGACCCCCGAAGGGCTGGCCGCCGCGATCACCGCTGTCGCCCAGGCCGACGCGGACGTCAAGGGGGAGACCCGCGACCCGGTCTACGCGGTCGAGAAGGCGGTTTTGGCGATAACCCAGGCTCGTCGCGGGTGATGCGGACAATACTCGGGCGGGCTCCTCGGGAATGATCGTGCGGAGTGACGTGGGCCGTCGCCGGCAGGTGGTGCCAGGCGGCCGGGCCCGGGTGACGAGCACGCGCAAGAGACTTTCCGCAATGAAGCTGGAGTGACTCCATGACCCCCGATGTCTGGAAGACGATCGCGATCGTCGGATATCTCGCCCTGATGCTGGGTATCGGCTACGCGGCGTTCCGCCGCACCGAGAACCTCGACGACTACATGCTCGGCGGCCGGAGGCTGAGCCCGGGCGTCGCCGCCCTCAGCGCCGGTGCGTCCGACATGTCGGGCTGGCTCCTGATGGGCCTGCCGGGCGCCATCTATGTGAGCGGGCTCGTCGAGTCCTGGATCGCGATCGGTCTGACGATCGGGGCCTGGCTCAACTGGAAGTTCATCGCGCCTCGCCTTCGCGCCTACACGGAGACGGCACGGAACTCGATCACCATCCCCAGCTACTTCGAGAACCGGCTGCACGACACGTCGCGCCTGCTGCGGGTCGCCTCGGGCGTCATCATCCTCGTGTTCTTCACCTTCTACGTCTCGTCCGGCCTGGTGGCCGGCGGGACGTTCTTCGAGGGATCGTTCGGGTTCGACTACACGACCGGCATCTGGGTGGTCGGCGGAGTGACGCTCGCGTACACGCTGTTCGGCGGGTTCCTCGGTGCCACCTGGACCGACGTCGCGCAGGGCAGCATGATGCTGCTCGCCCTGGTGGCCGTGCCGATCGTGGCCTTCTTCGACCTCGGCGGCTGGGGGCCCGTCCGCGAGGGCATTCTCGCCGCGGAGACCAGCGGTGCGGTCAACCACCTGTCGTTCCTGGCCGGCGCGTCGGTGACCGGAGTGATCTCCGCCGCCGCGTGGGGCCTCGGGTACTTCGGCCAGCCGCACATCATCGTGCGCTTCATGGCGATCCGCTCGCCGCAGGACGCCGTCGCCGGCCGTCGCATCGGCATCAGCTGGATGATCGTGAGCACGGTCGGCGCGATCGTCACCGGCCTGATCGGCGTCGCCTACGTCAACGTCCGCGGTGGGACGCTCGACAACCCGGAGACGGTTTTCCTCTACCTGTCGCAGGTGCTGTTCCACCCGCTGGTGGCGGGCCTCGTGCTCGCCGCGGTCCTGGCGGCGATCATGTCGACGATCTCGTCGCAGCTGATCGTCTCGTCGTCCGCCCTGGTGGAGGATCTCGTCAAGATCGCGGGCAAGGAGATGACCGCTCGCACCCAGGTGACGCTGGGCCGCCTCGGCGTCCTGCTGGTCGCCGTGGTCGCCGGGCTCATCGCGTTCGACCGCACCGACACCATCCTCGACCTGGTCGGGTTCGCCTGGGCCGGATTCGGCGCGGCGTTCGGCCCCGTCGTGATCCTGAGCCTGTACTGGCGCCGCCTCACCCGCTGGGGCGCGCTGGCAGGCATGGTGGTCGGAGCCACGGTCGCGTTCGGCTGGGGCAGGTCCCCGCTGGCCGACACGCTCTACGAGATCGTCCCCGGCTTCGTCCTGGGCGCGCTCGTCGCGATCGTCGTCAGCCTGCTCACGCCGGCGCCGTCGGAGTCGATCCGTGAGGAGTTCGCCGAGGCCACGCGCCGCGCGACGGCCAAGGAGGTCGCAGCGGCCTGACCGCGACGCGGCCGGTCACTCCGGCTGCTGCCAGGTGCCGGGCGAGGCCAGGACCGGGACCGCGCGCCACGAGGTCGATCTCTCGTGGCGCGCGGCCGACCACGACTCTTCGCGAGCCATGCGGAGGTTTCCGTTCAGGGCGCCGGGGTGGAAACGCCGGCATGGCTGGGCGGCGGTGAGGAACTGCCCTATTCGCAGCCCACTCCGTTCCCGTCGGCGTCGAGCCCGTAGATGTCCGACCCGGTCACCCGGACCGGACCATTCACGTACTCCGGCCCGTCGCCGCTCCCGCCGGCGCAGTCGACGTCCGAGGCGATCGGTACGCACCCCGAGTAGTTCGGGTCGCAGTTTGACGGTTCCGGCTCCGCCGGCTCAGGAAGAGGGGGCGGCCTGTGAGTGCCGATCGACGTGACCTGGTTGACCGGTTTCTTGGTGACGACCTCCTTGACGAGTTTGCGCTCGGTCTCCTCGCCGTCCACGTAGGTGACGCGGAATGTCTTGGTGAGGACGCCCTTGACGCCCTTCGTGGTGACTCTCTTTGTTCCCTCGTCGAGGTTCGGGTTCTTCTTTGTGACCTTCTCGAAGGGAATCGCTTCCTTCTTCGTGGCCTTCTTGGTTGTCGTGACCGGTTCGGGGTCTGCCGTTGGGCTCGGCGAAATAGTCGAGCTCGACGTGGCCGCCTGACCGGCAGAGTTGTCGGTCGTGGCAGGCTCGGCGCATCCGGACAGGGAAAAAACGGCTGTGATGGTAGCTGCGCAGATCACAGCGCTTGTGGTGCGGTGGATCTGGAACATTGGAGTGACCTCCTTTGGCAAGACTCCAATTCGAGGCTAACCGCTCCGACCGTTTTCTGCTAGTTGGTATGTATTTGCAGTAAAACGTCATTTCACCCGTCGGTGGGATTGTGCGCAACTGTCCGGGCACACCGAAAGGCGCCGCCGCCCGGAGGGCAGCGGCGCCTTTCGCCAGCGATCAGCGTGGTGGCGCGATCAGAGGGTGTCGACCGACTTCGCGATGGCCGACTTGCGGTTCGCGGCCTGGTTCTTGTGGATGACGCCCTTCGAGACGGCCTTGTCGAGCTTGCGGTTCGCGGTCTGCAGCGCGGTGGTCGCGGCTTCCTTGTCGCCCGCGGCGACGGCCTCGCGCACCTTGCGCACGTGCGTCTTGAGCTCCGACTTGACGGCACGGTTGCGCTGGCGCGCCTTCTCGTTCGTCTTGATGCGCTTGAGCTGGGACTTGATGTTTGCCACTGGTGGACTTCCTGGTGTGTTCGCCTGTCGGCGAGCGGATAGGTCGTAGAGAGCGGACGCAGACCCGGGACTGGGGTGGGGAACCCGTGGAGAGGGGCTGCGACGGTGTCCGCCGACCTGGGCGGACACGCAGCTGTCAAGGCTACCAGAACGCTCGCGCGGGAAATTCGGTCGATCCGCCGGTCAGTAACGCTAGTGTGCACAACGGATGTTTCTGATATTTCGGCCAGCACCACGAACCCGCGCAACGCACGACGACGTCCGGAGGTCCCTGATGCGACGCACCGCCCCCTTGACCCTTGCGATGGCTGCCCTGCTGGGCCTGAGCGCCTGCGGCGCGGGCGGCTCGGGAGGTGGTGGCGACCTGCGGGGGGAGGGCTCCGGCGCGGACTGTGTCATTCCCGACCCTGTCCCGGTCGGTGCGGCGTTGTCCCTCACGGGCGCCGCGGGGAGCTACGGCGAGTCGCAGCGCAACGGCCTCGAGCTCGCCGCGGCTCACCTCGACGAGCAGGGCGGCGTCACCTACGAGCTCACGGTCGAGGACGACCAGACCGACGAGCGCCAGGGCATCACCCTCTTCGAGCAGTTCACCGACGACGGCGTCTCCGCGATCATCGGCCCCACCCTCTCCACCACCGCTTTCCAGGCGCAGCCGATCGCGCAGGACGCGGGTGTCCCCGTCGTCGCGATCTCGAACACCGCGGAGGGCATCACGGAGCAGGGCGACCACATCCACCGGGTCTCGCTCACCGAGGGCCAGGTCATCCCGCAGACCGTCGCCGCCGTGACGGAGTCCGAGGACCTCGAGCGCGTCGTGGTCATGTACAGCGACGACGACGCGTTCACCGAGTCCGGCTACGACGTGTTCGCCCAGGCGCTCCAGGACGAGGGCGTCGAGGTCGCCGAGACCCTCACCTTCTCGGTGACGGACACCGACTTCCGCCCGCTCCTGACCGAGGCGGCGAAGGCCGAGCCCGACGCGATCATCGTCTCCGCACTCATCGAGGCCGCCATCCCGCTCGTCACGCAGGCACGCGAGGCCGGACTCGACGTCCCGGTCGTCGGTGGCAACGGCTTCAACAACCCGCAGCTCATGACCGACGCCGGAGCGGCCGCCGAGGGCGTCGTCGTCGGTGCCGCCTGGAACTCCGCGGCGACGCAGAACGAGCTCAACACCGACTTCCTCGCCGCCTACGAGGAGGAGTACGGCAAGGGGCCGGACCAGTTCGCCGCCCAGGCCTACACCGGCCTCATGACGATCGACGCCGCCGTCCGGGCCGAGTGCTCGGGCGAACCGGAGGCGATCAAGGACGGCCTCGGCACGATCGACGGCCTCGACACCGTGCTCGGAGCCCTGACCATCAACGACGCCCGGGACGCCGAGCACGAGGCCGTCGTGCAGGTGGTCACCGACGGCGAGTTCGCCGCCCTCGACTGAGTCGTCGGCGACGGAACGGCAAGCACCGTGCAACAGCTCCTCAACGGCCTGTTCGTCGGGTCGATCTACGCGCTCTTCGCGATCGGGTTCACGCTCGTGTTCGGAATCCTGGACCGGCTGAACCTCGCCCACCCGTCGGTGTTCGCCGCGTCGGCGTTCATCGGGATCGAACTCGTCGAGGTGGCAGGGCTGCCCTGGTGGGCGGCGCTGCCGGCCGTCGCCGTCGTCGGCGGCGTGCTCGGCCTGGTCGTGGAACGCGTCGCGTTCCGCCCTCTCAAAGGGCGGGCCGACGCCCACTTCGCCGGCCTGATCTCCTCGATCGCGCTCGGCGGCATGCTCATCGCGCTGCTCCAGTGGCGCTACGGCCCCGACACGCGCAGGTTCCCGGCCGGTACCTTCCCCGACGGGCAGCTGGAGGTGCTCGGCGCCCGGTTCACGGTGCTGCAGGCGGCCATCCTCGTGATCTCCGTGGTGCTGATGGTCGCCCTGGCCTGGCTCGTCGCCCGGACCAGGCTCGGCCGCGCCATGCGTGCCGTGGCCGAGAACCCCACCGCCGCCCGGGTGCTCGGCGTCGACGTCGACAAGGTCACCGCGACCACCTTCGCGATCTCCGCCGCCCTCGGTGCCGTAGCGGGTGCCCTGTTCGCCATGAACGTGAACAGCGCGCAGCTCGGCATGGGCGCGGCCATCGAACTCAAGGGCCTCGCCGTGATCATCGTCGGCGGCATGGGGTCACTGCCCGGAGCGCTCGTCGGTGGCCTGCTGCTCGGCGTCGCCGAGGTGCTCGCCGTGCAGCACGTCGGGTCCTCCTGGCGCGACCTCGTCGCGTTCGCGCTCCTGTTCGGCCTGCTGATCCTGCGTCCGCAGGGCCTCTTCGGGTCCCGCCGGCTGCGGGAGGTGTGATGCTCACCGACTCCACCCTCGTCTTCGTCGCTCTGGCCGGGATCTTCGCCTTCTCCTTCTACGCGGTGCTCGTGGCCGGTCAGCTCAGCCTCGGGCAGGCGGGCTTCGCCGCACTCGCCGCCTACGCGTCCGCGGTGCTGGCGCCAGACCCCGGGGAGGCCGGCGACGCCGTGACCCTCGCCGTCGCCCTCGCGATCGGCGTCGGCGTCGGCGTCGTCGCGGCGGTTCTGCTCGGCCTGCCGACCATGCGACTGCGCGGCGTCTTCCTCGCCATTGCCACCCTCGGGTTCGCGGAGGCCGTGCGCATCCTGCTCGTCAACGCCGAGTGGACGGGCGGCGCTCAGGGCATGAGCGTGCCCAAGGTCGTCACCCCCGGCATCGCCTGGGCGCTGCTCGCCCTCGTCGCCTACCTGTTCTGGCGGCAGGGCCCCACCCGCTACGGGCGGGCGCTGGCCGCGATCCGCGAGGACGAGCTCGCCGCCCGTACGACCGGCATCGATGTCGGGGCGCACCGCCTGGCCGCGTTCGTCACGGCGGGCGGCACCGCTGGTGCGTACGGTGCCCTCACCGCGTTCACGATGCGTTTCATCGACCCGGGCCTGTTCGACTTCGCCTCCGCGATCGACGGCCTGGTGATGGCGGTGGTCGGCGGCTCCACGGTGTGGTTCGGCCCGGTGCTCGGTGGCGCGTTCCTCACCCTGGTCCCGGAGATCCAGCGCGCGGCGGGGCTCGAGGCCGGCTGGATCCGGCCGTTCCTCGCGAGCCTGCTGCTGCTCGCCGTCATCCTGTTCCGCCCCGGCGGCCTGGCGAGCTTCTTCCCCGTAGGCCGCGGCCCACGGCCGGCCGGCCGCGGAACCGCGCGTGGTGCCGGGGGCGACGCCGCCGACGACGACCCGGGTGCCCCGGGCGCGTCCGGTGCGGCCACGGAACCCGCGCACCCGCACCGTCGTCGGGCACGGGTCGCGGCCGGGGACGTCGTCGCCCGGCTGACCGGCATCTCCAAGGACTACGGCGGCGTGCACGCCCTGCGCGGCGTGGACCTGCAGCTCCGGGCCGGCGAGGTGGTCGGGCTGATCGGGCCCAACGGCGCCGGCAAGACCACGTGCGTGAACATCCTCAGCGGCCTGGTCCCGCCGTCGGACGGCACGGCCGAGGTGCTCGGCCTCGACCCCGCCCGCACCCCCGTCCACCGGGTCGCGGCAGCCGGCGTGGCCCGGACGTTCCAGCACGCCAAGCTGTTCGGCCGGCTCTCGGTGCTGGACAACGTGCTCGCCGGAGCGCACCTCGTCACGCGGGGCACCTTCCTGCGCCGCCTGCTCTGGCTGCCCTCGGCACGGCGGGACGAGCGAGCCGCCGTCGTGCACGCGACGGCCTGCCTGGAACGGGTCGGTATCGCCGACAAGGCGGGCCTCGCCGCCGGGGAACTGTCCTACGGCGATCAGCGGCGCGTCGAGATCGCCCGGGCGCTCGCCGCCGACCCGGCCCTGGTGATCCTCGACGAGCCCGCGGCCGGGATGAACCGCGTCGAGGCCGCGGCGCTCGGCGAACTCATCACGTCCCTGGCCGCCGACGGGCTCACGATCCTGCTCATCGAGCACGACGTCGGCCTCGTGATGCGCACGTGCGACCGGGTCACGGTGCTCGACTTCGGTGCCGTCATCGCCTCGGGGGAGCCCGCGCACGTGCGCGACCACCCCGACGTCGTGGCGGCCTACCTCGGGACGGAGGCGGTCTGATGCTCACGGTTCGAGATCTGGACGTCCGGTACGGGCGGGTGCACGCGGTGCGGGGACTGTCCCTCGACGTGCCCGACGGCGGCCTCGTGACGCTCGTCGGCGCGAACGGCGCGGGCAAGAGCTCGGTGATCAACGCGGTCTCGGGGATCGTGCGGACGTCCGGCGGGACCGTCACCTACGACGGGCGCGACGTGACGCGCTGGCCCGCGCACCGGCTGGTCAAGGCCGGGCTCGTGCAGGTGCCGGAGGGGCGGCAGGTCCTCGCGACGCTCACCGTCGACGAGAACCTGCGGCTCGCCGGATGGCACTCCGGTCCGGGCCTCGTCGGCGAGGTCTACGAGCGGTTCGGTGTGCTGGCCGAGCGCCGCGACCTGCCCGCCGGGTCGCTGTCGGGTGGCGAGCAGCAGATGCTCGCCATCGGACGGGCGCTCGTCGCGAGGCCGCGGCTCGTGCTGCTCGACGAGCCGTCGATGGGGCTCGCGCCGAAGATCGTCGACGAGGTGTTCCGGGTCATCGCCGAGATCCGCGACACGGGCACGGCGGTACTGCTCGTGGAACAGAACGCCCGCCGCGCACTCGCGGCCGCCGATCACGGCTACGTGCTCGCGGGCGGCGAGGTGGTGCGGTCCGGGCCGGCCGGAGAACTCCTGGAGGACGAGGCCGTGGTGCGGGCATACCTGGGCTGAGCGGTTCACTCCAGGGCGTGCGGGTGCCCGTGCGGCCGGTCGGCCGGCGGTCAGAGTGCGGCGACGACCTTGTCGAAGACGGCCCGGTCCAGGACGTCGCCCTCGCGCCGGACCGCATCGGGGTCGATCCGGATGACGCGGTTGAGCCGGACCTCGCTCGGGCGGCCCTGCCGGTCCCAGCCGCCCGTGCCGATGTCCATCCAGCGGCGGCCGCCACGGCCACCCTGCTCGCCGTGGCGCACGTGGTCCTTGCTGGTGAGCTGCAGCCCGAGGAGCCACTTCCCGTCCCGGCCGACGAGCAGGACCGGCCGGTCCTTGCCCTGGCTGTGGTCCTCCTCGTAGGGGACCCAGGTCCACACGACCTCGCCCGGGTCGGGCTCACCATCCAGGTCGGGGGAGTAGGTGGGCCGGATCGTGCCGAGAAAGTCGCCCGGGTAGGAGCCGTTGCCCGACGACGGTCCGGGTGCGCCCCGCCCGCCGGTGGCCGGCGGCCCGGGTTTGGGCACCGGAGTACCCGACGGCGTCGTGCGGGACGACGCCTCGCCGGACGACGTGCCGCGGTCGCCGTCGGACAGGAACGCCTTGAGGACTGCCCGGGCGATCTCGCCGAGCAGCCGGATCCACCGGTTGTCGCTCACGCGGGAAGAGTACCGGCCGGCGGCGCGTGCCCGGGCCGGTCCTCACGTCAGCTCGAGAGCACGCTCCATGTACTTCACGACCTCGTCGAAGACGTCCCGGTCGAGGATGTCGCCCTCGCGGCGCACGTCGTCCGGGTCGATCCGGACGACCCGGTTGATGCGGACCTCCGAGTCGCGGCCGTCGCGGTCCCAGCCGCCGGTGCCGATGTCCATCCAGATGCGGCCCTCGCGCGCCTCCTGCAGGGCGTCCTGGTCGTGGTCCTTGCTGGTGAGCTGCAGGCCGAGCAGGTACGGCCCGTCCCGGCCGACGAGCAGCACCGGACGGTCCTTCCCCTGGGTGTGGTCGTCCTCGTACGGCACCCACGTCCACACGACCTCACCGGGGTCGGGGTCGCCGTCCAGTTCGGGGTTGTACACGGGGTGGACCTCGCCCTCGAAGTCACCGGGGTAGGGGCTCGCCGCTGAGAATGTCACGACGTGGACGCTACCGGACCGGTTCAGGTGCGCAGCGGATCACCCGCGGGAACCGGGACCTCCCCGTCGCTCCAGTGCCGCCGCACCTCGATCGGCGGCGTGAACGTCACCGGCAGGCGGATCGGCCGCCGCTCCCACGGGGAGGGGAACCACTCGATCTGGTCGACGTCGATGGCCAGACGCACGTCGAGCCGCTTCAGCAGGGTGTCGACGGCGTTCCGCGTGACGATCCGGGCGAGGCGCGGAGCCGGGCAGCGGTGCGGGCCGTTGCCGAAGGCGAGCTGGCTGCGGTTCTCGGCGCGCTCCCAGGCGTCCGCGCTCTGCCGTGCGATCTCGTGGCTCGCCGCGCTGACCGCGAGGACCAGGGCGTCGCCGCGCTCGATGTACTTGTCGCCCATCAGGAGATCCTTGGTCGCGACGAGCGGCGGGAGGTTGCCGCTCGGCGAGTTGCCCCACAGGGTCTCGTCCATGGCCTGGTCCACGCCGTAGTAGCCGCTGCCCACCATGCCGGGCGTGCCGTGGTCCGTGAGGAGGCTCAGCAGCGTCGAGGACACCCACGACTCCAGCGGCCCGTTCGCGCCGGCCAGGACGGTGATCAGGGAGTGGGCCACCTCCACCGGCGAGGTGAAGGCGCCGTGCCGGATCAGCCTGCTGGTGAGGTCGTCGGTGGGCGCGGCGTACCGGGCGCGGATGTGGTCGGTCAGGATGCCCTCGAGCTCCGGCAGCACGTCGGTGTTGCTCGCCACCGGGCTCATCACCTCGCGCGCCAGGTGAGCGACACGGCGACCGGTCCGGAAGTCGAACCCGAAGAGCTGGCCCACCGCCAGCAGGGGCAGCACGGCGCTGTACTGGGAGACGACGTCCGCCTGCCCGTCCTCGGCGAACTCGTCGATGAGCTGGTTGCACGTGCGCCGGAGCATCGCACCGAGCATCGGCTCGTCGAGGTCGTTGAAGACGTCGTCGAGGGGCGCCCGCAGCCGTGCCCGCTCGGCGCCGTCCTGGAAGTGGGAGGAGAACCGCTCGCCGGCCGGGATCATGGGCAGCAGGCGGGTTCCGGTGGACAGCAGCCCGCGCGCGTGGCCGTTCCAGTTCTCGCTGCGGCGGGAGAACAGTTTGTCGTCCCGGGCGATGCGGACGATGTCCGCGTGCTCGAGCACGAGCCACGCCGGGACGCCGGGCTCCAGCTCGACGGGTGCGACCGGCCCCCACTGATCTCGCAGAGCCCGGTAGACCGCGTGCGGGTCGCGTGCCGTGGTGGTCCGGGTGATGGGCATGAGATCGGTCAGCTCTGTGAGCCTCACGGGCTGCGGCATGTCGGTGCTCCGGCAGTCGGGAAGGAATGGGCGGGCCCGCCATCGCGCGGGCGTGCCCATCCTGCCGGGAACCGGTCAAAATGGGCACCTACCTGCGAGTATTTCACCTTCACTTGAGTGGCGGAACCCTGTCCACGCTGCTAAGGAGTCGCGCGCGGGTCAGGGAACGATCGGCTCGGCGAGGGCCGCGTCCAGGTCCCGTCCGTCGCCCGCCACCGTGATCGCCGCCTCGCCGGGCGTGAGCCGGCCCCACAGCAGCAGGGCGAGGGTGCGGGACGGTCCGGCCACCGCGACGTCCGGCACGATCTCCCGCGCGCGATCCGCGTCCGGGGAGCCGAGCACCCATGCCGGGGCGCCCGGCGCGTCGTCGGCCTGGAGCAGCACGCGGACGCGCAGCGGTGCCATCCGGCCGAGCCCCACCTGGCGGGGCTGGAACACGGTGACCACCTCGTCCACGGCGTCGGCCCACACCTCCGGCGGGACGTCCGTGACCAGGTCCTCGCGCGGGTGCCCGGCCGCGACGGCGCGCAGGTCGTGCAGGTGGATCAGGGTCTCGTGCACCTGGCGCCGGTGCCAGAACGAGACGGGTCCCGGGCTCAGCGGGTCCGGATGGGCGAGCACGCGTCCCGTCGCGTCGGGGTCCAGGAGGCGCAACGTCTCCCGCAGTTCGGCGGCCCGGGCCGCGTAGTGCGGTGCCAGGCCGGACGAGCCGCGGCCGGGGTAGGGCGTGTCGTGCGCGCGCGCCTGCGTTCCTGCCCAGTGGTGGATCTCGGCGAGGTGTTCGATCAGCTCCCGAGCCGTCCAGTCCCCGCAGGCGGGGACGGCCGCCGCGGGGTCGACGTCGTCGATCGCCGCGTGGAACGCGTCCTGCAGGTGCTCGAGCAGCGGGAGGTAGTCGATGTCGCCCGGCGGCGTGCCGGGACGGTGAGGGATGCCGGCCGTCATGCGCCCAAGGTAGCGCCGCGCACCGACATCCCGGCCGGAACGTCCGTCAGACCAGGTCGATCAGGTCCGCGATCGAGTCCACGACCCGGCTGGGCCGGAAGGGGTGGCCCTGGACCTCGTCGGGGCGCGTGGAGCCGGTGAGCACGAGGAAGGTCTGGAGCCCTGCCTCCAGGCCGCCCATCACGTCGGTGTCCATCCGGTCCCCGATCATCGCCGTGAACTCGGAGTGCGCCCCGATCCGGTTGAGCGCGGAACGGAACAGGATCGGGTTCGGCTTGCCGACGAAGTACGGCTTGCGGCCGGTGGCCGCGGTGATCATCGCGGCCACCGCGCCCGTCGCGGGCAGCGGGCCCTCCTGCGAGGGGCCGGTGACGTCGGGGTTCGTCGCGATGAACCGCGCACCGCCGTCGATCAGCCGGATCGCGCGGGTGATCGCCGAGAAGGAGTAGGTGCGCGTCTCGCCGAGCACCACGTAGTCCGGGTCGGACTCCGTGAGCGTGTACCCGGCCTGGTACAGGGCCGTGGTCAGACCGGCCTCGCCGATGACGTACGCACTGCCCCCGGGGATCTGCTCGTGCAGGAACTGGGCCGTGGCCAGTGCCGACGTCCAGATCGCGGTCTCCGGCACCTCGATGCCGCTCGACGCCAGCCGCGCTCGCAGGTCACGCGCCGTGAAGATCGAGTTGTTGGTCAGGATGAGGAACGGCACGTCCTTGTCGCGCAGGCGCTTGACGAAGTCCGCCGCGCCCGGAAGCGCCGTCCCCTCGTGGACCAGGACGCCGTCCATGTCGGTGAGCCAGGACTTGATCTCGCGCTCGGACATCGTGTGTCGCTCCTCGTTCGCCAGGGGGCGGGCCGCGGTCCCGCCACTCGCGCGTAAGCCTAGGGGCTCTCGTGGGACAATTTCCCGTGACGGCCCGTGGCCAGCTGAACTCGGCCTCGCCGTCGTGCACAGACTCACGCGTCGCCACCCACCACAGTCCAGGAGCAACCCGCCTTGCCCCCGATCCCCACCGAGCCCGCCACCGCGCGCATCCAGCCCAACGCCACGCCGCCCGAGCTGATCCGCAACTTCTGCATCATCGCGCACATCGACCACGGCAAGTCCACGCTCGCCGACCGGATGCTGCAGTTCACCGGTGTGGTGCAGCCGCGGGACGCGCGGGCGCAGTACCTGGACCGCATGGACATCGAGCGCGAGCGCGGCATCACGATCAAGTCGCAGGCGGTCCGCATGCCGTGGGCCGTGGTCGGCGAGGACGGGACCGAGACGCCCCACGCGCTGCACATGATCGACACCCCGGGCCACGTCGACTTCACCTACGAGGTCTCCCGCAGCCTCGCCGCCTGCGAGGGCGCCGTGCTCCTGGTCGACGCCGCCCAGGGCATCGAGGCCCAGACCCTGGCCAACCTGTACCTGGCCATGGAGAACGAGCTCGAGATCATCCCGGTCCTGAACAAGATCGACCTGCCGGCCGCACAGCCCGAGAAGTACGCCGAGGAACTCGCGCACCTGGTGGGTGGCGATCCGTCGGACGTGCTCAAGGTCAGCGGCAAGACGGGCGAGGGCGTGGAGGCCCTGCTCGACAAGATCGTGGCGACCGTCCCCGCGCCGACCGGCGACGCCGACGCTCCCGCGCGCGCCATGATCTTCGACTCCGTCTACGACACCTACCGCGGCGTCGTCACCTACGTGCGCGTGATCGACGGCGACCTCAACCCGCGCGAGCGCATCGTGATGATGTCGACGCGCGCGCAGCACGAACTCCTGGAGATCGGCGTGCACTCGCCGGACGCGACGCCCACCAAGGGGCTCGGGGTCGGCGAGGTGGGGTACCTGATCACCGGCGTGAAGGACGTGCGGCAGTCCAAGGTCGGCGACACGGTCACGAACGCGCACAAGCCCGCCGACACCGCGCTCGCCGGCTACGACGACCCGAAGCCCATGGTGTTCTCCGGCCTGTACCCGATCGACGGCTCGGACTACCCGGCGCTGCGCGAGGCCCTCGACAAGCTCAAGCTCAACGACGCCGCGCTGAACTACGAGCCGGAGACGTCCGTGGCTCTCGGCTTCGGTTACCGCGTGGGCTTCCTCGGCCTGCTGCACCTGGAGATCGTGCGGGAGCGCCTGGAGCGCGAGTTCAACCTCGACCTGATCTCGACCGCGCCGAACGTCGTCTACGACGTCACGATGGAGGACGGCGAGGAGGTCAAGGTCACCAACCCGTCCGAGTTCCCCACCGGGAAGATCGGTGAGGTCCGCGAGCCGATGGTGCGGGCGACGGTCCTCACGCCGAGCGAGTTCGTGGGCACCGTGATGGGGCTGTGCACCGACCGGCGCGGGCAGATGCAGGGCATGGACTACCTGTCCGAGGACCGCGTCGAACTGCGCTACACCCTCCCGCTCGCGGAGATCGTGTTCGACTTCTTCGACCAGCTCAAGTCCCGCACCCGCGGCTACGCCTCGCTCGACTACGAGACCTCGGGCGACCAGGCGGCCAACCTCGTCAAGGTCGACATCCTGCTGCAGGGCGACCAGGTCGACGCGTTCAGCGCGATCGTGCACCGCGACAAGGCCTACGACTACGGCGTCCTGATGACCGCGAAGCTCAAGGAGATCATCCCGCGGCAGCAGTTCGAGGTCCCGGTCCAGGCCGCGATCGGCGCCCGCGTGATCGCCCGCGAGACGGTGCGCGCGATGCGCAAGGACGTGCTCGCCAAGTGCTACGGCGGTGACATCAGCCGCAAGCGCAAGCTGCTGGAGAAGCAGAAGGAAGGCAAGAAGCGCATGAAGAACATCGGGTCCGTGGAGGTCCCGAAGGACGCGTTCATCGCCGCGCTGTCCAGCGACCCGTCGTCGGGCAAGGACAAGAAGAAGTGACGTCCGAGCTGCAACTGCGGAGGGCGCGCGGTGCCCGCGCTTCCTGACGGCGTTCCCGTGCCCGACGACGGCGCGCTGCCGGACTGGGTGGGGAGCCCGCGGTCTGGCGTGAACGGCGTGCGCGACGGCGACGACGGGCGCGACCGCGCCGGGCGCCCGTTCGGGGTGTACGTCCACGTGCCGTTCTGCTCCGTGCGGTGCGGGTACTGCGACTTCAACACGTACACCGCCGCCGAGCTGGGCGGCGGGGCGTCGCAGGTCGCGTACGCCGACACCGCGCTGCGCGAGGTGGGACTCGCCGCGAAGGTGCTGGCCGACGCCGGGCTGCCGGAGCGGGCCGTCTCGACGGTGTTCTTCGGGGGCGGGACGCCCACGATGCTGCCCGCGGGCGATCTGGTGCGGCTGCTGGACGGCGTCCGGGACGCCTGGGGGCTGGCGCCCGGGGCGGAGGTCACGACCGAGGCGAACCCGGACTCGGTGACGCCGTCGTACCTGGAGGCGCTGGCCGCGGCGGGGTTCACGCGCGTGTCGTTCGGGATGCAGTCCGCCGTGCCGAGCGTGCTGGCGACCCTGGAACGCACGCACGATCCCGCGCGGATCCCCGACGTCGTCCGGTGGGCGCGGGACGCCGGGCTGCGTGTCTCGCTGGACCTGATCTATGGGACGCCGGGCGAGACCCTGGCGGACTGGCGCGCGTCGCTGGAGGTGGCGATCGCCACCGGCGTGGACCACGTGTCCGCGTACGCGCTGGTGGTGGAGCCCGGCACGAAGATGGCGGCCCAGGTGCGGCGCGGGCAGCTCACCCTGCCCGACGAGGACGACCAGGCCGCCAAGTACGAGCTCGCGGACGAGCTGCTCACGGCGGCCGGGCTCGGCTGGTACGAGGTGTCCAACTGGGCGCGCACCGCCGACGACACCTGCCGGCACAACCTGGCCTACTGGCGCGGGCACGACTGGTGGGGGATCGGGCCGGGGGCCCACTCGTACGTGGCGGCGGCGCCGGTGGCGGAGCCTGCAGGCGTCACGGACTACGACGACGGCGGCGCGGGGGACGACGGCGCCACCCGAGACGGCGTCGGCGCGCTCGCGGGCGTGCGCTGGTGGAACGTGAAGCACCCGCGGCGGTACGCGGCAGCGCTGGAGGCGGGAGGGTCTCCGGGCGCGGGCCGGGAGCTGCTGACGGCGGACGAGGCGTACCTGGAACGGGTCATGCTGGGCGTGCGCCTGGCCGAAGGGCTCGACCTGGGTGTGCTGCGACCCGCAGGGCGCCGGGCGGTGGCCGGTCTGGTCGCGCGCGGACTGCTCGACGGCGCGGCCGCGATCGGAGCCGGGGACGTGGCGCCGCGGGCCGTGCTGACCCTGCGGGGACGGCTGCTGGCGGACGCCGTCGTGCGCGAGCTGACCGCCTGACGCGATCGCGCGTCCGCGCAGGCCGTGCCCTTGGGCGTGTCAGCTACTCCGGCTAGGTTGTGGCCACCAACACCTCTTCGGGAGATGAGTCGATGAGCAACGACGGTGGCGTGCCCGGCCAGGGCGGCCAGAACCCGCAGGACCCGTACGGGCCGTCCGGTGGGGAACAGCAGGACCCGTACGGACGGCCGGCCGCGGGTGGCGGGCAACCACAGTCACCGGGCGGGCCGCAGGAGCCCGGCGGGCAGCAGCCCGGCCCGCCGCAGTACGGACAGCCCCAGTACGGACAGCCCCAGTACGGACAGCCCCAGTACGGACAGCCCCAGTACGGGCAGTACGCGCCGCCCGGGTATCAGGCGCAGACGCCCGTCCCGACGGGGTCCTCGGTGCCCTGGGCGCCGCCGTCGATCGGTGAGTCGCACCGGTACGCCTGGCAGTCGTTCGGCCGGAACGCCGGTGTCTGGATCGCGATGGGGCTGCTGTTCGCGGCCGTGGCCGCCACCGTCTTCGTCGTGATGAACCCCTGGATCCCACAGGCCTTCGCCCAGTTGCCGGAGGTTTCCGCGAGCGGTGACCAGTCGGCCGTCACACGGTGGCAGGCAGAATTCACTGCCGCGTCGATGGAACCCATGGCGATGCTGTTGACCACCCTCTCCACCGTGATCGTGCAGGTGATGGGGATGACCTTCTACGCTGCCGCACTGGCGTCCACGCGGAAGCGGCGCATCGGCTTCGGCGATTTCTTCGCGGTGCGGAACTGGGGCGCCGTCCTGCTGCTCGCGCTTCTCACGGTGGTCATCGGCACCGTGCTCGGGATGCTTCCCGTCCTCGGGTGGCTCCTGCAGATCGTGGCCGGACTGCTGCTGGTCGCGGCGCCCTACTTCGTCCTGGCGAAGGACCTGAACGCCTTCGAGGCGATCACGTCGAGCGTCAAGCTCGTCACCTCACATCTCGGGATCGTCGTCCTCGCGTACCTGATCGCCGTCGCCTACTCGTTCGCGGCCGTGTGCACCTGTGGTCTCGGGTTCCTCGCGATCGGGCCGTTCTCGGTCCTCTTCGGCGCGCACCTGTTCCGCAGGCTGCAGTCGGAGCCGATCGAGGCGGAGCAGGCGGCGGTGTGACCCCGGCGACCGCCCTCGTGCGTGGTGTCCCCGCCAGGGACTTGCCCGCCCGCCTGGTGCCCGCTATCGACCGGTGAGAGCGAATTCGGGTCGCGAGGTGTCGGCCTGCGGGTGACAGTTGCTCGGGAGAGCAGCCTCGAGAGGATGGCGACCGATGACCGAGAACACCCCACGTGATCCCGCCGACCCGCCCGACCCCCGGCACCGCGCGCCCGGAGGGCACGCGGCACAGCCTCCGGGCGGGCCGGGCACACCTCCGCCCGGGGGACAGGACACCCCGCCCCCGTACGGTGGCGGGGGTGCGGCGGGCGGTGGCACGGCGGGCGGCCCGGGCGTCCCGGCCGGGAGCCTGCGGGTCGGCGAGGCGCTGGGGTACGCCTGGGGCAAGTTCACGGGCAACGCGCTGCTGTGGATCCTGTTCGCGCTGATCGTGCTGGTGGTGGGGATCGTGTTCAACTCCGGCAATGCCACCAGCTACCAGGACATGTGGGACGCGGGAAGTGCGTCGGCCCAGGTCAGCACCGGCGGCTCGCTGCTCGGGCTGATCGGGACCCTCCTCGGCGGCATCATCCAGGGGCTGGGCACGAACGCGGCGCTGCGCGAGGTGTCGGGCCAGAAGCCGACGTTCGCGTCGCTGTTCCGGGCGCCGAACCTCGGGATGATCGTCGTGGCGACCCTGCTGCTCCTCGCGGCCTACATCGTCGGTTTCCTGGCGTGCCTGGTCGGAGTGCTGGTGGTGGCGGTCTTCGCCGTCTTCACCTACCAGGGCGTGGTCGACAAGGGGCAGAACGCCTGGGAGGCGCTCACCGCGAGCTTCCGCCTGGTGGGCAAGAACTTCGGCGCGGTGTTCCTCCTGGAGCTCGCTCTGCTGGGCATCAACATCCTGGGCGCGATCCCGTGCGGGCTCGGCCTGCTGGTCACGATCCCGCTGAGCTACCTCGCCCTCGCCTTCGCCTACCGCCGCCTCACGGGCGGTCCGGTCATGGCCTGACGCCTCTCCGGAACGAGCCGAGGCAGGCGCCGGAACGAGTCGAGGCAGTGGGTCCATGCGGACCCACTGCCTCGGACGGCACGTGATCAGACGAAGCGGATCACTTGATCATGCGGATGTTGACCGGGTAGCGGTACGGGCGGCCCTTCGACGCCTCGACGGCGGCCATGATCATGAAGACGAGTGCCACGATGAACGCCAGGTACAGGATCCCGCCGATCCCCAACGTGACCGCCGTGATGATGGAGATCGCGACACCGGCGATCACGAGCGTGAGC
The DNA here is from genome assembly GCF_003814695.1 of Myceligenerans xiligouense. Lineage (GTDB taxonomy): Bacteria > Actinomycetota > Actinomycetes > Actinomycetales > Cellulomonadaceae > Myceligenerans > Myceligenerans xiligouense. The sequence goes on from NZ_RKQZ01000001.1 coordinate 1,374,002, forward strand.
TGGAAGTTCAGTGCCTCCTTCGCCTCGGCGTCCACGAACCGGCTGCGGTCCTTGAACACGAGCCAGACGACGAGCGGGGCGATGAAGCTCAGGACGATGCCGCCGATGTGGGCGAGGACCGCCCACGTACGCTCCTCGTCGGGGCGCAGCGGCACCGGCGCGTAACCCGGCGTCCCCTGGTACGGCTGACCCGGCTGCGGCGCGCCGTGCGGCTGCTGGCCCGGCTGGGCGCCGTAGGGCTGCTGTGGCGCGCCGGCGTGCGGCTGGCCGGCCGGGGGCTGCGCACCGGCGTCGTGGTTCGGCTGGGGCGTGGACTCCGGCTGCGGGTTCGGCTCAGCGCCGGGAGTCTGGGGCGTCTCGGACATACACCCACCCTAGGGCTTCCGGCGCTGTCATGTCCGACAACCGTGCGGTCGTTGCCGTAATGATGCCGAGGCACCGACGTGCCGTCGTCGTCCCTCCGACGCGCCCGTCGCGTCCGCCCCGACGGGGAACGCGAGTCCGCCCTGACGCGGCCGTCACGACGTTCCCGGCGCCGTCATTCCGTTCCGGGAGCCGTCACGAAGTCGATGAGCTCCTCGACGCGGCCCAGCAGGGCCGGGTCGAGGTCGCGGAAGTCCCGGACCGCACCGAGGATCCGCTGCCAGGCCCGCGCCACGTCCGCCTGCGACGCCGCGGGCCAGCCCAGCTCCCGCAGGATCCCGTGCTTCCACTCGACACCGCGTTCGATCTCCGGCCAGCGCTCCAGCCCGACGCGCTCGGGCTTCACCGCCTGCCACACGTCCACGTACGGATGACCCAGCACGAGCACCGACCCGGGACGGGCCTGCCGGAGCGCCTCGTCGGCGAGCCGCCGTTCCTTCGACCCGGGCACGAGATGATCCACGAGCACCCCCACCCGGCGGCCGTCGTCCGGCCCGAACTCCGCGAGCCGCTCGGCGAGGTTGTCGACGCCGTCGAGCGGCTCGACCACCACGCCCTCGACGCGCAGGTCGTCACCCCAGACCTTCTCCACGAGCTCGGCGTCGTGCTTGCCCTCGACCCAGATGCGCGAGCCGCGCGCCACGCGAGCGGGCGAGTCCGGCACCGCGACCGAGCCGGAGGCGGTGCGCGACGGCGGCCGCGGGGACCTGGACACCGCCGGCGCCGTGAGCTCGACCGGCCGCCCTTCGACCCAGAAGCCCGGCCCGAGCGGGAACGACCGCGTCCTCCCGCGCCGGTCCTCCAGCACGACGACGCGCATCCCGCCCGACCTCTCGACCCGGACCACGGCACCGACCCACCCGGTCTCGACGTCCTCGACGACGAGTCCGGGCTCGGCCGCGACGGGCCGTGTCTCGGGCTTGCGCCGCCCGCGGTGCGCCCCGGGAAACTCGGGGTTCAGGACGTCGGCTCCGTATCGGTCGTGCACGACGCCGATCGTAGGGCGCCCGCCCGCGCTCCCCGGCGAGGCGCGCCGACCCGGCACCCGCTCAGGCGCGGGCCTCGCCCGGCGCCGTCCTTAGCTCCGTGAGCTCGCGGGTACGACCCGCGAGGCGGGCGCGCCTGACCGGCATGAGGGCATCTCCCACGCCGGCGGGGTAGCCGTCGCAGGGGCGGGGAGCCGCGGTCCTCGCGGTCAGGCCCAGCGGGCCCTCGCGAGCCGCGCCCCGGAGGCGGCCGTGCGTCCGGTGCGGCGGCCGGTCTCCCGGGCCCTGCGCGCCTCCCGGATCTCGCGCTCGTGCCGCTTCCGCTCGTTGCGGCGGGTCATCTCGTGCTCGTGACGGCGGTACTCGGAGTAGTCGGTGAACCCGAACATCTCGTGTCCCTCTACCTTCTGGTGTTCCGGCACCGGAGCCTCTCCGGCGTTGCTACCAGCCTCGGAGATGAGGTAGCGGCGGCGGATCGGGCGGTCGCCGTATCTTCGCCACCGCGTTCGGGCCGGACGGCGCGCCCGCCTGAGGCATCGCCCTACCTGACGGGCCAGGGGCCGTCCCGGAGTGAAGGGCCGCGGCGATGCCGGTAATTTCTGAGCATGGGACGTCTTCTGGGGGACCTCGTCGTCGGGGCCGCGCACGTCGCGGTCCTGGGCATCGGACGGATGCCGGATCCCGTGCTGCGGCGTCTCGCGGGCGCGCCGCACGTCATCGACGGGCAGTCCCTCTACCCGGAGGTGCGGCTCGCCCAGCGGCTCGGCGTGCTGCGCCCCTTGCCGGACGGCGGCGTCGGCGAGACCCGCGACCGCGTGAAACTCCGGGCCAGGATCGTGGGAGCGCGGCCCGCCGTCGGACGGGTCGAGGACCTCACCGTCCCCGGTCCCCGGGGGCGCGTCCGGCTGCGGGTCTACCAGGCCGACCCCGATGTCCCGCCCGACGGCGTGCTGGTCTGGTACCACGGCGGCGGCTGGGTGGTGGGCGGCCTGTCCACCGCCGACCCGGTATGCCGCTTCCTCGCGCGGAGCGCCAACCTCGTGATCGTGGCGGTCCGCTACGGACTGGCCCCCGAGCACCCGTTCCCCGAAGGCATCGACGACGCCGTGGCCGCCTTCCGCTGGGTGAAGGCCAACTCGCGCCGCTGGCGGCCAGGCCTGGGCCACCTTCCGGTCGCCGTCGGCGGGGACAGCGCCGGCGGCAACACGGCCGCGGTCGTCGCCAACCTCACACGGGACGACGCCGGCCCGGGTGGCGCCGGTACGGGCGGGCCGGACTTCCAGCTCATGCTCTACCCGGCGACGGACGCGACCACCAGGTACCCGTCGAGCAGGATGTTCGACGGGTACGGGCTTCCGGCTCGGCGCGTGGACTGGTACCTGGGGCGCTACCTGACCGACCGCCGCCAGACGACGGACCCGAGGGTGTCGCCGATGGTCACCGAGGACCTGACGGGTGTGGCGCCCGCGCACGTCCTCGTCGCCGGGTTCGACGTGCTGCGCGACGAGGGCCTGGCGTACGCCGAGCGGCTGCGCGAGGCGGGGGTGCCGACGTCGGTGCAGGTGGCGACCGGGCACGTGCACGCCTTCGCGAACGCGACGGGCGCGAGCCGCAACGCGCGGCGGCATCTGGCGCGTGCGGCGCGGATCACGGAAACGGCCCTGGCGCGGCGCGTTCCGCGTGTCCGTCACCCCGCGTAGGATTGGCACTCGTAGAGCGAGAGTGCTGGGTGGAGGTGACTCATGAGCGACAAGCGCCGCCTCGAGGTTCTGCGCGCCATCGTGGAGGACTACGTGCATACTCAGGAGCCGGTCGGCTCCCGTGTCCTCACGGAGCGGCATCAGCTCGGCGTCTCGCCCGCCACGGTGCGCAACGACATGGCCGCGCTGGAGGATGCCGGGTACATCGCGCAGCCGCACACGTCCGCGGGGCGCATCCCCACGGACAAGGGCTACCGGCTGTTCGTGGACCGGCTGTCCGAGGCCCGGCCGCTGAGCCAGCCGCAGAAGCGGGCCATCGAGAAGTTCCTGTCGCAGGCGGTGGACCTGGACGACGTCATCGGGCGTGCCGGCCGGCTCATCGCGCAGCTCACCGGTCAGGTCGCCGTCGTGCAGTACCCGTCGTTGCGCCGGTCCGGGCTGCGCCACCTCGAACTCGTGCCCACCGGCGAGAACCGGCTCCTCGTCGTGGTCATCACCGACAACGGTCGTGTCGAGCAGCGGTTCCTGGACGTACCGGCCGATGTCGACGAGGCCACTCTCGGAGAACTGCGCGCGCGGCTCAACGCCGCGGCCGCCGGGCGCCGGCTCACCCAGCTGGACGTGGCGTTCGGCGAGGTGGCCGCCGTCGTCGCGCCGGAGCACCGGCCGCTCGTCGCCGCGATCGGCGAGGTGGTGACGAGCGCCCTCGACGAGGAGCAGGAGGAACGGCTCGTCGTCGCCGGCCAGGCGAACCTGGCCCGTGCGGGCATGGGGTTCGACCAGGGCCTGAGCCCTCTGCTGGAGGCGCTCGAGGAGCAGGTCGTGCTCCTCGGGCTGCTGACGGAGATGACCTCCGACGAGAACGTGGCGGTCAGCATCGGCCACGAGAACAAGCTGGCCGGGCTCGCGCGTGCGTCCGTGGTGAGCACGGGCTACGGGAGTGACGGCGACACGGTCGCCCTGCTCAGCTCCATCGGGCCCACGCGGATGGACTATCCGGCCACGATCGCCGCCGTGCGTGCCGTGGCACGTTATCTCTCCCGGGTGCTGCCCACGTGAGCCCCCGGACCACCCCGACCGACCCGTCCGACGACCAGACGCACCCGCAGACCCGGGCACGTCACGGCCTGCGGGCACCGCTGCCTTCCGACCCAGAGCGAGCGAAGAGAGACCTGTGACCGACTACTACGAGATCCTGGGTGTCCCGCGGGACGCCTCGCCCGAGCAGATCAAGAAGGCCTACCGCAAGCTCGCCCGCACCCTGCACCCGGACGTCGCCGGGAGCGAGGGCGAGGAGAAGTTCAAGGACGTCGCGCGCGCGTACGAGGTGCTCTCCAACCCGGAGAAGCGCCAGCAGTACGACATGGGCGTCGATCCCAGTGCCCCGGGCGGCGGCGCCGGTGGCGGCTTCGGCAACGGGTTCGGGTTCCAGGACATCTTCGAGACGTTCTTCGGCGGCGGCCAGCCGAGCGGCCCCGTGCCGCGCGCCCGCCGCGGCAACGACTCCCTGGTGCGGCTCGACATCGACCTGACCGAGGCCGCGTTCGGCGTCAAGCGCGAGCTCCAGGTCGACACGGCGGTGGTGTGCACCACCTGCTCCGGTGACGGCGCCCGCCCCGGGACCACCTCGCGCACGTGCGACGTCTGCCACGGGCGCGGCTCGGTGCAGCGGGTCGCCCGCTCGTTCCTCGGCCAGGTCATGACCACCGCGCCGTGCTCCGCGTGCGGCGGGTTCGGCACGGTCATCCCGGAGCCCTGCCCGGACTGCTCCGGCGAGGGGCGCGTGCGCTCCCGCCGCACCGTGACGGTGAACGTGCCGGCCGGCGTGGACACCGGGACGCGCATCAAGCTGTCGGCGCAGGGCGAGACCGGCCCGGGCGGCGGACCGGCCGGCGACCTGTACGTCGAGATCCGCGAGAAGTCGCACGACACGTTCGTCCGCCGCGGCGACGACCTGCACTGCACGCTGCCCGTCCCGATGACGGCCGCCGCGCTGGGCACGACCCTGTCGCTCGACACCCTCGACGGGCCGCAGGAGATCGACATCCGGCCCGGCACGCAGCCCGGGCAGATCGTCACGCTCAAGAACCTGGGCGTCGGCCACCTGCACGGCAGCGGGCGGGGCGATCTCAACGTGCACATCGAGGTCCAGGTGCCGACCGGCCTCACCGACGAGCAGACCGAGCTCCTGCGGCAGCTCTCGGCGCTGCGTGGTGAGGAACGTCCCGACCCGCGCCTCGCCGCCGCGCACCCGGGGGTCTTCTCCCGCCTGCGCGACAAGCTGTCCGGGCGCTGAACCCGGTGGGCCCGCGATGAGCGCACCCGTCTTCCTCGCCGAGGGCGCGTCACTCGGTGACTACGGCATCGGTTCGGTGTTCGTGCTCGACGGCGCGGAGGGGCGGCACGCCGGTGTCGTGCAGCGGCGCGGGCCGGGCGAGCGGATCGACGTGGTGGACGGCGCGGGCCTGCGGCTGGAAGGAGTCGTGGAGTCGGTCGACGACGGTCACGTCCACCTCAGGGTCCGGGGCGTGGTGGCCGAGGAGCCGCCCGTGCCCGTCGTGACCCTCGTCCAGGCGCTCGCCAAGGGCGACCGGGACGAACAGGCGATCGAGGCCGCGACCGAGACGGGTGTCGACGCGGTCGTGCCGTGGCAGGCCGAGCGGTCGATCGTGGTGTGGCGCGGGCCGCGGGCGGCGAAGTCGCAGGCCAAGTGGGTGGCGACGGTGCGTGCGGCGGCCAAGCAGGCCCGGCGGGCGCGCGTGCCGGAGGTCGCCGAGCCCGTCACCACCAGGCAGCTCGCGGCGCGGGTGCGGGACGTGGCCGGCGCCGGGGGAGTGGTGGCCGTGCTGCACGAGGAGGCGACGACGCCGCTGCGCTCCGTGCCGCTGCCCCGGGTCGGCGCCCCGGCCGAGGCACCGGCCGGTGCCTCGGCCGGGGCCTCACCGGCCCCGGAGCTGCTCGTCGTGGTCGGTCCGGAGGGCGGGATCTCCGCCGCGGAGGTGGATGCCCTGACCGCGGCCGGTGCCGTGACCGCCCGCCTGGGTCCGCACGTCATGCGCACCTCGACCGCGGGGCCGGTGGCCGTGGCGATGCTCAACGAACGCCTGGGCCGCTGGTCCTGAGACGGCGCCGGCCGCGTCCGGCCGATCCACGCGGAGGCCGGATCACCGTGGGAGCACGGACCGCCGTTCTCACGGTCAGTCCCGGACGATGAACTCCACCCGGCGGTTCTTCTCCAGGTCCGCGAACGTCCTGGGCTCGACCAGCGGGTCGGTCTCGCCGAAGCCCCTGAACGACAGCCGGTCCTCGTCCACGCCGAGGTCGACGAGACGGTCAAGCACCGTGATCGCACGCTGCTTGCTCAGCTTCAGGTTGTCGTCCGCGTCGCCGCGGGAGTCGGTGTGGCCCTCGATCCGGACCCGCACGTCCGGGTGCTCCTCCAGCACCTCGGCCGCCCGCCGCACCACTCGCCTGCCGTCCCTGGTCAGCTGAGCGCTGTCCGTGACGAACGTGATGTTCGGGATCTCGACCAGGTCGTCCTGCGCCTCGGCCTTCTCCTTCGTCGTCGGCTCCGCGTCCGCGTCGTCGGAGCCGGACGTCGCGGTGTCGCCGGCGGCGGTGTCGCCCGCCGCGGCGCTCTCCGCCGCAGTACCGCCCGCTTCCGCGCCGTCCGTCTCCGCGCCGTCCGTCTCCGTGTCGTCCGACCGGGAGCCGGTGTCGTCGGCGTCGTCATCCTCCGTGGCGCTCGCCTCCGCGGCCTCGTCACCCGCAGCCTCGTCACCCGCGGCCTCGTCACCCGCGTCGCCGTCCTCCGGCTCGCCGGTCGCCGCGGAGTCCAGGTCCACCTCGCCCGCCGGGCCCACGGCCTGCACGATCCGGACGCCGGTGACGTCCCGGACGACGGCGCCCGCGGTGGACGCGGCAGTGGCGGTGTCCGCCTCCACGGTCGCGTCGCGGCCGATGAACCTGACGTCGGCGTCACCGAGGCCGGCCTCGGTGAGGGCCGCCTGCGAGCTCGTGGTGAGCTTGCCCTCGATCTGCTCGCGGAAGACGGTGTCCTGCCAGCTCGACAGCCCGGCCAGGACGAGCGCCGCGACCACGACCGGGGCGAGCGGTTGCCTCAGCGTGCTCATGCCTTCCTGCCCTCGGCCTCCGCGACCTTCTCCGCGTCCGCGGCGAGAGCGGCCTGCTTGGCGGCCGCACCCTCGACCTCGTCGACGTCGGTGTAGTCGACCTCCTCGACGAATACCGTCGTGCCGCGTTCCTGGCCTGCGATGAGGTAGTCCTGGTACTCGTCGAGACCTGCGCCGTCGCCGTCCACGAGGTACTGGGCCTGCTGGGCCCAGCTCGTGACCGACGGGGCGAACGTGATGCCGCTCTTGCCGATCGAGGCGCGCAGCTCGTCCTCGGAGGCGGCCGCGACCTGGGCGTACGAGGTGACCCCGGCAGCCTTGAGGGCCTTCTCGATCTTCGGGCCGATGCCCTCGATCACCTTGAGGTCGTCGTCGGCCGGCTGCTCCGGCTCGGGCGCGGCGGCCGCCGTCCCGGCGTCGTCGGCCGTGGCGAGGGCGTCGTCGGCCACCGCGGCGGTGTCGACGTGCTCGCCGGTCGCCTCGGCGACCTTCTCGGCGTCGGCCGCGAGAGCGGCCTGCCTGGCGGCCTCGCCCTCGACCTCGTCGACGTCGGTGTAGTCGACGTCCTCGACGAAGTCGGCGCTGCGACGCTCACGCCCGGCGATGAGGTAGTCCTGATACTCCTCCAGGCCCTCCTCGTCGCCCTCGGTCAGGTACTGCGCCTGGGCGGCGAACGACATCGCGGCCGGGGCGAACTTGATGCCCGAGTCGGCGAGGGCCTTGCGGAGGTCCTCCTCGGAGGCTTCGGCGACCTTGGCGTACGACCCGTAGCCCGCGGCCCGGAGCGCGGCGGCGATCTTCGGGCCGATGCCCTCGATGCGGGTGAGGTCGTCATCGGGCCCGGTCCCGGCGCCTGCCGTGGTCTCGCTCGGGGGCTCGTCGACCGCCGCGTCGCGTGTGGCCGCCTCGGCCTCTGCGACGACCTCGGCCTCGGCGCCCGCGAAGACCGCGAGGTTCTCGTCCTCGATGTCGGACGGCTCCGCGGCGGTCCCGGTGGAGGACCGGGTGTCCGGGTCGGTGCTCGCGTCCGTGGACTCGGGTGCGTCGTCGGTCTGCACGTCGCCGGCGGGGGCGGTGAGAGGCGTGGCGACCCGCGCTGGGGCGTCGGCGTCGTCGGTCTTCACCTCGGCAGGCGCCTCGGCGGGCGTGTCGGCGTCCGAGGCCGTGGCGGAGCCACCGGCGTCCGGGGCAGAGGCGAGCGCGCCCGCCTTCGCGGCGCGGCCCGTCGTGGTCGTGCTCGCCGCCGGCTTCTTCTCGACCGTCTCAGCGGTGTGCTTACCAGTGGTCTTGTTCCGGCGGGCCCACAGGATCCAGCCGGCCCACAGGCCGATCAGGAAGAAGATGATCGCGGTGATGACGATGAATAGGAGCGACTGGGTGATGAACCAACCCACGCTGAACCTCCTGGGTGTACGGACTACCGCCGGTCAGGACGGCGGCATCGGCGAGAACGTGTCCGATCTGCGGGGGTCTGGGGCGCCACCCGTCGAACGGGCAGACTCAACCACAGTTGGCGAAGTCTGGCACTTCGGACGAGATAACAATTTCGAATATGCCCGGATGGTAGTGCCCGCTCCCCGGCGGCCGGGAATCTCACGGCCGGCCGGCCGGCGTCGTGCAGGCGCTCCCGGCCATCGCCCGGTAGCCTGCGGCCATGGTGAGGACGACGGAGACGAGCACGGCGAACTCTGGGGAGATGAGCGCGGACTGCCTGTTCTGCAAGATCGTCGCGGGCGAGGTGCCCGTCGAGATGGTCGCGGAGTCCGGGTCGGCGGTGGCGTTCAAGGACATCGACCCGAAGGCACCCGTCCACGTCCTGGTGGTGCCGCGCGAGCATCACGCGGACGTGAGCGCGCTGGCGGGCACGAGCCCCGAGACCCTGGCCGACGTCATCGCGCTGGCCGACCAGGTCGCCTCCGACCTGGCGGACGGCCAGTACCGGCTGATCTGCAACGTCGGGCCGAAGGCCGGCCAGACCATCTTCCACGCCCACGCCCACGTGCTGGCGGGAACCCAGCTCACGGGCTTCTGAGCACCCCGGGAAACCGGTACGGAAATGGGGCGGCGCGGACCGGGCCCGGGTCGATAGAATGAGCGGGTCACCCAGACCTGGAACCGAGGAGCGCATCGGCATCAGCCGGCCCATGACAACTTCCGCATCGCACGCACCCGCTCATCAGACGGACCGCAGGCCGCAGCGCGGCGCCGAGCATCGCGTCGTCGTCCCGGCCCACATCCCGATGGTCGCCCTGCTCGGAAGCCAGGATGTCGTGCTCCGCGCCATCGAGGACGGGTTCACCCAGGTCGACGTCCACGCGCGGGGCAACGAGATCGCCGTGTCCGGTCCTCCCGGGGACGTCGAACTCGTCTCCCGCCTCCTGGACGAGCTGATCCAGGTCGTCGAGGCCGGCACCGCGCTGACGCCCGAGGTGGTCACCCGCTCCATCAGGATGCTCACGGCGGCGTCGGCCCAGCGCCCCGCCGACGTCCTGACCTTCGACATCCTGTCGAACCGCGGTCGCACCATCCGGCCCAAGACGCCCGGCCAGAAGCACTACGTCGAGGCGATCGACGCCAACACGATCACGTTCGGGCTCGGCCCGGCCGGCACGGGCAAGACGTACCTCGCGATGGCGAAGGCGGTCCAGGCGCTCCAGGCCAAGCAGGTCAACCGCATCATCCTCACCCGTCCCGCCGTCGAGGCGGGGGAGCGGCTCGGCTACCTGCCCGGCTCGCTCACGGAGAAGATCGACCCCTACCTGCGCCCGTTGTACGACGCCCTGCACGACATGATCGACCAGGAGCAGGTCCCGAAGCTCTTGGAGAACGGGACCATCGAGGTGGCTCCTCTGGCTTTTATGCGCGGCCGGAGCTTGAACAACGCCTTCATCATCCTCGACGAGGCGCAGAACACCTCCACCGAGCAGATGAAGATGTTCCTCACGCGCCTCGGCTTCGGCTCCCGGATGGTCATCACCGGCGACGCCACACAGGTCGATCTGCCCGGTAACCAGACGTCCGGGCTGCGTGTCGTGGAGGACATCCTGGCCGGCGTCGACGACGTCGAGTTCTGCCGGCTGGGCTCGGCCGACGTCGTGCGCCACCGGCTCGTGAGCGACATCATCGACGCGTACGCGCGGTGGGACGTCATCACGGACGGGCAGCGCCCCGGGCGCCAGCCGCAGGACCACCGGCCGCCGCAGCGGCGCCGGCGCTAGGGAGCACGGGTGAGTATCGAGGTCAACAACGAGTCGGGGCACGAGGTCGACGAGGCGGAGTTCGCCGCTCTGGGCCGGTACGTGCTCGACAGCATGCACGTGCACCCGCAGTCCGAGCTGTCGGTCCTGTTCGTGGATTCCGCCACGATGGCCGACCTGCACGTGCAGTGGATGGACGAGCCCGGCCCCACGGACGTGCTGTCGTTCCCGATGGACGAGCTGCGCCCCGGTCGCGCCGGTGAGGAACTGGCCCCGGGCACGCTCGGCGACATCGTGCTGTGCCCCGAGGTCGCGGCCAAGCAGGCGCGGACGGCCGGGCATTCCACGGCCGAGGAACTCCTCCTGCTGACCGTGCACGGCATCCTGCATCTCCTCGGCTACGACCACGCCGAGCCCGAGGAGGAGACGGAGATGTTCGCGCTGCAGCGCAAGCTTCTCCTGACCTTCCTCGCGAACCGCTGAGGACCACCTCGTGACCGTCAGTCTTCTCGCCCTCGCCGCACTCGTGGGTTTCGTCCTGGCGAGCGTGCTCTCCGCCGGCGAGGCCGCGCTCCTCCGAGTCACCCGATCCGGCCTCGCGGAATGCCTCGCCGACGCCGAGCACGGGCCGGAGCCCGATCCCCGCCGCGCCGGACGGGCGCGTTCCGCGCTGGCCCTCGTCGTGGAGCCGACGGCGACCGTGGCGTCGTTCGCCCTGGTGCGCGTCACCGCCGAGGTCGTGGCGATCGCCGCCGCGACGCTGCTGGTCCAGCAGGCGATCCCGGACCCGCCGTCGGGCGACCCCGTTCCGGAGCTGCTCGTCATGCTCATCGCCCTGGCCGCGGGCCTGGGCGTCGGCGTGCTGTTCGTGCGCGTCTCGCCGCGCGCCCTCGGCTTCCGGCGGCCGGTCCACGTGCTGCTCGCCCTCGCACCGGCACTGACGGTGATCTCGCGCGGCGTGGCGCGCCTCACGCGGCTGTCCGTCCCGCGGGCGCCGTCGTCCCCGGAGGAGCACCGGCGTGACGTGGCGTACCGCGTCGGCGAGTCGGAGGACCTGGAGGAGGAGGACCGGGAGCTGGTGCGGTCGGCCATCGAGCTGGCCGACACCATCGTGCGCGAGGTGATGGTGCCGCGCACCGACATGATCACCGTCGCCGCCGGCACGCCGCTCACCAAGGTGCTGCGGCTGTTCCTCCGCTCCGGTTTCTCCCGCGTGCCGGTGGTCGGGGAGTCCGTGGACGACGTCGTCGGCGTCGCCTACCTCAAGGACGTCGTCGCCGCCGTGCACTGGCCCGTGGAGGACGGCGCGGGTCCGGCGGGCCTGCGGCCGGCCGCGGACGTCGCCCGTGAGGCGGTGTTCGTGCCCGAGTCCAAGCCGGTCGACGACCTGCTCCGCGAGATGCAGACCTCGGCGTCGCACATCGCCCTGGTCGTGGACGAGTACGGCGGGATCGCCGGCCTGGTCACGATCGAGGACCTGCTCGAGGAACTGGTCGGCGAGCTCACCGACGAGCACGACACGGTCGCCGTCCAGGAGCCGGAGGAGCTGTCCGACGGCGAGTTCCGGGTGCCCGCGCGGATGCCGGTGGACGAGCTCGGCGAGCTCTTCGACCTGCGCCTGGACGACGACGACGTGGACACCACGGGCGGGCTCCTCGCGAAGGCGCTCGGCAAGGTGCCGCTGGCGGGATCGGCGGCCGAGGTGTCGGGTCTGCACCTGACCGCGGAGCGGGTCGAGGGCCGCCGCAAGCAGCTCGCGACGCTCGTGGTGCGCCGGGTGAGCCCCGTGGACGGCGACAATGGGGGCGAGACCGGCCCGTTCGACGCCGCCGGGCACCCGCCGAAGTACGAGAAGGAAGCACACGCGTGAACGACGACACCTCACCGGTCCACCGGTCCGGATTCGCCTGCCTGGTCGGCCGGCCCAACGTGGGCAAGTCCACGCTGACGAACGCCCTGGTGGGGGAGAAGGTCGCGATCATGTCCGCGCGGCCGCAGACCACGCGACACACCATCCGCGGGATCGTGCACCGGCCCGACGCCCAGCTCATCCTGGTGGACACACCCGGGCTGCACCGGCCCCGCACCCTGCTCGGCGAGCGGCTGAACGACCTGGTACGGGACACGCTGAGCGAGGTCGACGTCATCGCCTTCTGCCTCCCCGCGGACCAGAAGGTCGGGCCGGGCGACCGGTACATCGCGCAGCAGCTCGCCGAGCTGATGCGGGGCCGCCGGGCGGTGCCCGTCGTGGCGGTGGTGACCAAGGCCGACGCGGTGGAGCGTTCCGTGATGGTGGAGCACCTGATCGCGGTGCAGGAGCTCGCGAAGTCCGTGGAGCGCGAGTGGGCGGACATCGTGCCGGTCTCGGCGAAGGACGGGTTCCAGGTGGGCGAGCTCTCCGACGTCCTGGTCGGGCACCTGCCCGAGGGCCCCGAGCTCTACCCGGGCGGCGAGCTCACCGACGAGCCCGAGGCGGTCATGGTCGCGGAGCTCGTCCGCGAGGCGGCGCTGGAGGGCGTCCGCGACGAGCTCCCGCACTCGCTGGCCGTGGTGGTCGAGGAGATCGTCGAGCGCGAGGGCACGGGCGACGAGAAGAAGGGCCGGCCGCCGCTGCTGGACGTGCGCGTCAACCTGTTCGTGGAGCGCGACTCGCAGAAGGCGATCGTCATCGGCCGCGGCGGATCGCGGCTGCGCTCGGTCGGCACGGAGGCACGCCGGGGCATCGAGGCGCTGCTCGGCGCCCGCGTGTACCTGGACCTCCACGTGAAGGTGGCCAAGGACTGGCAGCGGGACCCGAAGCAGCTGCGGCGCCTGGGGTTCTGACCGGCGATCGCCGAGTAGCCTCGGATGATGTTCTTCCGGACAGCCGCGACCAGCGCCGCGATACTTCTCGGCCTGGCGGCCGCAGGTGCGCTCGCCGGGCCGGGCTGGGACCCGGTCCCCGTCACGGAGCACGTCAGGCCGGCCTCCGCCGACACGACGATCCACGGCTCGGAGCCGCAGGCCGGCGCGGGCGAGCCCGGCCGGTTCGAGGTGCGCGAGACCTCCGTGACGATCGAGCTGTCGGACGGCGCGTCGGTGGGCGGGCTGCTGCGCGAGCCGGTGACCGACGCGGCGGACGCTCCCGGCGTCGTCTTCGTGCACGGCGCCGGGACCGGGAAGGCGAGCGACGCGTTCACCGAGGCGGCCACCGCCCTGGCGAGCGCGGGCGTGGTCACGCTCGTGCCCGACAAGTACCTCGCCCACTACTCGACCCGTCACCGCGACTACGTCGAGATGGCGGGCGACTACCAGCACTCGGTGGAGTTCCTGCGGCGGATGCCCGGCGTCGACCCGGAACGCGTGGGGCTGTACGCCGAGTCCGAGGGCTGCTGGGTGGCGCCGGTCATGATGGCCCGGGACCCGGGCCTCGCGTTCCAGATCTGGGTCTCGGCGCCCGTGGTGCCGCCGCGACAGCAGGCCGCGTTCGCGATGGACAGCTACCTGCGCAACACGGACGTGCCGCAGGGCGTGTTCCGGGCGATCCCCCGGGCGGTCGGCATCCGACTGCCCGGAGGCGGGTTCGAGTACGCGGACTTCGACGTGCGTCCGTGGCTCGCCCGCCAGGCGGCCCCGATCTTCATGGCGTACGGCGCGACCGACCCCTCGATGCCGATGGAGCAGGCGGTGCGGCAGGTCCTCGCGGACACGGCCGCCCGCGGCGGGGAGGCTCCGGTCACCGTGCGTTTCTACGGCGGGGCGAACCACGGCATCAACGTGTCGGACGAGCCGCTGGGGGACGACATCGTGCCCCACGGGGACGACCTCCACCTGCACCCGGGCTATGCGCGTGACGTGGCCGCCTGGGTGCACGGCCTGCCGGCGTCGGCGACGGCGGAGCCCCGGATCGCGGGAGCCCAGCCCGAGCAGCTGTACCTCGCGGCGCCCGTGCCGCAGCCGCACTGGTACGCCGACGGCGACGTCGTGCTGGCGATCGTGATCGGCTCCGCGGCGCTGATGCTCGGCGGCGGCGTGACCCTCCTGGGGAGCCGCCTGGCGGGCCGGGCCGCGGTGCGCGCCAGGACCGCGCGCGGCGCGGATCGGCGCGCCGCGTACGGCGTCACCGCCGGGCTGGGGGCACCGCTGGGGGTGATGGCCGGGGTGACCGTCGCGACCGCCGTGTCCCTCGTGGCCTACCTGCTCGCCGTGGCGCGCATCGCGCAGGACTACGGCCAGAACCCGCTGGTGGTCCAGGGGGGCTGGATCGGGGTCCGGGCGCTCGGCGTCGTCGCGGTGGTCGCGGCGGCCCTCCTGCTGCTGCGCTGCCGGGCGGTGGGGTGGCGGGTCGCCTCCGGCGCCGTGCCCGACGCCGACATGCCCGACGCCGAACGCCGGGGAGGCGCCCGGGTCGTGACGGCGGGCTTCTGGGCCGTCGCAGCAGGCACTGCCGCCCTCGGGCTGGTGCTGGCCCACTGGGGCGTCTACCAGCTCGGCATCTGACCCGGACCGGCCACCGATGACGGAGCGGATGTGTGGGAGGTGCGGAGATCCCACGATGTGATGTGTGTCGCCGCGATTCGGAACGACAGGTCCCCGCTTGACCCGGTAGAAACGGTGGCGGACACCCATGCCGCACGCCCCGCGACCGCACGCCTCGCGACCCCTGGCCCGCGGCGTCACCTCAGGAGTTGTGAATGACGGATATCCACGCCCCGGAGCGTGAGGAGCACCGGAGCGCCGAGACCGGCGCCGCCCCCCGGAAGGGACCGGACGCCGCCTCGCCGTTCGCCACCTACCGGCCGGGTGACTTCGTGCGCGATGTCATCGCCGCGCTCGTCCTCCTCCTCGCGCTCGCCCTCCCGTGGAGCGCCGCGGACCGCGGCGCCGACCGGGTGGAGGTGGTGCTCGCCACCGCGGTCTCGCTCGCCTCCCTCGCGCTGCCGTACCTGGCACGGTTCGGCGCGCTGCCCGCGTCGTGGACGGTGCGGGCCACGCGCAAGTGGCGGGTCTGGGCGAACATCCCCGCGTTCGTCGTCGCGGCCCTGGTGATCGCCATCGACCTGGCGAACGGGTCGGGCGTCGGCACGGGCGTCGGCCTCGGCCTCGCCGGCGCGCTGCTCGCCGCCACGCCGCGCGACAGCGAACTCGGCCCGCCCGAGCTCGACGGCCGCGTCCACGACCGCTGGCGTGCCGCGTTCGCCGCGACCGGCGGGCTCGTCGCCGCCGGCGCCCTGGTCTCGCTCGTCCAGACCTACGTCACCGACCGTGAGCTCGGTCCCATGCTGCGCGCGCCCCTCGGGTTCGCCATGGTCGCCGGCCTCCTCGTGCTCCTCGTGCTCGCGACGTGGCGTCGCGACCGGGCCGCGCGGCTCGTGCTGCTCGCCCTCGGCGTCGTCCTGACCGTGCTGGCGGTGTTCACCTCCGGTGGTGCCCTGCCCGGCGTGGAGTCGACGCACGGCCAGCGGTTCGGCCTCGTCCTGTTCCCGGCCCTCGCCGCGCTGGCCGCTGCCCCGGCCGTGCGGCGCTCGCCGGTGTGGGAGTCCACCGGCGGGCAGCCCGCCGCGGGCGCCGTCGACGTGTGGGTCCGCGCGGCGATCCGCGCCTTCCAGGCGCTCCTGCTGCTGGCGGTGTGCGGCGCCGGCGCCGGTCTCGCCAGTCTCGTCGCGGACGGGTTCGACGTGGCGCCCCTGCTCCGCCTCATCCTCGGTCTCGTCATCGCGGGCGTCGCCTGGTTCGGGCAGCGCTCGCTGCGGCGCGACACCTCCGCCGGGCACGTGCCGGCCGTGGGCGCCGCCTGCGTCACCGGTGTGCTGGGCCTCGTGGTGGTCGTCGCGACCTCGGGCACCGGGGCGGGCGTGCGGATCGTGGACCTCGTCATCGCGCTGGGGCTGCCCGGTATCGCCGCGTCCGCGCTCATGGTCCCGAAGGCGGTCCGCGAGCACTTCCAGACCTCCGGCATCGCCGGCGACGGCACCGTCGACCACAGCCCTGCCTGGATCTGGGCGCCGGCGGCCGAGGCGCGCCCGGCGACCCTGCCGGAGAAGCCCGCCCGGGAGCGCGAGCAGATCCCCACGGGCGGCACGCGCAGCGCCGCGGACGCACGGGGTCGTGCGGGGTCCGGGGGGCCGGCCGAGCACGCCACGCCCACGCCCACGCCGTCGCCCGCGTCCGGTGCCCGGCCGACGGTGCCGGACGCCGCGCCGACGAGCGCGCCCTCCGGCCCGCAGCCCACGCAGGACGTCACCGCGGTCCTGCGCCCGGCCTCCGGCGGCATGCGGCCTGCCGGGGATGCCGCGGCGACGTCGGACACCGGGGACGCCGCCGCGACGTCGGACACCGGGGGCGTGGCCGCGGCACCGCACACCGGCACGGCGGCCGCGGCGTCGGACACCGGGTCCGCGGCGACGACGTCGGACACCGGCGTGGCGGCGGCGCCGGAACGGCCGCGCAGGCGGGTGTCCTCCTCCGGTGCCGTGCGCACCTACGCGGGGCAGGAGCACCGTGCCACGTCGGGTGAGCAGCCGTCCGTGTCGGACGTGGCGAAGGAGCCGACGGCGCGCGAGATGCGGAGCCTGGCGGGGTCCGGCGCCGTCCACGAGACCGCCGTCATGCAGCCGGTGCGGGCCGGGTCGCAGCCCGCGTCCGGTCACGGCGCGCGGCCCGCGCAGCCCCGCCCCGCCCAGCCGCGGCCGCGCGGCTGGACTCCCGAGGTGGCGCTCGATCCGGGCACGCCCCTGGCCGATCTCGCCGTCATCGTGCAGGAGGCCCCTCACCTGCGGCCGCACGTGGCACGGAACCCCGCCACGTACCCGGCGCTGCTCGACTGGCTGGGCGCGCTCGGCGACCCGGACGTGGACGCAGCGCTCCGTTCCCGCCGATAAGTGTGACAATGCTGCCTGTGCGCCCCATCACGCAGTCGAACAAGCTCCGCGATGTCCGGTACGACGTGCGCGGGCCGATCCTGGTCGAGGCCGAGCGGCTCGAGGCCGAGGGTCACCAGGTCCTCAAGCTGAACATCGGCAATCCCGCGCCGTTCGGTTTCGAGGCGCCGGACGTCGTCGTCGACGGCCTGCGGCAGCACCTGCGGGAGGCGGAGGGCTACTCCGACTCGCGGGGCATCCTTCCGGCGCGCGAGGCCGTGGCCGCCTACTACACGGGCCGCGGGCTGGACATGACCCCCGTCGACGTGTTCATCGGCAGCGGTGTCTCCGAGATGATCTCGCTCGTGCTGCAGGCGCTCGTGGACGACGGCGACGAGGTGCTCATCCCGGCGCCGGACTACCCCCTGTGGACCGGCGCCGTCACGCTCACCGGCGGCACACCGGTGCACTACGCGTGCGACGAGTCCGCCGGCTGGTCGCCCGACCTGGCCGACCTCGAGTCCAGGATCACGCCCCGCACCAAGGCGCTCGTGGTGATCAACCCGAACAACCCCACCGGCGCGGTGTACCCGGCCGAGACGGTGCGGGCCCTGGCGGACATCGCGCGGCGGCACGGGCTCGTGCTCCTGAGCGACGAGATCTACGAGAAGATCCTGTTCGACGGCGCCAGCCACCACCACACCGCCACCTTCGCGGGTGACGACGTGCTGTGCCTGACCTTCTCCGGGCTGTCCAAGGCCTACCGCGTGGCCGGGTTCCGTTCCGGCTGGGTGGCGATCACCGGCCCGCGGCAGCTCGCCACGGACTTCCTCGAGGGTCTCACTCTCCTGGCGAACATGCGCATGTGCGCCAACGTCCCCGCGCAGTACGCGATCCCCGCGGCGCTGGGCGGCGACCCGTCCGTCGTCGACGAGCTCCTCCTGCCGGGTGGCCGGCTGCTCGAACAGCGCGACACGGCCGTCCGCCTGCTCAACGAGATCCCGGGGGTGCGCACCGTCGCCCCGCAGGGCGCGCTGTACTGCTTCCCGCGCCTGGACCCCGAGGTCTATGCCGTGGACGACGACGAGAAGCTGGTGCTGGAGCTCCTCCGGGAGAAGCACATCCTGGTGACCCACGGGACGGGCTTCAACTGGCCCGATCCCGACCACTTCCGCCTGGTCATGCTGCCGGCTGTCGACGTCCTGGAAGACGCGATCGGCCGCATAGCGGACTTCCTGGAGACGAAGCGGGCCTGATCGAAGATCACGGTCGTCCTGCCGCCACCACATGGTGGACAGGTGTGGTGCGGGCAACACGCGGAGGTACAGTGACAGCGTGCACCCGGCGAAGAGCCTCCTCCTTCGGTGCCGCGGCGAGGCCCCATAAAGAGGCCGGACTCCTCGCCGCGGTGGCTTCGTGATGCCGGCCGCGGCCCGTGACCCGGGCCGTCGCTGAGAGAAGGTCACTTCTACCCGGAGGACGCGCAAGTCATGAACACGAGCACGGAGAGCACGACCGCCCCTGCCACGACGCACGGTGACCCCGTGTACGGCACCGCCGGCGGACTCATCGAGGCCAACCCGCAGCAGCCGTCCGGCATGCGGGTGAGCAAGTACCGGCCGTTCCACGAGCAGTTCACCGTCGACCTGCCCGACCGGACCTGGCCCACCAAGCGCATCGAGCAGGCGCCGCGCTGGTGCGCGGTCGACCTGAGGGACGGCAACCAGGCCCTCATCGAGCCGATGGACGCCGAGCGCAAGCTGCGGATGTTCGACCTGCTCGTGAAGATGGGCTACAAGGAGATCGAGGTCGGGTTCCCCTCCGCGAGCCAGACCGACTTCGACTTCGTCCGCCGGCTCATCGAGGAGGACCGGATCCCGGACGACGTCGTCATCCAGGTCCTCACGCAGGCGCGCGGCCACCTGATCGAGCGCACCTACGACTCGATCCGCGGCGCGAAGCAGGCGATCGTCCACCTGTACAACTCGACGTCGGTGCTGCAGCGCGACGTGGTGTTCCGTACCGACCAGGACGGCATCGTCGACATCGCGCTCGACGGCGCGAAGCTGTGCCGCAAGCTCGAGGAGAGCCTGCCGGAGACCAGGATCTACTACGAGTACTCGCCGGAGTCGTACACCGGCACCGAGCTCGAGTTCGCGGTCCGCATCTGCAACGAGGTGCTCGAGGTCTTCGAGCCCACCCCGGAGCGCAAGGTCATCATCAACCTGCCCGCCACCGTCGAGATGGCCACGCCCAACGTGTACGCCGACTCGATCGAGTGGATGTGCCGGCACCTGAACCACCGCGAGAACGTCATCGTGTCGCTGCACCCGCACAACGACCGGGGCACGGCGGTGGCCGCGGCCGAGCTCGGCTACCTCGCGGGCGCCGACCGCATCGAGGGCTGCCTGTTCGGCAACGGCGAGCGCACCGGCAACGTGGACCTCGTCACGCTGGGCATGAACCTGTTCGCGCAGGGCATCGACCCGCAGATCGACTTCTCCGACATCGACGCGATCCGCCGCACCGTCGAGCACTGCAACCAGCTCGCCGTCCCCGAGCGCACCCCGTACGTGGGCGACCTGGTGTTCACCGCGTTCTCCGGCTCGCACCAGGACGCGATCAAGAAGGGCTTCGAGCACATGTCCGGCCAGGCGGAGGCCGCCGGCGTGACCGTCGACGAGCTGCCGTGGGGCGTGCCGTACCTGCCGATCGACCCGCGCGACGTCGGCCGCTCCTACGAGGCGGTCATCCGGGTGAACAGCCAGTCCGGCAAGGGCGGGGTCGCCTACCTGCTCAAGCACGACCACGGCCTGGACCTGCCGCGCCGACTGCAGATCGAGTTCTCCGGCGCCGTGCAGCGGGTCACCGACACGGGGGGCCACGAGGTCAGCGGCGACGACATCTGGCGCATCTTCACCGACGAGTACCTGCCGATCGAGGAGGGCTCGGCCGGTGCCGTCGAGTCGGGCCTGCGGCCGTGGGGGCGTCTCAAGCTGGAGCACACGCGCGTCACGGGCGCCGAGGGCGGGACGGCCACCATGGAGGTCGACGTCGTCGACCGCGGGGAGAAGCAGACCCTGACCGGGTCCGGCAACGGCCCGATCGACGCGTTCGTCGACGCGATCTCGCGCGTCGGGGTGCAGGTCAGCGTGCTCGACTACACCGAGCACGCGCTCTCCGAGGGCGGCGACGCGACGGCGGCCGCGTACGTCGAGTGCCAGGTGGGCGACGACGTGCTGTGGGGCGTGGGCATCGACCCGTCGATCACCACGGCGTCCCTGAAGGCGATCGTCTCGGCGGTCAACCGCGCGGAGCGCACCGCGGCCTGACGTCCGCCGGTTGTCGCGCGGTCGGTGTGTTGTCCTTGCGGTCGGTCCCCCGATGGGCCGACCGCAAGGACGACGGACCGACCACTTCGCCGGGGGTGTGTCCGCCGGGGTGGTCGATCTGATGGTTATCGGGTTCGGGCGGGTGTCAGTGTCCGGTTCAGGTCGATCACGCGGTCCATTCCGGCCAGGGTGGCCTCCTGGTGGGAGACCACCAGGAGGGTGCAGGTCAGCGATGCGAGCAGCCGGTGCACGCGGTCGGCGCTGCCGGCGTCGAGATCGGCGGTCGGCTCGTCCACGACCAGCACCCGGGGGCGCCGCAGCACGGCGCGAGCCAGCCGGAGCCTGGACTGCTGTCCGCCCGACAGCCGCAGACCGCCCTCGCCCACGTGGTCACCGGGCCCGACGTCGTCCCCCAGCCCGAGCGCTCCGAGCACCCGCACGAGTTCGGCCTCGTTCGCGTCGGTGCCGCGCAGCAGGTTCTCGGAGACGCTCCCGGAGAAGAGCCGTCCGTCCTGCTCGACGACCCCGACCGCGCGGCGCAGCTCGGTGTCCGCCAGCTCGGTCAGCGAGACCTCGCCGGACCCGCCACTGGTCCTGCCTCCAGCCCCGCCGCCGGTCCTGCCACCGGCCCCGCCACCGGCCCCGCCGCCGGGACCGAGCGCCGAGCCTCCGCCCGCGGTCAGCGCGACCACGCCGGAGTCCGGATCCCACAGCCGCCCGGCCAGCGCCACGAGTGTCGACTTCCCGGCCCCGGACGGCCCCCGCACCCCGACCCGCTCGCCAGGGGCGACGTCCAGGGAGAACCGGTCCAGGACGGCGGCCTCCCCGTACCCGAAGGTCACCTCGCGGAACGCCAGCCCGAGCGGTCCGTCCGGCAGCGGCCGGGGCCGCGCGGCGGGGACGACGACGGCGGGCCGGGTGAGCTCGTCGCGCACGCGAGACGCACTGGCCTCGACCGGGCGCAGCTGCGTGAGTGTGGTGGCGGCGTCGGCCGCGGCGGCGATGGTGGCGAGAGCCATGGTGACCAGCCCCGCCAGATGCTCGGGAGGCACGCCGCCGAACGCGGCGACGGTGAGCACGGCGACGACCGCCACGGTCACCCCCGTCTCGCGCAGCGCGCCCAGAAGACGCTGGGTGGTCTCGATGCGCCCCGCGGTGCGGGCGGCGTCGGCGCCCCGGGCGGCGACGTCGGCGCGGACGCGGGGTGCCAGGCCGTACCCGAGTACCTCCCGCAGGCCGCCCAGGACGTCCACGACGTGCGCCGACAGCGCGCCGGTCTGCGCGGTGGCGAGCCTGCCCAGGCCGTGGAGCCGGCGCCGGCCGAGCACCGCCGTGCCCGCGACGCCGGCCAGGCAGGCCAGCGCCACCAGGGCGAGCGGCGGGTACGCGACGGTCAGCAGGGTGAGGCCGGTCAGGCAGACGACGGCCGCGGCGAAGAGCTGCGCCACAGTGTGCGCGTAGAAGAACTCGAGCTTCTCGGTGTCGGTGAGCGCGGTGGCCGCCGCGTCGCCGGTGTTCTCGCGGCGGCGGGACGGCAGGGCGACGGCGTACCGGTCGAACAGCGCGATGCGCAGGCGTGCCAGCACCCGGTACGCGACCGCGTGGGACAGGTCCATCTCGGACCACGTGAGCAGCGCGCGGAGCAGGACGAGTCCGGTCATGGCGGCCCAGAACCCGGGGGCGGGCGCCTCGCCGAGCACGACGGCGCGGCCCAGGGCGAACGCGGGCAGCACGACGAGCGTGCCCAGCGCGAGCAGGCTGGCCGTCACCACCGCCGTGGTCAGGGCGATGGCGCGGTACTCGCGGCGCAGCTCGGTGAACAGGGCGGCGAGGGGGCGAGGGCTCATGCGTGGCTCCCTGGGGAGAGTGGGGCGGCGGTCGCGGCGGTCTCGCCCACGGGGGCCGGGTTCCGCCGGGCGACGTCAGTTCCTGGGGAGTCCGGCGCGGGACGCAGCGCGCCGTCGTGCAGCTCGAGGACGCGGCTGACGCCGTCCAGCGACTCCGGCCGGTGGGCGACCACCACGACCACCCGATCCGCGCCGAGCCGCGCCAGGGTGCGGGTGACGGTCCGGGCGGCGGCGGGGTCGAGGGCGCTGGTGGGCTCGTCGGCGAGCAGGACGGGCCGCTCGGACAGGATCGCCCGGGCCAGTGCGATCCGCTGGCGCTGCCCGCCCGACAGGGTCGAGCCCGCCGTGGCGACGCGCGTGTCCAGGCCGTCCGGCAGGGCCAGGACCTCGTCGAGGACGCCGGCGGCGGCGCAGGCATCGCGGATCTCGGCGTCGGTCGCCGCGGGGCGGCCCACGGTGAGGTTCTCGCGCAGGGAACCCTCGAACAGCACGGGACGCTGGGCCACCAGGGCGACGTCGTCGGCCCCCACGGGCAGGCCGCCGCGGTGCACCCGCCCGGTACCAGGTGCCAGGTGCCCGAGGACCAGGTCGAGCAGCGTCGACTTCCCGGCCCCGCTCGGCCCGACCACCGCGGTCACGGTCCCGACCGGGAACGTGGCGTGCACGTCCCGCAGGACCGCCCGTCCCGCACCCGGGTAGCCGAACGTGACGCCCTCGATCACGAGATCGGCCGTGGCCCGCGAGCCCGTCCGGCCGCCACGCGAGTCGCCGGACGCTCCTGCGGACGAGGCATCGCCGGCCGCCGAGGCCGAGCCGGTGCCCGTCCGCGCCGCCGATCCCGCACCTGCCGCGGACGGTTCGCCCCCGCCGCTCCCGCCACCCGGGTGGGGCCCGGGCGGTACGCCCGCGCCCAGGGCGGCCAGGGCGGGGGCGGCCGACGTGCCGAGATAGCCCGCGTGCCAGGCCCGCGCCAGGTCGCGGACGGGCCGGAACACCTCGCCGGACAGGAGCAGCACCAGGTACGCCGTGGCCGGGCGGTCCCCGGACGCCAGCGCGTCGGTGGTGGCCAGCACCACCGCCGCCAGGGTCCCGCCCTGCACGGCCAGGTCGATGATCGCGGTGTCGAACAGCGACGTGCGCATCACCCTCACCGTCGCGCGATGCAGCGCGTCGGAGCGCTCGGTGATCCGCGCCCGGGCCACGCCCGTCTCGCCCAGCACGCGCAGCGTGGTCATGCCCCGCAGCGATTCCAGCAGGTCGGAGCCCAGACCCTCGTAGGTGTCCCAGTGCGTGCTCGACCGCCGGACCAGCACCTTGCGCCACAGCAGCGGCGCGAGCACGGCCACCACCGCCGCGAGCCCCGCGGCGGCCGCCGCCACCGGGTGCACGGCGAACAGCAGCGCCACCACCAGCGGGATCAGGATCAGCACCTGGGCGACGGCCGGCAGGTAGCGCGTCACGTACGTGTCCACGCCGTCCACGCCGTCGACGAGCGTGGCCCGCAGCGCCCCGTCCCGGCGGCGGGCGTCGTGCAGGGCGGACGGGACGAGGGCCCCCGTCAGGGCCTCGTCGCGCAGGCGCACGCGCACGGCCGAACCCAGCCGGGCCGCCGCCCGCGCCTGGGACCAGGTCAGCAGCCCGCGCACCAGGACGAGTCCGAGGATCGCCCCGGCCGACCGCAGCAGCGTGGCGGTGTCGCCGGAGACCATCGCCGTGAGCCCGGCCGCCAGGAACCACGCCTGTGGCAGGAACGTCGCCGTCGCCGCCACCTGCAGTCCGACGGTCAGCGCGGAGGCGTTCCGCTCCCGGGCCGCGACGCGCAGCAGCAGCGGGGAGATCATCATGGGGGTGTCACCTTTCGGTTCGCAGGACGGCGAGGGCGTGCAGCAGGGGAGGCGCGCCCGGGCCGGGCCGGTGCACGAACCCCGAGACGGGCCGCACCCCGTACCCGTCACGGGCGAACCGGTAGCACATCCGCGCGGCCGCGCGGTGGGCCTCCCACAGGGGCCGGTGAGCGGCGGCGACGTCGACGGGGTGCGGGCGGGGCCACAGCAGCACCCGGTCCGCACCGAGCACCCAGCCCTGCCCGCTCTGGCGGGCCGCCTCGTCGGCCGTCTCGACGGCCGCCGGCGCCGGAGGCCCGTACCGGGCGCGCCGGGCCGCCGCATCGCGGAAGGCGGCCAGCGCCGGGCTCCGGCGTCGGGCCAGCCCGTCGCGCGCTCGGTGGTCCACGGCCCAGCCGGCGGGAAGCTCGACCCGGGCCAGGCAGATCTCGGGGACCAGGCCGTGGCGCACCCACCGTTCGACGTCGTGCCCCGGTGGCAGCTCCAGGAGTTGCCGCGCGTCTCCCATGCCGGCCCATCCCTCCGGCAGCACGGCCGCCGGGACCAGGGTCCGGACGGCCTCCAGGGCGTACGCGGCGTCGGCGATCCACAGCGGCCACGCGCGGTGCCGGTAGCGCCCGAACGTCCGTCCCGGCTGGACGGTGATCACCAGGCTCGGCCGGCCGCCGGGCGGCGCGGCGCCGTCCCGCCGCAGGAGGCGGTCGCTCGCCGGGTGGTAGACGTACCGGCCTGGTGCGAGTTCGGACGCCGCGCCGCCCGGCACGACGACGTGCCACTGCACCGGGTAGGCGCCACCGGCCGACGGCACGAGCCGCCGCGGGACGGTGGTCGGTCCTCCCGCCTCGGTGATGTGGTGGCCCCGCGTGCCCCAGAGCTCGCGCAGCAGTGCTCCGGCCCGGGTCGGCACCTCGACGGGCACCGCCCCGGCGCGGGACCAGTCGTTGGTGCGCGGACCGGGCGGCAGGGCGGCGCCCGGGGGATCGGGGGCGAACGCCCCGGCGAGCAACGAGTTCATGGGTCACATGTGGGGTGGTGGGCAGAGGGCCAGGGGGTCCGCGGGGTCGGCCGGCGTCCAGCCCCGGGACCGGGCCGCGTCGGCGAACCGCGGCATGCCGAGGTAGCGGAACGCGGCCGGCGCGTTGGGGACGAGGCCGGTGGCGAAGGTTCGCACCACGCGCAGGCTGGTCTGCGCCACGTCCCGGGTGGTCAGGTCGCGGGTGATGATCCGGTGCCCGGCGTCCAGCAGCGCGCGGCGCACCTCGCCCGGCGTGACGGGTTCGACGTCGGTCACCGGGATCGTGCCCAGCTCCGGCTCGGTGAACCGGGCGGCCAGCGGGTGCACCCGCTCGTCGAGCCACACCTGCACGTGCGCCCCGAGGTCCCGGACGTGCCGGAACTGCTCGCCCGCCGAGTCCAGGTACCGGCGGTCGGCGCGGTGCTCCAGGTAGAGGCCTGGCGCCATGAGTCCGGCGTCGACCGCCTGGAACACCCAGCCGTCGGCGTCCACGCAGCCCAGGGTGTAGATCCAGGTGTGCACCGCTTCGAGCACCGCCTTGCGCACCGCCCGGACCGGGTCGGTGGCGGCGGAGAACCCGGCCGCGTACACGCCGGTGTCCGGGTCGTGCACGAGGGCGCCCATGGCCGGCGCCAGCTCGGTCGGCATGCGCACCACGTGCACCTCCAGCGGGGTGCCCGCCAGATCCTCGGCGAGCCCGGGCACGGAGTCCAGGTCGATGCCCGACGCCGGGCCGCCGTGGTGCCACCACACCTCCAGCGCGTCCCGCTCGGTGAGCTCCAGCAGGCCCCGGTCGTGCGCGTCGGCGGAGCCCTGGCCGGTGGCGATGCCCGCGTAGTTGAGGTGGTGGATCCGCGGCAGGTGCGTGAAGCGCCGCCGGCGCCAGTTCAGCCCGATCAGCGAGTGCGGCATCCACACCTCGCGGCCGCCGGCGTCGTACCCGCCGGCGGTCTGCTCGACGCAGCGGGACCAGAGGGTGGGGGTGTCGTCGGCGAAGCCGGTGTAGGGGAACCCGGGCCGGTCCAGCTGGCCGCGGTCCCAGCGGGGCAGCTCGTCACCGCCGACCACGGTGAGCCCCGCGGCCCGGAGCTCGTCCGCGGTGCCGGTGCGGTACTCGCGCGGGTCCAGCTCGTCGGGGATGAAGTTGCCGCAGTACCGTTCGGCGGCCTCGGCGATGGCGGCGATGCGGGCGCCGGCCGGGTCGCCGAACGTCGTGCCGAGCGAGACGCGGTCGGCCGGCCAGTCGCCCAGGCGGCGGGCGTCGGACACCTCGGCGGTGAGCGACGTGTACCGGTACGGGGCGCGATCCGGGCGCAGCACCTCCTTGACCCGCCGGATCATGCCGGTCATCGGGTCCACGAGGCGTTCGACGTCGAGTGGTGCGGCCTGCGTGCTCATCGTCCTCCTTCCAGGGGCACCGCAGCGGCGCCGGGAGTGTCCGGCGTCCAGCGCCGGGTGGCGGTGTCGAGGGTCTCGGTGGTGCCGGGTTCCGGGCCGGCCGTCCCCGCCAGCCAGGCGGCGATCCGGCGGCCCGGGGTTCCCGCGGCGTCGAACGCGGCGCGGAGCCGCGGGTCCCGCGTCCCGATGCCCAGGTCGTGCCCCCACGGGCCGGCCAGCAGCGCGGCCCGGGGCCCGTACCGCGCACCCCAGGCGGCGGCGAGCGCGCGGGCGTGGTGGTCGAACGGGTCGCGG
Source organism: Myceligenerans xiligouense (assembly GCF_003814695.1). Taxonomy (GTDB): domain Bacteria; phylum Actinomycetota; class Actinomycetes; order Actinomycetales; family Cellulomonadaceae; genus Myceligenerans; species Myceligenerans xiligouense. The sequence goes on from NZ_RKQZ01000001.1 coordinate 1,401,010, forward strand.
TCGCCGGTGACGACGAGCAGCGGCACCCCGACGGCGCCGTACCGGCCGGCGAGGTCCAGCGGCCCGGTCTCCCACAGCCGGTGCCAGGCCCGACGGCGCGGAAGGTCGCTCCACCCGAGCCAGGCGGCGGCGGCGACCGGGCTCTCCCGGTGGGCGACCTCCGCGGCGCGGTCCAGCCGGTCCGGGGACAGCGGTGGGTCGTCCGACCTGCCGAATCCGTGCCGCGCCCACCAGCCGATCCGGTCCCGGTACTGCGGGCGGCCCGTGCCGGAGTACGCCGTCTCGTGCAGGCCGAGCGCGGGCACGAGGGCGACGACGGCGCCCACACCGAGCGACGGGCCCGCGACCCGCGCGGTCTCGAGCGCGGCGTGGGCTGCGTAGCTGGCCCCGTAGAGCACGGCCGGGCCGTCGAACCCGGCTTCGCGCAGGTCGGCCAGCGTGGCCGCGCCGTCGGCGCCCTCGACGTCGTACGGCGTCCACGCTCCGTCCGAGCGGTGGCGTCCGCGCACGTCCTGGACGAGGCAGTCGTATCCCTGCCGGGCCAGCGAGGCGGCGAGCGGGTGGTGTCGCCGCGCGTCGTAGGGGGTGCGGACGACGGCGACGCCCCGGCGGTCCCCGGTGGCGGGGAACAGGTCGCCGACCAGTCTGGCGCCGTCGGCCAGGACGACGTGCCGGCGGTGCGGGATTCCGGTGGCTGTCATCGCACGGCCGGCTCGTCGAACCCGAGCACGGTGTGGGTGTGCAGGCGCAGGTGCTCGTCGAGGACGCGCAGGGTGCGGCGGTGCCCGGCGAGGCCCGGGGCGTCGTCGGCCCAGTCGGTGAGGACGGTGAGGCACGACGAGACGATCGCGCCGCGTGCCAGGTCCCCGAGACGGTGCGCCGGAGCGGGGGGCGCGGCGAGCCACGAGTCGAGCTCCGGTCCCGCGGGAGAGGCGGCGATCCGGCGCCGGCGTACCTGGTCGGCGTCGGCCTCGGTGCCGTCGACGGCCAGGGGCAGCAGGTGGAAGTGGTCGCCCTCGCGGTGGCCGTGCAGCACGGCGACGCCCTGCGCGGGCAGGGTCTTCAGCCACCGTCCGAGGCCGGCAGACGGGGCGGCGTCGAGCACGGCGACGACGGCGTCCGGCCGGGCGGCGCGGTCCGACGCCGTACCGGGCGGCGGGATCGTGTCCTCGCCGTGCGGCCCGGGGACGGTGCCGTCGCCGAGTGTCGCGCCGGGCCGGATCCGGGTCACGCCGGCTCCCGCGCGGCGCAGTTCGCGCGCCAGGGCGGAGGCGAGGTGGTCCCGGCCGACGACGGCGATGTCCCGCCTGCCCTCGGGCCAGCGCGTGGCGGCCAGGTCGCGCCGTCGTGCCGTGGCGACGTGCGCGATGCGGCGCAGGTAGCGCCGCAGCTCACCGCCCACGGCGAGGCCACCGGTCGCGGCGCCGTCCGGTACGGAGTGCAGCCGCAGGAAGCGGCCGTCGCGGGTGCGCATCGCGGGGCGGTCGCCGGTGAGGCGGACGTGGTCGAGGCCGCCGGGCAGCGGCAGCCACTCGGATCGAGGCACGGAACTCCTTCGGATTCGGGCGCGGGGCGGGACGGACGCGGCGGGGCGTCCACCGTGAGCGGGATGATGGGGCGGAGTGCGCCGGGCGGTACGAGCGCCCGGCGCACTCGCCCGGACCGGTTCACCTCCCCGGTCCGGTGCGCCTAACGGCGGCGTGACGAGTCACCCGCCGGACGGCGCGGTACGCGGATCGTGCGACCCGCGAGCCGGCTCAGTCCTCGAACGGGTTCTCGACGAGCGCGTTCGAGTGGTCGGCCGAGTTGTGCGCCAGGTGCTCGGTGTCCTGGATCTCGCTGACGAGCTCCGTGGTGGTGTTCTCCATGGTTCTGCCTTCCTGTTGACGTGCCGGCGCAGTGGCCGGACCTGGGGGACCAGGCATTTCGGAACGTACACGATAATGATTCTCACTTCTAGTATGGTTTCGCCTGATGAACACGAACCTGCTGCTCGCGGACCATCGTTCGGGCTGGTGGCGCACCCTTTCCGGGATGGCGGCCGGCGAGGGTCGGCCCCTCCGGCCGGACGACGGCGACGCCCGGCGGGCCACCCTCGCCGAGCACGCCGGCGTCCTGCGGCTGCCCGCGGGCGCGCCGCACGGCGCCCGGGCCGTCTTCGTCGACGACGCCCTCGGTACGCTCGTCGTGCTGGACGACGCCGGGGAGGCCACGCGCATCCCCGTCGCGATCCCGGGCGAGCATCTCGCCGCCGACCCGTCCGGGCGCTACGTGGTGTGCACGACGGGCTGCGGCGCGTCGGCGGAACCCTGGAGCGACCTGGTCACCGTCGCCGACCTCGCGGAGCGCACGGCCGTGCGGGTGCGGGTGCGGACGGGGGAACCCGGCGCCGCCGTCGTCCGCGACACCACGACCGGGGAACCTGTCGTCGTGCTCCGCCACCGCGCGCCGGGCGAGGTCGAGGCGATCGGGCTGCGGCAGCTGCTCGACGCCGGCCCGCACTGCCCGCGAGTCCGGGGGAACGTCGCGCCCATGACGGGCGACCTCGGCCACGGTGACGCCGTCGACCACGCCGCCGGCGTCGTGCACCTGGCGACGGAGGCGGGGATCGAGCGGTTCGAGATCGCGGACGCCGTTCCCCGCCGGCTGGAGACGTGGCCGTGGCCGGGCGGCGGGCGCGCCTGGTTCCTGCGCTTCGATCCCGCCACCCGCACCCTCACCGGCTCCCTCCGCGGGGGCGAGCCCGACCCCGCCGCGTGGCACCGCTGGACCAACCGGGTGGCGACCTGGCGGGCCGATGACGGCGAGGCCACCGTCACCCCGGCGGGCGACGGCCTCGTCTTCCGGCCTGACATCCGCGACGGCGTCGTGGCCTGGACCGTCGTGCATCCGGACGGCGACCGGCTGATGATCCGGCAACCGGACGGCGACCGCACCGAGGTGGAGCTCCCCCCGATGAGCGCGGGGCCCCGGCCCGGCGCGACGCCGTGGGACCCGGTGGACGGCCGGCCCGCCCAGCGCCGGGCGATAGCCCTGATCGACGCCGGCCGGGCGGCGGTGACCCGCGGCGGGGACGGAGAGCTGCACCTCGTCGGCCGCGGGGGAGTGGAGGCCACGATCGCCGTCGGCACTCCGCTGGACGAGGGAGGGCACCTGGCGGCACTCCCGGGACAGCCCTCCGCTTCGGTGGACGGCATCGGCCGATGACCCCCGACCCCGCACCGCCGGCGAGCGGCCGCCCCGGCCCGGGCTCTGTGGTCGGCCCGAGGTCGAGAAATCGGCCCCCCGAGCGACCGACCGCACGGACAACCGGCCGACCGCTCGACGACCAGCCGGCCGCAGGGAAGCGTCCCATCGGCCCGCGGCCCATCGACCCGCGCCTCGACGCCGCGCTGCATCGCGCCGAGGCCGCCGGGCGACCCGGGCTTCCGCTCGGTGACCTGCGGATCTCCCGACGGGCCGGCGACCGGTACCCCGTGGTGCTGCGCGACGAGGAGCGCCTGGTCCACGATCCGGGCGCGGCCGTCCAGCGTGCCGCCCTCAGCCCCGACGGCCGCATCCTCGCGCTCGAGGTCTCCGCCGACGGCACCGAGTCGGGCGCGCTCCGCCTGCTCGACGTCCTCTCCGGGAGCGCCCGGACCGTCCCGGGCCTGGCGCTGCGGTACACGGACATGACCTGGACCCCGGACGGCGACGACCTGATCCTCACGGTCGGCCCCCGGCGCGTCGTCGCCCTGCGCGTCCCGACGGGGCCGACCACGCCGCTCCGGTCGACGGCGACGCAGCCAACGGACGGAACGGCGTGGACGCCCGTCGAGCGCCCGGACGCACCCGGCCCGCGGCCGCGGACCGTGTGGGAGGGCGGCGAGGGCGAGCGGGCACGCCCCGTCGTGATCGGCGGACGGCTCGTGCTCACCGTGTCCGACGACGACGGCACCCGGCTCATCACGACGGACGCGACCGAACTCGTACGGCTGCCCGGGGTGTGCACCGTGCACGCCGCCGGAAACGACGCCCTCGCCGTGTCACGGACCGCGCTGTACTCCCTGCACGGCGACGATTCCGGCATCGCGATCCGGGCCACCGCTCCGCCGGCCGGCACCGTGGTGCACGCGCTCGCCACCTCCGGGAGGTTCTGGCTGCACGTCGTGATGGACGGGCACTCCGAGGTCGCCGAACTCGACGCGGAGCTGGAGGTCGTCCGGCGCGTTCCCGTCTCGGCCGACGACGACGTGCGGGCCGTCACCGGGCTCGCGCGCGACGGCGACGGCCTCCAGGTGCGGGTCGAGGCACCCGCCCGCGTCCCCGAGGTCGTACGCCTCGACGCGCTCGTGGCCCCGGGCCCCGGCCGTGCCGGCGCATCGCGGACCCGCCTCCTCACCGTCCCCGCCGCCGACGGCACGCCCGTCGAGCTCGTCGTCACCGACACCCACGACGGAGCCGCGCCCGTGCTCGTCGTCGCCTACGGCGGGTTCGGCGTGGTCGACCTGCCCGGCTTCGAGCCGTCGGTCGCCGCCTGGTGCGAGCTCGGCGGCCGCTACGTCACCGCCCGCGTCCGGGGTTCCGGCGGGGCCCCGGGGCGGCACGAACAGGGACGCGGTCCCCGCAAGGGGACCGGCCCGGCCGATCTCGTGGCGGCCGCCCGAGGACTCGTCGCCCGCGGGCTCGCCGAGCCGGGCCGGATCGCGTTCTCGGGTGCCTCCCACGGCGGGCTGGTCGCGGCCTCGGCGGCGCTCGCCCAGCCCGGCCTGGTCGCGGCCGTCACCTGCACGGCCGCACCGCTCGACCCGTTCCGGCTGGAGGAGCACCCGTACGCCGCGTACTGGCGCCAGGAGTTCGGTGACCCCGCCGATCCCGGCATCCGGGCGGCCATGGCCGACTACTCGCCGTTCGCGCGCCTGGACCGCTACCCGTCCGTCCGGCCGCTGCCCGCGTTCCTCCTGACCACGTTCGACCAGGACACCCGGGTCTCGCGTGCCCCCACCGACCGGTTCGCCGAGGCGCTGCGCACCCGCGGCGCCGTCGTCGGCCGCGAGCACCGGCCCGCGATGGGCCACGGCCGCAACGCGCTCGACGACGTCCACGACTTCGCGGCGTCCGTCCTCGGATTCGCCCGGTATCACACCCAGGGAGCAGACCCCTCATGAGACATCGCCTCCGGGCGCCGCTGATGACCGCCGGGGCCGGCATCGCCCTCGTCGCCGTCCTTATCACCTCCGCCGCCGTCGGCACCGTCGACCTCACGCCCTACGACGCCGGGCGCCTCACCCTGGGCCACCTGCTGCCCGGCATGCCCTGGATGTCCGACGGCACCTACACCCCCCTCCAGGACCAGGCGGTCTGGCAGTTCCGGATGCCGCGCGCCCTGCTCGCCGCACTCGCCGGCGCCGCGCTGAGCCTCGCCGGAGCGCACCTGCAGGCCGTGGTCCGCAACCCGCTGGCCGAGCCCGCCATCCTCGGGGTGTCCTCCGGGGCGAGCGTCGGCGCGGTGGCCGTCGTCGTCCTCGGGACCGCGAGCACCGTCTCGATCAGCACCGCCGCCTTCCTCGCCGCCACCGCCGCCACCGCCCTGGTGTTCCTCGTGGCGCAGAAGAACGGCCGGATCGCCCCCGCGCGGCTCATCCTCTGCGGCGTCGCGCTGGGCATCTTCTTCAGCGCGATCACCAGCTACCTCACCCTCACCACCGAGGCGCAGAACGTCTTCAGCGTGATGTTCTTCCTGCTGGGCTCCGTCTCGGCCGCGACCATGACCTCCCTGGTCGCGCCCGCCGCGGCGCTCGCGATCGGCCTCGTGGTGACGGCGGTCGTCGTGCGCGGCATGAACGCGATGTCCGTCGGGGACGACGCCGCGGTCGCCCTGGGGACCGACGTCAACCGGCTGCGCGTCGTGCTGCTGCTCACCGCCGCGCTGCTGACCGGTGTGGTGGTGTCCGTCGCGGGCGGCATCGGGTTCGTCGGGCTCGTCGTGCCGCACGTGGCGCGGCTCCTGGTCGGTGCCGACCACCGGCGCATGATCCCGCTCGCCGTGACCGGCGGGGCGCTCTTCCTCGCCACCGCCGACCTGCTCGCGCGCACGGTGTCCGCACCCGCCGAGGTCCCGATCGGGATCGTCACGGCGATCGTCGGCGCGCCGTTCTTCCTGTGGCTGATGCGCGGCCACGCCGCCGACGAACAGGGGATCGGACGATGAGGCTGGACATCGAGAACGTGTCGGTGACGCGGGGTGCCCGCACCGTGGTGCACGGCGTCACCACCGCCGTCGGGACGGGCCGCGTCCTGGGCCTGCTCGGGCCGAACGGGAGCGGGAAGTCCTCCCTGCTGCGCGCCTGCTTCCGCGGGCTGCGGCCGAGCGGCGGGCGGGTGCTGCTGGACGGCGCCGACCTGGCCGGGATGTCGCGCCGGGACATCGCGCGGAACATCGCCGTCATGGCGCAGGAGCCGCCCGACGAGCTCGGCCTGACCGTCGCCGAGAGCGTGCTGCTGGGCCGCACCCCGCACCACCGCGGGTTCGCCGGCGACACCACCGAGGACCGTGACCTCGCGGAGCACGCGATGAAGCTCACCGGGATCACCCACCTGGCGCACCGGCACGTGCACGCCCTGTCGGGCGGGGAGAAGCAGCGCGTACTGCTGGCCCGCGCGATCACGCAGGAGGCGAACGTCCTCCTGCTCGACGAGCCGACCAACCACCTGGACCTGTCCTACCGGTTCGAGCTGATGCACCTGGTCGCGGGGCTCGGTGTCACCGTCGTCATGGCGTTGCACGAGCTCGACCTGGCGCTCGGCCACTGCGACCGCGTGCTCGTCCTGGACGGCGGCCACGCCGTGGCGGACGGCCCGCCCGGCGAGGTGCTCGTCCCCTCACTCCTGCGCGACGTCTTCCACGTCGACGCCGCCCGGACGGTGCATCCCCGCACCGGCCGGGACCACCTGCTCCTGTCCGGAGCAGCCCGATCCGAGGAAGGAACCTCATGAACTCATCCCCGACCCGCATCCTCCCGCCGCGGCGAACCGCGCTGCTGGCCACCGGAGCACTGCTCGCCGCGGTGCTGCTCGCCGGCTGCGGCACCGGCGTGCAGGCGGCCGACGGCGCGGCCGCCGACCCCTCCGGCGCCGGCGGCGCCTACCCCGTCACGGTGGAGAACTGCGGCAGCGAGATCGTCGTCGACCGGGCGCCGGAGCGCGTCGTCGGGCTGGACCCGTCGCAGACCGAGCTGCTCGTCCGGCTCGGCGTCGCCGACCGGCTCGTCGGCCAGGCTCAGGTCGCCAACCACCCGCTGCCGGAGGACATCGCCGACCAGGTGGCCGGCGTCCCCGAGCTCAGCACCGAGACGCCGCCGGCGCGGGAGGACCTGCTCGCCGTGGAGCCCGACGCGGTGGTCGCCCCGACGACGTACGAGTTCACGGCCGAGCAGGGTTTCGCGAGCATGGAGCAGCTCGCCCAGGCCGGGGCGGTCAGCTACGTCGCCACCGGCGGCTGCGCGGAGCGGCGGCAGACCTCCGAGGTCGACGACCTGCTCACGGACATCGCGAATCTCGGAGCGATCCTCGGCGTGCCCGACGAGGCCACCGCTCTCGCCGGCGAGATGAGCGACCGGCTCGACGCCGTCGACGCCGCGGTGGCGGGCCAGGAACGGCCGACGGTCGCCCAGCTGTACGTCGAGGGCAGCACGGTGTCGGCGATCGGCGCGGGGGTCGAGTACGACATCATCCGGCGGGCCGGCGGCGACAACGTCTTCGACCCGGCTGAGGACCTGTTCGAGCAGTTCTTCGCGGCCGCCGTCACGCCCGAGGAGATCGCCGCGCGCAACCCGGACGTCATCGTCTTCGGCGTGCACGACGACGCGCAGGAGGCGCAGGCGCGTGACTACCTGACCGCGACGTTCCCCGAGGTGACCGCCGTCAGGGAGGACCGGCTCGTGGCCGTTCCGTCGTCGGGCCTCTTCCCGGGCTCGGTCGGCAACGTCACCGCGGTGGAGGACGTGGCGCGGGCGTTCTACCCCGACGCGTTCTGACGGGAGGGAGCGCCCGGAGCACCCGCGGGAATCTGGCAGGATTCCCCCTGTGAAGCACGGCACACGGGTCGCGCTGTTCCTCGTGGGTGCGCTCGTCTACACGGTCTCGGTCGAGGCGCGGGAGTCGCTCGCCGGGTGGTTCGACGGAGTCTTGTGGGCGGTCGCCGCGATCCTGCTGGTCCTCGCGGTACGGCACCCCGCCCACGACGTCGTCGACCCCCGGGACTCCGCGGTGCGCGTCCTGGACACCGGCGGCTCGTCGCGGGACCGGGTGCGGACGATCCTCCGGCTCGAGCCGATCGACGTCGCGGGACGGCAGCGGCCACCCGGCGGGCCGTGGCCGGGTCGGGGTGCCCGGGCGGAGGGCTGGCTCGTCGCGCACGGCCTGACGCGCGTCCGGGCCGAGCAGGCGGTGGCGCACCTCGCGGTGCGGGGGATCCGCGCCGTGCGCGAGGTGGACTCGCGCGCGGTCGTGCACCGGCTCCTGCTGCACGCCGCCCCCGTCCTCAGCGCGCCGGTGGTCGTCACGGTGGTCGGAGGGCTGGAGCTGCTGCCCTTCGTGGGGCCGATCGGTGCCGTGGCCGGATGGGCGGTGCTCGTCTTCCTCGTCTACCTGGTGATCGACGTGCTGGTGCCACGACGGGACGCGGCCGATCCCGGGTTCTCCGTCGACGGGCCGTTCACCGTACGGCTCGTGGGCGTCGACGCGACGCTGGAGCGCGACGCGGTGGAGCTCATCAGCGCGTTGTGCCGGGTCACGGCCCTGGGGATGGACGAGGCGCGGATCCTGTTCCGCACGATCCCCGCCACGGTCGTGGAGTGCGTCACCGCGGCCGAGGCCGATCGCTACCGCACCGCGCTGGAACGGGCGGGCGCCACCGTGGAGGTCGTGGGCAGGTAGCGTCTGCCCATGCGCGACCAGACCGTCCTCCAGCCCGGCACCGGCGTCCCGGCGGGGGCGCACTACCTGGCCACCGAGCCGGACACCGCGTTCTGGGGCCGCCTGCCGTGCGCCACGGACGAGCCGGTCCTCACGGTGGACCCTGGGGACGACGTCGTGGTGGACACCCTGTCGCACGAGGGCCTTCTGGAGGACCAGGGGTCGGACCCGCTCGCGTACTTCGGTGCCCGGGGTGTGCCCGAGCGGGCGGTGCTGGCCGACGCCGTCGAACTGACGCGGGCCGCCCGCGCGGGTGAGCGGGCGAGCCGGCTGGGCCCGCGGACGCCCGGGCCGCCCGACTCGCCCGCGGGTCACGGCGGGCACGTGGTCACGGGGCCGATCGCGGTGCGCGGCGCCCGTCCGGGCGACCTGCTGGCGATCCGCGTGCTGGAGGCAACGCCCCGCGTCCCGTACGGCGTGATCTCCAACCGGCACGGCCGCGGGGCGCTCCCCGGGGAGTACCCGGTGTCGGGCGCCGCTGTCGTGAGCGTGTTCGCCCAGGTGGACGAGCACGGTCGTGGGCGCCTGCCCCTGACGGGACGGACGTCGCCGGGTGGCGGGACGTCGCTGGACGGTGCTCCGGGCAGCGCGCCGCCGTCGGGCACGCGCGAGCCGCCTGCCGCGCGGACCGTCGGCTTCGACCTCGCGCCCTTCTGCGGGATCATGGGCGTCGCCGCCGCGGGCGGCGAGCGGCCCCACTCGGTGCCGCCGGGGAGCTTCGGCGGCAACATCGACATCAACCTCCTGGGCGCCGGCGCCACCCTCTACCTGCCCGTCCAGGCCGACGGCGCGCTGGCGTACGTGGGCGACCCGCACTTCGCGCAGGGCGACGGCGAGGTGGCGCTCACCGCGTTCGAGGCGTCGCTGCGGATGCGCCTGCGCCTGGACCTGATCCCGGCCGCCGATGCGACCCGGATGTTCGGGGAACTGGCCGGGCCGCTGGGGGAGACGAGCGACTTCCTCGTCCCCACGGGCCTCGACCGGGACCTCGACGTGGCCGTGCGGAACTGCGTCCGCGCGGCGATCTCCCTGCTGCGGGCCCGGTACGGGATGGACGCCGCGCACGCGTACGCCTACCTGTCGGCGGCGACGGACTTCAACATCTCCCAGGTCGTGGACGTGGTCAAAGGCGTGCACGCGAGAATCCGCATGTCGGACTTCACGGCGTGAGCCCTCCCGTCGACCCGTCACCGGCCGCGGCGGGTCGGCATGACGGTAGCCGCGGCCGCCCGCGCGAGGGAGGTTCTGGGGCAACGCCCGGCCGGTCCTGTCGTCCGGCTGGCACGATGGCCCGCATGGACAGCTCTGTGTGGCGGGTGCTCGGGGACGACGGCGCGGCCCTGGTGGCACCGACAGGCTCGGGCGTGCTGGACGGCGAGACCGTCGCCGTCAAGGATCTCTTCGCGGTGGCCGGGCAGCGCGTCGGGGCCGGAAACCCGGCCTGGCTGGCGCGGGCGCCCGTCGAGCCGGTGCACGCCCCGGCCGTGGCACACCTCCTGGAGGCGGGCGCGGCGGTGACGGGGATCGCGCGGACCGAGGAATTCGCCTGGTCCCTGACGGGCGCGAACGCGCACTACGGCACGCCGCCCAACCCTGCGGCTCCCGGCCGGATCAGCGGCGGTTCGACGTCCGGGCCGGCGACGGCGGTCGCGGGCGGTGAGGTGAGCATCGGGCTGGGCACCGACACCTCGGGGTCGATCCGGGTGCCGGCCGCCTACCAAGGTCTGTGGGGTTTCCGGCCCACGCACGGCGCGATCTCCGGCGAGGGGGTGCTGCCGCTGGCGCCGTCGTTCGACACCGTCGGCTGGCTGACCAGGGACCCGGACCTGCTCGCCCGGGTGGGGGCGGTGCTGCTGCCGGCTGCCGGGGAGAGCCCCGTCGGCGGCAGCCTCACGCCGGTCGCGGCGCTCCTCGACCTGGCCGAGCCGGACGTCAGGTCGGCCGTCGACAACTGGCTCGCGGCCTCGGAGGCGAGCGCGGCCCCGGCGAGCGGCACGCCCTGGGGCGATCGCGACGTCCCGCCGTTCACCGGGCTCCCGGACGCCTGGGTCGAGGCCGTGCGCGTGGTACAGGCCGCCGAGGCGTGGGAGATCCATGCGGAGTGGATCGGCCGGCACCTCGAGGACCTCGGGCCCGCGGTGCGGGGGCGGTTCGAGTTCGCCCGGTCCCTGACCCCCGATCAGGTCGTCGAGGCCCGCGGCATCGCCGCCGAGGCGCGTTCGGCCATTCGCGGGCTGTTCGGCGACGACGTCCTCGTGGTGCCCGCGGCGTCCTCTGTCGCGCCACCCGCGGGCGACCCCGGCGCGGCCGAGGCGGTCCGGGCGGCCACCGTGGCCCTCTGCGCCACGGCGGTGCTCGGCGGCCTCCCGGCGCTCGCGGTGCCGCTCCGCACGGCAGCCGGCCTCCCGGCGGCGGCCTGCCTGATCGGCCCCCCCAACTCGGACCACACCCTGTTGTCCCTCCGCCCCCGTAGCTGAGTCGCGTTCAGTAGGGGTTCGAATCCATTTACTCGGCCGTGAAAGGTCCGCTGGGTCGGGCCGGACTGGGCGGGGTTGAGGCGGCGAGCGGGTGGCGAGGTGTTTTACCTCGGCGAAACGTCCGTGTCGCATGGGCGAACCGGTGAAACTGTAGGTTCAGTGTCATGGACCTGGCCACCTTCAACGCCCTCCCCGAGGCCGAGGCGGCCGCCGTCGTGCGGCCGTGCGCGGACATCCCGGCATGGGTGGACGACGTCGTCTCCGGCCGCCCCTACCCGACGCGTGACGCCCTGGTCCGCCGCGCGACACGGGCCGCCGCACACTGGGGCGAGGCCGACCTGAAGGCAGCTCTCGCACATCATCCGCGGATCGGCGAGCGCGCCGAGGGCAACACCCGGGAGGCCGCCATGTCGCGCAGGGAGCAGGGGGCGTCGTCGTCCGACACGGCCACGGCGGACGCGATCGCCAACGGCAACGCCATGTACGAGAAGCGGTTCGGGCGCATCTTCCTCGTCCGTGCCGCCGGCCGGACCGGGCCCGAGATCCTCGAGAACCTCACCGCCAGGCTGCGGAACGACGACGCGACCGAGACGCTGGTGGCGATCAACGAGCTGCGGCAGATCGCCCTGCTGCGTCTCGACGGGCTGATCGACGAGGAGACCCCGGCATGACCACCGCCTCCACCCACGTGCTCGACGCCGCCCGCGGTCTCCCGGCCGCCGGCATGCGGGCGGCGCTCACCGGCCCGCTCCCCGTGCCGCCACCTGACGACGCAACCGGGGACGGGCCGTCGCCGGACCACGAGCGCGCGCCGCGACCGCCGTCGGACACCGCCGCCGAACCGGGCGGCAGCCTGCCCGCCGCCGCCGAACCCGAACACCGCACCGCCACCACCGACGACGACGGCCGCATTGCCTGGGGCGATCTGCCCGGCCCCGGTACCTACACGCTGGAACTCGCGACCGGCGACTGGTTCGCCGCGCAGGACCGCGACACCTTCTACCCGCGCGTCGTGCTGGAGGTGGCACTCGGCACCGCCCACACGCATGTCGCGCTGCTGCTGAGCCCGTTCGCCTACACGACCTACCGGGGGAGCTGAGATGGGCATCGTCCTGGGCGCCAACCAGTACGGCAAGGCCGAGGTGCGGCTGGTCCGCGTGGATCGCGACACCCCGCGCCACCGCCTCACCGACCTGAGCGTCACGTCCCAGCTCCGCGGTGACTTCGCCGCGACGCACCTCGCCGGCGACAACAGCGGTGTCATCGCGACGGACACCCAGAAGAACACGATCTACGCGTTCGCGCGGGACGGGGTCGGTGCGCCCGAGTCCTTCCTCGCCCGGCTCGCGCGGCACTTCCTCGCGTATCCCCAGGTGACGGGCGGGCGCTGGGCCGCGGAGCAGTACGCGTGGGAACGCGTCGGGGCCGACGGCGCTGCCGGGCCGAGTTCTGCCGCGCCGTCCGGTCACGACCACTCCTTCGTCCGGCCCGGGAGCGGCCCCCGGACGGCGCTCGTCCACGCAGGCGCCCCAGACGACGGCGCCCCGCACCTCACCGTCCTGGCCGGCCTGCGCGACGTGACGCTGCTGAAGTCCACCGGCTCGGAGTTCCACGGCTTCCCCCGTGACCGCTACACGACGCTGCCCGAGGTCGCCGACCGGGTCCTCGCCACGGACCTGACGGCCTGGTGGCGCTACACGGACGACTTCGCGGCGGACGCTCTCGACGCGGGCGACCGTGGCGCCGCCTTCGACGCACGCTACGACGGTGTGCGCTCGATCCTGCTGGAGACGTTCGCCGGGCTGCACTCCCTCGCGCTCCAGCAGACCGTCTTCGCGATGGGCAGGGCGGTGCTGGAGGCACACCCCGAGATCGCCGAGATCCGGCTGAGCTGCCCCAACAACCACCACTTCCTCGTGGACCTGGAGCCGTTCGGCCTGGACAACCCCGGCGAGGTGTTCTTCGCCGCCGACCGCCCGTACGGCCTCATCGAGGCGGCGGTGACCCGGTCCGACGACGACGGTCCGGCCGGCCCCGAGCACCCGGTCTGGGCGACGATCGGCGGCTTCGTATGACGGGAAGCGGCGACCGGACGGTGACGGCCGACCAGGTCATGATCGACGGCCGGCTCCGGGCGGCCACGATCCGGGTCGAGGCCGGGCGCATCGCGGACGTCGTCGTGCACGGGGCGGGCGACACCGTCCCGCCGGTGACCGTCCCGTCGCCGGCGGTGGTGCTGCCCGGGGTGGTGGACACGCACGTGCACGTGAACGAGCCCGGCAGGACGAGCTGGGAAGGCTTCGCGTCGGCGAGCCGGGCGGCCGCGCTCGGCGGTGTCACCACGATCGTCGACATGCCGCTCAACTCGCTGCCGCCTACCACGTCCGTCGGCGCGCTCGAGGTCAAGCGTGACGCCGCTCGTGCCGTCGCGGACGCCGGCGAGCTCTCCTGCGACGTCGCCTTCTGGGGTGGCGCCGTCCCCGGCAACGTCTCCGGCCTCGAACCGCTCTGGGACGCCGGTGTCGTCGGGTTCAAGTGTTTCCTCGCCGACTCCGGGGTCCCCGAGTTCCCTCCGTTGGACCCTGGCGAGCTGCGTGCCGCCATGGCGGAGGTCGCCCGCTTCGGCGGCCGGATGGTCGTCCACGCCGAGGACCCCGGCGTGCTCGCCGCGGCCGCCCGGCCGCCGTCGTCCGCGTACGCCGACTTCCTGCTGTCCCGCCCCGACGACGCGGAGACGACGGCGGTGGCGCGGCTCCTGGACGTCGTGCGCGAGACGGGGACCCGCACCCACGTGCTGCACGTGTCCTCCGCCCGCGTCCTCGACCTGCTCGCACGGGCCAAGGGCGAGGGCCTGCCCGTCACCGCCGAGACCTGCCACCACTACCTCACCCTCGCCGGTGAGGACGTGCCCGACGGCGACCCCGCCTACAAGTGCTGCCCGCCGATCCGCGACCGGGCCAACCAGGACGCCCTCTGGGACGGGCTGCGGGACGGGCTCCTGGACATCGTGGTCAGCGACCACTCGCCCGCCACCGCCGACCAGAAATATGGTGCCAAGCCGGTCGGTGAGGTCGACCTCCAACGGGCGTGGGGTGGCGTGTCCGGGCTCCAGGCCGGCTGGACGGCCCTCGCCGCCGCGGCCCGGGAGCGCGAGGTGCCGCTGGCCGACGTCGTGCGCTGGACCGCGGAGAGGCCCGCGCGGCTCGCCGGGCTGGGCCGGGCCAAGGGCCGGATCGCCGTCGGGCAGGACGCCGACCTGATGGTCTACGACCCGGACGGGACCACGACGTTCCGTGCCGCCGGGATGGCCCACAAGAACCCCATCAGCGCCTACGACAGGATGACCGTCACCGGGCGGGTCGTGCGGGTGCTCCGGCATTCCGCGCCCGGCCGCCTGATCACCCGGGAGGAGACCGCATGACGTCCCAGATCGACCCGCCCCCGCGCCTCCTCATGGGCCCGGGCCCCGTGGACGCCGACCCCCGTGTGCTGCGCGCCATGGCCGCGTCCCTGGTGGGCCAGTTCGACCCGTTCATGACCGACACCATGACCGAGACGATGGGCCTGTGGCGGGAGGTCTGGCGCACCGTCAACGAGCAGACGTTCCTCGTGGACGGCACGTCGCGGGCCGGGATCGAGGCGGCCCTGGTGTCGCTGCTGGAGCCCGGGGACGACGTCGTCGTGCCGTCGTTCGGGCGGTTCGGGCACCTGCTCGCGGAGATCTCCGAGCGGGCGGGTGCCCGCGTGCACCCGGTCGAGGCGGAGTGGGGGAGCGTCGTCGACCCGGACCGGATCGCCGAGCTGGTGCGGCGGGTGCGGCCGCGGGTGATCGCCGTCGTGCACGGGGACACGTCCACGACGATGGCGCAGCCGCTCGACGCGCTCGGCGAGATCGCGCGCGCCCACGAGGCCCTGCTGTACGTGGACGCGACCGCGACCCTGGGCGGCAACGTCTTCGAGACCGACGCCTGGGGCATCGACGCCGCGACGGCAGGACTGCAGAAGTGCCTCGGCGGGCCGTCGGGCAGCGCGCCCGTCACCCTGTCGGAGCGTGCGGCCGCGCGCATCCGCTCGCGCCGGCACGTGGAGGCGGGCATCCGTGCCGCCGACGACGTCGAGCCGCCGGGCACGCGTATCGCGTCGAACTACCTCGACCTCGCGCAGATCATGGACTACTGGGGGCCGCGACGCCTCAACCACCACACCGAGGCCACGTCCATGCTGTACGCGGCCCGGGAGTGCGCCCGGCTGATCGGCGCCGAGGGCGTGGGCGCGCGGGCCGCCCGGCATGCCCGGCACGGCGCCGCGATGGTCGCCGGGGTGCGCGGGCTGGGGCTGGAGACGTTCGGCGACGACCGGTACCGGATGAACAACGTGGTCGCCGTGTACCTCCCGGAGCGGCTGCGCGCCGAGCCCGGAGCGGGCGACGCGGTGCGGGCCGCGCTCCTGGAGGACTTCGGCATCGAGATCGGCACGTCGTTCGGCCCGCTGCACGGGCAGGTGTGGCGCATCGGCGTGATGGGCACCGGCGCGCGGCGCGATGCCGTGCTCGCCACGCTCGCCGGGCTGGAGCACGTGCTGCGCCGGGCCGGGGTCGGGGTCCCGCCCGGTGGCGGCGTCGACGCCGCGCTGGCGGCGTACGCCGAGCGGTCCGACGACGGCGAGGGTGGCGGCGCGACGGCCGGCGTTCTCGCGGGCGCCGCCCTGCCCGGTGCCGGCGGCATGACGGACGACGACGGTGCCGGCGCCGCGGCGACCCACCGCGCCGGACAGGCTGACCTGGAGGAACCCGCATGACCTCCGCGCGCTGGGTGCTCGACCGCTGCGCCGACCTGACCCGCTTCTCCGCCGGCCCGGACCACCTCGAGCGCACCTACCTCACGCCCCAGCACGCGGCGGCGAACGCCACGGTCGCGGGCTGGATGCGGGCCGCGGGCCTGGACACGGAGACCGACGCGGCCGGAAACCTGTGGGGCCGCCGCGGCCTCGGGTCCGCCGCGCCCGCCGCGTTCCGGCAGAAGGCGGGTGCGCGGGGAGCCGCACTGGTGCTCGGCTCGCACCTCGACACCGTCCCGGACGCGGGAGCGTTCGACGGCCCGCTCGGGGTGGTGCTCGCGATCGCCGTCGCCGAACGGCTGCGTGACGCGCCACTGCCGTTCGCGCTGGAGGTCGTGGGCTTCTGGGACGAGGAGGGCACGCGTTTCGGCACCGCGCTCATGGGCAGCAGTGCCGTGGCCGGGCGCTGGGACGCGGCGTGGTGGGACCGGCAGGACGCCGACGGCGTCACGGTGCGTGAGGCGTTCGAGAGGTTCGGGCTCGCACCGGGCCGGGTCGGCGAGGCGGCCCGGCGTCCGGAGGACCTGGTGGGCTACCTGGAGGCGCACATCGAGCAGGGGCCTCGCCTGGAGGCTGCCGGGCTGCCGCTCGGGTACGTCACGTCGATCGCGGGCGCGCGGCGGTTCGTCCTGACCCTGACCGGCGAGGCCCGGCATGCCGGTGGCACGCCGTACGAGCGGCGCAAGGATGCCCTGGCCGCCGCGTCGGAGGTGATCCTGGCCGCCGAACGGCTCGCCCGGGAGGCCGGAGCCCTGGCGACCGTGGGGGACGTGCACGTGCACCCGGGCGCGGTCAACGTGATCCCCGGTCGGGTGGAGCTGACGCTCGACGTCCGCGCCCACGACGACGCCGGGCGCGACGCGCTCGTGACCGCCATCGAGGCGGCCGGCCGGGAGCACTGTGCCGGGCGCGGCGTCGCGTTCGACCTCGCGGAGACCCACCGTGCGCCGTCGGCCGTCTGCTCGGACCGCCTCAGCCGGGCGGTGTCCGCCGGAATCCGCGCCGCGCGGAGGGACGGACCCGGCGAGGACGCACCCGGCGGAGCCGCACCCGGCCAGGACGTCCCCGGGCTGTGGAGCCCGGCCGGGCACGACGCCATGGCGATGGCGGCGGTCACCGAGGTCGGCATGCTGTTCATCCGCTGCCACGACGGCATCAGCCACCACCCGGCGGAGTCGGTCCGCGAGGACGACGTCGCGGCCGCGCTGGACGCGTTCGAGGCGGCGGTGCTCGCCGTCGCGCGCGAGACGCGGGAGAGGACGGTCCGGTGACCCTCGAGAGTCGCGTCCGCGAGCGCTACGCGGACCTGTCCCCCCAGGAGGCCCGCGCCGCCGACCTGCTGCTGGAACGGATGTCGGAGCTCGCGGCCTACCGCGCCACGGAACTGGCGGAGCTCGCCGGGGTGTCGAAGGCGACGATGAGCCGGCTGGTGCGGCGCCTCGGCTACGAGGACTTCGAGGGGCTGCGCGAGCACCTGCGGGAGCAGCGCGGCCGAGGGCTCCCGGTGACGGTGACCCCGCCGGCCGGCCTCGCCTCGCGGCTCCAGCGGGAGACCGAGCACCTGCGCCGCGCCTACGCCGCGCTCGACGAGGCCGTGCTGGAGGGCGCCGCGGCGGCGCTCGCCGGGGCGCGCCGGGTGCTGGTGGTGGGGCGGCGGGGCAGTCACCCGGTGGCGGCCGAGCTGCGGCGCAACCTGGCGCAGGTGCGGCCGGGGGTGACCCTCGCGCCGTCGCCGGGCCAGTCGCTCGCGGAGGACCTGGTGGGTGCCACCCCGGACGACGTCGTCGTCATGGTGTCCTTCCGCCGGCATCCCGCCGGGACGGCGGCCGCCGTCGAACGACTCGTCGAGGCCGGTGTGCCGGTGCTGCTCCTGGCGGACCCCACCCTGCGCCGGCTCGCCGCGCGGGTGCACTGGTGGATCGAGTGTCCGGTGGGGTACGAGGGCGCGTTCGACTCGCACGCCGTCCCGATGAGTCTGGTGGCCGCGCTGTCCGACCTGGTGCTGGAGCGGACGGCGACGGGGGCGGCGCGGATCGCGGAGGTCGACGCCGTGTACGCCGAGCTGGGCGAACTGGACGAGGGCTGACGGGCGGGCGGACGCTGAGAGTGGACATCGCACGAGCAGGGCCGACACGAGGACTCCATGGACCTGGACATCGACGGCGTGCGCATCGCACGCGACCGCGCCGACCTGGCGCTGCGCCCGGGTGAGCGGCTGCTCGCCGGCGGGACGTTCCTGTACTCCGAGCCGGTGCCGGCCGGGGTGACGGCGCTCGTCGACCTGCTCGGGCTCGGCTGGGAGCCGTGGGTCCTGCCCGGTTCGGCCGGGGTGGTGGCCGGGCCGGAGGTGGCCGGGCCGGGGGCCGGGCGGCCGGAGGTGGCCGGGCCGGCGTCCACCGGGCTTGAGGTGGCCGCGACCTGCACGATCGCGACGCTGCGGGACCGGGCAGCGGCGGCGGCCGGGCAGTATCCGGGCCTGCGGCTCGTCGCCCCCTGCGTCTCGGCCTTCCAGCTGTCCTTCAAGGTGGCGCACACCGCGACGGTGGGCGGCAACGTGTGTCTCGCACTGCCGGCCGGACCGATGACGGCGCTCCTCGCCACCCTGGACGCCACGGCCGAGATCTGGACGCCGGACGGCGGGACGCGCGCGGAGCCGGTCGCGGACCTGATCACAGGCCCGGGGTCCACCACGCTGGCCGGCGGTGAGGTGCTGCGCGCCCTCCGGGTCCCGCGAGCGGGCCTCGAGGCGCGGACGGCGTCCCGGAAGCTCGGCCTGACGGCGCTCGGCCGCTCCGCGGTGCTGGTCACGGGCGCGGCGCCCGCAACGGTGGACACGGCTCGGATCGTCGTGACCGCCTCGGTGCCGCGGCCTCTCGTGATGCACGTCCCCGCCGGAGACCACGGCGCGCTCGACGACGCCCTGGACCGGGTCACCGACTGGTACGACGACCCCCACGGCGCCCCCGACTGGCGCGCCGCCATGACCCGCCGCCTGACCCACGAGGTCCTGGAGGAACTCTCATGACCACCGATCGGCTCCCACCGACGAACGGCCGACCATGAGGATCGACGGCGCCGAGACCACCGCCCCGCCCCGCCCCGGCCAGTGCCTCCGCACCTACCTGCGCGACCAGGGCGCTGCGGCGGTCAAGCGCGGCTGCGACGCCGGCGACTGCGGCGCCTGCACCGTGCTGCTCGACGGCGAGCCCGTGCACTCCTGCCTGATCCCCGCCCACCGCGCCACCTCGTCGGAGGTCACGACGGCCGCGGGCCTCGGCACGCCGGAGGAGCCGCACCCCGTCCAGCGGTGCTTCGCCCAGGCGGCGGGCTTCCAGTGCGGCTTCTGCACGCCCGGCATGGTGGTGACGGCCTCCGCCCTTCCCGGCGCGGACGACGCGGCCGACGTCGAGAAGTGGAAGGGAAACCTCTGCCGCTGCACCGGGTACCGCTCCATCCGCGACGCCCTGGCCGGCCGGGTCAACACCGTCGACCCGTCCGGGAGCGTCACCGGGGGAGGCGACGCGACGAGCGCGGCCTTCGGGCGGTCCGTGCGGGCACCCGCCGCCGCGCGAGTCGTCACCGGGCGCGAGCCCTACACCCTCGACGAGCCCGCACCGCCCGGCCTCCTGCATGTCGCGGTGCTCGGCAGCCCGCACGCCCACGCCCGGATCACCCGCATCTCCGCCGACGCCGCCCGCCGCGCACCCGGCGTGCACCTGGTCCTCACCCACGCCGACGTCCCGGACACCCTCTACTCCACCGGCCGCCACGAGCACCGCACCGACGACCCCGACGACACCCGCGTCCTCGACCCCGTGCTCCGCTTCCGCGGCCAGCGGGTCGCCGTCGCCGTCGCCGACTCCCCGCGCCAGGCGCGCGAGGCGCTGGCCCTCGTCGAGGCGGAGTACGAGATCCTCCCGGCCGTCTTCGACCCGGAGGAAGCCCGCCGGGCGGCCGACGGCCAGATCCCACCGGCCTCTGCGGGGCCCGGCGGGGCGCCGCCGGTCGCCATCGGCCCCGGCGAGGCTCTGCCGGGTGGTGGGGCGCCACCGGCCGCCGTCGGACACGGGACGGCGCCCGCACGGACCCCGGCCCCGCTGCTGCACGCGGACAAGGACCCCGTCGCCTCACGCATCGCCGACCCCGCCCGCAACGTCGTCGCGCAGGTGCACGAGGAGTACCCCGCCCGCGGCGCCGTCGACGCGGCCCTCGCCGCCTCCGCGCACACTGTCACGGGCACGTGGACGACGTCGCGCGTCGCGCACGCGAGCCTCGAGACGCACGCGGCCCGCGCCCACGTCGCGGCCGACGGCACGCTCGTCGTCCGCAGCTCCACCCAGGTTCCCTTCCTGGTCCGCGACGAGCTCGCCCGGCTGCTGGAACGCGACCCCACCACCGTGCGCGTCGTCGCTCCCCGCGTGGGCGGCGGTTTCGGCGGCAAGCAGGAGATGCTGCTGGAGGACGTCGTCGCGCTCGCGGCGCTGCGCACGGGCCGCCCCGTCCAGTGGGAGCCGAGCCGTGAGGAGGCCTTCGCCACCTTCCCCTGCCGCCACCCGATGCGCGTCACCGTCACCCTGGGGGCCGACGTCGAGGGCACTCTCACCGCCCTCGCCGTCGACGTGCTCTCCGACACCGGCGCCTACGGGAACCACGCGCCCGGCGTGCTGTTCCACGGGCTCAACGAGTCGGTGGCGGTCTACCGCGCCCCCGCCAAGCGGGTGGACGGCGAGGCCGTCTACACGAACAACCTGCCGTCGGGGGCGTTCCGCGGGTACGGGCTCGGCCAGATCCAGTTCGCCGTCGAGCAGGCCATGGACGAGCTGGCCGCACGCACGGGCCTGAGCCCGGCCGGTATCCGCCGCCGCAACGTGGTGCGCCCCGGCGACCCGTTCGTCACCGGCCACGTGGACGGCGGCGACCTGGAGTACGGGTCGTACGGCCTGGACCAGTGCCTCGACATCGTCGAGCGCGAGCTCCGCGCACCATTCCCCGCCCCGCGGGGCGCCGGTTCCGACCGGGTCACGGCCGACCACGCCGACCACGCCGACCACGCCATTTCTGTCGACCACGCCATTTCGGCCGATGGTGACGTCAACATCGCGCGAAATGGCGTGGTCGACAGAAATGGCGTGGTCGGCGCCGGGGAGCGGGTGGCGGGCGGAGGCGTCGAGGCGGGCGACGAGTGGAGTGTCGGGACCGGGATGGCACTCGCGATGATCGCCACGTTGCCGCCGCGCGGGCACCGGTCGCAGGCGCGCGTCGTGGCGTACCCCGACGGCACCTTCGCCGTCCACGTCGGGACGGCCGAGTTCGGGAACGGGACGTCGACGGCGCTCGTGCAGATCGCGGCGACGGAGCTCGGCGTCGCTCCCGGACAGGTGCGGCTGGTGCAGTCCGACACGGCGACCTCGGGATACGACACCGGAGCCTACGGGTCCGCCGGCACGGTCGTGGCCGGGCTGGTCGTGGCGCGAGCCGCCGCCGAGGTGCGGGAGAAGCTGGAAGCGGGCGGAACCGACGCAAGCGGGATCGCGGCTGCCGGCACCGACGCCGACGGGACCGCCGACACCGTTGCCAGCGGGACCGACTCCAGCGGGACCGGCTCTGTCGGCACCGACGCCGCCGGGATCGACGCTGCCGGGACCGGCGCCGCCGGGATCGACGCTGCCGGGACCGGCGCCGCCGGGATCGACGCTGCCGGGATCGTGGTCGAGGCGACCGCCTCGCACGACGGCACGCCGCGTTCCGTGGCGTTCAACGTGCACGGATTTCGGGTGGCGGTGCGGCGCGCGACCGGCGAGGTGCGCATCCTGCGCTCGGTGCACGCGGCCGACGCGGGCGTGGTCATCAATCCGGAGCAGTTGCGCGGCCAGATCGAGGGCGGCGTCGCGCAGGCGATCGGGTCGGCGCTGCAGGAGCGGCTGGAACTGTCGGACGGCACCGGTGACGTCCCCGCGGGCACCGTCCGCACGCGGACCCTCCGGAACTACCGGCTTCCCGCCATGGCCGACGTGCCCCGCACCGACGTGTTCTTCGCGGACACCGCCGACCGGCTCGGTGTGCGCGGCGCGAAGTCGATGAGTGAGGCGCCGTTCAACCCGGTGGCGCCCGCGCTGGCCAACGCCGTCGCCGACGCGACGGGCGTGCGCCCCCGCGAGATCCCGATGCAGCGCGACATCCTGTGGCGGCTGCTCAACAGCGAGGAGACATCATGACCAACGCCGCCGACGCCGACGACACCGCCGCCAACACCGCCGCAGCTGACGCCGCTGACACAGACGCCGCCGACGACGATCGCTGGCTGACCCGGGCCGTCCGGCTCGCCACCGCGAACGTCGCGGACGGGGGCGGGCCGTTCGGCGCGGTGGTGGTGCGCGACGGCGCCGAGGTCGCCTGCGGCGTCAACCGCGTCACCCGGGACCTCGACCCCACGGCGCACGCCGAGGTGGAGGCGATCCGAGCGGCCTGCCGGGCACTGGAGTCGCACTCGCTGGCCGGGGCGGTGCTGTACTCGTCCTGCGAACCCTGTCCGCTGTGTCTCACGGCCGGGTTGTGGGCCCGCGTGGACCGCGTCGTGTTCGCGGCCGACCGCAACGACGCCGCCGAGGCGGGATTCGACGACCGCGAGTTCTACGAACTGCTCGAACGGGACCGCGACACCTGGCCCAACCCGGTGGTCTCCCGCCGGATCGCGGCGGCAGGCGCCCCGTTCGAGGCGTGGCGATCGGCCGAGCACCGCGATCCGTACTGACGATCACGCCACCGACGGCCCGCCACCGGCGCTCCGCCACCGACGGCCCGCTACCGGCGCTCCGCCACCGACGGCCCGCTACCGGCGCTCCGCCACCGACGGCCCGCTACCGGCGCTCCGCCACCGACGGCCCGCTACCGGCGCTCCGCCACCGACGGCCCGCTACCGGCGCTCCGCCACCGGCGGCCTCGCGGTCGTCGGTCGCCACCGGAGAGCTCCTCCGCAGTAGCGTGGGCACCATGGTCGACGCGGTCGGGATCGTGCTCGCTGCCGGGGCCGGCGTCAGGTTCGGCGGGCCCAAGGCGCTCGCACGGGACGACGACGGGACGCCCTGGGTCGAGATCGCCTGCCGCACGCTGCTCGACGGCGGGTGCCAGGACGTCATCGTCACGCTCGGCGCCGGGGCGGACGAGGCCGGGCCGCTGGTGCCGGGCTGGGCCACGACCGCCGTCGTCCCCGACTGGGTGGACGGCGCGTCCGCGTCCCTCCGGGCAGGCCTGGCGGCCGCCGCCGGTACCAGCGCCGACGTCGCGGTGATCACGCTCGTCGACCTGCCGCACCTGCCGTCCGCGGCGGTCCGGCGGATGCTCGGGGCCGACGACGGCGCGGTGGGCGCCGGCACGCTGCGCCGCGCGGTCCACGACGGCCGGCCGGGGCATCCCGTCGTGGTCGGACGGCGGCACTGGGAACCGATCGCGAACTCCGTCACGGGCGACCTTGGCGCGGCCGGCTACCTGCGCGAGCATGCCGCCACCGCCGTCGACTGCACGGACCTGGGCGGCGGCGACGACGTGGACCGCCGGTGAGGACCTGCGCGGTGGGGGACCTCGGACGGCCGACGCCGCTACGCCGGCTTGACCGCGTCGATCGCCCCGCCGTAGCGACGGTCGCGCCTCGCGAACTCCTCGACCGCCTGCCACAGATGGCGACGGTCGACGTCGGGCCAGGCCTCCGGCAGGTAGATCATCTCGGCGTAGGCGGCCTGCCAGATCATGAAGTTGCTGGTCCGGTGCTCGCCCCCGGACCGCAGGAACAGGTCGACGTCGGGCGCGTCCGGTACGTACAGGTGCTGCTGCACGGTCTTCTCGCTGATCTTGCGCGGGTCCAGCCGGCCGGCGGCGACCTCGCGGGCGATGGACGCCGCGGCGTCGGCCAGCTCCGCGCGCCCGCCGTAGTTCATGCACATCGTCAGGGTGCAGCGATCGTTGTCGCGCGTCGCCTCCTCGCACCGCTCCAGCACCTTGATCACCGAGTTCCACAGCCGGGGCCGTCGCCCCGACCAGCGGATGCGCACGCCCCAGGACGCCATCGTCTCCAGTTGACGCTCCATCACCTCCTTGGTGAACCGCATGATGAAGGCGACCTCGTCGGGCGAGCGCTTCCAGTTCTCCGTCGAGAACGCGTACGCCGAGATGTGCTCGACCCCGAGCTCCACCGCGCCGGCGACGACGTCGAGCAGCGACCGCTCGCCCGCCTTGTGCCCCTCCGTGCGTGGCAGCCCGCGCGCGTTGGCCCAGCGGCCGTTGCCGTCCATCACCACGGCGACGTGCCGCGGCAGGAACTCCCGGGGGATCTGCGGGGCCCGCGCACCTGACGGGTGCGGGTAGGGCTCCGCGTACGAGCCGCGCGGGCTCGACTGCACGTCGGTCATGAGCGCTCGACCATCCTCAACGATCTCAGTGTCCTCTCCAGGTAGTACTGGCCGTATGCGGCCACCAGGCCGCTCGCCTCGTTCCGGTGCCGCGTCACGGCCGCGTCCGCGGTGTCCCAGTCACCCGACAGGAGCGCCGCCAACAGGGCGAACGTCTCGGGCGCGGGCGACGGCGACCCCGGCGGCCGGCAGCGCGGACACACCGCCCCGCCCTGCGCCACGTTGAACGCGGTGTGGGGACCGGGCTCGCCGCAGCGCGCGCAGTCGACCGACGACAGCGCCCAGCCCGCCACGGCCAGCGCCCGCAACAGGTAGGAGTCCAGGACCAGCCCCGCCGCGTGCTGCCGCTCGGCGAGGGCCCGCAGACCGCCCGCCAGCAGCCAGTACTGCTGCACCGCGGGCTCGTGCTCCTGGTCCACCAGCCTGTCGGCCGCCTCCAGCATCACGGTGCCGGCCGTGTAGAGCTCGTAGTCCTCGCAGATCCGCCGCGCGTAGGCGCCGACGGTCTCGACCTGCGTGACCGTGTCGAGCGTGCGGCCCGTGTGGAACTGCACGTCCACGGCCATGAACGGCTCCAGCCGCGCCCCGAACCGCGACGACGTCCGGCGCACCCCCCGCCCGACGGCACGCACCTTGCCCCGCTCGCGGGTCAGGAACGTGACGATCCGGTCCGCCTCACCCAGCTTCTGGGTGCGCAGCACGATCGCGTCGTCTCGGTACAGGGGCACAGGACCAGTGTCCCAGGTGTGACCGACAGTGGTGGACGACGACGGTCGTGGGTGGCAGCGTGGATGTGAACTGCTCCTGACCTCGCCCGATTTCGGTAGGATCGAAGGATCATGACCACCAAGAACCGCATCCTCTGTGCACTCCTGGGCGCGGGCGCAGTCAGCCTGACGTTCGTGATCATCTCCTGGGTCCCCGATGCCCTGACCTGGCTGCTCGGCGTGGGCGGGTCGGTGCTGTTCCTGGTCTCGCTCGCCATCCCCGGCCCCACCTACATGAAGCAGCCCCCGTGGCACTCGGTCACGATTCTCGACCGGGGCTACATGACCCCGGCGGAGGTGCACCAGATGCTCGGGATCTGGCTTCCCACGCAGAGCGAGCACCTCGAGGCGCGTGACGCGCAGTGGACGGTGGCCCGGCACGTGCCCAGGTGGCGCGGGGACCACGTGGTGCAGGTCCTCGACTACCGCGGCGTCGTGGCCGAGCGGAGGTTCGAGCCGCTGTCCGCGCTGCAGTGGGTGGGCGTGCACATCTTCCCGGTGTTCCTCGGGGTGGGCCTGGCGCTGCCGCTGCTGGCCGCGATCGGGTTCGGCACGTTCGGGAGCAACTGGCTCACGGCGCTGGTGCTGTTCGCGGTGTGGGGAGCGGTGGCGATGGCCGTGCGCGGGGCCCTGGATCGCTGGGTCATCCACCGGGTGGTCTGGGAGCCGGAGCTCACGCCCGACGGCACCCGCTTCGTCGAGCGCTGATCGTTCTCCCCGGAGCCTCGGGCGCTCCCCGTACATCGAGGCGGTGGGTCCTTGACGCGACCCACCGCCTCGACGCCCGCGGTCAGCCCAGCAGCTCGCCGAGGTTCTCGGCCAGGGCCGGGACGCCCTCGGGCCAGTCGTAGGACAGGGCGGTGGGCGGCGACACGGACGACACGTTGACCGTCCCGACCACCTGCGCCACCATGCCGTCGCGCAGCGCGGGCAACGCGCTGAGCTCCTTGCTGTCCGGCAGGGCCTCGGCCTGCTCCTCGGTGTACGTGTACGCGACCACGACGTCGGACTCGAGCTTGTCGAGCTCCTCGTAGGAGAGCGTGTAGAAGAAGTCCTCGCCGCCGGTCGGGTCGAGCTCGTCGACGGCCGGGGCGGTGGTGAAGCCGAGCTTCTCGAGGAACCCCGCGCGCGGATCGGACGAGTTGTACACGAAGATCTGGCCGTTCTGCGGGTCGTCCACGATCGCCGCGATCGTCTTGCCCTCGAACTCGGGGTGGTCGGCCGCGATGCCGGCCGCGTAGTCCTCGAACTCGGCGAGCACGTCCGCGCCGGCCTCGCTGCGGCCGAGGGCCTCGGCGGTCAGCGTGATGTTCTCGTCCCACGGGGTGGTCCACGGCGCCTCGGGGTAGGCGACCACCGGCGCGATCTCCTCGAGCAGCGCGTACTGCTCCTCCGTGAGGCCGGAGTAGGTGGCGATGATCAGGTCCGGGGCCGTCTCGGCGAACTGCTCGTACGGCACCTCCTCGCCGCCGGCCGAGTCGTCGAGGAGGACCGGCAGCTCCTCGCCGGCCTCCTCGTAGGCGGTCTCGACCCAGGGGAGCAGCGCGTCCTCGCCGACGGTCCAGATCTGCTCGGCGACCGCGACCGGGTAGACGCCCGAGGCGATCGCGGCCTCCGTGGAGCCCCAGCCCCAGGTGGCGACCCGGGTGGGCTCCTCCTCGATCGTCGTGGTGCCGAGGGCGTGCTCGATCGTGATCGGGAACTGGTCGGCGGTCTCCTCGGCCGCCGGGGCGGCGTCGTCCTCGGGGGACGACGACGCGCAGCCGGCCAGGGCGAGAGCGGACGCGGCCAGCAAGCCGGTCGCTGCGGTGAGGGTGCGGCGAACTCGCACGGGTCCTCCTTGGGTTTCCGGGCCCGACGACGCCGGGCTCACATGAGGGAAGCCTAACCTCACCCGTCCGCCTATTACGTCACGTCCGCATCACGAAATTCCGCACCGCCTGTGACATGCACCCCGCCGCTTCGCGGTCAGCCTGTGGTGTGGAAGCGGCCGCGGGGCACCACCATGGGGGTGCCGGAGACGGGATCCGGGACGACGTCGGAGTCCAGGTCGAACGCACCGTGGACGACATCGCTGGTCAGGACCTCACCCGGGTCGCCCTCGGCGACGATCCGCCCGGAGTTCATCACCACCAGGTGGTCGGAGTAGCGCGCCGCGAGGTTCAGCTCGTGCAGCACCATCGCCACCGTCGTGCCGCGCTCCCGGTTCAGCGACGTGAGCAGGTCCAGCAGGTCGAGCTGGTGACGCACGTCGAGGAACGTCGTCGGCTCGTCCAGGAGCACGATGCCGGTCTGCTGCGCCAGCACCATCGCGATCCACACGCGCTGGCGCTGGCCGCCGGACAGGTCCTGGACCGGGCGGTCGGCGAGATCCGCCACACCCGTCGCGGCGAGCGCGGAGGCGACCACGGCGTCGTCGTCGGACGAGTGCCGTCCGAACCAGCCCTGATGCGGGTACCGGCCGCGCGCGACGAGCTCGGCGACGCGAACGCCGTCGGGCGCGATCGACGACTGCGGCAGCATCCCGACCGCGCGCGCGAGCTCGCGTCGCGACATCGCCGACACGTCGCGGTCGCCGAGCAGCACCTTTCCGCCGGACAGCGGGTGCAGGCGTGCCATGCCGCGCAGCAGCGTGGACTTCCCGCACGCGTTGGGGCCCACGATCGCGGTGATCCTCCCCGCGGGGAGGCTGAGGTCGAGGCCGTCGATGACGGTACGGCCGTCGTAGCCCAGCACCACGCCCTCGGCGCGCAGGGTGGGGGACGTGCCGGCCGCCGGCCCGGCCGCGGACGCCGGGCCGATGTCGCCGAGCGACCGGGCTGCCGCGGCCGACCTGGCCGAACCGGCCGCGGCGGCCGGCCTGGCCGACCCGGCTGACCCGGCCGCGTCGCCCTGCCCGACGGCGGCGGTGGGTGTCGCGCCGTCTTCGGCGCGCAACGGGATGCTCTCGGAGCACGCCATCACCGGCGCTCCCTTCTCTCGTTCGTGGCCAGCAGCCACAGCAGGTACGGAGCGCCGACCAGGCCGGTCACGATGCCGACGGGTGCGGCCACGCCGAACACCTGGTGGTTGCCGATGAGGTCGGCCGCCAGGACCAGCAGGGCCCCGACGGCGGTGGAGGTCACGAGTGCGGGGCTGCCGTCGGACAGGAGCCGCCGCGCGATCGCCGGGGCGACGAGCGCCACGAACGCCACGGGGCCGGCGAACGAGGTGGCCAGCGCCACGAGTCCGACGGCGAGCAGCAGGGTGCCCACTCGTGCGGCGTCCACGTGCACGCCGAGGGCGCGGGCGTTGTCGTCGCCGAGCGCCAGCGGACCCTGCGTCCGGGCGACGGCCGCGACACCGAGCATGAGCACGAGGGCGCCGCCGGTGAGGATGCCGAGGTCCTCGCCGCGGACGTCGGCGACGGACCCCACCGTCCACAGCAGGGCGGAGGCGGCCTCGCGCTCCTCGGCCCGGGCGAGCAGCCACGTCATGAACGACTGGCACAGGTAGGCGAACCCGACGCCGACCAGCACGAACCGGATCGAGTGCAGCCCGCGGCGCCAGGCGAAGAACCAGATGGCCAGCGCGACGGCGAGCCCGCCGCCGAACGCCGACGCCGCCACCGCGATGCCGGCGAGGCCGAACGTCAGCAGCCCGCTGACCGCGCCGAGGCTCGCCCCGGCGGCGATGCCGAGAATGTCGGGGGAGGCGAGCGGGTTGCGCAGCGTCGACTGGAACAGCGCGCCGGCCAGCCCGAACATCGCGCCGACGAGGATCGCCGCCACGACGCGCGGCAGGCGCAGCCGCTGGACGATGAACAGGTCCCCGCCGTCGCCCTCGCCGAACGCGGCGAGCAGGGCGGTCCCGGGGGCGATCGTGGAGTCGCCGAGCATCAGGCCGAGCGTTCCCAGTGCGGCGAGCGCGGCGACGCATGTGGTCAGGACGATCCCGAGCCGGCGCCGGCGCGCGGTCCGCAGATGCCCGACGGCGTCGAGGAGGCCGGCGGAATCTGCGGAATCAGCGGTGGCGCCCTGCACGACGGGCGGGGTGTTCGTGGGGGAGGCGGTCACCGTCACACCCCCGCCAGGGAACGGCCGCGGGCGACGGCGACGAGCACGGGTGCGCCGATCGCCGCGGCGACGACGCCCGCCTCCAGTTCGGAGTGGGGCATGATGACGCGCCCGATCACGTCGGCGACCAGCAGGACGACGGGGCCGAGGAACAGGGCGACGGCCGTGATCCAGCGGTAGTCCGTGCCGACGAGGCGGCGCGCGGCGTGCGGGACGGCGAGGCCGATCAGTGCGATCGGGCCGACCAGGGCGGTCGCCGTGCCCGAGAGCATGACGATCGCCGCGCCGGAGACCGCCCGGGTGGTGCCGACGCGCTGGCCCAGGGCGGTCGCGACGTCGTCCCCGAGGGCGAGCATGTTCATGCGGTTCGCCATCGCGGCGGCCACGACGGCGCCGACGACGAGGAACGGCCACAGGTCGGCCAGGGCCGCGGAGCGCACGCCTGCGAGCGATCCGACCGCCCAGGTCCGGTAGAGGTTGAACGCCGTCGAACTCTGGATCAGCGTGATGGTGATCAGCGGCGTGAGCAACGCGGTCACGGTGGCGCCCACCAGTGCGAGCCGGACGGGGCGGCCGGCGCCGATCGAGAAGACGAGCAGGGCCGCCGCGGCGGCACCGGCGAAGGCGAACCAGATGAAGCCCAGCGGCGAGGACACGCCGAGCACGACGCTGGAGAGCACGATCGCCAGGCTCGCTCCGGCGTTCAGGCCCAGGAGCCCGGGATCGGCGATGGGGTTGCGGGTGACGCCCTGGACCAGGGTCCCGGCCAGGGCGAGGGCGGCGCCGGCGGTGATGCCGACGACGGTGCGCGGCAAGCGCTGCTCGACGACGACGCGGTGGTCCTGGTCGTCGGGCAGCGGGGCGCCCGTGGCCCAGCCGGTCAGGGCGTCCCACACGACCGCGGGGTTGATGTCGCGGACCCCGAGGGCGAGGCTCGCCAGCACGGTTGCTCCGAGGGCGGCGACCAGGCCGAGCAGGACCAGCGTCCTGCGGCGTCCTCGATCGGGGGTGCGGGTCACCTCACCGGCCAGGGCCGCCGTGGGTGAGGTAAGCATTGCCTAAGTCTGGCACATCGGAAGGGCGGGCTCGACCACGGGACGGGCCGGCCGGCGTCGCGTTGCCGCAGCGCGGCCGCGTGGACGAAGACGCCGAGGGCGGTCGGGTCCGTGGGGACGCGACCGCCCTCGGCGCTCGTGGTGTGGCCTCCGTGCGACGATCAGACGCCCGGCAGGTGACTCGCCAGGTAGCTGACGAGCTGGTCGATCCCGATGCGCTCCTGCTTCATGGAGTCGCGGTGCCGCACCGTGACCGCCTGGTCCTCGAGCGTGTCGAAGTCCACCGTGACGGCCAGCGGGGTGCCGATCTCGTCCTGGCGGCGGTAGCGCTTGCCGATCGCCTGGGTCACGTCGTAGTCGATGTTCCAGTACTTGCGCAGCTCGTCGGCGAGCTTCTCCGCCGTGGGCAGCAGCTCCGCCGACTTGGACAGCGGGAGCACCGCCACCTTGACCGGCGCCAGCCGCGGGTCGAGCCGCAGCACGGTGCGCTTGTCCACCCCGCCCTTCGTGTTGGGCGCCTCGTCCTCGTCGTACGCCTCGATGAGGAAGGCCATGAGCGACCGGGTCAGGCCCGCGGCCGGCTCGATGACGTACGGGTAGTACTTCTCGTTGCTCACCGGGTCGCGGTACTGCAGGTCCTTGCCCGAGTGCTCCGCGTGGGTCTTCAGGTCGAAGTCCGTGCGGTTCGCGACACCCTCGAGCTCGCCCCACTCGCTGCCGGTGAAGCCGAACCGGTACTCGATGTCGACCGTGCGGGTCGAGTAGTGGGACAGCTTGTCCTTGGGGTGCTCGTAGTGGCGCAGGTTCTCGCGCGAGATGCCCAGGTCCGTGTACCAGTCGGTGCGGTAGTCGATCCAGTACTGGTGCCAGGTCTCGTCCTCACCCGGCGTGACGAAGAACTCCATCTCCATCTGCTCGAACTCGCGCGTGCGGAAGATGAAGTTCCCCGGCGTGATCTCGTTGCGGAACGACTTGCCGATCTGACCGATGCCGAACGGGGGCTTCATCCGGGCGGACTGCGCGACGTTGGCGAAGTTCACGAAGATGCCCTGCGCCGTCTCCGGGCGCAGGTAGTGCAGGCCCGACTCGTCCTCGACCGGGCCGAGGTACGTCTTCAGCATCATGTTGAAGTCGCGCGGCTCGGTCCACTGGCCGCGGGTGCCGCAACTGGGGCAGGGGATCTCGGCCAGGCCGCCCTCGGGGGCGCGGCCCTTCTTCTCCTCGAACTCCTCGACCATGTGGTCCTCGCGGAACCGCTTGTGACAGTTCAGGCACTCCGTCAGCGGGTCGTTGAACGCGCCGACGTGGCCGGAGGCCACCCACACGGGGCGCGGCAGGATGACCGCCGAGTCCAGGCCCACGACGTCGCTCCGGCTCGTCACCATCGCGCGCCACCACTGGCGCTTGATGTTCTCCTTGAGCTCGACGCCCAGCGGGCCGTAGTCCCACGCCGATCGCGTTCCGCCGTAGATCTCCGCCGACTGGAAGACGAAACCTCGCTTCTTGGCGAGCGAGACGACGGCGTCGAGTTTGGCGGTCTGCGCGGAGCGCGATGACTTGTCGGACACGGGGGTATCTCTCCAGGTGGAATGGACGGCCGCGGAGCGGCTGGATGACGGGCTCCAGCCTACCCGGCGCGGGCCGCCGGCCCCGGGGTAATCCACAGCCGGGAAGTTTGACATTCGTTCTCACCAAGCGTGAGAATCGTTCTCATGAATCGCCGACTCCTCGCCGTGCCCGCCGCCCTGGCGGCGACGTCCCTGCTCGCCGCCGGATGCTCCGCCACGGGCGGCTCGGTGGGCACCGGGTCCGACGGCGTGACCGTGCTCGCCTCCTTCTACCCGCTCCAGTACGTCGCGGAGCAGGTCGGCGGCGACCACGTGACGGTGGACAACCTCACGCCGCCCTCGGCCGAGCCGCACGACCTCGAGCTCGCACCGGCCCAGGCGCGCCGGATCGGCGAGGCCGACCTGGTCGTGTACCTGTCCGGCATGCAGCCCGCGGTCGACGACGGTGTCGAGTCCCGGGCTCCGGAGCACGTCGTCGACGCCGTCGCGTTCGCGGACCTGGCCGCCGGCGAGGAGGAGGAAGGCCACGAGGGCGAGGACGACCACGAAGAGGGCGAGGACGACCACGGCGCCACCGACCCGCACTTCTGGCTCGACCCCAGCCGGATGGCCGCGCTCGGCCAGGCGGTGGCGGACGAGCTCGCCGTCGTCGACCCGGACCACGCGGACGAGTACGCCGCCGGTGCCCTCCGGCTCGGCAGCCAGATGGGAGAGCTCGACCAGGAGTTCGCCGACGGGCTCGCCACCTGCGACGGCGCGACGTTCGTGACGAGCCACGCCGCCTTCGGCTACCTGGCCGAGCGCTACTCGCTGCACCAGGTGGGCCTCGCCTCGTTCGACCCGGAGACGGAGCCGTCACCCGCGCGCCTGCGCGAGGTGGGTGACATCGCGCGCGAGACCGGCGTGACCACCATCTACACGGAGACTCTCGTGAGCCCGAAGGTGGCCGAGACCCTCGCCGGCGACCTCGGCCTGGAGACCGCCACGCTCGACCCCCTGGAAGGGCTGAGCGAGGACGCCTCCGCCGGCGGCGCCGACTATGTGAGTGTCATGCGCGACAACCTGGCCGCTCTCGAGGAAGGGCTGGTGTGCGAGTGAGCGAACCGGTCATCGAGGTCGCCGGCCTGCACGTGCACGCCGGCGCCAGCCACATCCTGCGTGGCATCGACCTGACCGTGCGCGCGGGGGAGACCGTCGCGCTGCTCGGGGCCAACGGCTCCGGCAAGTCCACCCTCGTCAAGGCGCTCGTCGGCACGGCCGCGCCGTCGCACGGCACGGTCCGGCTGCTGGGCGCCACGCTCGGCACCGATCGGGTGCCCTGGGAACGGGTCGGCTACGTGCCCCAGCGGGTCGGGGCCCGCACGGGCGTCCCGTCGACCGCCGCCGAGGTGGTGGCGTCGGGCCTGCTCAGCGGACGTCGCTGGTGGCTCCCGCGCGGCTGGCGCGCCCGCGTGCGCGAGGCGCTGGACCAGGTGGGGCTCGCCGATCGTGCCGAGTCCGCCATGCACCTGCTCTCCGGGGGGCAGCAGCAGCGCGTGCTCATCGCGCGTGCCCTGGTACGCGAACCCGACCTGCTCGTGCTCGACGAACCCGTCGCGGGCGTCGACCGGCCCAGCCAGGAGGCGTTCGCCGCGAGCGTGCGGCGCCTCGTCGGGCGTGGCGTGACCGTGCTGGTGGTGCTGCACGAGCTGGGCGAGCTCGCCGAGCTCGTGAACCGCGCCGTCGTGCTCCGGCACGGCCGGGTGGTGCACGACGGCGCCCCGCCGCGCCCGCGCGGCGACCACGACGCGGTGAGCCATCGTCACGTGCACCCGCACGACGACGAGGCGCACCGCACCGCGCCGCTCACCCAGAACCCCGTCGCCGCGAGCTCCGAGGAGGTGGCGTCGTGAACGTGCTCACCGAGCTCGGCTGGATGCTGACCGACCCGTTCATGCAGCGTGCGCTCCTGGCCGCGCTCCTCGTCGGCGCCGGTGCGCCCGTCGTCGGCACGTACTTGGTGCAGCGCCGGCTGGCCCTGCTGGGCGACGGCATCGGGCACGTCGCCCTCACCGGCGTCGCGCTCGGCTGGCTCATCGGGGCCGCGCTCGGGATCGCCCCCGACGCGCTGGCGGTCCCCGGGGCGGTGGTGGCCGCCGTCGTCGGCGCCCTCGCGATCGAGCTGGTGCGCCGGCGGGGTCGCACGTCCGGAGACCTCGCGCTCGCCATCATGTTCTACGGCGGCATCGCGGGTGGTGTCCTCCTGATCGGCCTGGCCGGTGGATCGAACGGGAACCTGATGCAGTACCTGTTCGGCTCGATCTCGACCGTGTCCGGCACCGACCTCGTCCTCACCGTCGTGCTGTCCGCCCTGATCCTCGTCGTGGGAATCGGGTTGCGGGCCGCGCTGTTCTCCGTGAGCCACGACGAGGACTTCGCCGTCGCCTCCGGCCTGCCGGTGTGGCTGCTCAACGCGCTGGTCGCCGTCGTCTCGGCGCTGACGGTGACCGTGGCGATGCGGGTGGTGGGCCTGCTGCTGGTCAGTGCGCTGATGATCGTTCCGGTCGCCGTGGCGCAGCAGCTCACGCACTCGTTCGCGCGGACCATGGGCACGGCGAGCGTCATCGGCGTCGTCGTCTGCGTGACGGGCCTGAGTATCACCTACTTCCAGGACGTGTCACCCGGGGCGACGATCGTGGTGCTGGCGATCGCGGTCTACGCTGTGGTGGCCGCCGTGCGCCCGCTCGTCGCGCGGCGAGGTCCCGCCGGGGACCCTCACCCCGACCTGCCCGACGACGTCGAGCTGCCGCCGGGTGAACGAGCGGGAACCGACCAGGAGGTGTGTACGTGACTCGCATGACCAAGCAGCGGGCCGCCGTCGCCGAGGCGCTCGACCAGCAGGACGAGTTCCGCTCCGCGCAGCAGCTTCACGAGGTGCTGCGCGCCCGGGGCGACTCGGTCGGCCTCGCGACGGTGTACCGGACGCTGCAGACGTTCGCGGACGCCCACGAGGTGGACCAGTTGCGCAACGCCGACGGTGAGGTCCTGTACCGGCGCTGCGAGCGCGTGGAGCACCACCATCACCTGGTGTGCCGGTCGTGCCGCCGCACCGTCGAGATCGACGGGCCGACGGTCGAGGCGTGGGCGGACAAGGTCGGCGCGTCGCACGACTTCACGGACATCGACCACACGATCGAACTCTGGGGCACCTGCAAGAACTGCCGCGCCTGAGGCGTCTAAGGACGCGTGGCGCCGAGGCCGAGGTGGTCCAGGAGCTCAGGGATGCGCGAGGCCAGTGCGGTGAAGACGAGGCGATCGGGCCCGGCCGCCGTGTCCGTCTCGCGCTGGTGGGCACGCCGTGGGCGCGCGGCGTGACCTGTCGGCGGGCGCTTCGAGCTCAGGTCGAGTCCCGCTCCACGAGCGACGTCGGCAGCGTGATGCCCGCCGGTTCCTCGCCCTCCATGACCTCGTGCAGCAGCCGCACCATCTCCGAGCTGATCCGGCTGAAGGGCTGGCGCATCGTCGTGAGGCCGGGGTGCATGGCCGCGGCGACGCCCGAGTCGTCGAACCCGCCCACGGCGACGTCGTCGGGCACGCTGCGCCCCGCCGCCTGGAGGGCGGCCAGGGCCCCGGCGGCCATGAGGTCGGAGGCGACGAAGACGGCGTCGAGGTCCGGCCGTCGCCGCAGGAGCTCGGCCATCCCGAGACGGCCCGATTCCCGCGAGTAGTCCCCGCTCACGACGAGGTTCTCGTCGTACCGCTCCCCGAGCGTCTCCCGGTACCCCTCCAGGCGCAGGAGCCCGCCCGACGTGTCGAGCGGCCCGGTGATCATCGCGACCCGGGAGCGTCCGCGGTCCAGCAGGTGGCGCGTCATGGTGACGGCGCCGGAGCGGTCGTCGGCGGCGACGTACCCGACGCGGCCCTCGTACCCCAGCGGCACGCCGCAGGCGACGACGGGGACGTCGTGCTCCAGCAGGTCGGCGAGCATCGGGTTGCCCCGGTGGGAGGAGATGAGCAGCACGCCGTCGACGTGCCCGGCGGCGACGTACCGGCTGATCTGCCGCCGTTCGGCCGGTGTGCCGGCCACCATGAGCAGCAGGGGGATCTCCCGGCCGGAGAGCTCCTCGGCAACCCCGCGCAGCAGGACGGAGAAGTTCGGGTCCTCGAACAGCAGGTGCTGCGGTTCGGTGAGGAGGAACGCGATGGAGTTCGACCGGGACGTGGCCAGCGAGCGTGCGTGCTGGTTGGCCACGTACCCGGTCGACGTGATGGCGGCGTCGACGGCGGCGCGGGCCTCGGGGGAGACCAGCTTGCCGCCGTTGAGCACGCGCGACACGGTGCCGCGGGACACGCCCGCGGCGGCCGCGACGTCGCGGATGGTGGGCCGCCGGTTCCTGGTGCTCACGCCTTGACGGCCCCGGCCGCGAGGTCGACCTGCCAGAAGCGCTGCAGCAGCAGGAACAGGGCCACCAGCGGCACGATCGACAGCAGCGCGCCGGTCACGACGAGCGTGTACATCGCGGGCTGGGAGGCGCCCTGGTTGAGCAGGCCGGAGAGGCCCACGGTGAGCGGGAAGAGTCTGTCGTCGCCGAGCATGATGTACGGCAGCATAAAGTTGTTCCAGATGGCGACAAACTGGAACAGGAAGATCGTCACCAGCCCGGGCGTCATCATGGGGATCGCGACCTGCACGAACGTGCGCAGTTCGCCGGCCCCGTCGGTGCGGGCGGCCTCGACGATCTCGTCCGGGATCGCCGCCGCGGCGTAGATGCGCGCGAGGTAGATGCCGTACGGGCTGATGATGCTCGGCAGCAGCACCGACCAGTACGTGTTGGTCAGGCCCACCTGCGCCAGCAGCAGGTACTGCGGGATCGCGAGGATGACACCGGGCACGAGCACGCCGGCGAGCAGCACGTTGAACACGGTCGTCTTGCCGCGGAACGAGTACTTCGCCAGCGCGTAGCCGGCCATCGCGGAGACGACGGCGGACAGCGCGGCACCCACG
Organism: Myceligenerans xiligouense; assembly: GCF_003814695.1. Lineage (GTDB taxonomy): Bacteria > Actinomycetota > Actinomycetes > Actinomycetales > Cellulomonadaceae > Myceligenerans > Myceligenerans xiligouense. The sequence continues at coordinate 1,438,109 of NZ_RKQZ01000001.1, forward strand.
CCCGCGTACAGGGCCGTGTTGAGCATCCACCGCCAGAACAGGCCCTGACGGTAGGCGGACAGCTCGGCGATGTTGTCGAACAGGTGGACCGACGGGACGAACGTCAGCGTCGAGAACAGCTCGGCGGGGCTCTTGGACGCCGCGAGCACCACCCAGACGACGGGCAGCAGGCAGTACGCGGCCCCGACCAGCAGGATCGCGGTCGCGGGAGCGCTGGGCCGCATCCGGGACGGCGGGGTCGAGGGCCGGGGAGCCCGGGGGACGACGACGTCCGGGCGTGCGGTCACAGCGGTCATCGTTCCTCCTGGCCGAATGCCCGGGCCTGCACGAGACGCAGGAACCCGAACGAGATCACGAACGTCGCCACGGCGATGACCACGGACGTCGCGGCGGCCGAGTAGAGGTCGCCGCGGGTGAAGGCGTCCCGGTACACCTTCATCAGCGGGGTCCACGTCGTGGAGATCGAGTTGGACAGCGGGCGCAGGGTGGTCGGCTCGGCGAACACCTGCAGCGTGGCGATCATCGAGAACACGAAGGTCATGATGATCGACGGCACCACGATCGGGATCTTGATGCGCCAGGCGATGCCGACCTGCGATGCGCCGTCGAGCTCGGCGGCCTCGTACAGCTCGGACGGGATCGACCTGAGCGACGTGTAGATCACCACCATGTTGAACCCGATGCCGCCCCAGATCGCGATGTTGGCGACGGCGAACATCACCAGGTTCGACGAGAACAGCGAGGGCACCGACCAGCCGAGCCGCTCGAACACCCAGTAGAAGGGGCTGACGCCCGGCAGATACAGGAAGCCCCACAGCAGGGACGAGATCACGGCAGGCACGGCGTAGGGCAGGAAGATCGCGATGCGGCCGAACCGGCGGGCCCGGGTGCGGCGCGCGTCGAGCAGCAGCGCGAACAGCAGCGCCGAACCGAGCATCACGGGCACCACGATCAGGCCGTACAGCGCGACGCGGCCGACGGACGCGAGGAACTCCGGGTCGGCGACCGCGGAGACGTAGTTCGCGGCGCCGTTCCACACCTCCTGGCGCGAGCCGGAGCCGAGGCCGAGGCCGCTCACCTTCTCGGTGCGGAAGCTGAGATACACGGAGTACCCGATGGGCGCGGCGAGGAAAAGTGCGAACAGTACGACGGCGGGGGCGAGGAACGCCCAGGGGGCGCTCTGACGGCCGAACCGCGCGACGCCGCGCCGTGGCGCTCGCGTGCTCGGCGGTTCCGGGGCGGGGGCCGACGCCGGCCGGCGGGCACCCGTGGCCCGCCGGCGCGGCGCGTCCTGCGGACGAGGCTCGGTCACCGTCACTCCGCGACGTCGAAGCCGGAATTCGTCAGGTCGTCGACCGTGACCTGCTGCATCGCCTCGACGGCGGCGACGAAGGCGTCGGCCGACCGCGCCTCGGTGGCCTTGGCGAACTCGTCGTTGTACGCGCTGTAGGCCACGTTGATGTTCGGCCCGTAGGTGAAGGGCTGGGTGGTCTGCGCGGTCTGCGCGGCGATCTCGTAGAAGTTCTCCTGGTTGGAGAAGAACGCCGGCGGCTCGGCCAGGGCGTCCTCGGAGCCCGGGATGTCGGCGGGGTAGAGCCCGGACTCGTCCACGAGCGCCTGCACCGCCACCGGGTCGGTGTTCATCCACTCGATGAACTTCGCGGCCTGCTCCGGGTGCTCGGACTGGCTCGTGACGGCCGTCGCGGATCCGCCCCACGCGCCGGTCGCCTCGGCGTTCTCGTCCCACTGCGGCATGGGCGCCATCTCCCACTTGCCGGCGGTGTCGGGGGCGTTGCCCTCCAGCACGCCGGGTGCCCAGATCGCGGACAGCCAGCCCACCTGGGTGCCGTCGTTCAGCCCCTGGTTCCACTCGGGGGTGTACATGGGCTTGTTGTCGATGACGCCGTCTTCGACGAGCCCGCCCCAGTACTCGGCCACCCGCGTGACCTCGGGGCTGTCGATGTCCACCGCCCAGGCGTCGCCCTCGATCCCGTACCAGGACGCGCCGGCCTGCTGGGTGAGGCCGACGAACCAGCCGGCGTCGTTCGCCGAGAACGTGCCGAGGTACTTGTCGGGGTCCTGCTCGTGAAGCATCATGGCGACCTCGGCGTACTCGTCCCAGGTGGCCGGGACATCGAGGTTGTACTTCTCGAAGATGTCGGCGCGGTAGTAGAACTGCATCGGCCCGGAGTCCTGCGGGACGGCGTACACGGCGTCGGTCCCGAGGGTCACGGCGTTCCACACGCCGTCGGCGAAGTGGCCGGGCGTGTCGTCGCTCAGCTGCCCGGAGATGTCCGCGACCGCGTCGTTCGACACGAGCTGCGGGATCTTCTGGTACTCGGCCTGCATGATGTCGGGTGCGCCGGAGCCGGCCTCGATCGCGGTGAGCAGCTTGGTGACGGCCGGGTCGCCGCCGTCCTGCTTGTTCACCACCACCTGGATGTCGGGGTTGTCGGCGTTCCAGAGGTCGACGACCTTCTCGATGTTCGGTGCCCACGTCCAGAACGTGAGCTCGACGGGACCCGTCGGGTCCGGGGCGTCGCCGGGGCCGTCGGCGCTGTCGGCGCCGGCGGAGCATCCGGCGGCGAGCAGGGCGGTGGCGGCGAGAATCGCGCCGGCCTGGGTGCCTGGGGTCAGGCGCATGGGTGTCCTCCTCATCAAGGACCATCGCGTCGGGCGTCCGGGCCTTCCCGGTCGCGTCACGACGGTGTGAGTCTCGGTGCACGATGGTGTGCACGGTCACAGTAGCGACGGCTCAACGCGAAGCGCAAACTCCCAGTTCCGACCTCATGGGCTTGCCATCACAGCGCTGGATGGTGTGAACTGTGCGCACGAAACGCTGGGACCGTGCACAGCTACTGCGGTGGACCGGTCCGGTGGAACCACCGCACGACGTCGTGTACGAGGAGTACCCATGCCCGCAAGCGCACCATCGGTCGGACCCGCCTTCACGGGCTGGCTCCCCGGAGTGGACAGCCTCTGCTACGGAGGCGACTACAACCCGGAGCAGTGGCCCGAGGAGGTCTGGGAGCAGGACGTCCGCCTCATGCGCGAGGCCGGCGTGAACCTCGTCAGCATCGGGATCTTCAGCTGGGCGCTCCTGGAGCCGCGAGAGGGCGAGTTCGACTTCACGCTGCTGGACCGCGTCATCGACCTGTTGCACGCGAACGGGATCCGCGTCGACCTCGGCACGCCCACCGCCGCGCCCCCGGCCTGGTTCTACGCCACCTACCCGGACGCGCGCGCGGTCACCCGCGACGGCGTGCCGCTGGGCCCCGGCTCGCGCGGCATGGTCTCCCCGAGCTCGCCCGAGTACCGCCGGGCCGCCGTCCGCATCGCGCGCGAACTGGCGCGGCGCTACGGCAGGCACCCCGCCCTGGCGCTGTGGCACGTCCACAACGAGTACGGCGCACCCGTCTCCGACGACTACTCGGTGCACGCCCAGCGCGCCTGGCGCGACTGGCTGCGGAGCCGATACGGCACCCTCGACACGCTGAACGCGGCGTGGGGCACCGCGTTCTGGGGCCAGGTCTACGGCGACTGGGAGCACGTGCAGGTCCCCGCGGCGGCGGCATCGGCGGTCAACCCCGCGCAGCGGCTGGACTTCGCGCGGTTCACCGACTCCGCCCTGCTCGCCTGCTTCACCGCCGAGCGCGACGTCATCCGCGAGTACTCCGACGTGCCGGTCACCACCAACTTCATGGCCGCCGAATGCCCCGCCACCGACCTGTTCCGGTGGGCGCGCGAGGTGGACATCGTGTCCAACGACCACTACCTCACCGCCGCGAACCCGCGCGGCGAGGTCGGCCTCGCCCTCGCCGCGGACCTCACCCGATCGGTCGCCGGCGGCAAGCCGTGGCTGCTGCTGGAGCACTCGACGTCGGCGGTGAACTGGCAGCCGCGCAACGTCGCGAAGCGGCCGGGGGAGATGGCACGGAACTCGCTCTCGCACCTGGGCCGGGGAGCCGACGCCATCATGTTCTTCCAGTGGCGCGCCTCCCGCTCCGGCGCCGAGAAGTTCCACTCGGCGATGCTGCCGCACGCCGGGACCGGCAGCCGCGTGTGGCGCGAGGTGGTCGAGCTCGGCGCGAACCTCGCCCGTCTCGGCGAGCTGCGCGGGACCCGGGTCCGGGCCGACGTCGCGCTCCTGTGGGACCCCGAGTCGTTCTGGGCGCAGGACCTCGAGTGGCGTCCCAGTGAGGCCGCCGGTCACCGCGAGCGCGTCGACGCGTTCTACGACCGCCTCTGGCGGGACGGCCACACCGTCGACCTCGCCCGGCCCGAGCAGGACCTGTCCGGGTACAAGCTCGTGGTCGCTCCCGCGTCGTACCTGCTCACCGTCGACGGCGCCGCCAGTCTCACGCGCTACGTCGAAGGCGGCGGCACGCTCCTGGTCTCCTACTTCTCCGGGATCGTCGACGAGCACGACGCCGTGCACCCGGGCGGCTTCCTGGCCCCGCTGCGGGACGCGCTCGGCGTGACCGTCGAGGAGTTCCTGCCGCTGCGCGACGGCGCGCACCTGACCGTCACGTACGACGGCGGCCCCGCGGCGGGCAGCGCGCCCCGTCCGGACTCTCCCGCGGGCGTGGAGCTGACCGGCGCGAACCGGGCAGGGACCGAGCTGACCGGCACGGACCAGGCAGGGGTCGAGCTGACCGGCACGGACCGTGCAGGCACCGAGCTGACCGGCACCGTATGGGCCGACGATCTGACCCTCGCCGGCGCCGACGTCGTCGCGACCTACGTCGACGGTCCCAAGCCCGGCGGCGCCGCCGTCACGCGGCACCGTCACGGTGCGGGCACCGGCTGGTACGTGTCCACGAACTTCGATGTCGAGACGCTGTCGGCCCTGATGACGGACGTGTACGCCGACGCGGGGCTGCCGTCGTCGGGTATCCCCGAGGACCTGGAGGTGATCCGCCGCCACGGCGACGGCACCGAGTACGTGATCGCGATCAACCACGGCGGCGACGACGCCAAGCTTCCGCTCGACGGTTCGGCCAGGGACCTGCTGACCGGGGACGAGACGTCCGGGAGCGTCGTCGTCCCGGCGGGCGCGGTGCGGGTCCTGCGCCGCGACGGATAGCCACAGCACCAGGCGCTCCCGAGCACAGGGCCGGGGGCCGGCAACGTCAAGGAGGACGTATGTGGAAGAGACGAGCACTGATCCCGGCGGTGGCACTCGCCGTCGCCCTGCCCGGGGCGCTCGCGGGCGCCGCCGTGGCAGCCCCGGCGGACCGGCCGCCGCGGGCCGATGCCGTCGCGCGGAACGCGATCCCGCTGGTCAACGCGGGGTTCGAGGACGGGCTCGCCGGCTGGGGAGTGACCTCGCCCACCGGCGACGAAGCGGCCGCGAAGACGGAGGCGGGCGGGGCGTCGTCGGACACCCGGCTCACGCACTGGGCGGACCACGCCTACTCCGTCACCACGAGCCGGCGCGTGAGCGGCGTGCCGGCCGGCTGGTGGACCGCGAGCGCGACGGTGAGGTCGGGCGGCGGCCTCGACGCGACGGAGCTGTGGCTCTGGTGCGGGAACGGGCGGGCCGAGGCGGACTCGACCGTGGTGCCGGTCACGGAGCAGGACGACGAGTGGGTGCGGGTCTCGGTCTCGGCGTACTCGCCGGGCGGGAACTGCACGGTGTCGGTGGCGACGAACGGCGGCGCCGGGGCGTGGGCGAACGTCGACGACGTCACCCTGGAGCGCGGGCGGGCCACACGGGACCTCCGCGGCGGTGACCTGTCGGGCGTCGCGAAGAACGAGGACTACGGTGCCGTGTACCGCGACACCGACGGCGCCGTGGCCGATCCCTTCGACCTGCTGGCGAGCCAGGGTATGAACCTCGCGCGGCTCAAGGTCTGGGTGGACCCGGCCGACGGCTACAACACGGCCGCCCGTGTGGCCGTCGCCGCCGCCCGGGCCGAGGCCGCGGGCATGGACGTCATGATCGACTTCCACTACTCGGACCGGTGGACCGATCCGGGGGCGCAGGGAACGCCCGCCGCCTGGGAGGGCGAGTCGCCGGCCGCGATGGCGGGGCTGCTCGCGGACCACACCCGCGACGTGCTGACGGCCGTGCGCGACGCCGGCGCGACGGTCGACTACGTGCAGGTCGGCAACGAGATCAACCCGGGCATGATGTGGCCCTACGGCCAGACGTGGGACGTCGACCCCGGCGACGGCGTCGACCAGCCGCAGTGGGACAACCTGGCGGCGTTCCTCACGGCCGGGCACGACGCCACCAAGGAGGTGTTCCCGAATGCGCGGACGATCCTGCACCTGACGAACATCAACAACGGGATCGACTCACTGACCTGGTGGTTCGACGAGGTCACGGCGCGAGGCGTCCCCTTCGACCTGATCGGCCTGAGCTACTACGGCTACTGGCACGGGTCGTTCGCGGACCTGCAGGGCGCGGTGTCGGAGCTGTCGGCGCGGTACGACAGAGACGTGGTCGTGGTCGAGGTCGCGTACCCGTTCACGCTGGACGACGACGTCCCCGCGTGGGGGAACATCATCGACCTGCCGAGTGAGCTGGTCGCCGGGTACCCGGCGACCGAGGCGGGTCAGGCGTCGTGGTTCCGCGCGGTCCAGGACGTCGTGGCCTCCGCTCCGGGCGGGCGCGGGCTGGGCGTCGTGTACTGGGAGCCGGCGTGGACCGCGGTCGAGGGCGCGGGCTGGGACCCGGCGGACCCGGCGTCGGGCAACGCCTGGGAGAACCAGGCGATGTTCGGCTTCGACGACCGCCTGCTCCCGCTGGTCGCGGCGGAACTGGCGCCGGACCTCACCCGCTGACCCCGGCGGCCCGCCGAACCGCAACCGGGTCTCGCGGCTGACTGCCGAACCGCAACGGGTGCCCGCGGGCGGCCGCCGAACCGCAACCGGGGCGCGCGGGCGGCCGCCGAACCGCAACCGGGGAGCGTGGGCGGCCGCCGAACCGCAGGTTGAATCGTTCGAATCTGCGAATTCAACGATTCAACCTGCGGTTCGACAGCGGCTATGTGGCTCGACCTGCGGTTCGACAGCGGCTATGTGGCTCGACCTGCGGTTCGGGGTGGGCGGGCGCCGGGGGGCGCCCGCGTCGCCTCTTCAGCCGAAGTTGACGCCCTGGGCCAGCGGGAGTTCGTCCGAGTAGTTGATCGTGTTCGTGGCGCGGCGCATGTACTGCTTCCACGCGTCCGAGCCCGACTCGCGCCCGCCGCCCGTGGACTTCTCGCCGCCGAACGCCCCGCCGATCTCCGCGCCGGACGTCCCGATGTTCACGTTCGCGATCCCGCAGTCCGACCCGGCCTCCGACAGGAACCGCTCCGCCTCGCGCGCGTCCAGCGTGAAGATCGAGCTGGACAGGCCCTGCGGGACGCCGTTGTGCAGGGCGATCGCCTCGTCGAGGGTCTCGTACGTCATCACGTACAGCACCGGGGCGAACGTCTCACGCCGCACGACGGCGGTCTGGGCGGGCATCCGCACGATCGCCGGCGCCACGTAGGTGGCGCCCGGGGCGTCGTCGACCGTCACCTGGCCACCGCCGACGAGCACCTCACCGCCGTCGGCCCGCGCCTCGGCCAGTGCCTGGGCCATCCGTTCGGCCGAACCGGCGTCGACCAGTGGCCCCACCAGGGTGCCGTCCGCCCGCGGGTCACCGATCGGCAGGCCCTCGTAGGCGCGGACCAGGCGGGCGACGACGTCGTCCACGATCGAGGAGTGCACGATCAGGCGGCGCAGGGTGGTGCAGCGCTGGCCCGCCGTGCCCGCCGCCGAGAACACGACACCCCGCGTGGTCAGGTCCAGGTCAGCCGACGGCGTCACCACGGCGGCGTTGTTCCCGCCGAGCTCCAGCAGGTAGCGGCCCATCCGGCCGGCGACCACGGGGGCGACGGCGGCGCCCATCCGCTCGGAGCCCGTCGCGGACAGCAGCGCGACCCGCTCGTCGGCGACCAGTGCCTCGCCGGCCTCCAGCTCGCCCAGCACCAGGCGCGACACCTCGGACGGGTAGCCGGCCTCGACCAGGGCCCGGTCCAGCAGGGCCGCCGACCCGATCGCCGACAGCAGCGTCTTCTCGCTCGGCTTCCACACCACGGTGTCGCCGCAGACGAGCGCGACCGCCGTGTTCCACGACCACACGGCCACCGGGAAGTTGAACGCGCTGATCACGCCGACGACACCGAGCGGGTGCCACGTCTCCATGAGGCGGTGGCCCGGGCGCTCCGACGGCACCGTCCGCCCGCCGATCGACCGCGACAGCCCGAGCGCGAAGTCGCAGATGTCGATCATCTCCTGGACCTCGCCCAGGGCCTCGCTCGTGATCTTGCCCGCCTCGATCGTGACCAGCTCGGCGAGGTCGGCCTTGTGCTCGGCGAGGAGCTCCCCGAACCGCTTGATGACGTGCCCGCGCGCAGGGGCGGGCACGGAACGCCAGGCGGTGAAGGCGTCGGCCGCCTGCGCGACGGCGGCCCGGGTCTCCTCGGCACCGTCGCGCCGCACCGTGACGATCCGCTCGCCCGACAGGGGTGAGCGCACCGGGAGGCCCGCGTCGTCGGCGGCCTCCGGCACGCTCGCGCCGAGGCGTTCGAGCGCGGCGAGCGCCGCCGTGCGGAGCTCGGCACTGAGGGGCGAGATGGACTGCGCCGGGGTGGTGGCGGTCATGGCTGTCCTCCGGGGGTGGTGGGAGTGGTCAGGGTTTCGGGGGCGACGCCGAGCGTCGTGGCGGCGGCCTGGAGCGACCGCTGGACCTGCCGAGCATAGAGCTCGAACGGGTCGTTCAGATCGCGGCCGAGGGCGCCCGCCATCCAGTCGTCGTCGCGCTCGGCGCCGGTCTGGCCGGCGTCCTTGGCGCCCTCCTCGGTGAGGTTGGACTGGAAGATCCCGGCGGCGGAGCGGGGGAGGAAATCCTCGTAGACGACGGGCGTGCGGATGACGCGGGGTGCCCGGGCTCCGGCGGGCGCTCCGGCGTCTCCCGGACGGTCATGACTCGCGGAACCACCGTCGTCTCCGCGCCCGGCGCCGACTCCGGGTCCACCGTCGTCTCCGCGCCCGCCGTCGTCGGACGTCAGCTCGTACGTGAAATAGCCGAGGCCCTGGTCGGCGAGCGCCGTCTCGGTGACGGGGAACGTGCGGTGCCAGATCTCGCGGCCGATCCTCTGGCGCTCCGCCTCGGTGGTTCCGGCGGCGCGTTCGTCGAGCTCGGCGACGGCGGTGTCGTACGCGGCGCGTCCGGCGCGGGTGAGCGCGATGCCGCGGGCCTCGACCTCGCCGAACCGCACGCGCAGCGAGTCCTCGACCACCTGCCCGTCGGGCGTGCGGAAGGTGCGGGGTTCCGCGAGCGCGCGGAACGACGTCTGGCGCAGCAGCACGTCGGGTCCTTCCCAGCGGGGCGGGCCCTGGATCGCGGGGATCATCGTGATGCCGCGGGCGGTCATCCGGGCGTACAGGTCGTCGATGTCGAGCACGCGCGGGGTGAGGTGGTTGATGTGCGTGGAGGTGATGCCGCCGATGTCGGCGGCGACGGCGGAGACTGCCTCCAGCTCGCGGTACCAGGCCTGGTCCACGGGCTCGCGGGAGAGTTCGAACGCCTGGGTCGCGAGGCGCAGGAACTCGGCGGCTTCCACGGCGGGCAGCCCGCCCTCGGCCTCGGCGCGGTCGGCGAGCCGCAGCAGCTCGGGCCCGAAGAGCCGGCGGGCGCCGAGGAACTCGTCGAGACGGCGCTCCTGGTCCCGGGTGAAGAACCGCCGGTCGCCCGGCACGAGCATCGAGGTGAAGACACGGAACGGGTTGCGGGCCAGCTCGTCGCGGTCGACCGGCCGGAACGCGGTGGAGATCACGGGGACGGACGACGACGAGGCGTCGCGCAGGTCGTAGAAGCCCACCGGGTGCATCCCCATGGCGCCGAAGATTCGCGCGACCTGCGCGATCTCGACGGGTGTCCCGACCCGGATCGCGCCGTGCCGCTCGGCGGTGACGCGGTCGATCGAGCCGAGCCGTTCGGCGTCGGCCCCGTGCGTGGCGACGAAGTCGGCGTTGACCTCGTGGCTGACCTCCAGGAGCGTGGTGTAGGCGGGCACCTCCTTCCCGTACATGTCTGACAGCGAGCGGGCGAACGCTGCCCGCAGCTGCCAGGGCTCAAGGAATTTCTCCTGAGACATGCCCCATCCTTCCCTCAGTGCTTGTGGCGCATGGTGCTATCGCCAGAATCTTTCCACGCCGAGGGGGGTTACGTCGATGTCCGGTTCCTGCTGCTCCAGCAAGTCCCGCATCACCTCGCCGACGGCGGGCGCCACTCGCGCCGCGGCGCCGTCGAACCCCGTCGCGTACAGCAGCCCGGAGGCGTGCGCGCCGAGAAGGGGGAGACCGTCGGGCGTCTCGGTGCGGGTGCCGAGCCAGCCGGGAGCCATGGGCGCCTCGCCCAGAACGGGCGCGCAGTGCGCCGCCGCCCGGCGCAGCAGGGGAACGAGCCGGGGCTCGTGGCCGGCCTCCAGGGGACGGTCGGGCCGTTCGACACCGAGCATGACGCGGTCCGGCTCGGCGTTCGCGAACCAGAACGTGGAGCCGACGTCGATCGTGGCCGGGACCTGGCCGGGCCGCGGGACGAGTGGCAGGGTGAAGCCCAGCGCGCGCCGCCGGGCGACGAGGGGGAGGCGCAGGCGCTCGGAGTCCCCGAGGCTCCCGGCCGGGGCCGACGTGGCCCCGCCGGCCGGCCCGGTGGGCACGGGCGCCGGCCCGGAGGGCAGCTCCGAGGCCGCGAGGCGGGCGGAGTGCGCCCCCGCGCACAGCACGACCGCGCCGCTGCGGACCTTCCCGTGCTCGGTCCAGACGGCGGCCACCGTGCCGCCGGCTCGTTCGATGCCCTGGACCATGCAGTGCTCGCGCAGCACCGCGCCCCGGTCGGACGCGGCGGCCAGGAGGTCGGCCGCGGCCGCGCCCGGTGCGTGCCACCGCTCCGGGGCGACGAGGGCCGCTCCGGCGTACTGCCAGGCTGCCACGTAGGGGTTGAGCGCCGCGGCGTCCTGCGCGTGGATCATCACGCTGTTCAGGCCGCGCGCGGTCTGGCGCGCGACGGCGGCCGTGTAGGCGGCGACCGTGTCGTCGTCGGGCAACAGGTGGAGACTGGCCCGCGTCGACGCCCCGTACCCGATGCCCGCCCCGGACCGCGCCGGGAGGCTCGCGTACAGGTCGGCACTGCGCCGGTCGAGGGCCTCGATCGAGCGGGCCGCGGCCGGCGCGTCCCCGCCGCCGGTGAGCCTCGCGATCGCCACCGGTGGTGCGGCACGCTGTGCCGAGGCCGAGAAGTGGGTCGGCTCGCCGCCGTCGGGCAGCGTGAACGCCTCGGCGAGGAGCACGCTCGCTCCGGCATCGGCCAGCTGGTACGCGACGGCGGCTCCGATGGCGCCACCACCGGCGACGACGACGTCGACCGTCCTGGGCAGGGCACCCTGCCTGCTCCGCCGGACGGAGGGGATCGGCATGCGCAGAGTTTGGCAGCGGCGCGTCGATTCCGCAGATCACCGAGCGAATTCCCCATGGCGGGCCAGAACGAGCCGCCCCGTGCGGCGCGCCGTCTTCGGTAGCGCGGGCTTCGACCCGCCCCCAGTCACCCCCCGCTGACGCTCAGTTCCGCCTCGCGGAGCTTGGCCTCGAACTCGGCGTCCAGTTCTCGGGAGTCCAGCCACCCGTACGGCAGGTGCGGTGTCTTCGGAGTGCCGGCGCGCCCGCGCTGTCCTTCGGCGTCGGCTCCCGGGTAGCCGACCGTCAGGTCCAGGGTGTCGAGCAGCTCGCGCAGCTCCGCCAGCGAGGAGACGCGCGCGAGCGCGTGCCGGGCCTCGCCGCCCACCGCGTAGCCCTTGAGGTACCAGGCCATGTGTTTGCGCAGGTCACGGACGCCGCGGTGCTCGTCGCCGTCGTAGTAGTCGATCATCAGTTCGCCGTGGCGGTACAGGACGTCGGCCACCTCGCGCAGGCCCGGGCGGACGCGGGCGTCCGAGCCGTTGAAGGCGGCGGCCAGGTCGGCGAAGAGCCAGGGGCGGCCCTGGCAGCCGCGGCCCACCACCACGCCGTCGGCTCCCGTGCGGCGGACCATGTCGATCGCGTCCTCCGCGGACCAGATGTCGCCGTTGCCGAGCACCGGGACGGTGCGGACGGCCTCCTTGAGGCGCGCGATCGACTCCCAGTCGGCGACGCCGGAGTAGTGCTGCGCGGCCGTGCGCGCGTGCAGGGCGACGGCGGCGACTCCCAGCCCTTCGGCGATGCGCCCGGCCTCGAGATAGGTGAGGTGGTCGTCGTCGATGCCCTTGCGCATCTTGATCGTCACCGGGATGCCGTACGGCTCGGCGGCGCCGACGGCCTCGCGCACGATGTCCGTGAAGAGCTGCCTCTTCCACGGCAGCGCCGCGCCGCCACCCTTGCGGGTCACCTTGGGCACGGGGCAGCCGAAGTTGAGGTCGACGTGGTCGGCGCGGTCCTCGGCGGCGATGATCCGGACCGCCGCGCCGACCGTGGCCGGGTCGACGCCGTACACCTGGGCGGACCGCGGTGACTCGTCCGCGCCGAACGTGACGATCCGCAGCGCCGCCTCGTTGCGCTCCACGAGGGCGCGGGAGGTGACCATCTCCGCGACATACAGGCCCGGGTCGAAGCCGGTGCTCTGCCCGGCCTCGCGGCACAGCGTGCGGAAGGCGCGGTTCGTCACGCCCGCCATCGGAGCGAGCACCACCGGGGTCGCCACGGTGATCGGCCCGATCCGCAACGGAGGCAGCACGGGAGCCGCCGCGGGAGTCGGCGCGGGCGTGCCGGCACGGTCGAGAAGGGAAGTCACGCGCCCCATTGTCCCAAACCCGCGCGCCACCCGGACACGACCCGCGCCACACGGACCCGCGTCACACCCACCCGTGTCACACCCACCCGTGTCACACCCACCCGTGTCACACCCACCCGTGTCACACCCACCCGTCGACGACCACGCCATCTCGCCCGCGGCCACCACGCCATCTTGACTCATGGTTGCGCTCCCACCAGCTGAAATGGCGTGGTCGCGCGGAGATGGCGTGGTCGGCACCCGCCTTGGGCTGCAGGATGGCGCGGTCGGTGCCGGCCGGGCGGCCTTCCCGAAGACTCGGGCGCCGTCCGAGTTGCCCTTTTCTTTCGGTCGGACTCTCTGTATTCTCTTGCAACGAAGTGCGCAAGAGTTTGCAGCATCGTTGCTGCATGCCCCGTCAGTACAACCCCGGGAGACGCAATGACGCGCCGAACACCGTTGTTCGCCCTGCTCACAGCCTTGATCGCCGCCCTTGCCACCATGGCCACGCTCGGCCTGATGACCGCCACCTCCAAGGACGCGGCCGCCAGCACGCCCCCGCGCGGTGACAAGGACGTGATCCTCAACCTCTTCCAGTGGACGTGGAACTCCGTGGCCTCGGAGTGCACCGACACCATCGGACCCGCCGGCTTCGGCTACGTCCAGGTGTCCCCGCCCAACGAGCACGTCACCGGTACCCAGTGGTGGACCTCCTACCAGCCCGTGTCGTACCAGATCGAGTCCAAGCTCGGCACGCGCGCCGAGTTCGCCGCGATGGTGAACGCCTGCCACTCCGCCGGCGTCGGCGTCATCGCGGACGCCGTCGTCAACCACATGGCCGCGGACTCCGGGACCGGCGTCGCGGGCAGCACCTACGGCCAGGACTCCTTTCCCGGCATCTACGGCGGTAACGACTTCAACGACTGCAAGACGAACATCAGCGACTACGGCAACCGCTGGGAGGTGCAGAACTGCCGCCTGGTGAGCCTGCAGGACCTGCGCACCGGCTCCGACTACGTGCGCGGCAGGCTGGCCGCCTACTTCGACGACCTGACCTCGCTCGGCGTCGACGGGTTCCGCATCGACGCGGCCAAGCACATCCCGGCCGACGACCTCGCGGCGATCAAGGCGGAGACCTCCGGTGCCTACTGGGTCCACGAGGTGATCGGCGCCGCCGGCGAGCCGATCCAGCCGTCCGAGTACACGGGTAGCGGTGACGTGCACGAGTTCGACTACTCCCGCCAGCTCAAGCACGACTTCGACGGCCAGATCAAGAACCTGCGATACATCGGCGACGGCAAGCTCCCGAGCGACGTCGCCGGCGTGTTCGTCGACAACCACGACACAGAGCGCAACGGCGAGTCCATGAACTACCAGTGGGGCGCCAAGTACGTGCTGGCCAACACGTTCATGCTGTCCTGGCCGTACGGCTCGCCGTCGGTCTACTCGGGCTACGAGTTCACCGACTACGACGCCGGTGTGCCCGGATCCACCAGCACCACCGTGCCCGACGCGAACTGCGGCGGCGTGTTCACCTGCACCCAGCGCTGGACCGAGATCCAGGGCATGGTCGGGTTCCACAACGAGGTGGCCGGTACCGGCGTGACGAACTGGTGGGACGACGGCAGCAACAACATCGGCTACGGCCGCGGCGACAGCGGCTACGTGGCCATCAACAACACCGGCTCGTCCGTGACCCGCACGTACCAGACCTCGCTCCCGGCCGGGACGTACTGCGACGTCGTCGCCGCCTCGGACTGCTCGGTCACCCGCACTGTGGACGGCTCCGGGCAGCTGAACGCGACGATCCCCGCGTACGGCGCGGTGGCGGTGCACGTGGGAGCGACGTCGGGCAGCACGCCGTCGCCGACGGCGGAGACCGGGGACGTCTCCGTCGCGGCGCACGCCGACACCGTGTGGGGCCAGAGCGTCTACCTCGTGGGCGACCTCCCCGAGCTCGGGTCCTGGACGCCCGCGAACGGCGTCGCGCTGTCGGCGGCCTCCTACCCGACGTGGACCGGAACGGTCGACCTCCCGGCGGGTACCACGTTCGAGTACAAGTACGTGAAGATCGACGGGAGCGGGAACGCGACCTGGGAGAGCGGCGCGAACCGCACCGCGACCGTGGGCGCGGACGGCTCGCTCGCCCTGGACGACACCTGGAGGTAGCGCCGGACGACGACGCTCGGCCGATGGTGTGCGGTCCTTCTGTGAGTGACCGGCAGATCACCTTGCCGGTCACTCACGGAAGGACCGACCACACCATCGCGCTACGGCTCGATCCCGTAGTGCTCACGGACCTCGCGAACGGTGGGGACACCGTTGAACCCGAGGTCACGCAAGCCGATGGTGGCCTCCGTGCCATCCTCCAGGTAGTACGCCCGCGGAGTCGCCCACAGCGGTTCCATGTCCGGCTCCGCGGCGACCGCCTTGAGGACCTCCTCACCGATCGTCCGGGCGCCGTCGGCGTCGTTCGTCGCCAGGTGGACGTCGACGCGTTCCCACCCGCCGCCGAACTGCTGGCTGCATTCGGCGTCGACGGACGCGACGCCGTCGACCGCCCCGATGACGGTCGCATACAGTTCCTCGCACTGCCGCGCTCCCGAACCGCAGCCGGTGAGTCCTGAGACGAGGGCGACCAGAGCTGAGACGACTCCCATGCGTACAGCCCAGTGCCTGCGGCGTGCATTCGTCAACTGGGGTTCCACCTTCAGTTCTCCCGTCCGACGTGGACGTCCACGGCGCTGGTGCTGTTCTCGTTCCCACTGAGGAAGCCACTGTCGCGGAGCTGCTGCTCATAGGCGGTCAGCCCGGGATCCGTGCTCGACGACAGCGAGTCGGTGTACTCCTTGTGCGAATGGTTCGCCGTCGCGTCATACCACGAGCCGGGGTTGTCCAGCGTGAGGTCCGTGTGGTTCGAACCGGAGTCGGGGCTTCCCGGCAGGAAAGGCGCCCGGGAGTCGCCGAGGTCGAGCCGGGGGACGACGTCGGACTGGTGCTGCACCTCCAGCACGTTGACGCCGGGGTCGATGCGGTTGCTGTCGATCGGGGAACCGAAGGTCATCGCGTTCGTCACGTTGTACTCGGACACGAAGCCGGAGTCCGAGACGAGGTCGGCGACGGTCATGCCACCCTGCGAGTGCCCCACGAGCATCACCTCGGCGCCCGGCGGGATGTCCGCGTTCTGCATGGCGAGCTCGACCGCCCGCGTCATGGTCGAGGTGCCGCCTCCCGCCGTGACGAGGTTCCCCGTCAGGTCCATGGGGTTGTCGCCGGTGGCCGGGTTCCAGCTTTCCGTGCCGGGCACGCTCACGATGACCCGCGGCCCTTCCGGCGTGTCGATCGTGGTGACACGCACCGTCCCGTCACCCGCGCCGTAGGCGTCGGTGACGCTCTGGGTCAGGTCCTCGATGTCGTTGGGGATCGTCATGGTGTCGGGGTTCACCGGCTGGGGGTCGCCCGCGTAGGGATCGCCGTCGTCGAACAGCTGCAGGTCCACCTGGCCGGCGGTGCCGGCCGTCAGAGCGGCGTTGACCAAGGAGCCGCCGAACAGCAACCCGGAGGCGATCATCTCGGTGGTGCGCGGCCACCGGCCGTCCAGGATCGAGCCGCCGGTGGCGTCCCAGAGCTGACCGCCGGCGTCCCCGAGGCTGCCGAAGCTGCCTCCGATCGCCGATCCGGCATCCGAGAGCCAGCCGCCGAGATCGGACGCGCTGTCGGAGAGCCAGCCGGCGCCGTCGGACACCTGGTCGCCGAACCAGTCGAGCACGCCGCCGTCGCTCTCGGCCTCGCCGGAGCCCTCGGCCGACGCGCCCGCGAAGGGGTTCCCGGCCTGGACCGAGCCGCTCGCGCTCGCGCCCGCGAAGGGGCTGCCGCCGCTGTACGAGTCGGTGGTCTCCTGCTGGTCGTCGGCATTCTGGGCGGCCTTGTCGCCCGCGGTCCGCAGCGCGTCCGCGGCGTGGGTGAGGGACGGGGCGAGGTCGCCCGACCACATGTCACGCATCTCGTCGACGTTCGCGCCCCAGCCGTCGAAGCCGAGCACGGCGCCGTCGATCAGCTGCCGGGCGGCGTCCAGGTTCTGGGCCGATCGATCGAACGTCCGGGCCAGGTCCCGGACCTGCTCGATGTCCTGGCCCCACAGCTGCTCGCTCACTCGGCCACCTCCGCCGGGGTGGTGGCGTCGACGGCCCCGACCAGGGCCCACCGCACTTCCTTCGCGACAGAGCCTGCGGGCCGCTCGACGAGCCGCAGCTCGCCGTCGTCGGTGCGCACGTCGAGCAGCCGGTCGTCGGTCACCGACCACAGCCGGCCCCACACCATGATCGGCCTGTCGCCGCCGCGCCAGGCCTCCACCTGCACGCGGAGGTTGCATTCCTCCCGCCCCAGGAGCTTTCGCGCTTCCTCGAACGGCAGGCTCAGGGGCTGGTCGTCGTCGACGGCGGCCGCGGCCGGCGCGCGCAGCAGATCCGTGTCCGGCAGGGTCCGGGCGAGCGACGACCACAGGTCCTCGGGATCCGTGAACGTGATCCGCGCGCCCGGCTCGACCCGGAGCTCGCCCTCGACCGACGCGATCCGCTGCGCCACGATCACGGTCTGACCGCCGACCATCGTCAGCCGGGAGCGCACTCCGCGGTCCCCGGCCGTCGTCACCAGCAGCGCCCTGACGGGCGCGTCCAGATGATCCGCGAGAATCCCGGCCACGCCGTCGGTCGCGCCCGCCCGGGCCGCTCGCTGCAGCTGCTGCCATTCCTCGGTCTCGACCTGCAGGGTTCTGGACCCGGGCATCGGGAGCCTCTCGTCGGGTGGACTCATTTCCCCGCAGAACGTATCCCGTGACCTGCACTGACGCTACCAAGACCGAAGGGGAGACCTCCCCATTGCGCCGGCCCGCCGCGGTGGTTCGCGGCGGCGAACCGCGGCCCGTGGCCCGCCGGTGCGGGCTCCCCGGGGCAGGTGACCTCCGGGCGCGGCGGACGGACGATTCGGCCAGGACCGAAAGACGCCGGAGGCGGGCGGCATGATGCCGCCCGCCTCTCACGACCGCTCAGGTTCCTCGCTCTCGCGCGCGAGGCGGGAGCGGAGCCGTGCCGTGCCTCCGACCGGTCAGGCGCGAACCCAGACCGTCGTGTCCGTCGGGAGGGCCGGGCCCTCGGCCGACTCAGCCAGCGGGCCCGAGGCGATGAGCACCTCGGCGCCGTCGGGCAGCGCGACCGGCGCCGGGCCGAGGTTGGCGAGGACGACGACGTCGGCCACGCGGAGGGCGACCACGTCCTTCGCGTCCGCGTACCCGGCCACCCAGGTCAGTCCGCCCTGGCCGAGGTTCTCGGCCCGGCGCGCCGTGAGCGCGGAGCGGTACAGCTCGAACGTCGAGCCGTCCACGCCGTACTGCTGGTCCGCGGCCAGCGCCCGGTAGGAGTCGGGCTGGGGCAGCCACGTCGCCTCCGTCGAACCGAAGCCCAGGCCGGGGCGGTCCGCCTCCCACGGCAGCGGGATACGGCAGCCGTCGCGGCCGGTCTCCGCACCAGCGGTGCGGAAGAACGCCGGGTCCTGGCGGACGTCGTCGGGCAGCGTCGTGTGGTCGGGCAGCCCCAGCTCCTCACCCTGGTAGAGGTACGCGGATCCGGGCAGCCCGAGCATGAGGAGCGTGGCGGCGCGGGCGCGGCGCAGGCCGAGCTCGGCGTCGGGCTGAGGGTCCCGCGGGCCGATGCCGTTCATCGGGCCGTCGGCCATCTCGACGAGGCCGAGGCGCGACGCGTGCCGCACGACGTCGTGGTTCGACAGCACCCAGGTGGTGGGAGCGCCGACGGCGTCCATGGTCTCGAGCGACTCGGTGACCACGCCGCGGATCGTCGCCGCGTCCCACTTCGTGGTGAGGAACGCGAAGTTGAACGCCTGCTGCATCTCGTCCTCGCGCACGTACCGTGCGAGGCGGGACATGGGGCTGACCCAGGCCTCGGCGACGAGGCAGCGGTCGCCGTCGTACTCGGCGAGCACCTTGTGCCAGGCGCGGTAGATGTCGTGCACGCCGTCCTGGTCGAACATCGGGCCCTCGTTCGAGCCGCCCGGCGCGCCGATGCCCTCCGCGGAGTCCGCCGCGTCCGAGCCCTCGACCATGGCGACCTTGCCGCCCCAGTCCGGCAGGCCGTCGGCCTTGACCATGCCGTGCGCCACGTCGACACGGAAACCGTCCACGCCCCGGTCCAGCCAGAACCGCAGCACGTCCTCGAACTCGGCCCGGACCTCCAGGTCCTCCCAGTTCAGGTCCGGCTGCGACGAGTCGAAGAGGTGCAGGTACCACTGCGGGCCCGCGGGGCCGTCGTCCTCACGAGGGGCGAGCCGCGTCCACGCGGGTCCGCCGAAGATCGACTGCCAGTTGTTCGGCGGCTCGGTGCCGTCGGCCCCCTTGCCGTCACGGAACACGTAGCGCTCGCGCGCGCGGGACCCGGCCGGGGACTCCAGGGCCTCCTGGAACCAGGCGTGCTGGTCGGAGCTGTGGTTGGGGACCAGGTCGACGATGACCCGCAGGCCGAGCTCGTGCGCGCGGGCGCGCATGGCGTCGAAGTCGTCGAGCGTGCCGAACAGCGGGTCGATCTGCCGGTAGTCGGTGACGTCGTACCCCGCGTCCTTCTGCGGGGAGCGGTAGAACGGGCTGAGCCAGACCGCGTCGACGCCGAGCTTGGCCAGGTGGTCGAGCCGTGCCGTGATGCCGGGCAGGTCGCCCATCCCGTCCCCGTTCCCGTCGGCGAACGAGCGCGGGTACACCTGGTAGATGACGGCGTCACGCCACCACTCGGTGCCCGGGGCGGGGGCGTGGACCTGGTCGCCGCCGGTCAGGGGCACGGCGGGGAGTTCGGTGCGAGTCATCGATGAATCGTCCTCGGGAAGTCGGGAATGTCGCTTGAGCATGGCAAGGCGTCGGTCTGGGTGTGACGCCGCTGCAAGATTGTTGCAGCACGTTGCAGGGAGAGTACAGCCCATTGCCGCGGCCCGGCAGTGACCTACGCGACGGAACGCGGCTCCGGCGTGGGGACGGGACCGGGGGACCGGCTCACGCGACGGGCGCGGCGCCCGTCGACCCGCGCACCACGAGCTCGGGCGTGAAGAGCAGCTCCGTGCGCGGTGCGCGCTCCCCGTGGATCTCGGTGAGCAGGGCGGAGACCGCCGCGCGGGCCATGTCGGTGACGGGCTGGCGCACGGTGGTCAGCGGCGGGTCGGTGAACGCCACGAGGGGCGAGTCGTCGTACCCGACCACGGACACGTCGCCGGGCACGGACAGGCCGCGCTGCCTGGCGGCGCGGATCGCGCCGAGCGCCATGAGGTCCGAGCCCGTCACGATCCCGGTGTGGCCTGCGGCGATGAGCTCGCTCGCGGCCGCCTGCCCGCCCTCCAGCGTGTACAGGGTGCCGACGACGTGCTGCTCCTTGACCTCCTCGGCGCTGCCGGCCAGCCCGTGGGCGACCAGCTCGGCGCAGAACGCGTCGATCTTGCGCCGCGCGGGGACGAACCGGTCCGGCCCGATCGCGAGCCCGATCCTGCGGTGCCCCAGCGAGACCAGGTGCCGCACCGACAGCTCGATGCTGGCCGCGTCATCAGGAGAGACGAACGGAGCGTCGATGCCCTCCGCGTAGCCGTTGACGAGGACGATCGGCATTCCGCGGCCACGCAGCCGCTGGTACCGCTCCCGCGACGCGCGCATGTCGGCGTGCTTGCCCGACGCGAACACGATGCCGTCCACGGCGTGGTCGATGAGCGTCTCGACGTACTCGTCCTCGGTGGTGCCGCCGGGGGACTGGGTGCACAACAGTGGCGTGTAGCCGTGCTCGGTGAGCTGCGACTCGATGGCCTGCGCGAACGCGGGGAACACGGGGTTCGACAGCTCCGGCACCACGAGGCCGACCAGCCCGGCGGGGCGTGCGCGCAGAGCCGCCGGGCGCTCGTAGCCGAGCACGTCGAGCGCGGTCAGGACTGCCTGGCGGGTCTCACCGGCGACACCCGGCTTTCCGTTCAGCACGCGGGACACCGTCGCCGTGGACACGCCGGCCTGGGCCGCGAGGTCGGAGAGTCGGGTGCGCACGAGAGGCAGCCTAGGTGACATCGCACGTGTCGTCGTACTCGTGGTCCGCATCGTGTCGCCGTTTCGTCGTCGAACTGGTCCGAGGGCGTCACGGGACGCCGTCCGGCAGAGGCGCGGGCGCGCCACGAGTGATGACCGGCGCGTCCGCACACCGATGCTGAAACTTTATCGCAAGAACTTGCACAATGCGTTGCAACGCATCTACGGTCAGCTCCGTCGGACCGACGGCGACCCGCCTCACGGAGGCCGGGAGCCGGCGCGAACGCGCCGGGCACCACGCCGTCGGAACAAGAACCAGGTCCGCGACCACGCCGGTCGTGACCGTGAACCTATGGGAGTACCGATGCGACGGAGCATCCTGACGGCGGCCACCGCCGTCGCGGCAACGCTGGCGCTGGCCGCGTGCTCGGGCGGCGAGGAGCCGGCAGCCGAGGAATCGGCCGCGGCCCCCGAGCTCGAGGGCAGCCTGACGGTGTGGGTCGACGAGACCCGGATCGACATCTTCACCGAGCTCGCCGAGGACTACTCGGACGAGCGCGGCATCGAGATGGAGGTCGTGCAGAAGGCGTCGGGCGACATCCGCGAGGAGTTCGTGCAGCAGGTCCCGACCGGCAAGGGGCCGGACGTCGTGGTCGGCGCCCACGACTGGACCGGCGAGTTCGTCACCAACGGCGTGGTCCAGCCCATCGAGCTCGGCGACAAGGCAGCGAGCTTCTCCGACGTGTCGGTCGCCGCGTACACCTACGACGGCGCCGTCTACGGCGTGCCCTACGCGGTCGAGAACATCGCCCTGGTCCGCAACGACGACCTGGTCTCCGACACCCCGGCGACCTTCGACGAGCTCGTCGCGCAGAACGACGACACCGGTGCCGACTACCCCGTCGTCATCCAGCAGGGCGACGAGGGCGACGCGTACCACCTCTACCCGCTGCAGACCTCGTTCGGCGCCCCCGTCTTCGCGCAGAACGCGGACGGCTCCTACAGCCCCGAGCTCGCCCTCGGCGGCGACGCCGGCGACGCGTTCGCCGAGTACCTCGGCGAGCTCGGCGACCAGGGCGTCCTCGACCCGGCGATCGACGGCGAGAAGGCCAAGCAGCTCTTCCTCGACGGCAAGACCCCGTACATGGTCACAGGCCCCTGGTACGCCGCCGAGTTCACGGCGGCCGACATGAACATCTCCGTGCTTCCCGTCCCGAGCGCCGGCGGCGAGCCCGCCGAGCCGTTCGTCGGCGTGCAGGGCGCGTTCATCAGCTCCAAGACCGAGAACGCCCTGGTCGCCAACGACTTCGTGACCAACTACCTCGGCTCGGCCGACGTGCAGCTGCGCCTCGCCGAGGCCGGCGGGCGTGCCCCCGCCTCGACCGAGGCGGCCGGCCAGGTCGACGACGTCATCATGCAGCAGTTCTCCGAGGCCGCCGGCACCTCCCCGATGCCGTCCATCCCCGAGATGGGCTCCGTGTGGCAGTACTGGGGCGTGACCGAGGTCGAGCTCATCCAGGGCAAGGCCAAGGACCCCGCCACGTCCTGGAACACGATGGTCGAGAACATCCAGGGCGCCATCGACGGCTGACGCGGCGGAACCCACAACGTGAGCGGTAGCGCTCGCCCCGGCCACCCGACGGCCGGGGCGAACGCCACCGCGGATGCGACGGAGAGGCGACGATGACCGAGGTTTCGCTCGGAGGCCCGGCCGGCACGCGCGGCACACGAGGGAGCGACTCCCACGCCCGCCGCACGGGGCCCGGCTGGTACGTGAAGATCGTGCTCATGGCGGCGGTGAACGCCCTGGGCCTGTACGGGGTCTGGACCGCCGTCATGGTGGGTTCCTGGGGCGTGGCGGTGTTCCTGGCGCTCGCCGTGGCCGCCGCGGACTGGGTGTACTTCTCCCGCCGGATGCTCCCGGCGAAGTACCTGTACCCCGGCCTGGTGCTGCTGCTGGCGTTCCAGCTGTTCGTCATGCTGTACACGGCGTACGTGGCGTTCACCAACTACGGCGACGGCCACAACTCCACCAAGGCGGACGCCGTCGCCGCCATCTCCGCGCAGAACGAGCGGCGTGTGGAGGGGTCCGAGACCTTCCCGCTCACGGTGGTGGAGCAGGACGGCGAGCTCGGGTTCGCGGTCCTGCGCGACGGCGAGGTCGTCGTCGGTGACGCGGACACGCCGCTGGAGCCCGCGACCGGGTCCGACGACGGCGCCCGCGTGACCGCCGTCGACGGCTGGACCACGCTCGAGTTCGCCGAG
Organism: Myceligenerans xiligouense; assembly: GCF_003814695.1. Taxonomy (GTDB): domain Bacteria; phylum Actinomycetota; class Actinomycetes; order Actinomycetales; family Cellulomonadaceae; genus Myceligenerans; species Myceligenerans xiligouense. The sequence continues at coordinate 1,461,208 of NZ_RKQZ01000001.1, forward strand.
CTCGTGTCGCGCTCGGCCGAGATCACCGAGCTGCGCGTGCCGTTCTCCGGCGACCCGGCCGACGGCGGCCTGCGTACCCAGGACGGCTCGCTCGGCTTCGTCGCCGCGCCGGTGCTCGTGTACGACGACGCCACCGACACCTTCACGAACGCGAACACGGGCGTCACCTACACGCCGGACGACCACGGTTCCTTCGTGTCCGCCGACGGCGAGGCACTCACTCCCGGCTGGCGGGTCGGCGTGGGCTTCGAGAACTTCACCGCCATCTTCACCGAGGACCGGCTGGCCGGCCCGTTCTTCCAGGTGCTGGTGTGGACCTTCGTGTTCGCCGGGCTGTCGGTGGTCACCACCTTCGCGCTGGGTCTGTTCCTGGCGATGGTGTTCAACGACCCGCGCGTGAAGGGGCGCAAGGTCTACCGGTCGCTGCTGATCCTCCCGTACGCCTTCCCCGCGTTCCTCGCGACGCTCGTGTGGCGGGGGATGCTCAACGAGAAGTTCGGCTGGGTCAACGAGGTGCTGCTGGGCGGGGCGGAGATCCCGTGGCTCACGGACCCGTGGCTCGCGAAGGTCTCGGTCCTGGCCGTGAACCTCTGGCTGGGCTTCCCGTACATGTTCCTGGTCACCACGGGTGCGCTGCAGTCGATCCCGGGCGACGTCCTCGAGTCCGCGCGCGTGGACGGCGCGAGCCGGTGGCGGGCGATCCGGTCGATCGTGCTGCCGCTGCTCATGGTGTCCACGGCGCCGCTGCTGATCTCGGCGTTCGCGTTCAACTTCAACAACTTCGCGCTGATCTACATGCTCACCGGAGGTGGGCCGCACTTCGAGGGCGCGCCGGTGCTCGTGGGGCACACGGACATCCTCATCTCGATGGTGTACTCCGTGGCGTTCGACTCGGGCGTCAAGCAGTACGGACTCGCCAGCGCGGTGTCGCTGCTGATCTTCGTGATTGTCGGCGTCATCTCCTGGCTCGGCTTCCGCCGCACCCGGACCCTGGAGGAACTGTGAGCGTCGTGACCAAGACCGCGTCCCGGGAGGACGCGCCCCTCGCGGACCGGTACCGGATCCGGCACGACGCCGGCCCGCGCGGCGCGCGCTGGTGGACCGAGGTGGGCTGGCGGCACCTGGTCGGGATCGTGATGGTCGTGATCTGCGTGGTTCCGCTGCTTTACGTGATCTCCGCGTCGCTCAACCCGTCGGGGACGTTCACCGGGTCCAACCGGCTGTTCAGCGAGGTGGGCTGGAACAACTACGCCGAGCTGTTCGAGTCGCGCTACTGGCAGTGGTTCGTCAACTCGTTCGTCATCGCCACCACGACCGCGATCGGGACCGTCCTCATGGGCGGGGCGGCGGCCTACGCCTTCAGCCGCTTCCGCTTCTCGGGACGCCGCGCCGCCCTGACGACCCTGCTGCTGGTGCAGATGTTCCCGCAGATGCTGGCGGTCGTGGCGGTCTTCCTGGTGCTGCTCACCATCGGGGACGTGATCCCGGTGCTGGGCACCAACTCGACCCTCGCCCTCATCGCGGTGTACCTGGGTGGCGCGCTGGGGGTGAACACGTTCCTCATGTACGGCTTCTTCAACACGGTGCCGCGCGAGATCGACGAGGCCGCGAAGATCGACGGGGCCGGTCACGCCCAGATCTTCTGGACCATCATCCTGCGCCTCGTGTCACCGATCCTCGCCGTGGTGGGGCTGCTCAGCTTCATCGGGACGTTCGGCGAGTTCATCATCGCCAAGACCGTGCTGCAGAGCCCCGACCGCCTCACGCTCGCGGTGGGCCTCTACCAGTGGGCATCCGACGAGCGCAACGCCCCCTGGGGGCTGTTCTCCGCGGGCGCGGTGCTGGCGGCGGTTCCGGTGGTGGTGCTGTTCCTCTTCCTCCAGAAGTACATCGTCGGCGGCCTCACCTCGGGATCCGTCAAGGGCTGAGCACGGCCCGCCGCGCTCCGAGGTCCCTGTCCCGGTGCCTGAGATCTCCGGCGCCCGACACTGGGCGCCCGGCCGCTGGTCGGTCATTCCACGACCGACCAGCGGCGCGATCGGTCGTTGCGAGTGCAGCTCGCACGGCCGGAGTCCTAAGCCATCTCGCGCAGGGCGCGGCGTTCTCCCTCGATCTTGGTGAGTTCGGCGAAGGCCGCCTGGTACGCCTCGAAGTCGGCGGCCGGGTCCAGGCGCTGCAGGCGGCTGCGGGCGTGGGCGATGCGGCGGTTGAGGCCCATGTCGACCAGGCGGCGGATCACGCCCTCGACGAACCCCGGCACGGCGGCTTCCCGGTCCTCGGGTAGGTCCACCACGGCAAGTTCCGTGACGATGGGCGCGACCGTCTCCGGGGCGCGATCCAGCACCTCGTCGATCCACGCGGCCGGGCCCACCGCCTTTCCGGTCACCGCGCCACCCGCCGCGACGACGGACTCGTGGACCGTCCGCCAGGCGGGCGTCAGGAAGGCGTCCGGCCCCAGTTCGTCGAACGACTCCGGGACGTGCTGCGGATACTGCAGCACGACGGCGAGCGCCAGGTGTTCGGCGCGCGCCACCGGGTCGCGCGGGTCGGGGGCGGGAATGCCCGACGTCGGCGCACCGGCCGCTCCCGGCCTGCCCGTCCCGCCGTCGACGCCGCGGCCTCCGGGGGCGCCGCGGCCGTTGTCTCCGTGGCCGCGCCCCGCCGTCTCACCGCGCCGGCCCGGCGTCGCCTGCTGCGACGGTGTGCTCGCCGCCCGCTTCACTTCCTGTGCGACGGTGCGTTCGTCCATGCCGAGCCAGCCCGCGAGCATGCGCGCGTACTCGGGACGCAGGGCCGTGTCCCGCATCCCGGCGACCCGGGGTGCGGCCTGGCGGAGCGCGCCGACCCGTCCTTCGGCGGTGTCGAGGTCGAATCCCTTCAGGTCGGTCTCGATGACGAACTGGAACAGTGGTGTGGGCTTCTCCACGAGGGCCTTGACGGCCTCGGGGCCGTTGGCGACGCGCAGGTCGCAGGGGTCCATGCCGTCGTCGGCCACGGCGACGAAGGTCTGCGCGTAGAAGCGCTGGTCCTCGCCGAAGGCGCGCATCGCGGCCTTCTGGCCGGCCTCGTCGCCGTCGAACGTGAAGATGACCTTGCCGCCGAGGGTCGCTCCGGAGCGCAGCTGCATGCCGCCGCCGGCGGCCGTGTCGCCCATGAGGCGCCGGATGACGCGCGCGTGCTCGGCGCCGAACGCCGTCCCGCACGTGGCGACCGCCGTCGTCACCCCCGACAGGTGCGCTGCCATGACGTCGGTGTACCCCTCGACGACGACCACCTGCTTGTGCTGGGCGATCTCCCGCTTGGCCAGGTCGATCCCGTAGAGCACCTGGGATTTCTTGTACAGCGGTGTCTCGGGGGTGTTGAGGTACTTGGGGCCGTTGTCGTCGTCGAACAGTTTGCGGGCGCCGAAGCCGATGACGGCGCCGGTGACGTCGCGGATGGGCCAGACGACGCGGCCGCGGAAGCGGTCGTACACGCCGCGCTGTCCTTGGCTGACCAGGCCGCCGGCGATCAGCTCGTCCCTCGTGAAGCCGCGTCCCTGCAGGTGGCGGGTCAGGTTGTCCCATCCCTGGGGCGCGAAACCGACGCCGAAGTGTTCGGCGTCCGCTCGCTCGAAGCTGCGTTCCGCGAGGAGACGCCGGGCGGGCGCGGCGCCGGGCGCCATGAGCTGCTCGGCGTAGAACTCCTGCGCGACGCGGTGTGCGTCGAGCAGGCGCTGCCGTTTTCCGGGCTCCTCGCGGGGACGGGCCGGTCCGCCGTCCTCGTAGCGCAGCTGGACGCCGACCTTGCCGGCCAGGTGCTCCACCGCGTCGGCGAAGCCCATGCCGTCCATCTTCATGAGGAAGGTGAAGACGTCTCCGCCCTCGCCGCAGCCGAAGCAGTGGTACCGCCCGACGCTGGGGCGCACGTTGAAGCTGGGGGAGCGCTCGTCGTGGAAGGGGCACAGGCCCTTGAGCGATCCCACGCCGGCGGGCTTGAGGGTGACGTGGGCAGAGATCACCTCTTCGATACGCGCGCGCTCGCGTACCTCGTCCACGTCCTCGCGCCTGATGATCCCCGCCACGCAGGCGAGTCTATGCGGGGTGGGGGAGCGCCGGGCGCCGTCCACAGGGGCACGGCCGTGGGCTGCCGCGGCTGCCGGTCCGCCCGGCGCCCGGCGGGGGCATACGCGGCGAGCGGCGGGTGCGACGACGGCGCGACGGCCGCGCTCGCTCGCCAAACTTGGATTTGTCGGACTACACGTGTTCGATACTCTTTGCCCAGAGTTCGGTCGCGGACGTCCTGGTCCGCGATTCTTTGCTGGAGAGGGAGAGAATGGTCAAGCTCGGCGGAGGCAACCTCCGGTACCGCAAGCGGCTGTCGCTGGGGCCGCTGAAGTTCAACATCACCCAGAAGGGCCTGTCGTCGATGAGCATCAAGCTCGGCTTCTGGACGTGGAACTCGCGCACGAAGAAGCACTCGCTCAACCTGCCGGGCGGTTTGAGCTGGTACAGCAACTCGAAGTGACCTCCGCTGCCGGCGCGCCGTGACCCTACCCGGCGCGCCGGCGAACGGCAGGCGCCGGCTTTATCCGACCAGGTCCGCGACGGTCCGATGATCCTTCGGGAACAGTGGACCCACCAGGATCTTGTCGAGTCCCGGCAGCCGCATCGCGCGGAAGCCCCAGCGGCGCAGGAGGAGTTTCCCCGTCGTCGCCGGGACGAACCAGTCGGCCGCCCGATCCCTGGCGTTCGCCTGGACCCCGCCGGCCATCGGCCGCCAGAGACGCTCGTACTCCGCCAGCCCTTCGGCCACCGTGCTCGCTCGGGCCAGCCGTTCGGCCAGCACGTACGCGCCGGCCACGCCCAGCGAGGCACCCTGCCCGGCGACCAGGGACACCGCGTGGGCGGCGTCACCGACCAGCACCACGCGCCCCGAGTGCCAGCGGGGTGCGTCGATCTGCGCGACCACGTCGTAGTAGACCTCGCCGGGCGGCGGGCAGTGTGCCAGGGCGCGGTCGGCCAGGTCGCCCAGGCCGGCGTAGTCACGTCGCAGTGTCTCGCGTGGGTCGGCGGGAAGATCCGGGTCCGGCGTCCGGTGCACCGCGAAGACGGCGACCTGGTCCTCCCCGATCCCGTAGAAGCCCATCTGGCGGTTCAGCGACTCGGTGAGCACGAACTGCCGGCGCACCTGCTGGTACATCACGGGATCCGGGAAGACGAAGGCGCCGGTGTGCATGCCGAGGGGGCGCAGGTACTCCCGCTCGGGCCCGAACACGAGTGACCGGACGCCCGAGTGGATGCCGTCGGCCCCGACCACGAGGTCGGCCGTCGTGACCGTGCCGTCGGACAGGTGGACGGCGTCGTCGTCGATCCGCTCGATCGTGGTGCCGTACCGCAGGCCGACGGCGTCGGGCAGGGCCTCACGCAGGAGCTGCTCGAGCGCGGGGCGCATGATGCTGACGATCCCGCCGTCGAGTGCCTTGGTGAAGCGGGAGTAGCCGACGCCGACCGTGGTGCGGCCGCGGGCGTCGATGTACCGGAACTCGTCGACCGGGCTGGCGGCCGCTCGCAGCCGCGGCAGCAGGCCGATGGCCGTGACGGCCTGGAAGCCCGGGCCGAAGAAGTCGATCATGTAGCCCTGCTCGCGCGGTCCCGGCGCCGAGTCGACCACGAGCACCTCCCACCCGTGGTGGTGGAGCCTGCCGGCCGCGGTCAGGCCGGCGATACCGGCCCCGCAGACGATGGCCTTCATCCTCGTCCTCCTTCTGTCGTGGCCTGGTCCGGGCCGACGCCGACCCCGGCGAGCCGCCGCAGCACGGGCGCGATCGTCGCGGCGGAGAGGTCCGGGTCCAGGCCCTTGTGCAGCATGAATCCGTCGAACGTGGCCAGGAGGACCACCGCCGTCGCCTCGGCCGAGGGGTGACCGGCGCCCTCCAGTGCGGCGACGAGGTCGCGGCGGAAACCGAGCATGAGGTCGGCAAGCTGCGACCGCAGCAGGGAGTCCCTGGTCGCGGCGAGGTACGCCTCGACGAAGAGCAGGGACGCGGCGTCGTCCGCCGCGTACCGGTCGAGGCCGGCCAGGAGCGCTTCGACGCCGTCGGCCGGGGTGTCCGCCCGGGTCAGCCACACCGCTGACTCGTCCAGCGTGGCCCGCATTCCCTCGATCGCCGCCTGGCGGAGCAGGGCCTGCAGGGACTCGAAGTGGTAGTGCACCAGGCCCGCGCGCACTCCGGCCCGTTCGGCGAGGTTCCGCGTGCTGACCGCGTTCCATCCGATCTCGCTGACGAGTTCCCGCGCCGACGCCAGGAGCCGGGCGCGGACCGCTCGCCCCCGATCGGCGCTCGTGGGTGCGTTCATGCCTACTCCTTGGGCGATCGACTTGGGCAACTGCCCAAACAGTAGCGCGCTCGGGGGTGGATGGCAAGGGAGCGCAACCTCGCGCAACGCCCCGCCGTGTGGCGCAGCGGGGCGGAAAGAGGTGGTGATCCGCGGTGCCGTGACCCGGCATTTATCAATGCGTCCACATCTTTCTGGACGCTTGTTCGGGTGCTCGGGAGAATCGGATTAAGGCCCGGTAATGAATGCTGACCTCGACATATTCCTGGACCTCGGGAGGCCCGAGTTTGCGGGCCTCAGGGGGGTCAATGGCCAACCTGCGCCCGCGGCAATCCGCTGTTAACGTGCCAATGGCAAGGCTCTGTCCGGGTTTTTCACCCATTGCATCCTTGTCGCTCGAGAGATTCCATTCCACACATGAACACCAACACTCTCGGAGTGCTGGGAGGAGCGAAAAATGAAACTCATGCGACACGTCCGGAGGTCGGGCCGCCACGCCGCGGTCCTGGCCGGGGCAGCGTTGCTGGTCGGCGGGCTGGGAGCCGTGCCCGCGGCCGCCGATGACACAGTGGGCCCCGGGCCCGCGGCCGGAGACATCGACCAGCCGATCTTCCGGGCGGCCAACCCCGACACCTACACGACCGCCGACCCGTCGGGCGCGGACACGTCGGACGTGGTGACCCAGCTGACGTCCGGCACGCGCATCTTCGAGTGCGGCGACACCATCGTCTACTTCCAGGTGGTGCCGGTCGACGACGACGCACCCGACGGCGAGTCCACCGTCACGCTGAGCACCGAGTTCGAGACCCGGTTCGGGAACAACGACCAGGTCGGCATCACCGAGGTCGAGGCGTTCCTCGCCACGGACGACTCGTCGTGGTCGTCGGACAGCGAGGAGACCATCAGCGGGACGTTCGCCTCCGGCACGTGGTCCGACGGCGAGCTCGTCCTCGTCTCCACGGTCGATGACGTCGAGGCGGGGGAGACCATCGTCGTCGAGTACCACGCCACCCTGACGTGCGGGAACCCGCCCGGTGATGTCAACGGCAACCTGCACGCCTCCAATCTGGGGATCCAGGTCTGCCAGGACGCGGGTGAAGGTGACTGCGGCTCGACAGGCGGGGGCATGCAGACCGTGCCGCTGTTCGCGAATGCCGTCCTTGTGACCGTGGTACCGGAGTATCCGGAGGTGACGCAGTCGGAATGTGTGGACGGTGAGGCGACCGAGCCCACCATCGTTCTCCCGGAGGACGGGGCTTTGCTGTACACGGCGGATCCGGAGGGTCCGTACGAGCCGGGTCAGGAAGTCGTGGTGACCGCGACGCTGACGCAGGGCTACACGTGGGGTGAGTTGCCCGAAGGCTGGATGCAGGTTTCCGACACCGAGGCCGAGTACGTGGTGATCCTCGAGGACATCGACTGCGACCAGGTCGTGGTTCCGGAGTACCCGATGGTGACGCAGGCGGAGTGCGTGGACGGTGAGGCGACCGAGCCCACCATCGTTCTCCCGGAGGACAACGGCCTGGCGTACATGGCGGACCCGGAGGGTCCGTACGAGCCCGGCCAGGAGGTCATGGTCACCGCGACGCTGAACGAGGGCTACATCTGGGGTGAGCTTCCGGAGGGTTGGGAGCAGGTCTCCGACACCGAGGCCGTCTACTGGGTCATGCTCGACGACATCGACTGCGACCAGGTCATCGTGCCCGAGTACCCGGTGGTGACACAGTCGGAGTGCGTGGATGGTTGGGCGACCGAGCCGACGGTGATGCTGCCGGAGGACAACGGCCTGGCGTACATGGCGGACCCGGAGGGTCCGTACGAGCCCGGCCAGGAGGTCATGGTCACCGCGACGCTGAACGAGGGCTACATCTGGGGTGAGCTTCCGGAGGGTTGGGAGCAGGTCTCCGACACCGAGGCCGTCTACTGGGTCATGCTCGACGACATCGACTGCGACCAGGCCGTCGTGCCCGAGTACCCGATGGTGAAGCAGGCCAAGTGCGTGCATGGTGAGGCGACCGAGCCGAAGCTGAAGCTGCCGGAGGACGGGGCTCTCGTGTACATGGCGGACCCGGAGGGTCCGTACGAGCCCGGCCAGAAGGTCATGGTCACCGCGACGCTCACCGAGGGCTACATCTGGGGCGAGCTTCCGGAAGGCTGGAAGCAGGTCTCCGACACCGAGGCCGTCTACTGGGTGTACTTCGACAAGATCGACTGCGACAAGCCGGTCGAGCCGAAGCACCCGGACCGTCTGGCCGCGACCGGTCCCGTGGAGCCCGGCATGCTGTCCGGCGCCGCGGGTGTGCTGGCCCTCGCCGGCGCGATGCTGATCCTCGCCCGTCGCCGTCTGACCGACGTGCGCTGAGCGAGTAGTCCCGCCGCGGGGTGAGGCGGAGGCGTCATGGTAGTTGGCGCCCCCGCCTCACCCCGCGGTCGTGTGTGTCCCGGTCCGTCAGCCGAGCGAGCAGGGCGTCCCGTTGAGGTTCGCGGCCGACGCCGAGGGCTCGCCGTCCGCGATGTATCCGAAGGTCGTGCTGCCGCCCGCGGGGATCGAGCCGTTCCACCCGGCGTTGGAGAACGTCACGGTGTCGCCCGTCTGCGAGTACTCACTGCTCCACGACTGCGTGACCTGGTCGCCGCCGGGGAAGGAGATCTCCAGGTCCCATCCGTTCACGGCGTCGTCGGTGGTCAGCTCGACCGCACCCTGGTAGCCGCCGCCCCAGGAGTTCACGGAGGTGATCGTGACCTCGCAGGCGCCCGGCTCCGGCGTCGGAGTCGGCGTGGGGGTGGGGGTGGGAGTCGGCGTGGGGGTCGGGCTGGGCTCTCCGTCGCCCTCGCCGAACACCACGTCGGAGCAGCTGTAGAACGCCTCCGGGCTGTCCGAGCGCTCCCAGACCGAGTAGATGATGTGGCGCCCCTGCTTGTTCGGCAGGGTCGCGTTCCAGTAGTACTCGCCGCCCTCCGGACCGCTCTGCGTCGGCGGGTCGTACGCCACGTCGAACGGCTCCGGCTCCAGGTCGGACCACTTCAGCGGCTGGCTCGGGTCCCAGCCGTCCCGGGTGACGTACTGCATGAACTTGCCGGGATGGGCGGCCCACGCCGAGTAGCGGAACGTGACGTTCTGCCCGGCGCTGACCTGCGTCGTCGGCCAGTCCGTGCCGCCGGGACGCATGCCCGCGAAGTCCGGGCCCGGACCGCAGAGGTTCCCGTCCGGGACGATCTCCCGGTGCCGGTCCCCGGCGTCGGAGATGAGGTTCCCGAACCAGTTGTAGAACGCGTAGTTGCCGTACTGCTCCAGCGCCGCGGCGCACTTCGGGTTCTGCGGGTTCAGCCCGCCACCCTCGCCGTTGTCGATGCCGTCGCGGTAGCACGCGTAGGTCCGGGACTCGGGGAACAGCGGTGTGCCGTGCGCGTTCGCCGCCGGCGGTGCCGGATCGGCCACCACCACCAGCAGTGCCCCGAACAATGCGAGTACCGCGGCCATGACCACCGCACGCACCCGTGTGACTGTCTTCGTTGTCGCCGTCACTCGTCTCCACTCCTTCGTCGGTACGAGTTGTCGCCTCAGGGTCCGACGGCGGTCGCGGGCACGGTAGGCGCTGAACCGTTTAGCGTGCCGCGGCGGCAGGGGGTTCGGGCTCGTGCGGCCAGTCCTCCGGGAGGATGTCGCGGCCGCCCTCCGGCGCGGCCGCGGCCAGCCGGCCGAGGACGTCGAGAAACCGCGCGATGTCGTCCTCCGAGCCGATCACCGTGCGCAGCCGCTGGTCGAACGTGACGGCCGCGTCTCGGAGCCGGGAGAAGAGGCGGGCGCCGGCGTCGGTGACCTGGACCTGCTGCACGCGGCGGTTGCCGGGCGCGCGGGTGCGGGTGATCAGCCCGTTGTCCTCCATGGCGCGCAGGTGGTGGGTGAGGGTGGCCTCGCGGATGCCGACCGCGCCGGCCAGCTCGCGCTGCGTGCGCGGCGGGTTCGTGCTCAGCGCGAGCAGGATGTGCCACACCTGCCAGGAGGCGCCGTTCTCGAGGAGCAGCGCGTCGAACCCGCGGATCAGCGGCTGCGCGGTCTTCCACAGGGCGACGGCGACCGGTACCCGGCCGCTGGGCGCGCTCGCGGGGCCTGTTCCTTCCCCGGCGGAGGGGTGGTCGGCGGGGGTGTCGCTCATACGCCGAGCCTAGCGACAAAACCCTTGCCATCTAATCCTTCGAGATCTAATGTTTGATCGAGTGTCCCAGCCCTGGAGGGTCTCGTGTCCGTCTCCCCGCTCCACCCCGCCTTCGCCGCGCTCGCCGAGACGCTCGGTGATCGCCTGCTCACTCCCGCCTCACCCGATCTCGGCACGCTCGCGGCGACCGTGTTCGACGGTGAACCGCGTGTGCCGGCGGTGCTGACACGGCCGCGCACCACCGGCGAGGTCTCCGGCGTCGTCCGCGCGGCCCGTGCCGCCGGTCTGCCACTGACCGTCCGCTCCGGAGGTCATTCCTACGCCCGCAGCTCACTGCTCGACGGCGGCGTCGTCCTCGACCTGCGGCTCATGGACGAGATCCGCATCGACCCCGAGGCCCGGACCGGGCATGCCCAGGGCGGCGCGTCCGCCGGGGCCTACACCACCGCCGCCGGGGAGCACGGTCTGGCCACCGGGTTCGGCGACACCGGCTCGGTGGGGATCGCGGGGCTCACGCTCGGCGGAGGGGTCGGGTTCCTCAGCCGTCGCGACGGGCTGACGCTCGACAACCTGCTCGGCGCCGAGGTGGTCCTGGCGGACGGCGAGGTCGTCGAGACCGGCCCGGACGTGGAGCCGGACCTGTTCTGGGCACTTCGCGGCGGGAGCGCCGGGACCGGCGTCGTCACCCGGCTCGACCTGCGGCTCACGGAGGCCGCGGACGTCGTCGGCGGGTTCATCGCCTGGCGGCCCGATCCGGAAGTCGTCGGGGACGTCGTCACGGCGATCGCCCAGGCGCCGGACGAACTGTCCGGCATGGTCAACGTGATGCTCGCGCCGCCCGCGCCGTTCCTGCCCGCCGAGGTCCACGGCCAGCCCCTGGTCATGGCGCTGGTCTGCTGGTCGGGTGCGCCCGAGGCGGCCGACGACGTGCTGGCCCCGCTGCGGGCGCACGCCCCGCTCGTCGACCTTGTCGAGCCCAAGCCGTACCCCGCGATGTTCGAGGGCGGCGGCCCCGAGACGGCGGGCATGCACGCCGCTGTCGAGACGGGTTTCACCGGCGTCCCGGACGTGGACACGGCCGTCGCGATGATCGACGCCGTCCGCGCCGCACCGGCAGGCGCCGCCGTGTTCAACCTGCGGGTCATGGGCGGCGCGATCGCGCGGGTCGGTGCCGGTGAGACCGCGTTCGCCCACCGCGACCGCGCCGTGATGGCCACGGTCGCGGGGCTGACGCCCGATCCGGCCAAGGAGGCCGAGGTGCGGTCCTGGGTGTCGGCCTCCGCCGCCCGGATCGCGGCGGACCGAGGCCCCGCCTACGTGAACTTCCTGCCCGGCACCGGCCCCGAGCAGCTCGCGCGTGCCTATCCCGGGGCCACCGGAGAACGGCTGCGCGCGGTCCGGGCGAAGTACGGCACGCTCGGCTCACCCGCCTGACCTGCCCGGCCGTGTCGCCACGCCCGGCCGCCCCTGTCCGCCGCGCGGTACGTGCACAGGCCGATGGCGGGCGGGAATAGAACGTGCCCTGGGCAACCTTGTATCAGGAGTGCACATTCTGACCGCCGGCGGCGCGGAGGCCGCCGCATGACCTCCGCCGCACCAGCCCAGCCCGTCACCCGCCGCAGCGTCGGTCTGCGCTCGGAGCGCGGCCCGATCCTCGGATCCCTGATGCTCGCGGCCGCGCTCGTCGCGCTGGACGCCACGATCCTGGCGACCGCGGCCCAGACGATCGCCCGCGAGCTCGGGGACTTCGAGCGCCTGCCGTGGGTCTTCTCCGTCTACATGCTGGCGCAGGCCGTGAGCGTTCCCGTGTACGGGCGGCTCGCCGACGTGCTCGGCCGCAAGCGCGTGATGCTCGCCGGCATCGGGCTGTTCCTGCTCGGATCGGTGCTGTGCGGGCTCGCCCCGTCCATGACATGGCTCATCATCGGACGGGTCGTGCAGGGGCTCGGCGCGGGCGCCGTCATGCCGATGTCGATGACGATCGTCTCCGACGTCTACACCCTCGCCGAGCGCGCGAAGACCCAGGGTTACCTGGCGAGCGTCTGGGCGATGTCGTCCGTGGTGGGACCGACCTTGGGCGGCGTGTTCTCCCAGTTCGCCTCGTGGCGCTGGATCTTCTGGATCAACGTGCCGCTGTCCCTCCTCGCCGCCGTGATGCTGTGGCGCAGCTTCCACGAGTCCGCGCGGGAGGGCCGGCGTGAGCCGATCGACTACGTCGGCGCGGCGCTGCTCACCGCCGGGAGCACCGCGCTGCTGCTCGCCCTGCTGGAAGGTGCCTCCCTACCGGTGGCGCTGACGGCGGGCCTGGTCGCCCTGGCCGTCCTCGCGCTGGGCGGTTTCGCCTGGTGGGCGCTGCGGAGCGCCCACCCCGTGTTCGACCTGCGGGTGCTGCGCCGTCGCGTGATCGGTTCGTCCACGGGTGCCGCGCTGATGGTGGGCGTGATCGTGCTCGGGCTGTCCACCTACATCCCGATCTACGCGCAGGGTGTGCTCGGCGTCGGCCCGCTGGTCGCCGGGTTCGCCCTTGCCGCGATGATGCTGGGCTGGCCGCTGACGGCGACCTGGTCCGGCAGCTTCTACCTCCGCATCGGGTTCCGGGCCACGGGCCTGATCGGCTCGTCACTGGTGACCGCGGGGTCCTTGTTCGCGGTGTTCCTCCTCGGCGAGGACTCCGCCGTCTGGCAGGTGGCCGCCACCACGTTCTTCATCGGCGCGGGTATGGGCCTGACCGCCGTGCCCACCCTCATCGCGGCCCAGACCAGCGCGCCGTGGCACGAGCGCGGCGCGGTCACCGGCATCAACATGTTCTCCCGGTCGATCGGTTCCGCCGTGGGCGTCGCGGTGTTCGGCGCCATCGTCAACGCGCACGCCCAGGTGGGCGCGGACGGGACACCGGAGGGTCCCGGCCTCGCGGACGCGATGCATCTGGTGTTCATCGCGACGACGGCGTGCGCGGCGCTCATGTTCGTGGCGGTGGCCCTGATGCCGAAGGACCGGCCGGCACCGGCCGGGGTGTAGGCGCCACCTCTCGGCGTTCTTCGTGAGTTCATCGTCCGGCAGAGACCGGTTCAGGGAGCGGGCCCAGTCTGGGACGGGCCCGTCGACCGGGCCGCACCACTGCGGAGATTGGACCACCCGTGCATCCCACACCCACCGCGCCCGCGCGCACGAGCCGGACGGCTCGCGTCGCGGGTGCCGCTCTCACCCTGCTCGGCCTCGTCGCCCCGCTGGCGGTCACGCAGGCCGGCCCCGCGGCCGCGGACGTCGCCCCCGCCGTCGGCGACACCGCTGTCAGCGCTACCGCGGCCGAGACCGCGGCGGACACCGCCTCCCGCTTCACCCTCGCCGTCCTCCCGGACACGCAGTTCTACTCGCGCTACTCCGGGGACCAGTTCGTGCCCCGCTACGGGTCGGACCCGTTCCAGGTGCAGACCGAGTGGCTCGCCGACGTCCAGGACGAGCTGCGCATCCCGTTCACGACTCACCTGGGTGACGTCGTCGACCGCGCCGGCGTCGAGAACGAGTGGCGGGTCGCGGACACCGCGATGAGCACCCTCGAGGCGGCGTCCCTGCCGTACTCGATCCTGCCCGGCAACCACGACGTGCGGAACTCCGACGACCGTCTCACCGACGAGGACTACGACCTCGACGCCGAGCCGTATCTCGACTGGTTCGGCCCCGAGCGCGCGGTCCGCAACGAGACCTACGGCGGCAGCGACCCGACCGGGCTCAGCGAGTACCACGTGTTCGAGGCCGAAGGGCAGCAGTTCCTCGTGCTCGCCATGACGTGGCGTGCGTCGGACACCACCATCGCCTGGGCGAACGAGGTCATCGACAGCCACCCCACGCTGCCCGTCATCCTCACGACCCACTCCCTGATCAACGTCGACACCGACGGCACCACGGCCAAGGACACCGAGTACGGCCTCAAGCTGTGGGACGAGCTGATCGCCCCGAACGACCAGATCTTCCTCACGTTCAACGGCCACTTCCACGGCGCCGCCCGCCAGACCCGCGTGAACGACGCCGGGCACGAGGTCACGCAGATCCTCGTCGACTACCAGATGGCGTACGACGGCGGGAACGGCTACCTCGGCCTGCTCGAGTTCGACCTGACCAACGACCGCATCTCCATGCAGACCGCCTCCCCGTGGGTCACCTGGAAGCCGCAGGCCTCACTCACCGCCTACGACCAGCCGTTCCTCGAGGGCCCGAACCAGCAGTTCACGATCGACATCGACTTCGCCGACCGGTTCGGCGGCTTCGCGCCGAAGTTCGGCCCCGGCACGCCCGACGAGCCCTCCCTCACGCAGCGCGCTCGTGACCTGCTGCTCGACGGGTTCACCGGCCCCGACCCAGTGACGACCCAGCCGCCCGCCTCCACCGGCGACTACCCGCGCGTGGACGGCACCCTCGCCCACTGGCGCTTCGGCGGCCTGGACGGTGTCCTGCCCGAGCACGCCGTCGTCCCCGACGTCGCCGGCGACAACGACATGCACCGCGTCGGCCTCGCCGAGTCCGGATCGCCGACGGCGCGGGTCGAGGACGTCACCGTGACCCACGACGGAGTCCACCCGCTGTCCTCCGACGGCGCGGCCGTCTGCTTCGCCGACTCCGACAAGACCGCGCAGCGCCTCAGCTACCTCGCCACGGACGCCGACGCCCCCGTGAACGACGTCGACCTCGCGAACGGCTACACGATCGAGACGTTCCTCAAGATCGACGGCGGGTTCACCGAGGACACCAACGCCTGGATGAAGGCCCTCGTCCGGTCCGGCAACCGCTCCCGCCTGCCCGGCATGCCCTGGTCG
The DNA here is from genome assembly GCF_003814695.1 of Myceligenerans xiligouense. Taxonomy (GTDB): domain Bacteria; phylum Actinomycetota; class Actinomycetes; order Actinomycetales; family Cellulomonadaceae; genus Myceligenerans; species Myceligenerans xiligouense. Next base: position 1,476,493 of record NZ_RKQZ01000001.1, read on the forward strand.
CGGTGGGACTACACCGCCTCACCCGCCGCACTCGGACTCTCCAACCTCAAGGAGTTCCAGTGGACCGAGGTCCCCGTCGAGACCACCAAGGGCGACCGCACCGCCTGGTCCGGCGAGATCATCCTGGACCGCTGGGTGCACGTCGCGCTCGTGAACGACCCGGCCGACAGCACCACCACGATGTACGTCGACGGCGCCCCCGTCCTGCGCAACGCCACCGACACCCTCGGGCACAGCATCGAGCAGGACATGCCGTGGCTCATCGGCACCGACTGGGTCGACGACCACGCCACCAACGGCTGGCACGGCTGCGTCGGCGAGACCCGCGTCATCGACCACCCGACCGGTCCCGAGGAATGGCTCACGGGCCGCGCCGACCTGGACGGTCTCACGCTCGACCTGTCCGACGGCGACCGCGTCCGGCACCTGCGCGAGGTGACGGGCACCGGCATCCCGGGCGCCACCGTGAACGTCACGATCGAGCCCACCGCGGGCGACCGCCAGGGCTTCCGGGGCCGCCCGGGCCAGGGCCACGGGCCCTGGCACCACCGCGACCGTGAGATCACCGCGGTGGTGGACGACGACGGCACCTGGTCCGCCCGCTTCCGCCCCCACCTCCACAAGGGCGAGTACACACTCCGCGCCACGCAGGCACTCGGCGACCGCGAGTCGGCGGCTGCCGAGGTGGCCTTCGAGGTCGGGCGCGACCGGGGCCACCGTGGCTGACACGCCGCACCCGCGGTCCGCCCGCGCGGTCCGCCGGACGTCCCCCGGAACTGTCCGCCACCAGGACTAGCCTGGTGGGCGTGAACGAGACATCCGTGCCCGCCGCTCCGGCGTCGTACACACCGGCCGACGCCGAGCGGTGGGTCACGGAACCACCCAAGTCCATCGCCCGCACACCCTTCGAACGCGACCGTGCCCGTGTCGTGCACTCCTCGGCCCTGCGCCGCCTCGGCGCCAAGACCCAGGTGCTCGGCGCCGGGCACGACGACTTCGTCCGCACCCGCCTCACGCACTCCCTCGAAGTCGCGCAGGTGGGCCGCGAGACCGGCCGCAGCCTCGGCTGCGACCCCGACGTGGTCGACACCGCGTGCCTCACCCACGACCTGGGCCACCCGCCCTTCGGCCACAACGGCGAGACGGCGCTCGCGGAGCTCGCCGGGCAGATCGGCGGCTTCGAGGGAAACGCCCAGACGCTGCGGCTGCTGACCCGGCTGGAGCCGAAGGTCTTCGCGGAGGACGGGCGGCCCGCAGGGCTGAACCTGACGCGGGCGTCGCTGGACGCGAGCGTAAAGTACCCGTGGGCCTACGGGTCCGGACCCGAGCGCCCCGACGGGCGGCCGAGCGGCAAGTTCGGCGTCTACGCGGACGACGTTCCGGTGTTCACCTGGCTGCGCGAGCGCGCCCCCGTGGGCGTCAAGTGCCTGGAAGCCCAGGTCATGGACCTGGCCGACGACGTCGCCTACTCCGTGCACGACGTCGAGGACGGCGTGGTGGCAGGCCGGATCGACCTCGACCTCATGGCGCACGCCGAGGAGCGGGCGCGCGTGGCCGAGCACGTGCGCAACTGGTACGGCGCGTGGTACTCGGCCGCCGCGATCGACGCCGCGATCGGCCGTCTCCAGGACTACCTGCGCGGCGAGGGATACCTGCTGCGGGCCTACGACGGCTCCCGGCGGTCGCTGGCGTCGCTCAAGGACATGACGAGCCAGCTCATCGGCCGGTTCGTGGGCGCCGCGGTCGACGCGACCCGGATCGAGTACGGCGACGGCCCGCTCACGCGCTACGCGGCGCGGCTGATGGTCCCCGAGGAGACCGAGCTCGAGATCCTCGCGCTCAAGGGGATCGCCGTGACCTACGTGATGGCGCCTCGCGGCATGGAGCCCCGCTACGAGCGCGAGCGCGAGATCCTCACCGACCTGGTGCGCGTGCTCACCGAGCGTCCGGAGGAGCTGGAGCCGTTGTTCGCCGCGGACTGGAAGGACGCCGCCGACGACACCGCCCGCCTGCGCGTGGTGATCGACCAGGTGGCGTCTCTGACGGACCTGTCGGCGCTGGCGCTGCACGCGCGCCTGGTGCGGCCGGGCGCCTGACCGGCGTGCCGTCATGAGGCGCGGCGTCGAGCTGCGGTGTCACGAAGACTGGCAAACCGATACATTTCCTCCGTTGCGTCGGGCGGCCCACCCGCACGGCCCAGCCGAACCGAGCAGACGACGAGGACAGGAGCGGTCATGGCCACCCAAGCGCCGGTACGGAACGCCGGGGAAGATTCGGACACGGCCGAGGACGCCACCGCGACCGCCGCCGCACCCGCGCCGGCCTCCGCCCGGCGCGAACGAAGCTGGCTGCGTACCACCGGCGACGCCGCGTGGCGGCTCATCGGTATCGCCGCGGCGATCGGCCTGGTGGTCTACCTCATCGGGCTCGTGCAGATCGTCTTCGTGGCGGTGTATCTCGCGCTGGTGCTCACCGCCGTCCTCCTGCCGCTGGGCAATCTCTACGACCGCGCCCTGCCGCGCGGCCTCGCGATGTTCGCGTCACTGCTCACGCTGCTGGCCGTCGTGGGCGGCCTGACGACGTACGTCGTCTCGACGATCACCGCGCGCTCCGACGACCTGGTCGCCCAGCTCACCAGCGGCCTCGACTCCCTGGCCGCGTCGCTGCCGTTCGATGTCGGGACCAGCGAGGACTGGCTCCTCGACGGCGGCGTCTGGTTCGAGGAGAACAGCGGGGCCGTCATCGACCAGGCCCTGCAGGGCGCGAACCTTGCCGCGACCGGCGTCACCGTCGTCGTCCTGGCGATGTTCCTCACCGTCTTCTTCCTCACCGGCGGCGGCGCGATCTGGGGATGGTTCGTCGCGCAGCTTCCCGCGAGGCTCCAGGACCGCTGGGAGATCGCGGGCCAGACCGGCTGGCGCACCTTCTCGGGCTACACGCGCGGCATCGCGTTCGTCGCCCTGACCGACGCGACGATGGCCGGAATCTTCCTGACCCTCGTGGGCAACCCTCTCGCGCTGCCGCTCACGGTGGTCGTGTTCCTGGCGGTGTTCGTGCCCATGGTGGGCCCGGTGGCGGCCATCATCATCAGCGCGGTCGTGACGCTCGCCACCGGCGACCCGACGTCGGCGATCATCGTCGCCCTGGGGATGACCGTCATCGCCCAGATCGACGCCAACGTGCTGCAGCCCCTCATCACCGGCAAGCAGGTGAACCTGCACCCCGTGGCGATGGCGCTGGCCATCACGTGCGGCACGGTGCTCGCCGGCCTGCTGGGCGCGGTGATCGCCGTCCCGCTCACGGCGGTGTCGTGGGCGGTGTTCAGCCGCCTGCGGCGTCGTCCCGGTGCCGTCGAGGACGGGGTGGCCGACGACGACACGGGCGCGCCGACGACGGCCGCGGACCGGGCGGCTCCGGCGCAGTAGCGTGACGCCCATGGAGATGTTCATGCGCCTGCCCGACGCCGTTCGCACCGCTCTGCGCGAGCACGGTACCGACCGGCCGCTGGCCCGTACCGAGCTCGACGACGGGGGCTGGGCGTTCGCGTCGCGGACCACGCTCATCGTGACGAGCGGCGGCGGCGAGGTCACCGTCGATCGCGAGTGGTGCGACGTCGACCGCGCGACCGCGGATCCCGAGACCGGCACCATCACGGTCGAGTGGGTCGACGGCGGCGCCCCGCTGGTGCTGCGCCTCGCCCCGAAGGGGCGCGCCTCCTTCCCGCAGGCCTTGCGCGAACGGGTGCAGTGGTCGGTGGTGCATGCCGCGCCGGTGAACCTGCCGGACGGGCGATCCGCGCGCGTAGCCGTGCGGCGCCGGGCCAACGGGGACATGTTTTCGCAGGTGGTAGGCGGCGCGGACCTCGACCTCAGCGATCCGGTGGTCGCCGCGGCCGTCGACGCGGCGGAATCGCGCGCCCGGTCCGCCGTCGGCCTGCCGATGTGATCGACGTCGCTCGGACGGTCCCGGATTTCGATTCGGGCCCACCCCGCCGAACCTGCTACTCTTTTGCAGGTCGCCGGGCCGGACACCGGACAGGCGGCGCGATCCCCCGTAGCTCAGCTGGCAGAGCGTCCGACTGTTAATCGGCAGGTCACTGGTTCAAGTCCAGTCGGGGGAGCCCCATAAAACCGCAGGCCAGAGCCCTTTCGGCTCTGGCCTGCGGTTCTTTCGTCTCGGGGGCGTCAGGTCAGCACGGCGAGCAGGCCGGCGGCGACCGCGCCGACCATGAGGGCGGCGGCCGCCGCCGCGGCGGGGCCTCGCCGGTCGGCGGGCAGGCCGGGAAAGAGCCGCGAGAGCGCTCCGAGGACGGCGAGCGGGGGAGCGGCACGCCAGATGTCGTCACCGGTCCTGCTCCCGGCGGCGGTGACGATGCCCGGAAGGTGGCCGACGGCGCGGAGCAGCGGCCCTGCCATGGCTCCGCTGCGGCCGCGGACGGTGTTCCCGGACGCCGCCCGTTCCAGGGCCCGGCGCAGTGCCGGTTCGTCGTTCGCCCAGTGGAAGCGGAACGTGATGGTTCCGGTCGTGTCGACGAGATAGGCGGAGTTCGGTTTGGGGCTGAAGGCCCGGTGCACGGTGCCGTCGATGTCGTCGACCGCCACCTCGAACGGGATGTCGTGGTGCAGTCGGAGCCGTTGCGCGTGCAGGTGCTTCTCCGCGTCGGTGGCCGGCTGGCCGATGGTCTGTCCCGGGTGGGCCTCGCGAGTGTTGACCAGCACGAAGCGGACCCGGTTCCCGAACCGTGCGTGGAGGCGTTTGAGCACGGGCACGGAGCTCTCGGTGACCGGGCAGGTCCGTGAACCGAAGACCATGAGTACCGGACGTTCGCCGAGTGCGCCGGAGGTGAACCGGCCTCCGTCGAGGAGCGGCAGGTCGAACTCCGGCAGGCGGCTGCCGGGGCCGAGGGCGTCGCGGTCGAACGTCATGTCGTCGATCAGGAGCCGGGTTCGGAAGCGCTCGAAGCGGTACTCCGAACCGGCGTGGTGGGAGGCAAGCTGTGGATCCATGTGTGCTCCAGAGAGTTGTCGGGCAACTTGACCGTTCGGTCAAGTGGTTGAGCAGCGCGACGGCACCTCGGGGTGGCGCCGTCCGGCCTGGCCGAGGGCGGCCGGACCGGGTCGGGGGGGCAGGAAGGGGCGGATAGACGGCCGGGGCGGGACGCGCGGAGGGGGTGAAACGCGGGGGAGAGGGGCGGAGAGGCGACCGGCGGGGCGCGGGAGAGAGGGCAGGCCGGGGTCAGGTGACCAGATGGTCAAGTGAGATGCGCGCTCAAGACCGCGCTCAGTGTCTGCGACGGGTTCGAGGGGCCGGAGAGCGCCCTTCACGGCGTCGCTGCGAACTCGTGGTTCGCTGGATTTTCCGGCCCTCGCGGTGCCCCGTCTGGGACTTGAACCCAGGACCGACGGATTATGAGTCCGCTGCTCTGACCGACTGAGCTAACGGGGCGCGCGGCGACCGCGTCAGCCCTCCGGGCCGACAGGTGCCGCGAGGAGGAGCCTACCTCGCGGAGCCGATAAATCCGTGGTGCCCAGGCGTCTCGCACCCCTACGGTCGGTCGCGCGGCACGCCGCCCGGGGCGCCCCGCCCCGGTACTAATCCCCCGAACGTGAAAGCAGGAGAACCATGTCCACGCCCTTCCCGGTCGCGCTCTCCGGCGCCCGGGCCGAGACCCTCATGTGGGCCCACGAGCACGACGTCGACCACGCCGCCCTGAACCAGCTCCGCAACATCTCGGCGCTGCCGTGGGTCGAGGGCGTGCGCGTCATGCCCGACGTCCACCTGGGCAAGGGAGCGACGGTCGGCTCGGTGATCGCCATGCGCGACGCCGTGTCGCCGAACGCCGTCGGCGTGGACATCGGCTGCGGCATGATCGGGGTGCGGACCTCGCTCACCGCGCGCGACCTGCCCGACGACCTGGCGCGGCTGCGGTCGCGGATCGAGGCGGCGATCCCGGTGGGCTTCAACGCCCACGACGAACCCGTCGACCTGCGGCGCCTGCGCCCCGTCGCCGGATCGGGCGGCCGCGAGCGGCTGCGGGGCGAGCAGAGGTTCTGGGACCGGTTCGCGTCGCTGCACCCGAAGGTGCGGCAGCTCGAGGCGCGGGCGCGGAAGCAGCTCGGAACCCTGGGCGGCGGCAACCACTTCGTCGAACTCTGCCTCGACCAGGACGACCGTGTCTGGCTGCAGCTCCACTCGGGTTCCCGGAACATCGGCAAGACGCTCGCCGAGCAGCACGTCGGCATCGCGAAGCACCTCGACCACAACCGCGGCCTCGTCGACCGGGAACTCGCCGTGTTCCTCGCCGGCACGCCCGAGATGGACGCCTACCTGAACGATCTCTGGTGGGCTCAGGACTACGCGGCCCGGTCGCGTGCCGTGATGATGGCGCTCGCGGTGCGGGCCGTGCGCGAGGAGTTCGCGGAGCTCGACGCCGACGGCGGCCTGCGGTTCGACGAGGGCGTGAACGTGCACCACAACTACGTGGCGCGCGAGCAGGTCGACGGCGCGGAGCTGATCGTGACCCGCAAGGGCGCCATCCGGGCCGGCCAGGGCGACCTGGGCCTGATCCCGGGCTCCATGGGTACGGGCTCCTACGTGGTGCGCGGCCTGGGGAACCCGCGGTCCTACTGGTCGGCGTCGCACGGCGCGGGCCGGAGGATGTCCCGGAGCAGGGCGAAGAAGGAGTTCACGCTCGACGATCTCGCCGAGCAGACGGCCGGCGTCGAGTGCCGCAAGGACCACGGCGTGCTGGACGAGATCCCGGGTGCCTACAAGGACCTGGACGCCGTGATCGAGGCGCAGTCCGACCTCGTCGAGGTCGTCGCGCGGCTGCGCACGATCCTCTGCGTCAAGGGCTGAGGGACCCGGCGCGTACCCGTCGGCGACCACGCCATTCTGTGGGGTGGCTGCGCTTCCACGGGGCGGAATGGCGTGGTCGCCGCAATGGCGTGGTCGTGGTCGGCGCTCGTGCGGGCGCCTGGTAGCGGCGGGCGTGCGCCTCGGGGCAGGTGACCGGGGCGCGGGGGATCACCGGGCGTGAACGGGCTGTCGGTGTGACGTGGAAGAATCTGCGTCCATGGCGATGCGTGAGATCCGGGTGATGCCCGACCCCGTCCTGCGGACCCCCTGCGACCGGATCACGAAGGTGGACGATCGCGTGCGCGCTCTCGTGGCCGACCTCGTGGAGACCGTCGACGCCGAGGGGCGCGCCGGCCTGGCCGCGAACCAGATCGGGGTCGGTCTGCGGGCGTTCTCGTGGAACATCGAGGGCGAGATCGGCTACGTGCTCAACCCCAGCATCGTCGAACTGGGGGAGGAGACGCAGGACGGCGGCGAGGGCTGCCTGTCCGTCCCGAACCTCTGGTACCCGACCGTCCGGGCGAACTACGCCCGCGTGGTGGGCACGGACCTGGACGGCAACGAGGTGGAGGTCTCGGGCGAGGGCCTGATGGCGCGCTGTCTCCAGCACGAGTGCGACCACCTCGACGGAAAGCTCTACCTGGACCGGCTCGAGCGGGAGGCCCGCAAGGAGGCCATGCGGGAACTGCGCGCGCATCTCTGACGGGCGCCGGGGTGCATGAACGAAACCCCTACCGGGGGATTCACCCCGTTCTCGACTTGGACACTAGTCCAAAAAGTCCGGTAAAGCGGTAATGTGGAGCCGAAAGTTGTTGGAAAGGTGAAATTTCTCGCCGTAAACACGCTACTTCGCGTGCACCTGGCCGGGGAGTCGTGCAGGATGGGCAACGGACGTAGCGGTGCACCAGGACGCCACGCATGACGCTCGGCCACAGCGCCACCGCCCGGTGAGGACGTAGGGGAAGACGTGCCTCGACCAGGGAGGAAGACATGGCCGGTGGAATTGTTCGTGGCGTGCTGTTCGTGCATTCTGCGCCCCGTGCCCTCTGTCCGCACATCGAGTGGCAGGCAGGCGGTGTTCTCGACCTCAGGGTCACGATGGACTGGACACCTCAACCCGCGGGGCGCGGGCTCTACAGAACTGAATACTCATGGCAGGGGCCGCAGGGGACGGGCGCCACACTGGCGTCCGCCCTGCGCGGCTGGGATCACCTGCGCTACGAGGTGACGGAGGAACCGAGCCAGGGCGCCGACGGCGCTCGCTGGTCGCACACTCCCGACCTCGGGATCTTCCATGCCATGACGGATGTCCACGGCAACATCGTCATCCCCGAGGACCGGGTGCGGGCCGCGCTCGAGAACGGCGACCCGCGCGCGGTGCGCGAGGCCCTCGACCTCGCCCTGGGCGCGGCGTGGGACGACGAGCTGGAGCCCTTCCGGCAGGCGGGCGCGGGCGCCCCGGTCCGCTGGCTCCACCAGGTGGGCTGACGAACGAGAGCGCCCGGCGCATGCGCCGGGCGCTCTCGCGCGGTCACTCCGCCGGTCAGGCGTTCTGGACCAGCAGCGCCACGTTGTGCCCGCCGAAGCCGAACGAGTTGTTGATCGCCGCGATGTCGCCGCCCGGCAGCTTCGCCGGCTCGTCCCGCACCAGCGGCACCTGCAGCTCCGGGTCGGGGTTCGCGACGTTGATGGTGGGCGGGGCGAGGCGGTCCGCGATCGCCTTCACCGTGAACACCGTCTCGAGCGCGCCGGCGCCTCCGAGCAGGTGCCCCGTCATCGACTTCGTCGCCGACAGCTGCACGTGGTCCGCGTCGCTCCCGAACAGACGGCGGATCGACGCCGTCTCGGTGAGGTCGCCCACCTTGGTGGACGTGGCGTGGGCGTTGACGTGCACGACGTCGGCGCCCGTTGCCCCGGCGTCCTCCAGCGCCCCGCGCATCGCGGCGACCTGCCCGGTGCCGTCCGGGTCCGGCGACGTGATGTGGTAGGCGTCGGACGACAGCCCGACCCCGCCGATCCTCGCGTACACCCGCGCGCCGCGGGCGGCCGCGTGCTCGGCGCTCTCCAGCACCACCACGGCCGCGCCCTCACCGACCACGAAGCCGTCCCGGTCGGCGTCGTACGGGCGGGAGGCGCCCTCCGGGTCGTCGTTGCGCAGCGACAGCGTGCGGGACGCGGCGAAGGCCGCGATCGGCATGGGGTGGATCGTCGCCTCGGTACCGCCGGCGACGACGACGTCGGCCCGGCCCGACCGGATCATCTCGGCGCCGTACCCGATGGCCTCGGCCCCCGAGGCGCAGGCCGACACGAGCGCGTGGGCGCCGGCCCTGGCGCCCAGGTCGAGCGACACGAACGCCGTCGGCGAGTTCGGCATGAGCATCGGGACGGTCATCGGCAGCAGGCGGCGGGCTCCGCGCTCGCGCAGCGTGTCCCAGCCGTCGAGCAGCGTCCAGACGCCACCGATCCCGGACGACACGACCGACCCCAGCCGCTCGCCCGCGACCTCGGGCTCTCCGGCGTCCTTCCACGCCTCGCGCGCGGCGATCACGGCGTACTGCGCGGACGGGTCCATGCGCTTGAGCTCGGGCCGCTTGAGAACCTCTTCCGGCTTGACCTTGATGGTCGCCGCGAAGTTCACGGGGATCTCGTAGCGCTCGGCCCAGTCGTTGTCCATGGTGCGCGCACCGGACTTCCCGGCGAGAGCGGCCTCCCAGGTGGAGGGCACGTCCCCGCCGAGCGGGGTGGTGGCGCCGAGGCCGGTGACGACGACGTCGCGTGCGGAGGTCATGGGTCTGGCTCCTGGGTAGGTGGTGCGGTGGAAGGTGATGTCCGACGGCGGTCCGGCCCGCGTCGCCGCGAAGGGCGACCGGCGGACCGCCGTCGGGCAGGGTGGGCAGGGGATGACGACAGGGCGTCGGCCCGTGCCCGGTGAGGCAGGAGCCCGCGGCTTCCGCTGCGGGGACCTCGGATCAGTCCTGGGCGGTCTTGATGTAGCTCACGGCGTCACCGACGGTCGCGAGGTTCTTGACTTCCTCGTCCGGGATGCGAACACCGAACTTGTCCTCGGCGTGCGTGACGATGGTCATCATCGACAGCGAGTCGATGTCGAGGTCGTCGGTGAAGGACTTCTCCAGCGCGACGTCGGCAGTGTCGAGGCCGGTCTCCTCGGCGACGATCTCGGCGAGACCCGTGAGGATCTCCTGCTCGGTGTTGGCCATGGGGCTTCCTTTTCTTCTCGGTGGGAGCCGAGGCTCCCGGGGGACTTGCGGTGACCGCCCGCTTCCGGGTTGCCCCGGGCGAGCGGTACGAAGCGAAGGTTACGGCAGGACGATGACCTGCGCGGCGTACACGAGCCCGGCACCGAAGCCGATCTGGAGGGCGATGTCGCCGGATCGGGCCTTGCCCTCCTCCATGAGGCGCACGGTGGCCAGGGGGATCGAGGCGGCCGAGGTGTTGCCGGTGTCGGCGATGTCACGGGCGACCACGACCGACTCGGGCAGCTTCAGCTGCTTGACGAGCTGGTCGATGATACGCATGTTCGCCTGGTGCGGCACGAACACCTGGATGTCCTCGGGGGTGACCCCGGCGTCGGCGATGGCCTTCGCGGCGATGGGTGCCATCTGGAAGGATGCCCACTTGAAGACGGTGGGGCCGTCCTGGCGGAGCGTGGGCCAGCCGAGCGAGGAGTCCTCGCGCCATTCCTGCCACGAGTGGGTCTGCCGGATCGCGGTGTGCTTGGAACCGTCCGAGCCCCACACCGTCGGGCCGATGCCGGGCGTGTCCGAGGGTCCGATGATCGCCGCACCGGCGCCGTCGCCCAGCAGGAACGAGATGGAGCGGTCGGTCGGGTCGATGATCTCGGACAGCTTCTCGGCGCCGATCACGAGCACGTTCCGGGCGAGGCCGGCCCGCACGAGGCCGTCCGCCTGGCCGATGCCGTAGGTGTACCCGGCGCACGCCGCCGAGATGTCGAACGCGGCGGCCGGTGTGGCGCCGAGCCGGTCGGCGAGGATCGAGGCGGCCGACGGCGTCATGTGCATGTGCGTGATCGTCGAGACGATCACGGTGTCGATGTCGGCGCCCGTGAGGCCGGCGGCGTCGAGCGCCTTGCGGGCCGCCGCCTCCGACATGTCGAGCACGTCGCGGTCCGCGCCCGCGCGGCGGCGGGTCACGATGCCGGTGCGCTGCTGGATCCACTCGTCGGAGGAGTCGATGGGCCCGGCGATGTCGTCGTTGGTGACGACGTTCTCGCCGCGCTCCGCGCCGAAGGCGAGGATGCGGGAGTACCGGGTGGGCTGAGACTGCTGCAGGAGGGTCATCGTGCTCCGGGGGTCGTGGCGGCAGGCGCGGTGCCGGCGGCGGTGCTGTGGCGGGCGATCAGGTCGCGGGCGGCGTCGACGTCGTCGGGCGACTTCACGGCGACGGCCTCCACGCCCTTGAGCCCGCGCTTCGCGAGGCCCGTCAGGACACCGCCGGGCGCCAGCTCCAGCAGGGCCGTCACGCCGCGGGCGGCGAGCGTCGCCATGACCAGGTCCCACCGGACCGGCGCGGTGACCTGACCGGCGAGGTTGGACAGGACGTCGGAGGCGGTGCCGTGGCCGTGCGTCCCGCCGGTGTAGGCGGTGCCGTCGAGGTCCGCCAGGAAGGGGAGCACCGGGTCGGCCGCGCCCGGGAAGCCGGTCGCGACCGGCTCGAACTCGGCACGGGCGGAGTCCATGAACGGCGTGTGGAACGCGCCGGCCACCTGCAGCGGGATCACGCGGGCACGCTCGGGTGGGTTGTCCGCGAGCTTCGCGAGTCCGTCGAGCGCACCCGCGGCGACCACCTGGCCGCCCCCGTTGACGTTCGCCGGCCACAGCCCGGCCGCCTCGATCTCGGCGAGCACGTCGTCGGGCTTCCCGCCGACCACCGCGCTCATGCCCGACGGCGAGGCCGCGGCGGCCTTCGCCATCGCGCGCGCACGCACCGAGACCAGCCCGGCCGCTCCGGCGTCGGACACGACCCCGGCGACCGCGGCGGCGGCGAGCTCACCGACGGAGTGTCCCGCCGTCACGTCCACGACGGCGTCCGCCGCGCGGCCGTCCAGGATCACGCGCAGGGCGAGCAGCGAGGACGCGACGATCAGCGGCTGCGCGACGGCGGTGTCGCGGATCGTGTCCGCGTCCGACGTCGTGCCGTGGGCGGCGAGATCGGTCTCCGCGGCCTCCGACGCGGCGGAGATCAGGTCGGGAACTCCGGGCAGCTCCAGCCAGGGGCTGAGCATCCCGGGGGTCTGAGAGCCCTGTCCAGGGCAGACGACGGCGAGCACTCGTCCACTCTGCCAACGCGATGTCAAACCGGGACGTCGCGACGCGTACCAAGGTTCTCGGAGGCGGTTGTGGGATATCTACAAGAGCCGTGGTCCCGGTGACGGCGTCATCGCTCGCCGAGCTGGCCGAGCGCGAGCGCGACCTGCAGCACGAACGACTCGCGCGCGTCGAGCGGGTCCCAGCCGGTGATCTCCGACACCTTGCGCAGCCGGTAGCGCACCGTGTTGGGGTGCACGTACAGCCGGCGGGCGGCCGCCTCCAGGGACCGCCCGGTCCCCAGGTACGCCGACAGCGTCTCCAGCACCGAGCCGCCGGCCTCCGCCAGGGGCGTGAACGCCTGGGTCACCAGCGTGCGCCGGGCGGACGCGTCGCCGGTCAGGACGCGCTCGGGAAGCAGGTCGTCCGCCATCACCGGGCGCGGGGCCTGCGGCCAGGCGGGCGCCGCCGCCATGCCGGCCAGGGCGGAGCGGGCGGACCGGGCGGCGTCGTCCAGGCCGGACACCGCCGAGCCGATCACCACCGGTCCGGGCCCGAACCGGCCGAGCAGGCCGGTCGCGGCCTCCACCAGGTCGCCCTCGCCCCCGAGCACCAGCACGAGACGGTCGCCGTGGATCCCCACCAGGGCGTCCCCGGCGCTGCGCCGCGCCGCGCGGCGCAGCTCGGCGGCCCGCACCTCGTCCAGGCCGGGGTTCGTGGTGCCGACCACGACCAGCGTGCCGCCCCTGCCGCTCCAGCCCAGGGCCGACATCCGGCTGCGCAGCGCGTCGTTGCCGTCACCCCGCACCAGCGCGTCCACGACCAGCGCCTCCAGGCGGGCGTCCCACGCGCCCCGCACCTCGGCGGCGCGGGCGTAGATCTCGGCAGCCGAGAACGCGACCTCCCGCGAGTACCGCAGCACGGCCTCGCGCAGCTCCCGCTCACCACCCGGGGCGGCGATCTGGTCCGACATCTCCTCCACCACGTCCACGCCGCAGCGCACGAGCTGCAGCGTCTGCTGCAACGAGATGGTCCGTGTCAGCTCGGGGGGAGCGGCGGAGAACATCTTGTCCACGCCGTGCGGCGGGCGATGCGGCTCGGCGAACCACGTGATGAACGCGTTGACGCCGGCCTGCGCGACGAGACCCACGTAGGACCGGTCCTCCGCGGGCAGCTCGCGGTACCAGGACAGCTGGTCGTCGAGCCGGCGCAGCGTGGCCGAGGTCAGCTTGCCGCTCGCGTCGCGGACCCGCTGCAGGTTCTCCCCGTTGGTCCCCTCGTGCTCGCGGGCGGACGCCGAAGCGGCCCTGCGGCCGGACGCCGAGCTCGTCCTGCGTCGGGGCGCGGGGCCGGTCGATGGTGCGGTCTTGGACGAAGCAGGCACGGAGCGAGAATACGGGGCCAGTTGTGCGGAGTCCACAAACGGACTATTCGCTCAGGGTTCGGGGCGACCCGGGGCACCACCGTTTCAGCGGCCGGGCAAGGCCGTCCCCTGTAGGGTCGAGGGTATGGCCCTGATGCAACGGCTCCGCCGACTCATCCACAGGCCTACCTCCGCATCCAGTGTCGGCGCCCGCCACCCGTCGCCGTCGGCCCCACGACGAGGAGACACCATCCACGAGGACGCGCTGCGAGCTCAGCTCGCCGACGACCCCAACAACATCGAGGCCTTCACCGCGCTCGCGGACATGGTCCGACGGCATGCTGCCGAGGGTCACGGCGAGCAGGATCCGCTGCGCGACACCGAGGACGAGCTCACCGCCGCCGAGATGCGGAGTCAGGCCGCCGACCTGGCCGTATGGTCGCTCGCCGAGGAGATCGGCGGCAACCCGCGCGGCTGGTACCCGCTGCTGGAGCTGGGCCGCCTGTCGCTGGCCGAGGACCCGGAGGGCGCCGTGCGGCGCTTCACGACGGCGGCCGAGCGCGACCCGGATGGCCGGGCGCTGGCCGAGGCGCTGGCGATCCTCCGCGGGGCGGGCATGCCGGTGGAGGCGCTCGGACTAGGTGTCGGGCACTGGCGGGTACGGGAACACACGCCCGAGGTGTGCCAGCACCTGGTCCGCGCCGCTCTCGAGGCGGACCGGCCGTTCGAGGCGAAGCAGCACCTGCGGGCGCTGGACATGCACCCGGACCGGCCCGCCGCGGCGAGGCTCAAGGCGGAGCTGGAGCAGGAGATCGCGGCGAGCGAGCGGCGCGCGGCCGGTACCTGACCGATGCGGCCCGTCCCGTGGGTGTGGGAGCGCTTGCGGAGCTGCCACCAGTACGCCCGGCACGCCCGGCAGGCCGGGCGTGCCGGCGGCGGGCCGGTCAGTCCACCGTCTCCATGACGACCAGGTCGTCGAACCCCCAGGCCGACGTCGTCGAGCCGCCCGTGTAGAGGGCCAGGCCCACGGAGCCGGCCTCCTGCAGCGACGCGGTGGTGTCGGTGGAGACCGCCTGCCACGTCGTCGGCTCCGGGCTGCCCTCGGCCCAGGCCCGGGCCCGGATCGTCGCCGGAGACGTACCGGTCACCTGGACGCGCACGAGCAGCGGATCACCCGCGGCGAACGCCAGCCCCGTGACGGTCCCGCCCGCCAGGGGCGTGCCGTTCCGCACCGTGTGCAGGTCGACGTGCCCGTCCGGGAAGATCTTGAGCCGCCCGCCCAGGTGGTCGCCCCCGACGCGCCGCCCCTGCACCGTCAGATAGCTGTTGCCCGACGGCGTCTCCTGGGCCCAGGTGCGCACCGTGACGTCGGTGGCGGTCGCGGAGACGTCACCGAGCCGCGCGGACAGCGTCAGCCCGCCGGCCATCGAGAGCGTCCCGGCGCTGCCGTCGACGGCGAAGCGGGAGGCGGAACCCCCGAGGGTCCACGCGCCGCCGGTCTCTGCCGCACCCCAGCCGCCCGTGACCGTGCGCGTGAACGTGTCGCGGGCGAGCGCCGGGTCCGGCGGCGGCGGGTCGGTCGCCGTGACGTCCTGGGTGTAGGTGTCCTGTGCTCCGTCGTCGTCGGTGACCGTCACGGTCACCTCGTACGTCCCCGCCTCCGCGTACGTGTGCTCGGCCGCCGGCCCGTCGGCGGTGGCGCCGTCCCCCAGGTCCCAGGCGTAGGACACGATCTCGCCGTCCGGGTCGGTGCTCGCGCCCGCGTCCGCGGTGAGGGTGAGGTGCTCCGCGGTGAGCGTGGCCTCGGCGACGGGCGGCTGGTTCGGGCCCTCGCCCGTCAGCCCGACGACGTGGTGCAGCGAGACCTGCTCGGGCGTCAGCACGTGCCCGTAGACGGCGACCTCGTCGATCTCTCCGGTGAAGTTCCGGTTCGGGGACGACGGCGACCATCCGTCGAGGTTGTCCCCGCCGACCCGCCAGAAGCCGCTGAACGTGTCCGCGCCCGTGGTGTCCGGGTCGGAGGCGACGAGTTCGCCGTCGAGGTAGAGGCGCAGCCCGTCCGGGCCGAGCGTGCCGGCCGCGTGATGCCACGCGCCGTCCGTCACCGCGGTCGGCGAGGCGACGGTGCGGA
The DNA here is from genome assembly GCF_003814695.1 of Myceligenerans xiligouense. GTDB lineage: Bacteria > Actinomycetota > Actinomycetes > Actinomycetales > Cellulomonadaceae > Myceligenerans > Myceligenerans xiligouense. The sequence continues at coordinate 1,492,130 of NZ_RKQZ01000001.1, forward strand.
CGGCGCCGGGGTGGACGCCGAGAACGAGCTTGCCGGCGGCGTCGACGTAGAGGTGCCGGTCGTATTCGGCCGACGTCGACCTGCTGCCCCGGTCACCGAAGCCGATGAGCTTGCCGCCCGGGGTGGTGGTGCGGAACCACGTCTCGACGCTGAACGTCTGCGGCCCGGGTCGTGCCGTGCCGGTGGTCCACGAGCGGGAGTCGATCGTGCCGTCGGTGGTGACGGCCGTGTCGGTGTCGACGGCGAGCGCTCCGGCCGTGCCGAACGTGACATCGGTCCCGGCGGTGAGATCGGCGGCGCCCGCGAGGTCGGTGACCGGGCCGGAGGTGCCGCCCATGCGCCAGTAGTGGGTGGCGCCGTCGAGCAGGACGTCCCGCGCGTAGTCGCCGAGCGGCTCGCCGTCCGCGACGGTGGTCTCCACCCAGTCGGACCAGGCGGTGTTGCCCCACGGGTCGCGCGCCACGACCGCGTAGCGGTGGGTCGATCCCGGTGCGGCCTCCACGTCGAGGGCGGTGAGATCCTCCGTCTCCCAGAAGCTCGCGGTGGCGTCCACCACGGCGACCGGAGGGGCGGACGACGTGTCGCGGTAGACCGAGTAGGTCAGGGTCCTGTCGTCGCGGTCGTGGTTGCCCGGCCAGGTCAGCCGGACGACCCCGCCCGCGGGCGACGAGACGCTCAGCGGGAACGACGCGCCGCCGAGGCGCGGGCCGTCGGCGTTGGGCGCCACGTCGCGCACGGCGAACCGGACCAGGCCCTGCTGGGGCTGATTGTTCACGCGGAGGAACTCGCCGCCGTACAGCACGTAGTCACCGCTCGCGGTCACGTGCCACGGACCCTGCTCCAGCCCCGTGTAGGTGCCGATCGAGAAGTCCGGGTACCAGTTCAGGAACTCGGGCCGGGGCGTCCCGGGGTGATCGGGATAGCCGAAGATGTCGGCGGTGTTCGTCCCCTCGACCGTCAGTGTGACGGCGGTCCCGCGGTAGTAGGAGCGAGGGCTCGTCTCCGGGAAGCCGCCGCTGTTGCCGCAGTAGTGCTTGTGGCTGGCCTGATAGGCCGCCCCCCGGAAGGGGAAGATGGAGTAGGTGTCGCCGTGGCAGTCCTCGATCCAGACCAGCTCGCCCGTGTCCCACGACGCCGCGAACGACCCCTCGACGGTGCCGCCGCCCCCGTAGTGGTAGCCGGTCCCGTAGAAGTGGTCGTCGTCCGAGGCCAGAGCCAGGACCGCCGACTTGTCACCGGCGTTGCGGACCACATCGTTGACGGGAAGGGGAAGCATGTCGCCCGTGGCGGCGTCCAGCCGGGCCAGCCCGTAGCCGGGGTCCGAGGACCCGTCCACCGAGGTGAAGTTGCCGCCGATCACCACCGAGCCGCCGTCGGGCGCGGCCGTGAGCGCCTGCACCGAACGGTTGCCGACCGCCGCCGCGAACGGGCGCGTCGTCGCGCCGGTCGCGGCGTCCACCGCCGCGACCCGGGCGCGAGCGGTGTTGTTCACGCTGGAGAAGGCGCCGCCCAGGAAGACGTCGTCGCCCGAGGTCGCCACGGCGTACACCGGGCCGTTGACCGCCGGCCGGAACGAGGTGAGCGAGCCGGTGGCCGTGTCGAACGCGGCCGAGCGGTACCGGGTGACACCGTCGACCGAGGTGAACGGGCCCACGGCGTACAGCACGCTCCCGTCCGGGGACAGGGCGAGGCCCTTCACCTCGCCGTTCACCGTCGGCGACCACGTGGGGTCGAGCTCTCCCGTGGCGAGGTCGTAGGCGAGGAGGTTGCCGCGCGGCACCTCGTCCGTGCCCGGCGCCGCCCCGGCCGGGCGTGCGGAACTGAAGCTCCCACCCACGTACACGGTGTCGCCGACGACCACCTGGGTCCAGGCGACGCCGTCGATCTGCACGGTGGGGAGCGGGTCGCTGCTCACGGTCGCCGGCAGGTCGGCGGACGCCTCGGCCGGGGCCGCCATCGCCCCCGCCGCGGACGCGGCCACGTGACCGGTCGCCGGGGCGGCCGAGGCAGGGGCCGTCACCAGGCTCGCCGTCAGCACCGCGGCGGTCGCGCCGGCGGCCACGAGGGCCGCGGGGTGGCGGAGGGACCGGGGAGTGGGGGAATCGGTGCCGGGAACGCGCATGGTTCGTACTCCGCCTTCGAAGGGCCGTGCGGGCTTCACCGCGCACGTGAGTGGATGTGCTCCCGAGGGTAGTGCCGGGCAAAGGCCGACAGAAGCCGCTTCCGGGTGAAGTAGCGGGTGAAGTAGCTGGCCGGCGTCTGATTTCACCCGACAGCGGCCCTGGCCGTGCCGTCGTGGGCGACCGCCGGGTGATTCTCTAGGATCGGTCGCATGCCCTTCGCCGCAGCCCTGACCCACGACGTCGTCCTGCGCGACCTCACCATCGACGACGCCGGGGCGCTCGCCGACGCCTACGCGCGCAACCGCGCGCACCTGGAGCAGTGGGAGCCGGCGCGGCCGGACGACTTCTTCACCGAGGCGGCGCAGAAGCGCGTCGTCGATCTCCAGCTGGAGCAGGCGGCCGGGGGAAAAGGCGTGTTCCTCGTGCTGGCGTCCGGCGACGCCGTCGTGGGCAGGCTCAACCTCGCGGACATCGTCCACGGTGCGTTCCAGAGCGGGAACCTCGGCTACTGGATCGACGCGGGACTCACCGGGCGGGGCCTCATGACGCTCGCGGTGCGGTCACTCGTGGACCACGCCCGTGACGGGCTGCGTCTGCACCGGCTGCAGGCGGGGACACTCCCCTACAACAGGGCGTCGCAGACGGTGCTCACGCGGGCTGGTTTCGAGCGTTTCGGCTACGCCCCGCGGTACCTGCACATCGCCGGCGAATGGCGGGACCATGTGCTGTACCAGCTGATCCTGCGCGACTGAGCGGGCGTCCGGGCAGCGACGGCGCGTGCGGGGGAGCTACGGGGTTTCGGCGGCCGGTGCGTCGTCGACGAGGAAGTGCCGCAGGTGCAGCGGCCCCGTCAGATAGGCGTCCTCGCCGGGGAACGTCACCGGGCTGTCCGCCCAACCCTCACCCGCGAAGCCCCGCAGCGCCGACTCGTCGCGCCAGCGGCTGACGTACTGCACGCGTGTGCCCTCCGCCCGGTCGACGAGGATCTCGTGACCCAGCAGCCCGTCATGGGCCGCGGGAAAACCCGCGACGAGGTCCCGGAGGGTCTGGAGGAACTCTTCGACCCGGTCGGCACGGACCGAGGCCTCGGAGACTCGGACGATCATGTGGCGCTCCCTCGCGGCAGAAGGCGGAACAGTCCCGGTCGGCAGCGGCCTCACGTGGGCGCGACGCCCGCCCGCAAGACATTGGCGGGGCGGATCGGCCCACGGCGCGGCACAACGGCAGGGGCCAGATGTGAACCTGCCGACGTCGCGGGGTGTGAAGATCCGACACAGGGTAGACCTTGCCGGGCGATTCTCAAGCATCCGGTCGGCGTTGGCAACGCTGGTTCGCCGTGTGCTCCCCAGCGGATGCCGCCTAGCAGCAGACGATCTCGTGCCGCCAAGCGGCGGAGCGCGGCCGTACCCCGGGAATGGTTGAGCGTTCAAGTCAGTTGAGGGGATCATGAGCACAGATTCACCCCTCGGGGCCAGCGCGGCCATGGGCGCCGTCACCCTGAACGTCGCGGACCTTGGGCGCAAGGCCCCTGCGTCAACGCCGTTCAGCTCAGTGTTGCCTCCGCCCAGGCGGTGAGGCCTCACGCCAACGATGAATGACGGCAGCCGACTTGAGAGTTCAACATATTCGCCGGCCTCTACCGGCGTCAGAAGGAAGGCATGACATGACCACGCAGTTGATCGGCAAGACCTACAAGTTCGACCTCGGCCTGCTGAAGGTGCGGTTCACCTTCGAGTCGCCGACGCAGGGCAGCTTCGTCGTGGAGGAGGGCGGCGGGCTGGCACCGGACGGCCATGCCGAAACGGTGGCCCTGCACCTCAAGGAGATCCGCGACGGCGTCTTCCTGAACTCCTGGACCGAGGCCAGCGGCGCGACGGTGACGCACGTGGAGGACTTCGCGAACGCGACGCTCTACTCCAACGTCACGGTCGACGGCACTCTGTACAACTTCGTCGGGACCATCACGGAGGTGAGTACCGACGCCACGACCGAGAGCAACGTGACCGTGGGCGACCAAGCCGCACGCAACACGGAGATCGTGCTCACCGCGATGCGCGAGCTGTTCGCCGAGAAGGACCTGACCGCACTCGACCGCTACTGGGCCGAGCCGTACGTGCAGCACAGCCCGCAGATGCCCGACGGACTGGACACGCTGCGCGCCGCCGTGCCCGGCCTCGCCGGATTCTCCTGGGAGCCGCAGCGCATCGCGGCCCAGGGCGACCTCGTGTTCACCCACAGCCTCGTCCACGGCTGGGCGCCCGGACCGGTGGTGATCGTCGACATCTACCGGCTGGAGAACGGACGCATCGTCGAGCACTGGGACGTCGTCCAGGAACTCACCCCGGCCGAGTCCACGGCAAGCGGCCGCCCCATGGTGTGACATGCACTCTTGCGGGAGGGGCGGACTGGCACAGTCGCCCTTCCCGCAAGCAGCGAGAGGATGGGACAGTGACACCACGATCCAACGGCGAGCACGACGTGCACGCGCAGGCCCATCCCTCCGAAGTCAGTGAGAGGGCCGCCGTATGGCACGACCTCGTCCTCGCGATGCACCTCCTCGAGACCGCACTCGAAAAGCAGGCGCAACGCGACGGCGGGGTCTCTCACGGTCATTTCAAGCTGCTCGTCCTGCTCGCCGCTGCCGAAGACCAGACACTGGGGCTGAAGAACCTGGCCGACTCTCTTCGCTTCTCCCAGAGCCGCATCAGCCACGCCCTGACCGCTCTCGAAGGCCTGGGTCTCGTCACGCGCCGGCCCACGGTGGGTGGGCGCCGGGCGTCCGAGGCAACGCTGACCGACGACGGACGCCACCTGGTCGACCGCGTGCTGCGCGGCCAGCGCCGAGAGCTGCGCGACCCGCTCTTCAGCAACCTCGGAGACCTCGGCACCGTTGCACTCGGTGACCTCAGTGCGCGCATCATCACGACTCTGGAGAGCGATCGGCCCGACGGGTCCAGATGCGGCCGGACGGAGTAGCCACGACTTGGGCGCACCCGTGACACCGTTCAGGCAAGCGGTCCGGCGTCTTGTCGCCGGCCGCCGATCTACTGGCGTCAGCAACCCAGAAGACCGCGAAGCGACGGCCGAGGATGTCCCGCGTCATCACAGGGTGGGCCCGGAGGGACTCGAACCCCCGACCATTACGGTGTAAACGTAGTGCTCTACCAGCTGAGCTACAGGCCCCGGAACAGCGCAGCCCAGAATACCCGTCCTGGCAGCCGGGCCGCGCCCTTCGTCACGTCAGATCTCCGCCAGCGCCTGGCGGTAGCCCTCGAGGTCGCGCTGCCGGCCACGCGGGCTGAGCACGCTCCAGCGCACGATCCCGTCGGCGTCGACGAGGAACGAGCCGCGCAGGGCGTGCCCGGACTCCTCGTCGAACACGCCGAACGCCCGCGCGACCGCGCCGTGCGGCCAGAAGTCGCTCAGCAGGTCGAAGCCGAAGCCCTCGGCCTCCTGCCACGCCTTGAGCGCGAACACGGGGTCGCTCGAGACCGCGAGCAGTCGCACGCCGACGGTCTCGAAGTCCTCGATGTTGTCCCGCAGCTCACACAGCTCACTGGTGCAGAGACCGGAGAAGGCGAACGGGTAGAAGACCACGAGGGTCGCCTGACCGCGCAGGTCGGCCAGGTGCACGGGCGTCCCGTGCGTGTCGGGCAGCGTGAAGTCGGGTGCCGGGTCCCCGGGACCGACGGTCCGTGCGGCGACGGCGGCGGGCTCGAGGGCGGTCATCAGTGGCCGCGGCCCCGGAAGGAGAGTCTCGTGGCCGACCACTCCGCGGCCACGGTGAAGGTGTTCGTCGTCTGCAGGCCCGCGGTGTTCGCCGCCTCCTGGATCTCTCCGGGTGTGGTGTGCCCGTCGCGTCCGGCCTTCGGCGTGAAGATCCAGATGAGGCCGCCGTCGTCGAGCAGCGTGGTGACGTCGACCATGGCGTCGGTCAGGTCTCCGTCGCCGTCTCGCCACCAGAGGATCACGCCGTCGGTGACGTCGCCGTAGTCCTCGTCCTCGAGCTCGTTGCCGGTGATCTTCTCGATGTCGGTGCGCACGTCGTCATCGACGTCGTCGCCCCAGCCGAACTCCTGAACCACTTGGTCGGCCTTGAATCCGAGTCGGTCCGCACCCTGGGTGTCCGCGCTCACTTTGGTTCTGCATTCCTTTCATCTCACGATCCTGGGCCGCGTGGTGACCAGGCGTCCTTCGTGGCAAAGGTAGTGCACTCGGAGGTGCCGCGCTGCACGGGGCGCGCCAGAGATACCGGACCGTTGCGTCCAGTTCCGGCGGGGAGGCCCGGGAAGGCGGGCAGGCGGCACCGGCTCCGTGCGTCGGAGGCATGACCGGCGCCACCACGGCCGCCGTCGTCCACGAACCGCCAAATCCGTACCCGGTATCAGTAAAGCGATACTCCGTCTCAGTCTCGGGTCTCCTCCGCGGAAAGTCGACGCGAAGTAACGCAGATCACGCATCCCGCTGAGCTTCTTGACCGTCCTATGGTGTGAGCGCACGCTGGAAGGGGTCAGAATGGCTGTGACCACCTGTGTGCGGGCGGGCGTCGCGGATCGCGGCGCATCGTCCCCAACTGCGCAGGACGAGAGAAGCACGGCCGACCGGTCGTGCCGACGACGGAGAGGTTGCTGGTGGCTTCGTTTGACGAGACCGGACCGCTGATCAACGGTCTGCTCAGCGCTGTGCCGGACATCGACCCCGGGGAAACCTCCGAGTGGGTCGAGTCGTTCGACGGACTGATCGACGACAAGGGCGGCCCGCGGGCCCGGTACGTCATGCTCAACCTGCTGCGGCGGGCTCGCGAGCGCAACGTGCACATCCCCGCGACGACGGCGACGCCGTACGTCAACACGATCGGTATCCACGAGGAGCCCTACTTCCCGGGCGACGAGGCGATGGAGCGGCGCTACCGCTCCTTCATCCGCTGGAACGCGGCCGTCATGGTGACCCGCGCGCAGCGCGAGGGCCTGTCGGTGGGCGGTCACATCTCCTCGTACGCCTCGGTGGCGACGCTGTACGAGGTGGGCCTGAACCACTTCTTCCGCGGCAAGGACCACCCGGGCGGCGGTGACCAGGTCTACTTCCAGGGGCACGCCTCGCCGGGCGTGTATGCCCGCGGCTTCCTGGAGGGTCGCCTCAGCGCGGACCAGCTCGACGGGTTCCGCCAGGAGAAGTCGCACGAGGGTGGCGGCCTGCCGTCCTACCCGCACCCGCGGCTCATGCCGGACTTCTGGGAGTACCCCACGGTGTCGATGGGCCTGGGCCCGGCGTCGGCGATCTACCAGGCGTGGACCAACAAGTACCTGCACAACCGCGGGATCAAGGACACCAGCCAGCAGGACGTGTGGGCGTTCCTCGGCGACGGTGAGATGGACGAGCCCGAGAGCCGCGGCATGATCCAGCTCGCGGCCCAGCAGCAGCTCGACAACCTCACGTTCGTGGTGAACTGCAACCTGCAGCGCCTCGACGGGCCCGTGCGCGGCAACGGCAAGATCATCCAGGAGCTGGAGGCCCAGTTCCGGGGTGCCGGCTGGAACGTCATCAAGGTCGTCTGGGGCCGCGAGTGGGATGCCCTGCTCCAGGCGGACAAGGACCGCGCCCTGGTCAACCTGATGAACGCCACGCCCGACGGCGACTACCAGACGTACCGCGCCGAGTCCGGCGCGTTCATCCGGGAGCACTTCTTCGGTCGCGACCCGCGCACCAAGGCGCTCGTCGCGAACATGACCGACGACGACATCTGGAACCTCAAGCGCGGCGGCCACGACTACCGCAAGATCTACGCGGCGTACTCCGCGGCCCGCGCGCACACCGGGCAGCCGACGATCATCCTGGCGCACACCGTCAAGGGCTACGGCCTGGGCTCCGGCTTCGCCGGGCGCAACGCGACGCACCAGATGAAGAAGCTCAAGACGGACGAGCTCAAGACGCTGCGCGACTCGCTCAACATCCCGATCACGGACGACGAGCTCACCGACCCGTACGACGCGCCGTACTACCACCCGGGCATGGACTCGCCGGAGATCGAGTACATGCTGGAGCGCCGGCGCCAGCTCGGCGGGTTCGTGCCGGAGCGCCGTTCGACGCCGAAGACGCAGCTCACGCTGCCGGAGGACAAGTCCTACGCGCTGCTGGCGAAGGGATCGGGCACGCAGCAGGTCGCCTCGACCATGGCGTTCGTCCGGATGCTCAAGGACCTGTTCAAGGTCAAGGGCTTCGGCGAGCGGATCGTGCCGATCATTCCGGACGAGGCGCGGACGTTCGGTCTCGACTCGATCTTCCCGAGCGCGAAGATCTTCAACACGCTGGGCCAGAACTACCTGGCCGTGGACCGCGAGCTCATGCTGAGCTACAAGGAGTCCGAGTCCGGGCAGATCATGCACACCGGCATCAACGAGGCGGGCTCGGCCGCCGCGTTCCAGTCGGTGGGCACCTCGTACGCGACGCACGGCGAGCCGCTGATCCCGATCTACATCTTCTACTCGATGTTCGGGTTCCAGCGCACCGGTGACCAGTTCTGGGCGGCGGGCGACCAGCTCACCCGCGGCTTCATCATCGGTGCCACGGCAGGCCGCACCACCCTGACCGGTGAGGGCCTGCAGCACGCCGACGGCCACAGCCCGATCATCGCCGCCACCAACCGCGCCATCGTGCAGTACGACCCGGCCTACGGCTACGAGATCCGCCACATCGTGCGCGACGGGATCGAGCGCATGTACGGCCCGGGCGAGAACGGGGTCGGCGCGGACGGTCGCGACCAGGACGTCATGTACTACCTCACGGTGTACAACGAGCCGATGGTGCAGCCCGTCGAGCCGGAGAACGTCGACGTCGAAGGCATCAAGCGCGGCATCCACCGCATCCTGGAGGCCGACGGCGACGGGCCGCGCGCTCAGCTGCTCGCCTCGGGCGTGGGTGTCCCGTGGGCGCTGGAGGCGGCGGAGCTCCTGCGCGAGGACTGGGGCGTGCACGCCGATGTCTGGTCCGTGACGAGCTGGACGGAGCTGCGGCGCGACGCGCTGGACGCCGAGCAGGCCGCCTTCGTGGACCCGGCCTCGGAGCAGCGCGTGCCGTACGTCACGCAGAAGCTGCAGGGTGTGTCGGGGCCGTTCATCGCGACGAGCGACTACGACCACATGGTGCCCGACCAGATCCGCGCCTGGGTGCCCGGGGACTACGCCGTGCTCGGCGCGGACGGCTTCGGGTTCTCGGACACGCGTGCGGCGGCGCGGCGGTACTTCCTCATCGACGGGCCGTCGATGGTGGTCAAGACGCTGCAGGTGCTGGCGCGCCGGGGAGAGGTACCGGCCGACGTCGTCGCGAAGGCGGTGGAGAAGTACCGCCTGCTCGACGTGAACGCGGGCACGTCAGGGAGCGCGGGCGGCGAGAGCTGAGTCCGGTCTGACGGCGGGGGTGGTGCCTGGGGCGCCGCCCCCGCCGTTCGCGTCTGTGGGCCGGTCCGGCTGCCCACCGTCCTGCCGACTGCTCGGCAGCCGGCCGGGCGATGTCAGTGTGTCCGGGCAGAATCGGGTCCGTGCGAATGATCCTGTCCCGGGCAGACGGCCCGCGTGCCGCCGTCGCGCGGCTGCCCGAACCGGGTGAGGCCGTGGACGACGACGGCGCCCCCACCGCCCCACCACGCTGGACCTGGGACGACACCAACCGCTGGTACCCGAGGCTGCTGGCCGACGGCGTCCGCGTCGAGCGCGCCCACGACCTGCGGCTCGCGCACGCGATCCTCCGGCACTCCGCCCTGGCAGCAGACACGGAGCTGGCCACCGCACCGCGCGGCCCGTGGGACGGCCTGCCGCCGACGCCGCCGCCCCAGGCCGGTGGAGCGTCCCCGGGTCCGGTCCCGGACACCCTCTTCGACCTCGACGCCCTGGCCGGTACGCCCGCGCCTGGCACGGGTGCTGTCCCCGCGAGCGGACCGGATGCCGTGTCCGCGCGTGAGCCGGGCGACTCTCGTCCGGGGGCGGGTGATGTCCTGGGCGCGCCGCCGCCGTCGGGCACGGGCGGCGGTCTGGACCCCGTCCCCGAGCTGGCCGCCCAGCTCGACGCGATCGCGTCGAGCACCGACGCCGGCCGGTTGCGGCTGCTCGTCGCGGCCGAGTCCGCGGGTGCGCTGGCCGCCGCCGAGATGCATCACGCGGGCCTGCCCTGGCGCGCCGACCTGCACGATGCGATCCTCACCGAGGCGCTCGGCCCGCGCCCCCGCCCCGGTGTGCGGCCGGCGAAGCTCGAGGCGCTGGTGGAGCGCATCCGCGCGGCGCTGGACGCGCCGCACACCCTCAACCCCGACTCGCACCCCGACCTGCTGCGGGCCATGGAGTACGCGGGGGTGGGCGCGCGGAGCCTGCGCAAGTGGGAGCTGGAGAAGCTCGACCATCCGGTGATCGCGCCGCTTCTGGAGTACAAGTCGCTCTACCGCCTCTACACGGCGAACGGCTGGGCCTGGCTCGACACGTGGGCGCCCGACGGCCGCTTCCGCATGGAATACGTGGTGGGCGGTGTCGTGACGGGACGCTGGGCGAGCACGGGCGGCGGGGCGCTCCAGCTCCCGCACAGCGTGCGGCGGGCGGTGGTGGCGGATCCGGGGTGGACGTTCGTCGTCGCCGATGCGGCCCAGCTCGAACCGCGGGTGCTTGCCGGGTTGGCGCACGACGAACGGATGGCGGCCGCGGGCCACGGGCCGGGTGGAGCGGGCGGCGGGGCCGGCGACGCCGTCGACATGTACGCGGGGATGGTGGCGGCCGGTGTGGTCGAGACCCGACAGCAGGCCAAGCTCGGGATGCTGGGGGCGATGTACGGCGGCACGACCGGCGTGTCGGCCCAGGTCATGCCGCGGCTGGCGAAGGCGTTCCCGCGCGCGATCGACCTGGTGGAGCGCGCCGCCCGGGCGGGGGAGCGGGGTGAGACGGTGACGACGTGGCTGGGGCGCAGTTCGCCGCCGCCGGGCAGCGAGTGGGCGGACGCCCAGGCGCGTGCCTTCGCCGCCGACCCGGAGGACGACGCCGAGGCCGGACGCCGCGCCCGGTCGCAGACGCGCGCCTGGGGCCGCTTCACGCGAAACTTCGTGGTGCAGGGCACCGCCGCCGAGTGGGCGCTGTGCTGGATCGCGTCGATCCGCCGCCGGCTGTGGGCGCTCGGCGAGGTGCCGGGCACGCCCGATCCCGGCGGACGCGGTGCCCCCGAGCCCTTCGCGCGACGGCCGCATCTGGTGTACTTCCTGCACGACGAGGTGGTGGTGCACACGCCGGCCGCCCTCGCCGACGCGGCGGCGCGTGAGGTCCGGGCGGCGGCGGACGAGGCGGGCCGGCTCCTGTTCGCCGACTTCCCGGTCACGTTCCCGCTCAGTGTCGCCGTCGTGGACAGCTACGCCGACGCCAAGGACTGAGCCCGCCCGGCCCGGCGCCACGTGGGCCCCGGCGGTGTCAGAGGTGCTTGAGCGTCGCCTCGACCACCCGGGCCGAGCGCAGCGCCGCGTCGTCGACGTGCGTGAGGAACTCCGAGCCGTCCGGGGCGCAGAGGTCGGAGACGGCCCGGACCGAGACGAACGGCGCGCCGTGGTTGTGGCACGCCTGCGCGATCGCGGCCGACTCCATGTCCACCGCCAGGACCTGGTCGAACGTCTCCCGCAGGGCACGGGCGGGATCGGAGGTGACGAACTTCTCGGACGATCCGATCGTTCCCACGAGCACCTTCTGCTCGTGCCCGACGGCGGTCTCGGCGGCTTCGAGCAGCCCGTGATCGGCCGCGTAGACGGCCGGCATCCCGGGAAGCTGCCCGAGCCGGTACCCGAACGCGGTGGCGTCCGCGCCCGTGTTCACGTACGTCCGCCCGACGACGACGTCGCCGACCGCGATGGACCGTGCGAGGCCACCGGCGCTTCCCGCGCTGATCACCGGGACCACGCCGTAACTCAGGAGTGCGCCCACGGCGGCGTCCGAGGCGTTCACGAACCCGATGCCGCTGCGCACCAGGGCGATGCTGCGCCCGCCCAGCGCGATGACCCGGTGCTCGGCGGCGCCGACCATGCGCGCCCCGGGCGCGGGTGCGCCGGACATGTCGAGCCCGGCGTCGTCGTCGGACCTCGTACCGGCCTCCGGGGTGTTGCCGCGCGGGACGCCCGCGAGATCGAGGAACGGCGCCGCCTCGTCGGGCATGGCGACGATGACGACGGCGTCGACCGCGCCGCCGCCGGCCGTGCCCGTCACGCGAAGACCTGCGTCCACCGCGCGCGCTCGGCGAGGAACGCGCGGGCGGCGTCCTGGGCGCCGGTCAGGGTGTGGTTCGCGCCCCAGCCGCACTGCACCTCGTTGGCGGCGGGCACCTCGGTGGCGTCCGTGATGTCGGTGAGGGTGGCCTCGACCAGGTCGAGGACGTCCTCCTCGGCCGGGTCTCCGGAGAGCATCAGGTAGAAGCCGGTCTGGCAGCCCATGGGGGAGAAGTCGAGGACCCGGTCGGAGTGGTTGCGCGACTTCTCCGCGAACAGGTGCTCCAGCGAGTGCACCACCGGCATCTCCAGGTGGGCGGTGTTGGGCTGGGCGAAGCGGACGTCGTACTTGACGATGACGTCGCCGGCGGGAAGTTCCTTGCGGTCGGCCAGGCGCACGTACGGCGCGGCGACGGCTCGGTGGTCCAGGTTGAACGACTCGACGTTCATGCGGGGCTGCTGCTCGGTCACGGAACCAGCCTACGGGTCGCGGGCCAGGTGGCGTCTCCCGGACTGCCGCGGCTCGCCGTCGTCGGGCCCGCCGTCGCCGAGCGCGGCACGGCCGCCGAGCGAAACGGTCTCACTCGACGGCCATGCCGTTCTCAGCAACGGGGATCCCCGCCGCGGCCGCCGGCCCCCGGGGCATCAGGGGCCGGCGGCCGCGGCACGAGGATCGGTGACAGGAACAGGAACGTGCCCGGCGGTCAGCTGCCGCAGGCCAGCGATCCGGCGGAGGGCGGCGAGCCGTTGCCGATGAATCCGAACGAGGTGCTCTGGCCCGAGCCGAGGTTGCCGTTCCACGACACGTTGGTGACGGTCGAACCCGAGAGCGTGCCGTTCCAGAGCTGGTTGACGTCGATGCCACCAGCCAGCGCCACGGACCAGCCGCTGATCGCCGACGAGCCCGCGGTGACCGTGACCTCGCCCTGGTAGCCGCCGCCCCACGAGTTGACGATCGTCAGATCCGCGGAGCAGTCGCCGGGCGGAAGGGTCGGGTCGCCCGTGGGGTCTTCGGTCGGGTCCTCGGTCGGGTCCTCGGTCGGATCCGGCGTGTTGCCGTCGTTGAGCTCGTCGAGGACGGCGTGGTAGGCCTCCTTCTTGTTGCCGTTCCCGTCGAACAGCAGCGGGGTGCCCTGCGAACGCCACGAGTCGGTGTCGCGTACGCCCCACACCGTGATGCCGTCGCAGCGCGAGACCGCGAGGCAGTCCTCCACGACCCGGCGGTAGGTGTCGGCCTGCTGCTGGCCCGAGCCCTCGATGTCGAGCTCGGTGATCTGCACGTCCACGCCCAGGTCGGCGAAGCTCTGCAGCGTCGTGCGGTAGTTGTCCGGGTAGGGGCTGTTCGGGTTGAAGTGGGACTGGAGGCCGATGCAGTCGATCGGCACGCCGCGCGACTTGAAGTCGGCGACCAGGTTGTAGGCGGCCTGGGTCTTGGCCCAGCTCCAGTTGTCGATGTTGTAGTCGTTGTAGCAGAGCTTCGCGTTCGGGTCCGCCTCGCGGGCGGCGTAGAACGCGGCCTCGATCCAGTCGTTGCCGGTGCGCTGGAGGTTGGAGTTGCGACGGGCACCGGTGCCGCCGTCCTCGAAGGCCTCGTTGACCACGTCCCAGGAGTGGATCTGGCCGCGGTAGTGCGTCGCCACCTGCGTGACATGGTTGAGCATCGCCTGGCGAAGCTGGGAGCCTTCCATGTTCTGCATCCAGCCCGGCTGCTGCGAGTGCCACGCGAGGGTGTGGCCGCGCAGCTGCTTGCCGTTCTGGGTCGCCCAGTTGGCGATCCGGTCGCCCCGGGAGAAGTCGAACTGGCCCTGCTGCGGCTCCGTGGCGTCCAGCTTCATCGCGTTCTCGGCCGTGATCATGTCGAACTCGCGGTTGGCGATGGTCTCGTACGTCGAGTCCGTGAGCTTGGACCCGGTGATCGCCGTGCCGAAGTAGAGGCCACGGTCGGCTGCCGCCTCCTGGAGCGTGTCGCCGGCTGCCTGCGCGGATGTCGACATCGCGACACCACCGGCGAGTGCTGTCGCGACCGCGACGGCTCCCGCCACCCAGGCGGCCCGGCGCCGTGGCGGCGCGCTGCGGTGATTCATCTCGTCCTCCTCGTCGAGTGACACGGCCGCATGGCGCGGCCGTAGCACGAGGATGGATCGAAAACGTTATCGATGCGAGGGTACTAAACGCTTAGCGGTCACGATGCGGGTTCGGCGCCGGGCGTCCGGAAGGGGCGCGCGGCGGGCCGCTCGCGACGGTCGCCGCGGCGACGACCGTCACGAGCCGGGGTCGCGGCGCGCCCGCGCCCGCTGATCGGGAACCCGGCCGGCCCTCACGCGTCGGTCGGGAACCCGACGGTCGTGATCTCGCTGGCACCGTCGGCCCAGAGCCGCAGCACGGACAGCGACGCCGGCGGGATGCGGATCCGCGACCAGTGCGAGGCGGGCGCGCCCATCGCCTGTCCCACGGCCGTCCGGATCTGCGCCGCGTGCCCGACGACGACCACCGTGCGCCCCACGCCGCCGTCGACCAGCGCCTGCATCCCGTCCCACACGCGCGCGCCCACCTGCGCGTACGACTCGCCGCGCGGCGGCACGAACGTGCCCGTGGTGTGCCACAGGTGCAGCTCGCCGGGCCAGTCGGCCTCGATCTGCGCGGCCGTGAGCCCTTCCCAGTCGCCGAACCGGCATTCGGCGAACTGCTCCTCCACGGTGACCGGCAACCCGAGCCGACGCCCGACGGCGCCCGCTGTCTCCTGGGTGCGGACCATCGGGGAGGCGACCACCGCGGCCGGGCGGGGCACGTCGGGCCAGAGCCCGCGGCTGTCGCGCCCGATCCGGAACACGGCGTCCGCCGCCTGCGCGGCCTGCGCCTGGCCCTTCGTGGAGAGGGAAGGGCCCGGCACGTCGGACCCCGAGTAGGCGCCCGCCTCGGTCATCGGTGTCACACCGTGCCGCACCAGGATGGCGGTGAGCGGCAGGGCGCCGTCGAACCGGCTCACCGAGCCGGGCGGGCGGACGTGGGTGTCGTAGCCGGGTGCGTGCGCGAGCGGGTCGGTCGCCGCCATCACACCTCCCGCACGAGGATCCGGCCGCACTCCTCGCACGTCACGACCTGCTCGGGAGCGGCGGACCGCGCGGCGGCCAGGTCACCGGGGTTGAGTTCGAGACGGCAGCCCTCGCAGCGACCCTCGCGAAGCGCCGCGGCGCCGAGCCCGCCCTGGTGGGCGCGGATACGGTCGTACATCGTGATCAGCCCGGCGTCGATCTGCTCCGCCAGCGTGTTGCGCTCGGCGGTGACCGCCCTGGCCTCCGCGTCGATGTCGGCCCAGCCGGAGTCGCGGTCGGCGCCCGCGGCGTCACGGTCCGCGGCGAGCGCGTCGTGGGCGGCGGTGACCTTGGTGAGTGCCTCCTCGTGCGCCTCGAGGCGTTCCATGACGTCGAGCTCGATCTCCTCGAGGGCGCCCTGGCGCCTGGCGAGCGCGGCGATCTCGTCGGTGAGGGCGACGGCGTCCTTGGCCCCGACGGAGCCGGTGTCCAGCCGCTGCTGGTCGCGCGCGGAGCGGGCGCGCACCTGCTCGACGTCGGCCTCCGCCTTGGTCAGCTCCCGCTTCAGGTCGGCGACCGCCGTCCGCGACTCGACCAGCGAGTTGTTCAGATCCTTGATCTGTCCCTCCAGCTCGGCGATCCGGGCCAGCGCGGGGTGGTTGCGCCGGGCGTGCGCGAGCTGCTGCAGGCGCGTGTCCAGGGCCTGGACCTCCAGGAGCCTGCGCTGGTGGTCGGGGGGAGCTGAGGCCATGAGCGGGAGTCCTCTCGCGGGGGTGGGCTGGTCGCGAGGCCGCGCGGGTGGGGTGGTATGGCGCCGCGGCACCGCCCGGCACGGGCTTCGCGGCGGTGTCCGGGGCGCGTACCGGGCGCGACCTCGGGGCAACGCTACCGCGCGACGCCGGTCCACGGGTCGGTCACGATGTCGCTGACCCGCGTCTCCACACCGGGCAGTCCGCCCGCGGCGAGCCCCGCGGCCAGATCCTCCGCCGCGTACGCGAGCCAGGGCCATTCGCTCGCGAAGTGCGCCGTGTCCACGAGGAACGGAGTCCCGCTCCCGTCCGGGTGCCCGGCCGTGGCGGCCTCGAACCGCGCGCGCTCGCGCAGCTCGGAGGCCGGGTGGTGGCGCAGGTCGGAGGTGACGTAGACGTCGACGTCGGCCGCGCGGACGTCGTCGAACAGCGAGTCGCCGGAGCCGCCGACGACGGCGGCCGTGCGCACCATCGCCCCCGGGTCGCCGGAGAACCGGATGCCCTGGGCGGTCGCGGGCAGGGCGTCGGCCACGCGCCGCGCGAAGTCCCGCAGCGTGACGGGCTCGGTGAGCGTGCCGACGCGGCCGATCCCGATCTCGGTGTCCTCGGCCTTCGCGACGAGCGGCCGGCGGCCGGCGATGCCGACGAGATCGGCGAGCGCGTCCGCGACCCCGCGTGGCGCGGAGTCGGCGTTGGTGTGGGCGACGTGCAGCGCGCACCCGGACGTGACCAGCCGGTGCACGACGGAGCCCTTGAAGGTGGTGGCGGCGACGGAGTGCGTGCCGCGCAGGAACAGCGGGTGATGGGTGACGAGGAGGTCGGCGCCCCACTCGAGGGCCTCGTCGACGACGTCGGCCACGGGGTCCACGGCGAACAGCACCCGCCGCACCTCGGCGACCGGATCCCCGGCGACCAGCCCGACGGCGTCCCACCCCTCGGCGGTCCCGGGCGGGTACAGCCCGTCGAGCACGCGGACGACGTCGGCCAGGCTGGGTGCGGAACTCACGACCGCGAGCCTACTTCCTACCCGGCCCGCCGCCCGTGACCCTTGGCGACGACGAGCCCCGGCGCCCGCGAGCCCTGGCGCCCGCGAGGCCTGGCGCCCGCGAGCCCTGGCGACCACGCCATTCCGACTGGTGGGACCGTTACCATCCATCGGAACGGCGTGGTCGCGCAGAATGGCGTGGTCGTGGCCGGTGTGGAGGGCGCTGCTCAGCGGAGGACGAGCTCCAGGGTTTGCGGGGTGTGGCGGCGGGGCGGCGGGGTCAGGGTCGACTCGACGAGGGTCTGGGTGTTGCCCGTGGTGACCTCCGTGAGGATGATCCGGCCCTCCAGTTCGCGGGCCGCGGCGAGCACCTCGGCGGCCGTCGTCGGCTCGTCCGCGCGGCGCAGCAGGTGCCCGGCCAGCACGCCCCGGGTGTGCTTCGCGTTGTGCGAGACGACCGACCGCTTGCCGTCCACCTCACGGACCACGCGGACGGTGACCCACTCCGCGGCGCCGGGTCCGGTCGTGGCGGGCTTCCAGGCAGCGACGTAGGTCGCGGACCGGCAGTCGACGACGACGTCCCCCGCCGCGCGCGGTCCCAGCTCCGCGGCCAGGGCCGGCTTCCACGCCCGGGCCAGCGGGCCGACGTCGGGCAGCGACACCCCCATGGGGAGGCGGTAGGCGGGGATGCGGTCGGACGGCGCGACGGCGCCCCAGAGGCCCGAGAAGATCCGCACCGCGCGGGCGGCGCGCTCGGCGACGTCGCCGCTGAGGGTCCCGAGTCCGGCCGCGGCGTACAGGACGCCGGTGTAGACGGTGGCGGCAGGGCCCGCGGGCGCGTCCTTCAGGTGCGCGTTGCGGGCGACCTCCTCGGCGAGATTCGGGCTGACGCCGAGGACCTCGGCCGCGTCGTCGCGCACGGAGACGGCCGCGAGGGCGTCGAGCACGACCTGCCGCTGGGGCGTGAGACCCGGGTGGGTGAGCGTGGCGAGATCCAGGGGAGCGGCGCCGTCGGCCGGGGGCGTCTTGCCCTCGGACGGCGGGAGGAGGAGAAGCACGCCCGCGAGTTTACGAGGGCGGGCCGGCCTCGGCGTGCCGACGAACCCCGTGAGACGTCTCGGCGCACGGAGCGGTCCCCGGACCACGGGTAGCCGTGGTCCGGGGGCCGCAGGGTGCGCCAGAGCGCCAGCTCCCGCCACCGTCGGGCGCGACCCCGTGAACCCGGGCGCCACCCCGTGAACCCGGGCCATCCGGCGGGCCAGGACTACCGCTGGAGGGTGAGCAGGCCCGGACGGTAGGGGAGCTGGCCGTAGTCCATGCCGTCGGAGCTGGGGTCACGGCCCTGGTAGAGCAGCTGCAGGTGGCACGGGTCGACCGTCATGGTCTGGTCGGCGCTGGTGCGGAGGAGCTCGCCGTGGCTGATGTCGTCCGTCCACGTCGCGCCGCTGTTGGCCCGGCCCGCGAACGGGTCGGACTCGGTTCCGGCCTGCACCGTCCACTGGCCGTCGAGACTGTCGGCGGTGAAGGAGCGGAAGAAGCGGATGCCGTTGGTGCCGATCGCCTCGACGATCATGAGGTACTTGTCCTGGTCCTGGAGCTTGTAGACCTGGACGGCCTCGAACAGGTTGTCCCGGGTGTCGCTCAGGACGGTGGTGTAGTCGGAGCCGAAGCTGCCGGGGAAGTTCCCGATCGGCATGCTCGCCCGGTAGATCTTCCCGTTGTCCCCGGCGAAGAACAGGTACATGTTCTCGTCGTCACCGATGATCGCCTGGTCGATGGGGCCATGAGGAGCGTCCGGGACGCTGCCGGTGAACAGTGCTCTCGCCTCCGACCAGCCGTTCGCGTCCGTGGGGTCGCTCGACGTCCGGTACATGAACGGCGACGGCCCCCACTGGTAGGTGAGTACCCAGATGTCCTGGGGCTCGAAGTAGAACAGCGACGGCGCGACCGTTCCCGACGACATGCCGGTCTGCGTGGCGGTCGACAGCTGCGACCAGTCCTCGACGAGGCCGAAGTTCATCGAGCCCCAGGTGTCGCCCGTGTCGTGCGTGGTCGCGTAGACGAGGTGCTTGCCGTCGTAGGGGGCGGTGGTGAAGTCCTTCAGCGACACCCAGCCGGACCGCGGCTGCGCCAGGACACCGGTGGACGTCCAGTCGTAGCTCGACGGCAGCTCGCAGGTCTCCGTCGGCTCGCTGGGCGAGACGCTCGGCGAGGGACTGGGCGGGGTGCTCGGCGTCGGGGTGGGGTCCGTACCGGAGCCGCTGGAGCAGGGGAGCGCGGCGTCGGCCGGGGCGGAGCCGCTGCCGATGAAGCCGAAGCTCGTGCTCTGGCCCGTACCGAGGGTGCCGTTCCAGGAGACGTTGCCGACCGTGGAGCCGGAGAGGTCGCCGTTCCAGACCTGGGTCGGCGTGATGTCGCTGGACAGGGTGACCCGCCAGTCGCTGATCGCGGAATGCGCGGTGACCGTCACCTCGCCCTGGTAGCCGCCACCCCAGGAGTTGACGACGCGCAGCGCGGCCGAGCAGGCATCGCCGGCGGGTGGCGGTGTCGTCTCCGGAGGGATGCTCGGGGACGGCGTCGGCGTCGGCGAGGCGGGCGGGTCCGTCGGCGCGGCCGGCCAGTTCTTGTCGGCGACCGTCCACGGGGACCGGGAGGCGAGCCCCGACGGGTCGAGGATGAAGCTGCGCGCCGTCGCGTTCTCGTTGAGGACCATGTCGAGGAACGAGACGACGGCCGTCGCCCCGCTCTCCATCTGCCCGCCGGTGATGAATCCTCCGTGTCCGGCGTCCGGGTTCGACGCCCGGACCGCAGGCACGTGGTCCACCAGGTCGTAGTTGGCCCGCGAGTTGTCGTACGCGACGTCGGACGGCCCGCCGTCCAGGAACATCACGGGGGTGTGCAGCCTGTCGAGCTCGGAGCGTGAGTAGCCGAGGGAACCGTCGGCGAACAGGCCGCTGTTCAGCGCGGCGACGGCGTCCACGCGCTGGTCCTGTGCGGCGACGAGTGCCTCGATGCCCCCGCACGAGTGGCCCGCGGTGGCGACCCGCGACAGGTCGAGCTGCCCGGCCAGCGGCGCGCCGCCACGCTGTTGTTCCTGCTCGGCCCAGGTGATCGCGTCCGTCAGCAGGGACGGAAGGGGCTCGCCGCTGGGAACGCCGTTGGGCGACCCGTCGGCGGACCCGGTGTCGACGACGACGAACCCCTTGGAGGCGACAAAGTTCAGCAGCCCGGTGACCTCGCTGTTGTCGGTGTGCGCGCACGCGCCGTTGCCGAAGGCGAGCACCGGCAGTTCGCCGCCGGCCGCCGCGGGGTCGGAGGGCCGGAACACCGTGTACCGGTTGTCGCCGTGGGCGCCCTCCCGGGTGACGGGGAAGTTGTTGTCCGCCATCGGCGGGGCGTCGGCCACGGCGTTGACGGAATCGGCCGTGAAGCCGCGCTGAGGGGCGGTATCGGCCGCCGCCGAATTCTGCGCGATGACGGCGCTGGTCAGTCCGACGACGGCGGCGAGTGCAGCCGTGCCGAACATGCCCCATTTTCTCTGGCGGGCCTGGCCGGCGCCGGGGCCGAGGCCCGGGAGTCCGGCGATACGTGACGGCATTGTCGTGTACCTCCTGTGGTGACCGACCGGGACAGCTTCCCGGTCGTTGCGGGGCGCTCGCGCACGGTTGGTATATCGATACACCTATGCGCGTCCCGGTGGCACGGCCCATAGCGATTAGGCCGAGCTTCTGGACGACCTCGACCGCGGGTGAGACGGGCGGTCACGCCTGAGGTCGTGCCTCGCGGTCGCCGAAGCCGCGGGCCAGCGGGATCAGGGCGAGCACCAGCACCAGGGGGAGGGCGAAGCCGATTCGCAGGGAGGAGCCGGTGCTGATCAGGCCGGTCACCACGGAGCCGAGGAGTGCGCCCACGTAGTTGAGCTGGTTGAAGCGGGCGACGACGACGTCGGCCCGGGCGCGGTCACCGCCCGCGAGCCGGCCCGCGGCGGAGAAACTCAGCGGGGCGACGGCGCCGAGCCCCAGGCCCGTCAGGAAAAACCCTGCGGCCGCGACCGGCCACGCCGGGGCCAGGACGACGGCGGCGAGCCCGGCGAACGCGATCATCGCGCCCGTCCGGACGAGCGCGGGTGCGCCGAAGCGCGCGGTCAGATGGTCGCCGGCAAGTCGGACCAGCAGATTCGCCACGAGGTACGGCAGCGTCGCGAGGGCGACCAGTCGTATCGGAGTGTCCAGGACGAGGTCGAGGTAGAGCGGCCCCCAGGCCTGGGCGGCGCTGTCGACCAGATAGAAGATCAGGAACGCGATACCGGCGGGGGCGATCGCGGCCCAGGCGACGGTGCGGGTCGAGCCGGGAGTATCGGGCGAGGGCGACGCCGGGGCGGTGCCTGAGGTGACGACCGGCCCCTGCGCGCCGTCGGGGAGCATTCCGGGCATCGTGCCGAGGGCGGCATCGGGGCCGTAGGGCAGGGCGGGGACGGGCGTGGTGACGGTGGCCTCGGGCGTGAGGACTGCCTTGCCCTGGAATGGCGCGAACGCCGCGACAAGAGGGACGACGGCGAACGCGGCGCCCGCCGCCAGCGGCAGCGTGGCGACCCCGCCCAGGGAGACGCCCGTGGCGACAAGACCGCCCAGCGTCCACGCACCCTGCGACGACGGCAGAATCGGCCGGGCGTAGCGACGCTCCAGGGTGACGGCCTGCATGTTGGAGCCGGCGTCGACCATGCCGAGCGCGATCCCGTACAGCACCATCCCTGCCGCCAGGCCCACCACGTGACCCGTGACGAACATGAGCGCCAGCGCGGGAACCATCGTCAACAGCCCGCCGCGCAGGGCCACGGCGCTTCCCGCGCGGCGGGCCACCACCTCGGCGATCGCGGAGCCGACGGCCGCCGCCAGCACCATGCCCAGCAGGAACATCGAGAACTCGCCGGGATCGAGGCCGAACACGCGGACGATCTGCGGGATGGACAGCGTGGCGCTGACGAACACGAAACCCTGGGCGAAGAAAGCTGCCAGCACCGCCACGCGGTTCTGGCGGAGGTTCTCGGAACCCACGGGAATCGTCATGCCGGGCATCCAACCACTCGCGCGTACCACCTGGATAGGGGCGGATGCTCGCGGGCGCCTGTGCTCGGGTAGGCTGGCCTGCGCGGACGAGCCGGTCGGACGGCCGCGTCGTCGGTGGTCCCGGGAAACCGGAAGCGCCGGCGCCGAGGAACGTCCGGGCTCCACAGGGCAGGGTGGTGGCTAACGGCCACCCGGGGTGACCCGCGGGACAGTGCCACAGAAAACAGACCGCCGTGCACGGCCGAGAGGCCGGGTGCGGTAAGGGTGAAACGGCGGTGTAAGAGACCACCAGCGCCCCTGGTGACAGGGGCGGCTAGGTAAACCCCACCCGGAGCAAGGTCAGACAGGGAGTGTTCGAGGGCTGCTCGCCCGAGCTCCCGGGTAGACCGCTCGAGCCCAGCGGCAACGCTGGGCCTAGATGGATGGCCGTCGCCCGCACGGGGGTGACCTCGTGCGGGAAACAGAACCCGGCGTACGGGCCGGCTCGTCCGCTTTTTGCTGCCGTGAGCTGCGATGGAGCTTGTTGTGCGGGTTGCAGCTGTGCAGCGTCGGCCGCCGCTTCTCAGGCGCGGATGTAGCTCCGATGCAAGCCCCCTCTGGTCGGCCATGCGGATCTGGGACCCGGCCGTGTGCCCATCCAGGGTCACCGTCCCTCGAACTTCTGACTCCAGAAGGCGCTCGCCTGAGGTGCCAGAACGAAGTGGTCGGCACCCGAGTCAGGAGTGGGGTCTCTTCCAGTTCGCAGCGTCCCGTGCCCTACCGGCGGACCAGATGGAACCTGGTGCGTCATGGCTTGGCCCCTGAACGGAGACGATGACCTCAGATCTTGGGAACCAGTATCGAGAATGCAGTTCCGTGTCGCGATCGGCGATCAGCTCGACCACGGCGCCCTTGGCCAGTGTCTCCTCCAGAACCTCGGCGAAGGTCACGGCAGGTTCGATGGGCCCGTACGTCGCGTCGACTTCTGGGGGCACCAGCAGCGCCCGTTCGCCGCGTAGGCGATGCGCGTGGACACTCGCGTTGATACAGCTCCAGTCTTTGTCCCACTTCTCGAATGAGACTTCGATCAACCCGTAGTCGCGCCGCATCCGACGCCCTCGCACATCGATGAGCGGCCAGTCGGCGCCACCCAATGCCCGGTCCCAAGCATCAGGACTCGAATCCAGACCAGCGCCGAGCAACTGGCCAGACGTGATGAAGTCGATGCACAGCGCGGTTGCACTCACTCAGCATCTCCATTCCATGTCAGCCCGCCAGACAGCAGATCGTATGACGGCCCAGACCGGGCGAACCAGGTTCCGGACGCGCGGGCCTGCCCGGGCGCTCCGCGAGCGGCGCCTTGACCTGGCAGAGGTCGACACGGCAGTGACCCTCTGTGGCACCGCGCGAAGGACCCGCCAGTTTCTCCGCCCCTCGCAGTCCTGCCACCCAAGATCAGCGGCGTCGCCATCCGTCGCCAAGTCCAGGAAAAGTCCACAAGATGTCCCGCGCCAGCCCGATCCGACCGGCACTGACCAACGCAGAACCCCGAGATTCCAACGATCCCAACATGGCCAGCACCGGCCATCCCCCAGGTCCGACTTCGAGCTGTACTGCGACCCGGTTCGGGTATGGCCGTGGTGGCAGAGTGCTGAAGCGCAGGGATGGCATGAGTGGGTGAAAGCTGGTCACGTTCTGGTAACGACTTTTCGCCCAGGGGTTGGTTGGGTGAGGGTCGGGGTTCGGCGCGGAAAGCGCTTCAATCTGCGGGGCGACGCGTCGAATCGGTTGTTGTTCCGCCTTTAGGGCATACATCCGATCTCGTCGTCCTGGCGAGTTCTTTGTCTAGTATCCCGGTTTGCGTGCCTCGTGCTTGGGGTGTGCTGGAACAGTTCTTGATGAGGCGGGGGTCGACTTCATGCTGATGCTTCGAGGGGTCACGGGTGCGTGGGAGCGCGCCCGCCAACGTGTTCGCTCGCAGGGCTGGCGCGCGGGTGCCGGTGTTGCCGTGCTGGCTCTCGCGGTTTCGGGTGTGGGTCCTGCTGCGGCGGCTCCTGGTTCCGGGGCGGTGTCTGCCGAGGCGGCCGTGGAGTGTTCTCCGAGCGCGCTGACGGAGTCCGAGGCTCGGGAGATTGCTACGGCGTGCGGAGTCGAGGTGCTGGTGGAGTCCGAGACGGATCCGTGGCAGTCGGTGACGGTCCTGCCGGATGGGAACTCGCGGTTGACGGCAGGCGTCGATGCGGAGCGTGCGCCGGATCCCGCGGACGTCGACGGCGACGGGACCTCGTGGCGTGAAGTCGACGCGACGCTGATAGCTCAGCCGGTCGACGGCCGGATCGGCATGGTGGCCGCGCCGGTGGACCTGACGTTTTCGGCCGGCGGTTCCGCCGACGGTCCGCTGGCGTCGTTGACGACGCCGGACGGTCACACGGTGGCCGTGGACACGCCGTTCGCGATTCCCGAGGCAATCATCGACCCGGATGGCGGGCAGGTGCTCTACCCACTGGGCCAGGGCGTGGATCTTGTTGTGACGCCGAACGCGGACGGCACATCGTTCTCCGAGGTGATCCGGGCAGAGTCTGCGGACGCACTGGCGGCGGTGCCGGAGCTGGACGGGCTGACCGACGGCGGTCTGGTTTTCCCGGTAAGTGTTTCGGACGGTCTGGACGTTCGCTCCGACGAAGCGGGCGGGTTCACGGTGGTCGAGGTGGCCACGGCGCGGACTGTCGCGGAACTCCCTGCGCCCGTGGCCTGGGATTCCGCGGCTGATGCGGTTCTGGAGGCGGCGCCGGACGACGCGCTCGCCGAGGGCGGTTCGGTGGCGGGCGGCTCGGCGGCTGCCACGGAAGCAGGAGCCCAGACTGCTGACGCGGAAGCCGCCGGGACTGACATGGTGGTGGCGCCTGACGGTGAAGTGATCGAGGCGGGACGTCTGGACGAGCGCCGCGCCGCGGCGCCGGTGGCGGGCGACTCGACGGTTGCGCTGGGTGCCGAGCTGGTTGAAGCATCCGACGGAGATGCCGGTATTCGCGTGGCGGTCGATGGCGCGGACCTTGCTGCGATGGACGGGGTGCTCCATATCGACCCGAATATCGGCACGAAGAAGCCGGGCGGTAAGGCGGTCATCCAGAGTGCCTTCCCCTCCACCACGCACTACAACGACGCGACGAGCTTCCCACTCGGCGCGTGCACGGCGACGATCGGTTGCCCGACGACGAACGTGGTGCGGTCGGCGTTCCAGTGGACCGGGCTCACGGCGATCAAGAATCTCAAGTCGTCGGACGTCGTGTCCGCCACCTTCACGGTGTTCGGCTATCACTCGTATGCGTGCTCGAGCCGTCCGGTGCAGGTGTGGCGAACGGCCGCAATCGGGAGCTCGACGACGTGGAACAACTTCGCAGGTTCCTCGAAGTGGCACGCGAAGCTCGGCGAGAAGAACATCCACCACAAGGACAACTACTGCAATAACGCACGCAACATCGCGTGGGACGTGAAGCCGGCGGCGAAGTGGGCGGCGTCGAACAACTCGGCGCGGATCACGCTGGGGATGAAGGGGACCTCGACGTCAGACGTGTACTCGTGGAAGCGGTACTCGAACCCGCGCCTGGAGATCGTCTACAACCGAGCGCCGAAGGTTCCCCGGGCTTCGGAGATGAAGCTGGAGTTCGAGGGCCAGGCGCCGGAGGCGTGCTCGACCTCGGGCACGGGTGCGCCGGCGTTCTCGTCCAAGACCGGGATCGTCATGCGCGGCGTGGCACGCGATCAGGATTCGCCGCAGGTGCGGGTCAAGTTCCGGGTGCGGACGTCGGGCGGCACGTCCGTGTACTACACGGAGAACTGGTCGGGATGGAAGACGCCGCCGGCGACGTTCACGCGGACGATCCCGTCCTCCACGTTCTCCTCGACGTCGGGGGTCTACTACTGGCAGATGATCGTGCAGGATCAGCTGGACGGCTCTCCGGCCCGGAACACGACGTTTAATCAGTCGCCGAAGTGCTACTTCAAGGTGGACACCAGCAGGCCCGCCACGCCGTCGGTGACGTCGAATCAGTACCCGGCGGGTGAGATCTCCGGGGGTGTGGGCCAATCGGGGACGTTCACGTTCGATTCGAATTCTGGCGACGTGGTGACCTATCGCTACTCGCTGGATTCGGATGGCCTGGGCTCGTCGAAGTCGCCGTCGACGCCGGGCGGACCGGTGTCGGTGACCCTGCCGATGAACCGGGAAGGGTCGCACCTGCTGTACGTGCAGGCGGTCGATGGCGCCGGGAACACTTCCGATGTGCGGCACCATCGGTTCACGGTGGACTTCCCGACCACGGCGGCTTACTGGCACCTGGACGAGTACGGCTACACCAGCGAGGGGACGCGGACCACACCGGATGCGGGTGCTCTGGGACACACGCTAAAGGTCGGCGCGACCATCGCGCGGGTGCCGGGGCCATTCGCTTTGGCCGGGTTGCGGACGGAGGATCTGGCGCTGGAGTTCGACGCGGACGAGACCACCTGGGGCGCGACCGGGGTGACCAACGCGTTCGGGTGTAGCGACGACACCACTGGACCGGACGGTGTTCCCGACGGGCGTACCGAGGACCTCGGGAACGGGGCCTCCGCCTGTGTTGACCGCACGGTGGATGATTTCGAGGCGGGGTTCACGGTCTCGGCCTTCGTGCGGCCGGACGTGTCGACCAGTACTTCGACGATGATGGCCGTTTCCCAGGAAGGAACGAACCGGGCGTCGTTCCACCTGGGCGTGTTCGCCGGTGAGCACTGCCCAGAGGACGAGTCCGGCGTTCAGCCTGGGGCATGTTGGGGTATTGGCATGTACTCCGCGGATGCTGGCGGAGGGACGACGACGCAGTCGCGGGCATTCTCGCTACGGCCGATCGTGGCGGGCGAATGGGTGCATCTGACGGGCGTGTTCAACGCGACCGAGGAGGAGATGTCGCTGTTCGTGTGCCCGATGGGTACTGATCCGGACCCACGCAACGACCCGCCCGACGCGTGGTTCCCGGTCGTGGACGCGGAGCACGGTACGGCGGAGTACGCCGGCTCGCGGTGGGCTGCCGATCGTGCGGTCCGGTTGGGCCGCAGCATGTACGGGGGCGAGGCGGCCTACCGGTGGCTGGGAGCTGTCGACGAGGTGCGGCTGTACAACGCGCCGCTGGGCAATGGGCAGATCACTCGGATCTGCAGTGGTGACATCACTTCCGAGCAGCCCTTCGCACCGGGTGCGGAGCGTGAGGATGGCGACGGTGACGACAGCGTGGTGGGCGATCCGAACGAGATCCCCATGGGCGAAGGCGACGGTGACGCGTGATGTCTCTGACCAACCGGGGGATCGACATGACGACCAGCACGACAACACGTGAGCGCCGGGCCGCGCGCGGCGTCCTGACCGGGGTCGTCGCTGCCGTTTCGGTGGTTGGGCTCGCGATCCCGGCGGCCGCGGGTCCTGGAGCGGCCGAGCGGATCGCTTCTGCGGCGGAGCGTGAGGCGTGGACGCTCCAGGAGCGCGCAGAACACGGCGAGGAACTGTGGGGCGAGGACGCCGCCGCGGGTGCGGATCCGGTCGAGGCACACCAGCAGTCGCCGACGGCGCTGCCGGACGCTCCGTCGATCATCGACGGCGGCGTGACCACGGAGGATGCCCGGACAGCGTCCGACGATGCGGTGATCGACCCGCTGGATACCGTGACTCCGGGTGAGGTGACGCTCGAGCCCCGGGCCGGCAAGGCAGCTAGCGGCAAGGCAGGCGATGTCGCGATCACCGTCGACCTCAGCACGGCCAACGGAAAGACGAAGCCGAGCACGGCCGACGACGCGGAGCCGTCAGGTGCGGTGAAGGCTCGAGTGTCAGACCGGGCCGCGGCAGAACGCGCTGGGATCGCCGGCCTGCTCCTGACCGTGGAGAACGCGGACGACAACATTCCCGCTGGCCAGGTCGACATCTCGGTGGACCTGGACGGACTGGACCTGGATCCGGAGTGGGTGTCGCGCGCCCGTCTGGTTGAGATGCCCGCCTGCGCGATCACAACCCCGGAGGGTGCCGACTGCCGCCAGCAGACGGAGATCGCCGACCAGGATCGTTCGGGGACGAGCCTGATAGCCGAGGTAGAGGTGGGCGACGGTGACTCCGCCGAGCGGCCGAGCACAGGCGGCTCGCGTTCGCCGCGAGCGGCCGAGAGCGCGACGGCGCGGCAGGTGGAGTCCGCGACGACGGTCCTCGCCGTGACCGCGGACACCTCGGGTGACCAGGGCGACTGGTCGGCCACGCCGCTGGACCCCTCGGCCACCTGGGACGTGACAGGAAACACGGGCTCGTTCACGTGGTCCTACCCGATGCGTACGCCGGCCACGCCGGGTGGCCTGGACCCGGAGGTCTCGCTGAGCTACGACTCGGGCTCGCTCGACGGCAAGGTCGCCTCGGCCAACTCACAGGCGGGCGCGATCGGCGATGGCTGGGACCTGTCGGCGGGCGGCTATATCGAGCGCTCTTACGTCCCCTGCGCGCAGGACCAAGCCTCGGTGGGCGGCAACGCGCCGAACAACGCCTCGCGAGACACGGGTGACCTGTGCTGGAAGTCGGACAACGCTACCCTGGTCCTGGGCGGCAAGGGCGGTGAGCTCGTCCGCGACGGTACCTCGAATACGTACCGTCTCAAGGACGACGACAACACCAAGGTCGAGCGCCTCACCGGCGGGTGGAACGGCGACAACGACAAGGAGTACTGGAAGGTCACTACGTCTGACGGTACGCAGTACTGGTTCGGGCGGGACCAGCGGTCGGCGACGGATACGCGTGCGTTGTACTCGGGGTGGACGGTGCCGGTGTATGGGAACCATCCGGGTGAGCCGTGCTACGACTCCTCCTACGCGTCCTCGCGCTGCCTTCAGGCGTGGCGGTGGAACCTGGACTATGTCGTGGACCCGTTAGGCAACTCGATGACGTACATCTGGACGCGGGAGTGGAACCGGTACGGGTACAACAACAATGCTGGGACCGAGCGGTATGTGCGTGGTGGGTTCCTGCGCCGGATCGAGTACGGTACGCGTGCTGGTACCGAGGCTGAGGTGGTGGCACCGGCGCGGGTGGAGTTCCTGCCCTCGGAACGCTGCCTGACGACCGAGACGTTCGACTGCGCGGCGAGCAAGATCGGCGCCAACCCGGGCAGGTGGCCGGATGTTCCGGAGGACTTGATCTGTGACGATACGTCGTCGTGCGCGCAGGTGCAGTCCCCGGCGTTCTTTTCCCGCAAGCGCACCACCCAGGTCGTGACACAGATCCGCACAGGCGCGTCGTCCTACAAGAGCGTGGACCGCTGGACGATGACGCACGGTTTTCCCGACCCGGGCGGTGAGACCGGCAAGCAGTTGTGGCTGCGCGACATCGACCACGACGGCCTTTCCGCGGAAGCCGACGCGGATGACGTCACCAACCTGCCGAAGGTCGTGTTCACCGGCTCGGTCGCGCCCAACCGCGTGAACGAACAGCTCGACGGTCGCCCGGCGATGAACCGGTACAGGCTGGTGCAGATCCGGTCCGAGTCCGGCGGGGCCACGAACATCTCCTACTCGACGCCCGACTGCACAGCGAGTGACAGGCCGGTCAGCCCGTGGACGAACACGCGCCGCTGCATGCCGGTGTACTGGACCCCCGCCGGATCGTACGACGAGCCGATCCTCGAATACTTCCACAAGTACGTGGTGACGGGCATCGTCGAGGACGCCCGCATCCCCGGCTCGCGAGACAAGCTCACGACCTACGACTACGTGGGCGACGCTGCCTGGCACTACGACGACAACGAACTGGTGCGTCCCAAGCAGCGTACCTGGGGCCAGTGGCGCGGCTACGCGACCGTGGATGTGCGCCTGGGCGAGTCGGGCCTGTCGGAGGCGCCGCAGATCCGCACCCGGACCCGCTACTTCCGGGGCATGCATGGCGATCGTCTGAACGCCGACGGCGGTACCCGCAGCGAGCAGGTGGACGGGATCAACGACCACGACGAGTTCGCCGGGCGTGAGCGCGAGGTGATCTCCTACGACGGATCGGACGTCGTGGAACGTGAGAAGACCACCCCGTGGCGGTCGGCGGCGACAGCCACGAACTCACGCGGGAACAAGGCCTACCACACGGCCGTGGCCACCAGCGAAACCGTCACGACCGCCCCGGCCCTCTCCGGCGGCGTGCGAACCGTGGTCACGGACACCGAGTACGACGGTTACGGCATGCCGATCAAGGTCACCGAGAGGGGCGACACCGCCATCTCGGGTGACGAGCGGTGCACCGAGACGACGTACGTACGCAACACGTCCAAGAACATCCTCAACCTCGTGCGACGTACGGAGACCGTCTCCAAGCGATGCGACCAGACCGCGTCTCGTCCGGCCGACGTCATCGCCGACGAGCGGTTCGCCTACGACGGCGGCCACGTCGGTGACCAGCCGACCGAAGGGTTGGAAACCCTGCGCCAGGAGGTCAAGGCATACAGTTCGGGTTCCCCGCAGTACGTCGATGTCACACGGACCACCTACGACAGCTTCGGCCGCCCGACCGCGGACACCGATGCACTGAACCGCACGACGACCACCGCGTACACGCAGACCAACGGCCTGACGACACAGACAAAGGTCACCACCCCGGACCCGGACGGTAGCGGCTCGCTGACAGCCCACGTGACCACGACCGACCTGGACCCCGCGTTCGGCGTCCCCGTGAAGGTCACCGACCCGAACGGGAACGCCACTACCGGCAAGTACGACGGCCTTGGCCGCCTGGTGCGGGTGTGGGAACCTGGGCGCGTGCAGGGGACCGACACCGCGAGCACCCGGTACACGTACTCGGTACGCGACACCGGGCAGAACGGTGTCAGGACGCAGACGCTGAATCATGATGCCTCGGCGTACCTGTCCTCGACCGTGATCCTGGACGGGCTGCTGCGGGAGCGGCAAACGCAGTCGCCCTCGGCAGACCGGGACAACCCGGGCCGCGTCGTGACCGACACGCTCTACGACCCCCGCGGGCTGGCGCACATCACCTACGACAACTGGTTCACCACGGGCGACCCGGTCACCACGGTCGTGTACCCGGCCACCGGCGATGGGGACGAGGAGTTCAAGTTCAACGTCCCCTCCTCGACCGTGACCCGCTACGACTCCGCCGGACGCGCCACCGACGTGATCGAACGGTCCGGCGGGCAGGAAAGATGGCGCACCACCACCGAGTACCACGGTGACCGGACACTGACCGACCCGCCGACCGGTGGGACGCCGACCATGGAGATCACCGACGCCCGCGGGAACACGACCGAACTGCGTCAGTACCTCGGCAGCTCGCCGTCCGGCAGCTTCCAGGCGACGACCTACGCGTACGACGGCGCCGACCGGCTCGTCGGCGTCACCGACCCAGCCGGCAACGACTGGACCTACACCTACGACCTGCGCGGCCGTCAGATCGGCGCATCGGACCCGGACAAGGGCACCACGACATCCACGTACGACGCAGTCGGCCAGGTCACGACATCGACCGACGCGCGGGGCGAGAAGCTCGCCCACACCTACGACGCACTCGGCCGCAAGATCGCGACCCGGGACGACTCGGCCTCGGGTGCGCTGCGGTCCGCCTGGCAGTACGACACCCTCGCCAAGGGTCAACTCACGTCCGCAACGCGGCATTCGGGGAGCGTCGCCCTGACGACGGCCGTGACGGGATACGACCACCACTACCGGCCGCTCGGCGAGAAGGTCACGGTCCCGTCGAACAGCACGCTTCCGGCAGGCCTGACCGGCGAGTTCGAGATCGAACATACCTACACCGCAACCGGGCTCCCCGACACGAAGTACTTCCCACCAGCAGGCGGGTTGCCAGGTGAGGTCGTGCGCCTGAGCTACGACAGTGCGAACCAGCCGCGCGCCATGGTCGGCGGTGCTCAGGGCGGAGCCTACGTCGCAGAATCGGAATACTCCGAGTACGGGCAGCTCCTCTTCGCCGATCTGGGCGGAAACTACTCCGTGGGCGCTCGGTGGACCTATGACACCTATACGCGGCGACTGACCGAGCAGTCGGTCACCCGCGAGGGCGCGGGTGGGAACGACTACGTGGCCACCTACCGGTACGACGCGGCCGGTAACGTGCTTGGGATCGACAACCGTCCCACCGTTTCGGGCCTGCAGCGGGACGCGCAGTGCTTCACCTACGACGGCCTCCGCCGCCTCACGCACGCCTGGACGCCTGGGAACGGAGACTGTGCCACGGCCAACCGGACTGTGGCGGGCCTGGGTGGCGCGGATGCGTACTGGACCTCCTACGGCTATGACCTGGTCGGCAACCGCACCTCGGCCACACAGCATGCGCTCGGTAGCGGGGGTGGTGCTCTGTCTTCGGCTTACACGTACCCGGCGGCCGGGCAGGCTCGCGCCCATGCCGTGCAGGCGGTGCAGACGAAGGACGCGTCCGGGACTGTGGTCGGGACAAGCACGTTCGACTACGACGCGGCCGGGAACGTGACCGGCCGGAACCTTGCCGGTCAGCCCGCTCAGAGTCTCGAGTGGGACGCGGAAGGCGAACTGACCTCGGTCGCGACCGACGGCGAAACCGAGGCGGACGAGTACCTGTACTCGGCCGACGGCGACCGGCTGATCCGCACGCAGGACGGGGAAGCAACTCTGTACCTGCCAGGCGGAATGGAACTGACAGCCTACGACGACGGGCGGGCGAACCTCGGCTCGCGCTACTACCAGTTCGGTGGCAAGACGGTTGCGATGCGTGCCGGCCAGGGACTCTCCTCCGGCCAGGTCACGGTGATCGGAGACCACCACGACACGCCCGTGATACAGGTGACCCAAGCCAACAACACGGCTACCAGGGAATACACCGACCCGTTCGGCGCCACCCGCGGCGCGGCCGTCGGCGACGCGGACGCGGACGGCCGCATCGACGGCACCTGGAAGGGCGACAAGGGCTACCTCGGCAAAACCGAAGACGCCACGGGTCTGACCGCGATCGGCGCACGCTCCTACGATCCAGTCCTGGGCCGGTTCATCTCGGTCGACCCGATCATGGACCTGTCCGACCCCCAGCAGTGGAACGCCTACGCCTACTCCAACAACAACCCCACCACCTGGACCGACCCCACCGGCATGCGCCCCGAAGCCGGCAACGGATTCCGCGACGACTACAAGCACATCCAGGCTTCGATCAAGCACATGAAGAAGAAGCGAAGCTCGAAGCCAAGACCACCCGTCGCACCCCCGCCGTATTACCCGCCCACAACCCCGTGCACAAGCTACTGCGACAGTGACCTGGAGTCTGCCGCCAAGGGAGCGGGAACAGCAGCGGCAGTGGCAGCCCCCGGCGCTCCGGGAGTTGCAGCGGCCGGTGTGGCGAAGGAAGTCAAGAGGCAGGCGCTCAACCTGCGCAGTGGGAAGACCGCGCAGATTCGCTCTGTCGGAGGCAAGTCACAAGCCGCACTCCGCCATAGTGTCGGCTGGCGCGAATTCGCGGCCGCCGGCCGGACTGGCGGCGCCAAGGCACTCGGGCCAATCGGGGCCGTTGCGGGCGGTGCGATATCTGCCAAGATCTATTGGGATCAGAACGAGCAGATCGTTGGCATGGACACCGCTGAAAAGCGGGAACTTACCGCAGTTCAGACCGGGATCGATGTTGGCGCGGGAGTTGCGGGCGGTATCGCTGGTGCGAAGCTCGGAGCGCTCATCGGCTCCTTCATTGCCCCTGGCGCTGGAACCTTGATCGGTGCAGCAGTCGGTGGAATCATCGGTGGCATCGCCGGAGCCGCGCTAGCGAGTGGTGCGAACAACGCGATCGGGCGTAACGCCAGAGAGAATGCTGCATCAGGCCGTCGATGGTGGGAGCTCTGATGGGTTATTCAGGACTGTTTGACGGCCCGCTGGCATCAATTGTCTGGATCTGTGCGATTCTCCTGGCCGCCGGCGCGTTGTTCATTGTTGCTTGGATTCCGATCTATTGGCATGGAGGTGATGGCTGGTTTGCCGGGCGAATTGAGGGAGCGCTAGGATCGTTATCGAAATACCCGAGTGGAGCACACTCGCTGGTGCCGTTCGCCTTCTCGGCATGTGGGTTCGCGATTGCCACGCTATTCACAGCCTTTATGACGGTCGGTGGTTTCGGTGAGGATGACGACCATCTCATACCGGGAATGCTCGTCGGTGTAGCGGTCTGGATTATTGGAGCCGGGTTCCAGCAGTCGATAATCTGGTTCAATCGACCGAAATTCTTGGTGCCCCCTCGATGGCGGGACGATCCCGGAGAATGGGAGTTGCGTCAACGGCGTCGGGCTCGTCAAAAGTCGCGGGGGAGAGAGGGCTGATCACAGCCGTTTCCCGCATTCAGTCTCTCAAACGCACTTTCTCGTCGGCGGTGAGTCATGCTACAACATCAGCGGGCCATGTGAGGCGGAAGGGAATCGGATGGCGGGAAGTGGGGTGCCGTTCATAGTTCTCGTGCTTGCGACCTGGATTCCGCTTTCTGCGTTCTTTGCATGACTTGCTGTCGATGTGGTAAAGCGGTGGAGAGACCCGTCGAAGTTTCTCGTCATCGATAGAACCCAGCCTTTTGGTTGGCCGTCACTCAGGCTGCCAATAAACTCACAGCACAGTCCGTGTTCGGGGCTGCGAGGGCGCTTGGAGGAGCAGCCTCAATGGGGGTGCTCGGCGTCGTCGCTGGCGGGGGCGTAGCGTCATGGGATACTGCCCCAATCGGCCTCGCGGTTGGGGGCGCTGCGGGTACGTTTATCGGTGGTATCGCAGGCTCCTACTTCGGTGCCACTACAAATGAGGGAATAAGGGATTTCTGGAGGTGAAAAGGATGGCTGGGATAGATAAGGAGACTCCTTGAAAGCCCAGTATTCCTGGTTGGCGCGTTTATCTCTGGCCTCTTCTTTCTCTTCGTCGGACTGTATATCCTGTCTCGACTGGCGATGCGTCTTTCTGGACGGGGCGAGGCATACGATCTTGAGGAGTGGGCCGCACGCTACTGGAATGACGTGGCCGAGGCTGCAGCGCCCATCAGAACGATGTTTCAATTCGGATTGGGTGCCGCTCTGACCGGAGGATTCGTGATCTGGGTCTCCGTCCTTGGGCGGCGGGCGCTGGACAATGGGCTCGCGGGCTCGCGGGCTGGTGGGTTGCGGCAGTCGCATTCATGTGGTTGTGGGCGGCGATAGAACGTTGGTTCGCCTGGCCAGGGCTATTCGTCGTGCCTGAGGCGCGTGGCACGACGGGCATATTCTTCGCACGTCGGGCGGAGAAGCGAGCGGTACGAGAAGACATGGACGACGGGTCTGACGGTGCAGATGGTCCGTCGACGCGCCCGGACGACGGTTCGTGAGTCAGGTGGCGCGGACGCGTACTGGACCTCCTACGGCATGACGTGGTCGCGTACGGCTGGCAGTCTCTTCCCACCGGATCCCGCAAGGATCGGGTACCCTCGGCCGCGGCGGTCTGACTCCTGCTTACTACCGACCCTGCGGGTGTCCTAGCGTTGATCTGTCGACGGCGTTCGAGGACTTGCTCGACTTCGCCCGCGGAGACTTCCACGAGTCCCGGTCATGACCCTGAGACCGCGCCGTCGCGCTCGGCGCCATCGTGGAACGCTTCGGCCGGGGTACACATTGGGTACACGTGAGCACCGTCTCAGACCATCCGGTGTCAGCCTCACCAACGGACCTGGGTCATGGAGGAACGGCAGAACTCCAACGTTCTCGCGGTGCCCAACGAACCCGCTGGACACCGCGAGACATACCGCCCCGCCCTCCAGGAGAACCCGGCGTACGGGCCGGCTCGTCCGCTTTCCGGGGCTTGACTTGCTGTTGGCGAGGAGGGCGCCGGTCCGCAGATGGTCCGCAAGATTGCCGAGGACTACGACGCCGCCACCCTCTACTGCCACAGCTTCCTACAACCGCAGGAGGTATCGCCGTCGGCCCCGCGCTCTACGATGCCAACGTGTCCGACGACGAGACCGACCGCCTTGATGCGACTATCACTCACCTGCGCACCTGGATCAACGGCATGCTCCGTCGGCCCGGGATGTACGTCCCGGGGCCAGGTGGTGTGCAGACCGGGATGACGCTACTCGGGGACACGCTGGCCATCGCCGAAGGCCGACCCGATGCGTGGGCGGTCGAGTTGGACGGGCTGAAGGAGCGTGGCGCGTGGACTCCGATCGGTGTCACGGGTGCCTACCACAACGTGCTCGGGGTCCAGGGGCCGGCGCCGACCGCCTTGATGTTTGCTGCCTGCGCCTACCGACTCGGCTGGTTCGATGTCGAGCGTCCGCTCAGCCCGCACGAGTACGCCGCGGTGCGTGCTGCCGTGCCCGGGCTCACGGAGAGCGACGCCACGGGCAGCAGCATCATCGAGCGGTTCGGCCCGCCGTCGGTCCAGACGAGCCCGGGGCGATGGATCCACGACAGCCTGCTGTACCTGAGCCGGTCCGCGTCCGACCCGGCGATTTTCTTCCACTTCGAGCCCCCACCGCTGGGAACCAACCGCAGCGCCGACAGGTTCCGCCTCCTTGCCGCCCACATCGACCAGGGAGCGTTCTTCGACGGATTCACCCACACGCCCCACGGGCGGGCGGTCCGAGAAGCCAGTAACGAGGACCGCCAGAACCAGGCGCGTGCCGTCGTCCGGAAACGCACACGGCAACGTGAAAGGTCAAAGGGGTCCTCCTGAGCATGCTGCATCGACGGGTCGGCGCAGAGAGAGCGACGAGCAGACTGACACACGGCGATCAAGCCCTTGAGCCGTCATGGTCTCGACGAACCGCCCCTCGTCGACCTTGATTCTCACGCCCAGAGCGCGTGTCTGCGCCGGGTCACGGGCCAGCACCCAGTCCAGGAAAAGTCCACAAGATGTCCGGCGCCAGCCCGATCCGACCGGCACCGGCCAACGCGGAAACCGCGAGATTCCAACGATCCCAACGCAGCCAGCACCGGCCATCCCCCGGGTCCGACTTCGAGCTGTACTACGGTATCCGACTGGCGGCCCGTACAAGGTCTCGTGATGTCGGGGAAACGGCGGCTGACCTCCACGAGTGCTTCGTGCGTTGCGCAGCGTCGGCCGCCGTTCGTGGCCGTCGCGTCGCGGTAGGCTCATCCAGCACGGGGTCATCGTGCAGCGCAGTGGAAGGAACCTGGGCGTGGCAGCTCTGCTTGTCGAGCGGTGGCCCGTCTTCGCAGTCGAGCTCCGCGACGCGCTGCTCCACGACGGAGAGATCGACCTCGCGGGATCGGTCAAGGGGCTCACCGTCGTATCCATGTGCTCATGCACCGACGAGTTCTGCCAGAGTTTCCATACCGCTGCTCCACCTGACGGGGCCTACGGTGCAGGACATCGAAACCTTTGGCTCGGCCAGCCGTGGCCCGACGGGTTCTTGATCCTTGACGTGGTCGACGACGAGATCCGCTTCGTCGAGGTTCTCTACCGTCCGCCGCTCGACTGAATGAGGTCGGCTACTCCGAGGGATTCCGGAGGGCTGCACCCGATATGGACCGCACCGGCGCTGTCCGAGACCCAAGCAGGGGTGATTTTGCGGGCTGGCATGGGTGTCCGGCGCCGCTTCCAAGTCTTGGTTTGGAACGCCGTGCTGTAAGGGGGGCGGCGCGCATCGGGTACACGTGTGCACCATCTCATCCCATCCGATGCCAACTTTGCCAACGTGCCGTGACCTCGGAAGAGCCCTGCCTTTGGTTGGCCATGCGGATCTATGACTCGGCCGTGTGCCCGGCCAGGGGCACCGTGCCTCGATCCTCTGCATCCAGAAGGTGCCGCCGGAGGTGCCAGGTACGAAGTGGCCGGCACCCGAGTCAGGTGTGGGGTCTCTTCCAGTTCACAGCGTCGTCCCGAGTTGCGTCCCTCATAGTGGTGTAGCGGTCGCCGGGCTCGTCGTCTTCGACGTGACGTAGTGCGGCCACCGCGTGATCCTTCGAGAGCAACCCTTCACAGCAACCCTCGAACGGAAACATCACGATGACCGCACCTCATATTGTCGACCCTGCCGGCCTGCTTGGCGAGGCCCTGGCCGAGGCCTCCCCGGACCTGATGCGTGACCTGTTGCAGACGGTGATCAACGCGCTGCTGTCCGCTGACGCCGATGCCGTGGTCGGCGCGGAGTGGGGCCGGCGCAGCCCGGAGCGCACCGCGCGCCGTAACGGGTACCGCCACCGTGACCTGGATACCCGGGTCGGGACCCTGGACGTCGCGATCCCGAAGCTGCGCACGGGGACCTACTTCCCTGATTGGCTGCTCGAGCGCAGGAAGCGTGCGGAGTCGGCGCTGATCACGGTGGTCGCGGACTGCTACCTCGCCGGGGTCAGCACCCGGCGGATGGACAAGCTCGTCAAACAGCTGGGCATCAACAGCCTGTCCAGGTCGCAGGTGAGCCGGATGGCCAGCGACCTGGACGAGCAAGTCGACGCCTTCCGTCACCGCCCGCTGACAGACGCGGGCCCGTTCACGTTCGTGACCGCGGACGCGCTGACCATGAAGGTCAGGGAAGGTGGGCGGGTGATCAACGCGGTCGTGCTGCTCGCGACCGGGGTCAACGG
This sequence comes from Myceligenerans xiligouense, assembly GCF_003814695.1. GTDB lineage: Bacteria > Actinomycetota > Actinomycetes > Actinomycetales > Cellulomonadaceae > Myceligenerans > Myceligenerans xiligouense. The sequence continues at coordinate 1,530,866 of NZ_RKQZ01000001.1, forward strand.
TGACGGTCACCGTGAGGTCCTCGGGATGCGGGTGGCCACCAGTGAGACCGGGGCGGCCTGGAACGAGTTCTTCGCAGATCTCGTCGCCCGCGGCCTTGCCGGGGTCCGCCTGGTCGTCTCCGACGCGCACGCCGGCCTCGTGGAAGCCATCGCGGCGAACCTGCCCGGCGCGGTCTGGCAACGCTGCCGGACCCACTACGCAGCGAACCTGATGAGCATCTGTCCCAAGAACATGTGGCCCGCCGTGAAGGCCATGCTGCACAGCGTCTACGACCAGCCCGACGCCACCGCCGTGCACGCCCAGTTCGACCGGCTGCTGGACTACGTCGCCACCAAGCTGCCCGATGTCGCCGCCCACCTGGACACCGCCCGCGCCGACATCCTCGCGTTCACCAGCTTCCCCAAAGACGTGTGGACCCAGATCTGGTCGAACAACCCGACCGAACGACTCAACCGCGAGATCCGCCGCCGCACCGATTCGGTGGGCATCTTCCCCAACAGGAACGCGATCGTGCGTCTCGTCGGCGCCGTGCTGGCCGAACAGACCGACGAATGGGCCGAAGGACGCCGCTACCTCGGCCTCGAAGTCCTGACCCGCTGCCGCCAGAACCCCACCACGACCACGGGAACGGAGGTCGACACCGTCCTCGAACTCAGCGCCTGACCCAACAAGGATCACCAAGCGCTACACCACTACTCGGGACTTGACCGCGTCCCGCGCTCTACCTGCCGACCAGATGGAACCTGGGGCGTCGTGGTCTGGCCCTTGAACGGAGACGATGACCTCAGACCTTAGGAACGGTTCGCCCACCACCTCAGCGTTCTTCTCGCTGAGAACGCGGCGACTCCGGTCCGCGCATGACCATGACGTTGGCGATGCCGCTCCCAGCCACACGCTCGTCGGGGTAGCCGCTCGGCACTCCGGGTTCGACCCCTGCTTGGCCCGCCAGGGCGTCTTCGCGCTCCACCCGCCAACTCACCTCAGTCAGCGCTATGGTGCGGCTGTGAGACCGACAGTGACCGAAGTCACCCTGACGACAAGCGACCAATCCTTTAAACCGAGCGCTCACGTAACGTTGATCGTCGGCCCCAACAATGTTGGAAAATCGGCGGTCCTTGAGGGGATCAGGCGCGAGATATCATCGCATCCATCCAGCCGACCAAACAACCTTCCTGGGCCAATCGCAAGAGTTTCCGTCGAAATGCCTGCCTACAACGAGTTCGCGGATCGAATAAAGGAGCGCACTCGCTTCTACGAGGCGGGCACTCGCCACGATAGAAAGTCATTCCATGCCAACACATTCCTCTTGCCTGATGGTGATGAGGTCTCTGATACCCAAATGCAGGATGCGTGCAAGCAGAATGACCATTTCGGCCAAATAGCATCGGTACTCGTGACTCATCTCAAGGCCGAGGGGCGCGGTGGAGTGCTCGCGAGTCGAGATGTGCCAGATCTCACGGGAACTCAAGAGCAGCTAATGCCGATTCAGAAACTGTTTGAGGATCGAAGGTTGGAGTCGACCCTCAGCGGCTATATGGAGCGTGCATTCAACACTCCGCTTCTGGTGAATCGCCATGCGGGACGGAAGGTGCATATTCACATCGGCTCGGTCGACGTGGAAGAGCAAAGGATCGGAGAGTCTCACGAGTATCTGCGTGAGCTACTAAAACTTCCTTACCTGGCGCGGCAAGGCGCGGGAATGCAGGCGTTTATGGGTACGATTCTTACGCTATCTACCGATATCCGCGACATCGTGCTTCTCGATGAGCCGGAGACGTTCCTTCACCCGCCCCAAGCGCGGCTCCTCGGCCAAATAATCGCGGAGATCAGCGCCAATGATGGCCCGCAAGTAATTGTAGCAACACACAGCAACGACTTTGTGCGTGGTGTGGTTGATGCGGCGAAAGTTGCTGCGGATGTTTCGGTTGTTCGCGTCACCAGGCCGACAGATGCAGAGAATAACGTCGCCCAGGTCCACCCGGACAGCATCAAGGATCTGTATAAGGATCCTCTGATGCGATATTCTCACATACTGGACGGCATATTCTACAAGGGTGTAGTCCTTTGCGAGGCAGAATCGGATTGCACATACTATTCAGCGGTGCTTGGCGCAATGGAAGGTTCGGATGGCTTACCGTCATCCGACCTGCTGTTCACTCACTGTGGTGGTAAGAATCGACTGCGGCGAGCGTACGCGGCTCTGGATGCAGCTGCCGTGCCAACCGCTGTAATCGCAGACATCGATCTGTTGTCCAATAGGGACGAGTTCAAGCGGTTGTTCGAGGCGATGGGCGGTACATTCACCGATATTGAGGGACGTTACAACGTATTGAGTTCGTCGATTCGCGATGGCAAGGTCGAGGCAACCCGCGATCATGTCCGTGACAGTATCGCGGAGATCATTGAGAAATCAGGGGCGAAGACGCTGTCCAGACAAGAGGTGGAGCAAATTGTTGCTGTAGTAAAGCCCGAGTCCGGCTGGAAGCAAGTCAAGAAGAAGGGCCACGGCGCGATAAATCGCGGAGATCCGATGGATGCCTTTGGTGACATCTTGGGTGCTTCTAGGCGGATCGGATTGTTCATTCTCCCGGTAGGCGAACTTGAAAGTTTCCATTCGAAGATTGGCGGCAACAAGCAGGTCTGGCTACAACATGTTCTGGAACACGAGTTGTTTGCTAAAGAGTCAGAAGCGTGGAGTCTGATCCGTGACGTGCGCGCATTCGTTAGTGAGAGCCAGTAGTTCACTCTGACGCTTTCCCCGAATCAGGTCCGTGCCGGCATCTTCAACGCGATGGTCAGGTCGCAGGGCGGCTGCCGCAGTCAGTACTTTGCTCGTCGGGTCGGAGGAAATACTGGCTATGGGCGTGCACTTCAAACGGGTCGACGATCCAGTACGCTGAGACGACGCGTACGAGTTCGTGTCCGCAGCGATTTGTCTACCTTGGCGGGACGCCGCCGCTGCTCGAGACGCGCTGCTGCGGGGCTCGCACGAATGTCTGCGCGTCCAGCGGTACCTGGAAGGTGGGATTATCGCCCCCGTGTACCGATGCACTCGGCACCGCGCACGATGTGGAGCACCGCGACATGGACAGCATCTGGGGACGGCCCTCGTCGGTCCCGACCCCGCCAAGTGTCGGGAGGGAGCGGATCTCGGAGTGAGTGGGGCAACGGTTGTGTAGAACCTGTCATCCGCCAAGGCCCGGTCTCTGTCGACCCTAGTGCGCATCCTGCCCGCATCCTCTGTTTCCCTGGGCGGCGTTCCGGACGAGTAGCCGGAAGGCACCACGGTCGGGACGTTGTTGATCGCGACGTTCCTGCCAAGGGAGACCGTGCTGCCGGTAAGCCTCGGGGAGGGCCGTCTCGTACTCCACGAGCCATTGGGCATCGGTGATCTCCCCCTGCCGGTGCCTCGCCATCAGAGTCACTGACAGCGCCGTGATCACAATGGAGATCACGGCGCTCGTGATCCGTGCGGCGCTGGACGACTCGGGACCAAGGGCGGATCGTGTAGTAGAGGAACGCTTGCGCCGTGAGGTTGAGGACGGGGACCTGCCATACGAGGCTGTCCCACTGGAAGCGTCGAGCGGCGACGGTCGCGTAGATGAGGCGCCGCTCTTCGGGGTCGATTGCCGGCTGGTCGGGCATCTGCGTGAACCTAGCATCTGCATGGTCGCCACCGATCGGATCGGGCGGGTGAACCTCGAACCTCTCGCCGGTCCATCAGTTGGCGGCATCGGCGTTCGGGCTCGACGCCGGGTTCGTTGTGCGGCCAAGAGCGCCCGAGCGGTACACATTGGGTACACATGAGCGCTGTCTCAGACCATCCGGCGTCAGCCTCACCAACGCACCCAGGTCACGGAGGAGCCCGAGAACCCCAACGTTCTCGCGGTGCCCAACGAACCCGCCGGACACCGCGAGACCTACCGCCCCACCCTCCAGGTGAACCCGCCGTATGGGCCGGCTCGTCCGCTGTCATCGGCGATGGCGCTGTTGTCAAGCCCGCCGTCGCTGGCGGCAGAGTACGCAGTTGAAGGCGTACGCCCTAGGGTGCATACTGGGTCCATGGAGATTCACCGGTCGCGGCAGTTCAAGGCCTGGGTCGATGACCTGGTTGCGAAGGCCAAGTCCGGCGATCAACGCGCCGTGCGGATGGCGAAGCATGTGTACGACGAACTCAGATACCTCAAGACCCTCGATGAGGAACCTGAGGACGACACCGCCACGCTCAAGCGTGTCCGGCAGAGTCGGCAGCATCCGGTGTGGAGGCTGTCGCATCCGTTCGATCCGCAGATGGCGGTCCGCATCATCTGTTGGTTCGACGAGCACTCCAAGTCCGTGGTCGTCGCCCTCTTCGCCGCTGACAAGGCCGTGATGGGTGACGTGTTCTACGACAGCGTCGGCGCGCGAGCCGACCAGGCGATCGACCAGTGGAAGCGCGAGAACGAGGGGACAGACCATGACTGAGAAGCACGACCAGTTCGCTCCCGCCGACGATGTGTTCGAGGCGCTGGAGTCGATCCCGGGCCTGAACGACGACCGCACCGAGCGCGAAGCTGCGCGAGAGCAGATGGAACGCGAGCACGCCATAGGGCTTGCCACGATCCGTCAGGTCGCCGCCCTGACCCAGGCCGAGGTGGCCCGCAAGATGGGCGTGCGGCAGACAAGCATCTCCAGGCTGGAGGCCCGCCCCGACATGCTTCTGTCGACGCTCAAGGCCTACTTCGACGCCGTCGGTGCCGAAGCGATCGTCACGATTCGCATCGGCAACGTGGAGCACAAGGTCGCACTGGACGAGATTGTCGGCCGGGCCTGACCGGCGAGAGCGCCTCCGCTCGATGCCCGAGTAGGGAAGGGATGCGGGCCCGGTCGTTGGCAGACTCCAGTGCGGGTCCGCACACAGTCCGCAAGAGGTCCACGAACCGCCGTCGGACACCAACCACGCCATCGGCCGGGAACGTCGGGATTCCAACGTTCCCGGCCGATGCCGTGTCCAGCCGTGTCTCCGCGTTTCCCCAGCAGCACTCACCCGGCGTATGGGCCGGCTCGTCCGCTCTTGACAGCCTGACCGCAGCCGACGCCATACCGACCGCTCGCTCGAGCATGTAGGTGCCTACTCGTCCCAGGCGGTGAGCAGGCGGTCGGGCCCGATGATCGTGAGCCCGTCGAGCGACGTCTCGCTGCGGGACACCGCTACGAGTGGGGTTTCGTCGGTGGCTCCCGGCAATTGTGAGCGATGGATCACGAGTCGCGCGGCATCGCGATGGTCGAACGGCCGGTTCTCCAGCCACTTGATCGAGCCGACGAACGTCAGGGTCTTGGCGATCGGTTCGCGGTCCGCTCCGACCAGATCGATCTCAGGGTCGTTGGTCCGCGTCCAGTAGCCCCCCACGACGTTGGTTCCGGGTGCGATCTCGTCATCTGCGATCCGCCAGAGCGCTTCCAGATACTCTCGTTGGTGAGAGTCTCATCGATGAGACTCTCACCAACGAGAGTGTCTCTCCGATCGTTTCGCGCAACCAGGCCCGAGTCGATCGGCGCCAGTGCCTTGGCGATGACGAGCCGCGAAGTGCGACCTGAGTGGTCATGGTGGCTTCGTACTTGATTGGGGTCAAACGGCCGAGGCGGTCCTGGCGTCGGCGGCGGTTGTAGGTCCGTTCGATGCAGGTCACGATCGCGATTCGTAGCTCGTCGTGGGTGGTCGAGCGGAGGTGCTTGCGTGAGTGGGGCTGGGTCTTGTGTGGTGGGGAGGTCGCTGACCTGCCCGTCGCCGACCTCGATGACGCGCCAGACGCCGTCGGACCTCTGCGCGAGGTCCGTGGTCACGAACGGAGCTCCCAGAGCGCGCACGCCTGAGCGCACGGCGTCGAGTATCGCGGCCGGGACATCCACCGGGGCTTCTGCGGGCGCGTCAGGGTGCGGGGTGATCAGCGCGAGCGAGCCTCCGACCCACCACGCGCGTGTCTCGCGGGTCCGTCCGGCGTCGTCGGGCAGGAAGGGCTCGAAGCGGCGTACGACGATCCCGCCGTTCAGGTCGGCGTCCTGCAGCGTGACCATCGTGGCGATGACACGTGTCGCTGCTGGGACGTCGGCGAGGTCGGGTATGAAGCATGCCTCCTCCCACTCGTGCTTGCGGGACTTCACGTAGTCCTTCACCAGGGCTGGGCCGCCACCCAGCGTGCCGGCCCAGGCAGCAACGTCCGCATGCTTGGGTGTCCGGTTCACTTCCCACGGCGACCAGATGCTGCCGGGGGTCAGGTCGGCGAATGCGTCGTACCACCCGGGTAGCTCGTGCGCGGCCCGATACATGGTGGGGTCGGTGAGCAGCAGGGCTCCTCGGGCCTGGAGTCCGGTGGCGAGGCGTGCATAGGCAGCCGGGGGGATCATCCAGCCGCGGTACCACGTCGTCCGTCCTACGTCGGATGTCGGAACCTGCCGAACCGCCGCCTGGATATCCCCGGCGATGATCGCGTCGTGGTCCACCACTGCGACATCCATGCCCCCCTGGCGTGCGGCGCCGGCCTCGCGTGCGAAGTGAGGGTCGGGGACTCGCGGGCCGAGCGGATCGGACGGCACCAGGAGCAACGGCAAGGCCATCCCGGCACCGTATCGGCAGGTGTGAGCCAGTTGCCATGTCATTCCCGCAGGGTCGACCGAATCGAGCGATCCATCGGGCGGTGCGGAGATCGATTCACGACGAGCACGAGCGCTGGCAGGTGTACTGGACTGCCGTTCCCCACGAAGACCTGCGCCCACTCATCCGTAGTCGAACTCCCGAACGGTCGGACCTTGAGTTCCCGAGAGGCCATTCAATCGTTTCAGTCCTTGCCCGCGCGCCGGCCCGCGGAGTTATGTGATCGCTAACACGACCGAGTTCTCGTGTTCGGTCTCCACCTGTCGACGACGCCAGGTGCACGTAGAAGAGGAGTTGCGATGAGGACTACATCAAGACCAGGCCGTCGCACCTTGGTGGGTGCGGCGTTGTGCGTGGCGACGGTGGTCGCCGGTTTGACGGCTGCCGCGCCGGCGCAGGCCGCGGAGAGCACGTTGGGTGCCGCGGCCGAGCAGAGCGGGCGGTACTTCGGTGCGGCGGTGCCGGCTGGGCGGTTGAGCGAGTCGGCGTACACCACGATCTTGAACCGTGAGTTCGACATGATCACGGCCGAGAACGAGATGAAGATGGACGCGACCGAGCCGCAGCAGGGCCAGTTCAACTTCTCCCGGGGTGACCAGATCGCGAACTGGGCGCTCCAGAACGGCAAGCAGTTGCGCGGCCACACCCTCGCGTGGCACGCCCAGCAGCCGGGGTGGATGCAGAACATGGAGGGCTCCCAGCTCCGCCAGGCGATGCTGAACCACGTCACCCAGGTGGCGACCCACTACCGCGGCAAGATCCACTCCTGGGACGTGGTCAACGAGGCGTTCGCCGACGGCGGTTCGGGTGGCCGGCGCGACTCGAACCTGCAGCGCACGGGGAACGACTGGATCGAGGCGGCGTTCCGGGCCGCGCGGGCGGCCGACCCGGGCGCCAAGCTCTGCTACAACGACTACAACACCGACGGGATCAACGCGAAGTCGACCGGGATCTACAACATGGTCAGGGACTTCAAGGCCCGTGGGGTGCCGATCGACTGCGTCGGGTTCCAGTCGCACCTGGGTACCTCGTTCCCCAGCAGCTACCAGGCCAATCTGCAGCGGTTCGCGGACCTGGGTGTCGACGTGCAGATCACCGAGCTGGACGTGGAGCAGGGCAACAACCAGGCCAACGTCTACGGGGCGGTGACCCAGGCGTGCCTGGCGGTCTCGCGGTGCACCGGCATCACGGTGTGGGGTGTGCGTGACGACACCTCCTGGCGCGACGACAACCCCCTGCTGTTCGACAGCTCGGGCAACAAGAAGCCCGCCTACTACGCCGTCCTCGACGCGCTCAACGGCGGCACGTCGCAGCCACCGGGCGACACGTTCCGCCTGCGGAGCGAGTCCGCGGGCCGGTGCCTCGACGTGCCGAACGGCACCAGCACCAACGGCACGGGACTGCAGATCTGGGACTGCTACGACGGAACCAACCAGCAGATCACCCAGGACGGCCAGACACTGCGAATGGTGGGCAAGTGCCTGGACATCCCGCCGGACGCCGCGAACGGCACCCAGGTTCAGCTGTGGGACTGCAACGGGGGCACCAACCAGCAGTGGACGTTCAACGGCAGCTCGATCAGCAGCGTCCGGTTCCCGTCGCTGTGCCTCGACGTGAACGGAGCGGCCACCGCGAACGGCACGGCCGTGATCGTGTGGTCGTGCCACTCCGACGCGAACCAGCGGTGGAGCCGGGTCTGACCGGCAGCCGCTGAGCCGCGGGGGCTGGTCGGACGGGAACCCGTCCGACCAGCCGCCCACGTAGTTCGGCCGGCACGGCCATCCCGGCGGCAGAATCTACCCGGCGTGTGGGCCGGCAGGCGCCGGTCCGTCGGCCGCAACCTGGCGTTCCATGTCACCCCCGGCGGTCTTCCCGCCCTCGTCTTGGACTCGGGCGGGGGGCGTGGCTGCTACCGCCCGCCCGCTGGCGGTCGGAGCGCACCAGGCGCGCGGCTACGGCCGTTCCCTGTGGCAGTGGCAGGTTGGTATCGGAAGCACGGAACGCCTCGATGGCCAGGGCGGCGAAACGTCGCGCCACAGCGACGCTGCCGGCCGAACGCGACGCCGCGAGCCCGCGCCCGGCCAGCAGGACGATCACGAGATCGTCGAGGACGAAGTCCGCACGCAGTCGGCCGGCCTCCTGCGCACGACGGGCCAGGTCAGCGAGCCTCGGCAGGAGTGCGGCACGATGTTCGGCGAACGAGTCGCTCCCCGGACTCTCCGCCATGAAGGCGTCGACGAAACCCTGGTTACCGACGTTGAGCACGCTGATCCGTTCGACGACCGAGGTGAACCCCCGCCACGGGTCGGGGTCGGCCCGGCCCTCCTCCACGATGCCCCGACAGACCCGCAGCTCGTCGGCGAAGACCGCGTCGAGGAGAGACTGCCGCGCCGGGAAGCGGCGGTAGAGCGTCGCCGGGCCCACGCCCGCGCGGCGGGCGACCTCCCGCATCGTGACGTCCAGGCCGCGTTCGGCGAACAGCTCCCGCCCGGCCGCAAGGATCCGGTCGCGGTTGTCCTGCGCGTCGGAGCGCAAGTGAAGCACCTGCTCGGCCATGACTCTCACTTTCCCGTAAGTGGACGTGGGCGTCCGTTAACGTCGCGACGGTAGCACCGACCGCAGCACCCAGGAGAGACAGATGCGAGCAGTGACGATCGAACGGTTCGGCGACCCGAGCGGCCTGGTGGTGACGGACGTTCCCGGCCCTGTTCCCGGGCCCGGCCAGGTGGTGATCGACACCGAGGCGATCGGGGTGGGCGGGGTCGACGCCGTCGTCCGCCGCGGGACCCTCAGCGGCTTCGGGTTCACGGCCGGCACGATCCCCGGAAGCGAGGTCGCCGGCACGGTGACCGCCGTGGGGGCCGGCGTCGACGCGTCCTGGACGGGGTGCCGCGTGTGGATGTTCACGGGCACGAGCGGCGGCTACGCCGAGCAGGCGATCGCGCCGGTCGGCGACATCGTCGCGCTCCCCGACGAAATGTCGTCGATCGACGCGGTGACCCTCGGCAATTCGGCGGCGGTGGCGCACTTCGCGCTCGCCCACGCACGCTTCACCACGGGGGAATCCGTGCTCGTGCGGGGCGCCGCGGGAAGCATCGGTATCGCGGCCGTCGAACTCGCGGCCCGTGGTGGCGCGAGCGCGGTGGCGGTGACGACGTCGTCGGAGAAACGCGGCGAAAGGCTCCGGGAACTCGGCGCGACCCACGTGCTCGATCGGTCCGGTGACGGCGGTGCGAATGCCCCGGCGCTCTACGACGTGATCATCGATGTCGTCGCCGGACCGGACACACCAGCGTTCATCGACCGCCTCGCGCCGAACGGGCGACTCGTCCTGGTCGGAGCGGTCGCCGGGATGCCACCTGCCGACTTCGGCACCCGACTGCTCAGCGGGTTCCAGCAGTCCCGCTCGGTCGCGACCTTCAGTCTCGACACCGTGCCCGCCGAACCGCTGGACACCACCCGGGCCGCGCACTTCGCCGCAGCGGTACGAGGCGAGATGCACGCCGTCGTCCACGACGTACTGCCCTTGGACGCCGCGGCCGACGCACACCGCCAGATGGACGCCGGCACGGTCTTCGGCCGGATCGTGCTGGTGCCCTGACGAACCCCGACGGCGCCTGTGGCGTGGCTTCGAGCGTGAGGCGTTCGACGCCCGAGCAGGGTCTGGTCCACGTCCGGCGTCCGGGAGTGTCGGTGTCCCCCGCTACTGTCCGGTGCCATGGACGGAACATGGACGTCTGCCCAGGTCGAGGCGGTCGCACCGGACGCAAGGTCCCTCGCGGCGGGGCGGAAACTGGTGGCGGGGACGAACTGGTCGAACGACGGGCGCGGCGGCGGGTCGGCTCTGCTGTGGGGCGAGTGCGCGGGGTCGGGCAAGGCGCCCTATCAGGTCTGCATCGACCTGGATGAGCCCGCGTACAAGTGCTCCTGCCCGAGCCGCAAGTTCCCGTGCAAGCACGCGCTCGCGTTGTTGCTGCGCTGGAGCGAGGGGGCCGTCGCCGAGCAGGCCCAGGCCGCGCCGTTCGCGGACGAGTGGCACAAGGCGCGCGCGGGGCGCGCCGCGAAGAAGGCAGCGCGCGAGATCGCGCCGCAGACCGAAGCGCAGAAGGCAGCCGCCCGGCGCCGGGCCGAAGAGCGCGCCGGGCGCGTCGCCCAAGGCGTGGCAGACCTGGCCCGCTGGCTCGACGATCAGGCCGCGGCGGGCATCGCGGCACTCGGCCGGTCTGGTTACCGCGTCTTCGACGACGTCGCGGCTCGACTCGTGGACGCCCAGGTTCCGGGGCTGGCCGCGGCAGTCCGGCGGTGCGGCTCGGTCGCGGCATCCGGCAGCGGCTGGGAGGAGCGGCTGCTCGCCGAGTTCGGGCTGCTGCGCCTGCTCGTCTCCGCGGCCGGAAAGCTCGACGAGCTCCCCGGCCCGCTCGCGGACACCGTGCGCTCCCGTCTCGGCCTGGCGCCGTCGTCCGACGACGTGCTGGCGGGCACACCCGTCCGTGACACGTGGGAGGTGGTCGGTCTCCGGGACACGACCGAGGAAAAGCTCACCGCCCGTGCCGTGTGGCTGCGCGGCCGGGACACCGGCCGCCCGGCGCTCGTGCTCTCGTTCGCGGCAGGAGGCGCCGCGCTACCGGTGGATCTGGTGCCCGGCACGGCCGTCGAGGCCGACCTCTTCTTCTATCCGGGCGCGCTGCCCTTGCGGGCACTCGTGGGAGAGAAGCACTCTCCGGTGATGCCGCTGGCCGGGCCTCCGTCGTCGGTGATGTCGCTCCCGGACGCGTTCGACGAGCTGGCGGGAGCGCTGGGCGCCGATCCGTGGCTGGACCGCTACCCGCTGGTGGTGCGCGGCACGCTGCGCGCCGGGTCGCCCTGGCGGCTGGAGGGCGCGGGCGTCGGAGTGCCGTTCGCGCGGCACGCCCGGCCGTGGGAACTGCTGGCGGCCGGCGGCGGCGAGGAGCGGCCGGTCGTGGTGGAGTGGACGCCGCACGGGCTGCTCCCGCTCGCCGTCCACGCGGCCGACGGCATGGTCACCGGGGCGGAGGCCCGGGCATGAGCGCGTGGAACCAGATCCTCTCCGCTGCCCTGGTGGGAACGGATCGGCGTCCGTGTGTCCTGCCCGGCGAGGCCGACCCCGTGCTCGGCGGCGTCCTCCCGGCCGGCCCGACCGATGCGGCGGGCCTGCTGCACGCCGCCGGTTCGGTCGCGCTGGCAGTACGGGCGTCGGCGGGTGTCCCCGGCACGACGCACCCGGACGGAGCCGACGTCGTCACCACGGCCTCCGGCGACGCGCCGTCCGCCGAGCGGGACGAGCGGGCCGCGGTGCCCCACGCCGCGTCACGGAGACTGGCCTCGGTCCTGTCCGGCCCGCAGTCGGACGACAACCAGCGCCTGGCCGTGGCGTGGCTGCGCCTGGCCGAGGAGACGGGCCGGCGGGTGCCTCACGACCAGCTACCCGCGCTGCTCGATCTCGGTGTCCGACGGCGCGACGCCCGCGAGCCGGTGCTCGCCCTCGGTGGCCCGCGGGCGCGGTGGCTGGCGGCACACGACCTGGACCGGTGGACGTGGGTCGCGCGTGCCTCCGGCGACGGACCCGGCACGCCGTCGTCGGACCTGGTCGACGTGTCCGACCGGTCGGTGTGGGACGACGGCGACGTGCACGCCAAGGTCGCCTACCTCACCGCGTTGCGGGCACAAGACCCGGCCGCGGGCCGTGACCTGCTGCTGGAGTCGTGGGGCGGGCTGCGTGCCACGGACCTCGCGATGCTCGCTCCCGTGGTGCGGGACACGCTGGAACCTGCGGACGAGGAATGGCTGGAGCGCGCGCTGGACGCCGGTGTCCGGGCCCGTGCGGCGGCGGCCGGACTGCTGCTCGGACTGCCCGGCAGCGGGCTCGTGCGGCGGATGCGGGACCGGGTCCGCTCGTGGGTGTCGGACGTCGACGGCGTCCTGCAGGTCACGCTGCCGCAAGACCTGGATGCGGCCCTGAGGCGGGACGGGATCGAGCTCAAGCCGCCCGTCTCCACCAAGCAGGGGCGACGGGCCTGGTGGTTCGAGCAGGTCGTGGCAGCCGCCCCGCTCGACGCCTGGACCGGTCTCACCCACGACCCGGTGGAGCTGCTGGACCGCGAGATCGTCCCGGATCTCGGAGCGGAGCTGTGTCGTGGACTCGCGCGCGCGGCCGCCCGAAACGGGGACTTCGTGCTGGCCGCCAGGCTCGGCACCGACCCACGCGCCGGCAACGGCTTCCTCCTGGAGCTCGCCAGGACGCTCGACGCGGAGGCCGCCGCGATCGTGGCCGTGACGCTGCTGCGATCTGAGCACGACGACATGGCCCGCATCGACCTGGTCCTCGACGCGGTGGCCGCACCCTGGCCCCACGACGTGTCGGACGCCGTCCTCGACTACCTGACCCCGCCGTACGGCAAGGGCAAGCGGTGGGTGAACAACGTCGCCGCTGCCGCTCGCACCGGCCTGCCCCTGTCCCGGCTGGACCGGGTGCGGGAGATCGCGGCCGCCGACTCGTCGCACCGCTACGCGGGCGAACTCGCCGAACACCTGGAGACCCTCGCGGCGATGCGCGCCGAACTGCACGCCACGACGGCGACACCGGCATCGACGTCCTGAAACCCATACGTAAGAACGACGAACACCACCCCCCCCAAGGAGCACCAGTGACCCTGACCGACACCGCACCCGCCGTGATGCGGCCGCACGCCGAGGACGTCTACGCCCACGAGCTGGCGCTCCTCGCGGAACAGGACGACAGGCCGCGCCCGCCCGGCTGGCGCCTGTCCCCGCAGGCGGTGGTGACCTACCTGCTGGGCGACGGGGACAGGATCACGCCGAAGTACATCGGCGCGCGGCGGCTCATGGAGGTCGCGGTCGCGACCCTGGCGACCGACCGCTCACTGCTGCTCATCGGCGTTCCCGGCACGGCGAAGACGTGGGTGTCGGAGCACCTCGCGGCGGCCGTCAGCGGCGATTCGACCCTCCTCGTCCAGGGCACCGCCGGCACGCCCGAGGAGGCGGTCCGGTACGGCTGGAACTACGCCAAACTGCTGGCCGAGGGGCCGTCGCCGGCCGCCGTCGTGCCGAGCCCGATGATGCGCGCGATGGAGACCGGCGCCGTCGCCCGCGTCGAGGAGCTGACCCGCATCCCGTCGGACGTGCAGGACACGCTCATCACCATCCTGTCCGAGAAGACCCTGCCGATCCCCGAACTCGGCACCGAGGTGCAGGCAGCCAAGGGCTTCACGGTCATCGCTACGGCGAACGACCGCGACCGCGGTGTCAACGAGCTGTCCAGCGCACTGCGCCGCCGCTTCAACACCGTGGTGCTGCCCGTCCCCGGCAGCGTGGACGAGGAGGTCGAGATCGTCTCGCGCCGCGTCGCGTCGCTCGGCCGCGCGCTGGAGATCCCCGCCGTCGAGGACACCGCGACCGAGATCCGCCGTGTGGTCACCGTGTTCCGCGAGCTGCGCGACGGCGTGACCACGGACGGCCGGACCAAGGTGAAGACCCCGTCGGGCACGATGTCCGTCGCGGAGGCGATCTCCGTGGTCACGGCCGGCATGACGCTCGCGGCGCACTTCGGCGACGGCGTGCTGCGCCCGGCCGACGTCGCGGCGGGCATCCGGGGCGCCGTCGTCCGCGACCCGGCAGCGGACGGCCCGGTCTGGCGGGAGTACCTGGAGACGGTCGCGCGGGAGCGCGACGACTGGCACGACTTCTACACCGCGGCCCGGGAGCAGGGATGACGTCCACCGCGACGACACACTCCCCGGCAGCCGGGTCGCCGGCCGCCGGACGCTGCCGGGTCGAGGTGCTCGGCATCCGCCACCACGGCCCGGGTTCGGCCCGGTCCGTGGTCCGGGCGCTGGAGGCCGTGCGGCCCGACATCCTCCTCATCGAGGGACCGCCCGAGGCCGACGACGTCGCGGCGCTCGCGGGTGACCCCGGCCTCGTGCCGCCCGTCGCGCTGCTCGCACACGCCCCGACGCCGAAGCGCGGCCGGGCGGCGTCCGGCAACGAGGCCGACCGGCCCGGCACGACACCGGAACCGCAGCGCCCCCGAGCGGCGTTCTGGCCGTTCGCCGTCTTCTCCCCGGAATGGCAGGCCCTGCGGTGGGCCGCCGGGAACGGCGTCCCCGTGCGGTTCGTCGACCTGCCCGCCGCGGCACATCTCGCCCTGGACCTCGGGGACGACACGCCGCTGGACGGGGCGGAGGGCCGCGAGGACTCCGCCTCCGACGACGACCTGAGGGGCGACGACCCGCGCGATGACCCGCACGGCGATGACCCGCACGGCGATGACCCGCACCACGACCCGCGCGCCGATGACCCGGGCGACGACGGTCCGCGCGAAGACGTGCCGGGCGGCGACGTGCCGGGCGTCGACGGTCCGGGCGGCGACGGTCCGGCACCGCTGCACGAGGACCCGCTCGCCCGACTGGCGGCAGCGGCCGGGTACGGCGACGCGGAGCGCTGGTGGGAGGACCTGGTCGAGCACCGCACGGGTGACCTCGCGGTGTTCGAGGCCGTCGCCGAGGCCATGGCCGCGCTCCGCGAGGACGAGACGATCCGCCGCCGCGACGCCCTGCGGGAGGCGCACATGCGGATGCGCCTGCGTGCCGCGATCAAGGACGGCGCCGAACGCATCGTCGTCGTCTGTGGCGCCTGGCACGTGCCCGCCCTGACCGGCAAGCTCCCGCCCGCCGCCCAGGACACGGCACTGCTGCGCCCGTTCCTCAAGGAGCTCAAGGACGCGGGTCTCGCGAAGGCCACCGTCACCTGGGTGCCGTGGTCCCACGGCAGGCTCGCCACCCGCACGGGCTACGGCGCGGGCGTCACCTCGCCGGGCTGGTACCACCACATGTTCACGGCGGCCGACCGCCCCGTGGAACGGTGGCTCACCCATGCCGGAAACCTCCTGCGCGACGAGGGCCTCCCGGTCTCTTCCGCCCACCTCATCGAGGGCGTCCGCCTCGCGGACACGCTCGCCGCGTTGCGCGGCCGGCCCGCGACGGGCCTCGACGAGGCCACCGAAGCGATCCGTTCCGTCCTGGTCGACGGCGACGAGCTGCGCCTCGCGCTGGTCCGTGACCGCCTGGAGGTCGGCGAGCGCCTCGGCGAGGTCCCGCCGGAGGCCCCCGCCGGCCCGCTCGAACGCGATCTCGCCGCCCGCACCAAGACCCTGCGCCTGCCGCGTCAGGCGCTGGCCAAGCAGCTGGATCTCGACCTGCGCAAGCCCACCGACCTGGAGCGCAGCCGCCTGCTGCACCAGCTCACGCTGCTCGGTGTCGCGTGGGGACGGCAGGTCGGCACGTCCGGCAAGGGCACCTTCAAGGAGGGATGGGAGGTGAGGTGGGACCCGGGGCTCGCGGTCGACCTCGTCGCGGCCGGCGTGCACGGCACCACGGTCGCGGACGCGGCGTCGGGCAAGGTGCTGCACGACGCCGCCCGCACCGGCCTGCCGGGCATCGCCCGCCTGGTGGAGGGCGCGCTGCTGGCGGATCTGTCCGCCGCCCTGCCACCCCTGCTGGACACGTTGCGCGACCAGGCCGCGCTAGGGCACGACACCGACGCCCTGCTCGACGCGATCCCGGCCCTGGCCCGCACCCTGCGGTACGGCGATGTGCGCGGGACGTCCCCGGGGTCGCTCGGCATCGTGCTGACCGGCCTGGTCACCCGGGCCCGCACCGCGCTGCCCGCCGCCGTCGTCGCCCTCGACGACGACGCCGCAGCGGCGCTGGTCCCGCGACTGCGCGAGGTCTCGGCGGCGGTGTCGCTGCTCGGCCGGAACGATGCGGTAGACGCCCCGCGCAACGGCGCGGCGCCGTCGTCGGGCGGAGCGGCGGCCCCGTTGTCGGGCGACGACACGGCCGAGGGCCTGCGCGACGAGTGGCTCGCCGGGCTTGCCCGGCTCGCCGACCGCGACGACCTGCACGGCCTCGTCGCCGGCTGGATCGCCCGTACGCTCCGCGACGAGCAGGCGGCGACGCCCGAGCAGACGCAGTCCCGCCTGTCGCGGTTCCTCAGCCCGGGCACGCCCACCCGCACGGCGGCCGCGTTCGTCGAGGGGTTCGTCGGATCGTCCGGCCTGGTCCTCGTGCACGACGCCGCACTGCTCGCCCTCGTCGACCGCTGGCTCTCGGGCCTGTCCGACGACGCGTTCGTGCAGGTGCTGCCCCTGCTGCGGCGCTCGTTCGCGAGGTTCGACGCGCCCGAGCGGCGTGCCGTCGGAGAGCGGATCGCCGGGCGCGACGGTCTCGGCGAGCGCTCCGCCATGCCACTGCACCCCGAGCGGGTCGCCCGGGTGCGACCCGTCCTCGCCACGATCCTGGAGAAGAAATGACGAACGGACCGGACTCACCCGGCGGCAACGACATCGGTGCGGCAACCGAGCGGCTGCGCCGCTGGCGTCTCGTGCTCGGCGGCGGGCAGGGGGACGGCACCGGCTGCCGGCTGTCGGGCCGGGACGCCGCGATGGACGGCGCGCTCGCCGCCCTCTACCAGGCGGGCGAGGACGGCGCGCAGGGTGCGGGCGGCGAGGTGGGGGAGCGTTCCGCCGGGCTGGGCTCCTCGGCCCCGAAGGTCGCCCGCTGGCTGGACGACGTGCGGGAGTACTTCCCGTCGACGGTTGTCCAGGTCATGCAGGCCGACGCGATCGAGCGCCTCGACCTGCACCGGCTCCTGCTCGAACCCGAGATGCTGGAGGCGGTCCAGCCGGACGTGCACCTCGTGGGCACCTTGCTGTCTCTGAAGAACGCGCTGCCCGAGAAGGCGCGCGCCACCGCCCGTACCGTCGTCGCGAAGGTGGTCGCGGAGCTCGAGGCGAAGCTCGCGCAACACACCAGGTCCGCGGTGAAGGGCGCGATCGACCGGTCGGCAAGGATCTCCCGGCCCCGGCACCACGAGATCGACTGGAACCGCACCATCCGCGCCAACCTCAAGCACTACCAGGAGGAATACCGCACCGTCATCCCGGAGCGGCTCATCGGCTACGGCCGCGCGCAGCGAGGTGTGCAGCGGGACGTGGTGCTGTGCATCGACCAGTCGGGCTCGATGGCCGCGTCGGTCGTGTACGCGGGGGTGTTCGGCGCGGTGCTCGCCTCGATGCGCGCACTGCGGACCTCGCTCGTCGTGTTCGACACCAGCGTCGTTGACCTCACCGACCAGCTCGACGACCCCGTCGAGGTCCTGTTCGGCACGCAGCTCGGCGGCGGTACCGACATCAACCGGGCCCTCGCCTACAGCGAGGGCCTGGTCACCCGCCCGGCGGACTCGATCGTGGTGCTCATCAGCGACTTGTACGAGGGCGGCGTCCGCGAGGAGATGCTGCGGCGCGTGGCCCGCATGACCGCCGCCGGCGTGCAGGTCGTCGTGCTGCTCGCGCTGAGCGACGAGGGCGCGCCGTCGTACGACCGGACGAACGCGGCGGCGCTCGCCGAACTCGGCGTTCCCGCCTTCGCCTGCACACCGGACATGTTCCCGGACGTCATGGCGGCGGCGATCGAACGCCGCAGCCTGGCACCCTTCGTCCCGGCCCCGGACGACGCGCCCGTGTGATGCCGAGCTCAGTGTCCTGGGAACGACGGTGGCCGCTTGGCCAGGAACGCAGCGGTGCCTTCGCGCATATCGCCGGTCATGAACGTCTTCCGGAAGGCCGCTTTCTCGATGGCGAGCGCGTCGGTAGTGGCTCGACCGACCGAGTCGCCGATGGCTGACTTGCACAACGCGACCGCGACC
This sequence comes from Myceligenerans xiligouense, assembly GCF_003814695.1. Classification (GTDB taxonomy): domain Bacteria; phylum Actinomycetota; class Actinomycetes; order Actinomycetales; family Cellulomonadaceae; genus Myceligenerans; species Myceligenerans xiligouense. The sequence goes on from NZ_RKQZ01000001.1 coordinate 1,549,240, forward strand.
GGTGAGCGGGTGGCGATCTCGGCGAGTGTCGCGGCGGCGGAGTCGAGCATTTCTTCCCGGGTGTCGAATACCCGGTTGACCAGCCCGATCCGCCGCGCTTCGATGGCATCGATCTTCCGCCCTGTGTAGATCAGCTCCTTGGCCCAGCCGGGGCCGACCAGGTGGTGCAACCGCGCGCAGCCTCCGAATCCCGGGATCAGGCCGAGCGACACCTCGGGCTGGCCGAACACCGCTGAACTGGTGGCGTAGATGAAGTCAGAGGCCATGGCCAGTTCGCAGCCCCCGCCGAGCGCATAGCCGGACACACAGGCGATCACCGGGACGGGCAACTCTTCGAACAGTCGGGTGACCCTCTGGCCGAGCGCGCCGAATGCCTCGCCCTCGTCCGGGGTCATCACGGACATCTCGCGGATGTCGGCTCCCGCGACGAACGCGCGCTCACCGGCTCCGGTCAGGATGACGCCGCGGAGGTCGCTGCCGTTCAGTGGGAGCGGATCTTCCAGCAAGGCGCGCAACTCGGTGAGCACCTCCTTGTTCAGCGCGTTCAGCGCGTTCGGCCGGTTCACGGTGATGGTGAGGACGCCGCGGTCGTTCGACAGCAGCAAGGTCTTGTCGGTCATGGTGGTTGCCTTTCAGGAGTCCCATATGGCGCCATAGGCCGGAATGCCGCGCATCTCCAGCTGCTCGACCACCTTCCAGGTAGTTTTCTTGTTGGAGATGCAGATCACCGCTTCCGCGTCGAACTCGCGGTACGTCTGGTAGGCGAGCGCGACCAGGTCGGGCTTCCCGGAAGCCGTGGTGTCCCAGATGACCGGATCAGGTTGCACGGCGAGGATTTCTTCGACCAGGTCGTCCCCGTAGGTGGCGCGCGGGTCGCGAGTGGACCAGACAAGGCGAGCTGGTGTCTCACGCGAGAGCAGGTGCGGCAGGCATGGACCGATACCGCTGCCGGTGGCCACCCACACGACGCGGCGGAACAGCCGGTCGATGTTCCCGACGCCGGCTGTCGGGATGCCCTTGACCCACAGGTGCGATGGGCGGTCGTCGATCAGCGCCCCGGTCCAGTCGCCCGCCCGCGAGATGGTGAGCCGGAATCCGGGCGTACCGGGAGACGGCACGTTGGCGAAGGAGTGCCATTCGCGCAAAGGGCTACGGCTGACCGTGGTGGACGAGCCGGCGAACGGCGTCACGCCGTAGTCGAAGCGCACGAGCACGACATGCGAGGACGGAGAGGTGATCCGTACCGGCACGCGGCGCAGCCGAAGCCAGGGTAGGGCGATGCTGATCGACACGACGAGCAGTACCAGGAACGACGCCAGCCCGGCCTCGGAGAAGAGGAAGGAGTGCAGCCAGAACAGGGCGAGCAGGCTCCAGCCACCGAAGCGGTGCATCAGCTCGAAACGGTTGTGGTGGCGCGCCCGGAGCGTCGGCAGGGCGAACGCGATCATGGCGAGCAGCAGTGCGGCGATCAGGTACGTCACCACAAGTACTGCCGTGCCCACCGGCCGCACTGTCGCGGTGGCCGCGAAGACCAGGAACCACCCGGTCGCGGACACCATCCCGCCGACGTGGATGCCACCGAACACGTGGTAGACCTTGCCGAGCAGGGCGCGCACCCGCAGTGGCCAGTTCACCGGCGCACTGGTCGCGGACAGGAATATCGCGTTGATCACGTACTGCTGCCGGATCAGCGTGGCGAGCGCGACGTTCGCCAGCACCATGTTTGAGATCGTGCCCAGGTCGCCCAGCCAGCCGCCGCCGGCAAGGACCACGATGTTGACCGCGACCACGCCGGCGGCGAGCCGGTTGTGGTGCATCAACCGCCTGTGTCGCCACACGCGGCGCCACCTCCCGCGAACCGGTGGCAGCGGGCGGGCCAGTTCGGTGTCGGCCGGTGTCATACCATTGCCTCCTCGGCGGTCAGTCCGGCGACCAGGGTCCGCTTGTCGACCTTGCCGCGGTGCGTGGTCGGCAGCTCGGCGACAGCGTGGACGGTGACCGGCACGCAGTAGTAGGGCAGGCGGCCTGCGACCACATAGCCGGCCGCGACCACGTCCACTCCCGCCGGGGTGACGAAGCCGACCAGTTCGCCGTCATGCAGCACGGTCGTCGCCCGCTCGCATCCGGGCGTGTGTTCCAGTGCAGAGGTGACCGCGTCCAGTTCTACCCGGAAGCCACGAACCTTCACCTGCTCGTCAGTACGTCCGTGGTGCTCGAGCTGGCCATCGGACGTCCAGCGGCCGAGGTCGCGGGTGCGGAACATGCGGTTCTCGCCGCCAAGGAACGGGTCGGGAAGGTAGCGTTGCGCGGTCAGCTCCGCATTGCCCAGGTAGCCCTGGCTGACGCAGGCCCCGCCCGCCCACAGCTCGCCGACCTCGCCGATCGGGCACGGCCGAAGGTGCTCATCAAGCACATAGACGGTGGTGTTGGGCAGCGGCGAACCGATAGTGGGCTCCTCGCCGCGCCGGTGCGGCGAGGCGATCGTGTTCACGATGGTGACCTCGGTGGGTCCGCACGCGTTGTGGAACCGGGTGAACGACGACCAGACGTCCGCGAGCGGGCGCGGGCAGCGCTCCCCGGCCACCGCCACCACGGCGACGTTGCGGCACAGGGCCGGATCCAGGCTCGCCAGCACACTCGGTGTCGCGATCACCACGTCCACCGAACGCACTGCCTGCATGATCGAGTTGCCCCTGATCACCAGTTCCGCGCCACGGCAGAGCGCCACGAAGATCTCCCACGCCGCCATGTCGAAGGCGATATTGAGCAGCTGCGACACCTTCATGCCCGGCCGGACGCCGAGCGCTCCCGGCCCGTGTGTGACCACATTGCACAGATTCGCGTGCGTGACAGCGACTCCGTTCGGTGTGCCCGTGGTGCCCGAGGTGAAGATCACCACCGCCGGGTGCTCCGGCGTGCACGCGACCGCAGGCGGCTCCGCCCGCTCCCCGGAGAGCTTGTCCACCGCGAGCACCATCCGACCGGGCAGCGCGGGGAGGGCAGCGAGGGACTCGGACAGGGTCAGCACGACACCGATGTCAGCGGTCGCAACGATATGCGCCAGGTGTGCACTCGACGTGATCCGCGCATCCTGCGGCACGTAGGCGGCCCCCGCCTTCAACACCCCGAGGATGCCGACGACCATCGGGATCGAGCGCTTCACGAACAGGCCGACGCGGTCACCCGGGCCGACACCGAGCCGCACGAGCGTTTCGGCGAGCAGGTTCGCCCGTCGGTCGAGCTCGCGGTAGGTCAGCGACTCGCCGGCGTGCGTCACCGCGACTGCCTCCGGCCGAAGCCTTGCCGTGGCTTCGAACGCCCGGTGCAACAGGAGGAACGGCGGTCGTGCCGACGGCCCCGTCCCGAAGCGTTGGAACAGCTCTTGGTCGGCTGAAGCCAGGCCAATCAGTGTGGACCGGTCGATGCGATGGGGCATTTGCGGTTACTCCGTTCGGTACGCGCTCGCGAACGAGAGCGACCTCGAAGCCCTCATCGGCAAGCCCAGGCAGAGATTTCACGCACAGGAGCCTCGGACGTACTCCCTCTGACATGGGAAGCTCAGTGGTCAGTAAAACCGAGGTCGCATTGGCAACGTCACCATATGGGGGTCGGTCTCGGGTCCGGCACGCACGTAATCGATTCAGTACTCTGCATGGAGTTTCCCCGCGAAATGGTCAAGCGCGCGTCTAAGGTCTGTGTATCGGCCTGGCACGGGCCTACCGGGCGGGACTGCTGATCGCCAGCCCGTCGGGCGACGCCTACCGAGCCCACCGTGGACATCGATGCGCGAGCCTGATGGTCGGCTACGGCTGGTGGTCGCCGCGCCGGCGGGAGCTCGCCGGTCCACGTGGCGAGGTGGCCTCGCACTCAGCGCCTCGTCTCGTACCTGTTCAGGACCACCCCGCCGGGAAACGTCCGCGTCTCCACCAGGTTCAGGTTCACCCGGGCGTCCAGCGCGGTGAAGAACGGTGTGCCGCCGCCCACCAGGACCGGATGGGTGACGACCGTGTACTCGTCGATCAGCCCGGCCCTCATGGCCGTCCCGGCGAGCGTCGCGCCACCGACGTTCATCGGCCCACCGTCCTCGCCCTTGAGCCGGGTGATCTCCGCGACCGGGTCACCGGCGACCAGGCGAGCGTTCCAGCCGACCGTGTCGATCGTCGACGAGAACACCACCTTCGGCGTGTCCCGCCAGTTCCGCGCGAACTCGTTCCGTGCCGGGGTGGCGCCCGGCTGCTGCTCGCCGGTCGGCCAGTAGGAACTCATGGTCTCCCACAGCTTGCGCCCGTACAGCAGCAGCCCGGTCGCCCGATCCTGTTCCAGCCACCACTGGAACAGCTCGTCGCTCGGCTCGCTCCAGCCGATGTCGCCGCCGGGCGCGGCGATGTAGCCGTCCAGGGTCATGTTCATGCCGTAGAGCAGTTTCCGCATGGCTCCGTACCTTCCGTCCGTCGGTCTCCGGGGTGGAGACCCGCACGGCGCGGGAAACTCATCGGTGCGCTCCGGTCTCACGGGTAGCGCTCCCGGTTTCACCGGGATCTCCCTGGGCTGATGCGGTGTCGGACGGCGGAGCGGGGTGTCGGCGCAGCGGTGTCCAGGTGAACGGGTGCTTGCGGCCGTTGAGCATCCGGCCGATCCACGTGGATCGCACCAGCAGGTGGTAGCTGAGGATCAGCAGCACCCCGGAGACCGCCCAGGTGAGCAGCAGCTTGACGGCGATCGGCCACCCGAGGTCCGCCAGCGGGATCTCCAGCGCCACCAGGAGGGGCAGGTGGGCGATGTACATCCAGTACGAGGCGTCGGCCAGGTAACGCACCGCCGGGCGCTCGTCGGACAGGAACCGCATCGCCAGCCCGAGCAGCGCGTAGATCAGGCACCACGCGGCGACGGCGAACACCGCGGCGGCCAGGAGTGCCGGCGGGTTCAGGGCCGGGTCGGTCAGCAGGAACCCGCCCGCCGCCGTGACGACCCCGACCGTGAGGTAGGGCCACCGCCGTCGCCCGACTTGCGCGAGCGCGTCCGGGCGGGCGTGGAACGCCCAGCCGACGGCGAACGCCCCCGTGTAGGCGATCAGCCCCACCGGTTCGGGGACGAACGACGTCGGGTTGGCGATGCCGGCGTCGAGGACGACCCCGGAGGCGTCGTCGCTCGTCGCCGCGATCTGCAGCACCATGGTCACCGCGAACGGGACGGCCGCCAGCAGGACCCCGGCGGGCCCGGCGAGTGCCGCACCGGCCCGCTCCGCGACGGCCGTGGCACGGTCCGGCCCCAGGAACCGGCGGGCCATCGCCCGCACGGCGAGGACGATCAGGTAGATCTCCAGCAGGACCCAGAGGAACCACAGGTGTGCGGGATCGTCGAGAACCTGGAGCAGGCCACCGGATCCTCCGCCGTCCCCCGGCGGCTCCGCGGGCGTCACGCCCACCACGACACCGATCAGCACCAGCGCGATCAGCGAGCCGAGCGCGGCCGGCCAGAACACGACGAGGGGCAGGGCGACCCGGCGCAGCCGGTCGGCCGCGAACGAGCGGGTGCCGCGCCGGTGCAGTGACATCCGGGCGAAGTAGCCAGCCAGCATCATGAACAGCGGCATACGGAACAGGTGGATCACGTAGGCGGTCACGCTCGCGGCGTGGCTCTGCTGGGAATCGACGACCAGCCACGGCATCCCGGGCATGAACGGCAGGATCGAGTGCAGGACGATGCCGAGCAGCAGGGCGCCCGCGCGCAGCGCGTCGAGTCCGTGCAGCCGGGTACCAGTGAGGGACTCCCGCGGGATTCTGGTCGGTGTCGTTGACATGCTTCGACATTACGGACACGGGTCGCGTACCGGATCCGCCGATCGGCTCGATCGGGTCAGCCGATCGGTCGATACGAACTGCGGGAGCCTGCTCAGCCGTAGCTGACGAGGACCGCACCGATCGCTACGGTGTTCCACAGCGAGTGGGCCACGATGGGTGCCGTCAGCCGGCGGGTTGCCAGGAACAGTCCGGTGTAGACGAGGCCGGCCACGGTGATGGACAGCGCGTTCAGCGCGTTGGCCGGCAGGTGCAGCAGCCCGAACAGCACCACCGAGACGACCGCCGCCACCCACAACGCCACCCGGGGCCGGGCGGAGCGCTGCGGGATCGATCCGAGCAGGAATCCGCGGAAGTACAGTTCCTCGGCGATGCCGCCACCGACGATCCCCAGCACGAGGGCGGCAGCCAGGGCGGCCGGTCCACCGGAAGCCATCCGCAGGATCTCCTGCACCTCCGGGTTGGCCGCTCCGCCGGTCGCCGGCAGCAGTACCCCGAACTCCAGCACCAGGCGCGGGGGAACGGTGGCCACCGCGAGCAGCGTGTCCCGCTTCCAGCGCTCCGACGTCAGGCCGAGACTGCGCCGCGTCAGCCCGTGGCGGCGCAACCACCAGGCGATGAGGGCGCCGGCCGACACCAGTTCGACCCCGGCGACCGCGAGCAGCACCGTCGGCAGACCGTCGGGTGCGAAGACGCCCGCGGCGAGCGGCGGAACGACGAGGCAGATCAGCGCGCCGACGAAGAACAGTCCGGCGGTACGGGCGGGTCCGGCAGTACGGGTGGGTCCGGCGGAGCGGCCGGCTACGGGAATGGTCACGGCTGGTTCAGCCTCTCGGTCGGCGACGTGGGTCGTTCGATGAACCGTGACTGGAGGCCCAGCGGCGGCATATCGATTTTCGGTATACTAGACGAAGTTCATATCGAAAGTCGATAGGGAGGATTGTCGTGCAGCATGACATCGAACAGGGGCATCGTCTCCGCGCCGCTCCGGCGGGCCAATGGGTCTTCGAGGCGGCCACGGCGGCCGCCGTGGCGCTCGGCGTCCTGCTGGCCGCCGGATCGGCGCTCGGTGCGCTGGTCGCCGACAACCTGGTCCTGCCGGTCACCGTGGATCCCACGGCCGACCTCGGATCGCAGGCCGCGGCCGGCCGCTTCGAGATCGAGCCCCAGGGCGCCGCCGTCCTGATGGTGACCGAGCCGACCGCCGGCGACCGGCTCTGGATCTTCGGCCCGGCGTTGCTCCTCGCCGTCGTCGTCGCCGCTGCCGGAGGATTGCTGTGGCGGGTGGTGCGGTCGCTGCGCACCGCAGACCCGTTCCGCCCGCGCAACGCCCGCCGCGTCGGCGCGGCGGCCGCCGCGCTCCTGCTCGGCGGATCGCTGGCAGCCGGACTCCAGGCCGCCGGTCAGCTCATACTCGTCAGGGCCGCCCGGCACGCCTGGCAGATGGACCAGGCGCTCGGCCTGCAGGCCGTCATCGACCCCCCGGCGGCCATCCTGCTGCTCGGCCTCGGTCTCGTCGCGGCGGCCGAGTTCCTGCGCCGGGGTGCGGCGATGCGCGCTGACCTCGACGGACTGGTGTGATGGCTCCGGCCGGCGACGAGCAGCCCTCCGACCACCGGGTGGTCTGCCACCTCGACCAACTGCTCGCCGAGCGCCAGATGACTCTCACCGAACTCGCCAGACGCGTCGGGGTCACCGTGGTCAACCTGTCGGTGCTGAAGAACGACCGGGCCAGAGCCGTCCGGTTCTCCACCCTGACCGCAATCTGCGACGTCCTCGAATGCCAGCCGGGTGACGTGTTCAGCGTGCGCCCCACCGATTCGCCCGGACCGCCCGATCCTTCACGCGACGCGGCCGGCTAGGACGCGTTCCCGGCGCCACATCGGCCGGGCTTCGCCGGGATCCCGGCGAAACCCGGCCGATGTCCCGTCCGGTTGTGCGACAGTGTCTCAGGACAGGTAGGCGCCGCCGTTGACCGAGATGACCTGCCCGGTGATCCACGACGCGTCGTCCGAGCAGAGGAAGTGCACGGTCCCGGCAATGTCCTCGGGCCGGCCCGCTCGTCCCACGAGCGTCTCGCCGACCAGGGCGTCGTGCCGGCCGGACCGGCCGGCCTCGCCGAAGAACTCGGTGTCCTGGACGTACCCGGGCGCGACGACGTTCGCCGTGATCTGGTCGGGACCACCCTTGCGTGCGATGCCCATCGACCATCCGTGCAGGCCGGCCTTCGCCGCCGAGTAGGCGCCGCCTCCGCCGCGCTGGGCGGCGATCGAGCTGATCGAGACGATCCGGGCGCCGGGGCGACGCAGGCTCGGCCAGAGCGCCTCCGTCAGCGCCATCGCGGAGACGAGGTTCGCGTCGAGCGTCCTCCGGTACTGCTCCACCGCGTCGGCGAGCTCGCCGCCGCCGGACTGCTTGACGAGCCCTCCGGCACAGTTCACCAGGACGTCGACCGGATCCTCGGCGAAGGTCCCCGCCAGGCGCGCGACGTCGTCGGACCGGGTGAGGTCGGCGACGAACGGCGTGATCTTCTCGGGTGCGGCGCTCGCGGCCTTCTCCAGGACCTCCTTGCGCCGGCCGACGATCAGCACCTCGTCGCCGTCGGCCGCGAACCTCGTGGCCGTCGCGAGCCCCATGCCCGTGCCGCCGCCGGTGACCACAACTCTGCGCATCATTCTCCCTCGTGTCGATGTCGTTGCTCCCCGGGAGGGCCGCCGATCCACGCGGCGCGCCCTCCCGCAGGTTCAGCCACGGCGATCACGGATCGCCGTGGCCAGCGTACGGAGCAGGTCCTCCGTGGTTTCCCAGTCCATGCACGCGTCGGTGACGGATTTACCATAGGTGAGCGTCTCCAGTCCTCCCGGCATCTGCGCGCCCGCGACCAGGAAGGACTCCATCATCAGCCCGGTGATACCCGGCTCGCCGTCGGCGAGGCGGGCGGCGATCTCCCGCACGACGCCGGCCTGCCGGACGTGATCCTTGCGCGAGTTCCCGTGGCTCGCGTCCACCACCACGCCCGCCCTCGTGCTCCGGCCCGCACCGGGGGCACGGACCACGGACAGCGCCGCGGCGACGTCCTGCTCGCCGTAGTTCGGGCCGGAACGTCCGCCGCGCAGGATCACCTGGCAGTCCGGGTTGCCGGTGGTCTGCACGAGGACCGTCCGGCCGGTGTCGTCGGCACCGAAGAACGTGTGCCGGCTCGCCGCCGTGACACACCCGTCGACGGCGACCTGCACGTCGCCGTCCGTCGCGTTCTTGAACCCGACGGGCATCGGCAGCCCGGAGACGAGCTGACGGTGCACCTGCGACTCCGCGTTCCGGGCGCCGATCGCTCCCCAGGTCACCGCATCCGCGAGGTACTGGGGGCTGGTGGGCTCCAGGAACTCGCACGCTGCCGGCACCCCGGCGTCCAGGACGCCGAGCAGCACCTCGCGTGCCAGGCGCAGACCGTGGGGCACGTCGTGGGAACCGTCCAGGTGCGGGTCGTTGATCAAACCCTTCCAGCCGAGGGTCGTGCGCGGCTTCTCGAAGTAGACGCGCATGACGACCACGAGCTCGTCGGCCAGTTCCTCGGCCACCGCCGCCAGGCGTCGGGCGTACTCCAGGGCCGCGGCCGGGTCGTGCACGCTGCACGGCCCGACCACGACCAGCAGCCGGTCGTCCTCGCCCCGGAGCACGTCACGCACCGCGCGTCGCGAGTTCGCGACCAGGGTGCGGCGGTGAGGTCCGAGGGGGAGCGCGGTCAGGATGTCGCGCGGCGTGGGGAGGGGGCCGAGCGTCTGGGCGCGCCGCCCGGACTCCGGGTCGCCGTCCGCCCCGGTGCCCTCGCTCGTGGTGGTCGGGACGTCGTGGACCGGTTCGGTGGTCAGCAGAACGCTACTCATGGGTGGCCCCAGTTCCTCGGGTCGTTCGCGGGTGAGCGGTCGGGTTCGTCGGTGCGCCGGGGGCGTCGGTCTCCTGCGGATCGATGCGTTCCCAGGGCTCCGGGGGGAGGTCGACGGCTTGCCGGAAGAAGGGGTTCGCCTCCCGTTCCCGGCCGACGGTCGTGTCCTGCTTGTGCGCGGTCAGCAGGACGGTCTCGTCGGGGCGGGTGAGGATCCGGTCCCTGATCGACCGGAGAGTCGTGAGCCGGTCCCCGCCCGGCATGAGCGTGGTGCCGATCGTGCCGGCGTAGACCACGTCACCGACGAGGCAGGGCTGGTGCTCGTCCGTCTCCTCCAGCGTGAACAGCACCGATCCGGGCGTGTGCCCGGGGGCGTGGTCCACGCGGATCGGGACACCGGCGAGATCGAGCCGGTCGCCGTCCCGCAGGTGCCTGACCGTGTGCGGCAGGGTCCACTCCCAGCCCGGCCCGACGGCGGCCTCGAACTGCGGGGCGAACGAGCCCAGGCCGGAGAAGGGGTCGGCCAGGAACGGCAGGTCGGCGTCGTGGATGTAGGCGGGAACGCCGTAGGTGTCGCAGACGCGCGGGGCGTCGTGGGTGTGGTCCAGATGTCCGTGGGTGAGCAGCACCGCCGTCGGGTTCAGGCCGTTGTCCCGGACGATCCGGTCGATCCCCGCCGCCGCCCGGATCCCGGGGTCCACGATCACGCAGTCGTTCTGGTGCGCACCGCTGACGACGTACGCCTTGGTCCCGAACGCCTCGGCGAGCGCGGTCTCAACGAGCACGGGCCGCGTCCTCGTCGTCGGTCACGACGATCCGCACCGCGTCGGTGACCCGGCGCTCGAGCTCGTCGAGCTCCGCGACCGAGCCGGCGTCGATGAAGAACGTCACGGCGCGGTCGTCGGAGGACCTCAGGGGCCCGAGCCGGCTGCCCTTCTCCTGGAGCACCAGCACACCACGCAGTGCCGGCGGGTCCTCCGCCGCTCCGGGACGCAGGACGGGCCAGGCGTCCGACCCCCGGACCCACGCGGGCTCGGTCCCGGGCCAGTCGACCACGACGTCCTCCAGCACACCGGCGGGGTGCTCGAGGTAGACCTGGCGCGCGAACCGCGTCGCCTCCGGGTAGGCGGCGGTCTCACCGAGCGCCACGCGGACGATCTCGGACTCGAGCTGCGCACCGAACGCGAGTCCGTAGAGCAGGGTGATGCCGTCACCCGGAGTGCGTGAGGCGATCTCCATCAGGTACGGCTCTCCGGATGCGGTGACCCGCCACTCGGAGTGCGTGATGCCGTTCTGCTGTCCCAGGGCCCTGAGGACCTCCGCGTCCGCCTCGCGGAGGGTGGCGGCCACGTCGCGGCCGCCGATCTCGGCCTCCGGCGCCGGGACCGTGTGGGCGAGCTCGACGAATCCTCGCCCCGAGGCCTCCGTGGTGCGTTTCGCGGTCACCGACGACAGGACGGGCCTGCCGTTCTGGACCAGCGACTCGACCGAGTACTCGGGGCCCTGGACCTGCTGCTCGACGAGCACCGTCTCGTGCGCCGGGTAGGAGCTGAGCGCCGACGCGAGCTCCTCCTGGTCCCGGCAGCTCAGTACGCCGGAACTGGCGTGCCGGCCCGCCGGCTTCGCCACGACCGGGTAGGGGAGCGTGGCGAGGTCGGCCCGGTCGCGTTCCTCGGGAGGAAGCGTGAGCGACCAGGGGCTGTGTTCGGCGAGGTAGTAGCGCTGCAGGTACTTGCTGCGGCACACCCGGCTCGCCCGCAGGCCGGGTGAGGGCAGCGCGAGCTGGTCCCCGATCAGGCCCGCGGGCTCGACCAGGGTCTCCTCCATCGCGTACGTCCCCACGATCGTGAAGCGTTCCCGCCACTCGGCCGCGAGGGCGAGCGCGGAGGCGTTGAACGACGACTCGCGATCGAGGCTCCCGGCGACGTACCGCACCTCCGTGATCTGCTCGAACACCGGTTCGCCGGTTTGCAGCGCGGCGGTGACCTGGTCCCGGGTGCCCGACGGCGTCATCACGAGCACCGCGAGGCCGCGTTCCGCGAGAGCGGTGACGAACCGGGGGTTCCGGCACACCACGCGGAACGCCCCGGCGAGCACGAAGGCCCGCGGCTTCTGCGGCACGTCCCGGGTGGCCGGCGTCGCGTTCCGGTCAGTCGTCGTCATCGTCGTCCTCCAAGGGGTTGCGCATGGTGGTCAGGGGTGAGAGCGCGAGCCAGGTCGCCGACGCGAGGAAACCGACCACGACGACGGCGAGGGCCGTGCGGAGGCCGAGCGCGGTACCGAGGGCGCCGCCGAGGAGTGCGCCGAGCGGCATGCTTCCCCAGGTGACCGTGCGCATGCCCGCCACCGCACGGCCCAGGAGCTCCCGGGGGACCAGCATCTGCTGAAGCGTCGCGACGTTCGTGTTGCCGATGGTCATGAAGCAGCCGGAGATCCCGAAGAGGGAGGTGAGCATGGCCACGGCCAGCCAGTCGGGCCCGCCCGCGAGCGGGAGCAGAACCTGGACGAGGGAACCGGTGCCGAAGCCGATGACGATCGTCCGCCCCAGGCCCGTGCGCTCCGCGAGCGGGCGCGCGATCATCGAGCCGGCGAGTGCTCCGACGGCGCCGGCGCCGAGCACCAGCCCGAGGATCGTGCTGCTCAGGTCGAGCGTGTTCAGGACGAACAGGGGCAGCAGCGTGTTACGTGCCACGAAGAAGGCGTTGTTCACGCCGGAGCGGATCGTCAGGAACCGGAGGTACTTGTTGCCTATGATGAAGGACAGGGACTCGCGGATCTCCGCGACCATGTCGCGCCCACCCTCGCGGGGGGCGGGCGCGGTCTCGGGACGTCGCGAGCTCAGGAGTGCCAGCACGGACAGCAGGCTGGAGGCCGCTCCGGCGAACAGCGTCTGCGCCGCCGAGGTGAGCTCGGCCAGCACGCCCGCGACGGCGGGGCCGCCGGACTTCGAGAAGACGATCGTGGCCTGGAGCTTGCCGTTCCCGTCGAGCAGCTGGTCCTTGCCGATGATGGACGGCAGGTACGCGGATCCCGCGATGTCGAAGAAGACGGCGCACGTGCCCATGACGAAGCCGACCAGGCAGATCGTGACCATGTCGACGAGGCCCACCATCCCGAGCACGGCGAGGGCGACGAGGACGCCGAACCTCACGAGGTCCGCGGTGACGAGGACGGGCCGCTTCCTGCTGCGGTCGATCCAGGCTCCCGCCGGCATGGAGAACAGGAGGTAGGGCGCGAAGAGGGCCGCGTTGATGATGCCGAGCTCGAACGCGGAGGCGTCGAAGGCCGCGATGGCGACCAGCGGCAGGGCGAGGCCCGCGATCTGGACGCCGAGGCGTGAGACCGTCTGCCCCGTCCAGTAGGCGAGGAATCCTCTGTCGCGCCAGAGCGACTGCCTGCTCCCTCCTCGTGCCGCTCGGGGGGTCCGTGTCGGGGCGTTCATGCGGGTAGCTCCATGGTGTGGGGTGGTGACGGTGCCGTCAGGGAGTGGTGGCGGACGGCGGCCGCGACGCCGCGGATCTCACCGGACAGGGGGCGGTCGACCGTCAGCGGTGCGATCGAGGCGCACAGCTCGTGCCACATCTCGTCCGGGGCGGGCGCGCCGAGGTGGTGGCCCAGCTGGACCACCGCGTGGCAGAGGGAGCCGACGACGAGCCAGGCGCGGTCGAGCATCGTGGAGACCGCGTTCGCACTGTTGAGCGCGAGCGGTGTGTGGTCCTGGTTCCCGAGGTTGCTCGGGACCGTGGTGCAGGACGCCGGGTAGGCGTGCTGCCGGATCGCCGCGAGGAGCGAGGTGGCCGCCATCTGCACCCCGGCCAGGCCGCTGTTCTCGCCCGGCCGCCAGGCCAGCATGGGCGGCAGACCACCGGTGAACGCGGGGTCGAGCACCTGGGCGAGCTGGCGTTCTGCGAGGTAGGCCACCTGGTGGACGCACGACGCGTACTGCTCGCTCACCATCGCCACGGGGGCGGCGTGGAAGTTGCCGCCGTGCACGACGTCGTCGTCGTGCACGATCGGGTTGTCGGTGCACCCCGTCGCCTCGGTGACCAGGACACTCTCCTGGAGCCGGAGCTGGTCGAGCACGGTGCCGACGACCTGCGGCGCGCACCTGACGGAGTACGGCTCCTGGAGCGGCCGGGACGCGGACCGCATGAGGTCACCGGCTTCGATCTCGTGCCGGATGGTCCGGGCGGCGTGCTGGTGCCCGCTGTGCCCGCGGGCCTGGGCCACGGCGTCGCTGAACGGTTCCGGGCTCATGCCCAGGAGCAGCGCGATCCGCGCGGTGGTGCGCAGGACGGCCGTGCTCAGGGCGGTGAGCTCGAGATGGTTGACCATGGTGCGGGCCAGCCCGGCCGCGGTGCCGTTGACGAACGAGAGCGCGGTGCGTGCCTCCCACTCGACCGGTGACAGTCGGAGGTCACGGAGCACCTCGCCCGATGCGCGCGTGGTCCAGGTCTCGCCGTCGTGCGTCCAGGCCGTGCCGTGGCCGGCCGCCGCCTGCGCGGCGTGTGCCAGGGGCAGGAGGTCGCCGCTGGCACTCAGGCTGCCGTCCTCGGGGACGGCGGGGACGAACCCGGCGTTCCACTGTTCCGCCAGCCGTTCCCAGGCCAGCGGGTCCGCCCCGGACAGTCCGAGCGCCATGCTGCGCAGCCGGAGCCAGACCATCAGCCGCGTCTCCCGGGGAGGCAGGAATTCCCCCTGTCCGGCGGTCAGGTGGTCGAGGAGGTGTCTGCCCTGGCGGGACGTGTCCGGGTCGGCCGCCCACTCGGCGAGCGGCCCGAAGCCCCGGGTGAGCCCGTACACGGGCCGGCGCCGTGCCGTCTCGGCGAGCGTGGCCCTGGCACCGGCCATGCGGGCGCGTGCCGCCTCGTCCAGCGCCAGGCCCCCCGGGGCGTCGGCCTCCGCGACCAGGGAGGCCACCGTGTCCCGTGGCATCAGACCACCCCGCAGGCCGTGGCCGGTACCGGACGCCGGATCTTGCCCACCGCGCTGCGGCGGAACGCCGTGACGCGCCGGACCTGGCGGGGGACCGGGACGCCGGGGGCCGAGCGGGTGATCCGGGCGTGCAGGTCGGCGACCGGGATCGGCTCGTCGCAGGCGTAGTAGAGCTCGTAGTGCTCGGCGCGGACGTCGTCCGCCGTCGAGACGCAGACGAACTCGGCGTGCGGGAAGCCGGTGGTGAGCACGGCCTCGACCTGCTCGAGCTGGAACCGCACGCCGTTGACCTTCGCGAGGCGGGAGGCACGACCGACGATCTCCAGGCCGTCGGAGCGCGGACGCACCACGTCGTCGGTGGTGAGCTCCTCGGGCCGGCCGGACATGTCCGCCCGGCGTGCGAGCCGGGGACTGCGGACCGTGAGCCGCTGTTCGCGGTCCCGCTCGCCGACGACCGTCACGTCGTCGAACGTCGTCCACGGAGCCGGTTCCCGCCGTGCGCCGGTCAGCCACCGGTAGGCCACGCCCCCGGTCTCGGTGGAGCCGAAGACCTCGGAGGCGGTGAAGTCGGAGCCGTCGAGCGCGGCGATCACCTCGTGCGTCGCCGGCACGACCGGTCCGGTGCCGTGGACGGCCACCACCGACATCCGGCGGAGCCGCGGGACCAGGGGGCGCAGCAGCAGCCAGGTCGAGGGCAGGCACACGAGCAGCGTGCGGCGGTCCGGGTCGAGGTCGGGCGGCGTCAGCGGGTCCTGCCAGCGGTGCCGGACCGGTACGCCGAGGTGGCGCGGCAGCGCCTCGCCCAGCAGCCGGCCGTACAGGTGGCGTTCGTGGGCGAAGCTCACCACCTCGTCGACGGTGCCGACCAGGGTCCGTGCCAGCAGCGCGGCCTCCTGCTCGAGCTGCTGCGCGGTCCGGTACCAGGTGACGGGTTCGCCGGACTGGCCGGAGGTGCGGAACCCGATCTCCTCGGTGGCTTCGGAGACGGCGCTCATCGACGCTCACGCAGCCTCTCGCGGTCCTCGAGCTCGTCGCGCACGAACGTCGCGATCCGTCCGATCGTGGCGAACGTGTGGCGCACGTCGTGGCTGACGAAGTCCACGTCGATCTCGAAGTGGGACTCGACGGCGCTGACGGCCTCGAGCGCCGCGAGGCTGTCGTAGCGGTCGCCGAGGGCCTCGGCCAGCAGCTCGTCCTGCCCGACGCGCTCCACGCCCTCGCCCAGCTGCTCCCGCAGGACGGTGCGGATCTCGTCCACCAGGGTGGTCGTCGCGTTCTCGGTCATCGTTCTTCTCCTTCGGCGGCTTGGTCGTGGTCTGCCGGAGCGCTCGCGCGGCGCAGGGGGCCCCGGGCGGCGATGTGCACGAGATCCGGGTCCGTGGGCCGGAACTCGATGTAGCACAGTGCGGTGCTCGTCGTGACCTGCAGCACCTCGGTGATGCGTCGGGCGAGTCCCGAGCGGAACTCCTCGTCGCGGTCGGGGGAGACGCAGCAGGTCACCCAGGCGGCAGCGCGCGCGGCCGCCGGATCGCGCATCGCGGAGACCGGGAGGCCACCGCTGAACGCCAGGTCCAGGTCCGCGACCGCGAACCTCACCACGACGCGGTCGGAGCGGATGTCGCGGTCGGAGAGCCACCGCGTCAGCTGGACGGCGATCCGTCGGCGCTGAGCGGGCTCGAGGCTCTCCGTCTCGATCAGGATGGTGGGCATCTCTCTCCTACGACAGGGTCAGGGCGGGAAGCCGGCGGGCTCCCGACAGGCGTGCTCGGAGCAGTCCGTGCAGGCAGCGTGCGAGCGGGTCGTCGCCGAGCGGGGCGAGAGGGCTCCAGGCCACGCCGTGGGCGCCGCCGGTCCGGTCGAGGAACGGGCGCAGATGGTCCGGCTCGACGGGGATCCCCAGGCGGTCCGCGGTGGCGACCGCCTCGTACGTGGACAGCAGGTCCGGCACCCGGTTGCCCTGGTTCGCCCAGCCCCCGCCGCGTACCCGGTGCCGGTCGAGCAGCGTGCGCGCCGCGTCGGGTGCGGGCCGTCCGCAGGCGTGCAGCACCCGCTGCGCCTGCAGCCCGGCTCGCAGGCTCGGGAGGGAGGCCGGGCTGTTCGCCCAGGCCTCGGCCTCGGCCTCGCCTGTCACCCGGCACTCGTCCACGAAGGCCAGCAGGCCGTCGGTGTCGAGCGGCGTCCGGTCGGTGCCGCCGAGGAGCGTCGCGGCCTCGACCGCCGCGGCCGTGGAGACCATGTCCGAACCCCGCCCCTCCCAGAAGCCGAGGCCTCCGTCGGGGTTCTGGAGGGAGGCGAGCCAGCCGCCGATCCGCTGGCGTTCCGGTTCCGCGCCCCGGAACGCGCCGGCGGCGAGGGCCCAGGCCGTGCAGCGCACCTCCGCACCCCGGCCGGGCATGTACATGATCCCGTCCTCGTTCGGGAGCAGGCACGCCTCCAGCCAGGCACGCAGCTCGTGCGAGTCGTTCTCCTCGCCGGGGTCGAGCAGCGCGGCCGAGACCGTCAGCGCGTCGTACGCCGCGTCGGGCTCCCGGTACGTGTACCCGCCGCCGGGGCAGGCGAGCTGGGACAGCCGGCGCAGGGCCGACGGCGCGACGTCCGCGAGCGGCTCACCGAGGGCGGCGAGGGCGCCGACGGCGCAGAACGTCGCCCACACGTCGGGGACCTGGTACCCGGCCCAGCGGACGAAGGCGCCGTCCGCGTCGCGCATCGAGAGGATCCAGGGGGTGCACGGCGCGGCCGGCTCGGCCCCGAGCATGGTCAGGGCGCCCACGGCGCGGTACGTCGCCCAGAGGCACGGTGTCGTGGCCCCCGCGGCGAAGGTGAAGCCCCCGTCCTCGTGCTGGCGTGCCCGCAGCCAGGCGACCAGCGCGGGGACGTCCCACGGGGCCTCGACCGGTGCCTGCCGGCACAGTGCCCGCCACACGGCGATCCCGTAGAAGCACGCGCGGACGTCCCCGCCGTCGCTCCGGTGGTCCGGGGACCAGGTCAGGCCGCCGTCCGGGGTCTGGAGACCGGCGAGCCAGGTCAGCAGCTCCTGCGCGGCGAGCTGGTCACCCAGGACCTCGATGACCGCCCGGGCGGCGAAGTGGGTCGCCCAGACCTCCGGCTCCTGGCCGGGCGTCATCGCGAACGCGCCTCCCGACCACGTGGTGCGCAGCCAGGCGAGCGTCTTGTCCGGGTCGGGGACCGGCTCGCCGAGGTCCTTCAGGGCGGCGGTGCAGTAGAACGTCGCCCAGGTGTCGGAGGGCATCCCGCGCGACCAGGCGTACCCGCCGTCGGGGTTGCGGTGGGAGAGAAGGTAGTCGCGGGTCGCCCCGGCGTCGTCGACCGCGTCCGTGCGGCCCAGCCAGGCATGGGCGCGGACGGCCGCATACGTGCACCACAGGTCGGGTCCGGTCGTCGTCAGTTCGCGCATCGCGGGGCCCTCACCATTCCCCGACGCGGATGTTCGACCGCTTCCAGCTCTTCTGCGAGGCGCCGCTCTTGGTCGCCGCCGGCAGCGTGTTGACGAAGATCACCCGGTCCCACTCCACGCCGGTGGCCTTCCGGGTCGCCGCGGTGATCCGTTCCGCCGTGGCGTCCTCGTCCTCCCGGGAGGCTCGTACGTTGCGTTCCAGGAGGAGCCGGGCGCGCTCCGCGTCGGCGGTCACCTCGACGAGATAGCCGGTGACGTCGGCCTCCGCGTAGACGATCTCCTCGAGGTGCCGGGGCAGGACGCGCGCGCCGGCCACCTCGACGGTGTCGTTCGCCCGGCCGACGGGCTCGACGACGGGCGACGGATCCCCGCACGCGCAGCCCGCCCGCAGGACGACCTCGTCGCCCGTGTCGTACCGGACCAGCGGGCGGGCATGCAGGTTGAGCGGCGTGACGACGAGGCGGCCGCCCGTGCCGGGGCGCGGCGGCATGATGCCCTCCTCGGTGTTCAGCTCGAAGTAGTTGGACCCGGACAGGAGATGCAGGCTGTCCTCCGGGCACGTCGCGGCCAGCGTGCCGGTCTCCGTGCTGCCGTAGCTCGCGTCGAGGACGGCGGCGTCCCAGGTGCCGGCGAGCCTGCGCCGCATGGCCGGGACGCTGACCTCGCCCAGCAGCATGACGGTGCGCACGGGAGCGGTGAGGTCGGCGAGCACCCCGCGCTGTGCGAGCAGGCGCGTCATCTGCAGGAAGACGCCGGGTGCCGCGAAGACGACGGTCGGCTGGAACGTCTTCCACACGGAGGCGATCCGGTCCCAGTCGGAGATCCCGGTGGCGAACGGATAGGCCCGCGTGCAGGGCAGGTCGAGGACGGCGCAGACGTCGGTGACGATGTCGCCGACCGGGACGATGTCCGACGGCAGCAGGCTGAGGACGCGGTCGGCGCGTGACAGCACCGTGCTCCACTGGTCGGCCACCGCCGACACGTTCCAGACGATGTCCTCGACGGAGCGCGGGGTCGGCGTCGGCAGACCGGTCGTCCCCGTGGTCTCGTAGTAGCGCGACACACCCCCCATCTCGCCGACGAAGAAGTCCATCGGCGCTGCCTTCAGCCGTTCCTTGGGGGTGACCGGGAGGTCCGCGAAGGCCTCCGGCGAGTAGGCGGGCAGGTGCTGGTAGGCCGCCGACTTGCGCGCGCGGTCCCAGACGGCGGCGAGCTTCTTCTCGTAGAAGGCGGTGGCGGGAAGGGGGCGGACGTGCCGGATCTCCGCCCTCGCGGCAGTCAGGAGGTCGAGCCGTGCACTGGAGTTGATGATCATGTCTCAGTTCCTCGTGGTGTCGACGTGCTGCTGGAAGATGCATCCGACGTGCGAGCCGTCTCCGAGAAAGCGCACGTCCTGCGGGGTGTCCGGGAGCCCCTTGACGAAGCCCCCGCTGAGCCCGGCCGCCGTGACGAACAGCCCCCAGTGGAGGAGGTAGTCCGCCGCGACGGGCGGCTCGCCCGGGGCGACGAAACGCTCGCCCGCCGACTCCACCCGCCGCTGGACCACGTGGTCGTTCGTGGAGACCGCGGACCGTACCGCCGAGGCCCACTCCTCGCCGGAGACCAGCCAGCCGGCCATGACGCCCCGCCCGGCGTTGCCGATCCCGGGCTTGAGCAGAAGGTCGTCCTGGTGGGCCAGGACGTGGTCGACGAGTGACTCGGTCCGTCCGTCGACCACGGTCGGTTCGTCGGCCAGCCGGCGGGTCCAGGGCAGGGCCCGGGCGACGAGAGTCCGTTCCTCCTGGGTGAACGCGTCTTCGTGACGCGGGTCGCTCAACAGCGCCAGGCACGCCTTGGCCCCGTACAGGTCCGCGGCCAGCCCGGTGAACAGCCGGACCTGGCCCGCGTCTCGTGCGCGGGCCAGCGGCGCGAGCAGTTCGAGCGCGTTCTCGGTCGCCAGCACGTTCTGCAGCAGGAAGGCGCGGTGCACCACGTCGATGCGCAGGTCGCCGACGTAGAGTCCGTCCTTCCGCTGGGCGAGCTGGTCGATCGTGCAGACCACCACCCGGAACCCGAGGTCGCGCATCAGGTCGACGAAGAGCGACGGGTTCACGGCCACGCCGGCGGTGACCCACCTGGTCACCGCGATCACCGGCCGCTGACCCGGGAGGTGCCCGGTCGCGGAGAGCAGGGTGTCCGCCATGTGCGCGAGCGGGTCCACGTAGCCGAGGTTCTCCCGCTCCGCGAAGCGGGCGAAGGAAGGGACCGACAGGAACGCGCGGCACAGCTCGCCGAACTCGAACGAGCCCAGAGAGCTCGACGTGTTGAACTCGACCGTCTTGAAGCCCTCCGGCGAACGCACGAGGTCCGCCCGGCCCAGCGGTACGGGCGCCCCGCCGGCGAGGCTCAGGACCTCCGGCAGCAGTGCTCCGCGCCAGCCGACCGCTCGGGCGAAGGCGAGCAGGTCGCCGCCGAAGAGGCGCTCGGGCAGGGACTGCAGGAGGCCGAGCAGGCCCGTCAGGTCGGCGTCGAGCGACAAGGACTCGTCGTGCGTCAGCACCGTCGGACGGGACAGCACCGGACGCGGGAACCACGCGCGGAAGCGGTCGAAGGGCGCCGTGGTCGTGTCGGTCCGTGCCGCCTCCGGGTCGTCGAGGAGCTCCGCCGTGGGGCCGTTCTCGAGGCGTAGGGCTGCGAGGTCATTCACCGTGTGTCTCCGTCTCCGTGGTGGGATGCGCCGCCGTCGGGTCCCACGCGCCGGTGGCGCGCACGTCGTCGGCCGGCTCGCGGGTGACCGTCATGACCTTGTGGGTGCGGCTGTTCCGCGCCAGCCCGGCCACGTGTTCGACGGCGAGGGCCTCGGGCGTGTGCTCGGTGACGAACCGGAGCCCGTAGTGCCCCTCGAGAAGGTGCCGGCGCACGACGGACGGTTCGGCCTGTCCCGTGTACCGGACCCGGATCCGGTCGGGCGTCCCGGCGGCCCCGGACCCGCACAGGACGATCTGCGCCTCGTCGACGGTGTGCAGGGACTCCACCTGCCGGACCACATCGGTGCAGCTCACGCGGGTGCCGAACAGTTTGACGGTGTCGTTGGTCCGGGACCCCACGCGGAAGGCGTCGGGCCGGTGGCAGGCGCACGAGGCGCCCAGGAGCACGTCCCCCAGGCGGTAGCGGAGCGCCGGAGCCGGCCAGCGGTCGTCGATCCGTGTCAGGAGCGCTCCGCCGTCGTCCGGTTCGAGGATCTGTCCCGGCAGCAGGTGGAGCGTCCCGGCGTCGCACTCCGGCCAGTTCACGCCGACCACGAACGTCTCGATGGACCCGTAGTTCGCCCAGAACCCGGCGTCGGGAAAGGCCTGGCGCAGGCGTCGCAGGCGGCCGGGTGTCATCGGCTCGCCGGACCAGACCACGCTGCGCACCGGGAGCCGCGCGCCGGCGGCGCGCATCGCGTCGGCGAAGGCCGCGAGCACGTTCGGGGCGCCGGCGAGCGCTGACACGCCCAGGTCGGCGAAGGTCTCGGCCCACCCGGCGGCGTCCGTGCCCTCCAGCACTCCCATCGGCACGACGTCGGCGCCCGAGCGCAGCCCCAGGGCGTTGTAGAAGTGGTGCGCGCCCCACAGCCGTCCCGGTGAGAAGAGGTTCAGCAGGACGTCTCCGTCCCGCAGCGGCGACCAGTGGCGGAGAAGCGCGGGTATGCCCATGTCGCCGCGGATCACGGTCAGTTTCGGGATGCCCGACGTCCCGCCGCTCGCCACCACGAGCCGCCCGTTCCGGCGTTCCGCACCACGGGCGGCGTCCCGCAGCTCGGCGAAGCTCCAGGGTGCGGTGTCCGCGAGCGCGGTCCCCGGACCGCCGCGACCGAGCGCGCGGGCGAGATCCTCGTCGGTGACGTGGCCGATCGTGGTCGTGGTGTGCGTCGTCATGCGGCCACGCCCCGTGCCGCGAGCGTGTCGAGATGCCGCGCGTGTGCCCGTGCGTACGCGGTGAACCGGGCGCCGAGCACCCGGTAGGCCTCCTCGCCGTGCGGGAGCAGCCCGGTGACGGCACCGTCGGGCTCGCACTCGGCGAGCCACAGGCCGCCGTCCTCGGTCCTGAGCAGGTCGATGCACAGGTATGCCAGTCCGAACCTCTCCCGCACGAGGGAGGCGAGCCGCTCGACCTGCGGCTCGATCTCGGACCGGAGGCGCGTGGACGCGCCCTTGCTGACGTTCGCCACGCCGCCCTCCGCCGGAGGGAGCCTGTCGTACGCGGAGACGATCTCGCCCTCCACGACGACGACGCGCGTGTCGGCGACCACGTCCCGGATCGTCGGCTGGATCACGACCGGGGCGTCGCTTCCGGAAGCGAGCCCGAGCGCCCCGTCCAGGGACGTGCGGTCGGGGCAGGAAAGGCAGCCGAGCCCTCGCCCCCAGGACGCGGGCTTGACGAAGACCGGGAACCAGTCGTCCGGGACCAGCGCCTGCACGTCCGTCCGGCCGAGATCCCGGCCGGTGGTGACCCGCACGGATGGGATGGTGGGGACGGGGGAGTCGCGCAGCGCCTCCGCGGTGGCGAACTTGTCGTTGAGCAGCACCGCCTGGTCGATCGGGATGGCGCTCCAGAATCCCAGGGCCTCGAGGGATCGCACCGTGCTCATGCCGTTCCAGAGGTCGACGCCGTGGGTGGGGTTCGCCCGCGTGCTGTACACGACGAGGTCCCGCTCGGGCAGGAGCGGCTCGCCCCGCCACCGCGCCTCGCCGGCCGTGAACTGGACGTGCTCGGGCACGACGACCTCGAGGTCGAGGCCGGCGCGTCGCGCGGCGTCGCGGTATGCGGGCCAGAACGTGGTGTCCTCCCACTCCCTGTCCTGGGCGCTGCCGCGGTCCGGGAGCACGAAGAGGAGCCGGGGCCTCATCGGGCCGTCCCGTCGCCGGTACGTGTCGCCTCGTCGTGTCCGGCAGGGCCGGAGCGTCTTGCCGGATCGCGTGGTGGGGGTGCGCCGGCAATGGTGCGGGTTGTCACGGGTCAGCCTCGCCTTCGGTGTCGTGGGTCATCGCCCGTCCGCCGTCGAGCAGCGGTCCCAAGGTCGCCGGGCGCGTTCCCGGTCCCTTCCCGTCCCGGTACCGTCACCCCTGCCGGGCGGTATCGCCGCAGGTCAATCAGTGCGCAAAGTCACGGCGACGTGACCCTCGTCGTGTAGTGTCCGGTGGCGTTGGCCTGTCAGGACGTGCTGCCGATCCAGCGCGGACCGCTGGCCTCGGTGGCACTCGCCCAGTCCGACGGAGCTCCGCGTTCCCGCGTGGAGGAAGGCCAGGAGTTCATGCCGCAGGCTGACAGCTCGTCGTGTGCTCGCGTGACGTTCAGCGTCCTCGGCCCCCTGGCCGCGCGGGTCGGCGAGTCCCAGATCTCCGTCGGGGGGCCCGTCCAGCGCCGCGTCCTGGCGATGCTGCTGCTCGAGCCCGGGCGCGTCGTCCCGCTCGACCGCCTCGTCGACGCCGTCTGGGACGAGGACCCTCCCAGTACGGCGGCACACCAGGTGCGCAAGGCCGCCGCCTCGTTGCGGAAGCGGATCCCGTGCGGCCACGACCTGATCGTCACCGACGACCCGGGCTACCGGATCGACGCGTCCCGGTGCGGGATCGACCTCCTGGACTTCGACACCCGGACGCGGGCTGCCCGGGGCTCGCTCCAGGAGGGCGACCCCGAGGCCGCCGTCGCCGGGCTGCGCTCCGCGCTCGGCCTGTGGAGGGGGAGCGTCCTGTCCGGGATCGACACCCCGGTCATCCGGGCGGCCGCCACGGTCCTGGACGAACGCCGCATCTCGGCGATGGAGCAGGTCTTCGAGCTCAGTCTGAGCCTCGACCAGTGCAACGCCATCATTCCCGAGCTCCGGGCATTCGTCGCCGAGGACCCGCTCCGCGAGACGCCGCGCGCGCAGCTCATGACCGCGCTGTACCGGACGGGTCGACAGGCCGACGCGCTGGAGGAGTTCCGGCGTCTCAGGGAGCTGCTCCAGGGCACACTGGGCATCGACCCGGGAACGCGGCTCAACGATCTCTATGCCGCCATCCTGAACTCGGATCCCGCTCTCGGCGAGCCCACGGCCCCGGTGTCGATCCGGGAGCCCGCCGAGGCGGAGGCGGCCGACGTCGACGGTGCGCAACCGGTGGTGCGTGCGAGGACGCTCCCGGCGAGCCTGCGCGACTTCACCGGACGCGGGGAGGAGCTCGCCCAGCTCCAGGACCTCATGGCCGCGGACGGCGAGCCGGACAGCCGCCAGCCGCGCGTCATCGCGATCGTCGGAATGGGCGGCGTCGGCAAGACGTCGCTGGCGATCGAGGCGGCGCACCGCGTGAGCGGGCGCTACCCCGACGGCCGGCTGTGGGTCGACCTGCGGGGGTTCACACCCGGTCAGACGCCGCTCTCCCCGCGCGAGTCGCTGGACATCCTGCTGCACGCCGCGGGGTTCCCGGACGACCGGATCCCCGACAACCTCGAGGCCCGCGCCGGCTTGTGGCAGTCCTACCTCGCGGACCGGCGCGTCCTCATCCTTCTCGACAACGTCGCCAGCCCGCAGCAGGTCCAGCACCTGCTTCCGGTGCCCCCCGGCTGTGTCGTGCTGGTCACCAGCCGGTCGAGGCTCGTCGACCTCGACGGTGCCGTCTGGGTCTCCGTCGGCCACATGTCGCCGGCGGAGAGTGTCGCTCTCATCAACGAGATCGTTCCCGCACCCGGTGCGCCGCAGGACCTGGAGCGGCTCGCCGACCTCTGCGGTCATCTTCCCCTGGCCCTGCGGATCGCCGCGGCCCGCATCGCCAGCCGGCCGGGCTGGACCGTCAGGTACATGGCGGACCGCCTGGACAAGCAGAGCCGCAGGCTCGCCGAGCTGCGCTCCGACGAGCGAAGCGTGGCCGCCACACTCCACCTGTCCTACGCCGCGATGCCCGAGGCCCACCAGGTGGCCTTCGCCCTCCTCGGGATGCATCCGGGAGAGACGATGGATCTCCCGTCGGTGGCGGCCCTGCTGGGGATGGACGTGCTGGACGCGGAGGACATCCTCGATGCCCTGGTCGACGCGAATCTTCTCGAGCAGCGGACGGCGGGCGTCTACGCACTGCACGACCTGGTGCGGAACTTCGCGCACGGTATCGGCCGGGATCGCGACGAGGGAACCCTCGCCGTCGACAGTCTGCTCGACTACTACGTCCGCGCGACGGACGAGGCCTGCGACGTGCTCTTCCCCGGCAGGGCGCGGCGCTTCGACGCGCACGTCCCGGACGTGGGCGAGACGCCCGCCCTCGAGAAGCCCGAACAGGCGGCCGCGTGGTTCGAGCGTGAGGACCGGTGCCTCGTGTCACTCGTGGCGACCGCCCTGGAACGCGGCCGGAACTGGCAGGCGGTGATCCTGGCACGCAACCTGAACTTCCACCTCAACGCTCGCGGCTGCCTCGACGATCTGCGAGAGCTCGGGGTCCAGGCCGTCGAGGCGGCGCGGCGCCTCGACGAGCCCGTCGCGCTCTGCGTCACGCTGTCGAACCTCAGCTCGGCCGGCTGGAAACTCGGCCGGGTCGACGAGAGCCTCCAGGCGGCCACGGAGGCGCACCGCCTCGCGATCAGGGTCGGCGACCGGGGCATCGAGGCGCACAGCGGCCTGATCATCGGACTGCTCATGACGAACTTCGGACAGTACGACGAGGCGTTGCCGACGCTGGGCCGGGCGATCGCCCTGGCACGGGAGATCCCGAACCGGCGGACCGAGGCGGAGTGCCTGACGACGCTCAGCACGCTCCACGAGCGGCAGGGACGGTACGACGCCGCCGCTGCCTTCGCGCGCGAGGCGATCACCGCGAGCCGGGCGATCGGCTACCAGGACAACGAACTGGTGGCGCTCGCGGATCTGGCACTCGCCCAGATCGGCCTCGCATCCTGGGCCGAAGCGCGGCGCACCCTGGAGCAGGCCCGTGATCTGTGCGAGGAGACGTCGAGCCGGGGTGACGTGAGCCTGGTGGAAGTGCTCTCCGCCACCGTCGAGGACCGTCTCGGTTCCGAGGCCGACGCCCGGGAACTGGCCGCCGGCGCACTGCGTCGTGCCCGGTCGAGCGATTCGTGCGCCCGGCTGGTGAGGGTCACCAATCTGGTCGCCGCGTTGCATGCCGGCTGGGGCGAACACGCCGAGGCGCGCACGCTCTACCGTGCCGCGCGGGAGTCCGCCACCGCCATGCGGTTCCACGCCGAGGAGGTGACGGCCCGCCGAGGGCTGGCCCTGGTGGCCGAGGTGCTGGGCGAGGACGACGTCGCGGACGGCGAGCCCGGAGCGGACGTCGCCCGGGGCCGGAAGGCGTAGCCGGACGTCGCTCGGCCGGGAGCCACGCCGGCGGCGGCCGCCCGATCGGAACGGCCCGCCGGCGACGGGCCGCGAGCCGGGGAGAGTTCCGCCGGGCGGCCCGTCGCGGGGTCGCGCGACGGTCAGGCCGGGTTCGCCTCGATGACCACCGCCGGACCGCTGTTCTCGGCCTGCGTGCCGGCCGGCATGCTGTGCGCCGTGGTGGCGGCACCGATCGCCAAGGCCGCCACGGTCAGGATCCTCAGCACTCGCGCCATGTTGATAGCCATCTCTTGCATGCCCTCCCAAGCGATCCGACAGGTGAGGCGCCGCATCCGGCGGCGTCCCCGTGTGTGGGACCACCATGGAGTGCGGCTTTCCCGGCCTCTTCCCGTTCGGTTCCCACCGTCGGGAGGGCCGGGTCGACCAGCGGTTCGGTCTCAGAAACCGGCGAACGGCAGCCCTTGCGGCTCCCGCCGCGGCGGTTCCGGTTCCGCCGGTTCGAACGGCTGGGCTCCCTCGCACGTGGCGCCGTCCGCGGCGGTCACGTTCACCAGGTAGTCGGCGATCGCGGCGTGGGCGCACGGGCTGCCCGCGTTGACGCTCGTGTGACCGTACCCCTCGATCGTCAGGGTGCGGGCGTCCGGCCACAGCGACGCGTACGGCGCGGTGTGGTCGTAGTGGGTGGCCGGGTCGAAGCGGGTGCCGATCACCAGCACGGGCGCGTCGGCCGACTGGTGCCACGGGCCGGTCCACGCGTCCTCGTCCTGGACGGGGATGAACACGCAGTTGATGCCGAGCCAGCCCCGGGCGAGCCCGAAGTGCGGGTACTGCTCGTTCAGCTCGGCGACCTTGCGGGGGTAGGCCCACGGGTTGCCCGGCGTCTCCGTGTCCGCGCAGAAGGTCGCGAGCTGGGTGCCGATGGACGGGTAGTCCTCGACACGCCGGTGAAACCGGGACAGATCGAAGTCCGGGGCCGCGGTGCGGGAGCGCGCCGTGTTCACGAGCCCGAGCTCGGCGGCGAGGAACGTGTAGGTGTCGGCGACGGGGGCGTAGCCGGCCACGCCGTACAGGCTGAAGAACGTGTCGAGAACGAGGGTGGTGTACGTGTAGGTCAGGGTCTCCCCGTCGCCGATCGGCACCTCGACCGGCGTCTCCTGGATCTCGGTGAGCACCCGCTCGGCGATCTCGGCGGGGTCGCCCAGCGCCGCCGTCGAACAACCTGACGGTCCCGCCTTCTCGCACAGGCGCCACAGCTCGGCGAACGCCTCGTGGCCGCCGCGGGGCTGGAGCAGTCGCTCGTTCACCAGTTCGTCGCTGCCCACGCCGGACCACTCCCGCGGGTCGAGCGGGCCGTCGAGCACCATCGCGCGCACGGAGTCGGGGAAGAGCATCCCGTAGGTGGCGCCGAGGATCGTGCCGTACGAGTAGCCGACGTAGGTGAGCTCGTCGTCGCCCACCGCCTGCCGGAGCAGGTCCATGTCACGTGCCACGTTCGCCGACGACGCCGTGGAGAACCGGTCCGGCGACGTGGTGGTGCAGGCGAGGCCGAGCTGCGCCGACTCGAGGATGTACCGCGTCTCCTCCCGCCGGTTCGTCGGGAGCTCGGTGAGCATCCTGGACGTGGCCTCGAGCTCGCTCTCCTGGTCCGGGTAGCAGGTCGCCGGGTCGGACTGCCCGACGGCGCGCGGGTCGAACGACACGATGTCGAAGCGCTCACGCACGGACGGCTCGAACAGCTGCTGTCCGAGCTGGTGCAGGGTGGAGACCCCTTCGCCGCCCGGTCCGCCGAAGTTCACGAACACGCTGCCGATCCGGTTCGCCGGATCCGTCGCGGGCAGCCGTGTCACGGCGACCGTCGTCGTCGGGCCGTGCGGGTGGTCGTGGTCGCTGGGGAGTTCGACGGACGCGCACTCGAAGGCGGCGGCGCCGTCGTCGCAGGTGCCCCAGGCGATCTCGGGTACGCCGGGTGCCTCTCGGGGCGTGGTGGCGTGGCCGGTGGTGTCAGCGGGCTGGGCCGCTGCGGGCACCGCCGTCGTACACAGGAGGAGGGAGGTCGCCAAAGCGACGGTTCGTACTGTTTGTCTCGTCGTCACCATGCCGTCCATCCCAGCATCGCCACTGGTGGAGGGCAATAAACCGTTCGGCTGATCTGTCTCCGCCGGAAGGCGGAGATTCGCTTTCCGGCCGCGTGACGGACGTCAGGGGGCCTCCTCGATGCGGATCGTCGCCGACGGGCACAGGACCTCCGCCTCGCGGGCGGCCGCCCAGTCGGACTCGGGCGGGTTCTCGTCGATCACACTGACGTACCCGTCGTCCTCTTCCCGGTTGGCGAACACGCGTGGTGCCGTCCGGCCGCAGATGCCGGCGGCGATGCAGGTGGTCGGGTCGATGGTGACTCTCATGGCTGTGCGTCCTCCGAGCTTCGGTGGGCGCCGGGTCGACCGTTCCGTGCCGGCGGCGGCTCTGCAACGGATGGCTGCCCACCGGGCGATGCTAGACAGCCCGGGACGTACTCGCCATCGCGATGCCGCACGTCTCCGAGCCGCCGGTCCCGGCAGAGCCCGATCCCGCCCTGTCGCCACCGGCTGAACGGCCACCGGCTGAGCTGCCACGGGTTGAACGGCCACGGGTTGAACGCGGCACCGAGGGGGCCGGCGGGCCGCTCAGGCGGTCCGCTTCGCGACCTCCCAGCGGCTGAGCGCGTGGGGAGGGGCCGGCGTCCCGCTGTGATTAATCGATAAACCTCCTGTCGCGGAAAGGGCTCTCCGGGCCATGATGTTAGCGCTCACATGGCGAGTACGAACGAGAGAACAGGAGCGAAGGATGAGGAAGTCCATCGCAAGTCTCGCGCTGGGGCTGGTCGCAGCCCTGGCGCTGGCCGGGGCACCGGGGCTGCCGGCCGAGGTCACTCCCACCGCCGCGGCGGCGACCGGCAACTTGCTCACGAACGGTGACATGGAGAACGGCACGACCGGCTGGTCGGCCTTCGGCGCCGGCGGGCCGTCGTCCAGCACCAATCCGGTCCATGGCGGAAGCGGTTCCCTCTCGTACACGGGCCGCACGGCGTCGTGGAACGGCCCCGCGCAGACCGTGACCTCCGCGCTGACGAACAACACCACCTACACGACGAGCGTGTGGATGCGGTCGCAGAGCGGGAACCCGACAGGCAAGGTCACCTTGCGCGTGACCGCCGGCGGCACCACGGACTACATCGCACTGGCGCAGGGGCAGGTGAACTCCTCCGGATGGACGCAGCTGACCGGGACCGCGACCGTGTCCTGGTCCGGGTCGCTGTCCTCCGCCGCGTTCTACGTGGAGACGGCCGAGGGCACCGACAGCTTCCTCGTCGACGACGCCTCGTTCGTGGGTGAGACGGCGTCGTCCTGCGATCTGCCGTCGAGCTACAACTGGACCTCCACCGGGGCCCTGGCGACTCCGAAGGCGGGCTGGGCCTCGCTCAAGGACTTCACCACGGCGCCGTACAACGGCCAGCACCTCGTCTACGCGACCACCCACGACTGGGGCACGTCCTGGGGCTCGATGAACTTCAGCCTCTTCTCGAACTGGTCGGACATGGGCAGCGCCCAGCAGAACACGATGTCGTCCGGAACGGTGGCCCCGTCGCTGTTCTACTTCGCCCCGCGGGACATCTGGGTGCTCGCCTACCAGTGGGGCCCGTCCCCGTTTATGTACCGGACGTCGAACGACCCCACCAACCCGAACGGGTGGTCCGCCGCGAGCCCGCTCTTCACCGGATCGATCTCCGACTCGCCGACCGGGCCCATCGACCAGGCGGTCATCGGTGACGACACCAACATGTACCTGTTCTTCGCGGGGGACAACGGGAGGATCTACCGCTCCAGCATGCCGATCGGTAACTTCCCGGGGAACTTCGGGAGCTCGTCGACCGTCGTCATGAGCGACACCACGAACAACCTGTTCGAGGCCGTCCAGGTCTACAAGCTCCAGGGACAGAACAAGTACCTGATGATCGTCGAGGCGATCGGCGCCAACGGAAGGTACTTCCGCTCGTTCACCGCGAACAGCCTCTCCGGCTCCTGGACACCGCAGGCCACGACGGAGAGCAACCCGTTCGCCGGCAAGGCCAACAGCGGCGCCACCTGGACCGACGACATCAGCCACGGTGAGCTCCTGCGCACCAGCGCCGACCAGACCATGACCATCGACCCCTGCAACCTGCAGCTCCTCTACCAGGGCCGCGACCCGAACTCCGGCGGGGACTACGGCCTGCTCCCGTACCGGCCGGGCCTGCTCACGCTCCAGCGGTAGGTGTCCTGACGGTCCGGCGTCAGCCGGAGGCCGGCCACCCGTCGTCGGCGCGCGGTGTGCTCACCCGTGCCGAAGGCCCGGCTGCCCCGTGTCGGACTGCCCCGTGTCGGACTGCCCCGTGTCGGACTGCCCCGTGCCACCCCGCCGAGCGGTGTGTGGCGCGGGGCAGTCCGCGCGAGAACGGGGGTCAGAGGCTGCGCGGGGAGGCGACGACCGACGCGATCGACTTCTCGAGGATGTCCAGGCCCGCATCGAGGTCGTCCTCGCTGATCGTCAGGGGCGGGGCGATCCGGAAGATGCCGCCCATTCCCGGAAGCTGGACGATGTTCATGTGCAGGCCCCGTTCGAGGCAGGCCGACGTCACCGCCTTGCCGAGCGCGTCGGCGGGGGCCTTGGTCTCCTTGTCCCGCACCAGCTCGATGCCCTGGAGGAGACCGCGGCCACGGACGTCGCCCACCACGCCGTACCTGTCCCGCAGGGACAGCAGCCGGGTGGTGAGGTGCTCGCCCAGTCTCGCCGCCCGCTCGACCAGCCCGTCCCGCTGGATGACGTCGAGGACGGTCAGCGCCACGGAAGCCGCCAGCGGATCGGAGACGTGCGTGGTGTAGAAGAGGAAGTGGCGGTCGTGGCAGACCTGCTCGATCTCGGCGCTCGTGACGACGGCGGCGACAGGCAGGCCGGCCCCGAGCGTCTTCGACAGGGTCAGGATGTCCGGTGTGACACCGTCCCGCTCGAACGCGTACATGGTGCCGGTCCGTCCCAGGCCGGTCTGCGCCTCGTCGAGGATGAGCAGCATGCCGCGCTCCTCGCACAGGTCCTTGAGACGCCGGAGATATCCGGGTGGCAGGTCGATGATCCCGCCGGAGGACAGGATCGGCTCGACGAGGCAGGCGGCGAGGCTGCCGGCGGACTGCTGGTCGACGAGCGCGAAGCCGTACTCGAGCTCCGCCTCCCAGTCGTACGACCCGTCGGGCCCCCGGAACGGCGACCGGTAGGCGTTCGGTGAGGGCAGAGCCAGGTTTCCCGGCATCGGCGGGCCGTAGCCGTGCCTCCCGGCCGAGAAGGTCGCGGACGCCGCTCCCTGGGTCATACCGTGCCACGACCTGTCGAACGAGACGATCTCGTAGCGGCCCGTGTACAGCTTGGCCATCTTGAGCGCGGCCTCGTTCGCCTCCGCGCCGGTGGTCAGCAGGAGCGTCTTGCCCAGTGCGGCGGGGAGGGTCGAGGCGAGCCGGTCCGCCAGGTCCAGCACGGGAGCGCTCAGCATGCCGCTGAAGAGGTGGTCCAGCGTCGCGACGGCCGACGACACCGTCGAGACGATGTCCGGGTGTGCGTGGCCGAGGATGGAGCTCATCTGCCCCGACGTGAAGTCGAGGATCTCCTTGTCCTCGTGATCGAACACGTACGCCCCGCTGGCGCGTCGGATCAGCCGCGGGGAGAAGTGTGCCCCGTAGCGGATCAGCAGCCGGTCGGCCTCGTCCAGGAATGTCGCGTCCATCGCCGTCCCTCCACCGGTCCTGCCGGGTGCGTCGTACCGGTCCTGCCCTGCCGGGCAGGTGGTTCCTGCGCAGACCCTAGCCGGGATCTAGCCCATGTCCACGAACTCGCCGTGCCAGGCGTGGTACCACACCGCCCCGGTGGACGCGTTCACGGACAGCATCCCGGTGACCGTGCCGGCCTCCTCGGTGTGCAGGGTGTAGTAGCCGGGGAACGCCTCAGGATGGCCGGCGGACACGTCGCCGTCGTGCGCGGCCAGCCACTCGTCCGCCAGGCTCTGTGCCCGCTCGGGGGAGATCTCCGCCGGCCGGGTCCCCTCCGGGGTGTGCACCCCGTACTCGGTGTTCCACATCATCGCCGGCCCGTACTCGATGCGGACGTCGCCGTCGTCCGCATCGATCAGCACCTCCGTGGCCCCGTCGCCGCCGGGCGTGCTCAGCTCGGCGTAGAAGCCGTTGTCGAACTGCATCACCTCGGCCACCCGCAGGTCGAGCGGGTCGGCATACCGTTCTGCCGCCGTTCGGGCTTCCGCGAGGGTGGTCACCGGGCCGGTCCCGGCCACGCCGAAGTCGTCGCCCGTCATGGGGCCACCGCCCCTCATGGGGCCACCGTCCGTCCCGGGCCCGCCGCCCCTCGTGTCGGCGTCGTTCATCATCCGTGTGTCGCCGATCGACCAGGAGCCGTTCATCATGCCGCCGGGTCCCCCGGGCGTGAACGTCGCCCAGGCGACGGTGCCGAGCAGCGCGAGGAGCGCCACCACGATGACCACGACGAGGGCGGTACTGCGCCCGGGCGTCGAGGGCTGCCGCGACTCCCCGCGGGACGCGGCCAACTGGTCGCGAACCCGCTGGTACTCCTCGGAGCTGATCTCCCCGGCGGCCAGCCGCCGGTCCAGGACCTCCGCGGCGGCGTCGGCCGATCCGCGCTTCTCGCCCTCGTTCCCCGAGGCGTGCAGCAGCGTGGTGACCGCCCAGGTGATCAGGACGATCAGCGCGATCCACAACACGAGCACGAGGATCCAGCCGGCTCCCATGCCTGATCCGAAGCCCATCATGATCCTTGCTTCCTTCCCGGCCGTGGTGGTGCCGACGCCAGGTGGCGCCTCCGGCCGCCGTGGTCCTGACGCCAGCCTGGCGTCCCGCACCCGTGGGAGGTAGAGGCATTGGTCCCGGACGTGCGGTGTCACATACCACTAGGGGGTATGCTCGCCCCGTGTCCGAACTTCCGACAGAACAGTCCGTCACGAGCCGCCCAGGGCTCACAGCGTGCAGCCTCTGCGCCGGCGACACCCTCGGCCGGCGCGATCCCGCACCAGGAGGTCAGCGCGCACGCCTCGAGCGGCTGGAGGCCGAGGGCGTCACGCGACTGACCCTGTCCGAGTGCCTGGACGAGTGCGAGCGTGGTGACGTGGTCGTCGCACGGCCGAGCGCGGCCGGCCGCGCGACGGCCGGCCGGCCGGTGTGGTTCGAACGGCTCGCGGGGGACGAGCAGACCGCCGCCCTGCGTGCGTGGCTCCTGGACGGCGGCCCTGGCGCCGCCGCCGTACCGAAGGACCTGGCGCCCCTGGTCATCAGGCGCCAGGCGGGCGACGCGGACGGTTAGGCGCCGGACGTCCGGTCACACACCGTCCGCGATGCGCGCCAGGATCCCGGCCAGCTCGGCGGGCTTGGTGAACATCGGCCAGTGGCCGGAGTCGATGTCGACGTAGTCGAGGCGCCGGGCCCTCGCGAGCTCCGGCATCTGGCCGGCCGCGAGCCACTCCTTGGCCTGTGCGGACGTGAACTCCGGGCACACGAGGGTGACCGGGACGTCGAACCGCCGCTCGTCCGCGAGACGGACCACGCCCCGGGAGACGCCCTCCGGCACGGGGACGGCGTGCGCCGCGAACGACGCCTTGGCCCGCTCGTCGAGGTCGGCGGAGTCCGGCCCGTCGAACTCGCCCCAGCCGGGGAACGGCATGACACCGTCCTCGACCTCGAAGAAGTCCGCGTAGGGCTCACCGTCGTTGCCCGGCATACCGCCGATGAGGACGATCTCGGAGACTGCGTCCGCGCGGGCGTCGGCGGCGAGCCACGCCAGGGTGCAGGCGGCGGAGTGGCCGGCGACCAGAGGCTTGTCCGCGGCGTCCACCGCCGCCAGCACGGCGGCGACCTGGTCGTCGAGCGTGGCCGACGCCGACCCGTCGCCCTGCCCGGGCAGGGCGACCGGGACGGGGCGATGGCCTCGCGCCTCCAGGTCGGATACGACGGCGTCCCACGCCGACGCGTCGAGCCAGAGGCCTCCGATCAGGAGGATGTCCATGGTTGTGCCCCGTTCTCGTGATCGACCCGGCACCGTGCGGGATCGATCACACAGTAGGAGCACTGTCTGACACTCCTCCCGGGGCCGAGCCCTCCTGATCGCGTCCGTGGTGCTCACGGCGGTGCTGGTCCCGATCGCGATGCGGATCCATCGCAGCAGGACCTGAACCGTTTGGCCGTGGCGCTCCGGGCCGAAGACGCTGTAGCGTCTGGAGCCCGGAACCCGCGCGCTCGCGCGTCCGCCGGACTGCCGCTCATCCGCCCTTCCCAAGGAGTCGACGTGTCGTCCGACGACCTGCCGCAGGAGTTCCAGATCGACGTGCCGGACGAGATGGAGACCGGCATCCCGGCCGACTTCGCCTCGGTGTGGCACACGCCGACGTCGTTCGTGCTGGACTTCATCGCCGTGAAGCAGCCACCGAGTCCGCAGAACGACCCGGATACGGGTGAGGTCCGAAACGTCGTCGTTCCGGGAAAGGTCGCGTCCCGTGTGCGGATCCCGCCCCAGCAGGTCTTCGAGCTGGCGAAGGCCCTGACCATGCAGCTCGACGCGTGGGAGAAAGAGACGTCCGGGGCAAAGCGCCCTCGTGATCAATAGTTCGTTCGGGCGGCGGCGGATTCTTATTGAACTCCGCGTCAGGTAAAGCGCCGTAATGGCGTCGAGGAAAATCGTCTTCACCTGTTCCGTTCGCAAAGAGCACCGCGTAGGATGCCGAATGTCGCCACGATGGTGTGGCGGAATCCAGGGCCGGCCGGGGGGTCGGTCGGCCACGGAAAGTCGGTGCGACTCCGACATGCGCGTGAACAGGGGCGATGAGCAAGTGAAAGATCTGAACAAGCCATCGGGAACCGGGTCGGTCCTCGTCGAGGAAATGACCGAGGCGACCGTCGTGAAGATGTCCGGCGAGATCGATATCTCGGTGCGGAGCCAGGCCGGCGCCGCACTCAAGCAGGTGCTCGACCGATCGTGTCCCGTCGTCGTCGATACGTCCGCCGTGACGTTCATGGACTCGACCGGGGCGCTGTTCCTGGCGCAGCTGCGGATGCTCGGCTCCGAGGACGGGATCTGCGTCAGGC
Organism: Myceligenerans xiligouense; assembly: GCF_003814695.1. Lineage (GTDB taxonomy): Bacteria > Actinomycetota > Actinomycetes > Actinomycetales > Cellulomonadaceae > Myceligenerans > Myceligenerans xiligouense. The sequence goes on from NZ_RKQZ01000001.1 coordinate 1,584,716, forward strand.
TCGCGGAGCAGTCGGTGGTGGTGAGCAACCTCCTCGAGATGCTCGGCGTGGACGCGATGTTCTGCGACAACCCGCGGCAGCCCGCCGCGGCCGGGACGGGGCCCGGCATCTGACGGTGCCGGGCCGCCGGTCCACGGGCGCCCGCTCCGTGCGCCCGGGTCAGTCGCCGGTGCTCTGCCCGCGGGTGCTCTGCGCTCCGGCGCCGGTCTGCCCACCGGCGCTGTCCGCCGCGAGCGCCGCGGCGCCCACGATCCCGGCTGCGTTGCGCAGCTGCGCGGGGACGATGGGCGCGCGGAGGTGGAGCTTGGGCAGGAACTTGTCGTGCTTCTTGCTGACACCGCCGCCGACGACGACGAGGTCGGGGGAGAGCAGGTCCTCGACGACGGCGAAGTAGCGCTGGAGCCGTTCGGCCCACTCGTCCCAGGAGAGGTTCTCCCGGTCGCGGGCGGATTCGGCGGCGCGCTTCTCGGCGTCGTGCCCGTCGATCTCGAGGTGGCCGAGTTCGGTGTTGGGCAGCAGCACGCCGTCGGCGAACAGGGCGGATCCGATGCCGGTGCCGAGGGTGCTGACGAGGACGACGCCGTCGGCGTCGCGGGCGGCGCCGTAGCGCAGTTCGGCGATGCCGGCGGCGTCGGCGTCGTTCACGGCGATGGCGGCGCGGCCGGTGGTGCGGTGGATCAGGGCGGGGATGTCGACCCCGGTCCAGGACGGGTCGAGGTTGGCGATGAAGCGCACCGTGCCGTGGTGGATGGGGGCGGGGAAGGCGACCCCGATGGGTGCGTCGGCGGGCAGGTCGTAGGTGTCGACGAGTTCGTAGAGCACCTCCGCGACGGCTTCCGGGGTGGAGGGGTCCGGGGTCGGTATCCGGGTGCGTTCCTCGGCGAACTCGCCGGTGGTCAGGTCGACGGGTGCACCCTTGATACCCGAACCGCCGATGTCGATGCCGAACGCGATCTTCTTGCTCATGACTTGCGGACTCCTGGCGCTTCATCGTGACGTCGCTGTGTCAGGATCGTCTCATGGGCGGCGAGGAGAAATACTGGTACAACACGAAGACGGGCGAGGTCGAGAAGGGCCACCGTTCCTCCTGGACGCATCTGATGGGTCCGTACGCGACCCGCGAGGAGGCGGAGCAGGCGCTCTCGCGCGCCCGGTCACGCGACGACGCGTGGGAGGACGACGACGCCGCCTGGCGCGACAAGCGGTAGCGGTCGCGGCCGGTCGCCACCGGTCCCGGGCCGCGGGACCGGTGGCGAGGACTGCTGCGCGGGTGGTTCGGACGGGCGGGGCTACTCCAGGAAGGAGTGGGCCTCGTCCGGGAATGTGCCCTTCTTCACATCCGCGACATACTCCTCCGCGGCCTGCTGGAGGGCGCGGCCGAGTTCGGCGTAGCGCTTGGCGAACCGCGGGGTCCAGTCGGTCATCCCGGCCATGTCGGTCCACACGAGGACCTGTCCGTCGCACTGCCCGCCGGCGCCGATGCCGATCGTGGGGATGCGCAGGATCTCCGTGATCCGCGCGGCGACCTCGACCGGTACCATCTCGAGGACGACGGCGATCGCACCCGCCTCCTGGACGGCCAGGGCGTCGTCGGCGAGTACCTCGGCGGCCTCGTCGCCGCGGCCCTGCACGCGGTGCCCGCCGAGGGCGTGCTCCGACTGCGGTGTGAACCCGAGGTGCGCGACGACGGGGATGCCGGCGTCGGACAGCGCGCGGATCTGCGCGGCGACCCGGGTGCCGCCCTCCAGTTTCACGGCGGCGACGCCGGTCTCCTTCATCATCCGCACCCCGGTGGCGAGCGCCTGGGTGGCCCCGGCCTCGTAGGAGCCGAACGGCAGGTCCACCACGACCAGCGCGCGCTTCGTGGCGGTCGCGACGGCGCGCGCGGGCGGGATCATGTCGTCCACCGTGACCGGCAGGGTGGTGGTGTGTCCGTGCATCACGTTGCCGATCGAGTCACCCACGAGCAGCATGTCGACGCCGGACGCGTCCAGCAGCGTGGCGGTGACGGCGTCGTACGCCGTGAGCATCGAGATCTTCTCGCCGCGCTCCTTCGCGGCGGCGAGGTGGTGCACACGCACCTTCTTGGCCGACGCGGGCGTCGGCTTGGTGTGGGCTGACATGCCTTGACCGTACACGCACCAGTAACACGGATGAGGCAAGATGGGCCCCATGGACAGGCAGCAAGAATTCGTACTCCGCACGGTCGAGGAGCGTGACATCCGGTTCATCCGGCTGTGGTTCACGGACGTCCTCGGCGTGCTCAAGTCGGTGGCCGTGGCCCCGGCAGAGCTGGAGTCGGCATTCAGTGAGGGCATCGGCTTCGACGGTTCGGCCATCGAGGGCCTCACGCGGGTCTACGAGGCCGACATGGTCGCCCGCCCCGACCCCACGACCTTCCAGGTGCTGCCGTGGCGGGGTGAGCGGCACGGCACGGGCAGGATGTTCTGCGACATCCTCACGCCCGACGGCGAACCCTCCCTGGCGGACTCCCGGAACGTGCTCAAGCGCCAGCTCGCCCGGTCCGCCGAGGAGGGATTCACGTTCTACACGCACCCCGAGGTGGAGTTCTATCTGTTCAACCAGCCGAAGTCGGCCGATGAACCGCTGGTCCCCGTCGACGGCGGCGGCTACTTCGACCACCTCGCGCGCGGCTCCACGCACGACTTCCGCCGCGCCGCGATCACCATGCTGGAGTCCATGGGCATCTCGGTGGAGTTCTCCCACCACGAGGCCGGTCCCGGGCAGAACGAGATCGACCTGCGCTACGCCGACGCCCTGACCACCGCGGACAACCTCATGACGTTCCGCACCGTGGTCAAGGAGGTCGCCCTGGAGCAGGGCGTGTACGCCTCGTTCATGCCCAAGCCGCTCGCGACGCATCCGGGCAGCGGGATGCACACCCACATGTCGCTGTTCGAGGACGACCGCAACGCGTTCCACGAGCCGGGCGCCCAGTTCGAGCTGTCCAAGACCGCGCGCCAGTTCATCTCCGGGCTGATGGTGCACGCCGGCGAGATCACGGCCATCACCAACCAGCACGTGAACTCGTACAAGCGGCTGTGGGGCGGCCAGGAGGCGCCGTCGTACATCTCCTGGGGTCACAACAACCGGTCCGCGCTCGTTCGCGTGCCGATGTACAAGCCGGGCAAGGGCAACTCGTCGCGCGTGGAGTACCGCGCGCTCGACTCCGCCACGAACCCCTACCTCGCGTTCGCCGTCCTCCTCGCGGCCGGCATGAAGGGCATCGAGGAGGGGTACGACCTCATCGAGCACACCGAGGACGCCGTCTGGGACCTCACCTCGGCCGAGCGCCGGTCGCTCGGTATCAAGGCCCTCCCGCGCAACCTGTCCGAGGCGATCGAGGCGATGGAGCAGTCCGAGCTCGTCGCCGAGACCCTCGGCGAGCACGTCTTCCAGTACGTGCTGAGCAACAAGCGCCAGGAATGGGACGCGTACAGCGCACAGGTGACCCCGTTCGAACTCGAGCGGTTCCTGCAGGTGCTGTGATCTCCTGCCGTGGCACCCTGCGGGGTCGCGTGGTGACACCCACCCACGCGACCCCTAACCTCGGACTGTGACCAGCCGCCGTCCCCAGACGCTGACCACCCACCTCATCCGGGCGGGCTTCGCCGACCTCACCAGGTCCGCGATGCTGTGGAACGACCCCGACCTGCTCGCCGTCCGCGAAGGGCCGGCCGGCGAGCCCCGCACCGCCGGGCCGGCCGGCCGCGCCGTCGTCCTCAGTGACCACGCCGCCGCTCTCCTCGCGCGCCTCGGCGACACCGCCGACCCCGACCTGGCGCTCCTGCAGCTCACGCGCCTCGCCGGCGCGGCACCCGACCCGCTCCGCAAGATCCTGTCCGACGACGGCGGCCCGGGCGACCCGCCAGACGGCGCGCAGGCGGCATCGACCCCCGCGCGGCGGCTGCTGCGGGTGCTGGGCGCCTCGTCCGCCCTCGGCGACGAGCTCGTGCGCCGACCCGACCTGCTGGACGTGATCGCGGACCCCGCACCGGCGACGCAGGTCCCGCCCGGACAGGTCCGCGCCGAACTCCTGCGCGCCGTCCACGCCGACCCCGACGCCGACGTTCCGGTCGCGGGCCGAACGGCCTCCGGCGGGTCGCCGTCGGACCCGTCGGACGGCCCGTCGTACCCATCCGACGGCTCCTCGGGTTCGGCTGCGGGCGAGCGCCTCGTTCCTCGGCGCTCACCCTCCGCTCACCCTTCGTCGCCGTCGTACACCGATCTGCTGCGGCGGGCCTACCGGGCCCGGCTGCTGCGGATCGCCGCGACCGACGTCGTCGCGCCGGTCGCGACAGCCGTCATGCCGGCGGTCGCGGCGGCGCTCGCGGACCTGGCCGGCGCGGCGCTCGAAGCGGCACTGGCCGTGGCGCGGTCCGAGACGCCGGGCCACGAGGGGGTGCGGCTCACCGTGATCGGGATGGGCAAGACGGGCGGACGGGAGCTGAACTACGTCTCGGACGTCGACGTGATCTACGTGGCCGAGCCCGCGACCGGGCCGGACGGCGAGACCGCGGACGAGGCGGACGCCCTCCGGCTCGGCGCCCGCCTGGCGACGGCGCTGGCGCGGGTGTGCTCGGGCACGTCGGACGAGCCGCGGCTGTGGGAGGTGGACGCCGCGCTGCGCCCCGAGGGCAAGCAGGGGCCCCTGGTGCGGACCCTGGCCAGCCACGTCGCCTACTACGAGCGCTGGGCGTCGACCTGGGAGTTCCAGGCGCTCCTCAAGGCGCGGCCCGTGGCGGGGGATCGCGCGCTGGGTGACGAGTACGTGACGGCGCTGTCGCCGATGGTGTGGCAGGCGGCGTCACGGGAGAATTTCGTCGAGGACGCGCGCGCGATGCGCAAGCGGGTCGAGGACAACGTCCCGGCGGCCGAGGCGCCGCGGCAGATCAAGCTCGGGCGGGGCGGCCTGCGCGACGTCGAGTTCACCGTGCAGCTCCTGCAGCTCGTGCACGGGCGCACCGACGAGTCGATCCGGTCGGCCACGACGCTGGAGGCGCTCGCCGCGCTGGCCGCGGGCGGGTACGTGGGCCGGGCGGAGACCGGGCAGATGGGCCAGTGCTACGCGTTCCTGCGCGCGCTGGAGCACCGCATCCAGATGTTCGGCCTGCGCCGCACCCACCTCATGCCGGCCGACGACGGCGACCTGCGCCGGCTCGCACGCGGGCTCGGCATGCCGGGGGCGGAGGAGCTGACCAAGCGGTGGAAGGCGGTCCGCCGCGAGGTGCGTGACCTGCACGAAGCCGTGTACTACCGGCCGCTGCTGCCGGCCACCGCCGGGCTGAGCGAGGACGAGATCTCGCTCGCGCCGGAGGCGGCCATGGCGCGGTTCGCGGCGATCGGCTACCGGAACCCCGCGGGCGCGATGCGGCACGTCGAGGCGCTGACCGAGGGCGTGTCGCGGCGTGCGGCGATCCAGCGGCAGCTGCTGCCGGTCCTGCTCGGCTGGTTCGCGGAAGGCGCCGACCCGGACGCGGGGCTGCTGGCGTTCCGGAAGGTCTCCGACATGCTGGGGTCCACACACTGGTACCTGCGGCTGCTGCGGGACTCCGAGGTGGCCGCCGAGCGCCTGGCGCAGGTGCTGTCCAGCTCCACCTACCTGGCGGAGGCGCTGGCACGGTCGCCGGAGTCCGTGAGGTGGCTCGGCAGGACCGAGGCCCTGGAGCCGCTCGGGGCGGAACGGCTGGCCGGCGAGATGGACGCCGTGCTGGGGCGGGCCGAGGAACCCGGGCCCGCCGCGCAGGCCCTGCGTGCCCTGCGCCGCCGGGAACTGGCGCGGACCGGGGTCGCGGAGGTGCTGGGCGAGCTGGGGCCGGTGAGCGCCGCGCGGGCGATCTCCGACGCGGCCGACGTCGTGCTCGGGGGAGCGCTGCGCGTGGCACGGGCCGTGGCGCGGGAAGCCGCCGGGATCTCCGAGGGAGCCGAGCCCGCCACTCTTCTGGTGGTCGCGATGGGGCGGCTCGGCGGTCAGGAAATGGGCTACGGGTCCGACGCCGACGTGATGTTCGTGCACACCCCGGCGTCCGGTGCCGGCGAACGGGAGGCGAGCGACTTCGCGCTCGCGGTGGCGCGGGAACTGCGGCAGCAGCTCAGCGCCGTCGGGTCCGAACCGCCCCTGCCGGTGGACGCCGACCTGCGGCCGGAAGGGCGCAGCGGGCCCCTGGTGCGGTCGTTCGCGTCGTACCAGGAGTACTACGAGCGGTGGTCGTCGCCGTGGGAGGCGCAGGCGCTGCTGCGCGCCAGGCCGCTGGGCAAGTGGGCGCCTGCGGGCGGCGCGAGCGGGCCGGAGGCCTGGCTGGCCGACCGGTTCACCGGGCTCATCGACCCTCTGCGATACCCGGCCGGCGGGCTGGCCGCCGACATCGTCCGCGAGGTGCGGCACCTCAAGGCGCGGGTCGAGGCCGAGCGGCTGCCGCGGGGCGCCGACCCGGCGCGGCACCTCAAGCTCGGGCGCGGGGGAGTGTCCGACGTCGAGTGGACCGTCCAGCTCCTGCAGCTGCGGCACGCCCACGACGTGCCCGGGCTCCGGACCACCGGGACGATCCCGGCCCTGTACGCGGCGCGGGACGCGGGCCTGGTGTCGGCGCAGGACGCGGCGGAGCTGCGGGAGGCGTGGTTCCTGGCCTCCCGGCTGCGGTCGGCGATCGTGCTGTGGTCGGGGAAGACCACGGGGGCGCAGGTGGACCGCCTGCCGCACGGCGGGCAGGACCTGGCCGGTGTGGCGCGTCTGCTGGGCGACGTGGCAACGGGCCCGGAACTGGAGGAGCTCTACCTGCGCACCGCCCGCCGAGCGAGAGCGGTCATGGAACGCCTCTTCTACGGCGACGACTGACCCGAGCCGGGGCAGGCCTGCCCGTGTTCACCGGCTGTGGGCCCAGCCGGTCCAGCGGGTGGTGGTGATGCTGATCAGGGGGCCGGGTGGTGGGGTGTCGGAGTACTGGGGGTAGCGGGCGACCAGGGCGCCGACGCCCTCGTGCCAGACCGGTCCGTCGTGAACGACGTCGGCCGTGCCGTCGGCGCGGACCCACCAGAGCTTCTCCCAGTCGTCCGAGTAGTGGTCGCACAGGACGGCGACCCGCGGGTTCTCCGCGATGTTCCGCAGCCGCCGGAGGCTGGTGGTCGTCTTCGGCTTCCGGGTGTCGATCCCGATCACGATCCGGTCGCCGAGCAGGGCGAACGTCACCGGGACCACGTGCGGTGCCAGGTCGCTTCCCGTGGTCGCCAGGTAGGCGGATCGGGCCGCGCCGAGGCGCTCCCTGCAGGTCGCGCTGTCGAGCCTCATGACGCCACGGTAGCGATCCGCCCACCGGGCCTCGGTCCCCGCGTTGCCCGGGCCGAACTCTGAACCCGGGCCCCGAAGCCGAACCCCGAACCCCGGGCCTCGAACCCCGGGCCAAGAAGAGTTAACGGCAACGTCACAATAAGGCCATCTCGCCCGGATAGGGTGAAAAGTATGCGGCAGATGCGAGGGCGCTCAGCCCTGTCCACGGTCCTGGCACTCTCCTTCTCCCTGGCGCTCGCGGGCCTGGTGCCACTCGGCGGCGCGCCGCCGAGCGCGGCCGCCGCGCCGATCGGCGTCGCCCAGGCCCGCGCCATACAGGACGGTTCGACCGCCACGGTGCGGGGCTACGTCGTCGGCCAGCCCGTCGGGTCCGACGCCGTGGTCACGAGCAGCTTCCCCACGGACTACGCCCTCGCGCTGGCGGACGCCCCCGGCGAGACCGACACGAGCGACATGCTCTACGTCCAGATCCCGAGCGGCTTCCGCGCCGACTTCGGCCTGGCCTCGAACCCGGGCCGGTTGGGGGAGCTCCTGGACGTGACCGGGACCCTGACGGCGTACTTCTCGCGTCCCGGGCTCAAGAGCGGCACCCAGTTCGCCGTCGTCGGCGGGGGAGGGGACGGTGGTGACGGTGGCGGCGGCGATCCGGGCGGCGACGGGCCCGCCGGGTACTACGACGCGGCCGACGGCCTGACCGGCAGCGCCCTGAAGTCCGCGCTCCACGGCATCATCGACGACCACACCGAGCTGAGCTACTCGACCGTGTGGACCGCGCTGCGGGAGACCGACGAGGACCCGGGCAACTCCGGCAACGTGATCGAGCTGTACACCGGGCGGTCGATCTCGAAGTACGACAACGGCGGCAACGTCGGCGACTGGAACCGCGAGCACACCTGGGCCAAGAGCCACGGCGACTTCGGCACGTCGGCCGGCGCCGGCACCGACCTGCACCACCTGCGCCCCAGCGACGTCCAGGTGAACTCCACCCGCAGCAACAAGGACTTCGACGAGGGTGGCTCGTCCGTGAGCGGATGCACCGGGTGCTCCACCGACTCGAACTCGTTCGAGCCGCCGGACCGGGTCAAGGGCGACGTCGCGCGGATGCTCTTCTACATGGCCGTCCGGTACGAGGGCAGCGACGGTCCGGACCTCGAACTGAACGACTCCGTCAGCAACGGCTCGGCGCCGCTGCACGGGCGGATCTCCGTGCTGCTCGACTGGCACGCGTCCGACCCGGTCTCGGCCACCGAGCGCAGCCGCAACGAGATCATCTACTCCGACTGGCAGGGAAACCGCAACCCGTTCATCGACCACCCGGAATGGGCCGACCAGATCTGGTGAACCGGGGCCCTCACGTGCGCGAGGGTCACAGCGGCCCGAGGACTACGCGGGGATCGGCGTCGAGGTCGAGGGACTCGAGGACCGACAGGAGGGCGCGCTCCTCGTACCGGAAGTGCGACTCCAGACGGCGGTGCACCCGGCGCATCTCCTATCTCCTGTGCCCAGGCGACGAGCCTGGTCGTGTCGCCCCCGCTCACGCGGCGAGCATACACATCACGTGTGTGCTCGCGGGGTGCCCGCGGTGAGGAGGGGGACCAGGGCGAGCCCCAGCGACGCGACGAGCAGGACGGCGCCGCCGGTGAGCAGGCCCGCCATGATCGCGCGCAGAACGGGCGCGGTCACTCCCGCGGACCCCTCGACGTCGAGCGGGGCGCCGGCGTCGGAGTGCATCACCACGACCGTCCAGTTGCCGGGCTCGACCGGCCAGACCAGAACCTGCGGACCTGCTCCGCTGGCCGAGGCCGCCCAGATGCCGGCCTCGTCGGGGGGCCCGGCCGGCGACAATCCGTCGATCTCGCGGTGGCGCGAGTACGGACCCCAGCCGCTCACGGCCGTCCGCTCGACACCGGCGAGGTAGGTCTCGGTGTCGGACGTCGGCGCGATCCCGACGAACACCGGACCCGAGGACTCCGGAGTCACCACGATCTTGGCGTCACCGAGCAAGCCCGCGGGGGCGTTCGACGGCGGTGGCGTCTCCAGGACGATCGGCTCGGACGTGATGGCGTACCCGTGGGCGTCGATGTCCGCGGTGCGGCTCATCAGGAATCCGTCCCGGTCCCGCTGGGACTCGGCGACCGCGAGCGCCGCGCCGCCCGTGAGGATGGCGCCGGCGGCCATGAGGAGCGCGGCGCCCAGGGCGACGAGGGGGGCGCGGCCGGTGGCCCGGGGGTCCGGCCCGCCGGGCCTGCCGGGTGCGGAGGGCGCGGGCCGGCCGGCGGTCATGGCGACGGGCCTGTGGCCTGGCCGGCGTGCACGGGCGGTGGGAGGTGGGTGTCACGCATACTTCGAGCGTTGCTCCGGGTGCCGGTCGGTGCACGAGGCGGAGGGCCCGTGCGGTGGTGACTTCTGGCCCTGCCGACGACGTGCGGGGCGGGGCGAGGCTTGAGACATGATCCGGAGCGACCGTCGCGGGGGACCCGCGAGGAGCGGAAGTCCGCGGCGGCGCAGCAGGCGCCTCCTCGGGGCTCTGGTCGGCGTCGCCTGCGCGGGCGTGTACGGCGGGTGGGTCAAGCCGCGTCACGACCGCTGGGGGGCGACCGACGACGAAGTCGTCGCGGTGCTGCCGGGTGATGACCACCTCCGGGAGCCGGCGACGCAGTTCACCCGGGCCATCACGATCGATGTGCCACCGTGCAACGTCTGGCCGTGGGTGGTGCAGATCGGTGCGGACCGGGGAGGCTTCTACAGCTACGAGTGGCTCGAGAACCTGTTCGGCCTGGGGATCCGCAACGCCCGGGACATCGTGGCCGAATGGCAGGACCTGCACGTCGGTGACCTCGTCCGGGCCAGCAGGGACCGCGGTGGGGGATGGTACGTCGTCGAACTCCGGCCGGATGAGGCGATGGTGCTGCGGGTCGCCGACGCGGCGGCCGGGCGGCCGGTCCGGCGTGACGAGCCGGCCGGCGGGGAGTTCCTGTGGACCTTCGCGCTGCGGGACACCCAGGACGGTCGCACCCGCCTGCTGCTGCGGGAGCGCTCGGTGTTCCGCGCGTGGCTCCTGAAGTCGCTGATGGTGCCGGTGACCGAGATCAGTTTCCTGATGTCGCGCCGCATGCTGCTCGGGATCAAGGCGAGCGCCGAGGGGCGTGTCGCCGTGGCCGGTGGCAGGTAGGTGTCGCGAGCTATGCGCGCGTGCTGTGCACCGGCAACCACGTGGTGGGCATCCGGGCTGCCTGGTAGAGGGTCGCGACCTCGTCGCTCGTGAAGGTCGCCGGGCTCGCGTCCTCGGCGTCGAACCATGACTGGAACGTGTCGAGCGCGAGCAGGCGCACGCCGGCGGCCGACAACTCGTCGCGCACCTCGGCCGGATCGACGAAGGCGACGACCGGGCGGGCCGACACCGTCAGGCCCACCGCGGTGGACAGCAGCCTGCTCACCCTGTCGCCCTCGTGCCGGGCCGCCCGGAGCGTGGTGACCTCGCCGTGGCGGGCGCTTCCGTCTGCCCGGGTGGTTCGCATGGTGCTGCTGCGGCCGGTGATGCGGCGTCCGCTCCAGTGCTTGGTGTTGATCGAGTACACCCCTGGCGGGCCGATGAGGAGGTGGTCGAGATCGGTACCCGTGGCACTGACGACGATGGAGTGCAGAACTCGCCACCTCGGGTGCCGTCCGAGGAACGCGCCGAGCTCCCGCGCCACGGCCCGCTCGCCCCGGATCCCTTGCGCGATGCGGCGGTACTGGTCGTCGGCGACGCCGTCGAGGAAGCCTCTCAGCACGCGGAGCGGGTGCTTGCGCAGGTAGTCCCGGCGCCAGAGCAGGAGTTGCTGCGCCGGCTTGTTGCGGGCCAGGTCTTCGTCCAGGTGCACGGATCGACCGTAGGCCGGAGTCGCAGGGCATCGCCTCTCGGGGAGCGGCTCCCGAGGCCGATCGGAGATGGCGGGGTCATCGCCCGTCGCGTACGCGCGTCAGCCCTGACGGCGTCGGGCACGGCGTCGGGCGGGCGGCGACGCCGCGTCCCCGGTGCGGCCGCGACCGGCAGGACCGCGGTCCGCGGCGGGAGTACTAGGGTTCTGTCCGGCGGGGACTGTCCTGCCCTGGACGGCGGGAGACGCATCGGTGGAGCTGTCGCTCGTGCTCGGCCCGATGAAGTCCGGCAAGTCGCTCGACCTCATCGCGCAGATGGCGCCGCTGGCGTACTCGCGGCTGAGCTGCGCCGTCGTGCAGTCGGCGCGGCACGTGCGGGACGCGCGGATCGTCTCCCGGACGGGTGCCTCGGTGCCGACGGTCAAGCTCGACACCCTCGAACCGCTGCTGCACACCACGGAGGACGTCGTCGCCATCGACGAGGTCCACATGTTCGCTCCCGCCGACGTCCGCGTCGTCGAGGAACTGGTGCTGCGCGGTACCCGCGTGCTGGCCTGCGGCATCGACCTCGACCACCGTGGCGAGCTGTTCGCCACGGTCCGGTCCCTGCTCGAGCTGGGCCCGACCGACGTGCGCTACCGGCGGGCCGTGTGCGACCGCTGCCAGGACCTGCACGCCGCGTTCACCCAGGTGCTCAGCGACGGCGTGCCGTTCCTCGAACCTCTCGGCGCGTCCGAGCCGCTGCCCGACGACGGCACGTTCACCTACGAGGCGTTGTGCCGGCGCTGCTTCGTGCTGCCGGAGACGGCGATCGTCACCGGAACGTCCGGCGTGCCGAGGCCACCGCGGCCGTGACGATCGGCGCGAGCCACGGTGGCGTCGACATGAAGACCTCCCCAGGTAGAGCCCTCTGCTCTCACGCCGGCATCGCCGTATCGACGGTGCGCCGCCGTTCGGGCCGGCTCTCCGGGGGCGTGGTCTCTGCCTGCCTGATCGCGGTCAGGCGTTCTCCAGCTGCGCGAGCGCGGTGCGGAGCCGCTGTGCGGCGTCGTCGGCCACCGCGTTGAGCTCGGGGCTCTCGGCGACGGACATCATCGCGTGAGGGTCGACGGCCTCGACGGCGGTGGTGCCGTCGCCGAGGTCCCGGACCACGACGTTGCACGGCAGGAGCGCGCCCACCGACGGGTCCGCCTGGAGCGCGCGGTGGGCGAGCGGCGGGTTGCAGGCGCCGAGCACGAGGTACGGGTCGAGCTCGGCGCCGAGCTTCTCCTTCAGGGTCGCGGCCATGTCGATCTCCGTGAGTACGCCGAAGCCTTGCTCGGCGAGCGCCTCCCGGACGTTCGTGACGGTCGCGTCGAACGGTGTGGGGAGCGTCGTGGTGATCGTGTAGGTCATGGGTTCCTCCTCGGGTCGGACGGGGTGGGGCGGCGTGGTTCCTGTCACCATGATCGGACGGTCACGGTGATCGGCGCGATGGCAGCGCCCGCCGACGGCGTCCGTGGCGGCTCCGGCTCTCAGGTGACCGAGCACGTGGACGCCGAGGTGGTACGCCGCTGGAACAGGCCGAACGCCGTGGCGGCCACGGCGACGACCGCCATCGACGCGCTGAGCGGATCGAAGGACAGCAGCAGGGGCGCGGCGAGCACGGAGGCCCCGGCCACGACGTCGCACGGGCCGCAGCCGAGTGCGCTGCGCCGGCTCTCACCCCGGGCCGGGACGTAGGTGGCGACCGTGGCGGCCGCCAGCGCCGCGCTCACCAGCACGATCGTGAGGAACGCGGCGCCCGCGCCCGCCGCTCCGCCGCCGGCGGTCACGTACCAGGCGAACAGGGCGGGCGTGGCCAGGACGCCGACGACGACGCGCCGGGGGCTCAGCGGCCCCCGGCGGCGTACGTCCTCGCGCGCCGGCGACGTCGGGCTCATCCGGGGCAGGTGCACTGCTCGGACCGGGGGACGGTGGCCATGACGTCGTCGACGTGCATGCCGCATCCGGTCCAGGTGATCTTGCCGCAGCGGTCACAGCGGGCGGGGCTGCACATGGGTCTCTCCTCGGGTTGGTGACCACCGGGGTGGCCGGGATGTGTTCTCGTGGCGACTATACCCCATGGGGTATCGGGGGCTCGCACGACAGGTCCGCGAACGGTTCGTCGCCCTGGTCCGGGAGGACCGGGACGTCGTCCTGGACCTTTCGTTCTGGTCCCGCGAGACGCGGGACTCCTACCGGCGGCTTCTCGGCGAGTGCGGTGTCGAGCCCGAGACGTTTTACGTCCGTACGCCCCGAGCGGTCGCGCTCGCCCGGGTCGCCGCCCGCGCGGGAGCCCACCGCGACGACGTCGTGCTCACGCCGGAGGTCGCCACCCGGTACTACGACCACCCGGTACTACGACCACTTCGAGCCGCCGACGCCGGGCGAGGGGCCGCTCACCGTGGTGGACGGCGGGGGTGCGGGGGCGGGGTGGCCCGGGTGGTCCGCCGGAGCCCTCTGCGCCACGTCCATCCCTGCATCCTTCCCTGCAAGGATTTCCAGGGTCAGCTGTGCCTGGGTTCGGTGTCCGGGAGGTAGCGCTCGCCATGCAGGGTGGTCCGTCCCGAGCTGAGTGGCGAGGGTGTCGACCCGTCGACGGTCGGAGCCGATGAAGTCTTCGCGTTCGACGAAGGGATCGTCGATACACGCCAGAAGTGCCGCTGCGTCGAACAGGTGGCGGTCGCGGTCGCGGCTGTCCGTGGTGTAGGCGGCTGCCTTGAGGACCACCCCACCGAAGGGGCGCGGCACTGAGATGGTGGCGGTTCTCCCCGAGGTGACCTCCACTCGGGCATTGATCGTGCGACGCAGCGCCTGCGTTCCACCTTCGATGCGAACCATCTCGTGGCCATGGAGTCTCTCGATCACCCGTGGCGCGGGATGGTCGGCGATCAGCACGTCGACCTGGTCTTCGGCGGAGCCGGCGACCAGGTCGACGGTGGTGCGATCACGGACGAACCGGTGGGCCGTGTTGTTGCGGATGTCGATGCTCGGCTGGAACCGATAACCGAGTCCTTTCAGCGCTGCTGCGACGGCGCCGGGAACGCCGCGGGTGGTCTCGATATGGAGCACGATGTCGACATCGTTGGTCGGACGGACGATGCCCAGCCCATGGTGGATGCTGTGGAGCTGGGTCATCAGACCTCCGACGAGCGTCCAGGTGCCAGCAGGAAGTGCTTCGGCCAGTTCGGTGACGCTCGGCCATGGGAATGGCCAGCCACCGGCTACGAGGGCTACATCGATGGTCGGCCGTTCACGGTTCGCGCTCATCGATATGCCTGCAACAGATCGTCCAGAGTCCGGAGGCCGGCTCCCCGCGCCCGCGGGTCGGAGCTGGTGCCTGCGTCCAGGGCGGCGACGACAGGGGTCTTGACCAGATGCCTCACTGTGTCGAAGTCGAAGCCGGTCACTCGCAGCACGGCTGATCCGCCCTCGTCGACCCGGAGCCCGAGTGAACGCACGGCGGCGTCGAGCTCGGTCTCGGGCAGGTACCCGTCAGCACCGTCTGGCATCAGGGCTGAGATGTCCAGGTGCCCGGGGTCGCTGCTGGTGAGCAGAGCTCGCAGCCGGGGGAGAGCGGCACGGTGCGCGGTGTAGGTGTGCACGGCCGCGCGGTCGCGCATGCGAGTCAGCAACTGGGATGCTTCAGTGATCTCGCGGAGCGCGCGGCGGAGGCGGGAGGATTGGGTGGGACCGAGCCAGGAGGCGTCATTGCCCGAGAGGAAGGCGATGGCCCCCCACGCAGTGTGCTCAGCCCATGCGCGGGTCCGGCCCTGGCGTCGTGACAAGAGGTACTTGTCAACGGAGTCCCGGTCGATAGTTCCCCGTGTCACTCGGGTGATCGACCCGGAGTCGGCCAAGCGGCGAGCGTGCCGGGCGGACACGCCCAAAGCCTTCGCGGTCTCTTGGACGGTGAGCAGTTCGCCGGACGTCATGACAGATAATGTCCGCTAGGGGACGCAATCTGTCAATCGGGCAGGGTGAGTGCATCGTTCGGGTGCTGATCACCCCGGAGCCGAGGCTGCTACGATTCGCGGCGATGATGACCTTCACGATCACCAGATTGGGGGTCCGATTCACCGACGGTGAGTGCTGATGCACTCGACGGAAGTGAACGGGCGATCCCGACTTCGCGTCTGGCAGCGAGTACGTGAGTACGCCGTACCGCCGCCGATGATCAAGGCCTCCACCGCTCGTCGCCTGGCCGGCGACTGGGCTGGGGCCTGTAGCGCGGCCCGCATCGACACCGAGCTCGACCTGCGTGCGTTGCGCCGCAGGTTCGGCGCCGAACTGTCGACGGCGGTCCGCGACGACCTGCGACACCTGGCTCCGGAGCTGCTGCGCTGGCACATGCCGCGGATGATGCCGGACGGACTGTTGCGCCCGGGCCTGACCGTCTCCCTGGCTCGCTACCGGACCGGCGAACTCACTGCCCACCTGGTGATTCGCACGCCGCCCGCGTGGGCGTCCGGCCCGCAGCGGATGGTCCTGTCCTGGTGGTACGGAGCCGCGGGGCACCATCCGCACCCTCGCCCCGACCGGCGATTCCGGCTCGATCTGCACCGGCACCTGTGGGACGCGCGGCGCACCGCGGAGCTTCCCGACCGGGGAGGCCGCCCCGGCGACGCGGCTCCCGACGGAGGGGCACCGCGCCGCTGGGCCGCCGAGGCCGAGATCCTCCGGACGGCAGAGCGCGCGCCCGACAGCGACGTCGTCGTCCGGCTGGGCTCACGGCGTCTGGTCCTCAGGCCAGGCGGGACGGTCACGGAACTGCCGTCGGGCATACGGCCGTCCCGGCCGGGGGCGCTGCCCCTGGCGCTGCCCGACGCCGCGACCTGGGTTCCGCCGGACGTGCTCCTGCTGGAGGCCGGAATGGTTCAACCGGCCCAGTTGCACCCACTCGTCGCAGACGCACTCGGGGCCCACAGCCCTGAGTGCGACACGCGCCCGAGTGCACCCGGGACGCGCCTGGTCGACTGCCGCGGCGCCGTGCATCGGCTCCGCGTGGTCGACGGCGTCCTCACCATCCTTGACCACGACCCCGAAGAGATCCGCCGCGAGCAGCTTCTCGCGACGCTCACGGGCGCCCCGCTCCCGTGCCTGCAGGTCGTCGACCGGCTGTACCGCTCGCCGGCCGAACTCGACGAGGTCCGTGCGCGCCTCGATCACGGGGACGCCGCGTCGGCAGTCGCCGTGATCGAGGACCTGCTCGGGGCCGACGCCGTGCTGCGCGCCGGTGACCTGCAGGCCGAGCTGACCGCAGCGGCGTCCACCCGGATCGCCTACGGCGCCTATCGAGCGGGACTGTCGCCGGTGCTGCTCGACCCTGACGCCCAGCGTGCACCGGCTCGCATCTTGCTTTCCGGCGGAATCCGTCGGGACGCGCGCCACCGCACGCCCCGGCGGCGCGTTCGTCAGCGGGTGCCGGCGTGAGCGCCGCGTGACGACCGGCCTGCGCCTCTTCCCCTGAACCTTCGACCACACCAGGTGATGCCCATGTCCTCTCAGCTTCATGTTGCCTCCGACCTCATCTCACTCCTTTCTGCCACCTCCACCGAGACCCGCGCAGACCCGCAGCTCGCCGCGCTCGCGCTCGCCGTGGCCGCCGACGTCCCGGTGTTGCTGTGGGGCGAGCCCGGCATCGGCAAGACCTCAGCGATCACGCAGCTCGCCGACTCGTTCGACCTGCCCCTGACCACCGTGATCGCGAGCGTGCACGAACCGTCCGACTTCAACGGCCTCCCCGTCGTCGGCGACGACCCGGCGCGCCAGGGCGTGCCGATGGCCCCACCCGACTGGGCGGTGCGCCTGGTTCGCGAGGGGCGCGGTCTGCTGTTCCTCGACGAGTTGTCGACCGCCCCGCCCGCCGTGCAGGCCGGGCTCCTACGGGTCGTCCTGGAGCGCCAGGTCGGCGCGCTACGGCTCCCGGACGGCGTGCGGATCGTCGCGGCGGCCAACCCGCGTTCGTCGTCGGCCGACGGATGGGAGCTGAGCGCGCCGCTGGCCAACCGGTTCGTCCACCTGACCTGGCGGCACGACGACGACGTGGTGGTCCGCGGGCTCGGTGGCACCTGGCCGCGTGCCGTCCTGCCGCGCCTGGACCAAGAACGGCTCGGCGACGCCGTGGCGATCGCCCGTCGCGCCGTGTGCACGTTCCTGGAGGCTCGGCCCGCGTTGATCCACCAGCTCCCGACGACCGAGACCCGCCGCGGTGGCGCCTGGCCCTCTCCGCGCAGCTGGGAGACGGCGGTCCGGCTGATCGCGTTCGCCACGGCCGCCGACGTCGACCGCGACGTGCTCGCACCGCTGGTCAAAGGCACGGTCGGGGACGGGCCCGGGTTCGAGCTGCTCGCCGCCCTGGACCGGATGGACCTGCCCGACCCCGAGGACCTGCTCGCCGATCCGACGTCGGCCGTGCTGCCGGACCGGGGCGATCTGCGGCAGGCGACGCTTGACGCGGTCGTGCTCGCGGTGAAGAAGCGGCCCGACCAGGACCGTTGGCACGCGGCCTGGGCGGTGCTCGTCCGGGCGCTGGAGACCGGCTCACCGGACCTCTTGGTCACGCCCGTCATGACGCTGTCCGCGCTGCGAGAACCGGGCTGGGACGTACCGGCCGAGATCGAACGGTTCGCGGTGGCGGTTCCGCTCGGGAAGCGTGCCGGAATGCTGCCGGCGGGTGCCTGACATGGACACGGATAAGCTCTGGGCCGCGCGGCTGCTGGCCTGCCGCGCCGCCCGTACCTCGCGTCCGCGCTGTTCGCGCTCGACGTCGTCGAGACGGCGAGCGTGCCGACCATGGCCGTCGACAAGTACTGGCGCTGCTACGTCTCGCCCACGTTCGTGGACTCGACCGCCACGGCGGAGCTCGCCGGCGTCTGGGTGCACGAGGTCAGCCATCTGCTGCGTGACCACCACGGCCGCGGCGACCGGCTCGCCCGCACCGGCGGACTGGACGGGCCCGCCGGACGCTTCCGGCTCAACCTCGCCGCCGACTGCGAGATCAACGACGACATCTACGACGACGAACTGCCCAGGCCCGCCGGGGCCGTGACCGTTCGGGCGCTCCGGCTCAAGGCAGGGCTCCTGATGGAGGAGTACGTCCGTGACATCAGCCCGGGGCCGCTCACCGATCGGTACGCCTGGCACGAGTGCGGCAGCGGGGCGGACGGTGTGCTGCGGCCGTGGGACCTGGGGCCGGACGGGGCGCACGGACTGACCGAGTCCGAACGCGAGGCCGTCCGGTTCCGGGTGGCGCAGGGCATCGTCGGGGCGCCGGGCTCTGCTCCCGCCGGGTGGAAGCGGTGGGCCAACGACGTCGTCCACCCACCCCAGCCCTGGCGGGACCTGCTCGGCGCCGCGGTCCGGTCCGCCGTCACGGCCGGTGGCGTCGGCGACGACTACACCTACGGGCGCCCCGCCCGCCGCAGCGCGGCACTGACCGGTGTGGTCCTGCCCAGCCTGCGACGACGGCCGCCCCGGGTCGGCGTCGTCGTCGATACCTCGGGATCGGTGAGCGACGACGAACTCGGCAGCGCCCTCCTGGAGGTCACCGCGATCATCCGGGCACTCGGCGGGCGGCGCGATCTTGTGACCGTGCTCTCGTGTGACGCGGCCGTGCACACCGTCGGGCCCATCTGCCAGTCCGAAGGCCTGTCGCTCGTGTGCGGCGGGGGAACGGACCTGCGCACGGGGATCACCGCCGCGGTCAGCCGTTCCCCGCGGCCCGACGTCGTGGTCGTGCTCACCGACGGACAGACCGACTGGCCGTCGTCACGGCCGGCGAGCCGCACGGTCATCGGGTTGTTCGACCGGGTCCGTCGGTGGAGCGAGGAGTGCGACCACGTTCCCGATGGTCCGCCGGAATGGGCGCGGGTCGTGCACATCGGTCAGGGCACATAGCCGTCGATCCTGCGGGCCGGCTCGGTTGGCCCCGATACGCAGGTCTCAGCGCAGCGCGGCCGTCGCCTCGCCATGCCTGTTGGCACGGTTCACGCCGGCGCGTACGCCGCCAGGAAGATCCGTACCGCCTCACGGGTGTGACGTCTCAATGCTTCGTCGTCCGGCAAGGCGCCGTCCCCGAGCAGCATCGCCTCGTTGAGCGGACCGGACATCACCAGCCAGTTCAGGAACGCCGCCGCCACCCGGGCGTCCGGGGCGCGGACCAGCCCGGCGTCGTTCAGTCGCGAGACGAGCACGGCCAGCGCGCCGATCGCTCGTGCCGGACCGTTCTCCCAGAGCGTGCGGGCCAGGTCCGGAAAGCGCTCGACCTCGCCGATCACCAGGCGGCGCAGGCGCAGGATCCGCGGCTGGAGCACGACGGTCGCCTGGCGCAGCAGGTACTCCTCGAGATAGCCGGCGAGCTCATCGGGACCTGGCAACTCGTGCTCGTCGGGATGGACGGCGTCGCCCGCCGCCGTCGTCATCGCCGAGACGACCGCCACGAAGAGCCGCTCCTTGCTTCCGAAGTAGTTGTAGATCGTCTGCTTCGACACCCCGGACACCGTCGAGACCTCGTCGACGCTCGCACCGACGAACCCGTCGCGGAGGAACACCGCCTCCGCGGCTTCGAGGATCGCCGCCCGCTTGCGCTGCGAGCTGGGCCTGAAGGCTTCCACCACCATCACCGACCTCCTCGACCGTTGCGTTTCTAGACCATGCAGTCTAATCTCATCGGAAACAAGACTACCGAGTCCAATTTCTGAAGGAGCCTGACCATGACGGAGTTCACCACCACCTCTCGCGGCGACCGCGTCGCCTACGACCTGCTCGGATCTGGGCCTGCCGTCGTCTTCGTGACGGGTGCCGGGCCGGACCGCGCCGACGACCCGGTGACCGCCGAGACCGCGCAGCGTGCCGCCGATGCCGGGCTGACCACCGTGACGTTCGACCGCCTCGGGCGGGGAGAGAGCCCCGCCGAGGGCCGTCTCGACCTGGACCGCGAGCTGGCGGCGGTCGGCGCGATGATCGACGTCGCGGGCGGCTCCGCCGTGCTGGTCGGGCATTCGTCCGGCTGCTCGCTCAGCCTCAAGGCCGCCACGGCCGGGCTGCCCGTCACCGGCCTCGCCCTCTGGGAGGCGCCCCTGGGCGACCCCGCCGCGACGACGCAGGCGTGGGCCGACGAGATCGAGCGCTTGCTCGACGCCGGCGACCACGAGAACGCGATGCGGCACTACATGAAGGACATGCCGCCCGAATGGCTGGCAGAGATGGAGGCCTCCCCGGCCTGGCCCATGATCGCCCGCACCGTCGCCACCTACCGCGCCGACGCGCATTCGCTCGCGTGGGCGCAGCGCGCGCTGGAGGACGGCACCCTCGACATCACGGTCCCGGTGCTCGCCATGTACGGGACGAAGACCTTCCCCGAGATGCCCGTTGCGGCGGCGAGCATCGTGGCGGCGGTGCCGAAGGGTACGGAGAAGGAGATGCCGGGCGCCATGCACAGCTGGGAGCCGGAGCCGATGGCGGCGAAGCTGGCGGAGTTCACGCGAGCGTGCGCCGGATAAGTCTCCGAAAGCGAGGAGCGACCACGTTCCCGAGGGGCCACCCGAGTGGGCGCGGGTCGTGCGCATCGGTCAGGGTGGCTGATCCGCGACCGATGCGGTCCCGACGGAGTCGTGCCCGTGGGCCAGGTGCCAAGGAGGGCGTCTCCGCCTGGCCAGCGGTTAGCTCGGCCGGTGCTTGGTCCATCGGCGTGCAGCCTCGACCGGTCCGGTGCGGTGGGGGCTGGGGTGTTGGACGGCGAGCCTGCGCCACATGCCGTACGTGGCCGCGGCGAAAGTGGACACCGCAGCGGCACTCGTGTCGGGCCGCCGCATTCCCCAGGTCGAGACGACCAGCCGTTCCGCATCGGCTGGGTCGTACCCTGCCGCAATGAGCCGGATGGTCAGGAGTGCGGCGTCCACCCATGCCGGCCCGGTGCGTGCCCAGGCCCAGTCGACCAAGTTCGCTTGCCCGTCCGCGACGAGCAGGTTCAACTCGTGCACATCGCCGTGGACCAGGCTCTGACCGTTCAGTGCGTCGGCGATGTCGCGGTCGGCTTGCACGAGCCGGTCTAAGTGTTGCTTCTCCCACGGATCCAGCAGGTCGGCATTCCGTTCTGCGAGCCATCCCCAGCCGGCGAACTTGGCGTACTTCTTCGCCAGCGGGGTCAGGTCGGGGACCGGGCTCGGGGTGAGGTTGTCGGCAAGGCGGGAGACGAGGTCGATGACAGCCGGGATGTGGGTCGAGCCCGGGGACAGGTTGGCGTGCTGGCCGGGTACGAAGGCGTACCCGGCCAGCAGCCAGCCGCCGGTCTCTATGGTCCACAGCAGGCACGGCGCGTCGGCCGTGACCTCCCGGAGCCGCTGATTGACGCGGATCTCGTGCCGGTGCGCACGAGCCTGCTGGTCATCGAGACGCACGCCCTTGCAGAACACCGGCCCATGGGTGGTTTCGAGGAAGGCCGCGAACATGCTGTTGCGGCCCGCCTCCGGCTCGCCCATGTGTATTACGGGCCCGGCCTCGGCTTCCACGGCGCGGCGGACGGTCTCGGGCAGGTCGTCCCATGACCAGCGGTTCATGCGCGTCTCTCCAATCGGATCCGGTGGTGCGAGGGTCAGGCGGGTGAGCTGGTGCAGCCCTGGTGGCACTGGGAGCACTCGATGTGGTGTCCGGTGGGCCACAGGTCGGTGTCAACGTAGAACCCGGCGGCGCTGATCGCATCGACGGTGCGGACGAGCCTGTCGTGTGCGGTGATGCCGGTGACGTCCGTGTCGGTGGGGTCGGTGGGCACGTGGTGCAGGAACCTGCCCGCGACCCGGTCGCAGAACGTGGCGTAGTCACGGGTGTGCAGGATGAACTCGTGCCAGCCGTGGTCCACCAGCGGCGACGGTGACAACGGACGGCCGGCGTGGCGCGCGCTGGTGGCGAGGAAGGCCAGGGCCTGGTCCACGATCCGCTCGGCCAGTGCCGGGTCGTGCCCGTGTTCGACGGCGACACGGTCGGTGAGGATCTGGAACAAGTCGTGGTCGATGAGCTCGCGGCCTTCTCGCAGGGTCGGCTCGGTGATGGTGGTCATCATTTCCTCCAGGGTTCTCTTCTTGTGCTGTCTTGTTGGGGTGGGTCGGGGCTCGGGGCGTGAGCCCCGACCCACGTCACCCGCCAGGGGGTGGCGGGCTCGCGGCCGGACTTCGTGCAGGAGGTGCAGGGGTTTCCGGGGGTGCGCGTCCGGCCGCAAGAACGGAGGGTCAGAAACTCGGACCAGGCCGCCTACCGCCTCACTCGCGAGGCCCGCCGGGCAGCCAGTAGTACGGCGAGTAGGACGACGTATCCGGCCAGGACCATGTCATGGCGCCACCTCATCGGCGGGCTCCAGCTCATCAGGGGCTAGCAGTGCCCGGTCGAACCCGCCTCGGTCGATGTGCACGCGGACGGACCAGGATCCGGGTATATCGATCTCGACGACGGTCCCCGTCGCTCCGATCAGCATGCGCGGCCCCTCCACGACCCGGACTCGGTCACCTACCTGCCAGGCGCGGACACGGTTCACAGGGTGTTCAGAGTCGGCGGCCGTACTGTCGTCCGAACCACTCAGGACGCCGTCACCGAGCGCGTTCACCGAGCCACCGCCGCAGGCCAGCCAGCGATAGATCGCAGCACCGGTACTACGCCGTCGTCGGCGATGGTCCCGGTAACCTTGTTCGCGGCCTCACGCACGGCCATCGGGGCATGCCCCATGGCGACACCGCGGGCCGCCCAGTGCAGCATGTCGATATCGTTCCTGCCGTCGCCGACCGCGACTGTCCGTGCCGATGGGACGCCCACGGCCACGCGGACTCGCTCCAGGGATGTGGCCTTGGAGACGCCTCCAGGGGTGACGTCCACCCATTCGGAATGCGGGGCGTTGGCAGTCAGACCTGTTGCCCGCAGGTCCTCGACCAGCCAGCCCGCACCGGCCCCGACCAGCGCGACCCGTGGTGAGGGTGCCGCCCAGAGTCCTTCGAGGTTCGCGGGCTGCAGCACGCCGGACAACTCGTGCGGGGCGAACGTCCCGGCGATGCGGTAGCCGTGCCCGGGGATCTCGGCCGCGATGCGTAGCCGCAGCTTCGGTGCGACGTGTCGCACCACTGCTTCAACGTCGATGTCGTGACGCTCGACGATCTTGACCTTCCCGCCACTGATCCGGGCCGTGATCGCTCCGTTGGACGTGATGAGCCATCCGTCGCGCAGCCCGAGTTGCCATGCCACCGGTACCGCGCCCGCCAGCGACCTGCCGGTTGCCAGCGCGACATGGTGACCGGCACCGGCGACAGCGCGGACTTCGTGGACGACGAGGTCGGACGGCGGCAGTCCTGTTTCCAGGATCGTGCCGTCGATGTCGAGGGCGACGAGCTGGGCGGTGGCGGTGATGGCCGTACTGGTGGTGTTCATCGTGCCGTCTCCATGAGGGGGCTGAATTGCTCTATTGATGGCGGGGTTCGCGGCGTTCCGCCTAACCTTGTGAGCGGCATCACGCTCGGTCTCAACCTTCGCGGAGCGGGGCGTGGAGATGGACTGATCGGGAGTACGGGTTTCGACGCGCGTGCACGGGCGATCGACAGGGGAAGCCGCATGGCAGCACAGTCAGCACTGACTGGAACGCAGGGCGAGGCCCGCCGCGAGGAAATCGGCGTGGTCTCGGCCTTCGTCTTCAAGCTGCTGCGCAGTGCCGCTGGCTGCCGCCAGGTCGACGTTGCCGAGCATCTGCGGGTGGATGTCACCACGATCCAGGGATGGGAGAGCGGGCGGCGTCCGCTGTCCGCGCTGACCGGGACGAGCCTGCTCAGGCTCCGCAACAGCCTGATCGCTCTCGGGGCCCCGGCTGCGGCGGCAAACACTCTCGTCGAGGCCGTTGAGGCGGACGTGATTCTGTCCACGGCCATCACTGCGGGCCCCGTCGTGTCCGATGTTCAGGCTCACCCGCTGGGAGTGGCGGTTCTGCGCCGGTCATTGTTGGCGCTGGTCACCTGGCCGTTCACGGGCATGGCACCCGCAGTCCTGCGGCCTCTCGGTGCGCCGCTGGGGCGTGGCCCGGTGCCGACCCATCCGCAGCTGAGCGCCCGGATGACAGACCGGTTCTTCGACCACCTGCTGACCATCGCGGACTCCGCCAGGAACGGTGGCAGCGCACCCCTGCGCCGGCAAGCGGTCTACCTCCTCGGCTACGACCGCCGGCCGAGCACGATGGCATGGCTCATCACCGAGTATCAGCGCATCGTCCGCACGAGCGGCGCGACGAGCACCCCGACGGACTTCCTCCTGGGCAGGTCGGCAGCGCTCGGGCTCGCGCGGCAGGGCGACCTGGATCCGATCCAGCGGTTCATCGGGACCGATCTCACTCAGCCCCAGCACGTGACCGCCAACCTGGTCTACTGGGCCTACTGGCTCGGGGAGATCCCCGACGCCTACGCGTCCGACGACGACATGCTCACCGGTGGCGCAACGGTCTGGACAGGCCATCGCCTGATGGAGCACCTGCTCAACCACCTCCACGACCCGAAGCACGCCGACCTGAACGCCCACACCCTGTGGTCGCTCGTCCTGGCGAGACCGAACCTGCTCGACGCAGGCCCGGTCAGCCGCACCGACGCATCGACAAAGGTCGAGTCCGCCATTCATGATGGCCTCGACCCGCGCGCCCGCCGCGAGCTGTCCGAGGTGTACTTCGCCACCCGCCTCGCCGGGCGCTGACCAAGGAGGCAACCGCATGACCGACCACGTGACCGACCCGGACGCTGCCGCCGTCGCCGACTTCGCTCACGAGATGGGCGTCCTCAAGCGACTGCGTCGTGCCGGATGGTGGCAGGTCGGTGTCCGTGACCCCGAGTCCGTCGCCGAGCACAGCCTTCGTGTGGCCCAGCTCGCCGCACTCATCGCCGCCGAAGAAGGCGCCGACCCCGCCCGCGCCGCCTACCTCGGCCTGTGGCACGACTCGCAAGAGACCCGGATCACCGACATCCCGCACTCGGCGCGTCCCTATCTCGGCAAGGCCGACAACGAAGCCGTCACCCGCGACCAGGTGCGGCACATGCCCGACGCCGCAGCCAAGACCATCAGCGAAGCCGTGGTCGAGTTCGAGGCCAAGGAGACCCTGGAAGCACAGTGCGCCAAGGACGCCGACAAGCTCGAATGCCTCCTCCAAGCCCTGGAATACCGAGCAGCCGGACACCAGCACGTCCAGAAATGGATCGACAGCTCCCGCTCAGGCATCACCACGGGATTTGCTGCCCGCATCGCCGACGCAGCACTCGCAGGGAGCACGATGAACTGGCACGAACAAGGCTGACGATCCAGCTCTCCCAGACCGACCGTGTGCCCGCAGGGCCGAGTGGCACTGCCGAATTGGCCTCTAAGGAGTCAAGGCGCGCCTCCGGCGCGCAGGCGGGCACGCACGGAGCCTCCGCCGCGCTACGGGGGCCCGTCGCTCCGGGCGCTGCGCGCCCTGCGCGCACCCCTCCGCGCACCCCTGACGGCCTACCGGCTCCGCACACGACAAAGGCGACCCCGACATGTTCGAGGTCGCCTTTCGTCATGCCTCCGGCGGGCACCTGCTGGAGTCAAGAGGATCGAGGGACGGTGTCCCTGTCCTCCGTCGTCCGTTGGCTTCACCGGGACCCTGACACCGAACCCCTCGTGCCCGCAAGGGGGCCGGCACCGCGCCTGCATCACCAGCACTCACGCCGTCGAGCCGGACCCCTTGCGGGCACGAGAGAACCGATGTCCGAGACGTGCCCCGCGCCAACGGACGACGGAGGACAGGGACACCGGGGCCGGACACTGGCAGGGTCACAGACCCGCGCGGTGGAGGTTGTCGAGGGGCGGGGGACACCCACTCAGGTCGTTTTTTCCCCGATCGCCTCGGCGACCTTATCTATGGCTCTGCGGACAAGGTGAAGGCTGCCATCTGGGCTGTCGTGGGACTCTTCGTAGGCGTGAACGTCCACGACGTAGCGCAGTTGTGGTATCGCTCCGGATGGGCCTTCAGCTGTCACGGCAATCGTGACGCGAAGCGCATCCCTCGTTCCCAAGACGTCGTGCCCGGCCCCCAGCGGCCACACGATTTGCCGTCCTGGGGCGATCGATGGAATTCCTTCGCGCAACCACCTCGATGCGGACTCTGCCTTGGATGTCAAGGTGCCGACTTCCTGAAGAGGCGGTTCAAATGTGGCCCGGACGTGTTCGGCGACGGTGCGGCCGGAGTTCCCGACGACAAGTACGAGTAGGTCGGATTGCTTCGCGTCAGGGCGGATGTCCACCCAGACCTACGGCTGGGTGGAGTCGCGATGTATCTGCTCCTGCAACTTGGTCTGCTCCCTGACAGCCCTTGCCTGTGCCTTCGTTGCCAGGGCAGCCATACCGGTGAAGTACAAGGCAATGACTGCGACAGCCAGGGCACCGATGCTCAGCCATACGTCCACCTGGCGAGCGTCTCACGAACGACCCGGGGCCGCCGCTGCGCTTGGATCATCGCATGACGGGATGTCCACCTGGGGAATTACATCGGCATTACATCGGAGCATGAGAAACGGCGGCAGACGCTGCACAACGTCACGAGACGTACATGCAGGTCAGCCGCCGTTTCAGCGTTCCGACCAGGCCCTATGCGGCCCGCCGATCAGATGTCGTAGTACAGCTCGAACTCGTGCGGGTGCGGACGCAGGCGGATCGGGTCCACCTCGTTCTCGCGCTTGTAGTCGATCCACGTCGCGATGAGGTCCTCGGAGAAGACGTCACCGGCGGTGAGGAACTCGTGGTCGGCCTCGAGGGCGTCGAGCACCTCGGGCAGCGACGTCGGGACCTGCGGGATGAGCGCGTGCTCCTCCGGGGGCAGCTCGTACAGGTCCTTGTCGACCGGCGCCGGCGGCTCGATCTTGTTCTTGATGCCGTCGATGCCGGCGAGCAGCATCGCGGAGAACGCGAGGTACGGGTTCGACGACGGGTCCGGCGCGCGGAACTCGATGCGCTTCGCCTTCGGCGAGGAGCCCGTGATCGGGATGCGGATCGAGGCGGAGCGGTTGCGGGCCGAGTAGACCAGGTTCACGGGGGCCTCGAAGCCCGGCACCAGACGGTGGTACGAGTTCATCGAGGGGTTCGTGAAGGCCAGCAGCGACGGCGCGTGCTTCAGGATGCCGCCGAGGTACCAGCGGGCCGTGTCGGACAGGCCGCCGTAGCCCTTCTCGTCGTAGAACAGCGGCTCGCCACCCAGCCACAGGGACTGGTGGGAGTGCATGCCGGAGCCGTTGTCACCGAAGATCGGCTTCGGCATGAACGTCGCCGACTTGCCGGCCTCGAACGCCACGTTCTTGATGACGTACTTGAACTTCATCAGGTCGTCGGCGGCGTGCAGCAGCGTGTTGAACCTGTAGTTGATCTCCTGCTGGCCGGCGGTGCCCACCTCGTGGTGCGCGCGCTCGACGGAGAGGCCGACCTTGCCGAGGGTCTTGACCATGTCGTCGCGGAGGTCCGCGAAACGGTCGCTCGGCGAGGTGGGGAAGTAGCCGCCCTTGTACCGGGTCTTGTACCCGAGGTTGCCGCCCTCCTCCTCGCGCCCGGTGTTCCACCAGGCCTCCTCGGAGTCGATCGAGTAGAAGCTCTCGGACTGCGACGTACCGAACTTCACGTCGTCGAAGATGTAGAACTCCGCCTCGGGCGCGAAGAACGCCGTGTCCGCGATGCCCGTGGAGCGCAGGTACGCCTCGGCCTTGGCCGCGATGTTGCGCGGGTCGCGGGCGTAGGGCTCGTTCGTGAACGGGTCCACGATCGAGAAGTTGATGACCAGCGTCTTGGCCTTGCGGAACGGGTCCACGAACGCCGTGGCGACGTCCGGCACGAGCTTCATGTCGGACTCGTGGATCGCCTGGAACCCGCGGATCGACGAGCCGTCGAACATGAGGCCCTCGGTGAACGAGTCCTCGCTGAACTGGTCGACGGGGATGTTGAAGTGCTGCATCACGCCCGGCAGGTCGATGAACCGGACGTCGACGAACTCCACCCCCTCGTTGCGGGTGAAGGCGATTGCCTCCTCGGCGTTGCTGAACATCTGCGCTCCTTGGCTCGCTGGATGACGTTCGGGAGATTTGACCGTCCGGTTGACCGCGCACGGATCCACCCGAACCTATGGTTCCGCGGTTTCTCTCTGGTTACTGATTGTTGCCGCCACGTTACGCCCGGCTCTCGGGTGTGTAACTCCCGGGAGAAGGGTAGGTCAGGGCAGCGTCAGCGGCTCTTACATTGCCAGAACTCGCACCGCCGCCTCGTCGGTGTCCGCTGGACGGATGTTCCGGCGTACGACGAAGACGCTCCCGTCCGGGAGCGCCTTCGTCGGGACAGGGCTGGATCAGCGCCCCCGCATCGCCTTGCGGTCCGGGCGCATCCGGGTCGGGTCGATGCCCTTGGGGATGGGCAGCCGGGCGCCACCGAGCGCCTTGAGCCGCTTGCCGACCTCGTTCACCTCGGACTTGGTGAGCCGCTTCTTCAGCTTCGTCACCGAGCGGGTGAGCTTGGTCAGCGGGACCTGGCCTTCCTCGTCGCCGCACTGGATCGCCGTGACCGGCACGTTCGGCAGCACGCGGGCGGTGCGCTTGGTCTCCTTGTCGAGGAGCTTGCGCACGCGGTGCGCGGGGCCCTCGGAGACGAGCACCACCCCGGCACGGCCGACGCCGCGGAACACGAAGTCCTGGTTGCGAGGGTCGACGGCGACCGGCTCGTCCTCGAACGTCCAGCCGCCGCGCACGGTCCCGAGCGCGGCCCGGGCGGCGCCGGGCTGACCCTGGATCTGCGTGTAGGCGGCCTTCTCCGCCTTGCGCGACAGCACGAACATCGCGCCGAGCAGGCCGAACGGGATGCCCACGATCAGCATGTAGATCGGGTGGCCCCACAGCAGGCCGATCACCTCGGCGAGGAGCACGATCGCCACGAAGACGCCCAGCATGATCCACGTCACCGACGGATCCTGCTTGTGGGTCATCTTGTAGACGGCCCACACCTGGTGGTACCAGCGCTGCTTCTTGGGCTTCTTGGAGCCGGCCGCGCCTGCGCGCGTGCTGTCTCCGGAGTTCGAACGGGCCATGGAATCCGATTCTACTTGCGTCGCGACCGGGCCACTGACCGTCACGGGTGGTGACGCGTGAGGCGGCGGGTGCGGGACCGAGGCCCGCACCCGCCGCCCGCCGCGAGGACGCGGCCCCGCGAAGGTTCGCTCAGCGCGGCGCCAGCAGGCTCGCCGCCTCCTGACGGGCCGTCGTCGGCTCGCCCAGGTGCTTGAGCGCCTCGGGGATCTCGCGCCCCTTCTTCGTCATGGCCTGGCCCCACAGGCGGCCCGCACGGTACGACGAGCGCACCAGCGGCCCCGCCATCACGCCCAGGAAGCCGGTCTCCTCGGCGAACTCGCTGAGCTCCACGAACTCCTCCGGCCGCACCCAGCGGTCCACCGGGTGGTGCCGCACCGACGGGCGCAGGTACTGGGTGATCGTGATGAGGTCGCAGCCCGCGTCGTGCAGGTCCACGAGAGCCTGCTTGACCTCGTCGATGGTCTCGCCCATCCCGAGGATCAGGTTCGACTTCGTCACCAGGCCGGCCTCGCGCGCCCGCGTCAGCACGGACAGCGACCGCTCGTAGCGGAAGGCCGGGCGGATCTGCTTGAAGATGCGCGGCACCGTCTCCACGTTGTGCGCGAGCACCTCCGGGCGGGAGTCGTTGACCTCGTCCAGCAGCTCGGGAATCGCGTTGAAGTCGGGGATGAGCAGCTCGACACCCGTTCCCGGGTTCATCGCGTGGATCTGGCGCACCGTCTCGGCGTAGAGCCAGGCGCCGCCGTCGGGCAGGTCGTCGCGGGCGACACCCGTCACCGTCGAGTACTTCAGGCCCATCGTCCGGACCGACTCGGCCACGCGGCGCGGCTCGTCCCGGTCGAACTCGGCCGGCTTGCCGGTGTCGATCTGGCAGAAGTCGCAGCGGCGCGTGCACTGGTCGCCGCCGATGAGGAACGTCGCCTCACGGTCCTCCCAACACTCGAAGATGTTGGGACAGCCGGCCTCCTCGCACACCGTGTGCAAGCCCTCGCCCTTGACCAGGCTCTTCATGTCACGGTACTCGGGCCCCATCGTCGCCCGGGTCTTGATCCACTCGGGCTTCTTCTCGATGGGGGTCGCCGCGTTGCGCGCTTCGACGCGGAGCATGCGGCGTCCCTCGGGTGCGATGGTCACGCTGTCTTCCCCTCCCAGGTCAGGGTTCTCCTGGCCAGCCTACGGCGTTCGTGTACGACGGCGGTCGTGGTGACGGCCCGCGCGTGCGTGGGGTTGGTCACCCCGTCGTCCGCGGCGTCGCGCGTGTGTTGCCCGCGCCGCGCGACGTCCTACGAGGCGGCAACCGCTCCGGCGGGCGTGGTGTTCCCGGCGGGTGCCGCGGCCGGGACGTCCGCTCCCGCGGCGTCGTCGGCCCTGGTCACCGCGAGCAGCGGCGTCAGGTGACGGACCAGGGCGTCCTCGATCAGGGGCAGCACCTCGGCGACGGTGACGTCACGGCCGAGCTCCGCCGAGAGGGACGTCACGTCCGCGTCCTCGGCCGGGATCCCGCACGGCACGATCTTCCCGAACGCGGCCAGGTCGGGGTCGCAGTTCAGGGCGAGGCCGTGCATGGTGACGCCCTTGGCGACGCGGGCGCCGATGGCGCACACCTTGCGCTCCAGGCGGGGCTCGCCGTCCGGCCCGGCCGCGTCCGGGCCGTCGGCCGCGATCCACACGCCCGAGCGCCCCTCGACGCGGATGGTCTCGACGCCGAGCCGGGCGCACACGTCCATGACGGCGGCCTCGAGCGTGCGGACGTAGCCGACGACGTCGAACGCCTGCGCCAGCTTCACGATCGGGTACGCGACGATCTGGCCGGGCCCGTGCCACGTGATCTTGCCGCCGCGATCGACGTCGACCACCTCGGTGCCGTCGGTGGGGTACTCGGAGCGGTTGGTGCGACGCCCGGCGGTGTAGACCGACGCGTGCTCCAGCAGGAAGAGGGTGTCGGGCCCGTCGCCCGTGCGCACGGCCTCGTGGGTGCGGCGCTGCAGATCCCAGCCCTCGTGGTAGTCGACGTGACCGGTGAGGCGCTGGATGTCGATGGGGTTCTCCACGCCGATCAGCCTACGCCGCGGGCGGGTGGGCGCGACTGTCTCCCTCGTCACGGAGGAGAACGGCCGTTGTGTGGTCTGCCGAACACGTCGGACGTCGGGCGCCGGCCGTGTCAGTGACCCTCGCTACGTTGTGCGTCATCCCGGCAGGGCGCTGGGCTTCCCGGGAAGAAGTGCGCCCTGAACTGCGGAGACAACGTTGATGACGGTGACGAGGAAACGGACTCCAGATGTTTCAGGCTGTGCGCGACAAGGCCGGTCGCAAGGACGTGGCGACCATCGTGTCGGACGGGCTCAAGGTGCTGCGGATCGAGGGGGAGGCGCTGCACGAGCGCGCCGTCGCGTACGTCGTGGAGGGCGATGGTGCGGACCTGGTGCTGGAACTGCAGGCCAGGGACACGAAGGAGCTCGACTCGGCACTGAGCGGGCAGCGCCACCACGGCCTGGGCTGGGTCGACTTCGAGAAGCGCGTGCGCAAGGCGACGTCGGGCCTGACGATCGAGGCGGCGAGGCGGGCGCGTGGACGTGCCCATCTGAGCAGCCGCATCACGCCGGAGCAGTTGTCGCGCCTCGGCCGCCTCCTGGCAGCGATCGCCTCCGACCCGGAGGTGCACGCCGCGGTACCGGAGTGGTTCGGCGTCCTCGCCCAGGATGTCGCGCTCACCTGCACCACCACCCGCAACGACACCGGCCCCGTCTGGACGCCGGAGCAGCTCGAGGCCGTCGCCCGGGCGGGCGGCCTGTCCGACGACGACGCCGTCTCGGCGGTGATCCAGCTCCTCCTGGCGCGTCCACGCGAGAACTCCTACACGCGCCGCCCCGACGTGGCCTGCTTCCTCCGCACGGCCCAGGCGTCCCCCTACCTCGCCGCACGTCCCGAAGC
Source organism: Myceligenerans xiligouense (assembly GCF_003814695.1). Classification (GTDB taxonomy): domain Bacteria; phylum Actinomycetota; class Actinomycetes; order Actinomycetales; family Cellulomonadaceae; genus Myceligenerans; species Myceligenerans xiligouense. The sequence goes on from NZ_RKQZ01000001.1 coordinate 1,616,921, forward strand.
GGTGGACGCCGAGGTGCGGCGGCTCGGAGCCTCGGGGAAGAAGGCGTTCTGCGGCTTCATGGCGGTGCGGAACGCCCCGGAACCCCTGCGCGGCACGCTCGCGGCCCTGTGCGCCGACACGGCGAAGGGCGTGCGACGGGCCGCCGACGAGGTGGTCGCGACGCTGCCGGACGCCGAACAGGTGCGCCTGCTCGCGCCACTGCTGGAATCGGCACCGGCGGGCGCGCTCGACGACGTCGTGACACGCATCGTGGGTACCGACGGCGGGCCCGCCGCGATCGAGGCGGTGCTCGCGGGGAGGCGGACGGCGTCGTCGGGTGCGGCATCCTCGGGTACGGGGCACGGCAAGGGGCCGGGCCGCGCGCAGGACGCCCGGATCCTGGTGCTGGCCAAGGCCGTGGAGCGGCTGCGGGCGCTCGACACCGCCGAGGCGCAGGAGCTGCGGCTCCCGCCGTACGAGCCGCTGCCCGAGGTCGAGCTCGGCCGGCAGCACGTCGCGGCGGCTGTCGCGCACCGCGACACGATGCTCGCCGAGGCCCACGCGCACCGGCAGCGCATGCTGAAGGAATACAAGTCCTCCGGCCGCGCCAAGGGCGACAACTGGCACGTCCAGAGCGCCGAGCGAAACATCGCCTCGCTGGAGCAGATCGACACGGAGTATCTGACACGGCTCATGGAGGTCTTGTCGGGCCGCGAGCCGGCGTCACCGGCCCCCTCGGACAAGGACGGGAGGAGGAGATACGCGGCCACGCTGTCGTGGCTCGTCGACTGCCTCCCCAAGGTGGCTCCCGAGACGACACTCCTGCACCTCGCGAGGGCCGCGCGTGTCGGAAGCGGGCCGCACCATCAGCTGTGGTGGCTGATGCGCGGCCGTCTCGACGAGGTCTCCGACCTGCGCGCCCTGCGCGACGTCCTGGTCCGTGCGGGCTACGAGGACCCGGACGCCCGGATCGCCGACCTCGTGTTCCAGCGCTGGTGGGGCGTGGAGGAGATCCCGGCGCAGCGCATGTGGGCGTACTTCGCCGAGCGAGTCGGCATGCTCGATCAGCACCTCGTACCCCGGGACGGCTACGACGCGCACCGGGCCCCGGCCATCGTGCTCGGCATCCTCGACAAGTTCCCGGCGGCGCCCGCCCCGCTGCTGCCCCGGCTGAGCGCGCTCGCCATGGGCGCCGCCAGGACCCACCGGCTGGAGGCCCAGCGCGTGCTCGCCCGGCATCCGCGGGTGCGGGCGCTCGCCGAGCAGGGACTGACGGACGGCAAGTCGGCGGTGCGGATGTCGGCGGCCGGATGGCTGACGAACCTCGGGGACAAGGACGCGCTGCCGGCTCTGCGCACGGCGCTGGGCACCGAACGCCGCGAGGACGTCCGCGCGGCGTTCCTCACGGCGCTGGAGGCACTGGGCGACGACATCGGCGAGCACCTCTCGCCGGCGAAGCTGGCCGCGGAAGCCACCAAGGGCCTGAAGAAGAAGGCCCCCGTCAGCATGGCGTGGTTCCCGCTCGACGCGCTGCCGGACCTGCGCTGGACGGACGGCACGGCGGTCCCCCGCGAGATCGTGCGCTGGTGGGTCGTGCTCGCGGTGCGGCTCAAGGAACCGAGCGGCGAAGGGCTGATCGCCCGCTACGTCTCGCTGCTCGACGAGCCGTCCCGCGCTGCACTCGGTTCGTACGTCCTGCGGGCCTGGATCGCCCAGGACACCCGGGGGCCGTCCGCCGCCGAGTCCCGCGAGCACGCCGAGCAGGCGGCCCAGCAGCAGCACAAGTGGGCACAGCACTGGCTGTCGCAGAACCCGGGCTCCTCCTGGGCCCAGGAGAGCGCCGCGGTACCGCTCGAGGAGCACTACCGCCGCGCCTACAAGGCACACCAGGCCACCTATCTGGGCTCCGCCACCAAGGACAAGGGCCTCCTGGCGCTCACCGTCGGGATGCCCGGTGGCGAGCTGGCCGCCGCGGCCCAGCACTTCTTCAAGGCACACCCGCAGCGCCGCTCCCAGGCCGACTCGCTCGTCCGAGCCCTGGCCGCGAACGGTGACCGGCCCGCCGTGCAACTCCTGCTCGCCGTGTCCCGCCAGTTCAAGCTCCGCACGGTGCGGGAGCTGGCGGAGGAGCTCGCCGGGCAGCTCGCCGAGGCGCGCGGCTGGAGCGCGGACCAGCTCGCCGACCGCACGGTGCAGACCGCCGGGTTCGACGCCGACGGCGTGCTGCGCCTGTCCTTCGGCGAGCGCGAGTACACCGGCCGCATCACCGACGCCTTCACGATCGAGCTGCGCAACGACAAGGGCAAGGTCGTCAAGACGCCGCCGAGCACCCCGCAGGGCGCCGACGACGAGACCCGTGCCGCCTACAAGGAGGCCCGCGCGCAGCTCACGGCCGGCAAGAAGGAGCTCAAGGCGGTCGTGGAGCTGCAGACCCGCCGCCTGCGCGAGGCCATGATCCAGGGCCGTACCTGGAGCGCGGGCGAGTGGCGCGAGTTCGTCGCGGAGCACCCGGTCATGTCGCGCCTCGCCGCGCGCGTCGTGTGGCTCGCCGACCCGGGCACGCCCGCAAAGCGGGCGTTCCGGCCCGACGACGGCGCGCTGGTCGCCGTGGACGACGAGGACGTGACGCTCGGCGAGGGCGCGGACGACGACGGCCGCACGGTCGGCATCGCCCACGCGGTGACCCTCGCCGGCGGGAACGGCGGAGCCGACACCCCGGAGGCCTGGCGCGAGCACCTGGCCGACTACGAGGTGCGGCCCCTGTTCGAGCAGTTCGCCACCGCCGTGCCCGAGACGGCAGAGGGCGCGCGGCGCGTGACGGACCGGCGTGGCTGGCTCACCGACAGCTACACCGTGCGCGGCAGGCTGCTCGCCCGCGGGTACCAGAACGGCGGGGTGCAGGATGCCGGCTGGTTCTACGAGTACACGAAGGAGCACCCGTCGGCCGGCCTCGTCGCCGAGATCGAGTTCACGGGCGCGTTCATGGGCAACGAGAACATCCCCGCGGCGATCAAGGACCTGACCTTCCGCAAGCCCGGCACCTGGGGCGACCGCGGTGTCGTGCCGCTCGCCGACGTGCCGCCCGTGCTGCTGGCGGAGACCTATGCCGACTACCTGGACGTGGCCTCGGCCGGGGCGTACGACCCCGCCTGGGAGCGCAAGTCGGAGTACTGAAGCAGCGCCCTGGCCACGACAAGACCCGTGTACGAGAGGAAAGACCGAGGATGACGACCGAGACGACCGAGGCCCGCGCGGACGCGGCGATCGAGCAGCGCCCGCCCGTGGAGGTGCGGCACGCCGGGGAACTGGCGGCGCTCGCCGCGTGGGACGAGGAGCGTGGCGCGGAACGGCCTCCCGGCTGGCGGCTGAGCCCGCGCGCCGTGCGCGCCTTCGTGGTGGGGGACGAGCGGATCGGGGTGAGCCGCAAGTTCTACGGCGACGACCCGCTGGTCGACCGCGCCGTCGTGGCGCTCATGGGCCGCCAGGGGCTGATGCTGGTGGGCGAGCCGGGCACGGCGAAGTCGATGCTGTCGGAGCTGCTGTCGGCGGCGGTGAGCGGATCGTCCACGCTGACGGTGCAGGGCACGGCGGCCACCACGGAGGACCACGTGCGGTACTCGTGGAACTACGCGCTGCTCGTGTCCGAGGGCCCCACGGAGCGGTCCCTCGTCCCGTCACCCGTGATGACGGGGATGCGCGCCGGATCGCTCGTGCGCTTCGAGGAGATCACGCGCTGCGCGCCCGAGATCCAGGACACGCTCGTGTCGATCCTGTCCGAGAAGCAGCTCATGGTCCCGGAGCTCGGGCCGGACGCGCGGGAGGCCGCCCGGCCCGGGTTCAACGTCATCGCGACCGCGAACCTCAAGGACCGGGGCGTCCACGAGATGTCGGCCGCGCTCAAGCGCCGCTTCTCGTTCGAGACCGTGGCGCCCGTGCGGGACCGCGACTTCGAGATCGAGCTCGTGGAGCGGCAGCTCACCGCCGAGCTCGGCGCCTCCGGCGACCGGCCCGCGATGCCCCGCGACGTGCTCGAGGTCCTGGTCACGGTGTTCCAGGAACTGCGGTCCGGGACCACCCGGGACGGCGCCCCGGTCAAGCGGCCCGAGACCGTCATGTCCACGGCCGAGGCGGTCAACGTGGCGGTGGCGGCATCCCTGGAGGCCCGCTACCTGGGCGACGGCCGCGTCACCGCCGCGGAGGTCGCCCGCCAGGTCGCGGGCGTCGCGCTCAAGGGCGACGAGGAGGACGCGCGCCGGCTGCGGCACTACGTCGACAACGTGGTCCGCGAGCGCGCTCGCAAGGACAAGGGGTGGAAGGCATTCTTCGACGCGGCCGAGGTGCTGTGGCGGTGAGTACCGGGAACCACGGTCTGCGCGAGGCGTGGCAGCTCGCGCCCGATCGCCTGCGCCGCGCCGCCGCTGCCGTCGAAGCGCTGCGTGAGCAGGGCGTGTACCTCGCCCCGGTGCGGCACCACTCGCCCGCCTGCGCGGTCGCGGTGCGCCGGGCGATCGAGGAGCTGCGGCCCGCGGTCGTGCTGATCGAAGGGCCGGAGGAGTACACCCGGCTCCTGCCGGAACTCCTGCACGAGGAGACCCGGCCCCCGGTCGCGCTGCTCAGCCTGCCCGAGGGCCAGGGCGCCTCGGGCGGCGCCTCCTTCTACCCGCTCGCGTCGTTCTCCCCGGAGTGGGAGGCGCTGCGTGCGGGGCGTGAGGCCGGCGCGGACGTCCGGTTCTGCGACCGCCCCGCCGCGGAACGCGAACGGCCCGCCGGTCCCGCGACCGCCGTCGTCCCGGAGGGCGGCACGTCCGCGGAACCCGCCGGGCCGGGTGGGGGACGGGACCCCGGGTCCGCCGTCGGGCCGCGGACGGCACCGGAGCAGGATCCGTTCGCGCGGACCCTCATGTCCGAGCGGTACCTCGCCCACTCGAGGTCGGTCGCCGCGCTCGCCCGGCGCCTCGGCTGCCGGGATCACGACGAGCTGTGGGACCACCTGTTCGAGAGTCGTCCCCCCGCAGGCCTCGCGGACTGGCGGACGACGTTCGACGACGTCTTCGCCTGGGCGGCCCTGTCCCGCCTCGACTACGAGGACGAGGTGCTCGCCGCGGACGGTTCCCTCGACCGGGAGGCCTGGATGTCCGGCCGGACGGCCGAGGCCGCCGGACTCCCGGTGGGGACCGCGCCGCGCGACGGCGAGGCGCCTTCCGGCCCCGTCCTCGTCGTCACGGGCGCGTTCCACACGCCGGCCATCGCCGAGGCACTCGCCGGGCTGCCCGAGGGCGCCCCGGTACGCCACCGGTGGCCCGACGGCGGCTACGGCCCGCAGGCGACGGGAGACGCCTGGCTGATCCGCTACGACCACGAGCGGCTCGACGGGCTGCGCGGCTACGGCGCCGGTATGCCCTCCCCGGGCTTCTACGAGCGCCTCCACGCCACCCACCTGCGGGACGACGCACCCGGCGGGCACCCCGACGAGGACGCGGGCCGTGGCGGTCCCGGCATCGCGACCGAGGTGCTGGTGGACGTCGCCCGCGCCGCGGCCGAGCGCGGGCACCAGGTCTCCACCCCGCAGGTCGCCGCGGCCGCCGTCGCCGCGACGCGGCTCGCCGACCTGCGGATGCGACCGTTTCCCGGCCGCACCGACGTCCTGGACGCGATCACCTCCTGCTTCGTGACCGACGACGGCGGGATCGGCCCGGAACGCCCCCTCGGCCTCGCGATCGCCGAGGTCTTCGGCGGCCGTGAGGTCGGGCGCGTCCCGGCGGGCGGGGCCGTGCCGCCACTGGTCCGGGACGCACGGGAGCGGGTGGCCGCCGTCGGCCTCGACATCGGGACGACCCTGCCCCGCACCGCGCGGCTCGATGCCCGGCGCACGCCCGGGCACCGTGCGCGCCGCCAGGTGCTCGCGGTGCTCGACCTGCTCGACTGCGGGTTCGGGCGGCAGATCTCCGGCCCGGACCATGTCGCCGGGCGCGGGCTCGGGATGATCGGCGAGGAGTGGGAGTACTGCTGGACGCCGGTGGTCGAGGCGCGGCTGGTGGAGATGTCGCACCTCGGCGCGACCGTGGACGCCGCCGCGGTGACGCTGCTGCGGCAGGCGGAGGAACGGCTGCGGGCGGAGGGCGCGCCGGCCGCCGCGGACGGGGTGGCCACGCTCGTGGCCCGCGCGGCGGTGGTCGGCCTGACCGAACACCTGCCCCGGCTCGTCAGCCTGCTCGCGCGCACCCTCGACACGGACCGTGACCTGGGATCCGTGGTGTCGGGCGCCCGCCGGCTGCTCGGGCTGTGGCGGTCGCGGGTGGAGCTGGGCCTGGCCCCGGACACCGGCGCGCCGGACGGCACCGGGGGAGCGGCGGCACCCGGTGGCACCCCGGCAGGCGACCTGCTCGACCTGGTGGCGCAGGCACTCGCCACGGCCGCGTACCTGGTGCCCGACGCCGGCCGCGCGGGGCCGGACGACGAGGAGGCCGCCGTCGTCTCCGTCCTGGAACTGCGCGCGCTGGTACGGGACGCGCAGCGGGCGTGGGCGGACGACGGAGCGGCCCCCGCCGGGCAGGACCCGGCGTCGGCGGTGGCGCGCGAGCTCGCCCGGCTGCGCGACGACGAACGGGCGGCGCCGGCCGTGCGCGGCGCGCTGCTGGCGGTCGGTTCGGTGGACGGCGACGTGCCTGACGACGTGCTGGTCGACCACGTGCGCGGTGCCCTGCGGCCGGGAGCGGACCCGGCGCTCGCGGTGCGCTTCCTCGGTGGTGTCCTGCGAGCCGCGCCCGACCTGCTGCTGCACACGCCGGAGCTGTTCGACGCGGTCGACGGCGCGATCCGCGACCTGACGCCGGACGCCTTCCTGGCGGTCCTGCCCGACCTGCGCCGTGGCTTCACCTGGCTGCGCCCCACCGAGACCCACCGGCTGGCCGAGCGTGTCGCGGAGCGTACGGGTTCCCGGGCGTCCGACGTCGGCGTGCGGGTGCTGATCGACGAGAACGACCTGGCGGCGGGGATCGCGGTCGAACGCGAGCTCGCCGCCGTGCTCGCCCGGGACGGGCTGGCGCACTGGAGCGGAGGACACACATGACAGGGACGGGCAGCACCACCGCGGGACCGCCGTCGCACGGCGTACCGGACCAGGAGGCCGCGCGGCGCTGGCGGCTCGTGCTCGGCCGGTACGCCGCCGAGCGTCTCGACGTGCCGGCCGGCGACCAGCGCCTGGAGAGCACGCTCGGCTACCTCTACGACCGCGAGTACACGGCGCGCGGGCATGCGGCCGGACGGCGCGAGGCCGGACGGCGCGGGGGCGGCGGGTCCGGCGGCGCGGGACTCGAGGGCTCGGCGCCGCACGGCGTCGACTTCTCGGCGCTCGGCTGGCTCGGCGAGGCGCGGTCGCTGTTCCCGCGCGAGACCTTCGAGCGGATGCAGGTCGAGGCCGTGGGCCGCTACGGCCTGACCGAGCTGCTGGGCGACCGCGGGACGGTCGAGGCGATGGAACCGTCGCGGGAGCTCGCCACCGCGCTGCTGCAACTGCGGGGCAAGCTCGACCCCTCCGTGGCCGACGGCGTGCGCCGCGTCATCGAGCGCGTGGTGGAGGACGTGGTGCGGCGACTGCGGTCACGGTTCCTCACGGCCGTGGGCGGACGCGTGGACCGGTCGCGCCGGTCCATGCACCGCGTCGCGCGGAACTTCGACTGGAAGCGGACACTGCGCGCCAATCTCGGGCGGGTCGACGGCGACGGGCGGATGCTCGTGCAGGACGTGCGGTTCAACGCGCGGCAGAAGCGGGCCCTGACCTGGGACGTCGTGGTGTTGGTGGACCAGTCCGGCTCGATGGCCGCATCGCTGCTCTACTCGGCGGTGTGTGCGGGCATCCTGTCGGGGCTGCCCGGGATCGACGTGCGGCTGGTGCTGTTCGACACGAACGTGGTCGACATGTCGCACCTCGCGCACGACCCCGTGTCCGTCCTGCTCACGGCGCAGCTGGGCGGGGGCACCGACATCGCCCGTGCCGTGCGGTTCGCGGAGGGCCAGGTGCGCGACCCGTCCCGGACGGTGGTGGCACTGGTCAGCGACTTCTACGAGGGCGGTTCCGTCTCCGAGCTGCTGGCGGCGGTGCGGCGGCTGCGGGCGTCGGGCGTGACCCTGCTCGGCCTCGCCGCACTCGACGAGACCGCCGACCCCGTCTACGACCAGGGCACGGCCCGGCGCCTCGCCGAGGCCGGCATGGAGGTGGCGGCGCTGACACCCGAGAGATTCGCCGAGTGGCTGGGGGAGGTCCTGGCATGACGTACCTGGAGGCGTATGCCGCACTGCCGGACGAGGAGCTCGCCGGGCTCGCGAGCACCGGCCTGCTTCGCCGTGCGAGGAAGCTGTCCGACGACGTCGCCGAGGTGGCGTCGGACGCCAAGGGCGCGGATCTCACGGTCGGCGGGCAGGCGGTCCGCGTGGACGGGCGCGGGCCGTCGGCCGTGGTCTGCGAGTGCCCGACCGGCGGGGTGTGCGTGCACATGGTTGTCGCCTGGCGCTGGGCACGCGCCCGCGCGGACGCACTCGGCGTCCGCCCGTCCGCCCCGGCGGGTACCGGGGATACGGCGGAACCCGGCGGGGCGGGGCGGCCCGCCACTGCGAAGGGGGCCACGGCGAAGCGAGCCACGGCGAGCGCGTCCGCCACGAAGCGGGCCACGGCGAGGGCGTCCGCGACGGCGAAGCGCCGTGCCGTGGCGGTCGCGGAGGTGCGGGACGCCGTCGTGCATCTGCTCGACGGCGGCCTGGCGCACCTGCGCGACGACGCGCCGGAGTCACTCCGCGCGCTCGCGGGACGTGCCCGCGTCGCGGGGTTCGAACCCGTGCACGGGCTGCGTCTCGACGCCCTGCTGCGCACGGCCGCGGGACAGGCCGCCGACCTGGCGGCGCACGCCGACGGCACCGACGAGGCCGACGTCCTGTCGACCCTCACCGAGATCTGGGCCTTGTGCGAGGCGCACGAGCACGCCGGGCCCGGCGGCCCGGGCGGTTCCGGCGGCCCGAGCGACTCGGGCGGTTCCGGCGGCCCGGGAGCCGGAGAGCCGGACGGGACGGGGGCCGTCGCGGCGCCGGACCGGAAGAAGGTCGGTGAGGGACCGGACGAGATCCCGTCCGCCGGGACGCGGAACGGGAAGAAGGCCGCCGGGAACCGCTCCGGCCGGGAGGAGGACGAGATCGACGTCGCGCGGCTCGTACCGCTCGGCGTGCGGTGGTGGACCGCGCCGAGCGGGTCGCGCGGGCTCGCGTTCGCGGCCTGGGACCTCGGCGAGGGCCAGGTCCGGACGGCGGTGACCGGGCGGCCCGCCGGATCGGACCCGTCGTTCCGGCGCGAGTGGGAGATGCCGTTGCTGTGGGGCGCGTCCCCGGCACGGCTGAGTGACGGCCCGTTCTCGCTGTCGGCCGTCCGAGCCCGGCCGGACGGCACGCTGGGCGCCGGCGGCAGCCCGAGGCTCGAACGGCTCGGAGCCTTCGACCTGGACGAGCTGCGGCACGTCGCCGAGCGCACCGGCACCGCGCGCCCCGCCCGGGACACCGTCGGGTTCGGGCGCCGCCCGTCACACCTGCGCCTGCTGCTCGTGCGCGACACGGGCGAGGTCGGCGTCGACGAGGTGCGCCAGGACCTGACGTGGACCGTCACCGATTCCGGCGGGCAGGAGCACCTGCTGCGTGTCCCCGTCGAGGACCGGCGCACTGCCGATGTGATCCTGCACGTCCTGGCGGGGCGGTGGCCCGTGGTCGGGGTGACGGCCGAGCGGCGCGAGGACCGGATCGAGCCCGTCGGGATCTTCCTGCGCGGGACGGACGGCGTCCTCCGACTGATCAGCCCGTCCCTCACGGAGCAGTACCAGATCGGCCGCGACTCACGCTGGAGCCGGCACCACTGGGACACGTGGCGCCGGCGACTGTCACGGGTGGCCGGGATGCGCTCGCGGGCGCGAGCGGTGACCGAGGCCGCCGAGCCCGACCCGCCCGTGGTCCGCGCGTGCGGCCTCGCCTGGGGCGTGCTGGTCGCCGTGGCCGCCACCGGCCGCTACCGGCTCACGCCGCGTCAGCGCTCCGACCTCGACCTCGCTCGGCGCCTGGCGCGTGACCTGGGGCTGAGCACCCTCGAACGCGCGGTCGCGGACCTGGTGCCCGACGGCGCGATGCCCGGTCCCGGCACAGGCCCTGGCGGCGCGGTCTCGGATGACGGCGCGGGCTCCGGCTCCGGCTCCGGCCGCGCCGGCCGCACGGCCGGGCTCACCCCCGAGGCGGTGGCGCGCGCGGCGTTCCTGGTCCGCCGCACCCGCGAGATCACCTCCGCGACGTAGGACGGCCGCGACGTAGGAAGGAGACGTGTGACGGCGGCGGTGCGGGACCCGGGCCCGGGTCCCGCACCGCCGCCGTCGGGCACCGTGTCACGCGCTCAGAGGCCGCCGGTCGGGAGCGGTTCCGCGGGGCACGACGTCAGGACGTCCGTCATGGCGTCGTGCTCGTCCGGGGTGACCCACAGCTCGTACTTGACCTTGACCGCCACCTGCGCGGCGACGTACTCGCACCGGTAGGAGCCGTTGTCGGGAAGCCACTCGGAGGTGTCGTCGGCGCCCTTGCCCATGTTCGCGGGGCCGTCGGACGCCACGAGGTTGAGCGGGTCGTTGGCGATCCGCTCACGCTGCTCCTGGTCCCAGGCGTACGCGCCGGTCACCCAGGCGTTCTTCAGCGCGACGATGTGGTCGATCTGGACGTCGCCCGAGTTCGGGCCGCGCTCGAAGTCGATCTCCGTGCCCGTGTACGGGTCGTCCAGCGTGCCGGACGCGATCTCGCACGTGTCGCCCGCGGTGTACTCGAAGTCCTCCAGGTCGCGGGCGAGGATGTCGTTGCGGGTGTCGCACGAGTTCTGGTCGACGTCCTTCCACGCGGTGCCGAACGCGTCACGGTCGTACCCGTCCTCGTCCTCCCACTCGCTGATCTCCAGGCTCTCCAGCGCCTCCAGGGCCGACCCCTCGGCACCCTCCGCGGGGGTCGCGTCGTCGCCGAGCGACTTGAAGAGGAAGTTTCCCGCGAGCACGAGCGCCGCGATCACGACCAGGGTCACCTGAAGGGCCTTGCGCTTGCTCAGCTTCTCGAGCAGCGACTTCTTCGAATCGGATGCGGCGGCCACGTTGCTCCAATACCGTGTTAGCGCGATATAAGTCGTACTGCGTATATATACCAGTCGCACACGCACGCGAAGATCTTCACCCCGCCCGCTGCCGCCGTCGTCGGCCCTGGTCCTGCCGGCCACTCGCGCCGCAGGTCGGACAGCCCGCGCACGGGCCGCCTCGCTCAGGCACGATGGGCGTATGGCACTACGGCTCGGAATCGTCGGATACGGCGGAGCAGGACGACAGATCCACGCGAAGCTCGCGCGCGAGGCGGGGCTGACGGTGACCGCCGTCGTCACCCGGGATCCGGGGCGGCGCGTGCAGGCCGCGGGTGACTGGCCGGGCGCCAAGCTCCACGACGACCTCGCGAGCATGCTCGGCGACCGGGGTGCGTACGACGTCGTCGTCGTCGCCAGCCCGACCGCCATGCACGCCGAGCACGCCGCCGCCGTCGCCGCCGCGGGCGTCCCGTTCGTGCTGGACAAGCCGATCGGTATCGACGCCGACGAGGCACGTCGCATCGTCGACGTCGCAGCCGACGCCGGCACCCCGTTCACCGTGTTCCACAACCGGCGCTGGGACCCCGAACAACTCGCCCTCCGCGCCCTGATCCGCCGCGGCGACCTCGGCGACGTGCACACCTTCGAACGCCGGTGGGAGCGCTGGCGGCCCGTGCCCCGGCAGCGGTGGAAGGAACGCGACCCCCGGGGCGGCGGCCTCCTGCTCGACCTCGGGCCGCACCTGGTGGACTCCGCCACGCAGTTGTTCGGCCGTGTCGAGGCCGTGTACGCGGAGATGCGCGCCCTGAGCACACCGGTCGAGGACGACGTGTTCCTCGTGCTGCACCACGCCGACCACGTGGTGTCCCGCCTGTGGGCGGGATCCCTCGTCGGAGCGCCCGGGCCGCGCACCCGGGTGCTCGGCACCGGCGGCGCGTTCGTCGTCACCACGTTCGAGGAGGACGCCTCGCCGTTCGAGGTGCTCGACGCCGGCGCCCCGGACGGCACCGCCGGATGGCTCACCCACGGCCGCGAGCGCACGCCCGTCCCGGCCGCCGCCGGCGGCCACGCCGACTTCTACCGCGCGGTGGAGGCGTGGCTCACCGGCGAGGACGACGCCGTCGTCCCCGTCGACCCGGCCGACGCCGTCCGCACCGCCGAGGTGCTCGACGCCGCCCGCGTCGCCGCCCGCGAAGGCCGCATCGTCGAGGTGTGAGGCCGCGCAGGCCGCCGCGATGTTGTACCACCCCGTCGCGGCTCGCGCATATCAGTGGACAGCGGGCGAGGGGCACGCACCGGGCGTAGGTATGAATACGTGCATCTCATCGACGCCACGGAACTCGTTCCTGTCACGGTACCGGCCGCAGGACTGGCACGGGACCTGTTGGTCCGGCGGCTCGACACGCTGGCGGACATCGATCACCCGAGCCTCGTGCGGCTGGTGACCATCTCGCCGTCGGGCGGCGACCGCATCGACGTGCGGCTCGACCGACCCGACGCCGCCGACCTCCCCACGGTCCTCGCCTCCCGGGGGCCGTTCACGGCCGCCGAGGCGTCGGGCATGGTGGTCTCCGTCGCGCAGGCGCTCGCGGCACTGCACGGCGCGGGGCTCGTGCACGGCCCGGTGGAGCCCACCGACGTGCTGTTCACGCCCGAGGGCGAGGCGCTGCTCCGGCCGCGCCTCGCCCTGCCCGCCGCGGCCACGGGAGAGGAGCCGGTCGCGGACGTCCCGTCGCTGGCCCGGCTCGCGCAGTCGGTGCTGCGGACCGGGCTGACCGGCGCGGACGGCAGGCCCGCCGCGCTCAGCGGAGCGGACCTGGCGCTGCGTGCCGAGCTCGCCGGCGCCTGCGCCGCCGACCCGCGGGAGCGTCCCGAGGCCGGCACGTTCGCCGCCCGGGTGTACGGGGTGGTGCCCCCGGCGCGGGTGCGCATGCCCGCGCCCGACGAGCTCGTCGAGGCGGCGCGCACCGGGCCGATCTCGATCATCGGGCCGGCCGCCGGGGGCCGTGTGGTCCGCCGCGAGGACGTGCGGCCGTACTCGGGGCCGACGCCGCGCGCGCGCCGGAACCCCCTGCGCGGCAGGAAGGGCGCCGTGCTCGCGGTGGCGGCGGCGGGGCTCGCGGTCGGCGTCGGGGCGGGGGCGCTCGTCTCGGTACCGGGCCTGCTGCCCGGCGGGGACACGGCCCCGGCCACGGGTTCCGCGCAGGGCCAGACGGCCGACGCCCAGGAGCCCCGGACCGCGGCGCAGCTGGGTGCCGACCTCGCGGCGATCGGCGACCGGGGCAACCCGGCGAAGGCCGCGGTCGAGCTCACGCGCCTGCGGATGCTGCTGCTGACCGGCATGCCGGTCGAGGTGTCCGACATCGACCAGGCCGGGTCGCCCGCGCACGCCGCCGACGTCGCCCTGCTGAACCGCATCTTCTTCTGGAGCAAGCAGGTGTCGGGGGCCGAGGTGTATGTCACCAAGGCGGAGGTCGTCGGGAGCCGGGACGGCGGTGGTGGTGGGCACCTCGCGAAGGGCGACCCGCTGGACTCCGTCGTCGTGCGCGTCGAGTACCGGATCAGCGCCCACATGCAGGTCGGCGACTCGGGTCCGGTGCAGGTCCCGGAGTCGGAGCCCCGCTCGGCCATGCTCCAGATGACCTGGACGGACGACGGGTGGCGGGTCTCGCGCGTCTCGTGAGGACGGCGAAGGGGCCGGACAGCCGCTCGGGCTGTCCGGCCCCTTCGTCATCGGGCGGGGCCGTCGTCAGGTCAGAGACCCAGCTCCGACTCGAAGGCGCCCTCCTCGATGCGGTTCTTGATCGCCGTCAGGAAGCGGGCCGCGTCGGCGCCGTCGACCAGGCGGTGGTCGTACGAGAGGAAGATGTACGACATCTGGTGCACGGCGATCGAGTCGTTGCCCTCGGCGTCCGTGATCACGACGGGCTTCTTCGTGATGGTGCCCGTCCCGAGGATCGCGGCGTGACCCCCCGGCACGATCGGCGTGTCGATCAGCGACCCGCCCGAGCCCGTGTTCGTGATGTTGAACGTGCCACCCGACAGCTCGTCCGGCGTGACCTTGTTCGCCCGGGTGCGGGAGCCGAGGTCCTGGATCTGGCGGGCGATGCCGGCCAGGTTCAGGTCGCCGGCGTTCTTGATCACCGGGACCACGAGGCCACGGTCCGTGTCCACCGCGATCCCGACGTTCTCCGACGGGTGGTACGTGATCGTGCCGGCCTCGGTGTCGATCGTGGCGTTGATCTTCGGGTACGCCTTCAGCGCCTCGACCGCCGCCAGGGTGAAGAACGGCAGGAACGTGAGCTTGGCGCCCTCGCGTGCGAGGAACGACTCCTTCGCGCGGGCCCGCAGGCGCGCCACCCGCGTGACGTCCACCTCCATGACCGTGGTGAGCTGGGCCTGGGTCTGCACCGCCTCGAGCATCCGCTGCGCGACGACCTTGCGCAGGCGCGACATCTTCTCGGTGGTGCCGCGCAGCGGCGACACCTCGAGCACGGTCGACGGAGCCGGGGACGACGCCGGTGCTGCCGCGGCGGGTGCGTCGGCGGGGGCCGGCTTCGCCTCGGCCGCCGCGAGCACGTCCTCCTTGCGGATGCGCCCGCCGACGCCGGTGCCGGTGATCGTCGTGACGTCCACGCCCTTCTCGGTCGCGAGCTTGCGGACCAGCGGCGTCAGGTACGAGCCGGTCGAGCGGCCGGACGTCGCCGCGGGGGCGGGCGCCGCGGGGGCCGCGGGGGCCGGTGCGGGAGCAGGAGTGGGCTCCGGAGCAGGAGCGGGCTTGGCCTCGGGCTTGGCCTCCGGCTCGGGCTTGGCCTCCGGCTCCGGCGCGGGTGCCTCGGCGGCCGGTGCCGGCTCCGGGGCGGCGGGAGCGGCAGCGCCGGAGCCGACGATCGCCAGCGTGGCGCCGACCTCGACCGTCTCGTCCTCGCCCGCCAGGATCTGCTGGACGGTTCCGGCGACGGGCGAGGGGATCTCCGTGTCGACCTTGTCGGTGGAGACCTCCAGCAGCGGCTCGTCGACGGCGACCTCCTCGCCGACCTCCTTGAGCCAGCGGGTGACGGTGCCCTCGGTGACCGACTCGCCCAGTGCGGGGAGCTTCACCTCGGTGCCCTCGCCGGCCGGAGCGGCGGCGGGAGCTTCCGGCGCAGCCTCCGCCGCCGGAGCCTCGGCCGCGGGAGCGGGCGCCTCCGGTGCCGGAGCCGCCTCGGCCGGTGCCTCGGGAGCGGGCGCCGCTTCCGCCGCGGGGGCGGCCGGAGCCTCCCCGGCGCCGGAACCGTCGCCGATCACGGCCAGGGTGGCGCCGACCTCGACGGTCTCGTCCTCCTCCACGAGGATCTGCTCCAGGGTCCCCGCGACGGGCGAGGGGATCTCGGTGTCGACCTTGTCGGTCGACACCTCGAGCAGCGGCTCGTCGACGGCGACGGTGTCGCCGACGCTCTTGAGCCAGCGGGTGACAGTGCCCTCGGTGACGGACTCGCCGAGGGCCGGCAGCTGCACGTTCTCAGACATGACCGGTTGGGTCTCCTTCGTCGTTACTGGGTCAGTTGTGGGCGTGCAGAGGCTTGCCGGCCAGAGCCATGTGTGCCTCTCCGAGTGCCTCGTTCTGGGTGGGATGTGCGTGGACGAGCGAGGCGACGTCCTCCGGGAACGCCTCCCAGCCCACGATGAGCTGGCCTTCCCCGATCAGCTCGCCCACGCGCGAGCCGATCAGGTGCATGCCGACGACGGGGCCGTCCTTGCGGCGCACCAGCTTCGCGAAGCCGGTGGTGTCCAGGATGCGGCTCTTGCCGTTGCCGGCCAGGTTGTACTCCAGGGTCTCCACGGCGTCGGCGCCGTACAGCTCCTCGGCGCGGGCCTGCGTCACGCCCACGGACGCGACCTCCGGCTCGCAGTAGGTGATCCGGGGAATGGTGGCCTCGTCGACGGGCATCGGCTCCCGCAGGCCGGTGTCCGGCGCGGGACCGTCCGGCGAGACGCCGCTCGCCGCCGCGACGGACTCGGCCACGAAGATGCCCTGCGCGAACCCGCGGTGCGCGAGCTGCAGCCCGGGAACGATGTCGCCCACCGCCCACACGTGACCGCCGTCGGGCGTCGTCACGCCGGTGCGCAGCCGCTCGTCGGTGACCACGAAGCCCTGACGCAGCGGCACGCCGGCGGCCTCGAACCCGAGGTCCGCGGTGCGTGGCCCGCGCCCGACGGCGACGAGCAGCAGGTCGGCGTCGAACGACTTGCCGGATTCGAGGGTGACGCGCACGCCGTCGTCGGACTGCTTGACCTCGGCGAAGCGGTCCCCGAGCGTGAAGCCGATGCCGCGCTTGCGGAACGCCCGCTCGAGCGCCTTGGACAGGGCGAGGTCCTCGGCGGGCACGAGGTGGTCGAGAGCCTCGACGATCTGCACCTCGGCGCCGAAGGACCGCCACACGCTGGCGAACTCCACGCCGATCACGCCGCCGCCCAGCACCACGACGGAACTCGGTACGTGGTCGAGCGTGAGGGCCTGGTCGGAGGTGATGACGCGGCCGCCGATCTCCAGTCCGGGCAGCGTGCGCGCGTACGAGCCGGTGGCGAGCACGACGTGACGGCCGGCGTACCGGACGCCGTCGACCTCGACCACGCCGGGCGCCACGAGCGTTCCGTGCCCGGTCACGAAGGTGACCTCGCGCGAGGCGACCAGCCCCCGCAGCCCCTTGTAGAGGCCCGCCACGACGGAGTCCTTGTAGGCGTGGACGCCGGCCATGTCGATGCCGTCGCTCGACGTGCGGACCCCGAACCGGGATCCCTCCCGGGCGACGTCGGCCACCTCGGCGGCGTGCAGGAGGGCCTTGGTCGGGATGCACCCGTTGTGCAGGCACGTCCCCCCGAGCTTGTCCTCCTCGATCAGGGCGACGCTCAGGCCGAGTTGTGCCGCGCGCAGTGCGGCGGAGTACCCACCGCTGCCGCCGCCGAGCACGACGAGGTCGAAGGTGCCGGGGTTGCCGGCGGACGTTGCCGTGGATGGCACTGCGTTGCTCCTCGCTCCAGCGGTCATCGCGTGCGCGGGTGCCTTGTGGGCGCCGGACGCACCGTCTGACATCTTGTCACCTTGAACGCTACCCCCCAATTTGTGGGGTCGATTCGGGGTGTGACGCTGGAGACATTCCCGGCACTCCTGGGATGCTTCCAGACGTGACCTGGGACTTTTTCAGGCAACTCCCAAGGCGGGCCCGGTAGTCTTCGGCGCATGCCCAGATCCTCACGCCTCTCGCTCGCGAGCCTGTTCCGTCGCCGTTCGCGTGGCGGCCAGGACACGGGCGCCGTGCCGACGGGTGACGCCCGCCGGCAGACCATGAAGCACCTCCGGGACTTCATCGACACCCGGCAGGGCGTCGAAGCCTACGTGGAACCACCCACCGCCCAGATCCCCGCGACGATCCTGCTCGTGGCCACGACGGGGGAGTGGACCCGCCGCCGCGTGCCCGACGAGAAGACCGCCTTCGACCTGGCCGGCGAACTCGGCGTCCCGGTCTACAACGTCCGCTTCATCGGCTACCCCCAGCGCATGCGCGACTGGACGTCCGCCCAGCGGCGGAAGTAGCAGCGGCGGAGTCGGTCCGATGGCGAGCGGTCGGCTCCCTGTCAGTGCGGTCGGCCCCCAGAGGAACCGACCGCACTGACACCGGCCCTAGTGCATCACCGGCCCACCGGTCCTACTTCGCCGCCCGGTTCTCCAGGAAGGTCAGGAGGGTGCGGACTCCCATGCCCGTGCCACCCGGCGCCGTGTAGCCGTGCGCGCCCTTCTCGTTGTACGACGGCCCGGCGATGTCCAGGTGCGCCCACGGCGTGTCACCCACGAACGTGCGCAGGAACAGCCCGGCATTCAGCATCCCGCCCATGCGCGGGCCGGAGTTCGCGACGTCGGCGACCTTGGACTTGATGTTCGGCCGCAGCTCGTCCGGCAGCGGCATCGGCCAGAACAGCTCACCGGCCGCGTCGGCGGCGGCCTTGACCTCGTCGCGCACCGACTCGGTGCCCATGACACCCGCCGTGTACGGGCCGAGCGCGACCATCTGGGCGCCCGTCAGGGTCGCGATGTCGACGATCACGTCGTGCCCGTCCTCGACCGCGGAGGCGAGTCCGTCGGCCATGACGACCCGGCCCTCGGCGTCGGTGTTGAGCACCTCGACGGTCTTGCCGCCGTAGATGGTGATGACGTCCGACGGCCGCTGCGCCGTGCCGCTCGGCATGTTCTCCGCGAGGCAGAGGTAGGCGGTCACGGCGACCGGCAGGCCGAGCCGCGCGACGGCGACCATGGTGCCGAGCACCGCCGCGGCGCCGGCCATGTCCGACTTCATCGTCTCCATGCTGGCCGACGGCTTGAGCGAGATGCCGCCCGTGTCGAACGTGATGCCCTTGCCCACGAGCGCGATCTTCTCCGTGGGCCGGGCTCCCCCCTTGGCGGGTGCGTAGGCGATCTTCACGAGGCGCGGTCCGCGCGAGGAGCCCTGACCCACCGCGGTGAGGCCGCCGTAGCCGCCCGCGGCGAGCTGCTTGTCGTCCAGGACGGTGACCTTCAGGCCCTTGACGTCCTTCGCGGCGGCCTTGGCGGCGTCGGCGAACGTGGCCGGGTACAGCTCGTTCGGCGCGGCGTTGACCAGGTCACGCGCGGCGTGCACGGCGTGGGCGACGACGCCCGCGCGCTCGACGGCGGCCTTCGCCTTCGCCCCGCGTGCCAGCGTGGTGAGGACCTCGACGGAGCCGACCGGCTCCTCGGCGCCGTCGGAACCGTTCGTCCGGTACTTGTCGAACCGGTAGGCGCCCAGCAGCGCGCCCTCGACGACGGCGGCCAGCGCGGCGTCGTCGGTCGCCGGGAGCGACAGGGCGGCGGACGCGACGCCGGACAGCTCGCGCGTGGCGGCACCCGCGGCGCGGCGCAGGATCTCGGGGTCGAACGTCCCGTCCTCGGCGCGCTCGCCGAGACCGGTCAGCACCAGGACGTCGGCCTTGAGCCGCGGCCCGGCCGGGACCTTGCGGACCTCGTCACGCGCCCCGGTGATGCCGAGCTGCGGGGCGATGGCCTCGATCTCGGTCACCAGTTCCGCCGGGAGGTGGTCGGCGACGATCGCGACGCCGTCGGACGTCTTGGCCGTGGCGACGACGAGTGCGTCGGCGCGTACGGCGATCGGATTCTTGCTGGAGAGGGAAAGGTCGGTCACCCCGCGATGCTATCCCGGTGTCCGACGGCGGTCGTGGTGGCGGGCGTGCGCGACGGCCCGTTCGCACGCCGCACCGGTGGGCAGACGTACGGCAGGGCCAGGCCGCCGGGCGCGCCTCGTTCGGGCACCAGGTCACCCGTCCGCAGCAGCACGGAGGGCGCGAGCGCGGCCGCGATACCGGCGGCCTCGTCGGCGTGCACGGCGGCGACGTCGTGGTTGCCCAGGGCGTCCTCGGCCCACGCGAGCCGTTCGAGGAGTTCGACCGTGCAGGCCCGGTCTCCCAGTTCACGGCTGATCCCCAGGGCTCGGCCGTAGCTCTCGCGCGCCTCGGCGAGCCGGCCCGCGCCCCGGTCGAGGTCGCCCAGTCCCCGGAGCGCGAACCGCTGGCCCTCCAGGTCGCCCGCCTGCTCCTGGACGCGCAGCGCCTGCCGGATCAGCTCCGCCGCGCGTCCGCTGTTCCCCGTCCGGAGATGGAGGTCGCCGATGTTGCACAGCACGAGTCCTCGTCCCCGGCCGTCACCCAGCGCGGTGAACAGCCCGAGCGCCCGTTCGTAGCGATCCAGCGCCTCGGCGAACCGGTCCATCTCGTCGTAGACCACGCCCAGGTTGTTCAGGTTCCAGGCCATGCCGGACGGGTCCTCGGCCACGACATGCAGGGTGTCCGCCTCCTCGTGCGCGGCCACCGCCTCGTGGTGCCGGCCGAGGTCGCTGTAGGCGACACCCAGCCCGTTGAGCATGCGGGCGCTGCCCAGCGGGTCGTCGCACCCGCGGGCCGCGGCCAGGCCGAGGTGGTGCGTGGCCAGCCAGTCGTCCCAGTGCTTGCCCAGGTAGAAGTAGGCCAGCAGGGCACCGGCGAGCTGCCAGGCGATGTCCGGCTCGGTGCCCGCCGCGTGCCGGACCATCGCGACCAGGTTCGGCCGCTCCACCTCGAACCAGCGCAGGCCCGCGCCGCGGTCCGCGAACGCCGGAACCTGGGACGGCGGCGGACCCTCCGGCTCGATGGACCCGGCACCCGGGTTCACCGCCCGGCGCGCGGCCACCGCCGTGTGCAGGTACCAGCGGCGCAGCCGGCGGAGGGCCTCGTCCCGGTCACGCGGCGGCTCGTCGGCGAAGGCCCGCTCCCGTGCGTACTCCCGCATCAGGTCGTGCGGCGACAGGCGGCCGTCCGGGCCCTGCTCGACCATCCCGGTGCGGACCAGGGACCCGATCACCCGGCGGGTGGCGGGAACGTCCGTGCCGGCCAGGGCGGCCATCGCGGGCGGGCTCAGGTCGCGCCCGGGGTGCAGGCCGTACAGCCGGAACAGGCGTGCCGCCGGCGGGTCGGCGTTCGTGTAGGACCAGGAGAACACCGAGCGCACGGCGACGTGCGGCTCGTCCAGGTCCAGGGCGTCCAGCCGGTCGTCCTCGCCCAGCTCGGCCGCCAGCCGCGTGACGTCCAGGCCGGGCCGGCACGACATCTGCTCGGCCGCGATCCGCAGGGCGAGCGGCAACCGCGCGCATCGCTCCACGACCGTCGCGACCGCGTCCGGGTCGGCGTCGGCGGCCGCTCCGGCCATCCGCCGGAACGACGCCACCGCCTCCCGAGCCGGCATCCGGTCCAGGCGCAGCCGGCGCGCCCCCTCCCGCACGACCAGGCCGGTCAGCTCGTCGCGGCTGGTGACCACGGTGAAGCTGGACCGTCCTCCGGGGAGCAGCGGCCGGACCTGATCGACGGAGCGGGCGTTGTCGATCAGGACCAGCACCCGGCGATCGGCGAGCACCGTGCGGAACAGCGCGGCCCGCTCGTCCGTGGCAGTCGGCACGTCGGAGCCCTCGACCCCCAGCGACCGCAGGAAGCCGGCCAGCGCGTCGTGCGGCGACACGGCGTCGTCGGGCCCGTATCCGCGCAGGTCGACGTGGAGCTGGCCGTCGGGGAACCGGTTCTGGGCCCGGTGCCCCCAGTGCACCGCCAGCCACGTCTTCCCGACGCCGGCCGTACCGCTGATCACCACCACGGCCGGCCCCGCCACGGACTCCAGCTCCGCCAGCTCCCGGGAACGTCCGGTGAACGCGCCCATGTCGTGCGGGAGCTGAGCCGGCGTGGGCCGGAACGGCCGGGCGGGCTCCGGCACCGGCCGGTCCGACGCGATCGGCTCGCCGGCCAGCACCTGCCGCTCCAGGAGGCGCAGCCCGTCCCCCGGCTCGACCCCCAGCTCGTCCACCAGGGCCCGCCGGGTGCGGCGGTACACCGCCAGCGCCTCCGCCCGCCGGCCGCTGCGGTACAGGGCGGTCATGAGCAGCTCGGCGGGCCGCTCGCGCAGCGGGTGCCGGGCGACGGCGTCGGTGAGCTCCGCCACCACCGCCGCGTGTCGTCCCCGTCGCAGCTCCGCGGCGTACCGCAGCTCCGTGGCGAACAGCCGGCGCTCGGTCAGGCGCGCGGCGGCGTCGGTGAGCGCCGGGCTGTCCAGGCCCCCGAACGGGGCTCCCCGCCACAACGCCAGGGCGGCGTCCACCAGCTCGACGCACTTCTCGGGGGAGCCCTCGGCCTGCCGGATCAGCGCATCGAACCGCTCGGCGTCCAGCTCGCCCGGCCGCACCCGCAAGCGGTAGCCGTCGTCCACGCGCGACAGCCGACCGGGATCCCCGAGGAGCTGGCGCAGCCGGTGCACGTGCAGGTGCAGGCGCTGCGCGGCCCGGTCGTGCCGCGCTCCCGGCCACAGGTGCTCGCTCAGCTCCGACACCGACACGGGCGCGGGGGCCCGGCTCAGCAGCACGGCCAGCAGCGTGCGCTGCATCCGGCCCGTCACGGCGACGCCGCCGATCCTGATCGATCCCAGCACTGCGAACTCGACCATGACGAATCCCCCCGGATGCGGTCGCGGGCCGACGACGGACCACAGGACACCGTCGCTCCACCGGCTGAGGCAAGGGCCGCCGACAGGTTACTTCGTGACGGCGCTCGCCGGACGAAAACCCGGCCCCGGCGGACGCCCGGCGCAGCCGTGCCGGCGCGTCAGCACGTCACGCACGGCCCTTCCCGGCCGTGTTCACCTCGCCCGATGAGAGGAGCGCCACGTGGCGAGCGATTTCATCGAGCCCTCTCGCGCCGGTAGTCTTCCACCGTGCTGCTACCCCTCCTGATCCTGCTGGTCGCGCTCTGCGTGGCGCTCGGTGGGTGGGCCGCCTGGTTCGTCGTCAAGGACCGCGCGGTCATCCTCAACCAGCTCTGGGGCGGAGCGGTCGTGGAGGGCGTGCTCATCGCGCAGGCGATCACCGCGGCGATCCGCAGCGCCACCGGCGCGCCGCCGTCGGACCCGCTGCTGTTCTGGGGGTACATGGCCACCGCCCTGGTCATCCTCCCCATCGCCGCCGCGTGGGCCTTCGCGGAGCGGACCAAGTGGTCGTCGGTGGTGCTCCTGGCGGCGGCTTTGACCGTGGCCTTCCTCGACTACCGCCTGTGGCAGATCTGGACGGGCGCATGAGCGGGTCCGGCGGTGACGCCCTGAGCGGCGGCGCCCGTCCGGCCGGCGCCGCCCGTTCCACCGGAGCCGGGTTCGGCCGGATTCTGGTGACGGTCTACGGGGTTCTCGCCTTCGCCGCGCTGGGCCGCTCCTCCTACGAGCTCGCCACCAAGTTCGGCGAGGCGCCCGTGGCCTACTCGTTGTCGGCGCTGGCCGCCGTCGTGTACGTGGTAGCCACGGTGGCGCTCGCGCTCGGGGCGTCGCCCTCCTGGCGGCGGGTGGCCTGGGGCGCGGTCGGCGTCGAGGCGCTGGGGGTGCTCGCCGTCGGCTCGGCGTCGCTCGCGAGCCGGGACGTGTTCGGTGAGTCGACGGTATGGAGCCTGTACGGGCAGGGGTACGGTTATGTCCCGCTCGTCCTGCCCTTCGTCGGCCTGTGGTGGTTGTGGCACACGCGCGGGCCGGCCGCGCACGGGGCCCGGGGCCCGGACCCGTCGGACGGATCGGAGGAGACCACCGCATGAGCTTTCCGTACTCCCTGCTCTTCAACGCCGTTTTCCGGCGGATGGATCCGGAACGCGCCCACGAGCTGGCTTTCCGGGGCATCGAGCTGCTCGGCAGGATGCCGGTGGCGGCCGACGTCGTGCAGGGCGCGCTCGCCCCGTACCTCGGCCGCGGGACCGGCGGGCCGGGCAGCGTCCGCGTGTTCGGGCGCACGGTGCCCGCGCCGTTCGGGCTCGCGGGCGGCTTCGACAAGAACGGGCGGGCGATCCGCGGCCTGACCGCCCTCGGCTTCGGCTTCGTCGAGATCGGCACGGTCACGGCGCACGGCCAGCCCGGCAACGAGCGCCCGCGGTTGTGGCGCGAGCTCGACCTGCGCGGCGTGCGCAACCGGATGGGCTTCAACAACGAAGGCGCCGCCGCGGCCGCCGAACGCCTCCGCGCCCTGCGCGCCACGCGGGCCGGCCGGGCGATCGTCGTGGGCGCCAACATCGGCAAGACCAAGCGGACACGGCCCGACCTGGCCGCCGAGGACTACGCCCACTCCGCCCGGCTGCTCGCACCATGGGCCGACTACCTCGTGGTCAACGTGTCCTCGCCGAACACGCCCGGGTTGCGCGATCTGCAGGCCACCGAGTCGCTGCGGCCCATCCTGACCGCCGTCCGCGAGGCCGCCGACGAGGCCACGGCCGCCCTGTCCGCCCGCGACCGCCGGACCGGCCCGCGCCGGGTGCCGCTGCTCGTCAAGATCGCCCCCGACCTGGCCGACGACGACATCGAGGCGGTCGCCGACCTCGCCCTCGAACTCGAGCTCGACGGCGTCGTGGCGGTGAACACCACCATCGGCCACGACCGCGGACCGGGTGGGCTGTCCGGCCCGATCCTGCGCTCCCGCGGCGTGGAGGTGGTGGCGCGGCTGCGCAAGCGCCTCGGCCAGGGGCCGGTCATCATCGGCGTCGGTGGCATCACGTCGGCCGACGACGTCCGCGCCTACCTGCACGCGGGTGCCGACCTCACCCAGGGGTACACGTCGTTCGTCTACGAGGGCCCGTTCTGGGCCTCGCGGATCAACCGCGCCCTGACCCGCTCCGCGGGCTCGGTCGGCAGCGGGAGACAGGAATGACCGCGGCCATCCGGCCCCGGTGGGAGTGGGCGCTGCACGACGACGAGGGCGAGGGCGTCCCGGAGCCCGTGACGCCGGTGTTCACCAGTCAGTTCGACGCCGAGCAGTGGCTGGGGGAGCACTGGCGGGCGCTGGCCGCGGCCGGCGTGTCGTCGGCCCAGCTCCACCACGACGGCGAGCCGGCCGGCCCTCGGGTGGACTTCCTCGACTCCTGAGGGCCGGCGCGCCTCGGCCGTAGCGCCGCGCGCCTCCCGGGACGCCCCGGTTCACGGCGTGGCGGCGGTGGACTCCGGGGTTCGTGACGTCGCCGCGCCACGCGGCGACCGGCCCGGGCCGGCCGGACCGCGGTATGCCTGGGCCACCTCGAGGTAGTCCGCGGCGTCGGGACCGGAGGCGTGCAGGCTGAGGTCGTCGGGGTGGCGCCGCCTGGTAGCCAGCAGGGCGAGGTCGACGGCGGCGCCGCACACCACGTTGGGCGCGTCCTCGGGGCCCACCTGGAAGGGGTCGCCGCCGGGCAGCTCGACGGCGAAGCGGAAGGCTCGCGCCGGTGGCTCGAGGCCCCGGGTCTCGTACCCGAACGGGATGGTCCGGTGGATGAACGGGAGCAGGTAGGCGACGCGGTCCGTTCGCGGGACCTCCACTCCCCGTGCGTCGGCGATGTCCTGGCCGTGGGCGAACAGCTCGATCATCCCCGCCGTGGTGAGGATGTGCGGGGGCAGGGGATTGACCAGCCAGGGCACCACCCCGTCGGGGTCCTGGGCGCCCAGCGCCCCCGTCACGGAGGCGGTCTGCCGGTCGAACGCCTCGAGCATGGTCTCCTTGGGGCCCTGGTTGTACCGGGCCAGGACGGCGTTCACCGCGGCGTCGAAGCCCTTCTCGCCCACCGGGGCCGTCATGGCACGGAACTTCTCCGGGTCCGCGGCCGCGGCCGCGGCGAGGTCGAAGATGAAGGTCAGGTGAGCGACCTGGTCCTTGATGGTCCAGGGATCGGCCGGGGTCACCAGGTCCCAGTCCGCGGCCGGGGCCGATGCCGCGAGGTCGCGGAACACGGCTGCTTCGGCGGTGAACGCTTCGAGCACCTTGGTCAGGATCGACATGGGAGTTCTCCGGTTCGTCTCGGGAGCGGTAGCGAACTCCCCGAGCATGTCGTGACCCCCGTGCGGGGACACCTCACCGGATGCTGACCCGATCCCGCCGCGGCACCGCCACCTACTCGAGACGTCGCGTCAGGTGGGCCAGGGTGGCGCGGCGGGCCTCGGCGCGCTCCGTCAGGCGGGCCGCCAGGGTTCTGACCGACGGCGGGACCTCGGTCGCCTCGGCGGTGGACGGGTCCGTCAAGGGCTCGCCGGGGTGCAGGGCCAGCGGGAGCACGCCGGACCACACGGTGTGATCCTCGCCGTCGTCCGGGTCCTCGCCGGTTCCGGCGAACCGGACCTTGACGCTCGCCCGGTCCAGCGGCACGCGCAGCACCTGGGTGGCCCGGCGTTCCTTGCGCGTCGTCTCCCGGACCTCGCCCCCGCGACCCGGCATGAGATGGTCACCCACGATCCGGAGGGCCTCCTCCTGCTGGTCCGCGGGGACGGGAGTCGCCCGGCCGAAGACCATCGCGCTGCGGTAGTTGGCCGAGCTGTCGAACAGCGACCTGGCATACACGATCCCGTCGACGTGGGTGACCGCGACGGACACCGGCACGCCGTCGCCGCCCGCGTCGAGGAAGAGGCCGCCACCGGTCGAGCCGTGCAGCAGCAGCTCGGGCCCGTTCCCCAGGTCGCCCACGCCGTACAGGAACGGCAGCACCACGGGCAGGCCGTCGCGCACCACGGCGACGTGCGCGACCATCCCGTCGGCCAGGATCTCGCGCAGGATGCCGGGGTCGTGCTCCTGCCGTTCCCGCAGCCGCCGCACGGTCAGGGAGGGCGAGGTCCCGTTCTCGGTCGTGTGCGTCATGGCCCGGACCCTACTGACGGAGTGGTCCGCCCGGTGCTCCGGTCCGGCGCGACCCGCTGAGCCGGGGCGCGCGGCCCGTGCGTCCTGGCTCATCCCACGAGCCCGCGCGGCGCCAGCCACTTCCAGGACGACCACTGCACCACGGGCCCGATCGCCAGCACGAACAGGACCGTGGACCAGCCGAACGTCCCGCCGAGCAGGATCCCGGTGATCACCACGACCGCCTCGATCCCGGTCCGGATCCGCCAGACGGGCCACCCCGTGCGCGCGACGAGCCCGGTCATCAGCCCGTCACGCGTGCCCGGCCCGAGCCGCACCCCGATGTAGGCGGCGGTCGCCACGCCGTTGAGCACGATCCCCGTGAGCGCGAGCGCCACGGCGGCGAGCGGGCCGGGGTCGGGTGCCAGCCGGTCCAGGAGGGCCAGTGACGGGTCGATCGCCAGGGAGATGATCACGGCGTTCGCGATCGTGCCGGCCCCGGGCTTCTGGCGCAGCGGGATCCAGCAGGTCAGCACCGCGGCGCTCACGAGCAGGACCACCCAGCCGAACGACAGCCCGGTGACTCGCACCACCCCTTCGTGCAGCACGTCCCAGGGGTTGTTGCCCTGTCCGGAGTGGATGATCATCGCCATCGAGAAGGTGAACAGCAGCAGTCCCAGCACGAGTTGCGTGGCGCGCCGGACGGGCCCGAAGGAGGGGGTGACGGCGCGCCTTCCCGTGGTCCTGGGCGGTTCGGCGGCGGCGATCTGCTCGGTCATGCGCCCAGCCTCCGGCAGATTGGCTTTCATTGCGATAGCCAATTGGGAAAGAATGGCCTCATGACGATCGCACCGGCCGCGCACCGGCACCTCTCGGCCGCCGCCACCGCCCGGCTCCTCGGCGCCTGGCACGCAGGCGGCCCGGCCTACACCGCACTGTCCGACGCCCTGCGCGCCGCCGTCCTGTCCGGGACGATCGCGCCCCTGACACGGCTGCCCTCGGAACGCGAGCTCGCTCCGGTCCTGGGCGTCTCCCGGACGACGACGGCGGCGGCGTACCGCCGGCTTCGCGACCTCGGCCTCGCCTCCAGCCGGGTCGGCTCCGGCACCGTGACGCTGCGGCCCGGTTTCGCCGACGCGCCCGTCGGTGGTGACGTCGCCGTGTCCGACGCCGCGGGGACGCTCGGCGACCCGCTGGCACCGAACCGGGGTGCGGGGCCGGGGGTGCCGTCCGGCGTCGTGCCCCCCATCCTGCTGAACCAGGCGACGGCGCCCGCCGTGCCGGAGGTGGGGCCGGCGTTCGAGCGTGCCCTGGCCTCGCTGCCCGAGCATCTCGCGCACGGCGGGTACGCGCCGTACGGCCTCGCGCCGCTGCGGGAGGCCGTGGCCGCGGCGTACCGCGAGCGCGGGGTGCCGACGGCGCCGGACCAGATCCTGGTGACGACCGGTGCGCAGAACGCGATATCGCTGGTGGTCCGCACTGTCCTGAAGAGGACGGAGACCGCCGTCGTGCAGTCGCCGACGTACTTCCACGCGCTGGACACGCTGCGCGAGGCCGGCGCGCGGATGGTCGGCGTCCCCGCAGGGTACGACGGCCTGGACGTGGAGCTGCTGGAGTCGACGGTGCGGCGTACCGAGGCGCGCCTGGTCTTCCTCATCCCGGATCATCACAACCCCACCGGGACGTCCTTGTCCCCCGCGGAACGGGTGGCCGTGCGGGAGATCGCCGAGCGGACGGGGGTGATCGTGCTCGCCGACGAGACGCTGACCGACCTGGCACTGTCCGGGCCGCCGGAGGCGAACCCGCCGTTCGACGGCGACGGGTCCTCGCCGCGCCTGATCACCGTGGGGTCGACGTCGAAGGCGTTCTGGGGCGGGCTGCGGATCGGCTGGATCCGGGCGCACCCGGACGTGGTCGCGCGGCTGGTGCGCACGCGGCAGAGCACGGACATCGCGACGGCGGTGATGGAGCAGCTCGTCGCCGCGGACCTGATCACGCACCGCGACAAGATCCTTCCCGCGAGGCGCGTGTGGATCCGTGAGCGCCGGAACCAGATGGTGGCGGCGTTGCGGGCCGCACTGCCGTGGGACGTGCCGATGCCCGGCGGCGGCCAGTTCGTCTGGGCCGGTCTCGGCGGACCCGTGGCGCACGCCTTCGCGGCCGCCGCGGCGGCGGAGGGGGTGATGGTGAACGCCGGGCCGGCCCTCACCCCGGACGGGTCCTCCCGGGACCGGGTGCGCCTGACCTTCCCGCACACCCCGGACGTCCTGGAGGAGGCGATCCCGCTCCTGGTGCGCGCCTGGGACCGGATCGGGCCGACTGCTGATTCCGGTTCAGCAGGGTCGCGCAGACCTTTCCGGGCCGAGTAGGTGAATTCCCTGCTGAACCATCCTCAGCTGGGCTGGGCTGGGCTGGGCAGGGGTGGGATCGGGTGGGTCAGGGCTTGAGGGTCTCGGAGAGGAGCTCCAGGGTGCGGGCGCGGCCCGGGGTGGTGTCCAGCGGTTCCGCCTCGCGGGCGCCGGAGACCGGGACCACCATCACCTCGTCCACGTCATGGGCGGCGGCCAGGCGACGCAGCTCGGCCGCCGCCGTGGCGGCGTCACCGATGAGCCAGCGCTCGGACAGTGCCTCGATCGTGCGCGCCATGAGGTGGTCCGGGCGGTCGGCCAGGGCCTCCTCGACGGTCTCGACGGGGCGCATCGCGCGGCCGGTGCGCATCCGGGCGAAGGCGCGCAGTTGCGGGAGCGCGCGCTCGCGGGCCTCGTCGGCGGTGTCGGCCACGACGGTGTTGATGGTGAGGAAGGTGCGCGGGGCGGGGTGCGCCTCGCTGGGCACGTAGCTCTCCCGGTAGAGGCGCACGATCTGGTCCATGCCCTGGCCCGCGAAGTGGTTGGCGAACACGTAGGGCAGGCCGAGCTCGGCGGCGAGGCGCGCCGAGTAGTCGCTGGACCCGAGCAGCCAGACGTCGGGGGTGGCGGTGGCGGCGGGGGTGGCCCGCACGTCGTAGAGGTTTCCGGAGGTGAGGCGCAGGCGGGCGCCGTCGGGCCCCATCATCGTCAGGATGTCCCGCACGTGCTGCGGGAACTGCTCCACGTCCGCCGTCGGGCCCGAGGATCGCAGCAGGGACGACACGACCGGGTCGCTGCCGGGTGCGCGGCCGAGGCCGAGGTCGACCCGGCCGGGGGCGAGCGCCTCGAGCGCCGCGAACTGCTCGGCGACGACGAGCGGGGCGTGGTTGGGCAGCATCACGCCGCCCGAACCGACGCGGATGCGCTCCGTCCGGGTGGCCGCGGCCGCGATCATGACCGGAGGGGACGACGCCGCCACGCCCGGCATGTTGTGGTGCTCCGCGAACCAGTAGCGCGTCATGCCGAGCCTGTCGGCGAGCGCGACCAGATCGATCGAGGCGGCGAGCGCCTGGCTGCTGCTCTGGCCGGTGCGCACCGGGATCAGGTCGAGGACGGACAGCTGCGGCGACGTGTGGATGCTCATCGGAAAATGACAACCGGCCGGGCGGGGAGTGTGTTCCCTTGACGCGAAACCGGCTCGATTCGATTCGAGCTTGGCCGTGGCATGGTCATAGGGTGCTGACATGGTCAACTACCGGTACCTCGGAAACAGCGGTCTCAAGATTACTGAGATCACGTACGGAAACTGGCTCACCCACGGTTCGCAGGTGGAGAACGACATCGCGACGCAGTGCGTGCGCGCCGCGCTCGACGCCGGGATCTCCACGTTCGACACCGCCGACGTGTACGCCAACACGAAGGCGGAGCAGGTGCTCGGCGACGCCCTGAAGGGCGAGCGCCGCGAGTCGCTGGAGATCTTCACGAAGGTCTACTGGCCCACGGGCCCCGGCGGCCCCAACGACACGGGCCTGTCGCGCAAGCACGTCATGGAGTCGATCAACGGGTCCCTCACCCGGCTCGGCACGGACTACGTGGACCTCTACCAGGCCCACCGGTACGACACCGAGACGCCGCTCGAGGAGACGATGCAGGCGTTCGCGGACATCGTCCGGCAGGGCAAGGCGCTCTACATCGGTGTCTCGGAGTGGACCGCGGACCAGATTCGCGAGGGCGCGGCGCTGGCGAAGGACCTGGGCTTCCAGCTCATCTCGTCCCAGCCGCAGTACTCGATGCTGTGGCGGGTCATCGAGGACGAGGTGATCCCGGCCTCGAAGGAGAACGGCATCTCCCAGATCGTCTGGTCGCCCATCGCGCAGGGTGTGCTGTCCGGCAAGTACGTGCCGGGCCAGGCGCCGCCGGCCGGCTCGCGCGCGACGGACGACAAGGGCGGGGCCAAGATGATCTCCCGCTTCATGAACGACGACGTCCTGGCCGCCGTGCAGAACCTCAAGCCGGTCGCGGACGAGCTGGACCTGACGATGGCGCAGCTCGCCGTCGCGTGGGTGCTGCAGAACGACAACGTGGCGGCGGCGCTCGTGGGCGCCTCGCGCCCGGAGCAGGTGGCGGAGAACGTCAAGGCGTCCGGCGTCCGGATCCCGGCCGAGCTGATGGCGAAGATCGACGAGGCCCTGGGCGGTGTCGTCGAGCGCGACCCGGCCCGGACGGCGCAGGGCGCGCCGCAGCAGCGGGTCGCCTGACGGCCTGCCCCGACGGAGGCGCCGGGCGGGGCGGTCCTGACGGACGGCCGCCCGGCGGCTCCCGCGCCCAGGGGCTCAGCTCGGGAAGTTGCCGTGCTTCTTGT
Organism: Myceligenerans xiligouense; assembly: GCF_003814695.1. Classification (GTDB taxonomy): domain Bacteria; phylum Actinomycetota; class Actinomycetes; order Actinomycetales; family Cellulomonadaceae; genus Myceligenerans; species Myceligenerans xiligouense. The sequence goes on from NZ_RKQZ01000001.1 coordinate 1,647,921, forward strand.
GCACGGGCCGGGGCAGGCGGGAGCGGCGGATCTGGTACGAGCGGGAGACCGCGTACATCATGGTCCCGCCCGGCACCTCGCCGAACTTGGCCAGCAGCCGCTTCTTCAGGCCCCGCCACATGACCACCGCGTCGATGATGGTGAGGAACAGGAACCCGTACATCCCGATGAACAGCACGATCGTGAGCTCGGCCATCTGGCTCGCCAGGAACGAGCCCAGCAGCATCACGATCGCGACCGGCAGGAAGAACTCGCCCAGGTTCCACCGCGCGTCGACGTGCTCGCGCGCGTACGCCTTGACCTGTCCCTGGTCCCGCGGCGGCAGGTACTTCGCCATCTTCGTGTCGGTCGGGTTCTGCATGGCCGTCATCGCGAGGTCACGGGCCTTGCGGTCTTTCTCTCGCGCCGCCTGACGCGCGGCCTTGCGGTCGTCCGGCACCAGCGGGCGCTTGTTCGCGGCCTGCGCCTCCTTGCGCTTCGGCGTGGCGCGGCCCTTGCCCGACGTCGGCTGCTCCGTCACCTCGCCCGAGGTGTCGCCGGCCGGGGTGACATCAGAGTTGGTGGACTTGCTGCGGGAGAACACCGGACAATCGTAGTCGCTGTCGAGCCCGCCGCGGGTACCGTGGGCCGCGTGACTGAACCGATCACCCCTTCCACCGCGCCCGCCGACGCCACCGCGTTGCGCGGGCGCGTCGCCGAGCTGTTCCCCGCGCTGCGAGCCGACCTCGAGTCGCTTGTGCGCATCCCGAGCGTCGCGTTCTCCGGCTTTGACCAGGCCCACGTCGCGGCGTCGGCCGACGCCGTCGCGACGCTCCTGCGCGACGCCGGCCTGCCCGACGTGCGCATCCTGCGGGCCCCCAAGCCGGACGGGTCCGACGGCGCCCCCGCCGTCGTGGCGCGCCGCCCCGCTCCCGAGGGGGCGCCCACCGTGCTGCTGTACGCGCACCACGACGTGCAGCCCCCCGGCGACGCGGCGACCTGGGACACCGAGCCGTTCGAGCCCACCCGGGTGGGGGAGCGCCTGTACGGCCGCGGCGCGGCGGACGACAAGGCGGGGCTCGCGGCCCACCTCGGCGCGCTGCGCACGCTCGGCGAGGAGCCGGCCTGCGGCGTCACCGTGTTCGTCGAGGGCGAGGAGGAGGACGGGTCGCCGTCGTTCCGTGCGTTCCTGGAGCAGTACCGGGACCTGCTCGCCGCCGACGTGATCGTCGTGGCCGACTCGATGAACTGGAAGGTCGGCGTCCCCGCGCTGACGACGTCGCTGCGCGGTCTCGTCGACGGGTACGTCGAGGTCGAGGTCCTGGAGCACGCCGTGCACTCCGGCATGTTCGGCGGCCCGGTGCTGGACGCGCTCACGCTGCTGAGCCGCGTCATCGCCACTCTCCACGACGACGCCGGGAACGTGGCGGTCGAGGGTCTGGTCAGCGCGCCGGAGCCGGCGGTCGACTACACCGAGGAGGACTTCCGGGCGGACTCCTCCCTGCTGCCGGGGGCCGAGCTCGCCGGGACCGGCTCGATCGCCGGGCGCCTGTGGTGCAAGCCGGCGCTCGCGGTTCTCGGCATCGACGCGACGCCTGCCGACAAGGCGTCGAACACCATCACCCCGAGCGCGCGCGCCAAGCTGTCGCTGCGGCTCGCGCCCGGGCAGGACCCCGACGCCGCCGCGAAGGCGCTCGAGGAACATCTCCGCGCGCACGCGCCCTTCGGGGCGAAGGTGACCTGGACGCTGAAGGAGACGGGCAAGCCGTTCCTCGCGCCGGGGGACTCGGCGGCGATGCGCGCGGCGCGCGACGCGTTCGCGACGGCGTGGGGGACCGACCCGGTCGACATCGGCGTGGGCGGGTCCATCCCGTTCATCGCCGACCTGCTCGAGGTCTTCCCGCAGGCCGCGATCCTGGTCACCGGTGTCGAGGACCCGGACTCGCGCGCACACGGCGCGAACGAGTCGGTCCACCTCGGCGAGCTCGAGAAGGTGGTCCTGGCGGAGGCCCTGCTTCTGAGCAACGTCGCCCGGGGTCTCTGACCCCGCCGCGGCGCGCCGGATGGAGAGCTGACCTGCCGAGGTGGCGGGCGCCATGGCTGCCTCCGGCCCGGTGGGGCGCTCGGTGCCGCCCCACCGGGCCGACGGGCAGCCGCGGTCCGTCAGACGGTGACCCGCCCGCGCGGCGCCACGTCGACGACGCGAGCCCACGCGGCGACGTCGTCGGGCAGCGCCGGGCTCTCCGGCGGGCTCGCCAGGCCGTGCGCCTCCGCGAGCAACTCGACCACCGTCGCCGGCATGATGCGGTCGTTCGTCCGCGAGTGCAGGAACCGCGTGGCGACGACGCCCCGCGCGCAGAGCTTCTCCCGCCGCGTGAACACCTGCTCCATGTAGAAGCAGCGCTCGTCCCAGCCGAGCACGCGCGTGGTGAGCTCGAACCTGTCGAACAGCTTCAGCGACCGCCGGTACTTCATGGTGGACGCCGCCACGACGGCCCCGAACTGCTTCTGGCGGCCCAGCGCCGTCCCGCCCATCTCGGCGACGTGCCGGAACCGGGCCACGTCCATGAGCTGCAGGTACGAGCCGTTGTTGACGTGCATCAGCAGGTCGAGGTCCTGCGGCAGGACGCGCATCGGGTAGACGGACGGGTCCAGGAGCGAGCGGTCGGGAACCTGCTTCCGGGGGAAGACTCCGGTCCACGCGAGTTGCAACATCCGAGTCATAGGTACGGAGGCTATACCCAGCACCATCGGTACTAGATACTTTTGCCCGGTGCGGCCCCGCGCGTGCGGGTCACACGGGCAGGACCATGCGCGGCCATGCAGGCCCCGGTGCGGTCCCGCGCGTGCGGGTCACACCGCGTCGCCGCCGATCGGGTGCCCCAGCGTGCCGCCCGGCCCCGGCGTCCCGCCGAACCACGGCTCGGTGGCGCCCTCGTACTGGATGACACGCCGCACCGCGCGCGCCACGGCCAGCGTCTCCAGGCGGGAGACCAGGTGCAGCGCCATGTCGATACCGGCCGCCACACCCGCCGAGGTGACCACGTCGCCGTCGTCCACGAACCGCGCCTCGGTGTCGATCATGACGCTCGGGTCGAGCTGCACCAGCTCGTCGAAGCTGTCGCGATGCGTCGTGGCCACCCGCCCCGCGAGGATCCCGGCCGCGGCGAGGGGGAGCGCCCCGGTACAGACGCCGGCGACCACCGGCGTCTGCGCCCGCATCGCGCGCAGCCAGTCCAGGTGGTGCGGCTGCTCGACGAGCTCCCGGGTGCCGATGCCGCCCGGGTAGACGAGCAGGTGCAGCGGCCCGACGTCGTCGGCCGAGCGGGAAGGAACCACCCGCAGCCCGCGGGAGAGCCGGACACCGCTCCCGTCCCACGAGAACGTCGACACCGTCGGCCGCAGCTCGGAGTGGTCCGCCCAGACCGAGAGCACCTCGAAGGGCCCGACGACGTCGAGCTCCTCCGCACCGTCGAAAACGAAGATCCCGACACGCAGCCCGCCGTTGCTGCTCATCGCATCCCGCACTCCCTCGTCGGACGTGGCGGCCGCGTGACCCGCGGCCGCCATCTGTGTGGTGTTGTGGGTGCCACCCGGTGTCCGGGCGGCGGCCGCCCGGATCAGCTCCCGGGGAGCGCCAGCATCTGGTCAAGCGCCACCCGTGCCCAGTGCGCGTCGTCGGCGTCGACCACGATGCGGTTCACCATCCGCCCTGCCGCCAGCGACTCCATCGCCCACACCAGGTGGGGGAGGTCGATCCGGTTCATGGTCGAGCAGAAGCACACCGTCTTGTCCAGGTAGTGCACCTGGAGGTCGGGGTGTTCGCGGGCCACGCGGCGCACCAGGTTCAGCTCGGTGCCGACGGCCCAGGACGACCCGGGCTCGGCCGCGTCCAGCGTCCTGATGATGTACTCCGTGGAGCCCACGTGGTCCGCGGCCGTGACCACCTCGTGCTTGCACTCCGGGTGCACCAGCACGTTGACGCCCGGCACCTGGGCGCGGATGTCCGTGACGTTCTGCTCCGAGAACCGCCCGTGCACCGAGCAGTGGCCGCGCCACAGGATCACCCGGGCGTCGCTGAGCTCCTGCGCGGTCAGGCCGCCGTCGGGCTTGCGCGGGTCGAACACGACGCAGTCGTCCAGCGACAGGCCCAGCTTCTGCACGGCGGTGTTGCGCCCCAGGTGCTGGTCCGGGAGGAACAGCACCTTGCCCGTGCCGTCCACGCCCTTGGTGCCGCCCACCTGGTCGAACGCCCAGCGCAACGCCACCTCCGCGTTCGACGACGTGCACACCGTGCCGCCGTGCCGCCCGGTGAACGCCTTGATCGCGGCCGAGGAGTTCATGTAGGTGACCGGAATCGTGTCCCCGGCCACGCCCAGATCCTGCAGCACGGCCCAGGCCTCCTCGACCTGGCCGATCTCCGCCATGTCCGCCATCGAGCAGCCCGCCGCCAGGTCCGGCAGCACCACCTGCTGCGCGTCGGACGTGAGGATGTCCGCGCTCTCCGCCATGAAGTGCACGCCGCAGAACACGATGTACTCGGCCTCGGGACGGGCCGCCGCCTCGCGCGCGAGCTTGAACGAGTCACCGGTCACGTCGGCGAAGTCGATGACCTCGTCACGCTGGTAGTGGTGACCCAGGACGAATGCCTTCTGGCCGAGGGCGGCGCGAGCCGCGCGGGCGCGCTCGACGAGATCGGGGTCGCTCGGCGCCGGCAGGTCGCCGGGACACTCGACACCACGCTCCGAGTTCAGGTCCCGGCCCTGCCCCAGCAGCAGGAGCGGGGAGGGCGCGGGCTCGCGGAAGTTCTCCAGCAGGGTGCTCACGCAACCATGGTTGCACAAGCCACCGACACCCCCGCGTCCCGGTCCGGCACGCCCGATCCGCGCGGCCGAACGGTGAGCACGCGCCCGCTGACACCGCCGGTAGGACGGTCCGGCGCGGGACCACGCGCCGACCGGCATACCGGTCCCGCGCGGGACCACGCGCCCACCGGCCCGCGCGGAGCGCTAGCCTCGGGGAATGCGAGTGGTCGTGATGGCACAGGACGACGGCATGGCGCGCGAGCTGGCATCGGCCTGGCGTGCCGCCGCACCCGGGGTGGTCGCCGAGCCGCGCGCCGTCGGCGTCGCGCCCCCGGCCGCGCCCGCGGCGCCCGGGGCCGGCGACGCCCTGCCCGACGGCGTCCCGTTCGCCGACGGTCTTCCCGGAGCCGCCGGCCTCGAACCCGGCCACGAACCCGGTGGTTCCGCCGGCCGCCCCGCCCCCCGGTCCGTCGTCGTCGCCGGAACCCGCCTGACCGTCGGCGCCCCGCCTCCCGAGCCGCCCGGCCCCGCCGCACCCCGTTCCGCGCTCCCGCCCACCGAGGCGAACGCCCTGTCGCACGCCGCCGCGGCGTCCGACGTCGTCGTCGCGTGGGTGGCCGTGCTCGACGCCGGAACCCTGCGCGCCGGGCCCGTCGCGGAAGCCGCCGCGGCCGCCGCGCCCCACGCCGTCCCGGTCGTGGCGCTCGCGGGCCGCATCGAGGTGAGCCGTCGCGAGCTCGCCGCGGCGGGCGTCAGCGGCGCCCACGAGGTGCACGACGCCGACGTCGGCCGCGTCGCGCGTTCCTGGACGCCGGGCTGGGCGTGACGCGCGTGACCCTCGTCACGGAGCCATCGCCGACGCGGGCGTAGGATCGGGAACAGAACTCGGTGGGTCGGTGTTACGAGCCCACGAGAAGACCGCCAAGGTTGCGCTCACGCGCGCCAGAGCAGGAGCTGGAGCAGAGATGACCGAGACCGCCTCCGAAATCGCCACCCACGGCGTGAACCTCACCGACTTCGCGGCCGACAAGGTACGCAGCCTGCTCGAGCAGGAGGGGCGCGACGACCTGCGTCTCCGAGTGGCGGTGCAGCCGGGCGGCTGCTCCGGCCTGATCTACCAGCTGTACTTCGACGAGCGCCTCCTCGAGGCGGACGCGCTGCGCGACTACAACGGCGTCGAGGTCGTGGTCGACAAGATGAGCGTCCCCTACCTCGAGGGCGCCACCATCGACTTCGCCGACACCATCGAGAAGCAGGGCTTCACGATCGACAACCCGAACGCCGGCAGCGCCTGCGCCTGCGGCGGCTCGTTCAGCTGACGTTCCGTTCGACGGCGGTCGCGGTTCCCTGGGGGACGGCGGCCGCCGTCGTCGTGTGCCCGCATGCCGCACGTGATGCCGGAGCGGGCGCGCGCGGGGCCAGGGCACTGGAGTCAGGGAGGATGGCCGGTATGGAAAGCTCCGCGCCACCCCGCGTCCACCTCGACAACGGAGGACGGGCGCCCTGGCACCCGCTCGCCCGTGAGGCGCTGCTCCAGGCGCTCGACGACGGCTGGGCCGACCCGCGCCGACTCCACGCGGAGGGCCGCCGGGCGGCACGTCTGCTCGACGGCGCCCGCGAGGCCGTCGCCGCGGTGCTGGGGGCGCGTACGGAGGAGGTCCGTTTCACGCACGGTCACACGGCGGCCCTGCACCGCGCGGTCACGGCGGGCGCGGCGGGCCGGCGCCGGGGCGGGCGCCGGATCGTGGTCGGCGCGACGGAGCGCGCGGCCGTGCTGCACGCCGCGGACGCGGCGGGGGAGCGCGAGACCGTCGCCGTCGACCGGCTCGGCCGCGCGGACGCCGGCGCCTTCGCCGCGGCCGTGAGTCGCCCGGGGGTCGCCCTCGCCGCGCTCCAGCACGCGAACGGGGAGGTCGGTACCGTCCAGCCGGTCGAGGGGGTGCACGACGCCGCTCGTGCGGCCGGCGTCCCCCTGCTGGTCGATGCCGGGGCGAGCCTCGGGCACGCGCGCGTCCCCGCGACCTGGGACCTGCTCGCGGCCGATCCGGCCGACTGGGGCGGGCCGGCCGGCGTCGGCGTCCTGGCCGCGCGGGGGCGGGTCCGGCTGCCGGGCACCGGCCCCGAGGACCCCGAGCCGTGGGCGCCCGGCGGGGTGAGCGTGCCGCTGGCGTTCGCGTCGGCCGTGGCGCTGGAGGCGGTCCAGGCCGACCTCGCGGCCGCCGGTGCCCACCGCCGCGAGCTCGTGGACCGCATCCGGGCGGCCGTCGCCGGGGTGCCCGACGTCGAGGTGGTGGGCGACCCCGACACCCGGCTCCCGCACGTCGTCACGTTCTCGTTCCTCTACGTCGACGGCGAGGCGCTGGTCACGGAGCTCGACCGGCAGGGGTTCGCCGTCGGCTCCGGCTCTGCCTGCACGGCGAGCACGCTCGAGCCGTCGCACGTGCTCGCGGCGATGGGGGTGCTCACGCACGGGAACGTGCGGATCGCGCTCGACCGCGCGACGTCGGAGGCGGACGTCGAGCGATTCCTCGCCGTGCTGCCCCCGGCGGTGGAGCGGGTGCGCGAGGCGCTGGGGGTGCGGGGACTGTGAGCGCGGCGGCAGGGGCGGCCGAGACCGTCGACGCGCGCGGCCTGCGCTGCCCGCTGCCGGTGATCCGGCTGGCCGCGCGGGCGAAGGAACTCGCTGCCGGGACGGAGGTCGCCGTGCTCTCGACGGACCCCGCCGCGCGGTACGACGTGCCGGCCTGGGCGCGGATGCGGGGCCACGAGACGGTTGCCGTGACCGAGTCCGACGGCGTGTGGACGCTCACGGTGCGGTTGCGACGTTCTGACACGTGAAGCATGTGTGTCCGAACAGCGAGAGTCAGGGCCACGGAGTGCGTGACTCGTCACACTTGCCCCGGGCGCTGTGGGTCATCGTGAGCACTCTCGGCGCGCTAGGCTGCGACCTATCAGATGGTTCTGCGTGGAGCCCGGGTGCACGTCGTGGTCGTGCGCCGGTACGCACCGCCGGACGAGACGTGAAAGGCCACCCTTGCACTCGAAGCCCTCGACCCGCACCAGGCGGGCCGCTCTGCGTGCGTCGGCACTCGCCGTCGCCGTCGCGGGGCTGGCCACCGGTTGCGCCAGTGAAACCGTTCAGCGCGGTTATCTCCCCGGCTATGAAGACGGGGAGGTGACGAACCAGACTGCCGACATCACCCAGCTGTGGGTGGGCTCGTGGGCAGCCGCCCTTGTGGTGGGCGTGATCACGTGGGGCTTGATGCTGTGGTGCATCGCCGCCTACCGCAAGCGCCGGGACGATCACCGCCTGCCCGTGCAGACCCGGTACCACATGCCGCTCGAGATCATGTACACCGTGGTACCGACCCTGATGGTCCTCGCCCTGTTCTGGCACACCGACCGTGTCATGACGACGATCACCGAGCCCGAGGCCGAGCCCGAGGTACACATCGGCGTCGTCGGCAAGCAGTGGAGCTGGGACTTCAACTACCTGGACGAGGGCGTCTACGAGTACGGCGAGCACGAGCCCGACCCGGGCGGCGTGACCGAGGACAAGCTGGTCGACGGCGAGCCGGGCACCGATGTCGACGTGCCCACCCTCTACCTGCCCGTGGGCAGGACGGTCGAGTTCCAGCTCGACTCGCGGGACGTGATCCACTCGTTCTGGATCCCCGCGTTCCTCTACAAGGAGGACACGATCCCGCACCACACCAACTACTACCAGGTGACCCCGACGCGCGAGGGAACGTACGCCGGCAAGTGCGCCGAGCTCTGCGGCGAGTTCCACTCGGGCATGCTCTTCAACGTCAAGGTCGTCTCCCAGGAGGAGTTCGACGCGCACATGGACGAGCTGCGCGCCGCGGGCCAGGAGGGCGAGCTCGGGCTCGACCTCGTCCGCGAGCAGGGTCCCGTCAACGCCGAGGAGGCTGAGCACTGATGGCCACCGCAACCCATGCGGACGTGGTCCCCGGTCTGCGCGAGGACCGGCAGTCCTTCGGCAAGGTCGTGATCAGCTGGGTCACGTCCACCGACCACAAGACGATCGGGTACATGTACCTGATCACGTCGTTCCTGTTCTTCTGCATCGGCGGCCTGATGGCACTCGTCATCCGCGCCGAGCTGTACGAACCGGGAATCCAGCTGGTGCAGAGCAAGGAGCAGTACAACCAGCTCTTCACCATGCACGGCACGATCATGCTGCTGCTGTTCGCCACCCCGCTGTTCGCGGGCTTCGCGAACGTCATCATGCCGCTGCAGATCGGCGCGCCCGACGTCGCGTTCCCGCGCCTGAACATGTTCGCCTACTGGCTGTTCCTGTTCGGTGGCCTCATCGCCTCGGCCGGGTTCTTCACGCCGCAGGGCGCCGCCTCGTTCGGCTGGTTCGCCTACGCGCCGTTGTCGTCCACCACGTTCAGTCCGGGGCTCGGTGGAGACTTGTGGGTCTTCGGCCTCGCGCTCGGTGGTTTCGGCACCATCCTCGGTGCGGTCAACTTCATCACCACGATCATCACGATGCGCGCGCCGGGCATGACGATGTTCCGGATGCCGATCTTCACGTGGAACACCCTGGTCACCAGCCTCCTGGTGCTGATGGCGTTCCCGCCGCTGGCCGCCGCACTGTTCGCGCTCGGCGCCGACCGACGGCTCGGGGCGCAGGTCTTCAACCCGGAGAACGGTGGCGCGCTGCTGTGGCAGCACCTGTTCTGGTTCTTCGGGCACCCCGAGGTGTACATCATCGCCCTGCCGTTCTTCGGCATCGTCTCGGAGATCCTCCCGGTCTTCTCCCGCAAGCCGATCTTCGGCTACGTCGGCCTGGTCTACGCGACCATCGCCATCGCCGCGCTGTCCGTGACGGTGTGGGCGCACCACATGTACGTGACCGGTGCCGTCCTGCTGCCGTTCTTCGCGTTCATGACGATGCTCATCGCGGTACCGACGGGCGTGAAGTTCTTCAACTGGATCGGCACGATGTGGCGAGGGAAACTCACCTTCGAGACACCGATGCTGTGGAGCATCGGGTTCCTCGTGACGTTCCTCTTCGGCGGCCTGACGGGCATTATCCTGTCGAGCCCGGCCCTCGACTTCTCGCTGTCGGACTCCTACTTCGTGGTGGCGCACTTCCACTACGTGGTGTTCGGCACGGTGGTCTTCGCGATGTTCGCGGGCTTCTACTTCTGGTGGCCCAAGATGACCGGCAAGATGCTGTCGGAGCGTCTCGGGAAGCTGCACTTCTGGTTGCTGTTCGTCGGCTTCCACATGACCTTCCTCATCCAGCACTGGCTGGGTGTGTGGGGCATGCCTCGCCGGTACGCGGACTACATGCCGGAGGAGGGCTTCACGATCGCCAACCAGGTGTCCACGATCGGTGCGTTCATCCTGGCGGCCTCGACGCTGCCGTTCCTGTGGAACGTGTACACCACGGCGCGCAACGCGCCGAAGGTGGCCGTCGACGACCCGTGGGGCTACGGCCGCTCGCTGGAGTGGGCCACGGCCTGCCCGGTGCCGCGCCACAACTTCACGTCGCTTCCCCGGATCCGCAGCGAGTCGCCGGCGTTCGACCTGCACCACCCGGAGGTCGCGGCGATGGAGCACCCGGAGTACCACCGCCATCTGCTCATGAACATCTACGGTGAGGCGGACCGCCGCGGCCAGGACGTCCAGGGGCAGGAGCGCATGATGTCCGGATCGGGCCAACCTGAGCAGAGCACGACGGTCATCGTCGAGGACCGCGACGAGGAGGACGGCAAGTGAAGATCGAGACCAGGCTGTTCATCGCCGGTGCGCCGCTGTTCCTCCTGGCCGCCGCCGTGTACGCGATCTGGACGTACAACACGCCCCAGGGCTGGGAGCCCGTCGGCACGCTGTGCATCCTCCTCGTGGGCGCGATGGTCTTCATGGTCGGCTTCTACCTGATGCTGACCGCGAAGCGCATCGACGAGCGCCCGGAGGACTCGCCGACCGCCGAGATCGCCGACGGCGCCGGCGACCAGGGCGTTTACGCCCCGTGGAGCTGGTGGCCGCTGGCCATCGCGGGTTCGTCCGCACTGACCTTCCTCGCGATGGCCGCGGGCTGGTGGATCCTGGGGATCGCGATCCCGCTGGGCATCATCGCGCTGGTGGGCTGGGTGTTCGAGTTCTCCCGGGGCCAGCACGCGCACTGAGGTCGCTCGACCGGCTCCGAGACGTCAGAACCCCCACGGTCCCGCGGGACCGTGGGGGTTCTGACATCTCGGGGGTCTGCCGTGCTCGGCTCGCCCGCGCCGCGTGGCGCCGAGCTACCTGGCCGCCTCGACCCAGCGGTCGAGGGCCCGCTGGGTGGCGCCCGAGTCGATCGCGCGGGCCGCGTGGGTCAGGCCCGCCGTCAGGCGGTCCGTCAGGGAGCCCGACGCCGTACCCTCCAGGGTTGCGTCAGCCACCAGGGCCGCGGCCGCGTTGAGCAGGACGGTCTCGCGGACCGGGCCCTGGTCCTCGCCCGAGAACACCCGGCGGGCGACCTCCGCGTTGTAGGCGGCGTCCGCCCCGCGCAGGTCCTCCACCTTGATCCGGGTCATCCCCAGGTCCGCCGCGGCGTCCAGACGCTGTTCCCGGACCTCTCCGCCGCGAACCTCCCAGATCGTGGTGCCGGCCGTGGCGGCGAGCTCGTCCAGGCCCTCGTCCCCGCGGAACACCAGGGCATTCGTGCCGCGCTCGGCAAAAACGCCGGCCATCAGCGGCGCCATGCGCGCGTCCGCACAGCCGACCGCCGTCGCACTCGGCTGGGCCGGGTTCGTCAGCGGCCCCAGGAAGTTGAACGCCGTGGGGACGCCGAGTTCCTTGCGGGCGACGCCGGCGTGCCGCATCGACGGGTGGAACACCATCGCGAAGCAGAACGTGATGCCCGCCTCCTGAGCGATCCGCGCCACCCGCTCCGGGGTGTGGTCCAGCCGGATGCCGAGCTGTTCCAGCACGTCCGCCGCACCCGACGACGACGTCGCCGCCCGGTTGCCGTGCTTCACCACGCGGATCCCGCATCCGGCGAGCACCACGGCCGCCATCGTCGAGATGTTCACCGTGTGCGCCCGGTCGCCGCCCGTGCCCACGAGATCGACCGTGGGCCCAGGGACGTCGATGCGGGTGGCGTGCGCGAGCATGGACTCCACGAGACCGCCGAGCTCGTCGACGGTCTCGCCCTTCACCCGCAGCGCCACGAGGAACCCGGCCAGCTGCACGGGGGAGACCTCGCCGGTCATCACCTGATCCATCGCCCAGGCCGCGCGTTCCTTGCCCAGGTCCTCGCCGGCCATCAGGGAGGCCAGCAGGCTCGCCATCGTCGGTTCGCCGTTCACTGCGTCGGTCACTCTGTCGTCACCTTGTAGGTCGTCGCGTCTGTCGACGCGGTGGTCGTCGGTCCGGTCCCCGGCTCGCGCATCGTGCCGGTCGTACGGTGCGGGCTCACAGCAGGTTCGCCACGGCGGCCTGCACGGCGATGGGGTCGAGCGGGCGGGTGACGGTGCCGTCGGCCTGCGACCACGACGCCAGCCAGGAGTCCTGCGGCCGCCCCGTCAGCACGAGCACCGGCGGGCACTCGTACAGCTCGTTCTTGAGCTGCCGGCAGAGGCCCATGCCGCCGGACTTGTCCGCCTCGCCGTCGAGCACGAGCAGGTCCCACCGGTCGGAGTCGGCGGCGTCGACGACGGCGGCCGGGGTGGCTGCCTCGTGCCAGACGATCTGCGGCGCGTCGGCCGAGATCCGGGGGCCGACGGCGAGGCGCACCTGCTCGCGCACCGTGCGGTCGTCGCTGTACAGCAGGATCCGCGGGGCCGGGCCGGACGGCGTCGTGCCGCCAGCCGTCGTCTCGGACGCGGGGGAGGGAGCTGTGGTCACGTCAGTCATCGAAGGGCATCCTCTCGCGGGTCAGGTCCCCCGGCATCGTGGCACATCGGATGCCCTGGCGGCAGGGTGGTCCGCCCAGGTTTTCATGGCACTGTGCTTTCCCGCGTCATCAAGTGATGGCTTTGTGACATTCTTCGCGTGCTCCGGGGGCCCCTCGGTCATCACCGGTGCTTCATGTCAGCCATAATGGCTGACGTGTCGACCGCAACGGCTGCAGCCACTCATACCCACCAGCACGTGACAGTGAACCGTCCGAACCCCGTGTCGGTCGGGACCATCGTCTGGCTCGCGAGCGAGCTCATGTTCTTCGCGGCGCTGTTCGCGATGTACTTCACGGTGCGGCAGGTCATGCCCGCCGACGAGTGGGCGGCACAGACCGATCACCTGAACATCCCCTTCTCCGCGCTCAACACCACCGTCCTGGTGCTGTCCTCGGTGACCTGCCAGATGGGCGTGCTCGCCGCCGAGCGCTTCCAGCCCAGGCGCAGGGGCGGCCTCCTGGCCTTCTGGTCCTGGGGCATGCACGAGTGGATGGCGCTGACCTACCTGATGGGCGCGTTCTTCATCGGCGGCCAGGTGTTCGAGTACGCGGAGCTGGTGCACGCGGGCCTGACCATCTCGTCCAGCCCGTACGGTTCGGTCTTCTACCTGACCACGGGCTTCCACGGACTCCACGTGGTGGGCGGTCTGATCGCCTTCCTGTTCCTGCTCGGCCGCTCGTTCGCCGCCCGGCGCTTCGGGCACCACGAGGCCACCACCGCGATCGTCGTGTCGTACTACTGGCACTTCGTCGACGTGGTGTGGATCGCGCTGTTCTTCGTGATCTACATCCTGCAGTAGGCCTGGTCGCCCTCCGGTCACGGCAGTGCCGACACGGGATGTCACATTCCGAGCCGCCAGGGCGTCACAAGAGAAGATGCAAGCACTCACGCACGAGACGAGGATCAATCCGTGAAGGCACTCGCCGCCCGCAGGCACCACCGGCTGGCGCCGGTCGTGCTCCTGCTGCTGGCGCTGCTGGTCACCGGCGGCGTGTACGCCGCTCTGGCGCCCACCGAGGCGCAGGCAGAGACCGTCAGCACCGAGGACATCGAGACGGGCAAGAAGCTCTTCCAGGCGAACTGCGCCACCTGCCACGGCCCGAACGCCGAGGGCGCCGAGGGTGTGCCGTCCCTGGTGGGCGTCGGCGCCGCCGCCGTGGACTTCCAGGTGTCGACCGGCCGCATGCCCATGCAGGCGAACGGCCCTCAGGCGATGGCGAAGCCGCCGCAGTTCGACGCGGAGGCCACCGCCGCGCTCGCCACCTACGTCTCCTCGCTCGGCCCGGGGCCGGCGATCCCGACGGAAGAGCAGGTCGACGCCGAACTCGGTGACGCCGCGAACGGCGGGGCCCTGTTCCGCACCAACTGCGCGATGTGCCACAACGCGATCGGTGCCGGTGGCGCGCTGAGCGAGGGCAAGTACGCCCCGGCGCTGTTCCAGGTCAGCGAGCGCAACATCTATCAGGCGATGCAGACCGGCCCGCAGTCGATGCCGGTCTTCAACGACGCCAACATCACCCCCGACGAGAAGCGCGACATCATCGCGTTCCTGGTCGAGCAGCGCGATGGTTCCGCCGGTGGTGCCTCGCTCGGCTCGCTCGGCCCGGTCAGCGAGGGCGTGTGGACCTGGGTCGTCGGCCTCGGCCTGCTGATCGGCGCGGCAGTCTGGATCGGAGCGAAGTCCTCGTGAGCGACATGAACCACCCCAACGACGCCTCCACCGAGGTGACGACCACCGGCGCGGCACGCACCGACGTCGTCCCGGCGGAGAAGTTCGCGGACCCCGGGGTCCCGGCGCACAAGCCGCGCCTGACCGACGTCGACCCGAAGTCGGCCAAGCGCAACGAACGGATCGTGACGTTCCTGTTCGTGCTGTCCTGCCTCGGTGCGGTCGGCACCGTCGTCGCGTACGTCGCGGTCCCCCCGGAGGGGACCACCGAGAGCGTCCGGCTGTCGACGCTGCTGCTCGGGCTGGGCATGGCCGTCTCGCTCCTGGGCATCGGCATCGCGGGGATCCACTGGGCCAAGTCCCTGATGGGCGACGCCGAGATGGTCCAGGACCGGCACCCGATCCGCAGCTCCGACGCGGTCCGCGCCGAGGCGGTGCGGGACCTGAACGAGGGCCTGGAGGACTCGGGCGCCGTCGGCCGCCGTGGTCTGCTCAAGGGCGCCGCCCTCTCGGCGCTGGCGCTCTTCCCGCTGACCATCGCCGTGCCGCTGATCGGCTCGGTGGGTGGCGACTGGAACGTGTCGAAGTTCAAGCACACGATGTGGAAGAAGGGCACCCGTCTCGCACTCGACCCGTCGGGCCGCCCCATCAAGGCCAGCGACGTGAACATCGGCTCGGCCTTCCACGTGATCCCGGAGACCACGGAGGAGTACCGTGAGACCCACGAATGGATCACGGAGAAGTCAAAGGCAGTGGTTCTCATGGTGCGAGTGCGGCCTGAGGAGCTGAAGTCCGACCAGTCGCCCGAGGGGCAGCAGTGGTCGTACGACGGCATCGTGGCCTATTCGAAGATCTGCACGCACGTCGGCTGCCCCGTGGCGCTGTACGAGCAGCAGACCCATCACCTGCTGTGCCCCTGCCACCAGTCCACGTTCGACGTGGCCGACAGCGCCAAGGTGGTGTTCGGCCCGGCGAAGCGCCCGCTGCCGCAGCTGCCCATCGCCGTTGACGACGAGGGCTACCTCGTGGCGCAGGACGACTTCGCCGAGCCGATCGGCCCGAGCTTCTGGGAGCGTCTGAAGTGAGTACCGCACACGACACCACGAAGGCCGGGGCGGCGGCCTCCGAGCCGACGACGCGCCTCGGCAAGGCGGCGGACTACCTCGACCAGCGCACGAGCATCGGTGGCGCGGTCAAGGAGTTCGCGCGCAAGGTCTTCCCGGACCACTGGTCCTTCATGCTCGGCGAGATCGCGCTGTTCAGCTTCGTCGCGCTCCTCATCTCCGGCGTCTTCCTGACCATGTTCTTCGAGCCGTCGATGGCGCTCACCGAGTACCACGGCGACCACCCGGCCTCGGCGCACGGCCAGACGATGTCCGTGGCGTACGCGTCCACGCTCGACATGTCGTTCGAGGTGCGCGGGGGCCTCCTCATGCGCCAGGTGCACCACTGGTCCGCGCTGATCTTCATGGCGTCGATCGTCGTGCACATGATGCGCGTGTTCTTCACGGGCGCGTTCCGCAAGCCGCGCGAGCTCAACTGGCTCGTCGGCTTCACCCTGCTGATCCTGGGCCTCGCGGCCGGCTTCTCCGGCTACTCGCTGCCCGACGACGTGCTCTCCGGCAACGGCCTGCGCATCACCGACGGCGTGGTGAAGTCGATCCCGGTGATCGGGTCGTTCATGTCGTACATGATCTTCGGCGGCGAGTTCCCGGGCGAGCACATCATCCCGCGCCTGTTCACGGTGCACATCCTCATCGTCCCGGCGCTGATCGTCGCGCTCATCGCGCTGCACCTGTTCCTCATGGTGCTGCACAAGCACACGCAGTACCCGGGCGGCGGCCGCACCGACAAGAACGTCGTCGGCTACCCGGCTCTCCCGGTCTACGTGGCGAAGATGACGGGCAACTTCTTCATCGTGTTCGGCGTGCTGGTGCTCATGGGCGCCACGATGGCGATCAACAACGTGTGGAACTACGGCCCGTACGACCCGTCCCCGGTCTCGGCCGGCGCCCAGCCCGACTGGTACATGCTGTTCCTCGAGGGCTCGCTGCGGCTCATGCCGGGACCGGGCTTCGAATGGGAGATCCTCGGCTACACGCTGTCCCTGAACGTCCTGATCCCGGCCGTCGTCGTGCCCGGCATCCTGTTCACGTTCCTCATCCTGTACCCGTTCCTCGAGTCCCGGGTCACGGGTGACAAGCGGGAGCACCACGTGCTCGACCGGCCGCGGAACGTCCCGGTGCGCACGGCGCTGGGGGTGGCGTTCCTCGCGGACTTCATCCTGCTGGCCGCGGCCGGGTCGAACGACCTCATCGCCACGCACTTCGGGATGTCGATCAACCAGATCACGTGGGTGTTCCGGATCCTGTTCTTCGTGCTGCCGGTGGTGGCGTTCGTGGTCACCAAGCGCATCTGCCTGGGCCTGCAGCGCAAGGACCGGGAGCTGGTGCTGCACGGGAACGAGTCCGGGCGCATCGTGCGGTACGCCAACGGCGAGTACGTCGAGGTCCACACCCCGCTGAGCGACCAGGAGCGCTGGCTGCGCGTCAACTACGATGCGCCGACGCCGCTGGAGATCGAGCCCAAGATGGACGCCCGCGGCGTCAAGCGCAAGGGCTACGGCGCGGACAAGCGCTGGCAGCGTCTCTCCCGGTTCTTCTACGAGGACCGCGTGGAGCCGGTGACACCGGCGGAGCTCGCCGCGGCGCACGCCCACGGCGACCACGACGCGATCGAGGCCGACGGGCGTCAGGCCGCGCCCGCCGCCGTCGGCACCGGCCGGACGGACAGCACAGACTCGCAGGAGCACTGAGCGACCTGCGGATTCAAGCGATGACCCGGCTCCTCACCCGTTCCGGCGGGCGGGGGAGTCGGGTCATCGTCGTCTCACCGAGGAGGAACTACGCACTATGGCTGAGTACAAGCTCCCTGACCTGAGCTACGACTACGGCGCTCTGGAGCCGCACATCTCGGCGAAGGTGATGGAGCTGCACCACTCCAAGCACCACGCGACCTACGTCAAGGTCGCCAACGAGACGCTGGAGAAGCTCGCCGAGGCGCGCGACAAGGGCGACCTGAGCTCGATCAACCAGCTCGAGAAGAACCTCGCGTTCAATCTCGGGGGTCATGTCAACCACTCCGCCTTCTGGACCAACATGTCCCCGGAGGGCGGCGGGGAGCCGACCGGCGAGATCGGCGCGGCGATCGACGAGCACTTCGGCTCGTTCGACAAGTTCAAGGCTCACTTCACGGCCGTGGCCACGACCGTGCAGGGCTCCGGCTGGGCGATCCTGGCGTGGGACTCCATCGGCGAGAAGCTCGTCGTGGTCCAGCTCTTCGACCAGCAGGGCAACATCCCGATGGGCCTCACGCCGATCGTGCTGCTCGACTGCTGGGAGCACGCCTACTACCTGGACTACCTGAACGTCCGCCCGGACTACATCAAGGCCTGGTGGAACATCGTCAACTGGGCCGACGCCGCCGAGCGCCTGGCCCGTGCGAAGGCTCAGACGTCAGGCCTGATCGTCCCGACGGCCTGATCCGGCCGGCACGGTGAAGGGCCGCGGCCAGCCGCGGCCTCGATGTACGACGGCGGTCCGTGGCCCCTTCCGCGCCGAAGGGGCCACGGACCGCCGTCGTTCAGTCGTCCAGGCCCAGGGCGAAGGCCTGCTCCAGGTCCTTGCTGGAATAGGCGCGGAAGGCGATGAGGGTCTCCGTGCGGGTCACGCCGGGGACCTTGTTCACGGCGTCGGACACCACCCCGGCGAGCTCCTCGTGCTCGTGCACGCGCACGATGGCGACGAGGTCCACCTTGCCTGTCACGGAGAAGACCTCGGTCACGCCGGGGATGTCGGTGACGGCCTCGGCGACCTCGGGGATGCGGGCGGTCTCGGCGTCGATGAGGACGATCGCGGTCAGCATGGCGCCATCGTAATCACCTCACGAGGGGCGCACGACGGGACCGGCAACGGATTCCCGGCGAGGGACCCTGTGATCGACGACACGTCGCACGTGGACTCTTGGCTCCGGGATTGGCACGATGGGGTCTTATGAGGTGGAACTCGATCGGGTGGCGTGACGGACGGGGAGGTACGGCATGAGTGATGTCACGGAGCGTACGTCGTCACGGGCGAAGGAACTGCTCAGCCTGGTGCGCGGGCAGGGGCGGATCGAGGTCAGCGAGTCCGCGCGCCTGCTCGGCGTGTCCCAGGAGACCGTGCGCCGCGAGCTGCGCAAGCTCGAGGCGCAGGGACTGATCCGGCGTAGCTACGGGCTGGCGTTCCCGGTGGAGTCCAGCACGTTCGAGACGGCGCTGGCGGAGCGCACGCAGAACTTCCCGGAGGAGAAGGCCCGGATCGCGGAGGAGGGCGCCCGGCGGGTCGGCGAGGCCCGCACCATCTTCATCGACGAGGGCTTCCAGTCGCTTCTCCTGGCCCGCGCGCTGCCGGACGACCACGACCTGATCGTCGTGACCACGTCCCTCCCGATCGCGTCGGAGCTCTCCGGCCGGGACAACCTGCAGGTGATCATCGTGGGCGGCCGGGTGCGGGGGAACACGCTCGGCGTCGTCGACGGGTGGGCGACCGACATGCTGCGGGGCTTCCGCATGGACCTGGCGTTCATCGGGGCGAACGGCGTGACCGTGTCCGACGGGCTCACGACGCCGGATCCGGCCGTGGCGCACGTGAAGGCCGCGGCGATCGCGTCGAGTCACCGCAAGATCTTCGTGGGGGCACACCACAAGTTCGGCGTGACGAGCTTCGTCCGTTTCGCCGAGCTGACCGACTTCGAAGTGGTGATCACCGGCGTCGAACTGCCCGCCGCCCGGGCCCGGGTGTTCGGCGAGGCGGGCGCCCACGTCGTCCAGGTCTGAGACGTGCCCCGACGGGGTGGCACGCCCCGCGGCGCCTCGCATAAAAGTGTGCCAAGCGCCGATGCGCCGTCGTCCTCTCACCCGTTCTCACCCCTTCCCCGGCCCTGCGGCCGAGACCTCCGCGTGACGTCCGCGTGATCTCAGCGTGACCTGCGTTCTGACCGGTTCGGGCGGCGTCGCTTCCGGTTCGTGGGTGTTCTCGCCGCGTCGTTGTGCGTTTGAGCCGCACGATTCCTGCACGGTTGTGTGATCTCGGTCACGGTGTGACCGGAGCTCCTGCCCGTTCTCGCCACGACCCTGACCGATTCGCAATGCCGTCCTTTGACCGTGCTGCGGGCCAGGCCCAGCATGACGGTGTTGACCAAGGGGCGTGCCACGACCAGGCGCGCCGCATGACGACGGACAACGGGGCGGTACCGGGCGAGGCCGAGAGATTCGGCATCCGCGAGGTGGCACCCGGGGAAGTCGTCACGACACGCAACGACGAGGAGAAGAGCGATGACGCTCACGACGAGGATGCGCCGGGCCACGGTCCCGGCGGTGCTGGCTGCCGGCGCGCTGGTGCTGGCCGGCTGCTCGGGTGCCGGTGGTGGCGGCGGATCGGGCGACGGCGGGGACGGTCCCGTCGAGCTGACGCTCGCCACGGTGAACAACCCGCAGATGAAGGACATGGAGGAGCTCAAGGGCGAATTCGAGGAGTCCCACCCCGACATCACGGTGAACTTCGTGCAGATGGAGGAGAACGACCTGCGCGACGCCGTGACCAAGGACATCGCCACGGGTGGTGGCCAGTACGACATCGTGACGATCGGTTCCTACGAGGTGCCGATCTGGGCCGAGAACGAGTGGCTGGCTGACCTCACGGAGCCGCTCAGCTCCGACGCCGAGTACGACGTCGACGACCTGTTCGCCCCGGTCAAGGACGTCGTCTCCGTGGACGACAGCCTGTACGCGGTGCCGTTCTACGGCGAGTCGTCGATGCTGATGTACAACAAGGAGATCCTCGACGAGGCCGGGATCACCATGTCGGAGAACCCCACCTGGGACGAGGTCGCCGAGGCGGCCCGTGAGGTGAACTCCGACGACGTGACCGGTATCTGCCTGCGCGGCAAGCCCGGCTGGGGCGAGCTGTTCGCCCCCCTGACCACCGTGGTCCAGACGTTCGGCGGCACCTGGTTCGACGAGGACTGGAACGCCCACGTCAACGACCCGGAGTTCACCGAGGCCGTGCAGTTCTACGTGGACCTCGTGGAGGACGCCGGCCCCGCCGACCCCGTCTCGACCGGCTTCACCGAGTGCCTCAACACCATGACCCAGGGCAAGGCGGCCATGTGGGTGGACGCGACCGTCGCCGCCGGCATGCTCGAGGACCCCGAGGCCTCCGAGGTCGCGGGCAAGATGGGCTACGCCCACGCCCCGGTCAAGGAGACCGAGGAGTCCGGCTGGCTGTGGTCCTGGAACCTCGCGGTCCCCGAGACCACGCAGAACCAGGACGAGGCCATCGAGTTCATCAAGTGGGCCACCAGCAAGGAGTACCACCAGCTCGTCGGTGAGGAGCTCGGCTGGACCCGGGTGCCCCCGGGCGCGCGCCAGTCGACCTACGAGATCCCCGAGTACGTGGAGGCCGCGGAGTCGTTCGCGCCGATCACGCAGGACATCATGCTCGCGGTGAACCCGACGCAGCCGGGCCTGTACGAGCAGTCCTGGACCGGCGTCCAGTACGTGACGATCCCCGAGTTCCAGGACCTCGGCAACCAGGTGTCCCAGGACCTGTCCGACGTGTTCTCCGGGCGCAGCGAGCTCGGCCCCGTCCTCGACCGCGGGCAGGAGCTCGCACAGGAAGCAGGGGACGCACAGTGACCACAGGGCGCCGCAGCCTGGCGATCTCCCGTGCGCTGCTCTGGCCGGCGCTGATCGTCGCCATCCTCCTCACGCAGATCCCCCTGGTGGCGACGCTCTTCTACTCGTTCCAGGAATGGAACTTGCTGCGACCCGGTCAGCGTGGGTTCGTCGGGTTCGACAACTACGCGAAGGTCCTCTCCGACGGCTCGTTCCTGTCGTCGCTGGGCAACACGGTCCTCGTGACCGGCTCGGCCGTGGTGGGGGCCACCGTGCTCGGCCTGCTGTTCGCCCTGCTGCTCGACCGCAAGTTCCTGGGCCAGAGCGTGGCCCGCACCCTGATGATCACGCCGTTCCTGGTCATGCCCGCCGCGGCGGCGCTGATCTGGAAGTGGTCGATCCTCGACTTCACGTACGGCATGGCCAACTGGGGCCTGTCCCTGGTGGGCCTCCCGCCGGTGGCGTGGAACACGGAGATGCCGGCCGCGACCGTGATCATGGTGCTGATCTGGCAGTTCACGCCGTTCGCCATGCTCATCCTCCTCGCGGGGCTGCAGTCGCAGCCCCGCGAGGTCCTGGAGGCGGCCGGGGTCGACGGCGCGGGCCCGTTCCGCACGTTCACCTGGATCACGCTTCCGCACCTTCGCCAGTACGTCGAGATCACGGTGCTCCTGGCGACGATCCTGCTGCTCCAGGTCTTCGACCCGGTGGCGATCATGACCAAGGGCACGGGCGGCAGCAAGACCCTGTCGTACCTGCTCTACGAGCGAGCGTTCATCGGCCTGGAGGTCGGTGAGGCCGCCGCCTACGGCGTCATGACCGTGATCGTCACGATCGCGGTGGCCATGGTGGCACTTCGCACCTTGTTCAAGGTGTTCTCGGAGGAAGGGCTGATGAACCGATGACCACGACCACTCTCGGCGTGCCCGCCACGAAGTCCACGCAGGTCCCGATCCGCAAGCCTGCCGGGTGGGCGTCCCGCCGCGTGCGCGGCATCGCGCTCACCACCGTGACGTGGATCGCGGTCCTCGCGTTCTTCTTCCCGGTCGTGTGGATGGTGTTCACCGCCTTCAAGCCGGAGAGCCAGGCAGCGACCCTGCCGCCCACGTTCGCTCCGGACTTCACGCTCGACCGCTTCCAGGCCGTGTTCGACCGGGACATGCTGCCGTACCTGATCAACTCGGCCAGCGCGAGCCTCGGATCCACGCTGCTCGTCCTGGCCCTGGCGATCCCGGCGGCGTACGCGCTGAGCGTCCGGCCCGTGAAGAACGTGCGCGACCCGCTGTTCTTCCTCATCTCGACGAAGTTCATGCCCGTGGCGGCGTCGATCATCCCCGTCTACATGCTGCTGCAGGCCGTGGGAGGGCTCGACAACATCACGTGGCTGACGATCCTGTACGTCGGCATCAACCTGCCGATCGCGGTCTGGATGATGCGCTCGTTCCTGGCCGAGGTGCCGCGAGAGATCATCGAGGCCGCGCAGATCGACGGCGCGGGCCTGCGCACCGAGATCTTCCGCGTGGTGCTGCCGATCGTGCTGCCCGGCGTCGCCGCGGCCGGCCTGATCTGCTTCATCTTCGCCTGGAACGAGTTCTTCCTGGCGAACCTGCTGACCACGCAGGTCGCCCGGACGACGCCGCCCGTGCTCGGGAGCTTCGTGGACGGCCGAGGGCAGTTCCTGTCGGTGCTGTCCGCCGCGTCGACGATCGCCATCGTGCCGGTCGTCATCGCGGGCTGGGTCGCGCAGAAGCAGCTCGTGCGAGGACTCGCCATGGGTGCCATCAAGTGACACACGAACAAGTGAGTGAGGACCGATCCATGACGGCAGACCTGGCGGCCCTCGAGGCCCCGTACGACCGGTCCGGGATCACCCCCGGCATCGTTCACATCGGGGTCGGCGGGTTCCACCGCGCACACCAGGCCGTGGTGATCGACGACCTGCTGCGGCGCGGCGGCCACCAGGACTGGGGCATCAGCGGTGTCGGACTGTTGCCGGGCGACGCTCGCATGCGGGACGCGCTGTCCGCCCAGGACGACCTGTACACGCTGGTGATCAAGCACCCGAACGGGTCGCTGGAGCACCGCACGGTCGGCAGCATCGTGGAGTACCTGCTGGCGCCCGACGACCCCGAGGCGGTCCTCGAGCGGATGGCCGACCCGGCCACCCGGATCGTGTCCCTCACGATCACCGAGGGCGGGTACAACTTCGACCAGGTCACCGGCGAGTTCGACACGGCCGACCCGGCCGTGGTCGCCGACGCCGTGCCCGGGGCCGTCCCCACGACGGTCTTCGGGTACGTGGTGGAGGCTCTCGCACGGCGCCGGGCGCGTGGCATCGCGCCGTTCACGGTGATGTCCTGCGACAACGTGCAGGGGAACGGTGAGAAGGCGCGGACGGTGTTCTCCGCGTTCGCGGGCCTCCGGGACGCGGAGCTCGCGGACTGGGTCCGCGCGGAGGTCGCGTTCCCCAACTCGATGGTGGACCGGATCACGCCGGTCACCACCGACACGGACCGGGAGCTGGTGCGGGAACGCATCGGCGTCGAGGACCGCTGGCCGGTGGTCGCCGAGCCGTTCTTCCAGTGGGTGCTGGAGGACGACTTCCCGCTGGGCCGCCCGGACTGGGCGGACGCCGGCGTGCAGCTGGTCGACGACGTCGAGCCGTACGAGCTCATGAAGCTCCGCCTGCTCAACGCGTCGCACCAGGCGATGGCCTACTTCGGCTACCTGGCCGGGCACCGCTACGCCCACGAGGCGACCGCGGACCCGGCGATCGCCGCCCTGCTGCGGGCGTACATGGAGTCCGAGGCGACGCCGACGCTGCAACCGGTGCCGGGGATCGACCTGTACGACTACCGTGCCACCCTGCTGGAGCGCTTCGGCAATCCCGAGGTCCGCGACACGCTCGCCCGGCTGTGCATGGAGTCGTCGGACCGCATCCCCAAGTGGCTGGTACCCGTGATCCGGGAGCGCCTGGCCGCCGGCGGGGACGTGCGCCTCTCGGCGGCCGTCGTCGCCAGCTGGGCTCGCTACGCGGAGGGCGTGGACGAGGACGGCCGGCCGATCGACGTCAACGACCGGCTGGCGGAGATCCTGGTGCCGCGCGCGCGGTCACAGCGGTCCGACCCGCTCGCCTTCCTGCGGGACCCCAGCCTGTTCGGCGACCTCGTCGACGAGCCGCGGTTCACGGAGCCCTACCTCGACGCGCTGGACAAGCTCCACACGATCGGTGCCGCCGCCACCCTCGAGCGGCTGGTCGGCGCGTGATCCACCCGCCCGGTCCGCCGCCGTGGGCGCGATGCCCGGCGGTGGACCGGGGGCGCCGTCGGGCACCATGACGGCGTCGGCGCCGGGCTCGGAGGCCGTCACCTCCTCCCGCACCCTGTCCGCCGCCCACGCGAGGTCCGCGTGGGCGGCGGCGCCGCGCACGGGGCAGGTCAGCTCGCCGTCGACGACGACGAGCCGCACCCCGGGCTGATCCAGCCAGCCGAGGAGCAGATCGGCCTCCTCCGGGTGGCTCGCCGGGGCCGGCGCGACGGGCCGGGCGACGGCCTCCGCGGTGGCCCGGACGGCGGCCACGAGTTCCAGGGCGTCCTCTCCCGGCTCGCTCACCGCGGTTCCGGCCAGTCGCCCGTGCCGCACGACCACCACCTCCCAGCCGCCCGGCCGGCCCGGCGCGCCGGCCACGCCCGCGGGCCGCGCCGCGACCAGCTCCGCGCACCGCGACAGCGGGTCCAGGCGCTGGGCGCGCTGTGCGCCGTGGACGAAGGTCCGCAGGCGCCGTGTCACCTCGCCGGCCTCCTCGAAGCGCTCCTGCGCGGCCAGGCGCGCGATACGCGCCGAGAGCGCCCGCACGACGGGCGACGGGTCACCGTCGAGAACGGCCCGTGCGGCGGCGGACACGTCGTCGTACGCCTCGTCGGGGCCGCCGGTCGCGATGCAGGGCGCCGAGCACCGCCCCATCCCCGCCAGGGCGCACGGGCTGCCCGGCTGCCGGGGGACGCGCGCGATCCGCGCCGTGCACTGGCGCAGCGGCAGGGCGTCGTGCAGTGCCGCCACGGCCTCCTTCGCGGTGCGTGACGCGCCGAACGGCCCGATGTGGGCGATCCCCGACGTGGTGTCCCGAACCACCGACAACCGCGGGTAGGGCTCGTCGGTGAGCCGTACCCACACGGCCCGCTCCGGATGCTTGGAGCGCCGGTTGTAGCGCGGCTCGTGCTCGGCGATCAGCCGCAGCTCGCGCACCTGGGCCTCCAGCGGCGTCACGCACACCACCGGCGTGACGCGCTCCGCGATCCGCACCATCTCCGTGACCCGGCGCCGCTTCTCCGCGGCGGTGAAGTACGAGCGGACGCGCTTGTGGATGTTCGTGCTGGTCCCGACGTACAGCACCTCGTCGCCCGGCCCCCGGAACAGGTAGACGCCGGGCTCCTGCGGCAGGCCGTCGGCCAGGTGCCGCTTGGCCCGCACCTCCGGAGGGACCGGATCGGCGGCGGTGCGCAGATCCTCCAGGTGCGTGATGCCCATCGGCCCGAGACGGTCGAAGAGCGCGTGGAGCACATCGACCGTGGCGCGCGCGTCCGACAGCGCGCGGTGGTCCGGCGTCACCTCCGCGCGGAACAGGCGCGCGAGCGTGGAGAGCTTGTGGTTGGGCGCCTCGTCCCGGGTGACCACCTTGCGGGCCAGCGGGACCGTGTCGACGACCGGGAAGCCCGGCCACGGGTAGTCGAGCCGCTCGCACGCCGCCTTGAGGAAGCCGACGTCGAACGGCGCGTTGTGCGCCACCAGCACCGAGCCGTGGGCGAACTCCAGGAAGCTGGGCAGCACCTTCTCGATGTCCGGCGCGGTGGCGACCATCGCGTTCGTGATACCCGTCAGCCGCGCGACGAAGGCCGGTACCGGCTGCCCCGGATCGACCAGGGACTGGAACTCGCCGAGCTTCTGGCCGCCGCGCACCTTCACGGCCCCGATCTCCGTGATCCCGGCCTCGCTCGCCCGGGTTCCGGTGGTCTCGAGGTCGACCACGACGAACGTGACGTCCCGCAGGGGCGTGCCCAGCTCCTCGAACGTGGCCTGGTACCCGGTGGTGCTCACGGCCCCGAACACTAGTACGGGTCACTGACAGCGCCTACGCAGATCGGCCGGGATGGGTGAACTCCTGGTCGGTCGGAGGTCTCCGCCAGCCGAGAAGAACGGACTTGCGGCAAGTGTGATCGGCAAGAAGGATGTCCGAGTTGCTGGTTGACCCCGTCGCGCCGGACCTGGAGCGACAGCCAGCACATGGAGGAGGACAACCAGGTGCGAATCACCCGCAGGATCGCCGCGCTGCTCACCGCAGGCGTCGCCACCATGGCGCTGGCGGCGTGCCAGTCCGGCGCCGACCCGTCGTCGTCCGCCGCCGACGACGCCGTCGAGGCCACCACGAGCGAGGCCCCCCGTGACGGTTACACCGCGCTCACGGCCGCGGACTTCGTCGAGCGCTCCACGGCGGCCCAGGCAGACATGAGCACGATGCGCTACAAGGCGACGCTCTCGGGGCCCGCGGCCGAGGCGCAGGGCCTGACGGGGGCTGCCATGGAAGGGGCCGTGGTGACCGGCGAGACGGCCGCGGACACCGCCATGCAGATGACCATGGAGGTCGAGGGCGCCACCTTCGACATGATGCTCGTCGGCGGCGACTTCTACATGAACATGGGCCCCATCACGCAGGACATGTATCTGCACGTGACGGGCGAGGACGCGTCACGCGCCGAGCTCGAGGCCATGATGGAACAGCTCGAGCAGGCGAACATCTCCGGCCAGACCAAGGCCATGGACGGCGCCGTCTCCGAGGTGACCGAGCTCGGGACCGAGACGATCAACGGTGTCGAGACGCACCACTACGCGGTCACGGTCGACCTGTCCAAGGCCAAGGACCTCGAGAGCCTCGGCATCGACAAGGCCGCGGCCAAGGAGATGGGCACGATGGAGTTCGAGTACTTCCTCGACGCGGAAGACATCCCGCACCGTGTGGTGACCACGATCCCCGATGCGGGACAGGACCTCGTCGCCACGATGGACATCACCGACCAGGGTGAGCCGATCGAGATCACGGCTCCGCCCGCGGACCAGATCATCGACCCGGCCGACATGGGTATGTGACGATCCGGCGGCCCCGCCGGCCACAGCGCCGCGCGGGACCGCCGTCGTCGTCACACCAGGTGCAGCGAGTCCTTGTTCCTGTCCGCGTACAGGCGCTCCACCTCGGGGTCGAAGTCCTTGAGCACCGCCGCGCGGCGGACCGACTGCTTCGGCGTGAGGTAACCGTTCTCGATCGTCAGGTCGCCGGGGATCACCGTGTACTTGCGGATCGACTCCGCCTTGGACACGGCGTTGTTCGCGCGCTGGACCACCTGGTCCAGGGCGGCCAGGACGTCCGGGTCCGTGCGCGCCTCGTCCGTGCTCATCGCCGGCTTGCCGTGCATCTTCAGCCAGCCGGGCAGGCCCTCCGCGTCGAGCGTGATCATCGCGCCGATGAACGGCTTGTTGTCACCGACGACGATGCACTGGCTGACCAGGACGTGGGCGCGGATGCGGTCCTCCAGCACCGACGGTGCCACGTTCTTGCCGCCCGCCGTGACGATGATCTCCTTCTTGCGGCCGGTGATCGTGAGGAAGCCGCGGTCGTCGATCTCTCCGAGGTCGCCGGTGCGGAACCAGCCGTCGGCCGTGAACGACTCGGCCGTCGCCTCGGGGTTGTTGTGATAGGCGCCGAAGATGCCGTGCCCCTTGAGCAGCACCTCGCCGTCGTCGGCGATCGCCATGCCGCATCCTGGCAGCGCCGGGCCGACCGAGCCGATCTTCTGGGCGTCCGGCTTGTTCACGGTGGCGGGCGCCGTGGACTCGGTGAGGCCGTAGCCCTCGAGGATGATGATGCCGAGCCCGCGGTAGAAATGCCCCAGACGCTCGCCGAGCGGGCCGCCGCCCGACACCGCGTACTTCGCCTTGCCGCCGAGCCGCGCGCGCAGCTTGGAGAACACCAGCCGGTCGGCGATCTTGTGCTGGATCCGCAGGCCGAGGCTCGGGCCCGACGCCGTGTCGAGCGCGCGCGAGTAGGCGATTCCGGTGCGGGCGGCCCAGTGGAAGATCTTCACCTTCCCGCCGGCGGCCGCGGTCTGCTCGGCGGTGTTGTAGACCTTCTCGAACACGCGGGGGACCGCGAGGATGAACGTCGGCTTGAAGCTGCCGAGCTGGTCGACGAGCGTCGTCGTGTCGCCCCAGTGGCCGGTCGTGGTCCCGGCGGCGACGGCGAGCACGTGGATGAACCGCGCGAAGACGTGTGCCATGGGGATGAACAGGAGGGTGCGGCCGCCGTCGGCGAACACCTCCGGGTTGTCCTTGACGGCGTTGACGGCGAGCGACGCGAAGTTGCGGTGGCTCAGTTCGACACCCTTCGGGCGGCCGGTGGTGCCCGAGGTGTAGATGATGGTGGCGACGTCGTCGAGGCCCGCGATCGCGCGCCGGCGCTCGATCTCGGCGTCCTCGACGCCGGAGCCGTCGGCGACGAGCGTCTCCACGGCGCCGTCGGTGATCACGAGGATCTCGCGCAGGTCGCCGAGGGCGTCGTGCACCTCGCTCACGGTCTCGGCGTGCTCGGCGGTCTCGGCGAGCACGAGCGTCACCTTCGCGTCGCCGCAGATCCACTCGACCTGCTCGGCGCTCGAGGTCTCGTAGATCGGCACCGTGACGGCGCCCGCGGCCCAGATCGCGAAGTCCAGCAACGCCCACTCGTACCGGGTGGCCGACATGATCGCGACGCTGTCGCCGGGCTGGACGCCGCGGGCGACGAGGCCCTTCGCGACGGCGACCACCTGGGCGTCGAACTCGCGCGCGGTGACGGGTGTCCAGCCGCCCGCGCCGTCGGGCCGCTCCATCAGATGCTTTGCCGGATCGGCGGCGACCCGGTCGGTGAGCACCTTGTTGGTGTTGTAGGTGGGGGGCAGCTCGACGAGCTGCGGTGCGTGGACCTCGTTCATGCTGACTCCAGTGGCAGTAAAGATCGTGGCTGCCAAGATACCGGCAATCGGGGCGGGGAGATACACCGAGTCTCACGGCGTTATGAGATTGCGTCTCAACAGGTGATGTCTGGGTCACGGCCATCACCCGGACGGGGTGACTCCGTGCGGTGAGGGGCGGATATCCTGGTGTTCCGCGCCCGTGCGTCGGCCTTCCCGGGCCGGAGCCACGGGCGCTCGTCACGAGGATCCCTGCGACAGTGAAGGACGACGTCATGCACGCCATCGGAGTCGACATCGGCGGCACGAAGATCGCCGTGGGCGTGGTCGACGAGGACGGGCGGATCCTCGCCCAGGTGCGGCGCGAGACGGTGGCCGACGACGTGGCCGACATCGACCGTGCCATCGCCGACGCCGTGACCGAGCTGACCAAGGAGCACGAGGTCGGCGCGATCGGGCTGGCCGCGGCGGGGTTCGTGAGCCCTGACCGCCGGGGCGTGAACTTCGCGCCGAACATCGCGTGGCGCGAGTACCCGCTCGCGGCGAAGGTCGCCGCGCTGATCGACTCCGACCTGCCGATCGTCGTCGAGAACGACGCCAACGCCGCCGGCTGGGCGGAGTTCCGGTTCGGCGCGGGCCGGGCCGCCACCGACATGATCATGCTGACCGTCGGCACCGGCCTGGGCGGCGCGGTCGTCGTGGGCGGGGAGCTGGTGCGCGGCAAGTGGGGCGTCGGTGCCGAGGTGGGGCACATGCGGGTGGTGCCCAACGGGCACTACTGCGGCTGCGGGCACGAGGGCTGCTGGGAGCAGTACGCCTCCGGCTCCGCGCTGGTCCGCGACGCGCAGCACGCCGCCGTGGCCAACCCGAAGCGCGCGGCGCGCCTGCTGGAACTGGCCGGTGGCTCCGCTGAGCAGATCCGCGGGCCGCAGATCACGCGGGCGGCGAAGGAGGGCGACGAGCTCGGGATCGAGCTGCTCGCGAAACTGGGCCGCTGGATCGGCGAGGGGGCGGCATCCGTGGCGGCGCTGCTCGACCCGGAGATCTTCGTGATCGGCGGCGGCGTCGGCGCGGCCGGCGAACTGCTGCTCGGGCCCGTACGGCGTGGCTACGAGGCCCAGCTCTCGGCGCTCGGGCACCGGCCCGTGGCGCAGATCGAGCTCGCCCAGCACGGCAACGAGGCGGGCATCGTCGGCGCGGCCGACCTGGCGCGGCGCTGAGCGGTCGCGCGCCGCGCACGTCCTCCTCCTGCCTCGCGGGTCCGCGGGCCGGTTCACACGACGGCCCCCGGGTCGTCGTCCTCCGGGTCGCGGCGGTGCGGCATCCGCCAGAGCAGTACGCCGAGGCCGGCGACGAACAGCCCGAGCGCGACCTGGCCCACCAGGGCCGGGATGCTGAGGGCCGGGATCGCCGCCACCGCGATGACGCTCACCAGCGCGAGGACGGGGATCACCGCCACGGCGATCCACGCCATCGTGAGCAGCGGGTCCTTGTCGCTCAGCAGCGGCTCGGGCTCGGGCGGGGTGAAGTGTGAGTCGGCCTCCTCCAGCGCCGCCACCTCGGGAGTGACCGGCCAGTCGCGGGGGCCGGAGGCGCGTGCGGGCGGTGTGGGGGGCGTCGGCGTGGCGGGGGCGTCGGCGACGTCGGCGTCATGATCGTCGTCGTCCGGGTCGGGGTGGGTGCCGGCCCGGCGGAGCCCCACCTGCGGTTCGGGCGACTCCGGGACAGAAGTGCGGGTCGCAGGGCCCGCGCCCAGGTCGCCCAGGGAGGCCACGAGGTCGGCGAAGCGCGCGTCGACGGTCTCGTCCGCCAGTTCGCCGGGGTCCGGCGTGCGGTCGTTGGTTTCGGGACCGGCGTCTTCGCTACGGTCTGCGGGAGGTGTCGGCTCGTCGGGCAGGTCGTCGTCGCGGTCGTCCGTGTTCGAAGCGGCCATGGGGCACACTCTAATTTGGATGTCGGGCCGGAAAGGACTCCGCCACGACGCCGTGCGAGGAGGACTCTTGTTCTACTGGGTGATGAAGCATGTCCTGGTCGGCCCGTTGCTGCGGTTGGCGTACCGTCCGTGGGTCGAGGGCGGCAAGAACGTACCCCGGCGCGGTGCGGCGATCCTGGCCGGAAACCACCTGGCCGTGATCGACTCGTTCATCCTCCCGCTGATACTGCCGCGGCAGGTCAAGTTCCTCGGCAAGTCGGACTACTTCACCGGGCGAGGCCTCAAGGGCCGGATCACGGCCTGGTTCATGACGGGTATCGGCACCATCCCGATCGACCGGTCCGGGGGAGCCGCGAGCGAGGCCGCGATCAGGACCGGGTTGCGCGTCCTGGCCGACGGCGACCTGCTGGGCATCTACCCGGAGGGCACACGGAGTCCCGACGGGCGGCTCTACAAGGCGAAGACCGGCGTGGCGCGGATGGCGCTGGAGTCGGGCGTGCCGGTGATCCCGGTCGTGATGGTCGGCACCGACGAGGCGCAGCCCGTGGGGCGCACGCTGCCGAAACCGATGCCGCTCGGCGCGCGCATCGGCGAGCCGCTCGACTTCTCCCACCTGAGGCACAAGGCCACGGACCACGCGACCCTGCGCCGGGTCGCGGACGAGATCATGGAGGCGATCCTGGCGCTGTCGGACCAGGAGTACGTCGACGTCTACGCCGCGACGGAGAAGGCGAGCACGTCGTCGGGCCGGGCGCCGACGCCGGCGACGCGGTACCTGCCGACGCGCCGCCCGCCGCGGCGCGACTGACCGCGGCACCGCCGGCCGGCGGCCGAGCACGGCGGGTGCGGCCGGTGGCGGTTCGGGCCGGCGGTGGGCGCGCGTTTGGCGGGGTGAGCACCGGGGGCGCTGATCGATCTGTGGACAAGCACAAGGCCCCGACCGGGGTGCGTCAGTAGGATGGCGAGGACAGGGCAGGTGCCGCCGGACAGGCGCGCCGGCCCGCAGGAACTCCCCAACCGAGAGGTGCATCTGCGATGGCTGTTCGTCGCGTGGCTCTGCTGACCGCCGGGGGCTTCGCCCCTTGCCTGTCGTCCGCGGTCGGTGGACTGATCGAGCGCTACACCGAGCTCGATCCCACGATCGAGATCATCGCCTACCAGCACGGTTACCACGGCCTGCTGACGGGTACCAAGATCGTCGTCGACGACGAGGCGCGGAAGAAGGCGGGCGTGCTGCACCGCTTCGGCGGGTCGCCCATCGGCAACTCGCGCGTGAAGCTCACGAACGTCGAGGACTGCGTGAAGCGCGGGCTGGTGCAGGAGGGGCAGAACCCCCTGCACGTCGCCGCGGAGCGGCTGAAGGCCGACGGCGTGGACGTGCTGCACACCATCGGGGGTGACGACACGAACACGACGGCCGCCGACCTGGCCGCCTACCTGCACGAGAACGACTACGACCTGACGGTGGTGGGCCTGCCCAAGACCATCGACAACGACGTGGTGCCGATCCGGCAGTCGCTGGGCGCGTGGACCGCCGCCGAGGAGGGCGCGAAGTTCGCGGCCAACGTCATCGGCGAGCACCGCGTGGGCCCGCGCATGCTGATCATCCACGAGGTCATGGGCCGCCACTGCGGCTGGCTGACGGCCGCCACCGCGGCGGAGTACCGCAAGTGGCTGGACGCGCAGGAGTGGGTGCCGAGCCTCGGTCTGAGCCGGGAGCGCTGGGACGTGCACGCCGTGTTCCTGCCGGAGCTGGAGATCGACATCGACGCCGAGGCCAAGCGCCTGCGCACGATCATGGACGAGCACGGCAACGTCAACATCTTCCTGTCGGAGGGCGCCGGCCTGAACGAGATCGTCGCGCAGCTCGAGGCCGCGGGCGAGGAGGTGCAGCGCGACCCGTTCGGCCACGTGAAGCTCGACTTCGTGAACCCGGGCCAGTGGTTCGCCAAGCAGTTCGCCGAGAAGCTGGGCGCCGAGAAGGTGCTGGTGCAGAAGTCCGGCTACTACTCGCGCGCGGCGGCCGCGAACGCGGAGGACCTGCGCCTGATCAAGTCGATGACGGACCTGGCCGTCGAGTGCGCGCTGCGCTCCGAGTCGGGCGTGATCGGGCACGACGAGACGGACGGCGACCGCCTCAAGGCCATCCCGTTCCCGCGGATCGAGGGCGGCAAGGCGTTCGACACCTCGGTGCCGTGGTTCGGCGAGCTGCTCTCCGAGCTCGGCCAGCCGCTGGTGCCCGCGGCAGCGCACTGATCACGTCGATGAGCACCGTCGCCGATGACGCCCTGGCCGCAGGGCTCGACCATTTCCGTACGCTCGAGGCCCGTCAGCAGCCGGTCTGGCCGGACCAGGACGCCCTGGCGGCGGTGACCTCGCGCCTGGAGCACGCCGCCCCGCTGGCGGCTCCGGCCGACGCCGACACGCTCAAGGAACGCCTCGCCGCCGCCGGGCGGGGCGAGGCGTTCCTGCTCCAGGGCGGGGACTGCGCCGAGTCGTTCGCGGACGCGCACGCGGACCGGATCCGCAACAAGGTGCGGACCATCCTGCAGATGGCCGTGATCCTCACGCATTCCGCCTCCACGCCCGTGGTCAAGATGGGGCGCATGGCGGGCCAGTACGCCAAGCCCCGTTCCAGCAACGAGGAGACCCGCGAAGGCGTGACCCTGCCCGCCTACCGCGGGGACATGGTCAACGGGCACGCGTTCACCAAGGAGTCGCGGATCCCGGACCCGGAGCGGCTGGAGCAGGCGTACCGGATCTCGGCGGCGACGGCGAACGTGGTCCGCGGGTTCACCACCGGCGGATTCGCGGATCTGCGTCAGGTGCACGAGTGGAACCGCGGCTTCATGGCCAACCCGGCCTACGCGCGCTACGAGCGGACGGCGGACGAGATCGACCGCGCGATCCGGTTCATGGACGCGTGCGGCGCGGACTTCGACGCGCTGCGTTCGGTCGAGTTCTTCCTCAGCCACGAGGCGCTCGTCCTGGACTACGAGCGGGCCCTGACCCGCCACGACCAGCGGACCGGTCGCGCGTACGACACGAGCGCCCACTTCCTGTGGATCGGGGAGCGCACGCGACAGCTGGACGGCGCGCACGTCGACTTCCTGTCGCGGGTCGCGAACCCGATCGGGGTGAAGCTCGGCCCCACCGCGACGCCGCAGGACGCGCTCGCCCTGGCCGAGCGGCTGAACCCGGACAACGAGCCCGGGCGCCTCACCTTCATCACGCGGATGGGCGCCGGCAAGATCCGCGGCGTGCTGCCCGCGCTGGTCGAGGCGGTCACGTGGGCGGGGGTGAACGTCACCTGGGTGACGGACCCGATGCACGGGAACACGATCACCTCGGAGTCGGGCTACAAGACACGGCGCCTGTCGGACGTGCTCGACGAGGTCGCGGGGTTCTTCGAGGTGCATCAGGCTCTCAGCACGGTGCCCGGCGGTCTGCACATGGAACTCACGGGAGACGACGTCACCGAGGTGCTCGGCGGAGCGGAGCAGATCTCGGACGCCGGCCTGGCGCTGCGTTACGAGACGCTCGTGGACCCGCGGCTCAACCACCAGCAGTCCCTGGAGCTCGCCTTCCAGGTGGCGGAGATGATCCGCCAGTAGTCTGCCCCTGACGTCGCGGGTATCGTCCGCATCGCAGATGCGGTGCCCGCGCGCCAGCTTCGACGAGAGAGGCAGTTGATCCGTGCTCTACGCGATCCCCAGCCCGCCCCTGGAGTGGAACGCCATCACCCTGGGCCCGCTGACGATCCACGTCTACGCCTTGTGGCTGCTCGCGGGAATCGCCGCCGCGGCGTACCTCACGCAGCGGCGGCTGACCCGGCGGGGCGCGCCGGCGGACGTGGTGCTCGACATCGTGCTGTGGGCGGTGCCGCTCGGCATCGTCGGCGCGCGCATCTACCACGTGCTCACCCACACGCAGGACTACTTCTACGCGGGCGCCGACCCGTGGGACGTGGTGCGTATCTGGGACGGCGGCAACGCCATCTTCGGTTCGCTGATCGGTGGGGCGGTCGGTGTGTGGATCGCCTGCCGGCGTGCGGGCATCCGGTTCTGGTCCTTCGCGGACGCGCTCGCGCCGGCGATGCTGCTGGCGCAGGCGATCGGCCGAGGCGGCAACTGGTGGAACCACGAACTGTTCGGCAACCCGACCACGCTCCCATGGGGCCTGGAGATCGACCCGAACGCGGCGATGTATCCCGCCGGTGCGGCGGCCGACACGCTGTTCCATCCCCTGTTCCTGTACGAGGCCCTGTGGAACCTGGTCGGCGCCGGGCTGCTGCTCGCGCTCGACCGGCGGTTCCACCTGCGCTGGGGGCGCCTGTTCGGGCTCTACATGGTCTGGTACGGGGTGGGCCGGGCGTGGCTGGAGCTGCTGCGTATCGACCCGACGAGCGACACCTATCTCGGCCTGCCCGCGAACTCGGTGGTGTCCATCGTGGTGGCCCTGCTCGGCATCGTGCTCTTCGTGGTGCGGGGGCGGCAGCATCCGGAGCGGGAGGAGTCGGTGTTCATGCCCGGGCGTGAGCCGGACGCGGCCGACGAGGCGCCGGAGGACCGCGCTGGGGTGGACCGCGGCGCGGCGTCGGACGCCGAGGACACGCCCGGGGAGGACGCCGAGGGCGATGCCTCCCCCGGTGGACAGGGGGGCACCACGCCGGCCGAGCCGTCCTCCTCAGAGGGCTGAGGGGCCTCCCGGGGGCGCGAGCCCTGAGGCCACGACGGGTGCGGTCGGTGCAGCGGCGGAATCCTGCCGCACCCAGTCGAACTTGCCGTCGTCGCCCGCCCAGGCGAGCCCGATCAGGAGCAGCAGGAGCAGGATCGCGGCGGTGACCAGCGGGCCCATCCGCTCCCGGTGGTGCGGCTTCGTGATCGGCACGGCGCCGGCGTGCTGCGAGCCGTCCGCCCGGCGTGGTCCGAGCGCGGGCAGCACCACCTGGGGGATGCCCGTCGTCGCGCCGGCCGGCATGGTGGGGGCCGTGGGCGTCGGGCCGGAGGCGTCCGGCGTTCCGAGGTCACCCGGCGTGGCGTCGAGCACCTCGGCGGGCAGTGCCTTCCAGACGGCGCGCAGCAGCTGCAGGGCCTCCCGGCCGTCGGACGGGCGCCCGGCGGGGTGCCGCGCGGCGAGGGTGCGCACCAGGTGCTCGACGGCCCCGCCCAGCCCCTCGACGACGGTCGAGGGCCCGGGGATGTCGTTGTTCACGTGGGCGTACGCCACCTGGATCGGCGTGTCGCCGGAGAACGGCTGCTTCCCGGTGAGCATCTCGAAGGCCATGATGCCCACGGCGTAGACGTCGGCCCGGACGTCGCACCTCCCGGTCGCGATGACCTCGGGGGCCATGTAGGCGACGGTGCCGAACACGGTGCCGGTGGTGGTCTGCGTCATCTCGGTGACCGCCCGGGCCAGGCCGAAGTCGGCGACCTTGGCGCTCTTCCCGTTCTCGTTCAGCAGGACGTTCTCCGGCTTGATGTCCCGATGCACCACGCCCTTCTCGTGCGCGGCGGCCAGCGCGGACAGCACCTGGTCGAGCAGCGCGAACGTGCGGCGCACCGTCAGCGCGCCCTCGCGGACGAGCTCGCGCAGATTCGTCCCGGGCACGTACTCCATGGTCAGGTAGCTGAGGCCGCCATCGCGCCCCTGGTCGTACATGGCCACGACGCCGGGGTGCGAGAGGCGCGCGGCGGCGCGGGCCTCTCGCTGGAAGCGGGCGATGAATTCGGCGGCCTGGTCGCCCTCGGCGAGGTGAGGGTGCATCACCTTGAGGGCGAGCACGCGGTCCAGAAGGGTGTCGTAGGCGCGGTAGACGGTAGCCATCCCCCCGCTCGCGATGCGCGCGGAGACCTGGTAGCGATCGTCGATCGTCCGCCCGACCAGGGGGTCTTGAGTCACGGGAGCCACGGGCCGACAGTGTACGGGTGCAGGGTGACGTGCGGGTATGGAATGTTCTGTCCGCGGACGGCGCCACCTCCGGGGAGCGGGCGGCACGACGGTGGCACCGCCCGATAGGATCGGCCGGTGAGCACCACGACGCCTGACGGCCCGGATCTGGACGCCCTCGTCGACGAGTGGCTGACGTTGCCCGACCTCGCCGATGCCCTCGGTATCGACTTCGGACGTGCCCGCCGGCTCGTCCGGGACCGGCACGTGGTCGCGGTCAAGCACGGTGATCGTTCCGTGTGGCAGGTCCCGGCCGGATTCCTGCAGGACGGCGAGGTCATCGCCACCCTCCGCGGCACGATCGTGCTGCTCACCGATGCCGGGTTCAAGGATCCCGAGATCATCGGGTGGCTGCACGAGCACGAGGACTCGCTCGGGATGAGCCCGCTCGACGCGCTGCGTCAGGGCCAGCGCGCCCAGGTGCGCCGGGTGGCACAGGCCCTGTTCTGAGCGGGTCGGCGCCGCCCGCGCCGGTCACGCCTCGCGGTCGACCAGCGCTCGTGCGATCGCGGCCAGCATCTCGCGGCCGGGCGCGGTCAGATCGGCCGCGTCGAGACGCCCGGTCGACGTCTCGTACAGCTCGGTGACGAGCAGTTCGACAGCGCTCAGCGCCCCGGACTCCACGATGACCTCCCGCACGCGCCGCACGGCGTCGTCGGACAGGCCCGGATCACCGAGGGCGTTCACGAGCAGGTCGCGCCCGGCGCCGGAGGGCAGCCCCGCCATCGCTCGTGCCACGAGGACCGTGCGCTTGCCCTCGCGCAGGTCGTCACCGGCTGGCTTGCCGGTCACGGCGGGGTCTCCGAACACGCCCAGCACGTCGTCGCGCAGCTGGAACGCCTCGCCGAGGGGGACGCCGGCGGTATGCACCAGCGTGGCCCGCTCGCGCCCGGCACCGGCGAGCAGCGCGCCGAGCTCCAGCGGGGACGCGACGGAGTACCCGGCGGACTTGGCCCGCAGCACGGCCCGCGCCCGGGACTCGTCCGCGACCGGGTCGGCACCCCATGGCTCCGCCTGCACCAGGACGTCGAGGTACTGGCCGGTCACCACCTCGGTCTGCATCCGGTCGAACGCCTCCCGCACCTCTGGTGCGACCTGCGGCACCCGGGCCAGCGCGGCCGTGAGCTCCCGCTGCGCCGCGATGAGCACCAGGTCGCCGAGCAGGATCGCGCCGGCCTCCCCGAACCGCACGGAGTCGCCGGACCAGCCGGAGCCGGCGTGGCGCGCCGCGAAGGAACGGTGCGCGGTCGGGGAGCCACGCCGGGTGTCGGAGTTGTCCATGACGTCGTCGTGCAGCAGGGCGGCGGCCTGGAAGAGCTCCAGCGCGGCGCCCGTGCCCACCACGGCCTCGGCGGCCGGGCCCGCCGCGGCACCGCCGTGCGCCCGGTACGACCACCAGCACAGTGCGGCACGTAGCCGCTTTCCCCCGGACAGAAGGACGGACGCCTGATCGGTCAGCGCGGTCGCGGCACCCTCGGCCGCCGCGCTGACGCCCGCGATCTCCGATGCCAGGGACGCCCGGTGGGCAGTGAGGGCTCCTTCCACGCGGGACCGCAGGTTCTCGACGTCGACGAGCGCGGCGGGCGTGGTCGGGACGGGGAAGGAGGTGAGTGCCACGGTGCCAGCCTAAGCGCCCGGTTTCGCGGCCACCGTCCCACTCAGGGTGAGCAGCGCGCGATCGCCGTCCTTCAGGACACCCACCAGGAGCGACTCGTTGACCGTCGCCTGCTTCACCGTCGTCGTGCGGGTGAACGCGGCCTGCTCCGACATGCCGCTCTCGGCCGGCGCCTCGAGCTTCTCGAAGCCGTTCTTCGCCAGCACCGAGCTCACCTGCTCCAGCAGTTTCGCCGGGGGGCGCTTCGCCGAGAGGTTCAGGGTCACCTGCACGGTCGCGGGCTTCGTGTCCGGGACGGTCGCGGCGGACGACGCCAGCAGTTTCGCGCCCTCCGGGACGGACACCACGCCCTTCGGGAAGCCGGGCGCGAGATCTCCCACCACGCTCCGGGCGTCGAAGCTCGGCAGCACCTCCGGTGCGGGGCTCGCGCTCGGGGAGGCGGAGGTGTCGCCGTCGGCGGACGCCGGGTCCGGGGCGCCCGCGGTGGTGTCCGGCTCCTCGCTGACCTGGCGCGCGTTGCCGAACTCCTCGGCGAGATCGTTCACGGCTCCGCCCGCGTCGCATCCGGAAAGCAGCAGCGCGCCCGCCGCGGCGACCACCGCGACACGGGCGACGGCACGGCGGCCACGGCCGTCCTGTTCGCTCCTCGTGGGCTTCGCGCGTTCCGGCGGGAGAATTCTCGGCACCCCGACACGGTAGCCGTTCGGACCGCCGGGTCGAGAACGTGCGGATCCGATACAGACCGGTTCTGGGGACACCGCGGGCTTTTCGACAGGGAGCCACCAGAGGTCCGGCGGGACGACGGCGGGACGCGTGTGATGGTGGCCATGAACACGAACGCCATCACCGTGCGGGTGCGCGGCCCTCAGGACCTCATCGCCTTCGTTCCCTTCCGCCTCGGCTACCAGCCGTCCGAGTCCGTCGTCGTGGTCAGCGTGCGGGGGAGACGCCAGACCGTCGGGCTGGTCGCCCGGCTGGATCTGGCTGCCTTCGACGGACGGTGTACCGACGGGCGCCCGGCGGCGGAGGCCGCGGCCGAGTCGCTGGCACGGGTCGCGACCAGGGACGGGGCGGATCGCGTCGTGGTCGTGGGATACACCGGTGCGGCGCTGCCCGCCGCCGGCGACGCGGGGGCGCGGGTCCGGCGGGCGATGGAGGTGACCGCCGCGCGGATCGAGGCGCACCTGCCGGGGACGGAGTCGTGGATCGTCACGCCAGGCGGCTATCGCGCGCTCGACTGCACCGATCCGCTCTGCTGCCCCGCCGAGGGGCGTCCGGTGGAAGACATCGTCCACAGCCGGATCGCGGCCACGATGGTGCTCGCCGGTCGATCGGTCGCGCCGAGCCGTGCCGACCGGCTGCGCATCGCCCGCGCGTCACCCGAGGCGCGGCGCTCGGCCGGGCGGGCCGCCGGCCGGTGGGTGAACGCGCGAGCCACCGCCCCCGGCTGGGTCGAGCGGTCGCTGGAGGAGTGGCGCGTCGCGGTGCGGCGCACGGGCGCGGCGGAACCGGGCGAGATCGTCGAACTGGAACCGGCGATGCTCGGCCGGCTCGCCGCGGCGATGGAGGACCGCTGGGTGCGCGACGCGCTCCTCCTGTGGATCACCGCGAACGAGGAGACGACGGACGACGACGCGGTGCTGCGCACGGCCCAGCGGCGGGTGGATACCGAGACGGACGCCGCGGCCGCACGCGCGATGGCCCGGATCGTCGATCCGGCCGGTGCCACCCGGCCCGACGACGAGCGGGTCGGAGCAGCTGTACGTGTCCTGGAGGCGGTCGTCGCGCACGTCCCGCGTGCCCGGCAGCCGGCGCCGCTCACGCTGCTCGGTCTCGTCGCCTGGTGGGGTGGTGACGGCGCGATGGCGTCGGGCCGGCTCGACGCCGCGCTCGCGATCGACGGGGAATATTCGCTGGCCGGACTCGTGACGACCGCGCTCGACGCGGGCCTCCCGCCAGGCTGGGTGCGGAGGGAGACGGCGGAGCTCCTGCGCGAGCAGGCGCAGGAGCAGGCCCTGGAGCCGACGTCGTGAGGGGCTCTCGTGACCGCGGAGGTGGCGGTCAGGACGTGCCGATCCGGACGCCGTCCTCAGAGCCGGCGCGGGTTCCTCGTGGCCACCCCGCACGAAGTGGAGCCCGGGAACCGTTCCGGCGGAGTTGCCAGGTCCGTTTTCCGGTAGCGTCGGTGCCCATGACGATCGTCGTTGGCAACCTGGCCACCCCAGAGGGACAGGCAGCGCTCGACGCCGCCGTGGCCGAGGCCGAGCAGCGCAAGGCTCCGCTCGTCGTGGTGGCCGGTCCCGGCGAGCCCGGCTGGCACGGCGCCGACCTGACCGAGCGGCTCCGCGCCTCCGGCGTCGAGGTCCGCATGGACCCGGGCACCGGCGACCTCGCCGAAGATCTGGTGCGGATCGCGCTGGAGACGGGCGCCGAGCTCATGGTGATCGGGCTGCGCCGCCGCAGCCCGGTGGGCAAGCTCATCCTGGGATCTGGCGCCCAGCGCATCCTCATCGAGGCGCCGTGCCCGGTGCTGGCGGTCAAGGTCTGACCATCCGCGCGGAGCGTCCGACGGTTCCGGGAGGCCTCACCATCCGGCCCGCGAACGGCGTTTCCAGGGCGACGGCCAGGGGTTGAAGAGGCGGGTGAACGGGCTGTCCCCGGGAATCATCGGGCGGCCTTGTTCGTTGACCCGATATCCCGAAGAAAACGAGCGAGAACCCGGGAAACAACGCCCGCCACCAGCGGGCTCCGCGTGCGTGAGGCTGTGAGATGAGCCCCGACTTTCCTGCGCTGGCCCCGTCGACTCAGGCGTGCAAGGGTGCCAACGGTACAATATCCCTTGTTCGTTGCCGATCACGACGAGGTCCAGTGCAGGCCCCGGCAGCGGAACCACCGGATCCTCGATGACCCCGAAAGGTCGGTTTGTGGCGCCCACTCCCGTCAACTCCCAGGACACAGCTCTCGATCGTGCCCCCGTGCGCGACCTGCCCCGTGAGTTCGAACATCCCGCTCTGAGAGAGCTCCTCAGCACCGGCGTGGCCGCCGGCCGAGTCGATGCGGAGAACTTCCGTACGGCATGCGAGGCCGCCAAGGTCGCCGATGCCAAGCGTCTCAAGGCCGTGCTCCGGGCTCTCGCCGGCTCGGGGGTCGATGTCGGGCTGCCCGCCTCGGCGACCGTCGCCGCCGCGGCCAGCCGCTCGGGTGCGGTCGCCGCGAAGGCCAGCGTGGAGGACGCCGAGGCCTCGGAGGCGGGCACGAAGACGTCCGGCGCGAAGAAGACCACGCGCCGGACGACGAAGTCGACCACCACCCGGAAGACCACCACCACGAAGACCACGGCGTCGAAGTCGGCGGTCCCGGCTGCGGCGACCAAGGACACCGTGTCGGAGGCCGTCACGGACGAGTCCGAGTCCGGGAAGCCGGCGACGCGGAAGAAGCCCGCCGCGAAGAAGCCCGCCGCGAAGGCCGGGGCACCGAAGACCACATCGCGCCGCCGCAAGGGGGCCGACGACGCCCCGGTGCTCGTGGAGAACGACCTGTCGGACATCTCGACCCCACCGCTCGAGGAGGAGGAGCCGGCGCCGTCCACGAGGAGGCGCAAGGGCGAGACCGCCGACGAGAGGGGCGGCTTCGTCGTCTCCGACACGGACGACGAGGACCAGCCGGCGCAGCAGGTCGTCACCGCGGGTGCCACCGCGGATCCGGTCAAGGACTACCTGAAGCAGATCGGTAAGGTCGCGCTGCTGAACGCGGAGCAGGAGGTCGAGCTCGCCAAGCGCATCGAGGCCGGCCTGTTCGCCGAGGAGCGCCTCGCCAGCACGGAGTTCGACCGGAACGACAAGGACCAGCGTCGTACGGAGCGCGACCTGAAGTGGATCGCGCACGACGGCAAGCGCGCGAAGAACCACCTGCTCGAGGCGAACCTGCGCCTCGTGGTCTCGCTCGCGAAGCGCTACACGGGCCGCGGCATGCTGTTCCTGGACCTGATCCAGGAGGGCAACCTCGGTCTGATCCGTGCGGTCGAGAAGTTCGACTACACCAAGGGCTACAAGTTCTCGACGTACGCCACCTGGTGGATCCGCCAGGCGATCACCCGCGCCATGGCGGACCAGGCCCGCACCATCCGCATCCCGGTGCACATGGTCGAGGTCATCAACAAGCTCGCCCGCGTGCAGCGCCAGATGCTCCAGGACCTGGGCCGCGAGCCCACGCCGGAGGAACTGGCCAAGGAACTCGACATGACCCCGGAGAAGGTGGTCGAGGTCCAGAAGTACGGCCGCGAGCCCATCTCCCTGGCGACCCCGCTCGGTGAGGACGGTGACAGCGAGTTCGGTGACCTCATCGAGGACTCCGAGGCCGTCGTGCCGGCGGACGCCGTGTCGTTCACGCTCCTGCAGGAGCAGTTGCACCAGGTGCTGGACACGCTCAGCGAGCGTGAGGCCGGTGTCGTCTCCATGCGGTTCGGCCTGCAGGACGGCCAGCCCAAGACCCTGGACGAGATCGGCAAGGTCTACGGCGTGACGCGTGAGCGTATCCGGCAGATCGAGTCCAAGACGATGTCGAAGCTGCGGCACCCGTCGCGCTCCCAGGTGCTGCGCGACTACCTCGACTGACCGGCACCGCGCGACCACCTCGACCGGTCCCCGGTGATTCGGGGACAGCAGAACGGCCGGCTCCCTCGGGGGCCGGCCGTTCGCGTGGTCTTGGGAAGTTCGGGTCTCAGTCAGTTCTGGCCGTGCTCGGCGAGCAGTCGGTCGGTCTCGTCCTGGACATAGGTGGCCACTCCCGCATAGGCGGGCTGGTGTGCACGGGCGTGGTGGCCGCAGAAGAGCAGTTCGCCCGTGGGCAGGACGACTCGCACGTAGGCCTGGGCCCCGCAGCGGTCGCAACGGTCGGCGGCGGTGAGCTGTTCGGTCGTCATGGTCGTCACGCCCCTATCCAACCATCGGTCCATCGGGTCCCATCCCCTCAGAGCCCCGCTTTCGCCGTGAGCTTAGCGGTGTGCCTCACAGTTTCCGTAGTCGATGAGGCCGGATTGCGCTGAGGGATGAATCGCCGCCACGCCGATCCGCCGACGCCGGGCGGCGGCCGTGGGGCGCGGACCGCGCTGGTTCCGCGCCGGTTCCTCCGGCCGTCCACTATGTGTCTACGCACGTCCGTCCTGCGTGGCGGGCACAGAGTGTCGGACACCTCGTCTACGCTGTGGCCCGTGACCGCGACCGCCCGTCCTGAGAAGGAATCCAGCTACACCGCCCGGCATCTCTCCGTTCTGGAGGGCCTGGAGGCGGTACGCAAGCGACCCGGTATGTACATCGGGACCACCGATTCGCGTGGCCTCATGCACTGCCTGTGGGAGATCATCGACAACTCGGTCGACGAGGCCCTGGGCGGGCACGCCACGAAGATCGACGTGGTGCTGCACGCGGACTCG
This sequence comes from Myceligenerans xiligouense, assembly GCF_003814695.1. GTDB lineage: Bacteria > Actinomycetota > Actinomycetes > Actinomycetales > Cellulomonadaceae > Myceligenerans > Myceligenerans xiligouense. Next base: position 1,691,927 of record NZ_RKQZ01000001.1, read on the forward strand.
TCGGTGACGGTCGCGGACGACGGGCGCGGTATCCCGGTGGACGTCGAGCCGAAGACCGGCCTGTCCGGCGTGGAGGTCGTCTACACGAAGCTGCACGCGGGCGGGAAGTTCGGTGGCGGCTCGTACGCGGCGTCGGGCGGCCTGCACGGTGTCGGCGCCTCGGTGGTCAATGCGCTGTCCGCGCGCCTCGACGTCGAGGTCGACCGCGCCGGCAAGACGCACCGGATGACCTTCCACCGCGGCGAGCCCGGCCTGTTCGCGGACCCGCCGTCGGGCGCCGGCCCGGACGTGCCGTTCGAGCCCTTCACCGACCACTCCGAGCTCGCGGTGGTCGGGAAGGTGAAGCGCGGGGTCACCGGCACGCGCGTCCGGTACTGGGCGGACCGGCAGATCTTCCCCAAGACCGCCGTCTTCAGCTACGACGAGCTCGTCACCCGCGCCCGGCAGACCAGCTTCCTGGTGCCGGGCCTGGAGATCCGTATCCGCGACGAGCGCGGCCTGCCGGGCACGCCGGGGGAGTCGGGCGTGCACGAGGAGGTGTTCAAGCACGACGGCGGCGTGATCGACTTCGTCGAACACCTCGCTCCGGACGCTCCGGTGACGGCGATCTGGCGGCTGCAGGGCTCGGGCACCTTCTCCGAGACGGTGCCCGTGCTGGACGAGAAGGGCCACATGACGCCGCAGGCGGTGCAGCGCGACTGCGAGGTGGACGTGGCGCTGCGATGGGGCACCGGGTACGAGACCGAGGTGCGCTCCTTCGTCAACATCATCTCCACCCCCAAGGGCGGCACCCACCAGACCGGGTTCGACCAGGGCCTGCTCAAGGTGATCCGCAAGGCCGTGGAGACGAACGCGCGCAAGCTCAAGGTCTCCACCAAGGAGAACGCCGAGCGGATCGAGAAGGACGACATCCTGGCCGGCCTCACCGCCGTCGTCACCGTCCGCCTCGCCGAACCACAGTTCGAGGGCCAGACCAAGGAGGTGCTCGGCACCGGCCCGGTCCGCCAGATCGTCTCGCGCGTGGTCGAGAAGGAGATCCACGCACACCTGACCTCCACCAAGCGCGACGACAAGACGCAGGCCGCCCTGCTGCTCGAGAAGATCGTCGCCGAGATGCGCGCGCGGATCACGGCGCGCAAGCAGAAGGAGATCAGCCGCCGCAAGAACGCGCTGGAGACCTCTTCGCTGCCCGCCAAGCTCGCCGACTGCCGCAGCGACGACGTCAACAAGTCCGAGCTGTTCATCGTGGAGGGTGACTCGGCTCTCGGCACCGCGAAGCTCGCCCGGTCGAGCGACTTCCAGGCGCTGCTCCCCATCCGCGGCAAGATCCTCAACGTCCAGAAGGCGTCGATCAGCGACATGCTGCGCAACGCCGAGTGCGCGGCCATCATCCAGGTCCTCGGCGCCGGCTCGGGGCGCTCGTTCGACCTCGAGGCGGCCCGCTACGGCAAGGTGGTGCTGATGACCGACGCCGACGTCGACGGCGCGCACATCCGCACCCTGCTCCTGACGCTCTTCTACCGGTACATGAAGCCGCTCATCGAGGCCGGCCGAGTGTTCGCGGCGGTGCCGCCCCTGCACCGGATCGAGCTCCCCGCCAGCGGGCGGCGCAAGACGGAGTACATCTACACCTATTCCGAGGCCGAGCTGCGGACCACGCTGCACAAGCTCGACAAGGCGGGGCGGCGTTACAAGGACGAGATCCAGCGGTACAAGGGCCTCGGCGAGATGGACGCCGATCAGCTCGCGGAGACCACCATGAGCCCGCGCCACCGCACGCTGCGGCGCGTCACGGCGGAACACGCCGAGGCCGCCGAGCGCGTGTTCGACCTCCTCATGGGCTCGGACGTCGCACCGCGCAAGAAGTTCATCGTCGACGGAGCGAGCGAGCTGGACCGCGAGCGCATCGACGTCTGAGGGCCGGAGGGGCGGTCCCGCACCTCCGGTCCACGAGACGGGCGCGCGCGTTCCCGGCTCACGTTCCTACGATGAGGCCGTGACCATGCAACGCACCACGATCCCGTCCCTGAAGATGCTCGCCGCGGCGGCCGCCGTCGCACTCCTCGCGGCGTGCGGCTCCGGCGGCGAGAACAACGCCGAGGCCGACGACGCCGCGTCCGCCCCCGGGGGCCTCGCCCCGGTCTGCGTCGAGAAGGAGGACTTCTCCTACGGCGGTGAGGACGGCGAGACCGCGCTCGACCTGCTGCTGGAGAACGACCCGACCGCCGAGGCCGCCGGCGAGGGCGAGACCGCCTTCGTCACCGGCATCTGCGGCTACGCCGCCGACGAGGGCGCGAACGAGTTCTGGGCGCTCTACGTCGACGGCGAGCAGGCCACCGAGGGCGCCGGCGCGCTCGAGACCGAGGACGGCCAGGAGATCACCTGGAAGCTGGAGACGTTCTGATGCGGGGCGCCCGGCCTGACGCCCACCAGTCCTCCGTGCGCGACCTGACGCTCGCGGACCTCGCCCGCCGGTGGTGGCGCCCGGCGCTCGCCGTCGTGGTCGTGGCGCTCGCGGTGGTGTGGCGGATGGTGCGCGCGGACCTGGGCGCTCCGCCGAACCTGGAGCTGATCACGGCGGCGACGTTCTTCGCCGCCGTGATCCTGCGGCACCGGGCGGCGGTGCTCGTGCCGTTCGCGGCCGCGGCGGTGAGTGACGCGCTGCTCGGCAACACGTCGATCCTGCTGTTCACCTGGACGGCGTGGGCCGTGATCGGGCTCGGCGCGCTGCTCGTGCGCCGCACCGCCGGGTGGCGGCGGCTCGGCGCGGCGTTCGGGCTCGGTGTCGGGGGTTCGGTCTGGTTCTTCCTGTGGACCAACTTCGGCGTGTGGCTCCAGAGCCGGGGCACGTTCTACGCGCCGGGCCTGGACGGTCTCCTGGCGTCCTACGTGGCGGGGCTGCCGTTCTTCCGCACGATGCTGCTGGGCAACCTGGTGCTGGTGCCGCTCGCGGCCGGCGCCGTGGCGCTCGTGGAGCGTTCCGAGCGCGTCCTGGCGGCGCCGGGGATCGTGCCGCAGTCGCACTGATCGGCGTCGCGGGCCCGGACCGGGTGGATCGGAGCGCTGGGTCGGCCCGGCTGCTCTCCTTGCGCGCCGGGGCGCGTGCTCGCCCTCGCGTGGCCGGGGCGTGTGCGCGCCCGGCCACGGGGGAGACCGCGGGCTGCTCGCGGCAGGCTCTTGGCGGCACTACTTATTGTAGTTACAGTAAGTAGCGCTCGGTGTGCCGAGCCGGCTGCTCAGCGTCGAGCAGTCGCGGACGACCTCGAAGGAGAGGCTCCATGCTCAACCCCCGTCGCCACCCTGCCCGCCGTACTCGGCTGCGCGGACTCGCCCTGACCGTGGTCGCCACGCTGGCGATCCCTCTCGTCCCCGCCGTCGCGCAGGCTGCCGCCCCCGGACCCGGCGTTCCCACCGGTCCGTCGTCGGCGCCCGGCTCCGTGACCGCCCTGTCCGGCGACCCGTCGGCGGCGCCCGGAGGCACGGCGCTCACCGACCCGTCGTCGGCCGCCGTGCCCGACGACGACGGCCGCCTCCGCTCCGGCACGATCTTCCCGGTCCCGCCGGACGACTTCTACGACCCGCCCGCCGACCTGGGCGACGGCGCGGACGGCGAGCTGATCAGGACCCGCGAGCAGCCCGCCGGACTGTCCGCGCGCACCTGGATGGTCATGTACCACTCGACCGGCGCGACAGGCGACGACATCCCCGTGACCGGACGCGTCCTGGTGCCGCACCGGGCCTGGCGCGGCGACGGCCCGCGTCCCATCGTGACCGTGGCACCGGGCACACGAGGCATCGGGGACGACTGCGCGCCGTCGCGCTGGCTCGACTACGAACGGCCGCTCATCGAACCCTTCCTGCTCAAGGGCTACGCCGTGGTGATCACCGACTACGAGGGCCTCGGCACGCCGGGCCTGCACACCTACATGGTCGGGCAGTCGCAGGGCAGGGTGGTGCTCGACATGGTGCGGGCCGCGACGAACCTCGGCGCGTCCGGGCTCGAACCCGGGGGCAAGGTGGTGATCGCCGGCTATTCGCAAGGTGGTGGCGCGGCGGTCTGGGCGGGCGAGCTGTGGCAGTCCTACGCCCCGGAGCTCGACGTCGTCGGCGTCGCCGCCGGCGGCGTGCCCGCCGACCTCACCGCGGTCTCCGAGAGGCTCAACGGCGGCCTCGGCTTCGGGTTCATGCTGCTCGCGGCCTTCGGGTACGACGCCGCCTACCCCGAGCTGGACCTGGACGCCTACTTCAACGACCGAGGACGGCGGCTCTACGAGCGCGAGCAGGACGCGTGCGTCGACACGGCGCTCGCGTACGCGCTCCAGGACATCGACGTGTACACCGACCAGGACCCCCGGTACACCGACGCCTGGCAGGCGCGGTTCGCCGAGAACCGCGCCGGGGCGAACCCGCCGGACGCGCCCCTGTTCCTGTACCACGGCCTGTTCGACGAGATCGTGCCCCCGGGGCAGGCGGCGACGCTGCGCGACGAGTACTGCGCGGCGGGCGCCGACGTCCACTGGCAGTGGCATGTCGGGGAGCACGTCACGACGATGGTGACGGCCGCCCCGAGCGTGGTCACCTTCGTGGAACGGCGCTTCGCCGGGCGGCCGTTCTGGAGTCACTGCTGACCCGATCCACTGCTGACCGGCCCGCCCGCCGGTGGTTGGCCCGGTGGGCCAGCCCGGTGGGCGGGCCGGTCGCTTCGGTGTGACCGGAGGGGCGGCGCACCGACATGCCGACGTACCGATGCGTCGGCGAGGCGTCGGCCAGGTCGCCGAAGGGCATGTGACCTGCGGGTTCGCCGTCTCTCCGTGTGCCGAACGTTCAGATGTCGTTCTCCTCCCGTTGCGCAGCTGTTTCTCCTGGTTCCGGACGATAGCCGGGTTCCACCCGAGCGAGTCCCGTACCCCAGTGAAAGGACCGGCCATGCCGAACATCAACGTGACCTTCCAGGACATGGAGGACGCCGCCGCGCGCATGCAGCAGGAGGCGGCCGACATGCAGAGCAAGCTCGACCAGCTGCGCAACCTGGTGCAGAACCTGGTCCAGGACGGGTACGTGACCGACAGGTCGTCCAAGCGCTTCGACGAGTCCTACCAGGAGCTCGACAAGGGCGGCAAGCAGGTCCTGGAGGGGCTCGACGGGATCGGCGAGTACCTCAAGCAGGCCGCGGAGGCGCTGCGGAAGACGGACGAAGAGCTCGCCAACGCGCTGAACAAGTGACGCCGTGGCCGATGTCATCGTCACGAAGGAGGTCCTGGAGGACGCCGCCACCGACCTGAAGAACATCAACGACGAGTTCAAGAACATGTCCGCGATGTGGGAGGGCGGCGACATCTGGGGCCACGACACCGTCAAGGGCGCGATGAACTCGTTCATCGACAACTGGTGGGTCAAGCGCGAGAAGCTCCAGGTCCAGCTCGACGACCTGACCAAGAAGTTGGACCAGGCGAAGGAGGCCTGGAACGAGACCGAGGACGCACTGGCCTCCTCGTTCGACGAACAGCCGACCTAGGAGAAACCGGATGAGCGGCGCCCGTGAAGGCGCATGGAACCTGCTCGGTCATGACTCCGATCCCGTCCCCGCCCCGGCCGAGGGGCTCGACGGAATCATCAGTCACTACCGCGACATCGCGCAGGCGATGACCGAGCAGGCCGCATTGCTGAAGCGGATCGGTGACGGCGACGTCCGGCTTCTCAAGGGGCAGGCGGCCGACGCGATGCGCAAGCGGGCACGCGAGAGCAACGAGGCGCTGTCCAAGGCGGCCGGGCGGTACACCGACGTGAAGGACGCGCTGGTCGGCTACCAGCCCGAGCTCGGGGAGGCCCGGACCCGGACCGGCGAGGCGCTGCGCGAGGCGGAGGAGGCCAACCAGCAGCTCGGGGTCGCCGAGGGCATGGCGGACCCGGTGAACGAGGACCGGTCGGAGGACGACCCGCCGCTCACGGACCAGGACCGCGAGGCGTCGTCGCAGCGTACGGCGGCGATCGGCAAGGCCGAGGAGGGTCTCGCGGCGGCGAGGGCCAAGGCGACCCGGGCCCTGGAGGCACTCCAGGTCGCGGCCGACGCCGCCGCCGCGAAGATCAAGGAGAACTGGGACGTCGACGGCCTGCACCATTCCTGGCAGGAGGCCCTTCGGCACAAGATCGCCAAGGTGCTGAAGAAGATCGTGGAGATCCTGGGCTACATCGGGATGGCGCTGGCGGTGCTCGCGATCCTCATTCCCGGCCTGGGGATCGTGACGCTGCTGGGAGTGGTGGTCACGGTGCTGTCCACGATCGCGAGCACCATCTTGGCCGCCTGGGGCGAGGGCAGCTGGCTGAGCGTCATCATCGGCGTCGTGGGGATCGCGTTCATCGGTGTCGGCGCGGTCGCCACCCGGGCGCTCAAGGGGTTGCAGAGCATCAAGGTCGCCACCCGGGGAGGTGGCTGGCGGGACGCGGCCGTCGACAGGCTGGAGGCGGTCTCCAGGCTCCGGGACACCCTGCGCACCCGCCTGCCCCCCAACTTCAGCAGGCCGGGCGTCTACCCCCGGATCAACTTCAGCAGGCCGATGCCGGCGTGGCGGGTGAACCCCCTCTCGCCCGCGGAGCGATCCCTGCTCGGATCCCTCGACCGGCAGTTCACCACGATCACCCAGAACCTCAACCGGTGGGACGACTTCATCGGCAGCACGACGGTCAAGCCGCCGTTCTGGCAGTTCTACACCAAGAACTTCTGGAACGTGGAGAAGTCGCGCTTCGGCGACGTCTTCGTCCGGGGCAACTGGCGAGGTGACCGTGTGCTCGGCCTCAACGACATCACCGACCTGAAGAAGATCGACCTGAACATCGTCAATCTCCTCGGCGGCGCTCCCAGCGCGATCCCTCTCATCGCGAAGCTCGGGCCGTGGGCCTTCGGCTTCGGCTGGACCACGTCGCTCTGGGGCATGGCTGTCACCCCGACGAACTTCAGCCCCACCGACCTGCGCAGCTCGTTCGACTGGTGGAAGGACGCCGACTACAGCGGCCTCTACAGCGAGAACAACGTCCTGGACGACCACTGATGGGGGCGACGCAGCGGGCGCGCGCGAGCGCCACGAGCCACTGGACCTGGAACGTCGAAGCCCCGGCGGGCTGGCTCGCCGTGCCCGCGACGGGGCAGGACCCCCAGGACCTCGTCGACCGCTGGGAGCGGGAGGCCGTGGCCCTCGTCGCGGACTCGATCAAGCCCCAGGAGGTCGTCGACGACGAGTACCGGGACCTCGCCGTCCCGGACGGCCTCCGGGCGGAGCTCGAACGCACGGCCGCCGAGTCGGTCCGGAACCTGCGGGAGTTCGCCGACGGTGTCGCGCCGGCCGGCGACCGGGTCCTCGCGGCCGTCGGGATCCTCGGGTGCACGCCCATCCCGGTGCTCGTCGCCGTCGGCCTCAGCAGCCTCGACGACGACGGCGCGGGGCTCATGGCCGCCCTGGGGGCCACGGGCGGCGCCCCGCTCGCGCCACCGGAGATCGACCACCTCGACCTGCCCGACGGCGACGGCCTCCGTGTCACGCGCCTGGACCTCGGCGGCGGGAGCGGCACGGCCTGGGTGAGCGTGGCCCTCGGCCGCCGCACCGAGCACGACGACGTCCTGGCCGACACCGTGCTCGTCTGGCGTTCCCAGAACCTGCCCGTCGCCGGCCTGATGACCGAGCTGCTCGACGAGCTGCTGCCCGCCGTGAAGATCGTCCGGAGCGGATCATGACCTCGAACCCTGACCTTGCCGGAGCCAAGCCGACCGACGTCTGGGGCATGTTCTTCCCTCCGGGGTGGGTCAGGTTCCCCACCGGTCCGGGCCAGGCCCGCGAGCTCGACGAGGCGATCGAGGACGTGGTCCGCCAGGCACTGCCGGACGACCTCCCGCGCGACTCCGTCGAGCCGCACCGCCACCTGATGCGCGACGCCCTGCGCGACACCTTCACCGAGGCCACCGAGGCCGGTGCCGGTGCCGTCTACCTGCCGACCGAGCCCCTGAACGGCATCATGACGCCCTGCTCCATCACGGAGGCCGAGATCGTCAGCGACGCCGGCAGCAACCCGGTCGAGGTGGCGGCCAGCATCCTCACCGAGGACTACGACGAGAGCGAGCTCGTCGAGGTCGACGGCCGCCCCGGCGCGCGCGTGACCACGACCTCCCACGACGTACGCCACGACGGGGACTTTCCCGTGGTGTCCACCAAGCAGGTCGTCTACGTGATCTCGCGGGACGACGTCGAGGGCGACTGGCTCGTGATGTCGTTCAGCACGGTCTGGAACTCCGAGGAGGGCCGGCTGGTGTCCGAGGCGCTCGTCCTCTTCTTCGACGCGCTGATGTCCACGTTCCGCTGGGCCGGTCCCGGCGCGAGCCCTCTGACGCCCCTCGACCCGGCCGCCCCCGGCCCCGCCCGCAGGTAACGAACCCCCCGACCCCGGAGCAACAGTGTCCCGATTCCGCCACCTGATCACCCTGGCACTCGCGGTGATCGCGGCCGTCCTGCCCGCCCACACGGCAGCAGCCTCGGCCGCCGACGGCGAGGACGTCACGTACTACGTCGTCCAGGAGAAGGGCGACGGCGAACCCGAGTTCCTGTTCGAGATCGCCCAGCGCTACCTCGGCGACGGCAACCGGTACCCGGAGATCTTCGAGCTCAACGAGGGCCGCCTCCAGCCCGACGGCAGCACGGTCACGACGCCCGAGGTGCTCCTGCCCGGCTGGATCCTCGTGATGCCCGAGGGCGCCGAGGGCGAGGGTCTCCGGACCGGCCCGCTCCCCGAAGTGACCCCGGCCGCCCCCGAGGAGGACCCCTTGCCCTACTACGTCGTCGGCCGCACGCCCGACGGCGAGGTCGAGTACCTGTACCTGATCGCGGAACGTTTTCTCGGTGACGGGGAACGCTGGCCGGAGATCTTCGAACTCAACGAGGGGCGGGCGCAGCCGGACGGGGGAGCGCTCACGGACCCGGAGACGGTCGAGGTGGGCTGGGCCCTGCGGCTCCCGGCCGACGCCCGGGGCGACGACCTCCGTTCCGGCCCGCCGCCGGGTCCGAGCCCGTCACCGCCCGGCCCGAGCGCGTCGGCGACACCGGTGGCCGGAGACGCGGCCGCGGCACCCGGCGGCCCGCTCGTCCCGGCCCTGATCGTGCTCGGCACGCTGCTCGTGGCCGGTGGACTGGCGGCCGGGGCGGTCCTGCTCCTGCGTCGCCGTCGTGCCGCGCGCCCCGCCGAACCCTTCGACGACAGCCTGCTGCGTACCGACACGTCGTCGGCCTGGATGACGGACCGTGCCCTGCGCGTCCTGGTCGCCGCGTGCGAACGCGACGGCATCGAGGTACCCGCGCTCGCGGCCCTGTTCATCGAGGGGCCCGCGATGCGGTTGCGGCTGGGGAATCCGCGGGATGTCGCACCGGCGCCCTGGGTCGCGGGCGACGGCGGGGCGACCTGGACGGCGCAGATCGCCCGGCTGCAGGACGAGCCGGCGTCGGACGCGCGTCCGGCCCAGTTCTCCCGCCTGGTGGCCCTCGGCGTCGCGGAGAGCGGCCGCGTGATGATCGACTTCGCGCAGGCTCGCGGCATCGTCAGCATCGAGGGGTCCGCGCGTGCCCGGCACGAGGTGCTGCGCCGCTGGCTCGGCGAACTCACGACGAACCCGTGGTCGGGCAACCCCCGGGTGGTGATGGTCGGCAACGGCCTGCCGCAGCAGGAGACCGCGGAGCACGTCGCCGGCCTGGAGCAGATCGTCCCGGACCTGGCGCTCGGGGAGGGCGGTGTGCTGGTCCTCTCCCAGGCGCCCGCGGCGGCACAGCTCGAACTCCTGAACTCCCGGCTCTCGCACCCGCACTTCGGCTGGGTGGTGATCGTGCTCGGCCGGGTGCCGGTCGCTCGATGGCGGTTCACCGCGCGCGACGACGGATGGCTGAGCAGCGGCTTCCTGCCGGACGTGCGCTTCGGCGAGCAGGCTTCGGTGCGACGGGTGGACCCGCGATGAGGGCGGGTACAACGGGAAGCGGTGGCCTGATGACCATGCCGGCGGGTGTGTCCGTACCCACCGCGGTACTGCTCAGCATTTTGCTCCTGGCCGCGACGCTGCTGCCGGCCGCCCCGGCCGCCGCCGAACCGGAACTGCTCAGCCAGGGCCAGCCGGTCCGGGCGTCGGCGGTGGAGAACAACGATCCGGAGCTGGTCGCGAAGCACGCGGTGGACGGCTCCCTGGCCACCCGCTGGGCCAGTCACCACGAGGACCCGTCCTGGATCTGGGTCGACCTCGGTCAGCCGTCGCAGGTGCAGCGGGTCGAGATCGTGTGGGAGGCCGCGTACTCCACGTCGTACGGGATCGGGCTGTCGGACGACGGCGTGAACTGGACGAACGTCGCGTGGGTGGATGCCGCCGACGGCGGCACCGACGTGCTCCAGGTCTCCGGCACCGGCCGGTACGTGCGGCTGTACGGTCAGACGCGCAACGGCATCGCCGGGCACTCCCTCTGGGAACTGCGCGTGTTCGGTTCGCCCGTCCCGGAGAAGGAGCCCGAGAAGCAGCCGGAGTCCGAGAAGGACGAGTCGGCGCAGCAGGAGGAGCCCGAGCAGCCCGCGAGCCCGCCGCCGGCGAACACGCCCGAGCCCCAGCTGCCGCCGGCGCCGTCGGACCGGCCCACGCCCGAACGCGAGGGCCCGCCGGGCTCCGTCGTGTACTACGTGGTGAAGCAGCAGGGCGAGCGCGCCGAGACGATCGAGGACATCGCGCAGCGCCTGCTCGGCAGCGCGGCGCGGTGGCCCGAGATCGTGCAGCTCAGCAAGGCCATCCGCCAGAAGGACGGCAAGTACCTCACCGACCCGCACACCCTGCTCGCGGGCTGGGTGCTCCAGCTGCCCGACGACGCCGCGGGCGAGGGCGTGAAGTTCGGCCGGCTGCCCGGCACGGGGAAGAAGAAGCCGTCCCCGTCCCCGTCTCCATCGGCCACCCCGTCGCCCTCACCCGTGGTCGCGCGGGAGAGCGCCGACGGGTCCGCCGCCGTCGCCGAGTTCCTCCTGCCCGTGGGCCTGGTGCTGGGCGGCCTGCTCGTGCTCGCCGGTCTCGTGCTCGCCGCGATCCGGCTGGTCGCCCTCGCGCGCAGACGCCGCACCGAGAAGATCCCGTTCGACGACAGCGTGCTGCGCACGGACACCTCGGCCGCCTGGACCGTGGACCACGCGCTGCGGGCGCTCATCGCCGCGTGCGAGCGCGACGGGTTGGAGGTGCCCGGCGTGACGGGTGTGTTCGTCGAGGGCGGCACGCTGCGGCTGCGCCTGACGAACCCGGCCTCGGTGGGACCCGCACCCTGGTCCGTGAGCGACGACGGGCAGAGCTGGGTGGCGCCGCTGTCCAAGCTCCAGGCCGCGCCCGTGTCCGACGGGTCCACGGCGCGGTTCTCCCGCCTCGTGAACCTCGGCATGAGCGAGACGGGGCGGGTCCTCGTCGACTTCTCCCTCGCGCGCGGCGTCGTCAGCCTGGACGGTTCCGTCCGGGCGCGGCACGAGGTGCTGCGCCGCTGGCTCGGGGAGTTCACCGGGAACCCGTGGTCCGGCGAGCCGCGGGTGGTGATGGTCGGCGACGGCCTGCCCCGCCCGGACCAGGTGGAGCACGTGCCCGGGTTCGACCAGGTCAAGCAGGAGATGGAGGTGGGCGACGGCGGGGTGCTGGTGCTGTCGCAGCCGCCGTCGTCGGCGGACCGGGACTTCCTCGCCGAACGGTTCGCCGATCCGGCGTTCCGGTGGGTGGTGATCGTGCTCGGCTCCTGGTCGGCGGCGAAGTGGCGGTTCACGGCGCGCGACGACGGGTGGCTGCGCAGCGGGTTCCTGCCCCACGTGCGGTACGACGAGCAGGCGGCGGTGCGCCGCGGGAGCGAATGACATGCGGACACTCATCACCGCGCGCCACGGGGCGCGCGAGGCGCTGCTGTGGCTGGAGGCCGACGAGGCGACGCCGGTCGACGACCTCACCGAGCGGATCGCGGCGGAGGTGGGGGCGCCCCGCGAGGCGGCGATGCTCGTGGACGGTGCCGCGGTGCCCCCGACGACGCCCGGCGGCGAGCCGGTCGTGGCCGCCGTATCCGGGCTGCGGGACGGCGCGACGGTCACGTTCGCCTCGTCCGGCCCGGACGGCGCCACCGGGGTCGGCGGGCCCGTGGACCTCTGCGTCACGGGTGGTCTCGGCGCGGGCGCCGTCGTGCGGCTCGGCGTGGGGGAGTCCGTGCTCCAGATCGGCCCGGACGGGCGCGTCCGCGTCGACGAGCGGCGCGAGGGCGGCCTGCCCGCCGTGGCCGTCGTCGTCGCGCTGGACGGACGGGTGACGGCGCGCCGGATCCCCGACCCGAGATCCGCCGGGCAGGCCGTCCGTCTCGACCGGCTCACCGAACCGCTCGGCGAGGACGACGCCGACTGGCCCGCCGGGACCCAGCTGCGCCTCGGCCCGAGCGTGCTCACCGTGCAGTCCGCCACCCGCGCTGACGCCGACCTGCGGCCCGGCAAGGAACCCGGCACGCTCGACTACAACCGGCCGCCGCGACTCCTGCCGCCGGACCCCGCCACCCACTTCCGCCTCCCCGCCGAACCGCCCCCGCCCGCGCGCAACCCGCTGCCGTGGCTCGCGATGGCGATGCCCGCCGTGCTGGGCGTCACCATGGCCATGGTGTTCCAGTCGCCGTTCTACCTGATGTTCGCGCTGGCCTCGCCGCTCATGGGGCTCGGCAACTGGTGGATGAACAAGCGCAACGGCAAGGTCAGCCACTCCGAGCGCCTGCGGCGGCACGCCGAGGAACGCGCCGCCCTGGAGGCCGAGGTGCTCGACGCCGTCCGCCTCGAACAGCACCGGCGCCGCATGTCCAGCCCCGGCGCCGGTGAACTGCGCATCATCGCCACCACCCCGACCCGCCGCCTCTGGGAACGGCGCGCCACCGACGCCGACCACCTCGCGGTCCGGTTCGGTCTCGCCGACGCCACCAGCCGGGTCGAGGTCGAGGACGCCGAGGAGCCCGAGCACCGCCGTCGCACCAAGGCCACCGTGAACGCCGTCCCCGTGACCGTCTCGCTGCGGGAGGCCGGCGTCGTCGGCATCGCCGGGCCCGGGGACTGGCCGCGCCGTCGTGCCCGCTGGATCGTCGGCCAGCTCGGCGTGCTGCAGAGCCCGCGCGACGTCCAGGTGTACGTCCTGACCGGCCCCGAGCACGTGGCCCAGTGGAGCTGGGCGGCCTGGCTGCCGCACGTACGCCCCGGCCTCGGGCAGGACGCCGTCGCCCTGTTCGGCACCACCACCGACACGCTCGCCACCCGCGTCGCCGAGCTCAACTCCCTCATCACCCAGCGCCGCGCCGCCGTGCAGGGGCCGGGCGGGGCGAAGGCGTCGTTCGGGCCGCAGCTCGTCGTCGTCCTCGACGGCGCCCGCCGGCTGCGCGCGCTGCCCGGCGTCGTCACCATCCTGCGCGACGGGCCCGCCGTCGGCGTCAGCATCATCTGCCTGGACGGCGACGAGCAGCTCCTGCCCGAGGAATGCACCGTCGTCGCGCAGGTGCGGCCCGACGGCGGCATGACGCTCCGTCGCCAGGACGCCGACGACCTGCGCGCCGTGACCACCGACGAGGTCGCGGACGACTGGTACGAGCCCGTGGCACGCGCCGTCGCCGCCGTGCACGACGTCACCGCCACCGAGGGCGCCGGGATGATCCCCGACTCCGCCCGCCTCGTCGAGGTGCTCGGCATCGAGGACGCCGACGCCGAGCTGTTCGCCGCCCGCTGGCGGGGCATCGGGAACACGGGCAGCACCCTGGCCACCGTCGGTGTCTCCCTCGACGGGCCGTTCGGCCTCGACCTGGTCAAGGACGGGCCGCACGGACTCGTCGGCGGCACGACCGGATCCGGCAAGTCCGAGTTCCTGCAGACCCTCGTCGCCTCGCTCGCCGTCGTCAACACCCCCGACACGATGAACTTCGTGCTCGTGGACTACAAGGGCGGCGCCGCGTTCAGCCAGTGCGAACTGCTGCCCCACACCGTCGGCATGGTCACCGACCTCGACTCCCACCTCGTCGAACGGGCACTGGACTCGCTGCGCGCCGAACTCACCCACCGGGAGCACGTCCTCGCCGCGATCGGCGCCAAGGACCTCGAGGACTACCTCGACGCCCAGAACCGGGGCCACACGGGTCCCACGCTGCCGCGCCTGCTCATCGTCATCGACGAGTTCGCCTCCATGGCCCGGGAACTGCCCGACTTCGTCACCGGCCTGGTCAACATCGCCCAGCGCGGCCGGTCGCTCGGCATCCACCTGATCCTGGCCACACAGCGCCCCTCCGGCGTCGTCTCCCCGGAGATCCGGGCCAACACGAACCTGCGCGTCGCGCTCCGCATGACCGACAAGAGCGAGTCCCAGGACGTCATCGACGCCCCCGACGCCTCGGAGATCACCAAGTCCCAGCCCGGCCGCGCCTACGCCCGCCTCGGCGCCTCCTCCGTCGTACCGTTCCAGTCCGCCCGGGTCGGCGGGCGCCGGCTCACCCGGACCGACGTCGTCGAGGTACCACCGCCGTTCGTCAGCCGGGTCGCCGTCGCCGACCTCGGCGGCCCGGCCCCGAAACCCCGCAAGACCGAACGGCGCCAGGAGGTCGAGACCGACCTCGCCGCGCTCGTCGCCACGCTCCGCACCGCCGCGCGGACGGGGGACTGGGCCGAGCCCCGCAAGCCCTGGCTCCCGCCCCTGCCCGGGCTGCTCCCGCTCGACCAGGTGCCCCAGCCCGCGAAGTCCTCCGCGTTCGCGTGGGCGCTCGAGGACGAGCCCGGGCGCCAGCGGCAGGGGCCCGCCGCGATCGACCTCGACGAGTTCGGGCACCGCTACGTCGTCGGCGCCGCCGGAAGCGGCCGGTCCACCGCCCTGCGCACCACGGCGCTCGCGGCCGCGGCGGCCCAGCCGGTGAGCGACCTGCACCTCTACGCCCTGGACTGCGGCAACGGCGCGCTCGCGGTGCTGGACGAACTGCCGCACACGGGCGCCGTCGTGCAGCGCGGCCAGACGGACCGCGCGCGCCGGCTCCTCACCCGGCTGCGGGCGGAGCTGGGCCGGCGCCAGCAGGTGCTCGCCGACGGCAACTTCGCCAACGTCACCGAGCAGCGGGAGACGGCGGCCCCCGCCGACCGCCTGCCGCGCGCGCTGCTGCTGATCGACCGGTGGGAGAGCTTCCTGAGCACGTACGGCGACGCCGACGGCGGCGCGCTGCTCGACATCGTCACCGAGCTGATGCGCGACGGCGCCAGTGCCGGCATGCACCTGCTCGTCGCCGGCGACCGCGGGCTGCTCAACAGCCGGATGAGTGTGCTCACCGATGACGTCGTCGTCCTGCGGCTCACCGACCGGATGGACTACGGCATGGCCGGGATCAACCACCGGAAGCTCCCGGAGGAGATGCCGCCGGGCCGGGCGTACCGCGGTGGCAGCGGGACGGAGCTGCAGGTCGCGATCCTCGGGGACGATCCCGCCGGGCGTGCCCAGAGCGCGGAGGCGCGGGCGACGGCCGCCAGGATCCGGGAGCGCGAGGTCGTGGCGCCCGGGACCGGGCCGTTCCGGGTGGACGACCTGCCCTCGACGATCACCGTGGACGGCGCCTACCGCTACGCGGGGCCGGAGGCGGCGAGTCCGCTGTGGGCCCTGCTCGGCATCGGCGGTGACGACCTCGCCGCGTTCGGGATGGACCTGGGCGGCGACGCGCCGTCGTTCGTCGTGGCCGGCCCGGCGCGGTCCGGGCGCTCCACGATGCTCGCCGTGATGGCGGAGTCCCTGCTGCGCGGCGGGACCGAGCTGGTGCTCGTCGCACCACGACCGAGCGTCCTGCGGGATCTCGCCGGGCGGGACGGGGTACGGACGGTGCTGACCGACGCCGAGGAACTCACCGAGGACACGCTCGCGCGCCTCCTGGGGCCGGACGGCACCCCGGTGGTCCTCATGGTCGACGACGCCGAACTGGTCGCGGACTGCCCGGCCAAGGGATGGCTGCGTTCGTGGTTCCGGACGGCGGGGGACAACCGGCGCGCGCTCGTGCTCGGCGGTGACGCGTCGGAGGTGGCGAGCGGGTTCTCCGGCTGGCAGGTCGACGCGAAGAAGCACCGGCGCGGGGCGCTGCTCAGCCCGCAGGACCGGTTCGACGGCGACCTGGTGGGCGCGAGCCTGCCCCGGTCGGCGGTGTCGTCGCAGGTGGCGCCCGGTAAGGCGCTGGTGCACCTGGGGTCGGGGGAGTTGATGACGGTCCTGGTGCCGACCATCTCGTCCGCGGCCTGACGCCGGGCGGCGCCGAGGCGTTCGGCGCACCGATTTCCGTTCTTCATGTCAGGCTCTGTGTCGTGCGACTTTCCCTCGCCCTGGTGCTGACCGTGCTGATCGCCGTGTCGGGGTGCGCCCAGAACCCCGTCGGCGTCGACCGGGCGATCGCGGAGCCGAAGGCCGAGCAGAGCTCGGCGTCCGAGCCCGGCGTGACGCGCTCGTCCGACCTGCCCGACGCCGTGAGCGAGGTCCGGCCCGCGCCCGCCGAGGCCGGACCGGGCGGTTCCGGCTCCTCCGGCGGCGCGGGCTTCGTCCATCCCGGCGTCTTCGTCGACCAGGTCCTGCTCGACGCGATGGAGAGCCGCGTCGCGCAGGGGGAGCACCCGGCCCGGCAGGTGTTCGACGAGATGACGGCGTCGGAGTGGGGAGCGCTCGACCACCGGGCCGAGCCGCGCAACGTCGTCGAGTGCGGTGCCCACCAGGTCCCGGACCACGGGTGCACCGAGGAGCGCCGCGACGCCCACGCGGCGTACGCCCAGGCGCTCGCGTGGTCCGTGACCGGTGACCAGGTGCACGCGCGCAAGTCGATCGAGATCATGAACGCCTGGTCGGCGACGATCCGGGAGCACACCAACACGAACGCCCGCCTCCAGGCCGCCTGGGCCGGGGCGGTCTGGGCCCGGGCGGCGGAGATCATCCGGCACACCGGTGCGGGATGGCCCGAGACGGACGTGGAGCGGTTCGAGAGGATGCTCCGCGACGTCTATCTCCCGCAGGTCACCGAACGCTCCTACGCCAACGGCAACTGGGAGCTGGCCATGACGGAGGCGGCCGTCGGGATCGCCGTCTTCCTCGACGACCGCGAGGTCTACGACCGGGCCGTGTCCGTGTTCCACGACCGTGCCCGGGCCTACGTCTACCTGGAGTCCGACGGCGTGCTGCCGCGCGAGGCGTCCGGCAGCCCGTACGACAAGGAGCACGAGATCATCGCGTTCTGGCAGGGACAGGACGACTTCCGCGACGGAGTGGCCCAGGAGACGTGCCGGGACTTCAGCCACACCGGTCTCGGCCTGACGGCGATGTCACACGTGCTGATGACGACGGCCGTGCAGGGGGACGACCTGTACCCCCGGGTCGGCCCGCGCCTGGCGGCGGCACTGGAGCTGCACGCCGAGATCGCGGTCACCGGCGAGGTGCCGTCCTGGCTCTGCGGCGGATCGGTGGACGGGCGCCTGGAGTACCTCCCGTCCGCGGCGCTGTCGGTCCTGGCGGGCCGTTTCGGCTGCTCGATGACGTGGTCGCGGCGGCACGACGAGTCGTGGAGCACGTTCGGCACCAACGAGCTGCTCACGGCCTGGGAGCCGCTGACCCACGGCGCCCCCGCCACGCCGAGAGGATCCGCGGACTCGTCGGTCTGCCCCCGCTGAACCCGCCGGCGCCTCACGCCGACCGGGGGGCGCGCGACCCGACGGCCGGGCGGTCCGGGCTCCGCTTGCAAGCGGTCATCCCGCGGCGGAGTGTGGGTAGGGACGGCAGTGCCGTCCGGGCACTGCCCCCAGAGGGTTGGAGCTTGTCATGTATGTACGTACTTCCGAGGTGCGGGGAGACCCCGCACGGCTCGACGAGGGCCTGAGGCTCATCCGTGAGGAGATCTACCCGGCGGTCACCGCGATGGACGGCTGCGCCGGGATGTCCGTGCTCTTCGACCGGAACATCTGCCGCGTCGTGGCCACCACCTCGTGGCGGTCGGAGGACGCCATGTGGGCGAGCACCGAGACCGTCCGCGCCCTCCGGGAGAGCGCGGAGCGGGCGCTGGGCGGCACCGGCGGCAGCGAGGTGCACCAGTGGGAGGTGGCCGTCGCGCACCACGACCACCCGGTGCCCGACGGCGCCCACGCGCGCCTCACCTGGATGAGCTGCAAGCCGGCGCTGATCGACCGCGCCGTCGACCTGTTCCGGATGGTCGCCCTGCCGCAGATCCAGGAGTTCGACGGGTTCTGCGGGACCACACTGATGGTCGACCGCGGTGCGGGCCGGATCGTCGGCACGGCCGCCGTCGAGAGCCGCGGAGCCATCGAGAGCAGCCGCGACGCGGCCGCGATGATCCGCGAGCGCTTCTCGACCGAGCTCGACGCGACCGTCGACGGCGTCGAGGAGATGGAGGTCGCCTTCGCGCACCTGCACGTGCCCGAGATGGTGTGACGAAGCCGGGCCTCGCCGCCCGCGGGTCGGCTCGCGCGCCGCCGCGCCGTCGTGCGCCGATCGTGCGCCGTCGTGCGCGTCACACCCGGGCATGGAACGGCCTCCGCCGTGGTTGTGACGCGTGTGGACGTGTATGACTCGGTGGTGATCGGAGCGGGCCAGGCGGGCCTTTCGGCGTCGTACCACCTGGACAGGCTCGGCATCAGGCACGTGGTGCTCGACGCCGAGCCGCGCCCGGGCGGCGCCTGGCAGCACCGGTGGGACTCGCTGACGATGCGGGACGTCCACGGCGTCGCCGACCTGCCGGACGGTCCGGCGCCGGGCCGCTCGACGGATCGCGCGAACCGGGCCGTGCCCCACTGGTTCGGCACCTACGAGACACAGCACGGCCTGCCCGTGCTGCGACCGGTGCGCGTCCGCACGGTGACCGCCGGCGGCGACCTGCTGGAGGTGCGCTCCGACGCGGGCACGTGGCTCACCCGCACGCTCGTCAACGCGACCGGCACCTGGACCCGGCCGTTCGTGCCGCACTACCCCGGCGCCGAGACGTTCGGCGGCGAACAGCTGCACACGCACGACTATCCGGGCCCCGGCCACTTCCGCGGCAGGCGGGTGCTCGTCGTCGGCGGCGGGGCCTCCGCCGTGCAGTTCCTCGGCGAGCTCGGCCCGATCACCGACACGCTCTGGGTGACGCGACGGGAGCCGGTGTGGCGCGACGACTTCGACGAGAACAGCGGCCGGGAGGCCGTCGCGCAGGTGCTGGACCGCGTGACCGCGGGCCTCCCGCCGGCGAGCGTCGTGAGCGTCACCGGCCTCGCCCTGCGACCCCAGGAGCAGGCCGCCGCCCAGCTCGGCGTCTACGACCGGCGCCGCCCGATGTTCTCCCGGATCGAACCCGGCGGAGTCCGCTGGGACGACGGCGCTCGCGGACCGGGACAGCCCGCCTTCGAGCCCGTCGACTCCATCCTCTGGGCCACCGGCTTCCGGCCGGCCGTCACCCACCTCGCACCGCTCCACCTGCGCAGCGAGCACGGCGGCATCCCGCTGCTGCCCGGCACCGCCGACGTGCAGACCGCCGTCACCGCCGCCCGTGACCCCCGGGTGCAGCTCGTGGGCTACGGGCCCTCCGCGAGCACCATCGGCGGCAACCGCGCGGGGCGCGCCGCGGCCCTGGCGGTCCGCCGTCAGGTCACCCGCGAGACGGTCCGGCCGGCCGGCAGGTGATGCGGTCGGTCCCGCAGAGCACCGACCGCGAGGACAACGGACCGACCACACCTGTCTGTCTCTTGTCGCGGCCTCGTGGCTGCCGTGTCGGCGGTCAGTCGAGGATGGCGTATGCCTCGACCTCGACGAGGACGTCCGGCTCGAACAGGTAGTCGACGCCGATCGCGGAGAGCGGCGGCAGGGGTTGCGGGAGCTCGAGCTCGTCGGCGACCTGCTCGATGCCGGCGACGAAGTCGTCGTACTTCTCCGGGCTCCAGTCGGTGACGAAGAACCGGAGTCGCACGACGTCGGAGAACGTCGCGCCGGCGCCCGCGAGGCCACGGGCGGTGTTCCGCAGCGCCTGGGCGAGCTGGCCGGCGAGGTCGCCGGTGGCGACGCGGTTTCCGTCGCCGTCCCGGGCGATCTGGCCCGCGACGTGGACGTGGCGGGTGCCCGTCGCGACGGAGACGTGGTGGTAGGGAACGGGCTGGAACATGCCCTCGGGGCTGGACAGTGCGACTGACATGGGTGATCCCTTCGGTGGTCGTGAGTAGGTATCCCATGTCTACCTTGTATCTGAAGGGAACTTCAACGAGACTAGGTGGCATGACCGATACCGCCATCGCCCCGCCCCAGCTCACCGGGGAGCAGCGAGAGTTCCTCGACCAGATCCTCGACAAGTGGTCCCTCCAGGTGCTCGACAAGCTGTGCGAGCGGCCGCGGCGCTTCAACGAACTGCGCCGCGCGATCCCGGTCGTGACGCAGAAGTCGCTCACGGCGACCCTGCGGCGCCTGGAGCGCAACGGGATGATCGAGCGCGTCGTCATCGGCACCCGCCCCGTCGCCGTCGAGTACCGCATCTCGGCGCTCGGCGAGACGCTGCAGGACCTCATCGACGCCCTCCTGGGCTGGGCCTCGTCGAACATGGACGAGGTGCGGCAGGCGCGGGGGAGGTTCGACGACGAGGCGGGGGAGGCCTGACCACTGACCCCTGGCCGTATCGGGGCACCGGCGCACCGGGGCATCGGCGCACGGGGGCGCCGGGCCGCGGGGGCGCCGGGCGTGTCGCCACGAGGTCGCGAGGCTACGAGATCACGAGGCCACAAGACCACGAGGCCCGCACCGTGTGGTGCGGGCCTCGTGGTCTCGTGGTGCCGGTGCGTCAGCCGACGCGGATGTAGGTCGGGCTGGACTGCCAGATCTGGCTGTGACGCACGGTCTCTCCGGGGACCGGGGCCTCGATCTGCATGCCGCCACCCGCGTAGATCGCGATGTGGCCGGGGCTCCAGATCAGGTCGCCGGGCCGCGCCTCGGCGGCCGAGACCACGGTGCCGGCGTAACGCTGCTCGGACGACGTGCGCGGCAGGTCGATGCCGACCTGGGCGTAGACGTAGGACGTGAAGCCGGAGCAGTCGAACCCGGCGGGCGTCGAGCCGCCCCACAGGTACGGCACGCCGATGTACTGCTTGGCGATGGAGAGCACCTCGGAACCCGTGGTGGCGGGGGCGGTCTTCTGCACCGGTGCGGCGGGCTCTTCGGCGGCGGGTGCGGGTTCGGGTGCGGCGGTCTCCTCGGCGGGCTCGGCGGCCTCGGCGACGGGTTCCGGCTCCGGCTCGGGTTCCGGCGCGGGCTCGGGCTCGGGTTCCGGCTCCGGCTCGGGTGCGGGCGTCACCTTGATCGTCCCGGCCTCCAGGGCCAGCTTGCTGTCGGCCGCGACGCGCACGGCCTGCGCCGCGGTCGCCTCCAGTGCCCCCGCGTCCCGCACCGTCACGTTCTGCGCGGCTGCTGCCTCGACGGCGAGCGGGGAGGCCTCGATCTCGGCGGTGGCCGGGTGGGCGTCCGCCACCGGCGACGCGTCCGACGGGATGCTGAGCAGCGAGACGGCCAGTCCCGAGCCTGCTGCGACGAGGGCGCCGCGGCGTGCGGCGCCGGAGAGGCCTTGAGCGGCCCGGGTCAGGGGGGTGATGGCTTTGCGGGCAGCACGATGGCGCCCAGGCGTGCGAGTGATCACGTTGTTCTCCCGACGCCTGCGAGGTGAGCTGTCGGATTCGGATCGGAAGCTGACCCGGCCGCCGTACTGCCTGCGCGGCTTCACCCCAAGGACACCGTTGGTGCCCACTTACCTGGTTCCCCCGTCCCTGCCATGTGGTCGGTGCGGTTCTCGCGTGGTGGCAGGGTTCGGCGTCCGCCGCGAGAGCCCGCGGTTCCGCGGACGCGACCGAACGTAGCGTCCATGGCGGTGAAGTCACAATCCGATCACGAGCCGAAAGTCCGTGGCGTGTTCGCTTGACCGAATTGTGCTTCGTGAGATACGTCACAGCGCCACAATCCTCGGTGCCGGGTGCCGGGTGCCGGGTGCCGGGTGCCGGGTGCCGGGTGCCGGGTGCCGGGTGCCGGGTGCCGGGTGCCGGTGGGGCAAGGGGGCAAGTGGGCGCGGACGCGTGTCGTGCCTCACCGTCCATTGATCAAGACGATGGTTCACAGAGACGATGTCGATGTGATGTGATCTGCCCATCAGGCATGCCCGGCGGCCGAGCCGGGCGGACGGGACGGCGATGGAAATCTTGCTGCTGGGTGGTGTGATCGCGCTGACGGCGCTGGTGGGCGTGTACTGGTCGCGACGTCAGGGGGCGGTGCGTGGACCACGGGTCGCGGGCGACGGTAGTCCGGCCGACTGGCTGCCACCGGGCGTCGACCTCGGTGCTCACGCGACGTTCGTGCAGTTCTCCGCGGAGGTGTGCGCGGCGTGCCGGTCGACCGCGCGGGTGCTCGCTGCGCGGGCGGCGCGGGAGGACGGCGTCGTGCACCACGAGCTGGACGTCGAGGACCACCTCGCCCTGACCGGACGCCTGGGCATCCTCCGGACCCCGACCGTCCTGGTCCTCGACCCGAGCGGGACCGAGGTGGCGCGGATGAGCGGCGCGGTCACCCCGGCCCGAGCCGGTGAGGCGCTGGCCCGGGTGGCCGGCCCGGCGCCCGGCGCGAGCTCCGACCACGGCGCGGCACCGAGCCGGGTCGCGCCACGTGACCGCGGGCCGGCGACGGAGCTGGGCACGACGACGGAGCTGGGCACGACGGCGGACGCCGGCCGGGCCGTGGCGACGAGAGGACGGGCATGATGACGACGCCGTCGAGTACGAGGAACACGGGGACGATCGACCCGCGCGGACCACGGCTCGGCGCCGGGATCACGGCGCTGCTGCTGGCCGTCGTCATGCTGTTCGGCGCGAGCACGGCGGGTCTCGTGCTGCTCGCCGTCATCGCGTTCGGCTTCGTGCTCGGTGCGGTGCGCGGGGCGGAGGGCACCTGGCAGGGCTGGATCTTCCGGACCCTCGTGCGCCCTCGCCTCGCGCCGCCGGAGGAGATGGAGGACCGGCGCCCGCCCCGCTTCGCCCAGCTCGTCGGGCTGATCGTGACCGCCGCGGGTGTGGTGCTCGGGCTTCTCGGCGTGCTCGCGGCCGTCCCGGTCGCCGCCGCGGTGGCGTTCGTCGCGGCCGCCCTCAACGCCGTGTTCGGCCTGTGCCTCGGCTGCGAGATGTACCTCGTGCTGCGCCGCTGGGGCGCGATCCGCCCAGCCTGAACGCCGAGCACGATGAGGCCCACTCGGTGAGGCCCAGCACGGTGAGGCCCAGCACGGTGAGGCCCAGCACGATGAGGCGTGGTCGGTCCGTCGTCCGTGCGGTCGGCCCCCTGGGTAACCGACCGCACGGACAACCCGCCGACCACTCGACAATCGGCCGACCGCATCGTCTGTTCTGTGCGCCCCTGGTCTGGTGCCGTCAGGTCGTCACGGCGTCACCACGTTCGGCCAGGGGGCCGGGGACATGTCGCTCCCGATGTAGAAGCTCGGGTGGGGCGGCTGGTTGTAGGCCGTGTTCTGGAAGGCGATCGCGACGCGGTACTGCGGGTCGTGCATCAGGGTGGGGATCCGCAGGTCCGTCTCGTACGGCGTGGAGTAGATGCGCAGGGCCGAGTTGTCGCTCGTGCGCCACACGACCTCCTCGCGCCAGTCGCCGAACAGGTCGGCCGACAGGGCGGGGGTCGCCTTGGTGCCGTTGTTCGACGCCACGCCGGAACCGGTGAGCCGGCGCTCACCCGGCGAGTAGTTGTCGATGTGCGTGCCGTCCAGCAGCTCGCGTTCGCCGTCGTCGTCCCACCACGTGACGAAGTTGATCGAGCTGGGCTTGCTGCCGATCGAGTTCCCCGACGCGTTCAGCAGGCCGCTCACCTGCGAGGACCAGAACTCGGCGCCCGGGTTGCCGGCGTCGACGTTCGCGGCGACGGCGCGGCCGTTGTCCCCGGTCGGTGAGGTCTGGAAGAGGATCGACCCGGTGTCGCCGTCGACCAGCCGCGAGGACGGCTGGTTCGAGTGCTCGCCGGGCATGAAGACCTCCTGACCCGGGTTGTCCGGCACGAAGTCGCTCACGTGCAGCGCGTCGCCGTGGTACATCCGCGTGTTCCACAGCGGCTGTCCGTCCGCCCCGATCGCCATCGCCCCGAACACCACGTCCTGGCGGCCGTCGCCGTCGAGGTCGGCGATCGAGAGGCTGTGCGCGCCCTGGCCCTCGTACTGGCTGCCCGCGCTGTCGGAGTCGAAGATCCACCGGGTGGACAGGTTCTGCCCGTCGAAGTCGACAGCCCAGATGACCGAGCGGGTGTAGTAGCCGCGGGAGAAGATCATCGACGGCGTCTCCCCGTCGAGGTACGCCGTGCCGGCGAGGAAGCGGTCGACGCGGTTGCCGTAGTTGTCGCCCCAGCTCGAGACGTTGCCGCGCGGGGGCTGGTAGTTGATCGTGTCGATGGCGGCGCCGGTGCGGCCGTCGAAGATCGTCAGGTACTCCGGGCCGTCGAGGACGTAGCCGCTGCCGTTGCGGTGGTCGGCGCCGGCGTTGCCGATCACCGTGCCCTGACCGTCGACCGTGGCGTCCGCGGTCTTCATCGCGACCTCGGCGTCACCGTCGCCGTCGTAGTCGTAGACCTGGAACTGCGTGTAGTGAGCGCCGGACCGGATGTTGCGGCCCAGGTCGATCCGCCACAGGCGGTCGCCCTCCAGGGTGTAGGCGTCGAGGATCGTGTTGCCGGTGTAGCCGGAGTGCGCGTTGTCCTTCGCGTTGGTGGGGTACCACTTCACGATGTACTCGTAGTCGCCGTCACCGTCCAGGTCGCCGACGCTCGTGTCGTTCGCCTCGTAGCTGAAGCTGCCCGACGGCGTCGAGCCGCCCGGGGGCGCCTGGATGGGGATGTCCCGGTAGCCGCCCGAGCCGAACCGGACCTCGGCGTCCGACGGCGTTCCCTCGGTGCCGTCGTTCACGGCCGACACCGAGTAGGTGGAGCCGGACGACCCGCCGTCGTCCCAGTAGTTCGTCGCGCCGGTCAGCGGCGAGGACGTGAGGCGCTGGCCGTCACGGTAGACGTGGAACGTCGTGTCGGGGGAGTCGGTGCCCAGGAGGCGCCAGCTCACCAGGTGGCCCGACCCCGTGGGGATCACCGAGACGCCGCGCGTCAGGGCCTCGGCCTGGTAGGTGCCGTCCCCGGGCGGGTCCGTGGTGCCGCCGTCGTCGACCGGGATCAGGCGCCACTGCTGGTTGGCGCCGCCGGTCGGGTCGTACTGGGAGATCCGGTCGCCGGCCGTGGTGGAGAGCTCCCAGACGTCGAGTGCCTTGCCGGAGAAGCGGTTGACGAAGGTGTGGTAGCCGTCGGAGTTCTCCGTGACCTGCCACTGCTGGTTGGTGCCGCCCAGGTCGTCGTACTGGGCGATGGTCGCGCCGTTCTCGGCGTCCCATTCCCAGACGTCGAGGACCTGGTTCGAGTGGCGGGCCTGGATGCGGTAGTAGCCGTTCCCGGCGTCGAGGAACCGGAACTGCTGGTTGGTCGCGTCGTTCCGGTTCCACTGCACCAGCTCGGTGCCCGGCTCGGTGGAGCCACCGGAGATGTCCAGGACGAGGTTCGAGTGGCGGGACTCGACGACGTACCAGATGCCCGGCTCGACCTGGGCCGAGGCGGTGAACGGGGTGGCGACGAGCAGCGCGGCGGTCACGCACGCGGCCGCCACGACGGACAGGAGGGGTTTCAGGCGTCTGCTCAGAGGTGTGGACACGTTTCACTCCATCGTGAAGTCGTGGTGCTGGTGGGTTCGCCAAGCTGGAAAGCGGTTGCCTGGCTGTGCAACGTTAGAGAGCCGTGAGTGAGGGCGTCAATCCGTCGGCGACCGTGTGAAACGTTTCAAGCGATGGTCGGCGGGGACTCAGTTCGTCGTTCCGTCGAGGTAGTACCAGCGTCCGCCCGTTCGCTCGAACCGGCTCACCTCGTGCAGGCGCCCGCGCCCGGTGGGTGCGCGGTAGTGGGCGACGAACTCGACCACGCCCGTGTCGTCGAACGGGCCGCCGGCCTCGGTGCGCAGGATGTCGAGGCGCTGCCAGCGGACGTCGTCGTCCAGGTCGAGCGTGCCGGGGCGGGACGACGGCGACCACGTGGCCAGCAGGTAGGCGGCGTCGCCGACGGCGAAGGCGGCGTAACGCGACCGCATCAGCGCCTCCGCGGTGGGGGCCGCGGTGCCGGCGCCGTGGTGATACCGGCCGCAGCAGGCGCCGTAGGTCTCGCCGGACAGGCAGGGGCAGCGTGCGGTGTCGTCCATGCGGACCATCCTCACCCGGTGCCGGGACACGAGGGCGTGCCGGCGCTGGTTAGATGTCGGAAGTACCGCGATACAGCAATATATGTCTGGCACAGGTCGTGCCCTCGGGACCCTCCACGCCCGGCACGACCTGCACGCCCGCCACGCCGAATGCATGAGAAGGGACATCGTGAGCCGCAACACCCGAGCCTCCAAGGTTCTCAACACCGTCTTCGCCCCCGTCGTCCGGGGCCGTGAGGACCCCGCGAACGCCTGGGCCCAGGCCGTCGCCGACGTCGAGAAGGACGCGGGCACCCAGGACCGCGCGCTCGCGGACGGTCTCGGCCGCGTGTTCGCGAGCATCGTCGAGGAGCCCCGGCTGACGCCTCTGGGCTGGTTCTTCGCGTTGAAGGTGGTCAAGGACCGCTACGCCAACCAGTTGCGCATCCAGGCGTTGCATGCCGAGCGCCCGGAGATCGCCGAGGAGCAGATCACCGATCCGGTGTTCGTCCTCGGGCTGCCGCGCACCGCGACCACCCTCACCCACAAGGTGCTCGCGGTGTCGCCCGCGCATCGCGGGCCGCGCGCGTGGGAGATGACCCACACCGGCCTCGAGGACCCGGACGTCGCCCGGCGCGCGATCAAGCAGTTCGACCAGAGCATCAAGCTCGTCACGCGCCTCTTCGCGCCGGGCCTGAAGCACATCCATCCCATCCGTGCCGAGGACCCGGAGGAGTCGCTGGTGCTCATGCCGCACGGAACGTACTGGCCCCTGTTCCACGGCACCATGCCCTCCTACCGCACCTGGTACGCGAGTCGCGGCGAGGCGGAGCTGGCCGGCGACTACGAGTACCTGAAGCGGGGCCTGCAGGTGCTGCAGCACGGCCGGGCGCCCAAGCGGTGGATCCTCAAGTACCCGGCGCACCTGAACGACATGGCGACGATCAAGAAGGTGTTCCCGGACGCCACGTTCGTCTGGACGCATCGCGACCCGGTCTCCGTCGTCGGCTCCACCTGCAGTCTCGTGGAGACGCTGTGGGCGCCCTACCAGAAGGACGCGGACCGGCTCGAGATCGGGCGGCTCGTGATGGAGTCGATGGTCACGTCGGTGGACAACGGGCTGGAGGCGCGGCTGAGCCTGCCGCCGTCGTCCATCGTGGACGTGCCGTACCACGCGCTGAGCCACGACCCGTACACCGAGGTGCCGCGCCTGTACTCGGCGATCGGGGCGACGTGGACGGAGAGCGACGCGGCGCAGCTCGACCAGGTGCTGGCCCGGCCGGCGGGCACGCGCCCGCACCGGTACGACATGACGCGCTACGGCCTGGACCAGGCCTACGTCGAGGAGGCGTTCGCCCCCTACCTGCGTCTGCTGAACAGCTTCGACACGCTGGACGCGACGCCGACGGCGGAGCTGTGACGCCTGCCCTCGCCGGTGGGCGCGCACACCTGCCATGACCTGGTCAGATACCGGACCTATCTCGACAGGTAACGATATGTCCGGCAGAGTTCGAACGAACGACCAGCACAGTGACCTGTACCCGACCCAGACGGGGACACGATGAACAGCTCGACCGTTATCGACGGCATCGCCGGAACCGGCGGTGTCGTCGGCGATGATTCTTCCCGCCGACCCCTGAAACTCGAGGACCCCGCGACCGTCACGACGGTCACCGAGCTCACCGCCGCGCACGACGTCGCCGCCGTCCACGCGCGCCTCCGCGAGGAGTGGGGCGAGATGGCACCCGTCGAACTGGCGCCGGGCGCCCGCGCCTGGCTCGTGACGGGATACCGGACCATCGTCGCGATGGCCCGCGGTCAGCTCCCGCTCACCACCGCGACCAGCACCTGGAACGGACACGAGCGCGAGGCCCCGGCCGCGGACTCGCCGCTGCTCGAACCGCTGACGCCCACCGACCGCCCCACCGTGGAGCGGATGGACGGGAGCACGCACGACCGGCTCCGCACCCCGCTCGACGAGGTGCTCGGGGTGATCGACGAGGCCGAGATCGCCAGGACCACCCGGGCCAGGTGCGAGGAGCTCATCGACGGGTTCGCCGGGACCGGCGTGGCCGACCTGGTGCGCGAATACGTGGCGCCCATGCCGCAGCTCACGCTCGGCGCGTTCCTCGGGTTCGACCCCGCCACCGCGCAGCAGGTGTTCGAGGCCGCGAGCGGCCCGACGACGGGACGGAACGCCGCTGCGGCCGTGCACCAGCTGAGCTTCCTCCTCAACGGGCCCGCATCCCGCCGGCCCGACGGCGAGCCCACCCCGGCCGGGCTGCTCGCACGGCACGAGTCCTACGAGAGCACCGCCGAGGTGGCGTTCGGGCTCCTGTCCCTCACCGCCATCGCGTCGCGCGGCCTGCAGGCCTGGCTGGCGCAGACGCTCTACCTCTCGCTGACCGACGACCGGTTCGCCCAGCAGCTCGCGGGCGGGCGGCTCGGGATCGACGAGGCGCTCGACCAGGTGCTCTGGACCGCGTCACCCGTGAGCACGCTGGGCCCGCGGATCGCCGTCGAGGACTTCCTGCACGAGGACAAGCTCGTGCAGTCGGGGGACGCCCTGCTGCTCGGCGTCGGTGCCGTCGGCTCGGACCCGGCCATCCGGGGGCAGGGAGCCTGGGACGGGTCCGGCAGCCGAGCCCACCTGGCGTTCGGCGCCGGCGCCCACGCGTGCCCGGCGCCGCACCTGGCGCGGCTCATCGTCCGCACGGCCGCCGAGACGCTGCACCACCGCCTCTCGCCGAAGCTCGCCCTGCGGAGCGACGAGCTCCGGTGGGCGCCGGACCTCCAGTTCCGGCTGCTGGAGGCGCTCCCGGTCGTCTTCACCCCCGAGCAGGCTCCGCTGGAGTAGCGACGGCCGCTCCGCACACCTTTCCGGCGCTGCGCGACCCGCCACGCCGATCGCCTCAGAAGGGACATCGTGACCCGCACGCCCCGAACCTCGAAGGTTCTCAACACGGTCTTCGCCCCCGTCGTCAGGGGGCACGAGGATCCCGCGAAGGCATGGGAGAAGGCCGTCGCCCAGGTCGAGGAGGAGGCCGGCGTCCAGGACCGGAAGTTCGCCGACGACCTCGGCAGGGTGGCCGTGAGCATCGGCGAGGAGCCGCGGCTGATGCCCCTGGGCTGGACCTTCGCGCTCAGCCAGATCAAGGACCGGTACGCCAACCGGCTGCGGGTCAACACCCTGCTCGCCGAGCACCCGGAGATCGCCGACGAGCCCGTCACCGACCCGGTGTTCGTGCTCGGCCTGCCGCGCACGGCCACCACGCTCGCGCACCGGGTGCTCGCGGCGTCGCCCGCCCACCGCGGCCCGCTCATGTGGGAGATGTCCCACACCGGGCTGGAGGACCCGGTCGCCGCCGAACGCGAGATCAAGAAGCTCGACCAGGGCAGCAAGTTCGTCACGAGCCTGTTCGCGCCCGACCTCAAGCACATGCACCCCAGCCGCGCCGAGCAGCCGGAGGAGTCCATGATGCTCCTGCCGCACGGCACCTTCTGGCCGCTGCTGCACGGCACCCTGCCGTCCTACCGCGACTGGTACGCGCGCCGCGGCGCGGCGGGCCTCGCCGGCGACTACGAGTACCTGAAACTGGGCCTGCAGGTGCTCCAGCACGGGCGCGAGCGCAAGCGCTGGGTGGTCAAGTACCCGGGGCACCTGAACGACATGCCGACGATCAAGAAGGTGTTCCCCGACGCCACGTTCGTCTGGACGCACCGTGACCCGGTCACCGTGCTCGCCTCCACCTGCAGCCTCGTGGCCACGATGTGGGCGATGTACCAGAAGGACCCGGACCCGCACGAGGTCGGCGAGCTCGTGCTGGACACCATGGTCACCTGGGTGGACAACGCGCTCGAGTCCCGGCTCACCCTGCCGCCGTCGTCCATCGTGGACGTCCCGTACCACAAGCTCAGCGCCGACCCGCACGCCGAGGTGCCGCGCGTGTACGCGGCCATCGGGGCGAAATGGACGGCGAGCGACGAGGCGCAGCTCGACAAGGTGCTCGCCCGGCCCGCGGGCACGCGCCCGCACCGGTACGACATCGCGGACTACGGGCTGACCGCCGGTCAAGTCGAGGAGTCCTTCGCCCCCTACCTGGGCCTCCTGCAGAACTTCGACGTGCTGGACGCGAAGCCGACCGCGGAGATGTGACGCCGAGAAACCGGGGCGCCGGGCCCCTCGCCGGGGCACATCCTCCGGCCCAGGGGTTCCGCCGCCACGCGCAGGACCGAACGAGCAGACCGATGGCCCGAGGAGAGAGACCATGACCCGCACACCCCGAACCTCCAAGGTTCTGAACGCCATGTTTTCCCCCGTCATCCGGGGGTACGCCGACCCGGCGACTGCGTGGGACAAGGCCGTCGCCCAGGTCGAGCAGGACGCCGGTCTGCGGGACCGGGCATTCGCCGACGACCTCGGACGGGTGGTGACGAGCTACGCCGAGGAGCCGCGGATCCTGCCCCTGGGCTGGACCATCGGCCTCGGCCAGGTCAAGGACCGCTACGCCAACCGGCTACGGATCCTGCGCATGGTCGAGGAGCATCCGGAGATCGTCGGCGAGCCCATCACCGACCCGGTGTTCGTGCTCGGCCTGCCGCGCACCGCCACGACGCTCGCGCACCGGGTGCTCGCGGCCTCCCCGGCCCACCGCGGGCCCGCCATGTGGGAGATGCTGCACACCGGCTACGAGGACCCGTCCACCGCGAAGCGGGAGATCAAGAGGCTCGACCAGGGCCAGGCCCTCATGGGCGTGTTCGCCCCGGCACTCAAGCACATCCATCCCACCGGCGCCGCCCAGGCGGAGGAGTCCCTGATGCTCCTGCCGCACGGGCCCTTCTGGCAGTACATGTTCGGCCCCATGCCGTCCTACGGCGCGTGGTACGCGGGACGCGGCGCGGCCGAGCTCGCCGGCGACTACGAGTACCTGAAGCTCGGCCTGCAGGCGCTCCAGTTCGGGCGTGAGCGCAAGCGGTGGATCCTCAAGTATCCCGGGCACCTCAACGACATGACGACGATCAAGCAGGTCTTCCCGGACGCCACGTTCGTCTGGACCCACCGTGACCCGGCGTCCGTGCTCGGCTCGACGTGCAGCATGGTGGAGACCCTGTGGTCGACCTACCAGACCGACCCGAGCCCGCAGGACATCGGAAGGTTCGTCCTGGAGAAGATGACCGCGATGGTGGACAACGCGCTCGAGGCCCGGCTCAGCCTGCCGCCGTCGTCCATCGTGGACGTGCCCTACCACAAGCTCAGCGCCGACCCGCACACCGAGGTGCCCCGCCTCTACACCGCGATCGGGGCGACCTGGACGGAGAGCGACGCGGCCCAGCTCGACCGGGTGGTCACCAAGCCCGCGGGCACCCGCAAGCACGAGTACGACATCGACCACTACGCCCTGCCCCCCAACCAGGTCGAAGAGGCGTTCGCCGCCTACCTGGGCCTGCTGCGCAACTTCGACGAGCTGGACGCGGAGCCGACGGCGGAGCTGTGACCCCGGGCGGCTCACACCGCTCCCCGCAGACGCGACCGGCCCGCCGCCGGAAGATCCGCCCCACGAATCCGTGACGTTTCCTCGCCCGCACACGTCTTGATGGTGTCGCCGTTTCCCGGCGGCCCGCACCCACCGGTGCGGAAGCGACAACGTGCAGGGGAGCAGATCATGGCGAACGCAACCGCAGGGACGCAGGCGAAGAGCGCGACCGACTCGGCCCAGGTCGAGGGCAAGACCACCATCCAGGACGACGTCGTCGCGAAGATCGCCGGTATCGCGGCACGTGAGGTGTCGGGTGTCTACGCCCTCGGCGGGGGCGCCCAGCGGATGGTCGGCAACATCCGCGACGCCCTGAACTCCACCGACCTGACCCAGGGGATCAGCGTCGAGGTGGGGGAGAAGCAGGTCGCCGTCGACGTCACCATCGTCGCCAACTACCCGGTGCCGCTGCAGCAGGTCTCCGACGAGGTGCGCACCGCGATCTTCCGCGCGATGAACGACCTGGTCGGCATGGACGTCGCCGAGGTGAACGTGACCGTCAACGACGTCCACCTGCCCTCGGACAACGACCAGGAGGGCGAGGGCGAGGAGCAGCAGCAGGGCCGCGTCCGGTGAGCCCCACCGCCACCGGCGCCGCGGCCGGGGCCGTCCTCGCCCTGACCTGGATACTCGTCGGATTCTGGGCCTTTGTGCTCGTGGCGCTGGCGATGCTGCTCGGCGCGGCCGTGGGCCGCGTCGCCGAAGGGCGGCTGGACCTGCGGGCGCTCGCCGACGCCTTCCGGGGGAGGCGGTCCTCCTCATGACCACGCCCGACGCCGACGCGGAGGCCCCGAGCACGGTACCGGGGACGACGACGATCGCCGCCCGCGCCCTGGAGCACCTCGCCACCCGCCTGGTCCAGGACGCGGCACACGCGGCCCGGCGTGACGTCTCCGTGCGGCTCGCCGACGCGGGCGGAGGCATGCGCGTCTCGGTGACCGTGCCCGTTGTTCTCGGTGCCCACACCACCGGCTCGATCGCCGAGCGCGGTTCCGGGCTCCGCCGGAGCGTCATCGAAGGCATGCGCGTACTGGCCGGCCGGTCCGTCACCACTGTCGACGTGCGGTACTCGGGCGTGCGCCGGAACGACGCGAGGAGGGTGCGGTGACAGGCCAGGACGCCGTCTACCGGCGGGTCCTGCGCCGCGAGACCCACTCACCGCGCACGCAGGCCGCCGTCACGGTCGCCACCGTGCTGATCGTCCTGCTGGTCGCGGCCGTCGCCGCCGGTGGATGGTGGCTCGCCGACCCGGGTGCACGCGGCGACCTCGCCGAACGGGCCGGGACGCTGTCCTCGTTCGCCCGCCGGCCCACCGCGCTCACGGTGGGCGGCACGGTCGCCGTCCTGGCCGCCGTGACGCTCCTGGCGCTCGCGATCCTTCCCGGCCGGCGCGCGCGCCGGGGCCGGGTGGCCGGCCGGGTGGCGCTCGTCGTGGACGACGGCGTTCTCGCCGATGCCGTGGCCGACGCCGTCGCCCTGCGGTGCGGTGTGGCGAGAACCCAGGTGTCCGCCACGGTCGGCCGGCGCGTGGCGACCGTCCGCGTCACCCCGACCAGTGGCCTTCCGGTCGACCGCGGCGCCGCCGTGGACGCCGCCGCCGCGACGCTCGACGCCGTCGGTTTCCCCGTCACGCCGAAGGTGCTCGTCGCGCAGCGGGGGGTGGTGGCGTGAGATCGACCAACAGGGTCCTGAACCGCGGACTGCTGCTGCTGTGCGGGCTGCTGCTCGCCGTGGCAGGAGCCGCCGCGCTGCTCGCCGGGACCCGGCCGGGCCGGGCGGACCTCCCCGCACTGACCGCACCGGCCGGGACCGCGTGGTCCCGGGCCCGCACCTGGGCCACGGGGCTGCCCGAGGTGGGCGGTGTGCCCGGCATCGTCGTGGTCGCCCTGGCCGCCGCGGTCCTCCTTCTGGTGCTCCTGACGGTCTTCGTCCTCACCCGAGGGCGGGGACGGACGTCCACCGTCCTCGACCTGCGGGCCGGTGACGGGCGGACCTCCGCCGACCGGGAGGTGGCGGAGGCGGTGCTCGCCGCACCGCTGGACCGCCGCCCCGACGTGCTGTCCGCCCGCACGAACGTGTACCGGGTGCGCGGAGCGCCCGCGATCGAAATGCTGGTGACGGTCCGCCGGGGTGCCGACCTCTCGGTGGTGCTGGCCGCGGTGGACGGTGTGCTGGGGGACTGGGACGCGCTCGCCGGGGTCCGGGTCCCGGTCCTGGTCCATCTGTCCGACCGCGGCTGGCTGGACGGGCTGCGCTCGTCCCGCCGGGTGCAGTGACACGGCCGGCCGGATGCGTGGGCATGCCGCCGGTTGCGTCGTGGTGCGTCCGGCACGGAGCCGTGCCGCCGGGTGCGGTCTGGG
This sequence comes from Myceligenerans xiligouense, assembly GCF_003814695.1. Classification (GTDB taxonomy): domain Bacteria; phylum Actinomycetota; class Actinomycetes; order Actinomycetales; family Cellulomonadaceae; genus Myceligenerans; species Myceligenerans xiligouense. Next base: position 1,726,112 of record NZ_RKQZ01000001.1, read on the forward strand.
CCGGGGTGCGCGGTTGAAAGGGCGGAACGGGCGTGCAGGCTTCACGCTGGGAAGGACCGGCCGGAGTGCGACGCGCTCACGAGTTCGGTTCCCGAGCTGCGGGGGCCGGGAAGAAAGGAGAAGCACATGGGTACGGACGACAAGATCCGGAACAAGGCCGAGGAAGGCACCGGCAAGGCGAAGGAGGCCGCCGGGGACGCGACCGGCGACGACGAGCTCGCCGCCGAAGGCAAGTCCGACCAGGCCAAGGCCAAGCTCAAGGACGCGGCCGAGGGCGTCAAGGACGCCGCCGCCGACGTCAGGGACGCCTTCAAGAAGTGACCAGGTGCCTGGGGTGCGGCCGCGGCGAGCCACGGCCGCACCCGAGGCTCTCGAAGGAGGCATCGTCCATGAGACCTGCTGGCCTCCCGCGGCTTCGTCCGATCACCGAATGAGCGGCCGGCGTCTTCCGGGGCCGCTCGACGGCGCCGACGACCGCATCGTCGCGGGGCGGGCCGCCGACGGGGAAGTCGCCGCGTTCGCGGTCCTCGTGCGGCGGTACGCACCGATGATGCGCGCGTACGCCCGCCGGATCCTGAACGCGGGCACCGACGTGGACGACGTCGTGCAGGAGGCGTTCGTCACCGCCTGGCAGCGGCTCCCCGAGCTGGAGGACCCGGGCAGGGTGAAGAACTGGCTGATGCGCATCGCCGGGCGCAAGGCGCTGGACCGCGTCCGGGCGAGCCGCCCGCAGGTCAGCGTCGATCTCGTCGAGCCGCGCGCACCCGCCCGCGCCTCCCCGCCCGACATCGTGGAGGCGCGGGCCGGCGTCGACGCCCTCGGTGCGGTGCTGCGGACCCTCACCGACACCGAGAGGAAATGCTGGGTGCTGCGCGAGGTCGGGGGATACTCCTACGACGAGATCGGCGCGGAGCTGGACATCCCCGTGAGCACGGTCAGGGGAGCGCTCGCTCGTGCGCGCAGGCACATCATCGTGCGGATGGACGGATGGCGATGACACCGGAGGACGGCACGGAGAGGCCGCGCGGGCTCGAGCTCGACCCGGAGGATCTCGACGGGCACACCCTCGAGGAGCTCAACGACTACCTGGAGGCGGGCCGTACTCCCGCCGACCCCTCGATCGACGGTTCCCCGGCCTGCCGGCTCGCCCTCGACTCGCTCGAACGGCTCCGGGGCCTCACCTCCGAGCTGATCGCCGCCGACACCACCGCCGAGCCCGAGCCCGACGACAGCTGGGTCCGGAAGGTCCTGGGCGGCATCACGACGGACGCGCACGCGGGCCGCCGCATCCCCCTGAGCACCGACGAGCCGCACGCCGACCTCGGCATCACCGAAGGCGCCGTCCGGGGCCTGGTGCGTGCCGCCGAGAACGCGTTCCCCGGCCTGTTCGTGGGGCGCTGTCGGCTCGACGGCGACATCATGGTGCCGGGTGCGCCCATCGTGGTCCGCGTGGAGGTGAGCGTCCTGTACGGGCGACCGATCCCGCGCCTCGTCCAACGGCTCCGGGCCGAGATCGCCGGCCGCCTCACGACACACACCGACCTGAACGTCGTCGCCATCGATGTCACCGTCCAGGACGTGCGGCAGGAACACTCATGAACCGAGGAGGCGTATCGATGGATGCGGGGCAGGCGATGCGGCTCGCGGGCCAGATCGAGGCCGCGGTTCGTGGGACACCAGGGGTTCGTGACGTCTACCGGGCCGGATCGCTGACATCGAACGCGATCGACGCCGGGGCGCGAGGGCTCGGCCTGCGCGACGAGGGCACCGGGCCGGTGATCGTCCAGGCGACGGCCGACGGCACCCGGGTCCACGTCGCGATCGGCGTCGACACCGCACGCGGCGCCGGCGACACGACACGTGCCGTCCACCGCGCCGCCCGGGACGTCCTCGCGGCGCACGGCGTCGGTGACGCCGACGTCGGCGTCACCGTCGTGCACGTGCACGAGGCGTCGCCTGCTCTGCCGGGGGGATAGCTCCCTCCCGCCGGGCCACCCTCACGGCCCGCCCGCTCGCCGGACCCGATCCGCCCGGCCCGTCCAGTACCCCACCCACGCCGTGCCCGCCAGCGCCAGCACACCGATCACCACCGGCGCGGCGGCCAGCGGAGCGATCGCGGCCACCCCGGAGACCACCAGCGGCCCGCCCGTGTTGCCGATGTCCCCGCACAGCCGCCAGCCGCCCAGGAACTGCGCCCGACCCTCCTCCGGCGCCGCGTCCGCGCCGAGAGTCATCACGATCCCCGACCCGAGACCGTTGCCGAAGGCGATCAGCACCATCACGGCGCCCACACCGAGCGCCGAGTCGGTCAGGGGCAGCAGCAGACAGCCGACGCCGACGGCGAGCACCACCGGCACCGCCACGACCCGCCGACCGCGCGTGTCCAGCAGCCAGCCACCCGGCAGCGTCAGGAGGATGTCGATCGTGGCCGCCACCGCGAACAGCAGGGACACCACCGCCGCGTCGATGTGCACGTGATCCGCCCACAGCGGCAGCAGTCCCGTGCGCACCGACCGCGACGCACCGATGATCACGACGGCCACCCCGAGGGTCAGCAGCGTGCGCCGGTGCTCCCACAGCACCGAGTGCACCGCCCGGGGGACGACGTCGCGCGCCACGCGGCCGAAGTCCGGCATCCGGGTCACGATCACCGCGGAGACCAGGGACGCGCACGCCGCCAGCAGGAACACCGACCGGACATCGAACAGGTGGATCAGCAGCGCCCCCAGCAACGGACCCACCAGAATCCCCACCCGCATCGACCCACCCAGCAGGGCCATCCCGCGCGCCCGGTGGCTGACCGGCACCGCGTCGATCAGGAAACCCTGCCGCGCCAGCAGGAACGCCGTCCAGCTCATCCCGCTCACGACCACGCACACCGACAGCAGCCACACCGAGGAGACCAGGAAGGCCGCCAGCATCGCGACCGCGTCGACCAGCCCGGCGATCACCAGGGTGCGGCGCTCACCCAGCCGAGCCACGAGCGCTCCCGACGGGAGGGAGTTGACCAATTGCCCGATCCCCATGAGCGCGACCACGAATGCCGCGACGGCGGTGCTCGCGCCCAGGCCGCTCGCGTGGATCGCCAGGACCGGGAGCACGGCCCCGTGCCCGATCGAGCTGACGACGGACGGCAGGTAGGCGACCACGGCGATGTCCCGGAAGCTGAACGACGTGTCGGCCACGGCGTCGTTCGTTCCTGTCACGGCTCCATCCTGGCAGACGGTTGGCCGCGGCAATGGTTCCGGAGCGTGCCGTGCCGACCCGAGCCGTGCCGACCCGCAACCCGATCACGGCCCCCCGTCGAACCGCAGGGACACGCTGACAATCCCTTGATTTGTCGGCGTGTCCCTGCGGTTCGACGGCGGCCAGCGGGCCAAGGTTGCGGTTGGGCACGGACCGGGGGCGGCTTCCACCCGCGAATCGCAGGCGCGGGACGTTACGCCGTCATCCCGCCAGATTGCCGAACTGAACCCAGGGGAAGGCCGGTCGCTCAGGCACGGATCCCTGGAACTCGGACGGGTCGTCCGGGACGAACTCCGCGCTGATCTCGTACCACTCCGCGTACGCGGTGTCGCCGACCACCTCTCCGCCCGGAAGCACCCAGGTCGGCGCGACGGCCTCGCCGTCGACCACCGGCTGCATGCCGAGGTCGATCTCGGTCGTGCCGCTCGTGGCCACGAAGTGCACGTTTCCGGCGGCCCCGGCGGGGCCCACGGTCACGGTGAGGGGCTCGAACCACGACGCGTCGTCGGGGGTCTGGCCCTCGACGCCGCCTCCGTACGCGCCCTGGTTGACCCATTCGACCGTGACCTCGGCCGGGGTGGTGGAGGGCTCGGTCGCCGCGGCGCTGCCGGCCTGGGCCGACGTCGTGGCCTGGGCCGGCGGCAGGGCCTGGGCCGCGCCTCCGATACCTGCCACGGCTGCCGATACCAGAGCCAGTATGGCCAGCGCGGCGGCCGGCCTCGGTGATGGTTTGATCCTCATGAATGACACGTTCTCTCCCTCGAGCATGACCGTGCTGTGGATCGCGATTGCCGGCCGTTCCTGGCTGCCGACCACCCCACAGTGCACGGATCGGACATATCGCCACGACCCTCTTCGCAAAACGTTTACCTTCGCAGTTCAACCGCTCCACGCGGGCGCGTCATTTTCGGGTCCCTGGACCTATACGCGCCGCACCGGGCTGCCTGTAGGTTGTGCAGGCCTCGCGCCGGCACGACCAGAAGGTAGAACCATGACGACGCTTGCCGACTTCGGCGACGACGAGATCACGCAGCTCCTGGACGCCCCGGGAGCAGTGCTGAAGGCGGTCATCGTCGCCAACGGCAAGCCGGGCTCCGTGGGCTTCCTCAAGGCGACCGCGCGCGCCGCGAAGGTGTTCCGGGCGGCCCAGGAGGACGAGAACGGCTTCGTCCGGACCGTCGCGCTCGGGCTCCGCGACCAGAAGCGCGACGCGCGGGACGAGGAGGGCGACGAGTCCGCCGAGTCGGACGGCTTCGTCCGCCCCGACCGGGAACGGGAGGCCGCTCGCGCGGTCGAGCTCGCCACGGCGTCGGTGAAGCTGCTCCGCGGACGGGTCGACGACAAGGACGCCGACGCGTACGGCGCGTGGCTCGTGCGGATCGCCACACAGGTCGCCGAGGCGACCACCACCAGGGAGGGTGGCTTGTTCGGCAAGCGGGTCGCGATCTCCTCGAACGAGCGGGCGCTGATCGAGAGGCTGACGACGGCGGTCGCGGGCTGAGGCGACGGTGCCCCGGCGGACGGCTGGGCCTCAGCCGGGGGTCAGGGCGTGGCCTCGCGTGGCCGAGACCGGCGTCGGGTCAGCCGACCAGGCTGGGGACGTCGAGTTCGATCAGGAACGGCGCGGTGCCCCGCAGCCGATCGCGGAAGATGCCGGCCGTGGCGTCGGCAGCCGTGGCGTCGTCGAGCTCGTAGCCTGGACCGGTGTGGAGGTCAGGCCGACCGGACCCCGGGGAGGTCGGCGAACCGGGCTTTGGCATCGCGGCTGAGGACCAGGCGCTGGGTCTCGGCGGCGTGGGCGGCGATGATCAGGTCATGCGCGCCACGAGGCGTGCCGGTGCGTCGGACGTGGGCGAGCAGGGCGGCATGGTGCGCCGCGGTCTGCGGGGTGTAGTCAAGGGTGTCGACGGAATCGAGAATCGTGCTGACCGATCGCCGACGGTTCGTGGCGACGGCGGGGTCGTCGGCCAGTTCGACGCCGAGGAGAAGTTCGGCCTCCGTCACGGCGGCGATGGAGATCTCGTCGGTGTCCTCCAGGCCGAGTCCTTCGTCCTTGCCGCGTTCGATGGCGATCAGGACGTTCGTGTCGACGATCAGGCGTCGGCCCACGGGTCCGTGATCTCGTGGTCGAGGGTGATCATGGCGTCGGCGATGTCGGTCTCGAACGCGGGGTCGAGTGCGGGGGCGTCGGCGAGCCGTTCGCGCAGGGCACCGACCGTGTGCCGGCGAGCCGGACGGAGCTCGGCGATGGCGTGGCCGCCACGAGTGATCGTGATCGTGTCGCCGTGCTCGACGGCGTCGAGGAGGTCGGAGAATCCTCGTGATGCCGAGGTCGCGGTCATGGTGCGCATGATCAGATTCTCTCTGATTATCTGATTCTTGTCGAGGGTGGCCTGGGTCGGCTTCGAGGTGCGCGCCGATCAGCCACGCCCTATCCGCCGTGCGGCCGCCGCAAGGGCCTGACGAAGCGTGGGATACCGGTGCTGGAGACGACGACGGAGGCGACGGCGAAGGGGATGGCGCCGAGGGCCAGCATGCCCGCGACCTGGCCGCCGGCGAATTCGACGGAGTCGTGGGTGAGGATGAGTTGCGAGCCCGTCTGGAACGCCGTGTGGAAGCCGACGGCCATCCACACCGACCCCGTGATCATGCGGAGGTAGCCGAACCCGATCCCCATCGCGAGGAAGAGGGAGAGGTCCATGGGGTCCCAGTGCTGCCGCAGCGCGCCTGCGAACAGGGCGAACAGCACGGCCTGGATCGTGATGACCCACCACCCGCGCGTGACCGAGCCCAGCACGGTCGTGATGTAGCCACGGAACACCAGCTCCTCGGGGATCGCCTCGGCGAGCAGCACTGCCAGCAGGAGCAGCACCACGGTCTGCGCGAGCTCCGGTGCGGGCACGGTCACGGAGATCGACGCGCCGACGAGCGCGAGCACGGCGAACGTGGCGGCCGACGGGACGAGCCACAGGAGTGCGCCCCACAGGGCGAGCCGCCAGCCGTCGCGGGCATCACCCAGCCCGGCGTCCTGCAACCCGGCGTCCCGCAGGCTTTTCTGGCCGGCCTGGCTGACCAGGACGGTGATCAGACTGAGCGCGAGGCCGGTGAGCGCGATGCCCCCGCTGATCCTCGTCGCCAGGGTTCCGGGGTCGGAGGGATCGGGTTCGGCGGGCAGGATCGCCACGAGGACGACGAGGCCCACGCCGAGCGCGAGCATGGCGACGGCGATCCGCCACGCGGCGGACACGATCCGGCGGGTCGGCGAGACGTGCGAGGTGGTCATGGAGTGGCCTCTCGGTGTCGGCGCGCGAGGGCGTGGTAGGCGCGCTTGGGGGTCCAGGTGTCGTCGGTGTGGGCGGTGACGACGCCGTAGCTGGCGAGGTCGAGGTCGCGGCCGGGCTCGTCGGAGGTGGTCAGCGCGGGCTCGCTGAACCCCCAGACGAAGGTGCCGTCGACGTCGGCCCGGTCGAAGAGGTCGAGCAGGTCGACGAGGTAGTCGGCCTGCTCCTGCTCGTCACGGACGAGCCTGCGGGGAACGGTCATCACTTCGCGAGCGCCGAGCACGCCGGCTGCCGTCGAGGCCTTCGCCGCGGCGCCGCGGTAGGTACAGGTGCCGAACTCGAAGACGTACACCGGCTTGTCGTGCGCGTGCGCGCTGCCGACGAGGGCCCGCACGTCGTCCTCGAACCGCCAGGCGTTACCGGCGTCGCGATAGCGGTCCGCGCCGACGGCGTCGAAGATCGACCAGTCGGGGCGTTCCCAGTCGCCGGCGCCGTAGGAGACCGGGCCCGCGAAGCGTTCCCGCGTGTCGGTCACGAGCTGCCCGAGCAGCCGTCGTAGGCGCCGGTTCGCCAGGGGCAGCAGGGGGAACGTGACGGTGAGCAGCATTCCGCGGGTCCAGAACGTCGGGCCCGGGAGCATTCCCGGCGTCGACAGCGTGAGTTCGCAGCCCACGACGAGTCCGACGTCGGCTCCGGCAGTGCGGAGGTCCTCGGCGGTCGTCGCGGCCGCGCGGACGGCCGCCACCAGCTCGTCGGCCGGCCGGTCGAAGGGGCGGGGCTGCAGCCAGACGGCGAGCCCTTCGTCCACCGCGCAGCGCGCCGCGACGGCGAGACGGTCCGGGTCCGTGGCCATGACGAGCACCGCGTCGCAGCCGAGGTCCTCCCGGATGGCGCGGAAGTCGCGCCGTGCGTGCTGCTCGCTGAAGAAGGGGTTGCTGTCGAAGTCTTTCTCGTACAGGACCCCGGCGTCGTAGCCGATGCCGCGAACCCGCTCACTCATCGCCCGCACCCAGGGAGCGGAGCAGGAACGGGACCGCGTGCGAGCGCAGGTCGCCGAGGTCGGCGCGGGGGTCGCGCTGCACGACGGTGATCGCGCGGTCGAGCACGGCCTCGACGAGCCCGGTCACCACCGCCACCGGCATCCGGCGGAAGACTCCCTCGTCCATCCCGGCGGTCAGGATGCTGCGCAGCAGTGCGGTGTCCTCCTCGTCCTCGACGAGGTACAGGGGAGTGCCGTCCGCGGTGCGGTGCGACACCACGACCTCGACGGCCGCGGCGATCGCGTGGCGGTGGGCGTCGACGTGCGCGAGGTACGCCTCCGCGTAGGCGCGCAGCCGGGCGGTCGCGCCCTCGCGCCCCGACACCGCGCCGAGGACGCTCTCGCCCAGGGCGGTGAACGCCTCCTGGACGAGCTCGAGCAGCAGTGCCTCCTTCGAGGAGAAGTAGTACCCGATCGCGCTCTTGACGATGCCGGCCCGCCTCCCGATCTCCGCCAGCGACGCCCGGTGGTACCCGACCTCGTTCACCGTCGCGACGGCCGCGTCGATCAGCTGCCTGCGGCGGGCCGTCTCGATGAACGACCGGGACGACGACGTCGGGTCGTCCTGCGGGGTCGAGGTTTCAGAACGCACGGTCTGATTTTAGAACGACCGGTCTGACATGGGCGGGGGTCCGGTACTCCATGCGGTCCTCCCCGCCGGCGTCAGCGGGACCCGCCGGGTTCGGGATACGGCGCCCCCTCACCGCCCGACGCCCGGTCCATGAAACCGCTCCGGTACGCCCACACCACCGCCTGCGTGCGGTCCCGTACGCCGAGCTTCGCCAGGAGGTGCTTGACGTGCGTGCGGACCGTCTCCGCGGAGATGAACATGGCGGCGGCGATCTCGGTGGTCGTCCCGCCCGCCGCGAGTGACCGCAGTACGTCGGCCTCGCGGCCGGTGAGGGTGACGTCGTGGTCGGCGGGACGTCGTCGGGCATGGAGCCGGAAGAGGCGTCGCGTGACGGCCGGTGACAGGAGCGCGTCGCCCGCGGCGACGGTGCGGATCCCCGCGACGAGCTCGTCCGGCGTGGCGCGTTTGAGGAGGAACCCGTCGGCGCCGGCGGCGATCGCGTCGTCGACCACGTCGTCGAGGTCGAAGGTGGTGAGCACCAGGACGAAGGGGCGGGGCGAAGCCCAGGAGACGATCTCCCGGGTGGCGGAGGTCCCGTCCCTGCCGGGCATCCGGATGTCCATGACGACGACGTCGGGCCGCAGGCGCCGGGCGAGGTCGACGCCGACCGCGCCGTCGGCGGCCTCGCCCACCACGTCGAGATCCGGCTCGGCGTGCAGGAGCGCGCGGAGGCCGCCCCGCACGAGAGCGTCGTCGTCCACGAGGAGCACGGTGGTCACGACGTGACCCCCTCGACCTGCCCGCGCAGGGGCAGCGCGGCACGGACCCGGAAGCCGTCCGGGTCGGGGCCCGCCTCGAACGTGCCGCCCTCGAGGCGGGCCCGTTCGCGCATGTTCGTCAGGCCGTGCCCGGGCACATGGTCCCGCGGCGTGCGACGGGCGCCCGTGCTGAGCACCTCGACGACGATCCGTCCGTCGTTCTCGGCGACGGCGACGTGGATCGGCCCCGTGGCGTGCTTGAGCGCGTTCGTCAACGCCTCCTGGACGATGAGGTGAAGGGTGCGCGAGGTGCCGGGATCGACGTGGAGCCGGGGCAGGTCGAGGCCGACCTCCCTGCCGGTGGCACGGACCCGCTCCACGAGGGAGAGCAGGTCGTCGGCCCCATCGCCGGTGATGTCCGGATCCGCGCGCAGCAGCAGGTCCAGGCGCTGCAAAGCCTCCCGCCCGACCGTCTCGACGTGCCCGAGCGCCTCCTGGGCGAACGCGGGGTTGTCGTCGAACACGCGGCGCGCGACCCCCGCCTGCAACACCATCACGTTCACGGCGTGCCCGAGCGCGTCGTGCAGGTCCCGAGCCCACCGCGCACGCTCGGCCTCGACGGCACGTTCCGCCTGGGCGGCACGCTCGCGGCGCTCGCTGCGCAGCCGGGCCTCGACCGCCTCCTCCCGGACCCGCCGCGCGAGCACCACCTCGCCCGCGATCATCGCGAACAGCACGCAGAGCGTGATGCTCGCCGCCTCCTGGACGGACGCCGGGGCGCGGGAGAACACCGCGTAGCCGGCCACCCCGAGGCCCGTGACGACGACCGCCGGGGCCCGCAACCCGCGCCGCGGCCCGGCGAAGCAGGCGTAGAGCGCGATCCAGACCGGCCACTGCACCGCCGCCACGGTGTACCCGGCGACGGTGTTGAGCACGACCACCGCACTGCAGAACGCGAGGACCGCGAGCGGTGCCCGTTGCAGGCCCGCCAGCGCGAGCACGGACGCCACGACGAAGGCGACGCCGAGCAGGTCCGGTTCCCGGTACTGCACGTCCACGGGCGCGAGGGGCCCCAGCCCCGTGAGCAGGATGACCATGGCCAGGGCGAAAGCCGCGACGACCCAGGTGGGACGCTGGCGGCGGACCGGCTCAGGGGTCGGGTCCTCGGCGGGGGACGGGGCGTCGCGGCCAGGGCGCATGCTGCATCCTGCGACAAGCCGGACCGTCCGCGCCAGCACCGGAGCGGTCCGCCGGCCGAATATCCCCCGCCTGGGGTAGGGCCGCTCCCTCGCACGAGGGTGCACGATCGACCCGGCCGGAGGGCGCGCCCGACGGCGTGGCGCTCCTAGCGTGTGAGGCGTCGTCCCGCCGCCCCCCCTGGAGCACAATCATGTCCGTTGACCTCGTACCTTCCCGATCTGTCCGCAAATCCGCCCGCACGGCTCGCGGGTGGTTCGTCTGGCTGGCCCTGACCTCCGTCGCCATCGCGGTGTTCGCGCCCCTTCCCTACCTCACGGGTTCCTTGTCGGCGCTCGCCGCGGAAGGCGGAGGGCTTGCCGAGAACTACGTTTCTCGCCCGCCCGCGATCCTGGTGGCGCTCTACGTCCACGTGGCGGCCGGCGGGATCGCGCTCGGTCTGGCGCCGCTGCAGTTCGCCGGACGGCTCCGGGCGCGGGTGCCGCGGCTGCACCGGTTCGTGGGGCGGGTCGTGATCGTGGCCATGGTGGTGGGCGGGGTGTCGGGGATGGTGCTGTCCACCGTCAACGCGGCCGGAGCCGTGGGCACGGCCGGGTTCGGCTTGCTCGGTGTCCTGTGGGCGACCTTCCCGGTGCTCGCGTTGCTCGCGATCCGGCGGGGCGATGTGGCGACCCACCGGCGGTGGATGGTCCGGGGCTTCGCGCTCACCTATGCGGCGGTGATGCTGCGGCTCTGGTTGGTGATCCTGATGGGTGCGCAAGGAGTTGCCGGTGTGCCCGACGGTGTCGCGTTCGAGCGGGCGTACGTGCTCGTGCCGTTCCTGTGCTGGGTGCCGAACGTGGTCGTGGCGGAGTGGTACCTGCGGAAGGGGCGGGTGGGGTCCGCGTGACGTCCTCGGCTCGTGTCGGCCGGAGTCGCCACGGAAATCGGACCCGACATCTCGGGCCGTTCGTCCCTGGTTCGGCCGACGGTGCGGGAGGACGCTGAGTCACGTGGTCGCGCCGGATCCGCCCGGCGACGCCGTGGAACGACAGCACCCCCTCGCGGTACGTGACATGCCGCGATACTCCCTTCCCTGCCAGCTCTCGAAGGAACCACGATGACTCTCACGCACCCCCGGCGCCTGTCCGCGCTGGCACTGGCGGGCGGCCTGCTGGCCGCGCTGTTCGTCGCGCCGCCGGCGTCGGCCACCGACACGCAGATCGTGCCGTCGTCCATCACGGGCGGCATCAGGATCACGAAGGTGGTCTACAACCCGAGCGGGGACGAGCGGTACACCCCGAACCGGGAGAAGGTCTACATCAAGAACGTGTCGGCCAGGAAGAAGAACCTCAAGGGCGTCGTGCTGTCCGACATCGCCGGGCACAAGTACGTCCTGCCGTACTACGGCCTCGGGGCGGGTAAGACCGTGATCGTCCACTCCGGGAAGGGGACCAACGGCAGCGGGCACCTGTATGCGCGGTGGAACACCGCCGTGTGGAACAACGACGGGGACACCGCTCGGCTCAAGTCCGGGGGCGGGAAGCTGATCGACAAGTGCACGTGGGCCGGGGGTGGGGTGAGCAAGAGCTGTTGAGCGGCGCGGCCGATCGCCTCCTGGTGGGGCGGTCGGCGGTGGCCGTATGGTCGCGGTCATGAACCGGGGTGTCTTGTACGTGGTGGTGTGTGCAGCCGGGGCGACCCGCCTGGTGCCATCGGTGCTCCTGCCGATGGCGGCCGAGCGCGGCTGGGATGTGCACGTACTGGCGACCGAGCGTGCCGCCGGTGTGTTCGCCGAGTCGATGGAGGAGATCGAGAGGGTGACGGGGCGTCCTGTGCGGACCGACTTCCACACGACGGTGGGGTATTCACTGCCGGATCCTGACGCGGTGCTGATCGCACCGGCGTCGTACAACACAATCACCAAGCTCGCGCTGGGGATCGCGGACACGTATGTGCTGACGCGGCTGACCGAGCAGGTCGGGCGTGACATTCCGATCGCCGTCGGCCCCTACATCAACGCGAAGTTCGCCAAACATCCCACGTACGAGTCGAATCTTCGTCTGCTGCGAAGCTGGGGGCTGAGGGTCGTCATCGGGCCCGACGAACCGCATGAGTCCGGTGTCGGCGCGGCAAAGACGTTTCCCTGGGCGGAACTGCTCGACGCCGCCGAGCCCGAGGTTGTTGAACGACGCCCGGAGTGATCATGCCGGGTGGCCCATTCATGCGCTGAACCGAGCAAGGACCCGATCCCTGCCGACGTGTGGAAGCTGTCGGGCATCCGGGCCGCGACGCCGAATTTGGCCCCTTGACCAGGTTCGACGCCAGAATGCTGCTAGCCTGATGGAATGGTCGACGACCCGGTGCGGCAGGCGTTGCGCGAGTTCACGAAGGAGAGGGACTGGTCTCAGTTCCATACCCCGGAGAACCTCGCGAAGAGCATCACGATCGAGGCGGCGGAACTGCTTGAGTGCTTCCAATGGGGGCAGCAGGCAGACACGCAGGCGGTCACCGAGGAGCTGGCAGATGTCCTCACCTATTGCCTTCTCCTGGCGGATCGGATCGGGGTCGACCCTGGAGCGATCGTGCTCGACAAGCTGGAGAAGACGCGCGCGAAGTATCCCGTGGAGAAGGCTCACGGGAGCAGCGTGAAGTATGACAGGCTTTGAGGTCGTCCGGCGCCCGTACACGGATGCGACGGGAGCCGAGCTGGAGAACACCAGCCTGCGCTTTGCGAACTGGCCGGTCGTCTACGTCCTCAATGACGATCTTCAGGTCTATGTCGGTGAGACCGCGAACGCCGCCAGGCGGATGAGAGAGCATCGCCGCAACCCCGCGAAGGCGAGGCTCGACCAACTGCGGATCGTGCTCGACGACAGGTTCAACAAGTCGGTGTGCCTGGACCTGGAAGCCTTCCTGACCCGATACTTCCACGGCGATGGGAGCCTGGAGGTCCTGAACAACATCAACCGGCTCACCACCCACGACTACTTCGACCGTGACACGTATCGGAATCTCTTCAAGGAGATCTTCGAGGAGCTGCGTGATCACGAGCTGTTCACGCGCCCGATCCCAGAGATCGAGAAGTCCGAACTCTTCAAGTACTCGCCGTTCAAGTCGCTCAACCGCGATCAAGCTGCCGCCATCGAGGAGATCGTCGAGGGGCTGTTCGCCGATATCGAGGCGCGGCGGATGAGTTCGATCGTCGTCGAAGGGGCGCCGGGCACGGGCAAGACCATCGTCGCGGTCTCACTGCTGAAGATGTTGCGGGACATCGGCCTCAGCGACGCTCACAGCGACGTGGGCGAGTCGGTCGACGAAGATGAGCCCCGGCTCGCGACGGCCGAACGACGCCAGGTACTCAAGGGATACCGCTTCGGACTGGTCGTTCCCCAGCAGTCGCTGCGCGCGACCCTCAAGCACGTGTTCGACAAGACGCATGGCCTCAGCGGCCGCATGGTGCTCAGCCCGTTCGACGTCGGAGAGGCGCCGGAGATGTATGACCTGCTCGTCATCGACGAGTCGCACCGGCTGAAACTGCGTGCAGGCCTGGCTAACGGTGTTCAGTACGATCGCTACGACGCGGTCTCTCGCGACCTCTTCGGGAGCGACGCGACCATCACACCGAACCAGGCCGACTGGATCCGCGCGCGGAGCTACCACCAGGTCTGGCTGCTCGACAGCGAGCAGAGTGTCCTCCCCTCGGACATTCCCATGGATGTCCAGCTCGACATCAGGGATGCCGCGCAGAAGGCGGGGCGCTACTACGAGCTTCGGACGCAGATGCGGATGCGCGTCGGCTTCGACTACGTGCGGTATGTCCGCGATGTGCTCAGTGACCGGCCGCCATCCTCACCACCCGAGACATTCGCACCGTACGACGTGCGGCTGTACGACGACTTCGGTGCGATGGTCCGCGCTATCCGGGGCAAAGAGGCTGAGCACGGGCTCGCGCGACTCGTCGCGGGCTATGCCTGGCCTTGGCGCTCGAAGAAGGACAAGAGCCTTGACGACATCGAGATCGACGGCCTCTCGTTCAAGTGGAACCAGACCGACACCCGCTGGATCGAGTCGGGGACCTCGCCCGACGAGGTCGGCTCCATCCACACGGTGCAGGGATACGACCTCAACTACGCGGGCGTGATCATCGGCCCAGACCTCCGCTTCGATCCAGGGGCAGATCGGATCGTCTTCGACCGAGCGAACTACTTCGACCGCAAGGGGAAGAGCAGCCCTCGCAAGCTCGGCATCGCATACACCGACGACGATCTCCTGGTCTTCGTCCGGAGGATCTACGCCGTGCTCCTGACCCGTGGCATCCGCGGTACCTACATCTACGTCTGCGACCCTGCCCTCCGCGAGCGGCTGCGACCGTACTTCCCCGCTGCGTCCGTCGTTGATGACGTCCCGTCAGGAGCCGACGACGTCGGATCGCTCGCCCCCGCATGGCGGGCAGCGCTCGCCGACGTTCCGCCGGCGGAGCGCGAACTGCGCGATCTGCTCCACGCGCTTGCCGACCTGTCTGCACTGGTCCCCGCCCCGACCGTCCACGGGCGAACGCCTGATGGCACACGCTGCTTGCTCACCTGGCCACTGCACCGGGTTGCCGTCGTGCGGGAACACCTTGCCGGTGGGGCACGAACACAGGTCACGGCCCCCGGCTGGACGGTCGTCGGACCGGGTTCGGAAGCCATACGTGAGGCACTCGCGGAGGCGATGAGCCGTTCGCGCTGACGTGACCAGGCGACTGCGGCGACCGCCGCGGGGCGCGGGACCTACTTCTCGGTGCGGAGCCCGTCGTCGTCCGATCGAACGTGCCGAGGCGAAACTGCCGGAGATTCGCGCCGGTCGCAGGGGAACAGGTCGATGCCAGGTCGCTCGTCATGGAGCTGCAGGGGGACAACCTGGTGTGATGGACGTGGGCGGGGCCGCGCGCGAACGAGACTCTGCGGGCTGCGACGTGCGGCCCCGGGGAACAGTCCCGCAACGAGTACCTCCAGCTCGACCACGCCGTCGGTCTCCCAGGTGTTCGTGGCGATGCGCCGAGACCCGACCCGACCGGACGATGTCCCTGGGCGCTGAGGTCCGGTAGGTGACAATGGCAGCCGTGAGCACCGACCTCGCCGAGACCCTCGGCACCCAGGAGACCGCCTCGCTCGAGTTCAAGGACTACGCGAACATCCGCAACAGGATGAACGACCTCGGCAAGTACGTCTGCGCCATGGCCAACGACCTGGTCGGCGCCGGTGGCGGCGACATCCTCATCGGTGTCAAGGACGACGGGACGCCTGCCGACTCGGTCGACACGAGCGATCAGACGCTGCTCGCGCTCACGGACCTGCGGGACAACGGCAAGATCCTGGACCGCCCTTCGCTGACGGTGGAGGTGGCGACCTACCGAGAGCGGGAGGTCGTTCGGATCAGGGTCCAGGCATCTGCGACGCCACCGGTTCGCTACGACGGCCGGTGCTGGGTCCGGCCAGGCCCCAGTGTTCGCGAGGCGACGCGCGACGACGAACGAGTGCTGTCGGAGCGCCGCCGCTCGGCCGACGGCCCGTTCGACACCCGTGCCGCCCTCGGCACCACCCTCGACGAGCTCGACCTCGAGATGTTCCGGTCCACCTACCTTCCCGCGATGGTCGCCCCGGAGGTCATCGCGGAGAACGGTCGGCCCGTCGGACTCCAGCTCGCGTCGCTCCACCTCGCCCAGAGGTCGGGTGATCCCGTCCCGACGATGCTTGGACTGCTGGTCATCGGCTTCGACCCGAGCAGCAGAATCCCTGGCGCCTACGTGCAGTTCGTGCGCTACCAGGGAACCGATCTCACCGCTCCCATCGCTGACGAGCGCGAGCTCCGCGGCAACATCGTCGATGTTGCGGATCAACTGTCGCCACTGGTCCGAGGACACCTGCGCAGCCGCTTGGTCAGCGATGGAGGGTTCCGGGAGGAGCAGGCGCCGGACTATCCGATCGAGGCGCTGCGGGAGATCTGCATGAACTCCCTCATGCACCGGAACTACGAGACCTCGAACGCCCCCGTGCGGATCGTCTGGTTCGACGACCGCGTCGAGGTCAGCAACCCTGGTGGACCGTTCGGCCAGGTCAGGAGCGACAACTTCGACAGGGTGACGGACTACCGCAACCCGTCGCTGGCCGCCGCGATGAAGGCGCTCGGCTACGTGAACCGCTTCGGCCGGGGGATCGGCCGCGTACGGGAGTCGCTTCGCCGCAACGGCAATCCCGAACCGGAGTTCGTGGTGGACGACGCGTCATGGACCGTCACCGTTCGGAGGCAGGTATGACCACGACCATCGCACTGTTCAACAACAAGGGTGGCGTCGGCAAGACCACGCTCGCGTACCACTTGGCGCACATGTTCAGCCGGCTCGGCGTGACCGTTCTGGCGGCTGATCTCGACCCGCAGTCGAACCTGACATCGATGTTCCTCGACGAGTCCGAGCTGGAGGAACTCTGGGACGAGCAGTCCGGGCTGATCGCACAGGGGGTCGCGTCGGCGGCCTCGCCAGGGCACTCGCCGCGGGTCACTGACGTGCGAACCATCGCGGATGCGGTCCGCCCGATCCTGGAAGGGCTGGGGGACATCGAACCGATCCAGCCGGCACAGATCGACTCGGGGCTCTGGCTCCTTCCCGGCAGCATCGAACTGAGCCAGTTCGAGGACCACCTGTCGCGCGCGTGGCCCCAGTCGTTCGCCGGAGAGCCTGCCGCGATCAGGACGACGACGGCGTTCTACCGGACAGTGACCAGAGCAAGCGAGTACGCGGGTGCCGACGTCGTCATCATCGATGTGGGGCCCAACCTGGGTGCGATCAACCGCGCCGCACTTCTCGGTGCCGATCACGTTCTCGTGCCGCTTGCCGCTGACCTGTTCTCCCTCAAAGGTTTGTCGAACCTCGGGCCGGTGCTGCGTCGCTGGCGCCGGGACTGGCAGGACGTCGTGGCGCCACGGATCCCCGCAGATATCGCCGCTCCCCGGGGCATCATGGAGCCGCTGGGTTACGTCATCATGCAGCCCGAGATGAGGCTGGATCGTCCCGTCAAGGCCTATGCGCGATGGCTCGAGCGGATCCCGTGGGTGTTCAGCACCGCGGTGCTCGACGCGGATCCGTCGAAGGAGCGGTCGCACGAGATCGCCACCATGCGCAACTACCGGAGCCTGATGCCACTCGCGCACGACGCGAGGAAGCCGATGTTCGATCTCCGGGCCGCGGACGGCGCGTTGGGCAGCACGCAGACCTACGTCAAGACGTGCTTTCAAGAATTCAGGTCGCTGGCCGAGCGGGTCCTCTCGCTGGCGGGCGTGTCCGTGTCATGAGGCGAGCCGGGTAGGTTGTCCTGGCTGAGGTTGTCCACCGCCCGCGGGCGCGGCTGATCGAGGCATCGGCCAGGAAGGCTGTGACAGATGGAGCCGGAGACGATTCGCCGGTCGCTCGACGCGATCGACGAGGCGGGCGAGCGGTACCTGCGAGCGCTCTGCCAGGAAAACGACGTCACCGTGGAGAGGGTCGGAGTGCGTACGCCCGACGCGATGCTTCTCGTGGCGCTCATCGGGGCGGCGGCGACGGTGTCGTTCGTCGTCGAACGCTGGCACGACCGGCTCCGGGGCGGGCAGGTGATCGACCTGAGGCCCGAGGCGGAGCGGGTGGCCTACCGCGATCCCGGGCTGGCGTACGGCTACGTGGTGGTCCGTGCGGTCGACGGCACCGTGACGGTGCATGTCCATGAGCTTCCGAGCCAGACGCTCGAGATCGTGAAGGTCGTCGTGGACGCGCTCACCGGGATGACGGGCAAGGGGGCGCACGAGATCGCCCGGATGGCCAGGGAGAGCGTGGACGGTCGGGCATCGGTGGAGGTCGACGGCCAGTGAGGTACCCCGGCCTGGCGCCGGCGGGTTCCGGTCCGCCCGGGTCGGGTTGGGCCCTGGCAGGGTCCGACGTTGCCGCAGCGGAGCGCGCGCTGCGTCGTCCCACCACCGGAGCCGGGGCGGTCCGGTTGGCGGAGGTGCTCCGTCGTCGGGCACGGCTCGCCGAGGCGCTGCGGGTGCTCGACGCCGCCCGCGCCGCGGGCACCGATCGACCGCTGCTGTGTCTGGCGGAGGGCAACGTGCGGTGGAACGACGGCGACCTGCCACGCGCCGTCGCAGCTTTCCGCGCTGCCGACGAGGCATGGGCGGCGGTAGGTGACCGGGACGGGCGCCTCGCGGCGCAACTCGGCATCGCACGCTGCGAGCGGATGACGGTCGGGCGGCGCGGGGGGCGTGCTGCGCTCGACGTCGCGCAGCGCACCGCCGTCGACGTCGGCGACGTGGACCTGCTCGCGGACCTGCGGCGCGAACGGGCCGCCTGGGCTCTGCTCGCCGGAGAGCACGACGCCGCGCTCTCGCTCGCCCAGGCGGCGGCCGAGACCCACCGGAGCACCGGCGACCGGTACCTCGCGGGGCTGGCGGACATCCTCGTGGCCCGCGCCTGGCACGCGGGCGGCGACGAGGACCGTGCGATCGGGCTGCTGCACGAGGCCCGGGCGCGCGGCGTCGAGATCGGCTCCTACGACCTCGAACAGCTGAGCGTGATCTACCTCGGGAACTTCCTCCAGCGTGCGGCTGCGCCTGACAGTCCTCGCTGGCACGCCGCCGAGACGATGCTGCGCGAGGAGATCGACCGCGCCACGGATCCGATCACCCGGGCCGAGATGCTCCTGCCGCTCGCGCACCTGCACCTGGCGGCAGGGGAGTTCGACCGCGCACAGGCAGAGCTCGACGAGTACCTGCGGCTGTACACGCTGGTCGGGGGCAACCGCATCAGCACCGGCAACTTCTACAAGGCACGGGCGCGCCTCGAACTGGCGCGCGGGGGCGGTTCCGGCGCGATGCGCATGGTGCGGCGCACGCCCCGCCTGATCGCCGCCCTCCGCGATACCCGCCGGAATCTGCGCCGCGCCGCGCTCGCGTACCGCGACGCAGGTCTCGAACCGGGGCGGCGCAGCATCGAGTGGCACCTCGGCGTGCTCGACCTGATGGCCGCGGGAAAGCCTCCGACGTCGCACGTGACCGCCGCCGGCAATCGGTTCGACGCGGCCCTGCGGCGCCTTGTCGTGGGGGAGGCTCTCCGGGCGTCGCAGAGGTGGGCGGACGCGCGAACCGCCTACGCCGCGGCGGAGGCCGATGCCGTGGCCTGCGGATCGACGGTGATGGCCGTTGCCGCGACGGCGTGCCGGGCGGAGGTTGCCGTCGCCGCGGGAGACACCGGCGGCGCGCTCGACGCGATCCGATCGATGCTGCGCCATACGGAGGCGATCCGGGCTGCGGTCGCCGTGGGTCCGGCCCGCGGAAACATCGGTGCGGTCGTACGATCCCACTACGAGCGGGCTGCGGTGCTGGCCGCCCGGCTCGGCGATGCGGACCTCGTGCTCGAACTCGTCGAGCGCCTGCGCACCGAGCGGCTGGCCGGGCTGCTGCGCAGCGGCACCCAGCAGCTGCCGGAGGAGGTGCGAGACCTTCTCGCCCGGATCGACGACACGAACACGGCGTTGCTGAACGCGAGCGCCGGCGTCCGGCCCGGCCGGTCCGCTCCCGAGATCGAGGATCTGGCTGCGCTCACCCCCGAGGCGCTGGCCGCCCGGTCGGAGAGCCTCTACGCCGAGCTGGGACGGCGCACCTCTGAGCTGTTCGCCGTCGCCGCCGGGGCGGTGCCGGTGGACTGGGATGCGGTCGCCACGCTCCGGCAGGACATCCTCGCGCTGGTCACCGTGCCCGACGGCGACGGCGAGGTGGTCATCACGGTGTGGCGGTCGGCCGACGGCGACGGCGCGGTCACGGTCACCGAGGTGGACGACACCCTGGCCTCCTTGAGGGACACACTCGTCCGTCCGGATTCTGCGGGTCTGCTGCGCCGCGTGGACCTGATGAGCTCTGACCTGGAACCGATACGACGGCTGCTGCCGTCGGCGTTCACGGCGGCGGCGACGAGGGCGGCCACGCCGATCGACCTGGTCATCATCCCCACCGCGTGGCTGTGGGCGGTGCCGTTCGCGGGGGTGCCCCTCAGCGAGGACGGCTCCGTGGTGCTGGTCGAAGCGGCGGACCTGGTCCTCGCGCCCTCACTGCGGTTCTTCGTCGAGGCCACCACCCGGACGCGGCCCGACACGGTAGGCGGCCTGGGTGCGGTGTCCTGGAGAGCGCCGGACGCAGGGATCTCGGCGCCCGAGATCGACGCGCTGCGGCACCATGCCGGGACCACCGTGCAGCTGCGCCGGCCCGAAGACGTTCGGGAGACCTTCGTTCGCGGCGGCTCCCGCTACCGGACGGCTGTTCTGGCGGCGCACGGTAACAGGGAACCCGGCCTGGCCCAGGCTGTGGTCGACGGAAACAGGCCAGTGCTGTCCGCGTCCGACTATCTCGACGGCGACCGCTTCCCACCCCGCTTCCTGTCCGTCGCCTCCTGCCACAGCGGCTATCCGCGCGGCGAGGATCCCCACGAGCCGCTGGGTCTCGCGCTTGCCGCGCTCACCGCGGGCGTCGAGCAGGTGGTGTCGTCCACGTTCGAGATGGATGCCTACGAAGGACCGGCGACAGACACCCTCAGGCAGGTCTACACGGAGCTTGCGCGCGACGGCGACGTGCCGGCGGTGCTGTGCCGGATCCTCCGCGAAGGACTGCGCGCGAGGAGTTTCGCAGGGGAGCCGCTGTACCGGTGGGCGGTCCTGTCCGTCATCGGCACCCATCCGTGGCCCTCGGCGTGACCCCTCCCCGGGCGAGTTCACCCGCGTCCCCGGTTCCCGCCCGCCGCCACGCGTGCCACGATTGCCTCCGTTCGAAGCGCTGACCAGGGATGAGGGGCTGGATTGGGTGGGTACGCGGTCGTCGATGTCGAGACGACGGGGCTGGTTCCGGAGGCGCACGACCGGGTCGTCGAGATCGCCGTCGTGCAGGTGACGCCCGACGGCGTGGTCGAGGACACCTGGTCGACGCTCGTCAACCCCGGCCGCGACCTGGGCCGCCAGGACATCCACGGCATCAGGGCGGCCGACGTGCGGCACGCTCCGGCGTTCGGCGACGTCGCCGGGCAGGTGGCGCGGCTGCTGCGGGGCAGGACGTTCGTCGCGCACAACGCGCAGTTCGACCGCCGGTTCGTGTGGCACGAGTTCGCACGCCAGGGGGTGGACGTCCCGCTGATCGAGCCGACGACGCTCTGCACGATGCGTACGGGGTCGCTGCTCTCGCCGGGCGCGCCGCGGTCGCTCGCCGGGAGCTGCGGCCATCACGGGGTCGAGCTGCGGAACGCGCACGAGGCGATGTCCGACGCGCTCGCCGCCGCCGGGCTGCTGCGCGTGTTCCTGGACCGCGGGTCGCGCCGCACGGTGCCGGGATGGGACGACGTCGTCGAACTGGCGGAGACCACGCCGTGGCCCGAGCTGCCGGCCGGGTCCGCTGCGCCGGTCGCTCGCGGGGTGTCGACCACGCGGGACACCCACCTCCTCGCCCGGCTGGCGACGGTCCGGAACCGGCCGATCACCACCCGGGTGAAGGAGGGGTACCTGGAACTGGTGGACCGGGCACTCCTCGACCGGCACATCTCCGCCCGTGAGCACGACCAGCTCGCGGCGTACTGCGTCGAGGCCGGGATCGGGCGGGCGGTGGCGGGCACGCTGCACCGGGAGTACCTCGCGGCCCTGGCCTGCGCGGCCCGTTCCGACGGTGTCCTGACTCCCGACGAGCAGGCCGACCTCCGCGCCGTCGCCGCGATGCTCCACGTGCCCGACGACGAGGCGGACCACCTCCTGCTCGCGGCGCGCGGGACGACGACGGTTGCCGGTGGCGGGACGACGACGGCTGACGGCGGGGCGGGCCGCGTCGTGGCACGGCGCTCGCATCTCGCCCCGGGCGACCACGTCGTGTTCACCGGCGCGATGCGTGAGCCGCGCGACGTCTGGGAGCGGCGTGCCCGCGACGCCGGGCTGGTGCCGCACCCGGCCGTGACCAAGAAGGTGCGCCTGGTCGTCGCGGCCGATCCGGACTCGCTCTCGACCAAGGCCCGCAAGGCGGAGGCTTACGGCATCACCGTGGTGAGCGAGGACGGGTTCGACCGGATGATCGGCATGCTGTAGGTGCCGCCGGCATCACCTGCGTGAGTGGATGCGGTCGGACCGACCCGCGTCGACAAACAGCCGACCGTCACGTGCCGAGAGTGCCACGCACCAGGGAATCCCCGGAGTGTGCCGGGTCCCCGTCGAACGGCTCCTCGGACACGTCCACGACGGCGAAGTCCGTCAGGTCCAGCCCGTCGGGAATGGTGAAACGGCCCTCACCGCCCTGCAGCACTCCGAGACTGATCAGGCCGCTCGCGTCCGAGGTGAGCAGCCAGACCTCGCGGTAGCCGTCCCCCGGCGCCGGCGAGTCGATCGAGACGACCAGTTGCTGGCGGCCGTCTCCTGTCTGTTGCACGACGGCCTGCCCGGTCTCGCCCGGCGAGTCCGCCCGCACGGGGGACAGCGCCGCACTCGCGACGGTGGCCTCCGCCGGCTGGAGGTCGCGCCGTTCCCAGAGGACTCCGCCGGCGATTCCCAGAACGAGTGCGGTGCCGGCGGCGACCAGTGCCGGCATCCAGAAGCTCCGCCTGCCCCCCGTCGTCCCACCGTCACGGTCTGCCCCTGCCGGAGTCTCGGTGGCGTCTCCGCCGATCCGCCTTACGGGTGCGTCGTCCGGCTGGAGAGCGTCCGGCGGGGTGGTGAGGCCGAGCTCGCTGTGGATCCGTGTCCAGACCTCGGGGCGCGGCGGTACCAGGGCGGCCTCGCGCTCGTCCGCCCGTGCGCCGTTCACCACCCGGGCGAGTCCGGCGACCGTACGGGCGCACTGGGCGCAGTCCTGGAGGTGAAGGCGCTGTTCTGGTTCGAGCACGTCCTCGCCCAGGGCGTAGAGCGCGAGCGCGTCGTCATCCACGTGTGGCACCATCCACCTCCAATCGGTCGCGCAACCTGGTCAGGCTGCGTCGGACATGGCTCTTGACCGTACCGAGCGGCAGGTCGAGCTTTTCCGCGATCTGCACGTGGGTGAGATCCCGGAAGAAGGCCAGCCGGAGAATGGTCCGGGCAGGGTCTCCGAGCCGACGCAGCTCGTCCTCGATCGTCACCCGGTCGGCCACGCGTTCCACCGCCGATTCGGCCTCCGGGGTGGTGCGGACGTCGGTCGCCGCGTCGATCGAGCGGAGAACCCGCGTCCGTGCCTGGTGCGCGTCCGCGATCGCGTGGCGGGTGATCCCGACCAGCCACGCAGGCAGCCTGGCCCGGCCCGGATCATAGCGGTCGCGGCCCCGCCAGGCCGCGATGAAGACCTGCTGGGTCACGTCCTCGGCGTCGGTGCGGGAGCCCAGGGACCGCCATGCCATGGTGTGGACCAGAGCGGACCAGCGGTCGTATGCCTCGGACAACGCCGTCTCGTCTCCCTCGGCGAAGCGCCGGCCGAGACGGAGCACGTCCGACCCTGCGTCGTCGAGTTCGGCGTCGTCGGCGTTCAGCGGGCATCCTCTGGCTCGGACGGTGACCCCGGTGGCAGGCCACCACCATCGGCCTGGTTCGATCGTAGTGCGCGGCCAGGCGCCGCGACCACCGGTACTGGTTGCCATGGTGACCTCACCCGGCGGGCTCCGCGGTCACCACGATGTTGTCCGTGTACGAGCGGGCCTCGGCATCCCACTCGCCGCCGCAGGTCACGAGCACGAGACGGGGACGTCCGGACCGGTCGAACAGGTCGTCCAGCGAACCCTCGGACTTCGTGTCCGCGCGCACCTGCGTCACTGTGTAGTTGTGGGTCCTGCCCGCTCCCGTGCGGACCTCCACCTCCGTGCCGACCTCGGCCCGAACGAGCCGTGCGAACGGGCCTACGCTGTTCTCGTCGTCGACGTGAGCGGCGACGATGGTCGTTCCGGAACGGCTCGCCGGTGCCGAGCCGAATCGGTACCAGGCGGCTTCTTCCGCCGACTCGGGTAGCGCCATACGACCTTGCTCGTCCACCCCCTCGGGTCGCACGGGTACGTCGATGTCCAGTTCGGACACCCTCACCTGGACGGGTGCGGGGGGTGCGGGCGCGGGTGCGTCCTGGGCCGGCCGGACGGGGACGTCCTGTGGCGACCCCACCCCCGGGGCCCGCCGGTCTCGCTCGGCGTCGTCGTGGACCGCACCCTCCGCGGTGGACACGGAGACCGAGCCGACCGGGGATGGCGCGGTGGCTTCCGGCTCAGGTCCTGCCGACCCGTTCGGGCTCGTGCAGGAGGTGAGGAGGATCGTGAGGCCGGCCGCCGCGGCACCGGCGGTTCGCGCACGAACCGTCGGTGCCGCGGAGCCATGGTGTCGTGCCGTCATCGACGCCGTGTGCTGGGCGAGGTGGGAGCCTGCTCCCGCACGGACCCGCGGTGTGCGCCGGCCAGCTTCCTGGTCGCCGCGGCGACCGCCAGGCCGGCCAGGAGCAGGCCCGCCACGACCGCGACCGTGCTGACCATCGCGTTCGGCGTTGCGTCGGCTGCCATGCCCGAGGTGCCGGCAGGCACCCCACCGGGCGCGGAGTGGAGTCCGTCGATCGTCTGCGTCGCCAGTGCCAGGGTGTCGTCGTCCAGGCTCCCCCAGGCGTAGACGATGGTGTTGACGCCGTCGGCGATCTCGACGTCGGCCGGGCCGAGGACCGGTTCCGTGGTGCCCGCCGCCGCGACCGAGGCCGACACGGTGCCCGCCGGCAGGTCGAGAAGGGCCTCGTCCGGATTCTCCAGCCCGGTGATCACGGGCTCACCACCGGCCAGGACGTCGACGGCCGGTGCCGCCGCGACGTGACGCACCGTCAGCCGGCCCTCGCCTGCCGCGGTCTCGGAGAGGTCGTTCATGAACAGCGTGGCCGTCGGCGCGCCGCCCGCGTCCAGGTGTGCGACGGCGGTGTAGTTGCCGCCGGCGTCGAGTGTGAGGTCGACCGGGCCGATCACCGGATCCGAGGCGTCCTCCGCGTCGGCGGCGGTGATGGCCACGCTGTAGGTGCCCGCCGGCAGTTCGAGGGGGCCCGCCATGTCGCCGGGCTCGAAGTCGTCGACGGTGAGCTCGCCGTCCACCCAGACGTCGACCGTCGTGTCCGGCACTCCGTGCAGGACGGACAGGGTGGCGTCGTGCGAGTCGGCCCAGGCCGACGAGGCCGATCCGGTCACCGCCAGGCCGAGTGCTGCGATCGTCGCGGCACCCACCAGCGGGGCACGGCGTCGTGTTGTCTGTTTCATGGTGTCCTCCGGGTCACGGACGCCGAGAGCGTCGACGTCTTTGTTCTGACAACTCTTCTTCTGCCGATCACCGGGGTACGGATGCAGTGGCCGCGCATCTTTTTTGCGCGATGCTCTCCGAGCGCCGCGCCGCACCCGTCGTCATGGCACGGGCACCAGTGCCCTGGGGCGGTGCGCTGATATCCCGACCGGCCGATCCATCATCATTGATAGAACAACAGTTCGATAACACTCGCCGGGTGTTCGGCAGCGCCTGACAGGACAACCGGCGCCAGGGCTCTACGCTGGCCTCATGACCGACCGCCGCGACGAGATTGCCGCACTCCTGGTCCTCCTGCGTGAGCGGAAGTCGACCTGGGGGCGGATCGCGTCGCAGGTCGCGTTCGAGGGAAGTGCGCTCTCGCTACGGACTGCCACAGAGGGCGACGGGGCGCTCTTCGACCTTCCGGCCGATGAAGCTCGGATCGACGAGGCGAGGACGGATGTGCAGGCCTGGGAGTCGCAGGGCCTGCAGATCGTGACGGTGCTTGACGCGCGGTACCCGCAGCGGCTCCTGGATATCAGGGAGACACCCCCGTTCCTGTTCTATGCCGGAGACCTGCGGTCGGATGACGCGGGGATGTCGCTCGTCGGCTCGCGGAACACGTCGCCGGACGGGTTGCGCCTGGCTGGGGACATCGCTCGATTCTTGGTCGATCAGGGTATGACCGTGATCAGCGGCCTGGCGGCAGGGGTTGACACGGCCGCTCATCGGGCGGCGCTCGATGCGGGCGGCAGGACTGTGGCGTTCATCGGGACAGGCATCACGCGGGCCTACCCGGCAGCCAACGCCGACCTGCAGCAGGAAGTTGCCGAGCGCGGGCTGGTGCTCTCACAGTTCTATCCGGAGGCGCCGCCGACCAAGCAGTCGTTCCCGATGCGGAACGCGTCGATGTCGGGCTACGGGCTGGCGACGATCGTGGTCGAGGCAGGTGAACACAGTGGGACGCGCATCCAGGCCAGACTGGCCGGCGAGCACGGGCGGCCGGTGATCCTCACCGAGAAGGTGGCATCCACGACGACATGGGGCAGCGCGCTACGTGGTCAGCCCGGCGTATACATCGTGGAGTCGATGGACGATCTGGCGGCTGCGGTACGAGAGATTCAGGAGCAGCCGCGCAGGGTTGATGAGGCGCTCGCCGCCCTGATGAGTGCGTGACGCGAGGGCTGTCGACCGCCGTTCGACCCATCGCCGACTTCCTTCAGACTGCCCATGGGCGCTATCTCCACAATGTGGTGTTCGAGGCCGGCGTGACGTGCTCCGTCTGCGCGACGCCACTCAACCATGCGATCGACGTCCTGTGTCCGCCGTGCCAGCGGCATGTCCGGTCAGGGCTTCCGCTGGCGAACAGGGTGGGCGTCCTGATCTACGCCGAGAAGTATGACTCGCAGGGCTACAAGGTCGTGCATCAGTACAAGGGCCCGAACCCAGGTCGGGACGTGGATCGTGTGATGACTTCCCTGGTCGCGCTTGGGCTGAGGGGGCATGTGTCATGCGGGCTGGCGACGTCGAAGTCCGGTTGGGCGGTGATGCCGTCGTCGAAGGGCCGGACCCGGCTCGGAGAGATCGTGCGCGGCATGACGAGGCGCCCCGACGCCGAAGTCCAGCTTTCGGCAGCGGCTGATTTCGAGCGCCGCCGCCTTCGGCCCGCGAACTTCGTCGTCGGGTCCGACCGCCTTCCGGAGCACGTCCTGCTGGTGGACGACTCCTGGGTGAGCGGCTCGAATGCCCAGTCGGCTGCCGCGGCACTCAAGCAGGCAGGTGTGAGGGACGTGACGGTCTTCGTGGTTGCTCGGGTGCTCGACCCGCAGTATGGGCCGACGCGGCGGTTCCTCGCCTCGCATGGGCGTCCTACCTTCAACGCGACTGCGTGTCCATGGACGGGCGCTGCGTGTCCACGAGGCTGAGGGCACTCCCGGAAAATCGGAGGTGGGGTCGCCGTCGAGGGGTACGCGCGCCGTATTGACGACGAACCCGCCCGTCAGCCGCGGCGGTTCGCCTCGTGGACCGCTATGGCCAACTGGGTGCGGTTCGTCAGGCCGAACTTCGTCAGCGCGCTCGAAAGGTGAGACTTCACGGTGCTCGGGGAGAGGTACAGCTCCCGCGCGATCTCCGAGTTGCCCATGCCCTCGGCCACGGCCAGGGCGACGTCGCGCTCGCGGTCCGTCAGAAGGTCCAGGTCCAGCCGGGTCCCCGGCCGGTCGTCGCTGCCCGACGGCGGGCCGTGGCTGCCTCCCGCCGCGGACTCGGCGGCCGACGGGGTGCGAAGGGCGCCCTCGGCAGCCCGCGCGGTCACCGGTGGCGTGCCGGGTTCGCGTCCCGTCGTCGGCTCGGTCAGGGCCACGTGATCGATGAGGCGGCGCAGTGCCGTGGGGGAGACGGTCGGCTCGCCCGTCGCGGCGGCGTGCACGGCCCGCACGAGCTCGGCGGGTGGCGTGTGCTTGAGCAGGAACCCCACGGCCCCGGCCCGCATCGCGTCGAGCACGACCCGTTCGGTGTCGAAGGTGGTCAGCACGAGGACGGCGGGTAGGCCGAGGTCGGGTTCGGCACGCAGCCGGCGCAGCGCGGTCACGCCGTCGACCCGGGGCATGCGGACGTCGAGCAGCACGACGTCCGGTGTCGTCTCCCGGACCGCGGTCACGAGGCGGTCGCCGTCGTCGACGTCGCCGACGACCTCCAGATCCGGGGAGCCGGCGAGCATGAGGCGCAGTCCGCGCAGCACGAGCGGGTCGTCGTCGACGAGCAGGAGGCGGACCGGTGCGGTCATGGTCGCCACCCGGGACGGGCGGTGGGGACGTCGGGGGTGCTCATGGCCGCACCCGGAGCCGGGCGGTGAGCCGGAAGTCGCCGTCGTGCACGCCGTGCTCGATGGTTCCGCCGTCCAGCCGCACGCGCTCGTCGAGCCCGGTCAGGCCGGCGCCCGCGCCGGGGATCTCGCCGGGTCCGACGCCGACGGGCAGGGGGTTGGCGACCGTGAGGCGCACGCCGTCGTCGTCGGCCACGACCTCGACGTGCACGTGTGCCTGCGGGGCGTGCTTGCGGGCGTTGGTGAGGCCCTCCTGGACCACGCGGAACGCGGTGCGCTGGATGGTGTCGGGCAGGGTCGAGGAGCCGAGGTCCACGTGGGTGGTCACGCGCTGCCCGGCGCCGCGTGCCTCGTCGACGAGCCGGGTGAGGTCGGTCAGCCGAGGCTGGGGGTGGTCCGGGTCGATCGCGTCGTTGTCCGTGTCGTCGGCACGCAGTACGGCCAGCACGTGGCGCAGTTCCTCGACGGCCAGGTGCGCGTTCTGGCGGATCACCGAGACCGCCTCGCGGATCTCGACGGCCGACGGCGGGGCGGGGCGGGGCGGCGACGGCGCCGGGCGAGCCGACGGGATCGTCGGGGTCGTCACGCTGCCAGGGCGGGCTGTCGTGGTCGGGCCCGCGACGGTCTCCGCGGTCCCGGTCCCGGTCCCGGCCCTGGTCCCGGTGCCGCTGCCGCCGTCGGTGCCGGTGCCCCTGCCCGTGCCGCTGCCGGTTCTGGTGCCGGTGGCCGTCGCGCCGGTCGCCGCGTCGAGCCGGTACTCCAGAGCGCCCGCGTGCACCGACACGAGGGAGACGCGATGGGCGAGCACGTCGTGCATCTCACGGGCCACGCGTTCGCGCTCGTCCCGGCGGGCGCCGGCGATCCTGGCCTCGAACAGCTCCCGTTCGCGGGTCGCGTCGGCGCGGATGCGGTCGAGCGCGAGACGGCGCGAGCGCGCCAGCAGGCCGAAGCTGAGGGCCACCAGATGCAGCAGCACCATCATCGCCACATACCAGGGCCAGGTCATCCCCGGCAGGGGGAAGACCGCGTGGTAGGGCATCCCGGCAGCCAGGTACACGGCGGTCATCCCGACCGCCACGTGAGGCGGCGCGTGCGAGCCCAGCCGGTAGACCGTGGCGACCGCCGCGAATCCCGCACTCGTCGCGGCGGCGGCCGGTACGAGCACGACGAGCGCGACCGTGACCGGCCGGAACCGTGCCCACCACAGCGCGAGGCATGCGACGAGGCCTAGGGCGCGGTCCAGCGGCCAGTACCAGTCAGGGATGGCGGCGTAGGTGTCGAACGTGGCGAACCCGTAGAACCACCACACCAGCAGCGCGATCGAGACCTGGAGGCTGTCCGCGACCCATTCACCGGTGGTGCGCTGGGCGTGGAGCCTGCCGAGCCGGGCGACGGCGGCGCGGAGCCGTGCGGGTGCGGGTGCGGAGGGTCGGCCGGACGCTTCGGGACGTTCGAGGACCGGGGGGCGCCCCGCCGGTTCCCGTCCCGTGTCGGCGTCGGAGGTGACCATGGTTCCGAGGATAGGTCCGCCCGCGCGCGGCGACTGCGGACGGGCAGGTGAGATGCCCGATCGGCGGAGGAGGCGTACCCGATCGGCGGAGGCGCCGCCGTCCGTCGTCGGCCAGCCTGGAGCCATGACCACCACTTCCGAACGGCCCGCACCCGAACCGGGCGGGCCGGCCGCCGGTGAAGCCGGCGGTCCCGCCGTACCCGAACCCGCCCTGGAACTGGCCGGCCTGCGCCGGGAGTTCGGCGACAAGGTCGCGGTCGACGACATCGACCTGACCGTGCCGCGGGGCTCGTTCTTCGGCCTCGTCGGCCCGAACGGCGCCGGGAAGACGACGGCGTTGTCCATGGCGACCGGCCTGCTGCGCCCGAGCGGCGGGCGGGCGCTGGTGCACGGCATCGACGTCTGGCAGGAGCCGGTCGCCGCCAAGCGCATCCTGGGCGTGCTGCCGGACGGGCTGGCGCTCCCCGAGCGCCTGACCGGCGGCGAACTGCTCACCTACTGGGGCAGGTTCCGGGGCATGCCCGCGAATGTCGTCGCGGACCGGATCGCCGAGCTGATGCGCATCCTGGAACTGGAGGAGGCCGAGGAGCTGGGCACCCTGGTGGGCGAGTACTCCACCGGCATGCGCAAGAAGATCGGCCTGGCGACGGCCCTGCTGCACACGCCCCGTCTCCTCGTGCTGGACGAGCCGTACGAGGCGGTGGACCCGGTCTCGGCCCGCGTGCTGACGGCGATCCTGCGCCGCTTCACGGCGGCGGGCGGCAGCATCATCATCTCCAGCCACGTGATGAGCCTGGTGGAGAGCCTGTGCGACCGTGTGGCGATCATCGCGGCGGGGAGCGTCCTGGCGGACGGCACACTCGACGAGGTGCGTGGGGGCCGGAGCCTGGAAGACCGGTTCGTGGAGCTGGTGGGCGGCACCGAGCTGGGGGAGGAGGACCTGGCATGGATCGGTGGCTGATCTCCCTCAAGCTGACGATGCTGCGGCACTCGACGCCGGGGATGCGCATGGCGGGCTGGGCCATCGGCGCGGCCCTCGTCGTCGTGACCTGGGCGGCGACCCTGAACGCCGGGAGCGACGCCGCGCGGCACTCGATCCTGACGCTCGGGCTGCTCCTGTGGGGTGTGGGTACCGCGATCGGTCCGGTGCTGATGAGCGGCTCGGGCACGCTCCGGCCCGGCTACTTCACGCTCCTGCCGCTGTCCCGTCCGGTCCTCGGCCGCGGCCTGCTCGTGAGTGTCTATGTGAGCGTCGCGGCCGGTGTCGTGCTGGCCGCGCTGCTGGCGCCGGGTGCGCATGCCGTGCTGCTGGCGCCGGTCACCCTCGGGGTGGCCGTACCGGGGGCGGTGCTCACGTGGATCCTGCTGGTGGCGCTGTCGCGGCTGGTGTACGGGCTGCTCGGCGCGGCGATGGGGTCGCGGGCCGGGGTCGAGATCGCGAGCATCCAGTTCGGGCTGATGTTCGCGGGCATGTTCGCCGGCTGGATCCCCGTGCAGGTCGCGATCGAGCGGACGCCGGACTTCCTGGCCACCGGCATCGCCGACACCACGGTGTCCCGGGCCCTCGACCTGAGCCCCACCTCGTGGACCGTGCTCGCGATCGAGCGGGCGGCGCGCGGTGACTGGGGCGGCGCGCTGCTGCTGCTCGGCGGGCTGGCCGTGCTGGCCGCCGCGGTGATCGCGGCGACCATCCCGCTGCTCGTGCCGTCCGCGGAGCCGGACCGACGACGGCGCGGGCGGCGCCGGTCCGCACGTCTCGTCGCGGGTGGTGGGTGGCTGCCGGCCACGCCCACCGGCGCCGTCGTCGCCAAGGAGGTACGGCAGTGGAGCCGGGACGCCTGGCGGATGGTCGAGACGCAGTCCGGCGTCTGGACCGGTGTGCTGATCGGCGCGTTCGCGCTGGCCAGCGCCGAACTCGGCGACGTGGCGGCCTTCGCCGGACTCATCATCACGTTCATGGTGGGGATCTCCGCCTGCACCGTCTACGGACAGGACGGCAGCGCGATCTGGCTGGACCTGGTCGGACAGGACGAGGGGTCGGTGCGGGCCGACGTCCGGGGGCGGCAGTGGGGCGTCGTCCTGACCGTCCTGCCGAAGATCCTCCTGGTGTCCGTCGTGTTCGTGCTGCTCAGCCAGGCATGGTGGGCGGTGCCGATCCTCCTGGCAGCGATTCCCGCCCTGCTCGGCGCCGCGACCGGGGCGGCACTGATCGTCGCGGCGGTGGGCGTCTCACCCGGCGTCGACCCCCGGCAGCGGGTCGGGCCCAACGACGCGGTCGGGAACATCACCTTCCACGTGTGGATCTCGATGCTGCTGATGCAGATCGCCGTGCTGCCCACCGGGGGGATGGTGCTCCTGCACCTGCAGGCCCCGGCGCCGTGGACCGCGCCGGCGCTGGTGGTCGCCGGGGTCGCGAACGGGTTCGGTGCCGCGTGGGCGCTCGGGCTCGTGACGATCCGCTACCTGGACAAACGGCTGCCCGACCTGTTCAGCCGCATCCGCTACGGCCAGATCTTCCGCCCCGGCGGGAGACGCGCCGGCTGGGGCGGTCCGCTCGACTGGTTCGAGTCGTCCACCCTCAAGGGCGAGCAGGAGGCGAAGAAGCTCAAGCAGAAGCAGCGTGAGGCCCGGCGAGCCAAGGCGAAGGTGTAGGTCCGCGCGCGGCCGGTGCCCGCAGCGGCCACGCCGCCCTTTGCTCGGGCGGGCGATACTGGCGCCGTGAACTTCGAGTCCATCCGGCAGGCGATCGTCGCCGACCCCGAGAACGCCGCGGCGCGCGAACACGGCTACGAGCCGCTGTACCAGGCGGGAGCGGGGGCACGGGTTGTCGTCGTCGGGCAGGCGCCGGGGCGCAAGGCGCAGGAGAGCGGCCTGGCCTGGAACGACGCCAGTGGGAAGAAGCTGATGGACTGGCTCGGCGTGTCCGAGCCGCAGTTCCGCGACCCGGACCTGTTCGCCCTGCTGCCGATGGACTTCTTCTACCCGGGCAAGGGCGCGAACGGCGACCTGCCGCCCCGCAAGGGGTTCGCGGCGCGCTGGCACACGCCGCTGCTGGAGCTCATGCCCGACATCCGGCTCACCGTCCTCGTCGGGAGCTACGCCCAGGCGTACTACCTGGGAGACCAGGCGGGGCGCACCCTCACCGACACCGTCCGCGCGTTCCGTGACCACCTGCCCGACACGCTCCCGCTCGTGCACCCGTCCCCGCTGAACTTCCGCTGGCAGGCCCGCAACCCGTGGTTCCTTACCGACGTCGTCCCCGTCCTGCGCGACCACGTCGCGGCCGCCCTCCGGTGAGACACCCAGGCCCTTCCTGAGCAGGGCCGAGTCATCCCGGCGACACCCTCCGCCGGCGACCACGCCATTTCGCCCGGTGGTTGCGTTCCCACCCCGCGAAATGGCGTGGTCGCCGCAGCCGCCGGCCCGCCGGCGTCGGCCCGGCGCTCGGCCGTCCGGCGGCGGTCAGCCGGTGCGGAGCCGCCGGCCGTCAGTCGTCGGCGCTCGCCGCGCGGTCCTGGCGCCAGGCGCGGATGCCCGCCACGACCGACGCGAGGATGACCACACCCGCGATCCCGTACGCGACGGGCCGCACCGCCGGGATCGACGCCGCGAAGTAGCCCATCAGCGTGATCAGGACACCCCAGGTGAACGCGCCCACCACGTTGGCGGTGACGAACCGCCAGTACGCCATGTCGGACACCCCGGCGACCGCCGGGACGAAGACCCGTCCCCACGGCACGTACCGCCCCACCACCACCGACCACCAGCCGAACAGGTCGTAGAACCGTTCGGTCCTGGCGATCCCGTTCTGGACCCAGCGCCCGCGCCGGCCGGTGAGGTAGGGGCGCCCGTACCGGCGTCCGAGCAGGTACCCCACCTGGTCGCCGGCGATCGCGGCGATCGCGATGCCCGTGGTGAGCACCCAGATGTTGACCGACGTGGTGCTGCCCGCCACGAGGCCCGCGCCGAACAGCAGCGAGTCCCCGGTGAGGAACGGCAGGAACACGCCCACGAACAGGGCCGTGCCCACGAACACGAGCCCCCACACCACCAGGTAGAACGCGATCGGGCCGAGCGCGTCGAGCCAGGCGGAGACGTCGTCGCTCATCGTGTGCCGGAAGGGTCGGGCGGCACGCCGGGAGCCGAGTGCGGGGTCACCATGTCGAGCACTATCGCACCCGGCGCGCGGATTCCGTAGCCCGGACCTGCGGCGTGCCGGACCGACGGCACTGCTCGGACGGCCGGTTCAGGTCGGACGGCCGGTTCAGCGGCGGAACAGGGCGGCGTTGAGGAAGTCGGCGCCGAACGTCTCGTCCACGTCGGGGCGCACCGCGCGCAGCTCCACGGGGCGCAGGGCCCTGAAGATCCGCCCGAGGTCGTCGAGGGTGAAGGCCGTACCGCCCGCCGTGTCGCCCGTCGCGAGGACGTCGCGGTCGCCCGCGCTGGGCTGACGTTCCTGGGAGAAGGCGACGATCGCGTAGCGGCCACCGAGTCTCAGGAGCGGCAGGAGCCGCTGGAGGTAGGTGATGCGGCGGTGGGGCGCGAGGTGGTGGAAGCAGCCGGAGTCGTAGATCAGGTCGAACGGCCCGGCCGGGAGCGGGTCGCGCAGGATGTCGAGCGCGTGGACCTCCATGCGGCTCGGGAGGGTGGGCCGGACGTCGTCGAGCACGGCGGCGGCCAGGTCGACGCCGACGACGTCCGCGCCTCGCTCGGCCAGCCACCGCCCGTTGCGCCCGTTGCCGCAGCCGACGTCGAGGACGCGGGTGCCGTCGACCTCACCGAGGAGTCCGCGCCCGTGCCAGTCGACGAGCGGCTCGTCGGGGAGGGACGTGTTGAGCGGGTGGTCCTCGCGGCGCAGGAGCCGCTCCCAGAATCCCGCCGCGCGGGCGCTGGTGCGGTCGCCGCGTTCGTGCTCGTCGAAGGTCTGGTCCAGGGCCTCGAACAGGTCATCGATCGTCGCGATCCGCACACCCGGATTGTCCCACCGAGTCGGCGTGCCACCGAATGTCGCCCAGCGCGTCGTACGGTGGTCCGATGAGTGTCGCAGCCCAGGTCGATGTCGTCGTCGCGCCCGTGTTCGGGACCAACTGCTGCGTGGTGGCGGCCCCTGGGAGCGGGGTCCGGGACTGCGTCGTGGTCGACGCCGGCGCGGGCGTGGCCGACGGCGTCGCGCGGGTGGTCGAGGAGCGGCGCCTCCGCCCCCGCGCGGTGCTGGCCACCCACGGACACGCGGACCACACCTGGGACGCGGCCGAGCTGTGCGAACGGTACGACGTGCCGATGTGGATGCATGCCGCCGATGTGTACCGGCTCGACGACCCGTTCGGAACGCTGGTCAGCGGCGCGGGTGCGGCCGCCGTGAGCAGCGCGCTCGGCCGGGAGCTGGCCGCGCTCGGGTTCGCACCGGAGGCGTACCGCGCCCCGAAGCCGGTGGAGGGGTTCGAGACCCGCGGCGGCTCGGCGGACCTCACGTTCGGCGCGGTGACCCTGCGGGCCGTGCACGCACCAGGACATACGCAGGGTTCGACCCTCTACCTGCTGGATCCGCCAGGGAGCGACGGCGGGGCGGCCGGACGGGGCGGGACGGGCGAAGACGCCAGGACGGGCGGGCGCACCACGACGGGCGCCGAGGCCGACGCCGCCACGCCGGACAGCGCGCCGTCCGGGATCGTGCTCACCGGGGACGTGCTGTTCGCCGGGTCGATCGGCCGTACCGACCTGCCCGGCGGCGACGACGCGACGATGCGGGCGACGCTGAGTGACGTCGTCGCTCGGCTGGACCCGGGCCTGGCGGTCGTCCCGGGCCACGGGCCGACGACGACGGTCGAACGGGAACTGGCGACCAACCCGTACCTGAGGTGAGCCGACGGCGGGAAGGTGCATCGTCGGCCACCTGACAGGTCTCCCGGGCCGGGCCGGCCCCCGCCGGTCTACCGCCTCGTCAGGCGGCGGACCACGTACCGCGCGTCGCGGCCGACGCCACGGATCGAGGCCGACGAGAAGCTGCGCTGCCATTCCAGGCCGACGTAGCCCAGGCCGGGATGTGTGGTGGACAGGCCGTGGCGCTGCCGGGGCCTGCCCGTCGCGTCGAGCGCGCCGAGACCCCCGAGATACGAGGTGCCGGGACGGAACCCGGTGGCGAGCAGGATGGTGTCGACCTCGTCGGTGCCGCCGTCGGGCCAGGTGACGGTGCTGCCGTCGACGGCGGTGAACATGCCGCGCCGGTCGGGCCGTCCGGCGTCGATCGCGGCCTGGTAGGTGCCGGGATCGACGACGGGCATGCTGGGGTGGTCACGCAGCCACGGTCCGACCGGGAGTGCGTCGAACCCGCTGACGGTCGACCAGAAGTGCACGTCCCGGCCGAAGGGCTGCTGCGGCGCGTAGCGGATGGGTGCGCGCGTGGCGAGCGTGACCCGGGCGTGCGGGGCGAGGTCGACGGCGATCTGGATCGCCGAGTTCGCCGCCCCCACCACCACGACCCGCTGCCCCGCGAACGGGGCCGGGTTCCGGTACTCGCTCGAATGCAGGACCGTGCCGGCGAAGCGGTCCAGCCCCGGCAGGACGGGCCGGTGGGGCGAGCTGAACGCCCCGGTGGCGGCGATCACGATCGGCGCGTGCAGCGGCTTCTCGCCCTCGACCTGGACGGCGAACCCGTTGCCGTCGTGCGTGACGGCGGTGACGTGGTGTCCGGTGCGGAGGTCCGCGTCGAGCGTCTTGGCGTAGGTGCGCAGGTAGTCCACGACCTCGTCGCGGTGCGGATAGCGGCCCGGGTCGCCGGGGAACGGGAGGCCGGGCAG
The DNA here is from genome assembly GCF_003814695.1 of Myceligenerans xiligouense. GTDB lineage: Bacteria > Actinomycetota > Actinomycetes > Actinomycetales > Cellulomonadaceae > Myceligenerans > Myceligenerans xiligouense. The sequence continues at coordinate 1,762,601 of NZ_RKQZ01000001.1, forward strand.
TGCGCTGTACCGGGCGGGGGAGAAGAGATGGAGGCTGTCGTAGTAGCGCGGCCATGAACCGACCGGCTCGTCGCCGGATTCGAGCAGCACGGGGCGAAGCCCGCGGGCCAGGAGAGCATGGGCGGCGGCGAGGCCGGCCTGCCCGCCGCCGATGACGATCGCGTCGGTCATGTTCGGTGTCCTTTCGGGTGGGTGGCTGCCGTGGTGGCTGGTGCCAGGAACGCGGACCTCGCATCTCCACCTCCTTGATCGATCCTTGTCGATCGAATGTCGACGAACTTTATCGACGGATGTCGATCGATGCAAGGATCGGCCCTGGTCACCCGGGAGTGAAGGGGCATGCGGCACGATCACCGGAACCGGGCCATGCTGGAGGCTGGGACCACTGGGAGCCGACCCGAAGGGGGACGCCGTGGCGCCGGCGAACGAGAGGGTGCACAAGTCCGGATCCGGCGCGCGGGACGGCGCCCCACCGGTAGGTCGAGGGAAGACACGGGCCCGCCCGTGGCAGGTCGGGTCCCCGCACGGTCTCCCCGTGGACGAGGTGGTGGCGCGGCTGGAGGTCGATCCGGAGCGCGGACTCACCGCCGACGACGTCGCGCGCCGCAGGGCCGCCGCGGGGCGGAACGCGCTGGAGGCGGCCGCCCGGGTGTCCGGCTGGCGGATCCTGCTCGACCAGGTGCGCGGTGTGGTGGTCATCCTTCTCGCCGCGGCGGTCGTCGCCGGGCTGGCCATCGGGGAGATCCTGGAGGCCGCCGCCGTCGCGGTGGTTCTCGTGGTCAACACGGTCGTCGGCTTCGTCACCGAACTGCGCGCCGTGCGATCGATGGAATCCCTGCGCCGCCTCACCGCGACTCAGGCCGACGTCGAGCGACAGGACCGTCGCGACGAGATCGACGCCGTCGAACTCGTCCCGGGCGACATCGTGTCGGTGGAGGCAGGGGACCGGGTCCCGGCCGATGTACGCCTCCTGGAGGCGGGCGACCTCGTCGTCGAGGAGTCCGCTCTCACCGGCGAGAGCGAGCCCGTCGTGAAGGACGTCGAGCCGGTGCCCGCCGACACGCCGCTCGCCGACCGCACGAACATGCTCTACAGCGGCACCACGATCAACGCCGGCCGGGGCCGCGGGGTCGTGGTCGCCACGGGCGCCGCGACAGAGGTGGGTCGCATCGCGGACCTGGCGGCGTCCACCGCGCCCGCGCAGGCGCCGCTGCAGGCAGGACTGGACCGCCTCGGTCGCGCCCTGTCGCTCGTCGTGATCGGTGTCGCCGGAGCTCTCGCCGGGCTCGGGCTGGTCCGTGGCCTGGAGATCGGCGAGGTGATCGAGGTGGCGATCGCTCTGGCCGTCGCCGTCGTACCGGAAGGGCTTCCCGCCGTCGCCACGCTCACGCTCACCGTCGGCATGCGCCGAATGGCCCGTGCACGGGCGCTCGTCCGCCGACTGCCGACGGTGGAGACCCTGGGCAGCACGAGCGTGATCGCCTCGGACAAGACCGGCACTCTCACGGCCAACGAGATGCGGGCCGAGGAGGTCGCGCTCGCGGACGGCGTGGAGGAGCGGACGCTCTGGGAAAGCGCGGTGATCTGCAACGACGCCGACGTCGCCACTGACGGCGACCCGGTAGGCGACCCCACCGAGGTGGCGCTGCTGCTGGGCGCGGAGGATCACGGGCTCGACTGGCGCGCGCTGCGCTCCGACCATGCCCGGTCGGACGAGGTCCCGTTCGACCCGGTCACGAAACGCATGGCGGTCGTCGTGGACGGGACGGCCCACATCAAAGGTGCTCCCGAGGCGCTGCTCGATCCGCGGCGGCACGCCGGCCTCATCGCCCGGGCCGATGCCATGGGGGAGCGGGCACTGCGCACCCTCGCCGTCGGGGCCGGCCCGGTGCCTGACGGCGCGGACGACGACGGGGTGTTCCGCGCTGCCGAGATCCACGGGGTGGTGGGCATCATGGACCCGCCGCGCCCTGCCGCCGTCGACGCGATCGAGACGTGTCACCGGGCGGGGATCCGTGTCGTCATGATCACCGGTGACCAGCCTCGCACGGCCGTCGCCGTCGCCCGCCGGCTCGGGCTCCGCGCTGATCGGGCCGTCACCGGTGCGGAGCTCGACCGCCTGGACACGGACGCGCTCGCCCGCGAGGTCCAGGACGTCGACGTCTTCGCGCGGGTGGCCCCGGAGCACAAGCTGCGCCTCGTCCACGCCCTCCAGGATGCCGGCGGCGTCGTGGCGGTCACCGGCGACGGCGTCAACGACGCCCCCGCGCTGCGTCAGGCCGACGTCGGCATCGCCATGGGTCGTACGGGAACCGACGTCGCCCGCGAGGCGGCCGACATCGTGCTCACCACCGACGACTTCAGCACCATCGAGCAGGCCGTGCAGGAGGGCCGGCGCATCTTCGAGAACATCCGCCGATTCGGCCAGTTCCTGTTCTCCTGGCACCTGGCGGTCGTGCTCGTCGTCACCGTCGCGCTCGCCCTCGGGCTCGACCCACCCCTCGCGGCGCTCATGATCCTGTGGAACAACCTGATCATCGACGTGATCCCGTCCTTCGCCCTGGCGCTCGAGCCCCGGAGCGACCAAGCCATGCGGGAACCTCCCCGGTCCAGGGACGAACCCGTCCTCGGCGCGGGCACCGTGCGCCGCATCCTGGTCCATGGCACCCTGGTCGCCGCCGTCGGCTTCACCGCCTACCTCCTCGCCCAGGGGCTGACCGCGGACCTCGCCGAGGCGCGCACCCTGGTCTTCGTCACCCTCACGGGCGCGCAACTGCTCGCCGTGTTCAACGCCCGCACGGACACCGGTTCCGGGTTCCGCGGTGCGGGCGGCAACCCGTACCTGTGGGGAGCGCTCGCGATCACCGTCGCGCTGCAGTCCCTGGCGCTCGGCGTGCCGGCCCTGCGGGAACTGCTCGGCCTGAGCACCCTCGGCGGCCGGGAATGGGCGCTCGCGCTGTCCCTGGCCGTCGTCCCGCTGGTGATCGTGCAGGGGTCGCGGATGCTCCGCTCACGTCGCGCCGGTGATTGACCAGACCATCGATTCTGGTCGATGCTGAGGCCATGACGACGACCGTGTCCGCCGGGTCCCCGAGCCCGGTCCTGCCCGAGGCCGATGCCGCCACCTATGCGGAATGGTTCGCCTGCCTGGCCGAGCCGACCCGCGTGCGGCTGCTGCACGCCGTCGCCACCGCACCGCGCGGGACCACCGTCGGCGCGCTCGCCGAGATCCTCGGCATCAGCCAGTCGACCTGCTCCCACCACGTGCGCAAGCTCGCGGACGTCGGGTTCCTCCGGGTGCGGAAGGAGGGCACCGCCACGCTGGTGACGATCAACGCCGCCTGCTGCGTCGGCCTCCCGCACGCCGCCGACGCCGTGATGGGCGTCCTCGCGCCGCGGCCGTGCTGCCCCGATGACGTGCCGGCCGACGTCGAGGTGCGCGAGCTGCGCGAGGAGGACTGGGCCGCCGTGCGCCGCATCTACGGTGAGGGCATCGCCACCGGCATGGCGACCTTCGAGACGGTCGTGCCGAGCCGGGCGTCACTGGACGCGAAGTGGCTGCCCGGGCACCGCTGGGTCGCCGAGCGGGAGGGCGAGGTCGTCGGCTGGGCCGCCGCGACCGCGGTGTCGGCGCGCGAGGTCTACGCCGGGGTCGCGGAGACCTCGGTCTACGTGGCCGACGGCCACCAGGGCCGCGGCATCGGCAAGGCCCTCATCCGCAAGCAGGTCATGGCCGCCGACGAGGGCGGCCTCTGGACCCTCCAGACCTCGATCTTCCCCGAGAACCGCGCGAGCGTGGGCCTGCATCACGCGGCGGGCTTCCGGACGCTCGGCGTCCGGGAACGGATCGGCCGGCGCGACGGCGTCTGGCGCGACACGGTCTTCCTGGAACGCCGCAGCGCGGTGAGCTGACGCCGGTACCCCGTACCCGGCGGGCCCAGCGGACGGTGGCAGACCGACCGCACGACGACCAGCCCGCGCCCCCACGCATCGCTCGCGCAGCGCTGGGGACGTCCCGGCGCGCCTTCTCGACCTCTTCGACCGGACCGGGTGAAATCGGCCCGGGGTCATTGACATGGCCTCCTGACCTGCGCAAGGAATAGCGGGCACCTGCTCGTGAACGTCCCCTCGCTGCCACCTCAAGGGAGCCGTAGATGTCACACCGGTCCAGAACGCCCCTCGTCATAGCCGCCGTCACGGCCTTAGCGGCGGCGCTGACGCCCGCGGCGGTCGCGGTCCCGACGCCCGGTCCGGCGTCGGACAAGGTCGAACCCCGTGAACTCATCGCCGAGAACCTCACACCGGCCGAGACCACGCCGGAGCCGGGCGTCGAGCGCGAGCCGACCATCCAGAAGCTGGCCCTCGGGCGCGGCGGCGCGGAGCGCACCTACCTGATCCGCCTGGCCGACGACGCCGTGCCCACCTACCGCGGAGGCGTCGCGGGCCTGGACGCCACGGCCGTGCGGCCGGGCGGGACGCTGGACACGTCGGTCTCCAGGGTGCGCGAGTACACCGAGTTCCTCGAGGCGGAGCAGGACGACTTCGTCACCCGCATGGAGCGCACGGTCGCCCGCGACGTCGAGGTGCCGTTCTCCTACCAGTACGCCGTCAACGGCATCTCCGCCGTCCTGACGCCCGCCGAGGCCGCCGAGGTCGCCAAGGACCCGGCCGTCGCGCACATCGCGCTCGACAAGGAGCACGAGCTGCACACCGACTCCGGCCCGGCCTGGAGCAACGCCGACGCGCTGTGGAGCGCCGTCGAGGAGCTCGGCCTGCCCGAGGACTACCGCGGCGAGGGCGTCGTCATCGGCACCATCGACACCGGCATCAACCCGGGCAGCCCGTCGTTCGCCGAGACCGGCGACGACGGCTACACCCACACCAACCCGCTCGGCGCCGGGAACTACCTGGGCGCCTGCGACCCGTCGAACACGGACCAGTACGACCCCGACTTCCCGTGCAACGGCAAGCTGATCGGCGCCTACGGGTTCATCTCGGACGCCGACCGCAGCGCCCTCGACGACGACGGCCACGGCACGCACACGGCCTCGACGTCGGGCGGCAGCGTGGTCGCCGGCGCGACCCCGACCGCTCCCGAGGGCACCGACCCGCCGACGTTCGACGTGTCCGGCGTGGCGCCGCACGCCAACGTGATCAGCTACCGCGGCTGCTGCACCACCGCGGGCCTGACGGCGTCGATCGACCAGGCGATCGCCGACGGCGTCGACGTCATCAACTACTCGATCGGCTCGTCCGCGCCGTCGGACCTGTGGAACGACTTCGACTCGATCGGGTTCCTCAACGCGCGCGCCGCGGGCATCTTCGTCGCGACGTCCAACGGCAACGACGGCCCCGGGGTCGCCACGACCGGCTCCCCAGCCGACGCGCCGTGGCTCACGTCCGTCGGCGCGTCCACCCACAACCGGCACGCGTTCAACACGCTCACCGGCCTCACCGGCAGCGCGGGTGACCTGCCCGACCTCACCGGCAAGTCCCTGACCGGCCCGCTGCCCGCGACCGAGATCGTCTACGCGGGCGCGTTCGGCGACCCGGAGTGCACCACGACCACCGGCCACGAGGCCGACTACACGGACCGGATCGTGATCTGCGACCGCGGCAGCAACGGCCGGGTCGAGAAGTCGGAGAACGTCGCCGCGCAGGGCGCCGTCGGCTACGTGCTCGCCAACGACGAGGCGAACGGCGACTCGGTGCTCGGCGACGCGTACGCCGTCCCCGGCGTGTTCCTCGGGTACGACGACGCCACGACCCTGAAGAACTGGCTGGAGGAGGGCACCGGCCACACCGCCACGATCACCGGCACCACGTTCACCGTGGACGACGGGCTCGGCGACGTGATGGCCAGCTTCTCCTCGCGCGGACCCAACCGCGCGGTCGACACGATCGTGCCGTCCCTCACCGCGCCGGGCGTGGATATCCTCGCCGCACTCGGTGACGCCGACGGCGCGTACGACCACGTCGAGTACGGCATCATCTCGGGCACCTCGATGTCGAGCCCGCACGTGGCGGGCGCCGGCGCGCTGCTGACCCAGGCCCGCCCGGACTGGACGCCGGCCCAGCAGCAGTCGGCGCTCATGACCACGGCACGCACCGGGGTGCTGAACCACGACGGCACGCCCGCCACCCCGTACGCGCAGGGCAGCGGCCACATGGACATCGGGGCCGCCGTGCGCGCGGGCCTGCTGTTCGACGAGTCCCCGGCGGACTACCTGGCGGCCGACCCGGAGCAGGGTGGCGACCCCAGCACCCTCAACCTGCCGTCCTTCGCCGACACGCAGTGCCTGGCCACCTGCTCGTGGGAGCGCACCGCGGAGGCCCCGCCGTCCGCCCCGGCCGGTGTCACCTGGTCGGCGTCCGCGGACTCCGACCCGGGTCTCGCTCTTTCCGTGGACCTGTCGCAGGTCACGGTGTCGCCCGGCGACTCGACGGGCATCACGGTCACCGCGGACGTGGCCGGCGCCACCGAGGGGGAGACGCTGTTCGGGCGCATCACCCTCACCCCGAGCGACCCGGAGGTCCCGGCGGTGACCCTGCCGGTCGCCGTCGTCCCGGCCGCCGCGGTGCTGCCCGGCGAGATCGACATCACCACGCGGCGTGACGCCGGATCGCAGGCGGTGACCGACGTCCGGTCCGTCGCCGTGACCGACTTCACCGGCTCGGTGCGCGGCCTGGTCGCCGCAGACCTGCACGAGGGCTCCCTCGACGAGGACCCGACGAACGACTCGCCGTACGACGACCTGAGCCAGGTGGAGGTCACCACCGTGGAGGTGGCCGACGGCGCCGAGCGGCTCGTCGCGCAGATCACGCAGGCGACCGCGCCGGACCTCGACCTGTTCGTGGGCACCGGCGACACGCCGAGCGCCGCCACCCAGGAGTGCGCCTCGACGTCGGGGTCCGCGGCCGAGTACTGCGAGGTTCCCGACCCGGAGGCCGGGACCTGGTGGGTGCTGGTCCAGAACTGGGGCGGCAGCGACAGCCAGCCGGACACCCACACGCTCGCGACCGCCGTCGTCCCGTCCGAGGACCTCGGCAACGCCGGAGTGGCCGGGCCCGACGGCGAGGTGCCGGTGGGCGAGCCGTACGACGTGCGCGTGCACTGGGACCTGCCCGACGCGCAGGAAGGTGACCTCTTCTTCGGCACCGCGGTGCTCGGCAGTTCCCCGGACACGCCCGGGGACATCGGCGAGGTCCCTGTCCGGCTGGCCCGCGTGGCCGACGACGTGACCAAGACGGCGTCGACGGACGCCGCCGCGATCGGCGACACGATCGGGTACGACCTCACCGTCGAGCCCAACGTGACTCCGGAGGATCTCACCTACACGGTCACGGACACCGTGCCCGAGGGCCTGAGCATCGACCCGGAGTCCGTGACCGGCGGGGGCGTGGTCGACGGGCAGACCATCACGTGGGAGGTCGAGATGCCCACGTCGGTGGGCGTCGCGGGCGCCTACGAGGCCTCGACGCCGGCGACCGACCCGCAGTGCGCGGCGTGGGCCGGGTTCGTCGACCTCGGTGCGGTGGGCGTCGGGTTCAGCTCGCTCGACGGCGACAGCGCGGCGGTCAGCGCGTTCTCGAACATCGGCCCGTTCTCCCACTACTCCGACCAGTCGCCGAACCTCACCGTGTCCGACGACGGCCTGATCACCGTCGCGGGCGGCTACGGCGGAAGCCCGTGGGAACCTCAGGCGCTCCCCGCCGCGGCCGCACCGAACGGCGTGATCGCCCCGCTGTGGAGCGACCTGGAGCTCTCGCTGGCGAACGACCGCGGTGTGCGGCTCGCCACCTCCGGCGGCGAGGTCGCGGTGGTGCAGTGGGACGACCCGTTCCCGTACGGCGCCGACCCGGCCGACCTGTCCAACTCCGTGGGGACGTTCCAGGCCTGGATCTACAACTCGGTGTCGGAGGACCGGCCCGAGATCACGTTCGAGTACGGCGAGCTCGGGACGCTGCCCGGCCTGGCCACGATCGGGGTCGAGAACCTCGCGGGCACGCTCGGTACCGCCGTCGTGAACGCGGGTGATCCCTCAGTGGCCGTGGCCGAGGGCGGCAGCATCTGCCTCGACTACGTGGGGCCGAGCGTCGAGCCGGTCACGCTGTCGTACGACGTGACGGTCGACCCGGACGCGATCACCGGCACGTACACGAACACCGCCGAGCACGTCACGGCCGACCCGTTCGACGCCCCGGCCACCGCGTCGGCCGACGTCGCCGTGACGGGCCTGGCGCCGTGCGACGAGGTGATCACCGGCCGGCACCACGAGCGCGTCTCGGTCACCGAGGGCACCACGTGCATCGACGACGCGACCGTCGTGGGCCGCGTCACCGTGTCCGACGGCGCGGGGCTGCGGGTGACCGACTCGAAGATCGTCGCGCTGGTCCGTGCGGACGGAGCGTCGGAGATGCGGGTGTGCGACTCGCGTGTGCTCGGCACACTGACCGTGATCCGCAGCTCCGGGGTCACGATCGGTGACCCGTCGGCGAACTGCGCCGGGAACCGGGTGACCGGCCTGGTCACCGTGTCCCGGTCGGAGGGCCCGGTGATCGGGGACAACCGGATCACCGGACCGCTCGCCTGCTACCGCAACGACCCGGCGCCGGTGAACAACGGTGCGCCGAACACCGTCACGGGCCGTCAGTTCGGCCAGTGCCGCGACCTGTGAGGTCACGCCGCTGACCGGGTAGCACCGTTGCCCGCGCAGCGAACGAGAACGCGAACGCCGTCACGGAAGCCCGTGGCGGCGTTCGCGTTCCGCGCGACGGCGCGCCGGAATCGCGCACGTTTGCGGGAGGTCTTGTCGCAGATCACGGGAGGGGCGAGAACCGGCCGTAGTGTCGGTGGCAGGACGGCGAGTGCCGGCGTCGAGTTCCGGTGCCGCCCGGCCGGCCCGGACCACGGAGGCGCGTCATCACTGTCAGTGCGAGAACCCGGGCCGTCGTCGTCGCGGCCGTCCTGCTGTTGTCCGGCTGCGGCGTGGGCGGAGGGACCTGGCCCGCGGTTCAGGAACGCGACTTCCCGCCCGCGCCGGACCAGCCGGTGCCTCGGCCGTCCGGGGAGCGGGCCGACGCCGACGCCGACGTCGTCCCCGTCGCCGATCTCGCGGACCCGGCCTGGGTGCGGGACGTCTCCGAGCGCACGGAGATCCCGGAACGCGTCCTGGCAGGTTATGCCGGTGCGTCGCTCCGACTGGCCGAGCTGGAGCCGGAGTGCGGGATCGGGTGGAACACGCTGGCGGGGATCGGCGCGGTCGAGTCGCTGCACGGCAGCTACCTCGGCGCGGGCGTCGGGGCCGACGGGACGGTGAGCCCGCCGATCATCGGCGTGCCGCTGGACGGCAGCGAGGGGGTCATGGAGATCGTCGACACCGACGACGGGGAGCTCGACGGCGACACGGAGTGGGACCGTGCCGTCGGCCCGATGCAGTTCATCCCGACCACGTGGGAGAGCTACGCGCAGGACGGGAACCTCGACGGGCGCGCGGATCCGCATCAGATCGACGACGCGGCGCTGACCGCGGGCCTCTACCTGTGCCGCAGGGGCGGCGACGTCACCACCGACGACGGGTGGGCGGCCGCGCTGGCCAGCTACAACCGGTCCGTGTCGTACGCCCACGAGGTGGCCGACCTCGCCGAGTCCTACGGGGCATAGGGACGCGGCCCCGTGAACGTGGCCGGGCAGACGGCGCGGACGGCGTGAACGGCGTGAACGTCACGGGCGGCGTCGACGGCGCGGGCCTCGCGGTCCCGGCCGGGCAGGCACACCGGGGAGACGGCTACGGCACCACCGTGAGCGGGTGGACCGTGCCGGTGCCGGCGTCGACCAGGGCGGCGTGCGTGAGCGTGCCGGTCAGGGGCAGGATCTCGTAGGCTGCTTCGAGGACGAGCGGCGTCTGCTCCAGCCGCACGCGCGTCGCCACGGTGACGTGCGGGGTCCAGTCTCCCGGGACGTAGTGCCTGTGCAGTTCGTCCTCCGTGGCGCCGAGCGCCTCGACGACCCGTTCCTGGCGTGCCGCGAGCGCGGTCGTCACGGCGGGGATCAGGCTCATCCGCCCGCGCCGGAACGCCGCGACGGCGTCGAACCGGATGGTGACGGGGCCGGCGTGGGGGAGTGCCTCCAGGGCGGCGCGCACCTTGTCCAGGTCCCACGAGCGCAGCACGGCCAGGGACAGGTGGGGTACGTGCCGTCCGTGGGTGTGCGTGGCGAGCGTGGGGACGCCGTCGTCCTCGAGCCGCTGCCACAGCCGCCGCAGGACCCGGTCGGTCGGCCTGTCGAACAGCAGGCATACGGCGAGCGCCATGGTCCCCAGCCTAGGCCGAGGGTTTCCGGGGGCAGGGACAAGTCACGCGAAACCGGGACCCATCCGATTCCGTGGTGTCTCCGAATCATGGATATGGCGTCCGCGGCGGCACCCACCGGGTGTGTCGGCGGGCCCACGTCTCGACGGTCGAGACGGTCGACGGACCAGAACGGAGAGTCGCCATGACACAGTCCATGACCCCGCAGATCACCCGAGCGGTCCACCAGTGGCTCGCGCTCGTGATCGGCGCGGTCTATCTCCTCGTAGGTGTCCTGGGTTTCCTCGTGACCGGGTTCGACGGGTTCGCCGAGCACGATCACGACCAGACCCTGCTCGGCTTCGCCGTCAACCCCTTGCACAACATCGTCCACCTGCTGATCGGGCTCGCGGGTCTGGCACTGTGGTCGGGTGCGGGCCGGGCGCGGGCCTTCGGCTGGCTGCTCGCCGCCGGGTACGGTGCCGCGTTCGCGTACGGCCTGTTCGCGGTGGGCAACCCGGAGATCAACTTTCTCAACATCAACGCGGCGGACAACGTGCTGCACGTGCTGAGCGCCGGGGCCGGCCTGGCGATCGCGCTGTGGCCGCAGCGGCAGGCCGAGCCCGGGTACGCGGCGTCCTAGAGGCTCGCGGCCGGGGGAGCGGTCCCCCGGCCGGGGCGCCGCGCCGCGGCATCATCGGTCGGATGCCTCGGTACGCGGTCGGACCGAAACGCCCCGCCGCCCGCGTGCACACGATCAAGCGGTACGGTCCGCCGGCCGGGTGTCCTTCCCGTCGAGCCACAGCCGGTCGCTCGCGTCCCGGTGCGTGCCCGTCGAGCCGACGTGCTTGTCACTGATCCGGTCACCCTTGGTGATGACCTGCGTCATCGCCATCGCGTGCCCGTGGCCGAGCCCGTAGGTCTCCTTGAGCCACGTGACGACCGGCGTCGCCTTGCTGCCGAGGCCGAAGCCCTGCTCCTCCGCGAGCTGGACCAGCTGCCGCGGGGTCAGCCCCGTCTTCTCCTCGACCTTGTCGAGGTAGGCCTGGAAGGACATCAGCGGTTCTCCTGAATCATCGTGGCCGAGGCGTGGATGCACATCATGCGCAACGTCCCCGAGCCGGTGTTGGTGAAGCCGTGCCAGACGTCGGGCTGGACAACGGCGGTGTCGCCCGCCCGGGCGACGACGGTCCGGTCGCCGGTCGTCATGTCTGCTCCTTGCGGGGGTCTGCGGGCCGGCCCGTGCGGTCGGCGTGTTCTCAGCCTCGTGGCTGGCGCCCCGGCGTACTACGGTTTCGACGTGCATCGAAACGTGGTGGAGTTCCGGCTCGCGCCTGACGACATCTCGGCGATCCGGTTCGGTGTCTCGCCCGGTCACGAGCTCGCTCACGCCGTCCGAGTGCTTGGGCAGCCGCAGTATCACCCGCTCCAGTGGGGATGGCTGCGCCGGGCCCGGGGTCTGGCCCCGGCGCCCGCGTTCGGCCTGCTGCGGCTCCTCGTCGGGCCCGACGGCTACATGCCGGATTTCCTCACCTCGACCCCAGGCTGGGACCTCGGCCCCGACGAGGAGCTGGCCCGCCTGCGGGAGGCCGGCCTGGGGCCGCTGCGCGTGGACCTCCTCAAGCGCGTGAACCGCACGAGCGGGCCCGAGCAGCGCCTGCTGCGTGCGATGGCGGACGATCCGGAGCGCGCCCGGTCCGCCACCGCGGACGCCTGGAAACAGTGCTGGGACGCCTTGCTCGCGCCCTACTGGCCGCAGCTCGAACGGATCCTGCGGGCAGACGTAGGCGTCCGCACCCGGCGCGTGACGGCGGACGGCCTCGGCGCGATGGTCGGCACCCTGCACGAGGCCGTCAGCTGGGCCCCGCACGCGGTGCGGGTGCGCCTGCGCATGCACGGCGAGGAACTCGACTGCGCGGGCAGCGGACTCGTGCTCGTGCCGTCCGTGATGGCGCCCCGGTGCAGCGTGGTGACCGAGCCACCCGCGCAGCCCACCCTCTTCTACCCGGCGCTCGGCGTCTCCGAGCGCTGGGCCGACGACGGGCCCGGCTCCACCGAGGCGCTCACCCGGCTGCTCGGGGCCGGGCGAGCCGGCGTGCTCCTCGCGGTGGGGGCGCCGCTGTCGACCAGCGAGGTCGCCGCCGCCTGCGGGCTCGCCGTCTCCACCGCCTCGCACCACCTGTCACTGCTGAGCGCTGCCCGCCTGGTCGACGCGCGGCGCGACGGCGCGCGGGTGCTGCACGTGCGCACGCCGCTGGGGGAGGCGCTGGTCGGAGGGTGAGGGGTGGCGGCCTCGCCGTCGTCAGTGCGCCGCCGCCTCGAACTCCTCCCGCGCGCGGACGATCTCGTCCTGGTGCTCCTCGGACCACGTGACCAGCGCCTGGGTGGTGCCGAGCAGCGTGCGGCCCAGCGAGGTGAGCTCGTACTCCACGCGCGGCGGGACCTCCGGGTACACCGTGCGCCGCACGAGGCCGTCACGTTCGAGGTTGCGCAGGGTCACGGTCAGCATGCGCTTGCTGATCCCGTCGATCTCCCTGCTGAGCTCGCCGAACCGGAGCGTCCCCTCGTCCAGCAGCGCGATCACCAGGAGGGACCACTTGTCGGCGATGCGGTCCAGGATCTGCCGGACCTGGCAGTCCTCCCGGACGTCCCACTGGAAGGGATCCCGGTCCGCCCTGCACTCCGACCGTTCCGCAGCGGTTCCCGCGGGGTAACCGGGTGACGCCGAAGTGCCTTCTTGTGCCATCTGACGATCGTGCCCAAGGATCGTCTTGGTTACAAGAGGTAACCGTGCACCGAGCGAGGAGACCCTGGTGACGACAGCAAGAACGGTGGAGCCGCCGCCCGCGGCCGCGACGCGGACCGGCTGGGGAGTGCTGGCGGTCGTGTGCGGCGCGCTCTTCCTGGAGGGGATCGACATCGCGATGCTCAACGTCGCGGTGCCCGCGATCGCCGCTGACATCGGCCTGGCGACGGCCGACGCGCACTGGGTGATCAGCGCCTACGTGCTCGCCTACGGCGGCTTCATGATCCTGGGCGGGCGCACGGCGGACCTCGTGGGCCGGCGCCGGACCTTCCTGGTCGCGCTCGCGGTGTTCGTCGCGTTCTCGGGTGTGGGCGGTCTGGCCGACGACGCCTGGGTGCTGCTCGTCGCCCGGTTCGTCACGGGTGCGACGGCGGGGTTCATGACCCCGGCGGGCTTCAGCCTCCTCACGACCAGCTTCCCGGCGGGCCCGCTCCGGGACCGGGCCCTGGCGATCTACGGCGCGATCGGGGCGGGCGGGTTCACGCTCGGCGTCGTCGCGGGCGGCTTCCTCACCGACGTCGGCTGGCGCTGGGTGTTCTTCGCGCCGGTCATCGTGGGCGCCCTGCTCTGGGTCGCCGGGCGGGCGATCATCCGCGCGGACGAGGCCGGCCGGATCCCGCGTCGCGGGTTCGACCTGGGTGGCGCCGTCACGCTCACGTCGGCCATGGTGGTGCTGATCTACGGCGTCGTGGAGGTCGGTGAGGGGAGATGGCTGACCACGGGGATCGCCTCGTTCGCCGCGGCGGCCGTGCTGCTTCTCTCCTTCGTGGTGATCGAGCGCCGGGCGGCCGCCCCGCTGCTGCGGCTCGCGGTGCTGCGCGCAGGTCTCCTGCTGCCGGCGAGCGTCGCCGGCCTGCTGGTCATCGGCTCGTTCTTCGCGTTCCAGTTCCTCGTCACGCTCTACCTGCAGGAGTTCCGCGGATGGTCGCCGGTCGCGACGGGGCTGGCCTTCGCCGTCATGGGCGCCGACATGATCCTGGCGCCCTTGGTGACGCACCGGCTGGTCCAGCGGTTCGGGAACATCCCGGTGATGGTGGCCGGGGTGCTGGCCGGGGTCGTGGCCTTCGCCCTGGCGCTGAGGATCGACGGTGCCTGGGGCTACCTGGAGCTGTTGCCGTCGATGTTCCTCGTCGCCGTGATGTTCGCCCTGGTGTACGGGCCGCTCGCGGCGGCCGCGACCGACGGCCTCGACGACGCCGAGCACGGGATCGCCGGCGGCGTCGTCTACACGGCGTTCCAGTTCGGTGCGGCGCTGGGGGTGTCGGCGGCGACGATCGCGCTCGTCGGCGGGCACTCCGGCACCGCCGGTGAGGCCGACTACCAGCGTGCGCTGCTGGTTCCCGTGATGGGCTCGGCCCTCGCCCTGATCCTCGGCGTCCTCACCTGGATCCGCGGCCGGCGGGCCGCGTAGCGACATACGGCCGGGCACCCGCGCGGGGCGCCCCGCGCCGGGCACTTCGCGCCGGGCACTTCGGCCGCAGTGGGACGGGGCGCAGGGGGCCGGCCGCGGTGGGCCTGCTCGGGGATGGCGGGCGCAGCGGTGCCCGGGGATCCAGGTCCGGGTCATCGGACCTACCGCGGCGGGGCCACCGACTCCCGTGACCGCAGGGGCATCGGCAGCTGGTGCACGAGCTGGTCCGGTTCGAGCCCCGCCCGGTCGGCGCCCGCGCCGACCTGTTCCAGGAGCAGCTCGACCGCCCGCCGGCCGAGGGCGCGATGGGGCAGCGCGAACGTCGTGAGCCCGGGCCGGAGCCAGCCGGCGACGGACGCGTCGTCGAACGAGACGACGGAGACGTCGTCGGGAATGCTCCGACCGGTTTCCTGGACCGCCTGGTAGGCCCCGAAGGCGAGGCGGTCGTTGAAGCACAGGAGTGCCAGGGGGGCGGGGCCGGCGCTCGTGAGGATCCGGCGCGCCGCCTCCCATCCCTGCTGGGGGAGCCAGGAGGGGTCCTCGTGCCCGGAGGCGGGCCGGACGCCGGCGTCGTCGAACGCGCCCAGGATCCCGCGGAGCCGTTCACGTGCGGCGATGGCCACCGCGGGCCAGTCGTCCAGGCCCGGTCCCGCCCCGATGAGGTGGATCTCCCGGTGCCCGGCGGCGAGGAGCAGCTCCGCGGCCTCGCGTCCGGCGCGCTCCTCGTCCGGCAGCACGCTGGGGATCGTCGTGTTGCCCGGGGCGGTGAGGTTGAGGAGGACGGCGGGGATGCGGTCGATGTCGGGCGGCAGCGGCCGTGACCGGGTGAACATGGAGGCGAGCACGATGCCGTCGGCCTGGTGGTCGAGCATCGCCTCGACCAGCTTCGCCTCCTCCGCGGGCTTGCCGCCGGTCTCACCGATGAAGAGCATGAAGCCGCGCTCGCGGGCCGCCTCGATCGCGCCCTTGATCATGTCACCCGCGAGACGCGACGACGCGACGCTGTCGGACACGAACCCGATCGTCCTGGTCGTTCCCTTGCGCAGCCCGATCGACACCGCGTTCGGCCGGTACCCCAGGTCCTCGGCCGCCGCTCGCACGCGGTCGTGCACCGCCTCGGAGATCCGCAGCTCGCGTCCCCGGCCCGTCATGACGAGCGACGCGGTCGACGGCGACACGCCGGCCGCTCTGGCGACATCGGCGAGCGTCACCCTCTTGCTGCCCACATGTTTCCTCTCGTCGCGTGGATTCTAATCAGGGCGGTTGCCCCGGGAGTGCGGTTGTCGCGTCGTCCGACCGTGCCCGGGGGTTTGACAGCCATCCCCGACGCGGACCATATTATCCCTGCTAAGTCGGTTTAGCAGTCGAGGCGACGGAGTCTCGGCGCCCGACGAAGGGAGAGATGACGATGTCTCGTCAAGAAGACACAGCTCGTACGCGCCTGGTCACGACGGCGGCACTCGGCCTGAGCGCGGTGCTCACGCTGGCGGCCTGCGCGCCACCCGGAAGCGGCGCCTCCGACGAGGCCGGCGGCCCGACGTCGTCGGTCGCGGCGGACGGCGCGGCGCCCACCTGCGGGACGGAGGACGTGACCCTGAGCTCGTACGTCGAGACCGGCTTCCCGCTGTTCAAGGAACTCGCCGACGAGTTCACGGCCCAGCACCCCAACGTGACCTTCGACATCCGCGAGGACCAGTTCGCGGTGCTCACCCAGAACGCGCCACGGGTCATGGTCGACGATCCGCCGGACCTGATGCGCCTGCCCCAGGTGTCCGAGCTGGCCGCGGACGACCTCCTGCTGGACCTCGACGGCTACGCCGGGGCGTTCGGCTGGGACGAGTGGCCGTCCTCGCAGCTCGAGCAGATGCGGGTCGACGACGAAGGCCGGCGCGGCGACGGCCCGCTCTACGCGATGGGTCTCAACTTCTCCATGACCGGCGTCTTCTACAACAAGGAGCTCGCCGAGCAGATCGGGATGACGGAGCCCCCGGCCACGCTCGAGGAGTTCGACGCGTTCCTCCAGGAGGCCAAGGACGCCGGGCTCACCCCCGCGGCGCAGTTCAACGGCGGCGCGACCGGCGGCCTCGCCTTCCCCCTCCAGGGCCTGATGGCCTCCTACGGCGACCCCGCCGAGATCAACTCCTGGATCTACCAGCAGCCCGGCGCGACGATCGACACGCCGTCGGGCCTCCAGGCCGCGGAGCACCTCCAGGGGTGGATCGACGCCGGCTACTTCGCCGACGACATCAACTCGATGGACTACTCGACCATGATGAGCAGGTTCATCGACGGGCGCAGCGTCTTCATCTTCAACGGCGACTGGGAGTCCGGAAACCTCGACGAGCAGATGGCCGGCAACGTCGGCTTCTTCCTCATGCCGCCCGTCGAGGAGGGTGGCGGGATCGGCGCGATGTCCGCGCCCCTGACCTACGGCATCTCCGCGAAGGCCGCCAACCCCGACTGCGCGGCGTTCTTCCTCGACTGGATCGCGACGAACGATGAAGCACGCACCATCGCCGTCGAGATCGGCGGGTCCCACCCCATGGGCCCGGCCGACGCCTTCATGCCCGAGGTCGACCCCGACACCGTCACGGCGCAGACCCTCCAGGCCGGCGCCGCGGTAGGTGACAACAACGGCGCGATGGACTTCATCGCGAACGCCACCGGCTCCATCTACGCGAAGAGCTGGACGCCGAACCTGCAGAAGCTGGTCGCGGGCGAACAGGACGCGGCCGGCCTGCTCGGCGCGGTGCAGTCCGACTACGAGAGCCAGATCGGCGGCTAGGGCCTCACCATGACGGAACGATGGCAGATCGGCATGCCGCCGGAACGCCGCGAGCGCAGCCTCGCCAAGAGCTTGCGCCTGGTCGAAGGGCGCCGCGCCACCCGGGCGCGGCGCCTGCGCCGGGGCGGCAGCGCGCTCCTTCTCGTGGTCCCGGCGGCGCTGGCCTACGGGGTGTTCGTGGTCCGCCCCATCCTCATCACGATGCAGTACTCGTTCTACGACTGGAACGGGGTCTCGGAGTCCACCTGGGTGGGACTCGAGAACTACGCGCGCATCCTCACCGACTCCGAGTTGTTCGGGCCGATCCTCCACGCGTTCGAGCTGATCGTGTACTTCAGCCTCGTGCCGGTCTCGCTGGGCCTGGTCGCCGCGGCGGCGATCCGCAAGTTCGCCACCAGCCGGGTCGCGGTCGTGGCGCGTGTGGTCCTCTTCCTCCCGCAGGTCATCCCGCTCGTGGCGGCGGGCATCATGTGGACCTGGCTCATGTCCACCGACGGCCTGGTCAACGAGTCCCTGCGCCTGATCGGGCTGGGGTCCGTGACCCGGGCCTGGCTCGGGGACTTCGACACGGCGCTGCCGGCCGTCGGCGTCATCGGCGCCTGGGTGTCGCTGGGGCTGTGCATGGTCCTCATGCTCGCCGGGATGACGAAGATCGACCCGGCCCTGTACGAGGCGGCGCGGCTCGACGGCGCGGGACCGGTGCGCGAGTTCTTCGCCATCACCCTGCCGAGCGTGCGGCAGGAACTGGGCGTCTGCCTGACGGTGACGGTCATCAGCGCGCTGGCGAGCTTCGACATCATCTACATCTCCACGCAGGGCGGGCCGGGGAACAGCACGCTCGTGCCCGGCCTGGAGATCTACTACCTGGCGTTCTTCGAACGGGAGGTGGGCCAGGCGTCCGCGCTGGCCGTCGTGCTGATGCTCCTCGTCCTCGCCGTCGTCCTGCCGCTCCAGCGTGTCGCCCGAGGGAGGGAGTCGTGATCACCTCGTCGCGAGAGACGTGGCTCAGCCGTGTCCTGCTCGTCCTGCTCATGGCGTTCACGATCGTGCCGTTCGTGAGCCTGTTCATCACCGCGCTGCATCCGCCCGGGACCTATCCGGGAGGGCTGGCCCTTCCCGAGACCCCGCACTGGTCGAACTTCGTCACGGCGTTCCAGTCGGCCGGCATGGCGGACATGCTCGTCTCGAGCGTGTTCATCGAGCTGGGCGTCGTGCCCGTCGCGGTTCTCATCGGCACGCTGGCCGGGTTCTCGCTGGGGCATCTGCGGCCGCCCGGGCACAAGGCGATCTTCATCGCCTTCCTGCTCGGTCTGACGCTCCCGTTCGAGGGCGTCGTGGTGCCGCTCTACTACCAGATCCGGGACTTCGGGCTGCTGAACACCCGGTGGGCGATCATCCTGCCCCTCATCGGGCTGTACATGCCGTTCGCCGTGATGTGGATGCGAGCGCACTTCGTGAACATGCCGGAGGACCTGTCCGAGGCCGCGCGCCTGGACGGCGCCTCGACGTGGCAGCTCTTCACGAGGATCCATCTGCCGCTGTCGCTGCCGGCCCTGTCGTCCTTGGCGATCCTGCTGTTCCTGTGGACCTGGAACCAGTTCCTGCTGGCGATCGTGCTGGTCGACGACCCGGCCAAACGCACGATGGCCGGTGCGCTCGGCGCGTTCCAGGGGCAGTGGGGTATCGACATCCCGCTCCTGTGCGCCGGATCTCTCCTGATCCTGACACCGACGCTCCTGGTGTTCCTGGTGTTCCAGCGGCACTTCGTCACCGCGCTCATGCAGGGCGCGGTCAAGGGCTGAGGTCTACGCCTTGCGCCGTGCGCGATACCCGTGTCGCATGGCTGTGACAGATCCCCGCGATCCGTCGACCGCCGCGGGGCGGGCCCGAACCCGGGTCCGCCCCGGGCGCCCGTCCCGAGGAGTGCGATGACCGAGATCCCCGATGGGCCGCAGCTCATCACGTACGCGGACCGGCTGGGCGGCGACGTCCCGCGCCTCACCGCCCTGCTGGAGGGGCCGTTGGCCGGGGTGTTCACCGGTGTGCACGTGCTGCCCTACTACACCCCGTACGACGGGGCCGACGCCGGGTTCGACCCCGAGGACCACGCCCAGGTCGACCCTCGCCTGGGCACCTGGACGGACGTGCGCCGGCTCGGCGAGCACCACGCCGTCATGAGCGACGTGATCGTCAACCACGTCTCCGCGCGCTCCGCCCGGTTCCGGGACGTCGTGGCGCGCGGGGACTCCTCGCCGTGGGCTCCCATGTTCCTCACGCTGTCCTCGGTGTTCCCGGAGGGTGCGAGCGAGGCGGACCTCGCGCGGATCTACCGGCCCCGCCCGGGGCTGCCGTTCACGACGATGGTGCTGGGCGGCCGGCGGCGTCTGGTGTGGACCACCTTCACACCGGACCAGGTGGACATCGATCTGCGCACGCCGCAGGCGTGGGAGTACCTCACCGGCGTCATCGACGCGCTGACCGGCGCGGGCGTGAGCATGCTGCGCCTGGATGCGGTCGGGTACACGGGCAAGGAGGCGGGCACCGACTGCTTCATGACGGACTCGACGTCCGGGTACACCCGGCGCATCCTCGACCTCGCGCACGCCCGCGGTGCGACGGTGCTGCTGGAGATCCACGGGCACCACACGCAGCAGATCGAGATCGCCCGCACGGTCGACCTGGTCTACGACTTCGCGCTGCCGCCGCTCGTCCTCCACGCGCTGCACGCCCAGGACCTGGGGCCCCTGGGCACCTGGCTCGGGATCCGCCCGGCGAACGCCGTGACGGTGCTGGACACGCACGACGGGATCGGGATCGTCGACGTCGGCCCGAGCGACCTGCGTCCCGGCGAACCGGGGCTGCTGCTCCCGGAGCAGATCGACGCGCTCGTCGAGCACATCCACGACGCGAGCGGCGGGTCGAGCCGCCAGGCGACCGGCGCCGCGGCGTCGAACCTGGACCTCTACCAGGTGAACTGCACGTTCTACGACGCACTGGGGCGCGACGACCGCCGCTACCTGCTGGCGCGACTGATCCAGCTCGTGCTTCCCGGCATCCCGCAGGTGTACTACGTGGGGCTCCTGGCCGGCGGCAACGACATGGAACTGCTCGCGGCGACGGGGGTCGGCCGGGACGTCAACCGGCACCACTACACCCCGCAGGAGGTCGACGAGGCGCTCGGGCGCCCCGTGGTCCGCGCCCAGCTCGACGCGCTGCGCCTCCGTCGCGACCATCCCGCCTTCCGGGGAGCCTTCTCGTACTCGGCCGCGGGTACCCGGGCGGCGCTGTCCTGGGAGCTCTCGCCCGGCGGGGAGACGCACCGGGTCGTGCTCGAACTCGACGTCCGCGACGCGTCCTTCGCGCTGCGCGCCACCCGTGGCGGCGAGGAGCACACCGTGCTCGACGAGTCGGCCGTGTGACCTCGGCCGGGTGGTGTTCCAGGAGCCCGCAGGCCTCGGCGGCCCGGCGCCCATCGACTAGGTTCGGGGAGCCGCCGGGGTGCTCGGCATCGTCGTCGAGGCCAGGCTCCAGCGGATCGCGCCGACGGCGATCCGTCCGGCCAGGTGCGCAGGGCGGCCGCCGGGCCATCGTCGCAGGCCGAGCTCTGCGCGGGCCCACGAGGGCAACGTGGCGACCGCGCCGGCGGCGAGCAGCGCGTAGGGGGCGCGGACCGGGCCGGGCAGCGGCGGCTCGTGGAGCAGGAAGCGTACGGTGTCGAGCGCTTCGGGTGTGGCGCGCAGTTCCGGGCGGTACCTGTCGAGGCAGTCGGCGAGTTCGGCGACGGTCTCGGGGACGTCCCGTGCTCCGACGGCCTGCGCCACCCGGCCGAGCTGAGCCACGTACTCGTCGGCCTCCGCGGGGGACAGGCGCCGGGCGCCGAAGTGCTGGTTCGTCGTGAGGAACGAGTCCGCCTCGGCGGCGTGGACCCACGTGAGCAGGTGCGGGTCGCTCGCGCGGTACGGCACGCCGTCGGGCGTCTTCCCGCGGATGCGTTCGTGGACCGAGCGGACCTGGTCGACGGCGGCCCGCGCCTCGTCGGCGGTGCCGAAGATCGTGGACGCGAGGAACGTGGAGGTCCGTGCGAGGCGCCCCCACGGGTCGCTGCGGTAGCCGGAGTGCCCGGCCACGCCCGCCATGGCCAGGGGATGCAGCGACTGCAGCAGTAGCGCGCGCAGGCCGCCGGCGAACGTCGCGGCGTCGGCGTGGACCATGCGCACCGCGCTGCCGGGCGGGAACCAGCGCGGCCCGGGCGTGAGGTGGATGCGGTCGCGGGCGGCGAAGCCGTCCTGCCCCGCCACCCGCAGGAAGATCGTCCGGCCCACGCGCGTGCGGATGCGTGCGATCGGATTCGGTACGGCGGACATGGTTCCATTGTCGCGCGGCGGCGGTCCGCCAGGTCTCGCCCGACCGCTTCGTGGCCGATCCACCGCATCGTGACCGACCGACGCGCCCGTGACTGATCCGCTCCCGACCTTCCGCGGTGTCCGACAATGGGCCAGTGATCTCCACCGAGCTTGCCGCCCGCCTGCGCGACGCCGGTCTGGTCTGGAGCCCGGTCGACGGCGACCGGTTCCGGATCGAGTCCCCGGAGCTCGCGGGTGACGTCTTCACCGTGAGCACCATGACGATCGAGGCGCACGAGTATCCGACGGGCACGATCCTGGGCTTCAACGGCACCACCGAGTGGGCGCTGGACTCGGTCGCGATCGAGCACACCCTGTGGCTGCCGCGCGAGGACCAGCTACGTGGGCTCCTGCGCTCGACCTTCCGGAGCCTGCGCAGCATCGACGGCGTCTACGAGGTCGAGGTCGAGTTCCTCGGCCGCACTCGTGTCTTCACCGACCCGGAGCCCGCCGACGCCTACGGCCGGGCCCTCCTCGCGCTCACGGAGCTCAGCCGCTGACCGTTGGCGTGCCGCGGACGGCTCCGGATCGCTCCGACGCCGAGCTGGTGTCCCGCGTCTGAACTTCGGGACATTTCGCTGGCCCCACCGCGCGGTCTCGCGTCGGTTCCAGCTGCCGAACCGCACATCCAGCCTGCCTCCGGTTGCCGAAACGCACGGTGAATCGTGTCAACCGGCGATTGGCACGATTCAGTCTGCGGTTCGGCGGGCGGAGGCAGGCCGGACCTGCGGTTCGGCGAGCTGGCGCGGGTCGAGATTGCGGTTCGGCAGCGAGACCCGGCTGGGGCTGCGGTTCGCCAACCATCGGAATCAGCCGAGGACGGTGAGTACGTCGCCTCCGTTGCCGAGTTCGAGTCGCTGTCGTGGCTGGCCGGTAGCCCGGTGGAGGCGCTCGAAGGCATTCTCGGTGTCGTCGCTGAGGTCATCGAGGATCTTGAGGCGTCGAACGAGCCGGTCCCCGCACCGATCGCCGAGCGGCACTACTCGGGGAAGTTCGTGGTGCGGATCCCGCCGGAGACGCATCGGCGGCTCGCGGTGGAGGCGGCGGAGCAGCATGTCTCGCTGAACCGCTTCGTGGCCGATCGGCTCGCCATGGCCTGAGCCACGTCGGTGGACCGCGTCCCCGGCCGGTGCCCGAGATACCGGCGGCACGAGCGGCCGGGACGGTGGGCCGCCGCCCACCGTCCCGGCCGGAACGGGGCTATCTCAGGTAGGGGCCGGCGTCGCCGACCTTGCCCGGAGCGGGGTTGCCCGGCAGGTCGAGGACGTAGACGCGAAGGTTGCCCTTGCCCGGTGCGCCGATCCTCAGCGTGCCGTCGGTGACGGTCTGCTGCCGGCCGGTCACGGCATCGACGTAGGTCCCGTTCGGGATGCGCGAGAACGTGGCGCCGCCCGACACGGTGACGAGGGCGAAGCTGTCGGTGCCGGCCTCGGTGAACCGCCGCTTGTAGGCCATCGACCCGTCCACGCCGACGGTGGAGTACTGCCCCTTCTGGAGGGCCGGCACCGCGCGGCGGATCCGGTTGAGCCGCTGCACGTGCTCGGCCAGCGGCCGGGACAGCGTCTCGGCGACCGCGCCGGACGCGCTGTCCACCACCCCGAAGTCGCTCGCCGTGACGGACCCTTCGAGGTGATCGCCGAAGTACGCCCGCCCGGTCGTGGCGAGGGGACAGGTGGGTCCGCAGTCGATCCGCGCGCCCTTCTGGAACTCGATCTCCGAGCCGTAGTAGAGCGTGGGGATGCCGCGGAACGTCCACATGAGGCTCATGTTCTCGGCCCAGGCGTCGGTGCCGCCGTCGTACCGCACCGTGGACTTGTTGGGCCCGTAGTCGTGCGAGTCGACGTAGACGGTGTTGTAGGTCGCGTCGTTGTACGAGTCGTCCGAGTCCTTCCCCGCCCAGAACGCGTTGCCGGCGTCGCC
Organism: Myceligenerans xiligouense; assembly: GCF_003814695.1. GTDB lineage: Bacteria > Actinomycetota > Actinomycetes > Actinomycetales > Cellulomonadaceae > Myceligenerans > Myceligenerans xiligouense. Next base: position 1,786,216 of record NZ_RKQZ01000001.1, read on the forward strand.
GAAGTTCATGTGCATGCGCATGTCGATGACGTTCATGCCCGAGAACCGTGAGTGGTCCGGCGTGTGATAGGTGTTGCCGTCGGCGCCGGTGAGGAAGGCGTTGTCCGACGTCGGCTGGTTGCCGGTGCCCTGCAGGTTCTCGTACTCGAACTGCTCTGCCGCGGCGACGACGTCGTCCAGCGAGTACTCGCGCCGTTCCTTCCACGTGTAGAACTGGGCGGAGTGGTTGACCGAGCCGCGGTTCCACTTGTCGTGGACGAACGCGGCGACCTCGCCGAACACGTAGAAGTCGTCGCCCTTGGCACCGTGGGTGGCCACGGCGTGCTCGCGGATCGCGGGCAGGAAGTGCCGGTTCCACATGACGCGGGGGATGTGCACGGCGGTGTCGATGCGGAAGCCGTCCACGCCCATGTCGATGTACCGGTTGTACGCGTCGACCAGATACTCCTGCACCTCGGCGTTCTCGGTGTTGAAGTCCGCCAGGTCGTCGTGGATCCAGCAGTCCTGGGCGTCCTTGCCCTCCCAGTTCCCGATCCAGCACTGGTGGTAGTAGTCGTCCGGGAACATGCCCGACGTCGGCGACGGCCACTGGCAGTGGTGCAGTGCGAAGCCCTCGGAGCTGAAGCCGCCGGTGGGAACGCCGTAGTTCACGCACGTGTTGCCCGCGGGTTCCGTCGTCGACCACAGGTCACCGTTGTACGGGCGGCCCTTGGCGAGCGCGTTCTGCGCGTCGGTCAGGGTGGGGTCGTCGCCGTCGTGCTCCTGGAGCGGGTCGTACTGGCGGCCCTCCTCCTTGGCCGAGTACATCCAGTCCCACTGCCCGTCGCGCGCGCCCCACACCGTGGGGACGAACAGGTCCTTGGCTCCCCAGCGAGAGGAGTGGTTGTACACGACGTCCTGGTAGATCTTGATGCCCTTGGCGTGGGCCGCGTCGATGAGGTCCTGGTACGAGGCGCCCGGGCTCTCCAGGCGTGGGTCGACGCGGAGGAAGTCCCAGCCGTGATAGCCGTGGAAGTCGTAGTCCGACCGGTTGAGCACCACCGGCGTGATCCAGATGGCGGAGAAGCCCAGCGCCTTGACGTAGTCGAGCTTGTCGACCAGCCCCTGGAAGTCCCCGCGGAACATCGGGTCGTCGCCCGCGGCGTTTCCCGAGGAGACGTGCTGCGAGCCGCCGCGGTTGTTGTCCGGCGAGCCGTCGTTGAACCTCGCCGTCATGACGAAGTAGATCGAGTCCTCGCGCGGGTCGCCGCCGAGGGGCTCGCCCGTCGGGGCGGTCGGTTCGCCGGGATCTTCCGTCGTGGTCGGTGTCGGGCTGGGTTCCGACGGTGTCGGGCTCGGTTCGGACGGTGTCGGGCTCGGGTCCGACGGCGTGGGGCTGGGTTCCGCGGCGCACGGCGACGTGCCGGTGGTCAGGGCGCCGTCGGCGACGAGCACGGTGCCCGCATCGGCGTGGTAGTTCGCGCCGCCGTTGTTGTCCCACCAGCCCTGGCCGTCGTTGAACGTCAGCTGGACGCCCGACGCCCCGCCGAGGTCGATCTCGTGGACCAGCCAGCCCTGGCAGGCCGCCTGCATCGGGACACCCGGGACGTCGGTCCACGACTGCCCGTCGACCCCGTAGTGGATGTTCGTGACCGCCCACTCAGGCCGGTCCTCGTAGTAGACGGTCGTCACCGCGCCTTCCGCGCCGACGGCGGGCAGGCCCGCCAGGGTCGCGACGACCACTGCGGCAAGACCCGCCGCGACAACTCGCCTCCGTGCGAGCAACGGTCCAGGCATGATCCGGTCCTCCTTCGTCGAGCCGCGTCGTCGCGACCCTGGGCATCGAGCCGCGTCGTCGCGGCCCTCCGGTTCCCGACCTGACCGCCTCGTCACGGTGCAGGTGCGGGGAGCGGCGTGACCATGGATGCAAGGTTGCTGAAAGTTGCACCGCTCCTTGCAAGAGGGTACAGAACGGACAGGTGCGCGTACAGAGGTGCGCGGGTGTCGGGCTCCCCAGCGGCGAACTGCCTGGTAATCTGCAGATGTGGGGTCACCTGAGTCAGACAGAGCAGGGCTACCGGTACGCCGGTAGCCCGTGATGCTGTCGCTCTCCTCGCCGTCGTCCCGCGCGCCCTTCGCGCGCCTCGGCTGAGTCCCGCGCATCCGAAGCACCGGTCGTGCCATCGCGCACCCGTTCCGCCACCTCACGCTTCGGAAAGCACACTCATGCCCTTCTTGCTCCATCTGCTCGCCCTGGCCGTCTTCGCCCAGGGGACGTCCGAGTTCGTCCTGGCCGGCCTGTTGCCCGCGATCGCCGCGGAGTTCGGCGTCCCGCTGGGCCAAGCGGGCTTCCTGACCTCGGCATTCGCGGTCGGCATGGCCGTCGGCGCACCCGCGATGGCTGCCGGCGGCCGAAGACTGTCGCCGCGCTGGACCATGACCGCGTTCCTCGCACTGTTCGTGATCGCCCACGTCGTCGGCGCGGTCACCGGCGACTTCGCCGTTCTGCTCGTCTCGCGGGTCGCCGCCGCCCTGGCCAACGCCGGCTTCCTCGCCGTCGCCCTGTCCACGGTCAGCCAGATCGTCCCTGCCGGACGACGCGCCCGGGCCCTGGCGGTGATCCTCGGTGGCACCACCCTCGCCCTGATCGCCGGGGTTCCCGCCGGTGCCCTGGTCGGTGACGTGCTGGGATGGCGAGCTACCCTCTGGGCGATCGCCATCATCTGCCTGCCCGCACTCGTCGCCGTTCTCGTGGCGACGCCGTCCCGGCCCGAGCCCGCGAGCGAGACGGCGCGCCCCATGACGCTGCGGGTGGAACTGGCGGTACTGCGCCGTCGTTCCCTGCGGGTCGCGATGGTGCTGGCGATCCTCGTCAACGGCGCGACCTTCTGCACGTTCACCTACCTGGCCGCCATCGCGACCGGCTCCGCCGGCATCGACGACAGCGCGGTGCCGGCGCTGCTGGCGCTCTTCGGAACCGGTGCCTTCGCCGGTGTCACGCTGGCCGGACGACTCGGCGACCGGCACTGGCGTCGGCTGATCGGGACGGCCGGACCTCTTCTGTTCGCCGGCTGGGTGGCGCTCGCCCTGGCGTCGGCCCATCCCGCCGCACTGTGGGTCCTCGCCTTCACGCAGGGGGCGCTGTCCTTCGCCGTGGGCGGCGCGCTGATCGCCCGGATCATGGTGGAGGCAGAAGGCGCCCCGACGATGTCCGGGTCCTTCTCCACCGCCGCGCTCAACATCGGCGCGGTCATCGGCCCCGTCGCCGGGGGAGCGGCGTTCGAGGCCGCCGGACCGCAAGGAATCGCTCTGACCAGTGCCGTCCTCGTCGGTCTCGCGATGGCCCTCTGGTGGGTCGCCGGGAAGGCTCGCCGCGGGTCACGTCCCGAGCATCACGGCGAGGTCCTCGGCCGTCGTCACGGGCCGGTCGCACACGAACCCGCGGCAGACGTAGGCGGCGGCCCGTCCGTCGACGAGCGGACGGTCGGCGAGCAGGGGCGCGCCCGGGGAGTCCGGCTCTCCGACGGCGATCACCAGCCCCGGCGCCGTTGACCTCCGCGCCACCCGTTCGAGTGCGGCGCGCGCGCCGTCGTCGTGCCCGACGACGGCGACCTGCAGCGGGCCGGCGGCCAGCGCTTCCGCGACGGCGAGCGTCCATCCGGCGAACCGGGGCACCTGCCGGGCCAGCCCGCCCGCTGCCGCCACCGCCGACTCGGCGGCCTCGCGGTGGCGGGACGACCCGGTCAGCGCGGCGTAGGTGCCCAGCGCCCCGGCGAGCGACGACTGCCCGGCCGGTTCGGGCCCGTCGGTGGGGTCCTTCGGCCGGCTGACGAGGCGGTCGGCGTCGTCGGCGACGTCGAAGAAGCCGCCGGTGTCGTCACCGAACCGGGCCAGGGCGACGTCGAGGAGGTCGCCGGCGGATTCGAGCCACCGGGCCTCGCCCGTGGCCTGGTGCAGCGCGAGCAGTCCTTCGGCGAGGTCGCCGTGGTCGGCGGCGACGGCGGGCGCGGACCCGACGACGCCCTGGCGCGAGGCGCGCCGCAGCCGCCCGTCGACGAGGTGGAGGCGCAGGACGAGCTCCGCGCACTCGCGCGCCGCGTCGACGTACGCGGGGGAGCCGAGCAGGAGTCCGGCCTCGGCGAGGGCGGCGATCGCCAGGCCGTTCCACGCGGTGACGACCTTGTCGTCGCGCGCGGGCTGGGGCCGCAGGGCACGCGCGGCGCGCAGCCGGTCGCGGACGCCGGGCCACCAGCCCGGGTCCGGGTCGTCGGGGAGCTGGAGGGTCGAGGCGCCGTGCTCGAACGTGCCCTCTGGCGTGACGGCCAGCACCTGCGCGGCCCGCGCGCCGTCGCCGGGCCCGAGGACCTCTACGAGCTGCTCGGGCGTCCAGACGTAGGTGAGGCCTTCGACGCCGTCCGTATCGGCGTCGAGAGCGGAGGCGAAGCCGCCCTCGGGCGTGCGCAGGTCCGACAGGAGGAAGCCGGCGGTCTCGCGGGCGACGCGCTCGGCGGGCGCCGACCCGGTCGCGCGGTACAGATGCAGGTAGACGCGCAGGAGCTGGGCGTTGTCGTACAGCATCTTCTCGAAGTGCGGCACCACCCACGCGGCGTCCACCGAGTAGCGCGCGAACCCGCCCGCGAGCTGGTCGTAGATACCGCCGCGGGCCATGGCCTCGCACGTGCGCCCGACGAGGCGCAGCGATTCGGGGTCGCCGGTGCGGGCGTGATGGCGCAGCAGGTGTTCGAGCGTCATCGACGGCGGGAACTTGGGCGCGCCGCCGAACCCGCCGCGTGCCGGGTCGGCGTCGCGCGCCACGAGCCGCGCGGCACGGTCGAGCGCGGCGTCGTCGAACGCCTCCGCGGTCGGCCGTGCGGACCTGTGCGCGACGGCTGCCGTGATCGCCGACCCCTGCTGCACGACGGCGGCGCGCTGCTCGGTCCACGCCTCGGTGACCGCGTCGAGCAGTGCGAGAAACTGCTCGCGCGGGTAGTAGGTGCCGCAGTGGAACGGCTCGCCGTCCGGGGTGAGGAAGCAGGTCATGGGCCAGCCGCCCTGCCCGGTCAGCGCGGTCGTCGCGGCCATGTAGACGGCGTCGACGTCGGGACGCTCCTCGCGGTCCACCTTCACGGCGACGAAGCGCGCGTTGACGGCCGTGGCCACACCGGCGTCCTCGAACGACTCGTGCGCCATGACGTGGCACCAGTGGCACGCCGCGTACCCGACGGACAGCAGGATCGGCACGTCGCGTCTCCGCGCCTCGGCGAACGCGTCGTCGCCCCACTCCCACCAGTCGACGGGGTTGTCGGCGTGCTGCAGGAGGTAGGGGCTCGTCGCGGTGGCGAGGCGGTTCGGCATGCCTCCAGCCTGGCACCCCGGGACCAACGGGGCGATCGGCGGCATCAGGGCCTGCTGCAACGCCGCCCTCGGCCCGTCATGTCCTTGCTCACCCGCGAGAGCCCGGCGGCGACGTGAGACCCTGTGGTCCAGGGCCCTCGGAGGGCCCCCGGACGAGGGGTGCCGTACCCGGTGGGCGACAAGACGGCATCGAAGGAGCACATCATGCCCTGGGTCGTCCTCGTCGTCTCCGGCCTCCTCGAAGGAGTGTGGGCCACCGCGCTCGGCCGTTCGGACGGTCTGACGCGCCTCGTTCCGAGCATCGTCTTCGGCGTCGCCGTCGCGGCCAGTATGGCCGGACTCGGCTACGCGATGCGTGACCTGCCCGTCGGGACCGCCTACGCCGTCTGGGTCGGCATCGGCGCCGTGACCACGGTCGGCTGGGCCATGCTGACGGGCGCGGAACCCGTCTCGGTGGTCCGCGTCCTGCTGATCGTGGGCTTGATCGGCTGCGTGATCGGCCTCAAGCTCACCGAGTGAGCGCCCGGCAGCGGCGTCGGCCGGTGCGCCTGCTCGCGGCGGTTCCTGCGGTGCGCTCCTCCACGCGGGCGCCGTGGTGGCCGGGTCCGCGGCCGGCGGACGGCGCCCGCCGCGGACCCGGCCGCTCCTAAGCGAGCACCGCGCCCTTCGAGGCCGACTGGACGAGCTTCGTGTACTTGGCGAGCACCCCGCGCGTGTAGTCGTGGGGGAGCGGAGCCCAGCCGGAGGCGCGCGCCGTCAGCTCGGCCGGGTCGACGAGCAGGTCGAGGGTCTTGGAGGCGACGTCGAGGCGGATGCGATCGCCGTCCCGCACGAACGCGATCGGACCGGCGTCCACGGCCTCGGGCGCGATGTGCCCCACGCACAGCCCGGTGGTGCCCCCGGAGAACCGGCCGTCGGTGATGAGCAGCACGTCCTTGCCGAGGCCCGCGCCCTTGATGGCGCCGGTGATCGCGAGCATCTCGCGCATGCCGGGGCCGCCCTTGGGCCCCTCGTAGCGGATGACGACCACGTCGCCGGCCTGGATCGTGCCGTCCTCCAGGGCGTCGAGCGCGCCGCGCTCGCGCTCGAAGACGCGGGCGGTGCCCTCGAAGACGTCGGAGTCGAAGCCGGCCGACTTCACGACCGCGCCCTCGGGCGCGAGTGACCCGTGCAGGATGGTGATGCCGCCGGTCGCGTGGATCGGGTCGTCCATGGCGCGGAGAATCTTGCCGTCCGGGTCGGGCGGGGCGATGTCGGCGAGGTTCTCGGCCATGGTGCGGCCCGTGACCGTGAGCGCGTCACCGTGCAGCAGGCCGGCGTCGAGCAGCGCCTTCATCACCACCGGCACGCCGCCGATGCGGTCGACGTCGTTCATCACGTACTGCCCGAAGGGCTTGAGGTCGCCCAGGTGGGGCACCCGGTCGGCGATGCGGGAGAAGTCGTCGAGGGTGAGGTCCACCTCGGCCTCGTAGGCGATGGCCAGCAGGTGCAGCACCGCGTTGGTGGACCCGCCGAACGCCATGACCACGGCGATCGCGTTCTCGAACGCCTCCTTGGTCAGGATGTCGCGCGCGGTGATGCCCTGGCGCAGCAGGTTCACCACCGCCTCGCCCGACCGGTGCGCCCACGTGTCGCGGCGGCGGTCGGCCGACGGCGGTGCCGCCGAGCCGGGCAGCGACATGCCGAGCGCCTCCGCCGCGGACGCCATCGTGTTCGCGGTGTACATGCCGCCGCACGCACCCTCGCCCGGGCAGATCGCCCGCTCGATCCGGCCGACGTCCTCGGTGCTCATGAGCCCGCGCGCGCACGCCCCGACGGCCTCGAAGGCGTCGATGATCGTGACCTGCTTCTCCGTGCCGTCGGTGAGCTTGACCCAGCCCGGCATGATCGAGCCGGCGTAGAGGAACACGCTCGACAGGTCCAGGCGCGCGGCCGCCATCAGCATGCCGGGCAGCGACTTGTCGCACCCGGCCAGCAGCACCGACCCGTCCAGCCGCTCGGCCTGCATGACCGTCTCGACCGAGTCGGCGATGACGTCGCGGGACACGAGCGAGAAGTGCATGCCCTCGTGCCCCATCGAGATGCCGTCGGAGACGGAGATGGTGCCGAACTCCAGCGGGTATCCGCCCGCGGCGTGCACGCCCTCCTTGGCGGCCTTGCCCAGCCTGTCGAGCGAGAGGTTGCAGGGCGTGATCTCGTTCCACGAGCTGGCGACGCCGATCTGGGGCTTGGCGAAGTCGTCGTCGCCCATCCCGACGGCGCGGAGCATCCCGCGGGACGCGGTGGCCTCCAGGCCATCCGTCACCTGACGGGAGCGGGGCTTGATGTCGACCGGGTTCTCGTCGCTGGTCATTGAATCCTCCTCTGGCCGCCACGACCGTATACCGCGGCGAGGCCGCGGGCGACGGGCCGCCGTCGGCGCGTCGCGGGCGTCGGCCCGCCAAGAGGCCGCCCCGGTCATCCACCGGGCCGCGACCGCTGGGCCCAGTGGAGGCGACGGGCACGTTCATCGATGGCAACGGCTCTGTGCGGTGGTGAGGGCGCACCGGATCGCCGAGCCGAGCGGGAACGGCTGACCTAGTCTGCGAAGACAGGCCTTCGTCGTCGAAAGGGGCCGGGCATGGGCGAGGAATCGTGGCACGAGGCGCGGCTGATCCCGACGTCGGGCATCAGCGGGCCCACGGAGCAGGAGCGCCGGGCGACCTCGGCGCTGCTCGCGGTCATGGCGGCGGTAAAGGAGTTCGGCCGTGTCCTGACGAAGCCCTATGGCGCACCGGCGGGGACGATCGCGACCTTCACCGAGGTCCCGTTCAAGCACGGCGACGGCAGGTTGTACCCCGACGGGCTGATCCGGGTGGAGCGCGGGAAGAAGGCTTGGACTGCGCTCGTCGAGGTGAAGACCGGCAAGAACACCCTGGACGCTCAGCAGTTGGAGAGCTACCTCGACATCGCGAGGGCGGAGGAGTTCGACGCGGTGATCTCGATCTCGAACGAGATCCCGCCCATGGCAGGGCAGCACCCGACCAAGATCGACAAGCGGCGCCTGCGCAAGGTGGCCCTCCACCACCTCTCCTGGGCGAACGTTCTCGCCGAAGCCGTCATGCAGCGCGAGTTCCGCGGTGTCGCGGACCCCGATCAGGCATGGATCCTCGGCGAACTCATCCGATACCTGGAGCACCCGCGCTCCGGGGCCATGGAGTTCGATGACATGGGCGGGCATTGGGTCGGGGTCCGTGACGCCGTCAAGTCAGGCACCCTCCGCGCGGGCGATGCCGGAGTCAAGGAACTTGCCGCACGGTTCGACGCGCTGCTGCGATTCGTGAGCCTGGAGCTCGGGCGCAATCTCGGCACCGAAGTCACCCCCGCCCTCACACGCAAGGAGCTCGCAGATCCCGTCGTTCGCACGCAGAAGCTCGTGACGTCGTTGGTCGACGACGGCATGCTGACGGGCTCGATCCGCATTCCCGACACCGTCGGCAACCTCGCGGTCACAGCGGATCTCCGCGCGGGCACGGTGACCGCGCACATCGACGTGGACGCGCCGAAGGAGGGGCGTCCGCGCACGCGGGTCAACTGGCTCGCGCGCCAGCTCAAAGCCGCACCTGGCGATCTTCGGATCGAGGCGCACGCCGCACACTCGCGGGGTGCCGGCGCGGCCGAGCTCCTGCGCGACGTGCGCGAGAACCCGGACGCCCTGGTGCCGGAGAACAAGCAGGAACTCCGCTGGTTCCGTGTTGCGATGTCGGTGCCCATGGGTGCCAAGCGGGGACGCGGCCGCGGATCGTTCATCGACTCCGTCCGCGACTGCGTCGATGTGTTCTACGCCGACGTGATGCAGAACCTCAAGGCATGGTCCGCCGCTCCGCCGAAGGTCCGCCCAGTACTCGACGACATCGAGGAAGGCGTACCCGAGCAGTTCGTGTCCACCGCCCTTTCGTCCCAGGACGATCCCGTGACGTCGTAAGACGACGTCTCGGCACCTCACGTTGCGGTGAGATGCGGTTCCTCGGGTCTTCCTGACGAGTGACGGGCGGGAATGGTTGACGACCCGGTCGTCGACCTGCCACAGTTTGAGAGCGCTCCCATAGCACGCAACGCAATGCGAGATCTCGCAGGTTCTTGAACGCCCTCGACGACGCGGGAACGACAGGAGCCGACCACCCCGACGGCGGGGCGGCTCAGAGAGGACGAAGATGTTCTATCCCTTTGACCACAAGGAATCCACGGCGAATCCCCCAGGTGCGGTGCGGCCGCCCGGCCGGGACCGGGGCGAGTCATCGCCCCCGCGCCACGGGTGGCGCCTGCGCGTCGCCGCCTTCACCGCGGCCGTGATCGCGCTCTCAACGGCCAGCACGGCACCGGCGGCGGCCGACCCCGTACCCGTGGGGGCCGGGAGCTACACGACCGATCAGGTCGGCCCGGCACCCGAGGGCTGCGCCCCGCTCGCGAACGACGCCCGCGCGTTCCTCACCGACTCGGCCCCGGAAGGCGCCGTGCCGACGAACGACTGGTGGTCCTCCCTGAGCTTCAAGAAGTTCAACTGCTCGATGAGCGAGCCGCTGCACGCGCACCCCGTGTCGTACAAGCCGTCGCCGGAGGGCCTCGGGCTCTCCTACACGCAGGAGCCCACCCTCTACGGCACGCCCGGTGGGATCGGAGAGTTCCACTACCCGTACAGCCAGGACCTCGTCGTCGGCGTCGCGGGCCTGAACGCCTCCGTGGCCGAGGTCGCGGACTGGAGCGACTGGACCGTCACCCCGTCGTGGAACGACGGAGCGCGCTCCATGACGGCGACGATCGGGCACGGGCTCCCGCTGACCTGGTTCGAGATGGCGGGCGGCGACGCGGTCCTCACCGGTGAGTCGGACCTGCGCGTGTGGCTCGACGACGGCGCCCGCATCGGCTTCAGCACGGGCGGCGCCGACTACGTCGCGTTCGCGCCGAGCGGTTCGTCCTGGACGGTCTCGGGCAGCGAGCTGCGCAGCGGCCTCTCGGGCAAGGGCTACCTCTCGGTCGCCGCGCTGCCGACGACGCCGGCGGACGACGACGCGGCACGGACCGCCCAGGCGGACGCGTTCACCCCGTACGCCTACGTCGAGGTGACCGGGACCCGAGCCGACTACGTGTACGACGAGTCGACGAGCGTCGTACGGACGACCTACTCGTTCGAGACCGAGGCGCACGAGGGCGGCAACGCGGGCACCATCGTGTCCCTCTACCCGCACCAGGAGGCCTACCTCGACCAGGTCGCCGGTGACGGGCCCGGCGGCGGTGCGGCAGCCGACCGCGAGTACGAGTCGGCGCGCGGCACGATGACGACCCTGATCGGCGCGACGTCGTTCACCACGGACACCCCGTACACCGGTGTCCTGCCGGAGGTTCCCGCGGTCACGACGTCGGAGGGCGACGCGAACGCACGGCTCGACGCCCTGCTCGACGCGGAGGCCGACGACCCGATGAGCATCGACGCGGACGACACGTACTGGACCGGCAAGGCGCTCGGCCGCGCGGTCCGGATCGTGGAGATCGCCGACCAGCTCGACCGCACGAGCATCCGCGACACGGCACTCGAACAGATCGAGACCACGCTCACCGACTGGTTCACCGCGAGCCCCGGCGAGACGGAGCACCTGTTCGCGTACAACGAGAACTGGGGCACCCTGGTCGGATTCCCCGGCGCCTACGGGTCGGACCGGGAACTGAACGACCACCACTTCCACTACGGCTACTTCATCGTCGCGGCCGCCACCCTGGCGCGGTTCGACCCGGAGTGGGCCACCGACGAGCAGTTCGGCGGCATGGTCGACGAACTGATCGCCGACGCCAACAACTACGACCGCGGCGACACGCGCTACCCGTACCTGCGGGACTTCGACATCTACGCGGGCCACGACTGGGCCGCGGGCCACGGCGCCTTCGTCAACGGCAACAACCAGGAGTCGAGCTCGGAGGGCCAGAACTTCGCCAACGGCCTCATCCAGTGGGGCGTCGCCACCGGCGACGACGACGCTCGCGACGCGGGGATCTACCTCTACGCCACGCAGACGGCGGCGATCCAGCACTACTGGTTCGACCAGGCCGGCGCCATGCCCGAGGGCTTCGGCCACTCCACGGTCGGCATGATCTGGGGCAGCGGCGGGGCGTACGCGACCTGGTTCAGCGGTGAGGCCGAGATGATCCAGGGCATCAACACGTTGCCCGTCACCGGTGGCCACCTCTACCTGGGGCTTCGCCCCGACGACGTCGTCGCCAACTACGACGAGCTGGTCGCGGTCAACAACGGCGACCCGACCGTCTGGCAGGACATCCTGTGGTCCTACCTCGCTCTCGGGGACGGCGAGCGAGCGCTCGCGGGACTCGACGGCGACCCCGGGTACCCGGTCGAGGAAGGCGAGAGCCGCGCACACACGTACCACTGGATCGCCAACCTCGCCGACCTCGGGACCGTCGACCCGACGGTGACCGCAGACTCTCCCGTGGCCGCCGTGTTCACCAAGGACGGGGCGCGCACCTACGTGGCCTCGAACATCACGCAGTCGCCCGTCACGGTCCAGTTCTCGGACGGGACCTCGCTCGCGGTGCCGGCCGGCCGGACCGTCACCTCGGGTGCCCACGACTGGAGCGGGGGCGGCGCGGGCGGCACCGAGCCCACCGACCCGCCGGAGCCCACTGATCCGCCCGAGCCGACGGACCCGCCGGAGCCGACCGACCCGCCGGAGCCGACCGACCCGCCCGAGCCGGCGTCGCCGACGTTCTACCTGACCGCGGACGGCGACCTGGCGGCGGAGCCCGGCTCCGACGACACGGCAGTCCTGGGCGCGCGTTCCGGACCCGATGCGGTCGGTGACCCGAGCACCGGCCTCACCGCCACGCTGGATCACGTCACGGGCGAGTTCGGCGGCGACGCCACGGCGTTCGACATCGGCCTGGACGCAGGACAGGACGTCGGCAACGGCACGCGACTGCGCGTCTCCTACGACCTGGAGGGAGACGGCTCCTTCGACCGGGTGGAGTCCTACGCGTACTTCGCCACGGACCCTGTTCCCGGCTTCGAGCGCTACACCTCCGCGAACACCACGATGCAGAGCTCCGAAGGGGCTCTCGGCGACCTCGCCGACGGCACGATCAAGGTGGAGGTCTGGAACGTGATCGGGAACGCGAGCACGCTCCTCGACCTCCAGGACTCGGTGGTGGAGGTGCCGTTCGAGTCGTTGACGGTCGGCGCCGAGTAGGGCGGCGGCCCGTACGGAACCCGGTCCGCACGACGCTCGGAGGCCTCCCCCCTCGCGGGGGAGGCCTCCTGCGTGACGGGCCGACGACGACGTGAATGGCACCATGTAGCCCGCGCCGGTGCGGCTCGGGCAGGTGGGCTACGCGGCCAAGGGCGTCGCGCTCGGCGTCGTCGGCGGGCTGGTCGTGGCACGAGAAGCGCTTCGACGATGAATTCTCAGGGCTGGGCCACTTCCAGGTCAGCCAAATGGTTTCACTTAGCCTGGCCAGGGGTTGCGGACCTTCAGGTAAAAGCCCTACTTTGTTGAAGCGCTTCGAGGGGAAGCCTCGTCGAAGCGGATGCCAGGCCGAGCACGACGCGGCGAGCGATCGCCGCTGATCACTCACAGCGCGTTCGACGGGGAGTCAACCGCCCCATCGGCGCCACCATGCGCGACGAAGGGCATGATGACCGTGAAGAGACCCCCTTGGAAGAAGCTCGCCGCCGTGGCGGCCGGGCTGGCCCTGTCGGTGAGCCTCGCCGCCCCCGCCGGTGCGCAGACGACACCCGAGCGCAGTCCGTCCCGCACGGCGGCCCTGACCGGCGGGACGCCCCGGGCGGCGGCCGACACCGTGAACCAGCTGGACGCATCGCAGGTCGTCGCCGACATGGGCGCGGGCTGGAACCTGGGGAACAGCCTCGAGGCCACCGTGGGCGGATACCCCAGTGAGACCGCATGGAACAACCCGACCGTGACCCAGGCGCTGATCGACAGCGTGCGGGCGGCGGGGTTCCGGACGATCCGGATCCCGGTGTCGTACCTGAACCACATCGGGCCCGGCCCGGACCACACGATCGACTCCGCCTGGCTGAACAGGGTCCAGGAGGTCGTGGACTACGCCCACAGCCGGGGCATGTACGTGGTGATCAACATGCACGGCGACGGCTACAAGACCGTCGACGGTTCCTGGCTGATCTGTGACGCGCCCGATCAGACGGCCATCAAGGCCAAGTATCAGAAGGCGTGGCAGCAGATCGCCACCACGTTCCGGGACTACGACGAGCGCCTGATCCTCGAGTCCATGAACGAGGAGTTCGACGGGCAGTACGGCGAACCCACTCAGCCGTGCTACGCGAACATCAACAGCTACAACCAGATCTTCGTCGACACCGTGCGGCAGACCGGCGGGAACAACGACTCGAGGTGGCTGCTCGTCCCCGGCTGGAACACGAACATCGACTACACCACGGGGGACTACGGCTTCGAGATCCCCACGGACAGCCACCGGTCGCCCTCCGTTCCCGGCGACGAGCAGCGGATCATGATCTCCGTGCACTACTACTCCCCGTGGGACTTCGCGGGGGAGGAGAACGGGAACATCACTCAGTGGGGGCCCGGCGCCACCGATCCGGCAAGAACGTCCACCTGGGGGCAGGAGGACTACCTCGACGAGCAGCTGCGGAAGACCTACGACGCATTCGTCACGCGCGGGTACCCGGTCGTCGTCGGCGAGTACGGTTCGATCGACAAGTCGTCGCACGACCCGGCGAACGGCCGGTACCGCGAGGACCTCGCGCACACCCTGGTGGCCACCGCCAAGGAGTACGGAGCCGCCACCATCTACTGGGACAACGGCGTCAACGGGCAGTACGGGTTCGGGCTGTTCGACCGGACCTCGTACGAGGTGACCAAGCCGGGCATCGTCGACGCCATCATGAGCGCCCTCGGGGATGACGACCCGGGCCAGCCGTCCGGTTCCGGCGAGATCGTGGGCGCGGCGTCGAACCGCTGCCTGGACATCCCGAACTCGTCGACGGCGAACGGGACGCAGGCGCGGCTGTGGGACTGCTCGCAGAGCTCCGGCCAGCTGTTCGCCCACACCTCCGCGGGGGAGCTGCGGGTCAACGGCAAGTGCCTCGACGCGGAGGGCTGGGGTTCGGCCGCCGGCACCCGGGTCGTGATCTGGGACTGCTCGGGCGGCGACAACCAGCGCTGGGACGTGAACTCCAGCGGCACCATCACCAACGTCCACAACGGACTCTGCCTGGACGCCAACGGCGCCGGTACCGCCAACGGCACCCAGATCATCCTCTGGACCTGCCACGGTGGCGTCAACCAGCGCTGGACCCTCCGGTAGACCGACCGCGGAGGCGCTGGTCACGGCAGCCTCGGCGGGGAGGCGGCACCGCGACGCGGTGCCGCCTCTTCCCGTGGTCAGAGGGTCGAGCTCGTCCTCGGCCGGAGAGGTCGAGCTCGGGCCGCCGTGCCGAGGGGCTCAGGAGTCGTCGGCGGGAAGGGCGCCGCGGCGCCGCAGGTAGGCCTCGATCCCGTCCAGGACGACGGTGATCCCGAAGGCGATGTCGTCGTCGGGCGGTGCGGTCGTGGAGTTCTGGGACCACCCGGCGAAGGACTCGAACAGGTGGGGGTAGGCCGTGGGGTCGGCGTACCGGGTCAGGACGGCCTCGAAGTCGGCGTAGGGGTTGGCCGCTTCGATCGCGGCGGGGTCGAGCTCCGACTCAGGGGTTCCGTCCGGCAGCCCGGCCTCGCGGCGTACCTGCTGGACGGCCGCGCGCCGGGACTCGACGTGCACGCGCGCCTCGCCCAGGACGTGCTGGGCGAGCAGACCGATCACGGCGAGCTTCTCGTCGGGCGGGAGGTCGACCGGGCGCAGGATCCCGAACGCCTGGTCGATCCAGCGCACCCGGTTGGGCCCGGGCGGCGCGGCGGGCAGCGGCAGCTCCAGCATCCACGGACGGGAGATCCCCAGCTCGACCTGGGCCCAGGTCCACGCCTTGAGCCCGGCTCGCCAGCCGCCCTCGGCGGGGAGCTCCGGCAGGTCGGCCGCGACGGCGTCCGACATCAGGATCAGCAGCTCCTCCTTGCCCGACACGTACCGGTACAGCGCCATCGGCGTGTACCCGACGGCCTCCGCGATCCGCGCCATCGAGACGGCCGCGAGGCCTTCGGCGTCCGCCAGCTCCAGCGCGGCCTGCACGATCCGGGCGACGGTCAGGGCCGGTCTGGGCCCGCGCCGGCGCGGGGCGGAGGCACCCCACAAGCGCTGTACGGCGGCCGGCAGATCGCGCTCCGCCTCCTCGTCCTGCGGCGGGCCGGCCGGAGCCTGCGGCCGCTCGCCCGGTCCGGGCGTGGTGTCTGTGCTCATCGGTTCCCATCCTGCCCTGGTCTCCGGCACGAGCCGATCCGGAACTCGCTTGACCTCGTTACTGTGTATGCTCCACACTAAAATGCGTAGGACATAAACAATAAGCGATCAGAGAGGGAGACCATGGCTGCGATCGTCACGGCCGAGGGCCTGTGCAAGTCCTTCGCCCGGCGCGGCTCGACGAGCCCGCCCGTGCTGGACGGACTCGACCTGGAGCTCGAGGAGGGAGCGGTCCTGGCGCTGCTCGGCCCCAACGGCGCCGGCAAGACCACCACCGTCCGCATCCTGTCCACGCTGCTGCGGCCCGACGCCGGACGCGCGACGGTGGCCGGGTTCGACGTGGTGCGGGACGCGCACCGCGTCCGCGAGATCATCAGCCTCACGGGGCAGCAGGTCGCCGTCGACGCCAGGCAGACGGGCGCCGAGAACCTCACGATGATGGGCCACCTCGCGCACCTCTCGCGCCAGGTGGTGCGGGGCCGCGTGGCGGAGCTGCTCGCGGCGTTCGACCTGGCCGACGCCGCGGGCCGGCGCGTCGACACGTACTCGGGCGGCATGCGCCGTCGCCTCGACCTGGCGGCGGGCCTCCTGACCCGGCCGCGGGTCATGTTCCTCGACGAGCCCACCACCGGCCTCGACCCGCGATCGCGACAGGCCCTGTGGGACGTCGTCCGCGGCGTCGTCGAGGAGGGCACCAGCGTCTTCCTCACCACCCAGTACCTGGAGGAGGCCGACCGGCTGGCCCAGCGCGTCGCGCTCGTCGACGGCGGCCGCGTGGCCGCCGAGGGCACGCCCGCGCAGCTCAAGCGCCAGGTGGGCGAGGCGGGCGTCGAGTTCACCTTCGCGGACCCGGCTGCCGCGGCGCGGGTCGCCCCGACGCTCACCGGTTCGGTGGACGGCGTGCGGGTGCGCGTAGCCACCGACGGCTCGGTGGCGCACGTCCGGGCCGTGCTCTCCGCGGTCGAGGCGGCGGGCGCGGTCCCCGAGCACTGGGAGGTGCGCGCGCCCACCCTCGACGACGTCTTCCTGACCCTGACCGGGCAGGTCCGCCAGGACCGCCCGGCACGACCGGCGGAGGTGGCCGCATGACCTACCTGCTCAGAGACGTCTCGACCATGACGGTGCGCGGCCTGCGCCTCGTCTCCCGCGACGTCGACGCCATGATCACCGCCGTGCTGCTGCCCGTGATCATCCTGCTCATGTTCGTGCTCGTGTTCGGCGGCGCCATCGACCTCGGGACCGGCTACATCAACTACGTCACGCCGGGCGTGATCCTGCTGGCGGCCGGGTTCGGCGCGGCGAACACCGCCATGGCCGTCGAGCGCGACATGTCGAGCGGCATGGTCGAACGGCTCCGGTCGATGCCCGTCACCGCCTGGACCGTGCTGTCCGGGCACGTCGCGGCGAGCCTGGTGAAGAACCTGGTCACGACCGCCATCGTGTTCGGGGTGTCGATCCTGATGGGCTTCCGGCCCGAGGCGTCGCCCCTGGAGTGGCTCGCCGCGGTGGGCATGATCCTGCTCTTCGTCGGCTGGATCACCTGGCTCGCCGCCTTCGTGGGGGTGCTGGTCCGGTCGCCCGACGCCGCCGGAGGCTTCTCCTTCTTCGTCATGTTCCTGCCGTACGTGTCGAGCGCGTTCGTGCCCGTCGACACCCTGCCGAGCTGGCTGCGCGGGTTCGCCGAGCACCAGCCGGTCACGCCCGTGATCGAGACGGTGCGCGGGCTCGTCGCCGGCGACGTCGCCACGACCACCGATCCGGCCGGCGCCGCCGTGCTCGCCGTCGTCTGGTGCCTGGGGCTCGGCGTGGTTTTCACGGTGGCGGCCGGCCTGGCTTTCCGGGCCCGGCGCTGACCGCTCCGACCCGTCCGACCCGGCCTTGTCGATCGTGACCGACCGGTACCGCGGTACTGCGACCCCGGTACCTGCCTCACGGCCGTATCGGATACCCCGGGCAGACGCGCGCGGGCCGGTGCGTTCCTAGCGTGGTGGGCATGATCACGGCAGAACACCTGACCAAGAGATACGGCGAGAAGCGGGCCGTGGAGGATCTGTCCTTCACGGCCCGCCCGGGAGTGGTCACCGGCTTCCTGGGGCCCAACGGGGCGGGGAAGTCCACCACCATGCGGATGCTGGTCGGCCTCGACAGCCCGACCAGTGGCCGGATCACGATCGACGGCAGGCTCTACCGCGAACTGCCCGACCCGCTGCGCCATGTCGGCGTCATGCTGGACGCCCGGGCCGTCCACCTGGGACGCAGCGCGTATCACCACCTGCTGGCCGTCGCCCGCACCCATGACATCCCCGGTGCGCGGGTGGCGGAGGTGCTCGACCTGGTGGGCCTGAGCGCGGTCGCCCACCGGCGCGCCGGGGGATTCTCGCTCGGCATGAGCCAGCGTCTCGGTGTGGCGACCGCCCTGCTCGGCGATCCTCAGGTCCTGGTGCTCGACGAGCCGGTCAACGGGCTCGACCCCGACGGCGTCCTCTGGATCCGCCGGCTGCTCGCGGGGCTGGCCCGCGAGGGGCGGACCGTGTTGCTCTCCTCGCACCTGATGAGCGAGCTCTCCCTGATCGCCGACGATCTCGTGGTGATCGGCCAGGGCCGACTGCTGGCCGCGAGCACGGCACAGGACTTCGTCGCGAGTGCCGGCGCCGGAACCGTCCGCGTGGCGTCCCCGCAGAGTGCGGCCCTCGCCGCAGCGCTGCAAGGACCCGGCATCACCGTGGCCTCGACCGGCGACGAGAACCTCGAGATCCACGGGCTCGACGCCCGCGACGTCGGCACCATTGCCGCCGGTCACGGCGTCACCCTCTTCGAACTGCGCACCCACAGGCTCACGCTGGAGGAGGCGTTCATGCAGATCACCCGTGACGCCGTCGAGTACCGCACGCAGCAGGAGGCCCCACGATGAGCGACGTCGCGACGACCCGCGCAGCGCACGCCGCCCGGAGCACCGGGCCGGCGGACCTCGACGGTGCGCGCATCAGCGCCCTCGGCCTGCTCAGGTCGGAGTGGACCAAGCTGTGGTCCGTGCGATCCCTGTGGATCACGCTCGCCGCGGCCTTCGCGCTCACCATCGGGCTGTGCGCCTACATGATCGTCGACGGCGAGATGCTCGGCAGCGAGGAGGCCCAGCACATCCCCTTCGGATGGACGGCCATCTACCCCGTGGGCATGCTCGTCCTCGTGGTGCTCGGAGTGCTCAGCATCACCGGTGAGTACAGCAGCGGCTCCATCCGCACCAGCATGGTGTCCGTGCCCCGCCGCACCGGGGTGCTGCTGGCCAAGGCCGCCGTCGTGACGGGCGTGGCCGCGGTCCTCGGCGTGATCACCTCGGTGCTGCTCTACGGCCTGCTGCAGATCGCCGGCACCGTGCCCGCGGCCCGGGGGATCTCCCTGTTCGACCCGGACATGTTCTGGGGCGCTCTGGGCGGAACGCTCGTGCTTCCGTACGGTGCTCTCCTCGGGATCATGCTCGGCAGCCTGGTCCGCAACGCGGCGGCCGCCATCTGTCTCTACTTCGGTGTGTTCCAGATGGGTCCGCAGCTGCTCCCGGCCTTCCTCCCGGAGCCGCTCGCCGGAGTGGTGGACTACATGCCCTTGGCCGCCCTCGACGTCCTGCGCGCCGGTGGCCTCGCGTCCGAGCCGTACGGCGCGGGCACGGCAGCGTTCGTCTGCCTGGCATGGATCGGCGTGCTGGGCGGCGCCGCCCTGTGGCTGCTGAGGACCCGCGACGTCTGAGACGTCGTGTGACGATGAAGCCCGTGGACATGACCGGACCGCCGCGGCGGGTGCGTGCCTTCGACCGGCGCCACCCGCTGTGGTGGGACGTCCTCCTGGCGGCCGGGGTCGGCGCGGTCTCCGCCAACGCCACCGGCGAGCTGACACCGTCCGGGATCGCGCTGCTGCTCGTCGTTCACGGCGCCCTCGTCTTCCGGCGACGCAGCCCGCTGCCCGCACTGGTCGTCGCATCGGCCGCCGTCGTGGTCGCCGCCGGCGTCGCGGTGCTCACCGCGACGCCGGCGCCGTGGGCCTACCTCGCCGTCTGGGTGCTGCTGTTCGACGTCGGCCTGCGCGAGACCGGTCCACGGGAGGCGGATCCGCGTGAGCGCGGGCGGCTCGCCGTCGTCGCCGTGATCGCCGGCATGGTCACGCTGGCGGGCGCGGCCGGTGCCGGCGCCGTCGGAGTGATCGACATCGAGGAGCGGATCCGCGCGTCGGCCGCCGTCCTGGCGATGTGCGCGGCCTCGTTCCTCCTGGGGATGCAGATCCGCAGCCGGCGGGAACACCTGGCCGCGCAGCGTGCGGAAGCGGCGCGCAGCGCCGTCGTCGCCGAGCGTTCCAGGATCGCTCAGGAGATGCACGACATCATCGGGCACAACCTCTCGGTGATCACCTCGCTGGCGACCGGGGGAGCGGTGGCCGTCAGGAACGCCCCCGACGACGCCGCGGCGGCGTTCGACGCCATCGGCGCGGTGAGCAGGTCGTCGGTGCGCGACGTGCGGCGAGTGCTGACAGTGCTGCGGCACGACCGGAGCGCTGACGGAGCATCGCTCCGCCCGCAGCCCGGGCTGGACGACGTCGCCGAGCTGGTCGAGGCAGTGCGCGCCACCGGACTGCCCGTCAGCCTGAGACGTGAGGGCTCCCTCCGAGGCCTCTCGGCAGGGCGACAGCTCGCCGTGTACCGGATCGTCCAGGAATCCCTCACGAACATCCTGCGCCATGCCGCCGGGAGCAGCAGGGCCGGCGTCGCCATCCTCCGCGACGGCCCGGACGTGCTGGTCAAGGTGGACGACGACGGCCCGGCGGGTGTGGGCACCGGCAGCCGGACACCGGCCGGTTCCCACCCGGCGACCCGCCCCGGGCACGGCATCCTCGGGATGAGGGAACGGGCCGAGGCGTACGGCGGCACGCTGCAGGCCGGGCCCACGCGAGACGGCTGGAGCGTCCTGGCGCGCATCGGCGCGGACGGGAACGAGGAACGAGGACCGGGCGACGACGGGCGGGAACATGACACACAGGGGCGCCATGACAGGTGACGCCACGACGACGAGAGTCCTGATCGCCGACGACCAGGCGCTGCAGCGCCTGGGCACAGCGATGTTCCTGGGCGGACAGGACGGCATCGACGTCGTGGGCGAGGCGGTCGACGGACACGAGGCCGTCCGGCAGACCGAGCAGCTTCGGCCCGACGTCGTGCTCATGGACATCCGCATGCCCCGCATGGACGGCATCGCCGCCACCCGTCGCATCATCGAGCCCAAACGCGATCCCGGCAGCGGTCCCTGGGTCCTGCTCCTGACGACCTTCGACATCGACGAGTACGTCCTGGCCGGCCTGGAGGCCGGCGCCAGCGGATTCCTCACCAAGGACGCCGAGCCCGCCGACCTGCTCTCCGCGATCCGCGCGGTCGCGGCGGGCGATGCCGTCATCGCACCGAGTGCCACCCGGCGGCTGCTCGGCCGGCTCGCCGCGCGCACGGCGGACACACCGGCGACGGCCACCGACGAACGGATGCGCGCCGAGGCCGTGGTCCGCCGGCTCACCGAGCGTGAACGGGAGATCCTGCTCGCCATCGGGTCGGGGATGACGAACACCGAGATCGGCCGCGAACTCCTCCTGGCCGAGTCCACCGTGAAGAACTACGTCGGGCGGATCTTCACCAAGATCGGCGCCCGCGACCGCGTCCATGCGGTGATCACCGCGTTCCGTGCGGGCCTCGTCAGCGCCGACTGACGCGCGCCCGGGGCGGGTGAGCCGCCGAGCGCCCGCATTCTGTTCCCCCAGGCCATGGACTCGGCCCCCACCGACCGCGACACTTGTCCCCGTGGTGGTGGTCATCGGCGTCGACGGGTCCGGACGGACCCATCACCTGCATGCCGTCACACGATCGGCGGGCAGTGCGCGGCACGCCGTCCCAGACGCGGACACGCTCGCCGAGCTGCTCGCCCGCACCGGCTCGGAAACCGGACCGGTGCTCGTCGACGACGCCCACCACTACCCGCCCGATCTCCTGCGTCGGCTCACGGCCGCCGCGCGTGCGGGCACCCCGGTGGCCCTGTCACGCCGGCCCGGGATCACCGACCCCGCGCTGGCCGAGCTCGACGGTCTGGCGGCGCGCGACGGCGTCGTGCAGTGCGACCCGCTCCGGCCCGACGACGTGGCACGGCTCGTGGCAGAGCGCACGGGTGCACGCCCCGGCGCCGCGGATGCCGCCGCGCTCGTGGCGGACACCTGCGGCCTCCCCGCACTGGTGGTCGCGCTGGCGGACGGTGACGGCCCGGTACCCGCCGCCCTCCGCGGCCGCGTGCAGCGGGTCCTCGCACGGCAGCCGGGGACCGTGGCCGTCGCGCGTGTGCTCGCCGTGACACACGACCTGGGACCGTTCCCGCACGCCGGGCTCGCCGAGGCGGTCGGTCTGGCGCCCGGTGCCATGGCGGCCGAGCTGCGCGCCCTGCGGGAGTCGGGACTGCTCGCCCCGGGCGGCGAGCGGCTCGTTCCTGCCGTGGCGCGCGCCGTCGCGGCGGACCTGACCCCGAGCGAGCGGCAGGACCTGGACCGTGCGCTGTCCGGTGTGGCCGCGGTTCGGGACCGGACCGTGCTGCACGACGCCGTCGCCCTCGCCCGGTCCGGCCGCACGGCCCGCGCGGCGCGGGAACTCGAGGGCGCCGGCGCGACCGGCCGCCTCCTGGCGGTGCCCCTGCTCGCGGCGACGGGGACGGTGGCCGCGGCCGGCCCGGACGCCGGGCAGGCGGACGAGGCCGCACCCGCGCTCCCGGGAGAGGGGCTCCACGGGCCGTTGGCGGGCAATCCGCACCTTGAACGGCTCGCCCTGCGCATGGCGGAGGCCGGCGGGCTCCTGGCCGAGCCCGCTCGCGCCCTGCCGCTCTTGATCGAGGCCGCCGAGGAGCTCGACCGCTCGTCGGCCGAGCCGCCCCTGCCGGACACGCCCCACGCGATCGGCGCGCTGGTCGCGTCCGCCGTGGGCGACCTGGCGACGGGCCGCCGCCTGCTCGACGACGCGCTGTCGGCGGGCTCGGGCGGGCCGGGCCACGCGCGGCGGCACCGTCTGCTCGCGGGCTGGGTCGCCCTGCGGGGTGGCCGGTACCCGGAGGCTCGGGCGACGTCGGCCCCCGGCGGGCTGCCGGGGGACACCGCGAACGACGGCCGCGACGTGCTCCTGTCGGTGTGCCTGCGGGCCGGCCTGGCACGCCGGTCGGGGGACGTGGCCGCCGCTCGCGCCGCATGGTCCGACGCCGAGCACCTGCTCGCGCGGGAGGCCGTCGACCTGCTGCACGCCGAGTGCGTGGAGGAACTGGTGGTCGCCGCCGCGCGGGCCGGCAGTGCCGAGCGGGCCGACGGCGTCCGCGCCACCCTCCGGGAGTACGCCGTCGTCCTCGGCTCGGCGACGTGGACCGCGCTGCTGGCATGGACCGACCTGCATGTGGCGGTGGTCGGCGACGACGTCGCCTCGGCCGAAGCGGCGGCGGTCGAGCTGGCCGAACTGGCCGAGCTGCGCGACGCTCCGGGCGGCATCCCGGCCGCACACGCCCCGACACGCCCTCCGGCCCGGCTGGCCGCTCAGGCCGCCGCCGCCCGGTGCTGGGCCGACGCGCTGGCCGGCCGGGTCGACGGCGACGATGTGGTCTCGGCGGCCGACGCCCTCCAGGCGGCCGGGCTGCCGTGGGAGGCATCCCGTCTCGCCGGCCAGGCGGGGGTGCGGACGCCCGACTCCGCCCTGGCACGCCGCCTCCTGGAGCGGGCGAGGGAGTTCCGGCAGGGCTCGGGGCCGAGCGACGCCCGCTCGGTCCTGTCCGAGCGGGAGATCGAGGTGGGGCGGCTGGTGCTGGCGGGGCGCACGCACCGGGAGATCGGTGCCCAGCTTTTCGTGTCGCCCAAGACGGTGGAGCACCACGTGGCTCGGATGCGCACCCGGCTCGGCGTCTCGACCCGCGCGGAGTTCCTCGCCGCGCTGCGCGAGGACCTCGGGGACGCGCAGCCCGGGACGATCCCCCCATGACCCCTGGGGTACGCGAGGGAAGTCCCCGATTCGGCGATGCCCGCCTCGGGCCGAGGCTTGTCGCGGAGGCCGGGACCACCGGCCACGACGCGACATGGAGGGCAGACGGATGGACGTTCAGGAGATGCTTCGGGAGCTCATCGAGTGGATCCGCGGTGACCGTGAGAACGCTCTGCAGTTCGCGCAGGAGCCCGCCGGGACGCTCGCGGCCCGCGGGATCACCGAGGCCGACCTGTCGGAGGCCGACGTGTTCGAGGCCGCACGAGAGGCCGGCGTGGACGGCGTGAGCCAGGAGGGCTTCGAGTCGTTCACGGCGAACGTCGGCGACGGGGGCGACGCCGTGTCCAGCGCCTCCGACGGGGAGTCGGGCTTCGGCGCCGGCAGCACGGGCGGCTTCGGTCGCGGCGAGGAGGGTTTCGACGGTGGTGGCGAGGGCGGCGGGCGGTTCGACGGCCCCGGCTTCGGCGGGCCGGGCGGTGGGGGTGCCGGCTCCGGCGCGGTCCCGGGTGCGGGTGCGAGCACGGGCACGGGTGCGGCGCAGTCCCAGGGTGCGACCCTGGAACAGGTCACGCAGCACGTCAGCTACGTGACCCATACCGTCTACGAGGGCGACGAGTCCGTCACCACCATCATCGACCGCTCGTTCACCGACGAGTCGCGGAATGTCGAGGTGGACGTCGACGGCGACGTGGACGGCTTCCTCGGACTGGACCTGTCGTCCCGCGAGGAGACGGCGAACGCCTTCGGCGAGGGATCCGCCGCGGCCACCGACGGCGACGCGACGGCGGTTTCGGGCGACGACAACGTGCTTGGCGAGGACAACACCGTCACCTCGGGCGACGGAAACGCCGTCGGTGAGGACAACACCCTCACCTCCGGTGACGAGAACGTCGTCGGCGAGGACAACCTCGTCGCGTCCGGGGACGGCAACGCCCTCGGCGAGGACAGCACCGCGGTCTCCGGCGAGGGCAACGCCGTCGGCGAGGAGGCCGTCGCGGTCTCCGGGGACGGCAGCGCCGTCGGTGACGACAACACGGTCGTCTCCGGCGAGGAGAACCTCGTCGGGGACGAGAACGTCACCGGCGACGAGAACGTCGTGGGCGAGGAGAACGTCGTCGGTGAGGACAACACCGTCGTCGAGGACGTCGACGGCCAGGTCAACACCGGTGACGACGCCGCGCTCGCGCAGGTCGAGGAGGGCAGCGCCACCCAGAACACGGGGTCGTTCACCGGGATCCAGTCCGGCGACGACACCGACGTGGAGTCGGGTGCGCTCGGCTTCGGCGAGGGCGATGTCTCCGGCGCGCAGGACGTGGAGGTGTCCGACGGCGGGGCGTTCTCCACCGGCGGCGACGCCACCGGCAGCTTCACCGACACCGACGTCACGCAGGTCGAGGCGAACACGACCACCGAGATCACGCAGGTCGAGGCCAACACCACGACCACCGAGATCGAGACCACCGAGATCGACACCGACATCGAGACCACCGAGATCGACACCGACATCCGCGCGGACGTCGACACGGCCATCGAGAACACCGAGATCCGGACCGACATCGACGACAGCGAGATCGAGATCGCCGGGTGAAGGACCGTCCGACGAGCACTTCCGCGGTGCCGGCGGACCGGGCGTCAGCCACGGTCCGCCGGCACCGCGCGGTACCATCCGCCGGGCGCCGAGCGCCGGCCGGGCCAGACGCTTCTGAGGAGGGATCATGACTCGCACCGAGGCACCCGTCGTGGACGGCACGCCTCCTGTCGGTGCACCATCCACCGGCGGCACCGGCGGCACCGGCGGCACCGGCGGCACCGGCGGCACCGGCGGCACCGGCGGCACCGGCGGCACCGGCGGCACCGGCGGCACCGGCGGCACCGGCGGCACCGGATCGCCCGCCGCCTCGGGGGCGCCCGCGGTCGACCGCGCCAGGGCGGTCGTGAACCTCGGCCTGGAGGCCTGCCGGGCCTACGGCCGCGAGGACCTCGCCGCGCGCCTGGACACCGCGCTGGCGACGCTGGACGACCCGCGCGTGCACGTGGTGGTGGTCGGCGACTTCAAGCAGGGCAAGAGCTCTCTGGTGAATGCGCTGATCGGTGCCGAGGTCTGCCCGGTCGACGACGACGTCGCCACGGCCCTTCCCACCTACGTCGAGCACGGCGAGACCCGGTCGGCCGAGGTCCTGTGGGCCGGCGACCCGCCCCGGCGCGAGCCCGTCGACCTGGAGGCCGCCGCGCGCGTGATCATGGAGCAGCCCGAGCCGTCCGATCCGTCGGCCCCGGCGGCCTGGCCGCACCCGCCGGGCCCGGTGGACACCGGCCCCGTGCGCCCGTCCGGCGTCGTCGTGCGACTGCCGCGGACCCTGCTGCGCGGCGGCCTCGTGCTGGTGGACACCCCCGGCGTGGGCGGGCTGGAGTCCGCGCACGCCGCGGCCAGCCTCGCGGCGGTGACCATGGCCGACGCCGTCCTCTTCGTCACCGACGCCTCCCAGGAACTGACCGCCGTCGAGGCCGAGTTCGTGCGCAAAGTGCGCGACAGCGGCCCGGAGCTGGTCTGCGTGCTGACCAAGACCGACCTCTACCCCGCGTGGCGCACCATCGCCGACCTCGACCGGGGCCACCTCGACGACACGGCACCCGGCGTCCCGGTGATGCCGGTCTCCTCGGTGCTGCGGTCCCGCGCGGTCCGTGCCAAGGACAAGGAACTGAACGCCGAGTCCGGGTTCGGCGACGTGGTGCGGTTCGTGTCCGGCCGGGTGACCGACGGCGCCGCGCGGAAGGTCGCGGCGTCGGCGGCCACCGAGGCGGCCCAGGTCGCCGACCAGATCGCCACCCAGTTCGAGGCGGAGGACGCCGTCCTGGCGGACCCGGACCGGGCACGCGAGGTCATGGCTGATCTGGAGCGCGCGCAGGCCCGGGCCGCCGAGCTGCGCGGATCGGCGGCCCGGTGGAACCAGACCCTCTCCGACGGGGTCACCGACCTCACCGCCGACGTCGACCACGACCTGCGCGCCCGCGTCCGGCGGCTGATCGACGCCGCCGACGACTGGATCGAGCGCGCCGACCCCGCCGACGCGTGGCCGCAGCTCAAGGCATGGCTGGAGGCCGCCGTCGCGCAGGAGATGGTGGCCAGCTACACCCTCCTGCGGACACGCGCCGAGGAGCTGAGCGAGCAGGTGTGGACCCACTTCAGCGAGGCCGCCGAGCCGGTGCTCTCGGACCTGGCGGTGCGCACGCCGGAGCAACTCCTCGCCCGGCTGGACGTGCGACAGCGTCTCGACCTCGCCCGGATGAGCGTGCGCAAGCAGGCTCTCACCGCGCTGAAGGGCTCCTACCTGGGCGTCCTGATGTTCACGGCACTGGGCGGCCTGATCGGGCTGT
Source organism: Myceligenerans xiligouense (assembly GCF_003814695.1). Classification (GTDB taxonomy): domain Bacteria; phylum Actinomycetota; class Actinomycetes; order Actinomycetales; family Cellulomonadaceae; genus Myceligenerans; species Myceligenerans xiligouense. The sequence continues at coordinate 1,813,319 of NZ_RKQZ01000001.1, forward strand.
CCCTGGGGCCGGTGGCCGTCGGCATCGGCCTCGCGATGGGCCTGGGCAGCCTGCGCCAGGAGAAGAAGCGGCAGCTGGAGAACCGCCGCGGCCAGGCCCGTAACGCCGTGCGCCGGTACTGCGACGAGGCCGCGTTCCGGGTCGGCAAGGACTCGCGCGACACGATGCGGCGGGTGCAGCGGCAGCTGCGCGACCACTACGCCGCCCGGGCCGACGAGATCCAGCGGTCCACCACCGACTCGCTGCGGGTGGCCACCGAGGCCGCGCGCCGCGACGAGAAGGATCGTGCCCGGCGGCGCAAGGACATCGCGGCCGAGCTGGGCCGCCTCGCCGAGCTGCGCCGTCGTGCCGAGGCGGTGACGGCATGATCCCCGTACCGGGACCGACCCTGCTGGACCGCACGCGCGCCGCCGTCGACCTCGCGCGCGAGGCGTACGCGGGCACCGAGCACGCGGCGCGGCTGGAGGCCCTGCGCGGCCGCCTGGACGAGCCGCTGCGCGTCGCCGTCGCCGGCCGGGTCAAGGCCGGCAAGTCGACGCTGCTCAACGCGCTGGTCGGGGAGCGTCTCGCGCCCACCGACACGGGCGAGTGCACGCGGATCGTCACCTGGTACCAGGACGGGCACACCTACGGCGTCACCGCCGGGCTGCGCGACGGCAGTCGCGCCGACCTCACCTTCCACCGCGACGAGGGTGCGCTGGAGGTCGACCTGGGCGGCCTGGCCACCGGCGACGTCGAGCGGCTGGAGGTCACCTGGCCCTCGCAGGCGCTGCGCACGTGGACGCTGGTGGACACGCCGGGGATCGGCTCGCTCGACCCGTCGTCGACGGAGCGCACCTGGGACCTCCTGGCCGACGACGAGACCCCCGCCGACGCCGTCGTCTACCTGATGCGCCACCTGCATCCCCAGGACGTGGCGTTCCTCGACGCGTTCCACGACACCGAGGTGTCCCGCCCGAACCCGGTCAACGCGATCGGCGTCCTGTCGCGGGCCGACGAGATCGGCGTCGGCCGCCTCGACGCGCTCGCGTCGGCGCGCCGGATCGCCGGGCGCCTGCGTCGCGACGACACCGTGCGCCGGATGGTGCAGACCGTCGTCCCGGTGGCGGGCCTGCTCGCCGAGACCGCCGCGACGCTCACGGAGGACGAGGTGGCCCGGCTCCGCCTGGTCGCGGCGCTCCCTGCGGCCGACGCCGACGACCTGCTGCTGTCCGCCGACCGGTTCGTCGCGCGGCAGCCCGGACTGGGCCTGACCGATCTCGAGCGCACCGGCCTGCTGGAGCGGTTCGGGCTGTTCGGCCTGCGCCTGGCGACGGTGCTGCTGCGCCAGAAGACCGTCACGACCGCCACCGAGCTGGCGCGCGAGCTGATGGCGCGCAGCGGTGTGGGGGAGCTGCGCGCCGTGCTGGACTCGCTGTTCGTCGGCCGTCGCGACGTCCTGAAGGCACGCTCGGCGCTGCTCGCCCTCGACGCACTGGTCGCCGCCGAGCCGGTGCCCGGGAGCGACCGGGTGGCGACCGTCCTCGAGCAGGCCGTGGCGTCCGCGCACGCGTTCGCCGAGCTGCGGGTCCTGTCGGCGCTGCGCGCGGGCTGGGTCACCGGCCCGCACGAGGCGCTGACCGACCTGGAGCGGCTGGTCGGCGGCGACGGCGAGACCGCGCACCGCCGGCTCGACCTGCCCGCGGACGCCTCCACGGCCGACGTCACCGATGCCGCCCGCGGCGCACTCGACCGGTGGACCCGGCGCGCGGAGAACCCGCTCAGCCGGCGCGAGCTCGTCCTGGCGGCGCGGGTCGCGGTGCGTTCCGTCGAAGGACTCCTGAACGGGCCGAGGTCATGACCCGCGCCCGCCGGACCGATCGGGCGCGGGGTGGTGGCCCGGGGCCCGGCTCAGAGCGGGATATCGGTGTCCGGGCCGTCCTGCGCGTCGAGCTCCGCCGGGTCGAAGGTCTCGTCGGGTGCGTCGGTGCCGAGGACGCCCAGGACGAAGTCCTCGGGGTCCCCGGGGTCCTCGGGAAGGGACGGGACATCGGCCGGACCGGCGCTGTCCGCGTCGTCGTCGGCCGGCCCGTCGTCGGGCAGCACGGCGTCGTCGTCCCGCGGGCCTGCTCCCGCGCCGAAGGCGAGGGCTTCGACCGGCCCTGCCTCGCCGTCCGGCGCCGGGCTCGCGGCCGGGGCGGACGCGAGCAGCGCGAGCCCGTCCGGAAGCATCTCGGCGGCGTCGAGGTCGCCCGGGTCGACGAAGCCTTCCGGACCGTACGCGGTCGTGAACGCGGACAGATGCTCGGCGACCGCCGCGGGTGCGGTGTCCGTGAAGCTGGCCACGGCCTCCACGACGAGGTCGCCGGGCAGATCGTGGCCGGCGGCCCGCAGCGCCTCGACGACGGCAGACGGGTCCTCCCCGCTGCCCGTGACCTCGCGGAGCACGTCGTGCACCGACCTGTTCTCGTCCACGACATCACTGTAGAACGCGTGGCGGGCGGAGGCTTCGGGGCATTCCCCCGTCTGCCCCCCGCCGTGCCAGGCGCGGCCCCGCACGATCAGCCCGCCACCTCGACCCGCACCGAACCCGCGCGCAGGCGCGTCACAGAGAGATAGGGACCATGGACACATCGACCACCTACGCGCTGGGCATCGACCTGGGGACCACGTACACCAGCGCCGCCGTCGTGCGCGACGGCCGGGCCGAGATCGCCACGCTCGGCAGCCGCGCCGCGGTCATCCCGTCGGTCGTGCTGCTGCGCGACGACGACACGTTCCTCACGGGCGAGACCGCCGACCGGCGAGCGCTGACCGAGCCGCAACGCGTGGCGCGCGAGTTCAAGCGGCGTCTCGGAGACCCCACGCCCCTGCTGCTCGGCGGGGCGCCCTACTCGGCCGAAGGGCTCACCGCCCGGCTGCTGCGCGCCGTGATCGACGAGGTCGCGGCGCGTGAGGGCGGTGAACCGTCGGCCGTCTGCATCTGTCATCCGGCGAACTGGGGCCGGTACAAGCTGGACCTGCTGGAGCAGGCCGTGCGCATGGCGGGCATGCAGCAACCGGTCACCTATGTCTCCGAGCCCGAGGCCGCCGCCGCGTTCTACGCCCTCGGCCGGCCGGTGGCCCCGGGCGGCACGGTCGGGGTCTACGACCTGGGCGGCGGGACGTTCGACGCCGCCGTGCTGCGGCGTACCGAGACAGGATTCACGATCCTGGGCCGTCCGGAGGGCGTCGAGCGACTGGGCGGGATCGACATCGACGCCGCGGTCCTGGACCACGTGCGGCGCGCGACCGGCGGCGCGCTGGACGACCTGGATCCCGAGGACGCGGCGGCGGTGGCCGCCGTCGCACGGCTGCGGGAGGAGTGCGTGTCGGCGAAGGAGGCACTGTCCTCGGACACCGACGTGACCATCCCCGTCATCCTCCCGGGCCTGAGCACCGAGGTCCGGCTCACCCGCGCCGAGCTGGAGGCGATGGTGCGGCCGCTGCTGCTCGAGACGGTCGCGGCGCTGCGGCGGGCGCTCACGTCGGCGGGAGTGGCCCCGGAGGAGCTGGACGCCGTCCTGCTGGTCGGCGGGTCCTCACGGATCCCGCTGGTCGCCCAGCTCGTCGGCGCCGAGCTCGGGCGGCCCGTGGCCGTGGACGTCAATCCGAAGCACGTGGTCGCCCTCGGTGCGGCCTGGCTGGCGCTGGCGCCGGGCGCGGCGGCCCCGGCCGTGCCGGACCGTACGACGACGGGCGTGGCGGTCGCCGCGGTAGGGGCGGCCTCGCACGCGGAAGGCCTCCCGCCGGCCGGTGACCCGCGGGAGCAGCCGGCCGCCGTCGCGGCGGGGGTTCCGGGAGGACCGTCCGCATGGCAGCGCCTCCCGCGCGCCGCGCAGATCGCCGTCGGCGCCGCGCTCGCGGTCGTGCTCGGGGTGGGGGCGTGGGCGCTGGTCCCGTGGCCCGGGCAGGAGCTTGCCGCGGCAGGCCCGGACGATGCCGGCTCCTCGGACAGTCCGACGCCGTCGGGCGACGTGACGCCGTCGGCGTCCCCCGAGCCCACGGAGACCGAGCCGGAGCTACCGCCCGCCCAGGAGTGTTCCGAGGAGATCCTGGCCAACGAGCGCTGGGTGTGCCTCACCAGTGCCACGGTGGCGGACGGCGAGCTCGTCGTGGAGTACGAGGCCGAGTGGGCGGGCGGCGTACCCGACGAGGAGGTCGGTTTCCACGTCCACTTCTACGGCGCGGACGAGACGGGTACCGACCCGGAGGCCGCGGTCATGGGGACCCAGGCCACCCACGCCGGGTCCTACTTCTTCGACGCCCACGAGCCGGTGGTGCGCTCGGTGGACAGCGTGGACTACGTGATGCTCGGTGACGCCCCGCTGATCTGCGGTCGCATCGCCTTCGCGAAGAACCACAAGCTGGTCTCCGACGCCGACGGTGGCTACGACACGGGCAACTGCTGGCCGATCGAGAGGACCTGAGTGGCGGCCCCGGGCTGTGGGCGACAGCGCCGGGCGCCTACGGCCGGGATTGTGGATGAGGAAGGTTCCTTCCGGCGAAGAGGACGACGACGACCTTACGGCCGAATCGTGACGTATCCGCTTTGATAGGTGGATGCCATCGATTCGACGTCAGGAGATCTCGATGACCCAGGGAGCACAGGTCGGAGCCGTCTACCGGACCAGCCAGGATCTCCTGGACGCTGATCTGCCGCACCTCGCCGTCGTCGTCGACGCCCGTGGGTACGCGATCCAGCGGGACGCGGACGGCAACTGGTACAGCGTGGCCTCCGTCAACTCGTCGGACCTCGTGGGCGCCTACACCCTCGTCCATCTGCCCGCCGAGCCGCTGCCGGCCACGTCCGGGTCGGTCGTCATCACCGAGGCCGGCACTCCGTTCATGCGCCGCTGGGGTGCCGAGGCCGATGATCGCTCCCGACCCGACCGCTGGATCGGGCCCGACGGGGTCACGCTGAGTGACGGGGACCTGCGTGGCCTGGGCATCGCGCGCACCTGGGACGCGGGAACCGCCGACGGCACGACCGCGAACGGGCGGCTCCGGGATCGATCCCCGGCAGCGTCACGCCGGCGCCACTGACGTTGTCAGTCACTGGTGCAAGACTCCTGGGGTGAGCGAACGTGCACCCGTCCCGACCGACGTCGTCCTCCGAGTAGCCGCCATCCTCGAGCGGCTCCCGGAGTGCCACGAGCACGACGCCTGGACCGGCGTCGCCTGGAAGGCCCGCGGCGCGACGGTAGGGCATGTCTTCGGAGGAGAAGACGGCTTGGTCCGGATCACGTTCCGTGCCGAGCCCGACGAGGTCCTGGCGTTCCAGCACCTCGGACCGCAGTACTTCAAGGCGAGCTGGGGCAGCAACGTCGTCGGCATGGTGCTCGACGAGCGCACCGACTGGGACGAACTGGCCGAGCTGCTCACCGACTCGTACTGCATCCAGGCGCCCCAGAGCCTGGCGGCGCAGGTGCACCGGCCCGCGCCGGAAGCGCGCTGAGCAACCTGATGAGATGACGTACCACGCGACGGTCGAGACCTGGGTCCGCGAGTACGAGCGGCTCCGGCGCACCGCGGCGACGGCCGGTCTCGAGCCCGCGCCCGGGTCGTGCTGCCGGGGGATTTTTCAGCTCGCCGGCCAGGTGCGCAGCCTCAGCTCGGATCACGTTGCCGTTCTCGATTGTCACGATTTCATCTGGTTCTCGCCGTCCTCTGTTCAGCGCCGGTCACCGTCGGTACGCTGAGCGCGAAATCGCAAGTGCCAGCCCAGTCTCAGTCCGATCTACCGCGACGAAGGGTCGAGGATGTCCCGTAACGGACCACTGATCACCTTGCTCGCCGGTGGTGTGCTCGGTGTCGGGCTGCTCGTGGCCGGCATGGCCGCGACGCCCGCGGAACCGGCGGTCGACGACACGCAGGACGCCGGCTCCTCGCAGACCCCGGCGACGCCGGCCGCGGCCGGCGAGTCCGCCGAACCCTCGCCGTCGGCGGCCACACCCGAGCCGGAAGCCTCAGAGGAGACGCCCGAGCCGGCGAGCTATGTCGGCTACGTCGACGGCGAGCATGCGTCGGTGGCCGTGGTCATCGACGGGGCCGAGGCGATCGCGTATGTCTGCGACGGCGCGAGCATCGAGGCGTGGCTGAAGGGGACCGCGGCCGACGGGCGCGTCGAGCTCACCGGCGCACGGGGGACGCTGTCCGCCGCGTACGACGAGTCCGCCGTCACGGGCGAAGTGGCTGTCGACGGCCTGACCTGGACCTTCGACGTCGCACAGGTCGCCCCACCGGACGGGCTGTATCGCTTTGCCGACACCGTGTCCGGGGCCGAGGTGGTGGGCGGCTGGATCGTCCTCCCCGACGGCTCGCAGATCGGAGCTGTCAACATCGACGGCGAGACACAACCCACGGACGGGATCGACCCCGCCACCGGCCAGGTCACGATCGAGGGCACGGCCGTGACGGCCGAGCTCCAGGTAGACGGGAGTTTCGATGAACGTGGCGAGTGAAGCCGGCACGCCCGACCGCAGCGCGTCGCTGCTGCTCGTACCATTCCTCGTCGGTGCGGTCGTCTCCGTCGTGCTGGGCGTGTACGGGAACGTGCACGCCCCGACCGGGGTCGCCGTCAACGTCGCGGGCTTCTCGGGCCCGCTCGAGGCCAAGGTCTGGCTCGCGTCGGCCGCGCTGCTGCTCGCGATCGTGCAGGTGGGTTCGGCCCTGGTGATGTACGGCAAGATCGGCCCGTCCGACCCGCCGCGCTGGACCGGCGCGGTGCACCGCTGGTCGGGGCGGGTGGCGTTCCTCCTGACCATACCGGTCGCCGTCCACTGTCTTTATGCGCTCGGGTTCCAGGCCGCGACGCCCCGTGTGCTCATCCACTCGGCCGCCGGGACCCTCTTCTTCGGTGCCTTCACCGTCAAGATGCTCGGGCTGCGGCTGGACGGTCTGCCGGGCTGGGCGTTGCCCGTCCTCGGCGGGACGTCGTTCACCCTGCTGGTAGCCCTCTGGTGGACGTCGTCCCTGTGGTTCTTCACGACATTCGGCATTCGATTCTAGGAGGCGGCATGTCAGGAATCACTCCCAGGGCGGGAACCACTCCGAGGCGGCACGTGCTGGTGCTCGGCGCCGTCGGTGTCGTGAGCGCGGCGAGCGGGTGTGCGGTCTACGGCGTCGACGACGAGCAGGCGCCCCCGGTCGACCCGCCCGAGGGTGACGGCACGCCCGAAGGCGAGGCGGGCGGCGGAGCAAACGTCGTGGCCGGCACGGGCGACGTCGAGGTCGGCGGGGGTCTGATCCTCGCCGACCAGCGGATCGTGATCACGCAGCCGACCGAAGGCGACTTCAGAGGCTTCTCGGCCATCTGCACACATCAGGGGTGCACCGTGAGCGCGGTGCGCGACGGCACCATCGACTGCGCGTGCCATGGCAGCAGGTTCTCGATCGAGGACGGATCGGTGGTCCAGGCCGCGTCCGGTCTGACGCCGGAAAGCCAGGACCCGCTCCCCGGGGTTGCGGTGTCGGTCGACGGGGACCAGATCAGCGTCACCGAGTAGCACTCCGACGCACCAAGAACCTCGTTCGTGCGATCACTCGGGGGCAACGGCTTCCTCGTGCGCGGCCACTGCCGTGGAGGCGGTGGCCGCGCACGCCGGTACTCCCTCGGCTTCAGCAGCCGTAGCTGCGGATCCGGACCGACCAGACGGGTCCGGTGGACCGAGAGGTCGACCGCCCGCCGGAGGTGAGACGTCGTTCGTGCCCGGGAACCCGTCAGGCGTCGTCGATCGCGGACCCGGGTCGGTGGCTCGAGCTGGTCACCGCACCTGAGCCCACCAGGCGTCGAAGTCGACGCCCCGTTCCTCCGCCAGCTCCCGCAGACCGGCCTTGGTCGGGGGCTGGAAGAGCTTCGGCTCGATCTTGCGGTCGGCGGCGGCGTACTTGCGCTGAAGCTTCGCCTGCTGCTTGGCGTGGCTCTCCGCCTCGGCGACCACTGCCTTGGTCGCCGTGATGCTCGCACCGGTCAGCACACCGCTGACCAGCGGCGTGTAGCCGTTGGCGTGGCCGAGGCGGTTGGGGTGGTAGGACTCCTGGATGGGGTTCGAGAAGCCGTTGATCCACTCCGTCGAGTCGCAGACGGCGTGGCCGGTGAATCGGTTGACCGGGTTGACGAAGGTGAACCCCTGCGCGGCGGCGGCCGTCGCGGTGATCGAGTTGATGTGCGTGACGGCGTCGTTGAGCGCCGCCTGGTCCGACGGGCTGAAGAAGGTCAGCAGGTTGCAGTCCTCGCCCATGAAGATCTTCGGGTAGCCGACGACGACCACCTCGGCGCCCGGCGCCCTCGTCCTGATGGAGGCGTAGAGCGCGTTGAGCCGGCCGGGGAGGGTGTTGGTGATGAACGCCCGGCCCGCGGCGACCGCACCCGCGCAGTCGCTGGCCCACGCCGGGAGGGCGCACTCGGTGAGCACGTCGGCGAATCCGGCGTCGTTGCCGCCGACCGAGACGGTGACGTACCTCGTGTTCGAGTTCAGCGCGCTGAGCTGGCTGTTCGTCACGTCGGCCACGACCGCTCCGGAGCAGGCCCGGAAGTTGAGGCTGTAGCCCTTGGCCGCCGCCGTCAGGCTGGCGAAGGCGTAGGTCGAGCGCAGGCACTGGGTGCCGTCGTCGATGTAGCTCCTGGTGCCGGTGCCGGAGGAGTAGGAGTCGCCAAGGGCGACGTAGGACTCGCCGACGGCGTACGACGGCGTTGCGGGCGTCGTCACCAGCGCGACCGTGGCAAGGCTCGTCGCCGCCACGGCGGCGACGATGCGCAACAGACTTTGCTTCATGGGGCAGCTCCCGAAGGTCGGTCGAGCCACTCGGACGTGACTCGATCCCTCCCTTTATAGGAAATTTCCCCTGAAAGCACAATATCCGGCAAAAGAATCTTCAATGTTCAGGCGGCGGGTCCCGGCTCGCCGTTGCGGGGAAGGCCAGGCGGGTGGGTCGGCAGAAGGTGAGGTGGTCGGTGCCCCGGGGCACCGACCACCTGACCTTCTGCCGACCACAGCACCAGCAGCAGCGCCCGTGCAGCCGCTAGCGGCGCTTGACCTCCAGGGGCGCCGTCGCGTCCGAGGCACCCAGGTCCTCGGTGCCCTCGTACTCCGCCGTGATCGTGTGGTCGCCGGCCCGCAGGAGCGGCGGCACCAGCACGTCGGCCTTCCCGCCCCGCAGTTTCACGGTGCGCTCGTACGGGTGCCGGTCGCCCTCACGGCCCACCGTGACGGTCACCCGGCCCGACGGGGTCTCGTCGTCGGCGGACACGGTGACCTTCACCCGGAACGGCTCCAGCGGGCGGACCGAGGACGGGGCCTTGATCTGCGTACTGGTCGCCGCGGGCAGCAGGTCGTCGGGCACGAGCTCGCTCACCGCCGTGCGGTGCACGCCGCCCTCGTCGGCCCCGGCGTAGACCCACGCGCCGTCGGGGCTCACGGTCAGGGAGCGCACCGACATCGCGGTCAGGTCCTGCGACGCCGATGCCCACGTGGCGCCGCCGTCGGCCGAGACGAACACCCCGGCGCCGTTGGCCGCCAGCCCGTACGGGCGCCAGCGGGCGGCGCCCGCGACCAGGAGCTCGGTGCCGGCAGCCGGGCCGTCCGGCACCTCGATCGCGACGAACGTGCCCACGGAGGCGGACGTGTTCGGCACCTCGGCGTCGGCGAAGGTCTCCCCGCCGTCCGTGCTGACCCGGATGCCCGGTGCCTCGCCGATCACGACGTGGTCGGTGTCGGCGGGGTCGACCCAGACCGAGCGGACCTCGTCCCGGGTCAGCCGGGTGATCGTCCTGCCGAGGTCGTCCGACCGGTACAGGCCGGACGTCGTGGCGAGCCAGAGCCGGCGCTCGTGGGCCGGGTCGAGCACGACCTCCTGGACCAGCACCTCGTGGGCGTAGCTGGTCCACGTCTCGAAACCGTCGGTCGAGACCATGAGGCCGGTGTCGATGAGCGAGGTGTAGCCCACCGCGACCGTGTCCTCGGCGTGCGGCGAGACGGCCAGCGCCGTCGGGCTGAAGCCGCCCGCCGGGCCCACCTGGGCGAGGTCGGCGTCGGACTCGCCGGCGGCGGCAGTCAGGATGCGGCCGCCGCCGAACGCGTTGGTGCCGATCGCCCAGACGGTGCGGTCGCCCAGCGGCGACTGCGTCACGTCGGAGACCAGGCGGCCGACGACGCCCTCGGCGCCGATCGAGCCCCAGTTCTGCTCGTCGGGGTCCAGGTCGGTGAGGGACCGCTGGTGCAGGCCCTCGGCGTCGACGGCGCGCAGCACGGCCTCGCCGTCGGCGTCGGCCCCGGCGTGCACGCCCGTCACGTCACTGCCGGAAACCCCGGACCTGGTCCACTCCTGACCGTCGTCGGTGGTGTAGATCCCGGCGTTCTCCATGGACATGACGATCTGCTCGGCGGGCGTGCCGGGCCAGTGGTCCACGTCGGTGGCCAGCGGGCCGGTCACCGGCAGCGGGTGGGTCTGCCACGTCTGACCGAGGTCGGTGCTCGTGCTGTAGGAAGACAGGCCCGAGGCGTACACGGTGCCGTCGGTCAGCGTGGTGACGGTGACGTAGGACTGCCCGGTGTCGGCGCCCTCCGTCCAGGTGGCCCCGCCGTCCGCCGAGGTCATCGAGACGCCGTCCCCGCGGACCAGGACGGCGGTGGACCCGTCCGCGACGACGCCCTGGGGCCGGTCGACGTACTCGGTGGTGACGTAGGGCTGCGTGACCTCGCTGCCCCCGGTCAGGGCGTCGGCGATCCGGTAGACGCCGTCATAGGTGGCGATGAGCAGATCGTCACCCGCGAAGGCGGCGTTGTAGACGAGGCCGTTCCAGGCCGGGGCGACGCGGCGCCAGCGCCGGCCGCCGTCCTGGCTGAGGTAGACGCCGTCGTCGGTGACCGCGGCCAGGGCGTCGCCGTCGGCGAGGAGCTCGCTGATCGCGACGTCCGGGAACGGCAGCACGGTCCAGGTCTCGCCGGCATCGGGCGTGTGCACGATGCGGCCGGAGTAGCTGGGGTCGAGGGTGACCCTGCCGGACGCGCCGTTGAGGGCCACGTAGAACCCACCGGGCGTGCTCGTGTCGGCCACGGGGCTGCCCCAGCCGTCGGCCACCGGCATGCTGCGCACGCGCTGCCACGTCTCGCCGAAGTCAGTGGTGACGAAGGGGTGCACGCCGGTCCCGGCCATCGCGAGGCCGGTCCCCGGCGTGGTGGGCGAGGTGGCCAGCTCGCGGGCCGTCCCCGTCAGGCCGACCTGCTCCCACGCGCCGGGCTGGTCGGTGCCCTCGGACTGCACGCCGCCGGTACCGGTCAGGGTGCGGCCGGTCACCGTCGCGCGGGCATGGAGCGCGTAGGTGCCGGGCTCGTCCAGCGGCACGGTGCCGCGGTACCAGCCGGGGCTGGTGCTGAGGGGGGTCAGGGCGGCGGCGTACTGCTCGCCGGACGGTGCGGTGGCCCGCACGGTCGGTGCCGCCTCGGGAGCCATCGGCGTGTAGACGAAGACCTCCGTGGTTCCGGTCGCGAGCGAGGGCGAGGCCTGCACCCGCAGCGGCCGAACGTAGGTGGCGTACGGGATGCGCACGGTGGTGCCGTCCGAGACGGTGCCCACCACGACGCCGGAGGTCTCGCCGTCGACCGAGCCGGCGTCGGGTCCGCTGGTGTCCGGGGTGACCGTGAGATCGACCGACGCACTGCGGCCGGCCGGGATCCTGACCTGACGCGTGGAGAGCTCGGCCTCGCCGGTGCTCGCCGCGGCGGGCTTCGCCGCCAGCTTGACCGTCACGGCCTTGGCGCCGGAGTTGCGCAGCACGACCGTGCTGGTGCGGGCCGGGTCGGCACCCATGTCGGCCAGGCCGAGGGAGAGGGCGTCGGGTGCGGCCGTGACCTGCTGGTCGACGGCGGCGGCGACGTCCAGCTTGCCGCCGCCCTGGGCGGACGGCGACACGTCGGCGTCGTCGGACCCCAGGGGTTGCGCGCTGCCGATGAGGGTCGCGCGGAGCTGCTCGGCGCCCTGCTCCGGACGCGCCTGCGCCAGGAGGGCGGCGGCCCCCGCGACGTGCGGCGCGGCCATCGACGTGCCGGACATCCGGTACTGGTCGCCGTCCACCCCGAGCTCCGCCGGGACGTCGGACATGATCTCGAAGCCGGGCGCCACGATCTCGGGCTTGAGCGTCATGGCGTCGCTCGGGCCGCGGGAGCTGAAGTCCGTGATCGTGTCGGTGCGGTCGACCGAGCCGATGGCGCCGCGCGCGGTGCCGGCGGCGACCTCGTCCTTGAAGGTCTGGTACTGGGCCGAGGCGATGTTCATCATGACCAGGGACTCGCGGCGCAGGTCGAACCCGCCGCCTGCCAGCACGTTCGCCGACCCCAGGGGTCCCACGCCGCCGCCGTCGCCGGCCGGGTCGGTCGGGCTCGGCATGTACAGCAGGGCGCCCACGGCGCCGTGCTTCTCGGCGAGCTCGGCCTGCAGCAGGTGCGGGATCTCCACCTCGCCCAGGGACGTCGTGGTGAAACTCTGCATGACGACGATCGCGCCGCGCACGTCGCCCGCCTTCTCGTAGTCCTCCTCGTCGAAGCCGTCGCCGACGTCGACCAGGCGGGCCGTGATGCCCTCGGCCGGCGGGTTGGCCGACATCGGGAAGCGCGTGACGTCCAGCGGCCGCGGGTCGTCGCCCTCGGCCGTGCCGTCCAGCGTGAGCGTCGGGTCGGCGACTCCGGTGACCTGCGCGCCGACGGCGATGACGCCCTCGGCGGCCGCCGGGGAGCTCACGCTCTGGCCGTACGGCCCGGAGTTGCCGGCCGCGGCCACGACCACGACGCCCTGCCGCACGGCGGCGGTCGACGCACGGCCCAGCGGGTCGGTGCCGTCACCGGGCGTGCCGAGGCTCATGTTCACGACGTCGGCCGGGTACTCGCCCAGCGGGTCGGTGGCCGCCTCCAGGGCGAGCAGCAGGTCCTCGGTGGTGCCGCCGCCCCTGGCGTCCATGGCCTTCCAGGCCGTGAGCGTCACGTCGGGCGCCATGCCGGTCAGGTTGTCCCCACCTGCGCCGACGATGCCTGCCACGTGCGTGCCGTGCATGTGGTCGTCCATGGGGTCGGCGTCGTCGTTGACGAAGTCGTACCCGTCGGCCACGCGGTGGCCGGGGCCGAACCCACCGCCGAGATCGTCCAGCGTGTAGTCGATGCCCGTGTCGATGATCGCCACGGTGCGGCCGTCGCCCGTGACCGTGGTGCCGTCCGCGTCGTCGCGCTCCCACACCTGCGGCGCGCCGGTGGCGGGGATGTTGGCCTCGTCGCCGAGGATGCGCACCGCCGCGCTCTCGGTCACCCGCGCGACGTCGGGCGCGGAGCGCAGCTCGTCGAGGTCCGCGGGGTCCACGGTGGCGACGACCGCCGACAGCAGCCCGGTGACGGACTCGGGCTCGGCGAGCTCGACGTCCTCGCGCTCGGCCCAGGAGGTGACGCCCTGCTGCGCCTCCTCGACCTGATCGACGGCCGCGCGGTAGTCCGCGGCGAAGGCGCTGCGCGCCCGGGTGGAGCCGGACCCGGTGCGGGCGGCGGCGACTGCCTCCTGGCCGACGACGTCGGCGGCGGTGGGGGAGTCGAGCTCGATGATGACGCGCACAGGATCGGCGTCGGGCGCGGCGGCCGGGGCCGCGACGGCGGCGCCGGGTGACAGGACCAGTGAGGCCGAGACGAGGGCGCTCCCGAGCAGGAGACCCCGGCGTCGGCCGGAGGGCAGAGGTTGCATGAGGGCTGTCTAGCCCGCGATCCGTGATGGAGGCAATGCCAGAATGGCCGGATGCGGCCACTGGCCGGTACCGGCCGCAAGGTTTTACGCGGACGTCACGCGTGAGGGCATTTTTCACCCCGTCCTGCGAAGGTGTCGGGCACCTAGGTCACCCAGGGGCCCTGAGCGTCCGACACGTCGTCAGAGCCAGCCCTTGCGGACCGCCTGGACCCCCGCCTGGAAGCGGTTGGCCGCGCCGAGCCGGCGCAGGAGGTCGGCGCTGCGGCGGCGCAGCGTCCGGTCCGAGAGGCCGAGCTCGCGCGCGATCGCCCCGTCCTTGGCCCCCGAGCCGAGCAGGGCGAGCAGCGCCCGGTCGTCCTTGCCCGGCCCGCGGTCCGGAGGAGCGGTGCCCTCCAGGCTGTCGGCGGTCGGGATCTCGACCGCGTCGGCCCACACCGCCTCGAACGCGGCGCACAGCAGGTCCACGAGCGGCCCGCCCTCGACGACGACGGCGGCCGGCCGCTGCGGGTCAAGGGCCGAGCCGACCAGCGCCGTGCGCCGGTCGGCGATCGCGAGCTTGGTGGGCAGCGACCGCGCGATCCGGGCCTGCTCGCCGACCGACGCCGCGTGCCGCAGCTCCGCCCACGCACCCGGCAGGTCCAGCACCTCCGCCGCGTACACGGCCCGCCACCGCACCCCGCGTGCCAGGGCGAGCGGCTCGACGGGGTTCTCGTCCGCGAGGACGTACGGGGGCCGGTCGAACGCCATGAACTCGCCCGTGACCTCGTGCTCCATCCGTGTGTACCAGGCGCCGATCAGCGCCGGGTCGTCGATCACGTGCACCCCTGCGCCCGAGCCGGCGGCGTCGGACGTCTGCTCGAACAGGCCGGCCAGGTCCGGGATCGTGGAGCGGACGCGGTCGAGCTGCGCCGCGGTGCGGTCGGTCAGTGCCCGAAGGGCCACGCGCGGGTCCACCGCGGTGTACTCGCCGTCGCTCCCGCGCGTGCGGTTGATCAGGCCCGCGGCGCGCAGCCGCGCCAGCATCCCGGCCGGGTCGGTGCCCTCCAGCGGGACGTCCGCCCCGACGTCCTCCACACGCACCGTGCCCTGCGCGAGCACGTACCGGTAGACCAGCCGGGTGTCGTCGTCGATCCCGACGGCGTGGAAGTCGTTGTCGGGATCGGGCTCGAGATCGGGGGGCATGGGGGTCAGCGTAGGTGCCGGGAAAGGCCCGGTGCTCCACCCCGCACGTCTGACCTGCTGGAGTGCCCACCGCCCGGAACTCACACCGAGAAGTACTGGCACTCCGGGTGGTGCAGCACGAAGGGGCAGGACATAGAAGTATCTTCTATTTTGTGGGACGCTAGCCTCATGCGAGCGATCAGTATCACGGAGCTGAACCAGCAGACCTCCCGGGTGATCCGCGACGTGCAGGAGGGGGAGCACGTGGAGATCTCAATGCACGGGCGTGTGGTCGCGCGGCTTGTTCCCGCCACGGAGCAGGTGACGTGGCTGGAGCGCAAGAAGGCCGAGGGCCGGATCACGCCGCCGTCGGCCCCGGACGCGCCGCTGCCCGATCTCGTCGCGGTCCGGTCGGGCCTCTCGCTGGACCAGCTCATCGACGAGTCCAAGGGTGACCACTGACGTGGCGTCGTACATCGACTCGTCGATCGCGTTGCGCATGATCCTGGACGACCCCGGTAGCAAGGCCGTGCGCGCCTGGTGGACCGCGGCGCGGAACGCGGGCGAGGAGATCTACGCCTCCAAGCTGCTCCAGGTGGAGATGGCTCGCGTGCTCCAGCGTGAAAAGCTCTCGCTCGCGCTGAGCATGCCAGTGCTCTCCGCGCTCTGGCTGATCGACATGGACGACGACGTCATCCGCGCCGCTTCGACGATCAGTACCGGCAAGCACCTCCGTTCGCTCGACGCCATCCATCTGGGCACGGCCACGCTGCTGGCGCCCGACGGAATCACCGTGGTCACGCACGACATCCGCATGAGGGAAGTCGCGGACGGCCTGGGACTCACGGTCATCGATCCCGCCGAGTAGCGGGCCACGAGGAGGGCCGGTTGGTCCTGATCAAGCGGACCAAGCCGGGGTATGACCCGTATTGGACCTCGCCCGGTGGCGGTGTCGAGGAGTCGGACGCCACGGTCGAGGACGCACTGCGTCGGGAGTTGGCCGAGGAGCTCGGTGCGACGGCCGGCGGGTACCAGCAGGTGTTAGCTCAAGGAGTTCGTGCTCGCGAACCGCGAAGCGCTGCTCGCGGAGGCGGGGTTCACGGCCTGACGAAGTAGTCATCCTTCCCAGACGAGATATGCCGGGGTGGCGTGTCCTGGAAGGAGGCGCAGGTGGGAGGCGTCCGTGCCGAGTGTGTCGCGGAGTTCGGACGTCTCTCCGGGCCGGCTGGCGTGGGCGGGGACATGGGCCAGAGCTTGCTGCCTGTGCTCGCCGACAGGCGGTCAACCTGCAAGGGCTGTTCGCAATTCCGAGCCGATCGGGAGGACCTGCCAGCCCGAGGCCTTGAGTTCATCGGCGTACTCCGGTGGCAGTCCGACGTCGGTCGCGATCCTGCGGTCCGGCCATCCGATCCCGATCGGGGTACCTTCGACCTCGAACCCGACGGACGGTCGAGTGCAGCCGAGATCGAACAACTGGGCCAGCGCGACGCATTCGTCGTCGCTGGCGATCTCGGTGAGGTCCGACCAGGAATCGGGGAGTAAAGGACCTCTGCTGCGGTCCGCATGGTTCTCCGGGCCGGGGACGTTCGTGTCCTCGGCGCTGCCGGCCGGTGGTCTGTCGCCGAGTCCCAGCCCGCTGAACATCTCCGCCTCCGACACGGTCTCGGGCGCGACGACCGCGTCCTTGAGAACGGTCTTGGATTCCAGCAGGCGGTCGAGATTCACGTCGAACGAGTCGCGATCGGGGTGGAGCGCCATGGGCAGGTACACGTGGACATCCCGCTTCTGGCCGATGCGATGGATGCGGTCGGTCGCCTGCGCCTCTTTGGCCGGGTTCCAGTGCCGCTCGAGGTGGATGGCATGGTTCGCGCCGATGACGGTGAGGCCGACGCCGACGGCGAGCGGGGACATGATGATCACGTTGAACCCGGCAGCCTGCTCGAAACGACGGATCAGGCTCTTTCGCGTGGCTCCTGCCCGGGTGGAGGCAGCCTTGGTGTCCCCGTTCACGACGCTGACGTCCAGGCCGTATCTCGCGCGGAGCCAGCCGGAAAGCGCCCGCTGTACGTCCTTGTCGATCGCGAAGACGATCGCTTTTTCCTGACTGTTCCGGATTTCGTCGAGGACCTCGAGCATTCCGACCATGCGGGCGGACAGGAGCATCGCCCCCGGGTCCTTGTCGAGGGCGCGGCCGGACGCCTGGGGGTGGAGGCTCACGGAACGCAGCCGGTGCAGGGTCGAGAACGCGCCGCCCTTCGTGCCGCGCGTGACCGAGACGAAGTGCGTGAGGGCGGCGTCGTACTCCTCGACCTGGAGCGGGGGCATCTGGTGGGGGATCCTGTGGATCGACTTGCCCGGGAGCTCCCGGAGGTGGTCCTCCTTGACCCGGCGGAGCATGTATGGGCCGATCGCCCGGCGCAGCTCCTGCCCGAGCTCCGCCTTCGCCGGCCCTGTCGCCCGCTCCATCGGATCCACCCACCGGTCACGGAAGTCGGTGTATCTGCCGAGCAGGCCGGGCTGAGCGGTATCCATGAGGGACCAGACGTCCTTCAGCTCGTTCTCGACAGGCGTGCCGGTGGCGAGCAACTTGAACCGGGCGCGCAGCCCTTTCGCCGCGCGCGCCGCGAGCGTTTCCGGATTCTTGATGTTCTGCGCCTCGTCCATCACGACGACGCCCCAGCTGACCTGACTGAGCGAGATCTGGTAGCGCTGCAACGTCTGGTAGGTGGTCAGGACGAGGCGATTGGGCATGTCGAGGCGGAGGTCGCCGTGCTCGGCGCCGATCCGGAGACTGGTGCGCTCGGCGACGACCTCCGCACGGACCATGCCGTGCTCGTCGAGGTCGTCGTCGCCGACGGCGGTCTCCTTCCGGGCCCCGGCGATCCTGAACTCTGCGAGTCCCTCTCCCTGCAGCAGACGGATGTCGGAAAAGGGGCCGGTGGAGCTTCCGAAGAACTTGCTGATCTCGTCCAGCCAGTTCTCGAGCAGGGCGACGGGTAGGACGGCGAGGGTAGGGCGCGCCTTCCCCGTGCCGCCATGCGCCGGATCGGTCTGCTCCGCCCGGAGCGACTCGCGCAGGGCGACGAGGGTCATGAAGGTCTTTCCCAGGCCCATGTCATCGGCCAGGATCGCGCCCTGGACGCGGGCTGGATCATCAGGGTCGGCGTCGAGCGCGGCGTGCATCAGGCCGGTCATCCAGTCGATGCCTTCGGCCTGGTGCGGGAGCGGAGGAAAGGCCAGGCCGTCGGTGGCGACCGCCGCCCGCGGACGTGCGGCGGAGGCGTTGCGGAGCTGCGCCACGGCCAGGTCGTCGCTCTCGGCGACGATCACGCCGACGCGGACGGTGTCGGGCTTGTCGTCCCCGGCCCGCAGGTCGAGGACGCCCTCTCCGATCTGGGCGAGTCGCCGGCGGGACTCGTCGAGGGCTTTCCGTACCCGGCTGTGGTCCGCAATGTCCACCACGTCGCCGTCAAGGGCGACGACGTCGCGCTGCTGCCCCCAGGCCCGACCGATCTCCTGCTCGATCTCGTCCTGTTCCGGCACGTTGCGAGCTTTGGTCGCCAGCGCCTCAGGGGCTTCGACGTCTCCGCGGCTCAGCCAGTCGATCCCGGTATCGCCCGCCTTGGCGAACGTCATCGGTGCGATCCGGCCGATGCCTTTCACGCGGACGCTGAACCCGAGCCCGACGTCGACGAGTTCGGGATCGAAGAAGTCGCCCGGTGCGCCGAAGAAATCGTTCACCTGATCCGGGGCGATGCGGGGCTGACGCCGGACCTCGGCCACCGCCTCGCGGTGCTTCTCGTCCAGGAGCACGAAGTCGTCGTCGATCCGCAGCACGCCGCCGTCGTCGGATCCGTCCAGATGGTGCCAGCGGCGCGCGGCCTGGTCCGGGTCGACGCCGGCGCCCAGGTCCGGCTGGACGTCGAGGCTGCCGTCAGGCTGTCGTTCGACGAGCAGGCCGACGTGGTCGGGCCGCACGACGCGCTTGCCCTCCAGATGGCGCAGGTCGAATTCCAGGGTCGTGTCACCGGGTGGGGCATCGGGGCTCGTTGCGAGGTCGATGGCCCGACGCAGTTCTGCGAGGAGGCGTACGTTCCGGGTCTCGGTCCGATTCTCGGGTGGGAGATCGGCGTGGGCCTCCACGGCCCGGACCGCCTCCAGGGCCGCCAGCGTGAGCCGGAACCTGCGCGAGCCGACGTCGACGAACGGGCCGGACCGGCGTACCGGTTGTGCGTACGTGCCTTCGAGGACTTGGAGTTCCACCCCGAACCGTTGGCTTGTCGTACTGGCTCGCACTTCGCCGACGATCTTCCCGCCGAAGAGTTCGGGGAGTTCGAGATCGGCGGCGTCGACGGGATCGAGCGCCGCGACCGCATCGTCAGGTACGGCGAATCCGTCCGAGATCTCCCAGGCGATCCCTTGTTCGGCGAGGCCCTCGAGTGTGTGCAGCTGGAGGCGGCCGCGCGCGGAGCCCGAGCCGTTTCGGACGGCGTCGATCTGGTCGGGCTGAAGCGTGAAGGTGACGGTTCCGTCGCGGAGACTGACATCGAAACCGGGCCCGTCGGACTCGGGTGAGTCCTTCGCCTTGCCCCGGAGTAGGTCACGGAGTCTCATTCATGCTCCTCACCAGCCTCTTCGGCTGTATCGCGTCGCGTTTGATGCGCGGAGTTCGCGGAGACGGTGCTTCTCGTAGTCGGTCGAGGACAAGACGGTGCGGGCGTCGATCGCGACGCCGATGCCACGGAGGAACTCGATCGCCTGGGGCTGCCAGATGCTCCGGTGCCGGAAGCTCACGTGCTGACCGATGAACTGACCGTTCTGCTGCCCGCCGTGCTCGCGTTCGTAGAGAGCGGGAACCTGTTTCTTGAGGTCGTCCAGACTGTAGGTCCGCCGGCGGGGGTCGACAAGCATCGGGACGGGATCTCCGGCATAGAGGTAGATCTGGAAGTTGTGCGAGCCTTCGACGACGGTGAAGCCATCGCACACCAGGAGCACGACGGCGGTCTCCGACGAGCCCTGCCCGGTCAGCCTGCGAGCATCGATGCCGGTGAGCTGTGAGCGCATTCCCGCGCGGACACCGTCACCCAGGATCAGCCGCACGTCTCGCACGAGATTGCTGTGGTAGAGACCGCGCAGGAAGGTGGTGCGTGCGGGAAGCATGCGCCGCATCTCATCCTTCCCGTGATCGCGTGCATACGTGTCCAGCGCCCCGAAATAGATGTTGAGGTCGGCGCCGGCCATCCACCGCGCGGCCCGTTCCGTCAGATGCGGCGGGACGTGGGCCCACCACCGCCGCCAGCCCTCCCGCTCGCGGTACCGGGGGTCCCCGCCGATGGCGAGGAGGGCTTCACGCCACTGCGGTGACGGATCCTGATTCGCGGGCTTGTCGCACAGAGCTTGGAGCAGGGCATGCCCGAACGAGAGACCGTTGCCGGCCTCCGCAGCTTTGACCTCCTCGCGGCTGATGTCGGCGAGAAACACATGTCCACCGGCCGTGTGGTCGGCCTGCCTGATCTGCACGAGGTAGTACTCGTGGCGAGCGAGGATCCCGAAGCGGCCCTCCAGACCCGAGATCCCGTTCCGGTCCAGGTGGTCGTCGAGCGTTCGGCCGGCCGCGATGAGGTGCTGCGCGAGGGCGGCAGGTCCGTTCTGCGCGATCCAGAACTGGGGCTCACGCACGATCGCGCCGAGCGGCCCGCCGTCGTCGATACCCTCTCGCTGGAGACCCGCGGCCACCTCGTGGAGTGTCCGTCCGACAGCGGCGGTGAGGCCGGGCTGCGCGGCGTCGAGGTGATCGAAGTGCCGCCAGAAGAGTGCCGCGAGTATCGTGGCCGAGATCCGGCTGGGGTGTTCGAGCAGCCGGATCCTGGCCTCGGGGAAGAGCTGCGGCATGGAGGCCCAGGCCAGCGCGTCGTCGTCGGCCCATACCGTGAGCAGGGCGCGCATCACCTGGCGGTCGCCGAGGCGCTCGGCGACCGCGCCGTACGCGCCGTTCGCGAGCAGCGTGCGGACATGGACGACGACATCGCGGAAGCGGGAACCGGACGTACCCGCCTTGCGGGCGACGGTCTCCGCCTTTTCGGCGAGCTCGCGCCAGCGCGGGGCGTTGTCCGCGGGCCAGGGGGAGACCTGAAACCTGACGGCTCGTTGGAAGTCTGTGCTCATCTGCCGACGGACTCGCTGACCTCGGCCTCGTGCTCGACG
Source organism: Myceligenerans xiligouense (assembly GCF_003814695.1). Lineage (GTDB taxonomy): Bacteria > Actinomycetota > Actinomycetes > Actinomycetales > Cellulomonadaceae > Myceligenerans > Myceligenerans xiligouense. The sequence goes on from NZ_RKQZ01000001.1 coordinate 1,834,421, forward strand.
ATCTTGGCGAGGTCGGCCGCCGTCGGGCGAACGACCGTGAAGCGCAGGTCGATGCGGCGGTTCTTCGCCTTGCCGGACTCGGTGGCCTGGTTCGCCTCGACGGGGCGCGTCTGCCCGTAGCCGGACACCGAGAACAGTGGCTCTCCCGCCTCGCTCCGCAGCGCCTTCAGGCGATTCGCGCCGTCGGCCGATTCCCAGACCCGCCACAGCGAGATGGCCCGGAATGTCGACAAGCCCCAGTTTCCTGTTCCGTCGAGGCCATCGAACGGTGCGTTGTCGGTGTGGCCCTCGACGAAGACGGTGTCGAGCACGCGGTACCGCTCATCGGTGGAGATGACCTCGGCCACGACCTTGCCGATCGTGACCGCCCGGCCCCGGTGAGCCTCGGCGACCTCGTACGAGCCGGACTCGAAGCCCAGGAGCGACGTCGGGATGCTGAGCACGGAGTTCGACTCGTCGACCTGCACCTCGATGCCTTGCTTCGCCAGCTTGTCGGCGATCTCGGTGAGCATCTCCGCGCGGATCCGCTCCGACTCCCGCAGGGTGTCGACCTGCGCGACGAACATGGCCTCCTGCTGCGCGACCGTCTGCTTCGCCTCGGTGAGTGCGCTCTGCTGGTCCTGGAGCCGGACGATCACCACCACGAGGGTCAGGATGAAGATCAGGAGCAGGGCCGACATCAGGTCGGAGAACGAGATCCAGTAGGGGTTCTCGTCGCCCTGTTCAGCGCGCCGTGCCCACGGGGTCCGGCGTAGCATCGGTCACCTCCTCCGAGCCGTCCGAGGAAGCAGATTCGTAGGCGCCCGTGGCCTCAGGCTGTGGAGTGTCCATCCGCTCCACCGCAGCGCCCAGGGTCTCGGTGTAGTCGCTGAGCTTCTGGTGGAGGTTGTCGAACTGCTTGCCGGACTGGCTGGTCGTCGCCTCGATGTCTTCCATGACGCCGGACAGCGCCTTGGTGGCACGGGTCATCTGGTCGGAGAAGTCGCGGGTGTGGGTGTTCCACTCCGACATCCTGTGCTCGACCTGTCGTCCGACCTCCTGCTCGTAGTCGTTGAGCCACTCCTTCACGGAGGCGGTCAGCGCCTTGATCCGGTCCTGGAGCTCAGCGAATCCGCCGTTCACCTGCCCGGCCGCCTCACCGATCTGCCGTGCGGCCGTGAGCGTGGTGGTGTTGAGGGACTCGAGCCGCGTACTGATCTGGACGATGGTGGAGATCGATCCGGACGCCTGCGTCTGGACCTCGTCCAGCTTCTCCGTGCCGTCGGCGACGGCGTCCCCGAGGCTGCCCGCGGCGTTGTCGAAGATGTCTGCTGTCGCGCGGAGCTTCCCGGACGACGCCTCCAGGCTCTCGCTCGCCGTTCCGATTCGCTTGGCCGCCAGATCGAGGTTCGTCACCACCTGGGGGAGCCGTTCGTCGAGGAGGCGGACCTGCTCCTGCGTGGCCGTGGCCATCGCCCCGAGCGTCTCGGCCAGCCCGACCGTGGCGGCGTCGAGGCGGTCGGCGAGCGTGACGCCCATCCCGCGGAACTCGGCGGTGAACTGCTCGACGAGCTGCTCGAAGACGGCACTGTTCTGGACGGCGGCCTTGGCCGCGGCGTCGGAGAAGTTCTGGCTCACGACCTCCTGGAGCTTGTTGCCGATCTTCTCGGCCATGTCGTCCAACGACTGGGACGACTCCTTGGTGTGGTGCTGGATGTCCACGAGCGCCTGCTCGGCGGAGCGGTATTCGAACAGCTTGTCGATGTCGCTCTGGAGACCGTCGATCCGCTTGCCGATCCCGGTCTCGACCAAGCGATGGACGAAGGTGAGCACCGCGCTGAAGAAGACACCCCACAGGGACGAGATGAAAGCGGTCCCTGCACCTTCGATCAGCGGGTTCACACCGGTCATGAGTTCAGGGACGGTTGAGTCGGACGAGATCGCCAAGCTTCCCAGACCTTGCGTCAGCCCGAAGAAGGTGAACAGGACACCGATCGCCGTCAGCAGTCCGGGAGCCGCTCTCAGGAGCGGGTTCCGGATGAGCTCGCTCGCCAGCGACTCCGGTCCGAAGAAGGCGCTCGCGTTCTGCGTGTTCCAGAGACGTGAACCGTCCGGAGTCCTCACCAGGGTCTCGTCGAACTCCCGCCACGCATTCTGGACATGTTGATCGGGCGACTGCTGGGCTCGCCACGCGATCTCGCCCTGGCGTGCCACCAGATCGGCGGGCTCGACGTTGGTGATGAGGTCACGCACGATGGCGACACGCAGGCGAGCAGCGTGCCTGCCCTGCCAAACCTGCACGATTCCCCAGAGGAAGAGCGCGATGATCAGTATGCACGCCACCCATCCAGGTGGGTTCGAGGGGAGAAGACTGCCAAGGTCCATAGAGGACGTGCCTTTCGATCGGGCGAGAACGGGCGCGGGCCGACCAGCAATTATGTCGACTACGTCCCGTGAAAACAGTGTTGATCCAGATCAGTAGCAATAAATCACCCGGGTGAAGTTTCCATGCCGTCGTGCCGATCTCATCGTGGTCGGGCAGCACCGGCCGGAACATCACCCGAAGCGGTAGTACGGAGACCGGAACGGGTAACCCTGGGCCGACCGCGGCCCGAGCGGTCAGCTCCAGGGGATCCGGGCGTCCACGACGAACCGGCCCGCCACGACCTCTGCGCTGAAGGTGCCGCCGAGGCTTTCCGCCCGCTCGGCCATCCCCGACAGCCCGGAGCCTCCGCCACGTACCGACCCGTCGCTGCCCGGACCGCCGTCGCCCGCCCCGGCGGCGAGCGGGTTGAACACGACCAGCGTGACGCCGGTCGACGGTGCCGCTCGCAGCGTGATATCGATCGGGGAGTCCGCGGCGTACTTCATCGCGTTGGTGACGGACTCCTGCACGATCCCGTAGCAGGCCTGCGCCAGTGCGGCGCTCGCGGTCTCGCTCTCGGAGAGCGAGACGTTGCTGCTGATGCGGACGCCCTCGTTCTTGAACCTGGCCAGGAGACGGGTGAGATCGTCGAACGAGACGGGTGCGTGGCCGTCGGCGCCGGTGCGAAGCTCGGCCAGGAGGTCGTGGAGCTGCTCGCGCCCGCGCTGCACGGTGGAACGGATGGACGCCATCTGTTCGCGGATCGCGGGAACGGCCGACTCGTCGACCTCCACGACGGACGCCGTCAACGCGATATGTGCGAACGACTGCCCTACGGTGTCGTGGATCTCGCGCGCCAGCTCGTCCCGGTCGGTGTATCCGCCACCGGTTTCGGGAGCGGCGACGACCGCCGGTTCAGGCAGTGCCGCCGGCTCAGGCAGCAGTGCGCTCTTCTCGCCGTCCCACACGACGGCGAGATGGTCCCGTGCCCGCGTCGCCGCCACGTACAGCAGCGCCCGTTCCCGCTGCAGCGCCTCGGGCCGGTCGCCCTCGGGAACCCGCGCGTCGGGCCGAGTCGCTGCCGCGGTCGCACCGAAGAGCAGCACGTTGCGGAACTCCATGCCCTTGGCGCGGTGCATGGTCATCGTCGCGACCCGGCCGCCCCAGCTCTCGACGCCCTTGTCGACGAACCGGGAAGGGATCCCGTCATCGTCCAGCCGCCGGGCGAGCCACGTTGCCTGGGCGCGCGTCCGGGCGAGCACGGCGATCGTCTCCGGCGGGGTCCCGTCGGCGAGCCAGCCGCGCAGGGTCTCGGCACCGGCGTCGTACGCCTCGTCGCGCGTGCCGCGTCCGATCATCAGCGGGCGCGGTCCGGATCGGGCCGAGCGCATCGCGGAGTCGTCCACTCCGGCGTCCTCGAGGTCCGCGGTCTCCTGCCCGGACAGGATGCCTGTGGCGTAGTCGAGGTTCTGCGCGGTGGTCCGGTAGTTGAGCTGGAGCCTGCGTGACCGCCCCGTCACACGGATGCCGTACCGTGACAGGACCGTCCGCGGGCGGTAGATGCGCTGCTGGGAGTCCTCGGCCAGGAACAGGTCGTTCGGTCCTGTGCCGGCCAGCGCGCGGAGCAGGAGCAGGCGGGAGGGCGTGAAGTCCTGCGCCTCGTCGGCCAGGACGTGATCGGCCACGCGCCGCCCGCCACTCCCGGCGGCGGAATCGAGCGCCGCTGCCGCGAGCATCGCCTTCTCGTCGTAGTCGGTCGCACCCGCCTGCGCCGAGAGAGCCCGGTACGCCTCGATCACGTCCCACACGGCATGGCGTTGTGACCGCCCGAGCGACACACCGCGCCCTGGCCGCCGAGCGACGAGGTACTGGTCACGGGACACGATCTGCCCCGGCACGACGACGTACCCGTACTCCGTCTCGAGGAAGTCGACGTTACGCAGCAGGTCGGGTAGCCGGCCGCCGGCCCGCCCCAGCGCGGCCTCCCAGAGGCCGGGATCGGCGGCCTGGACGACGCCGGAGCGGCGTTCGCCGAGTACCTGCCCGGCGGCACCATGCATGTCCAGCCCGAAGCGCCCGGCCTGGGTCACCAGCGTCCACGAGGCCGAGTCGATGGTGCAGATGTAGATGCCGGGGTCGCCGAGCTGCTCCGCCGGGCGGATGTTCTTGTCGAGGGCGCGCAGTCCCGCGCGCAGCGCTGCCGCGAGCGTGGTGTTGTAGGTGGTCAGGACGATCCGTGCGGCGGGATACGCGCGGTGCAGGTGCCGTGCGCGGTGGAGCAGCACCACGGTCTTCCCGGTCCCGGCGCCGCCCGAGAGGCGGAAAGCGCCGTTCGTCCTCGCCTCGGCGTACGCACGCTGCTGCGGGTGCAGGAACACCCGCCAGCGTGCGAAGTTCTCGTCCTCGATCGCGGCCCGCAGGTCGTCGTCGTCCACGAGGTAGGTGAACTCGAGCTGTGACGCCGGGCGGTCCAGCGCCTCGATCAGGTCGTCCTCCGTGTCGTTCTCCGTGCCGCCCTCGACGGGGCGGACATCGTAGGCGGCACGGACCTGCGCGATCGTCGATCCGTCGCCCAGCATCAGCAGCGCGTCGGTCTGGAAAGCCGACGGCGCCGCCATCGCGACCTCCAGCAGGCGGTCCGGGTCCGCGGCGAGGACCGCCTCGTGCGCGATCGGCGCGGCGACACCGATGTCGAGCAGGTCCTCGAAGGTGGTCCCGTGCCGCTGCAGAACCGGGGTCGTGGCGGCACCGGACACCGTGTCCGACGAGGCCACCTCCGTCCGCGTAGCGGCGTGCCGTTCGATGCGGTACGACGACGGCGCCGGGCGCGGCGCGGCGTCCACGAGATCGACCCGGATCACCTCGGCCGATCCGCTGCGCGGATTGCGCTGGAACACGACGTTCCGCGCGTACGCGATCGCCTCGTCGTGGGGGAACGTGCCCAGGTAGATGTAGCGCGACTCCTCGTGCGAGCCGGTGAGCTTGATCAGCACCGCCCGCCAGAACCGGTTCACCCGTCCCGTGCGGACGTTCTTGTCGGCGGCCAGCTCGATGGGCTCGATGTGCAGCCCCGGCAGCGTGTCGTTCTTGCGCAGCTTGTCGATGAAGGCGTACGCCTGCGAGCGGATGCTGCCGTCCAGGGACGGGACCTCGGACGGGATGATCACCTGGGGCACGATCCGAGGATAACTGCCGGTCATGGGGCCACCGTGATGGCGGCCCCGTGACGGCTCAGGGCGTCGTGGCAGGCAGCACCTGACTCGGCGACCCCTTCCAGAGGATCGCCAGCTCGTCCCGGGCGCGGGTGGCCGCCACGTAGATCAGCGACCGGTCACGGAGCCGGGCGTCGGCGCGCTCGGCCTCCGGGAGCGACGAGATCCAGGAGGGGTCCGAGGACTCCGAGATGTCGAACAGGACGACCTTGCTGAACTCCATGCCCTTGGAGCGGTGCATCGTCATGACGACCGGCTTGCCGGGTGCGGCCGGCATCTCGCTCCCGACGAAGCGGGCGTCCACGCCGTGCTCGGCCAGACCCGTGACGAGGCGGTTGCCGGAACTCCGGTCACGGACCAGGAGACCGATGTTCTCGGGCTTGGTGGGTCGCTCGGGCGACTCGATCCAGGACCGCACCAGTTCTGCGGCTTCCTTGTACTCGCCGGCCAGGCTGCCGAGCCCTTCGGCGATCACGGGTGGCCCGGAGCGCGCGGAGCGGTATCCGGCGACGGTCGCGGACTCGTCGTCCAGGTCCACGAACTGCTCGTTCGCCAGGACTCCCACGGCGTACCGGAGGTTCTGCGCGGTGGTGCGGTAGTTCAGCGTCAGCCGCCGGGACCTGCCACGGATGTTGATCCCGTACCGCGACAGCACGATCTTCTGCCCGTAGATCCGCTGCTGCGAGTCCTCGGCGAGGAACAGGTCGTCCGGTCCTTCCTCGGCCAGCGCGCGCAGGAGAAGCAGACGAGCCGGGGTCAGGTCCTGGCCCTCGTCCACCAGGACGTGGTCCGCGGGCCGGGGCGCCGACCGCACCACGGCTCCCGCCGCGGCGTCGAGGTCGACGGCGGCGATCATCGCCTTCTCCTCGAAGTCCGTCGTGGCGTCGGCCGCCGCCGAGGCCCGGTAGGCCTCGATGACGTCCCAGACCGCCGTGCGCAGCGGCCGCGACAGCGCCGTGCCACGCCCGGGCCGACGCACCCGGAGGTACTGGTCCCGCTGCGTCACGAGGTTGGGGAGCACCACGGTGGCGTACTCCGCCTGGAAGAAGGTAGGGCTGCGTAGTTCGGCCGGGAGCCCGGGGACCATCGCGATCGCCTGGTCCCACCGAGCGTTCGCGGTGTTCCCCAGCACCTCGGCTGTCCGGGCGCCGAGCACCGTGGCCACCGATCCGGGGGAGTCCCCGCCGGCCAGGAGCCGTGCCGTCCCGCGCTGCAACACCTTCCGCGCGATCTGGTCGATCCCGCCCACGAACACCCCGGGCGCGCCGAGGTTCTCGTGCACGGGCAGCTCGGGATCCAGCGTCCGGAGCTGCTCCACGAGCTGGCCCGCCAGCGTCCGGTTGTACGTCGTCAGGATGATCCGTGCCGATGGATCGCGTCGTGCCAGGTGCCGGGCACGGTGCACGAGCACCACGGTCTTCCCGGTCCCGGCACCGCCCGACAGCCGGAACGATCCGTTGCGCGCCTTCGTCGCGTGGTCACGCTGCTCCGGGTGAAGGAACACGCGCCACTTGCCGAAGTCGTCGTCCTCGATCGCGGCCCGCAGTTCCTCGTTGTTCTCGAAGAAGTGGAAGTCGAGCCGTGCCGCGGGTTGCTGCAGGGCCTCGAGCAGGAGCGAGTCGTCCGACGACGCCGCCGGGTCCGCGGGCCCTTCCGCGGGGAGCGCGAGCTTGGCCGCCACGTCCGCCAGGGGGGTCCCGACGGCGAGATCGACGAGCGCGTTGCCCTGCCAGGCCGCTTCCGCCTGCCCGGCGAGATCGAGCAGCAGGTCCTCCGCCTCGGTTTCGGTACCGGCCGCGACACCCGCCGCTCGTTCGGCGAGGGCGGGGTCGATGCCCAGCTCCAGCAGATCGGCCAGCGATACCCCGCGCCGCGGGAGCAGCGGCTCTGGAGCGGGGACCGTGGGAGGCTGCGGCGGGGTCGTGTCCGTGGCCTCGGGGAGTGAGGGCTCCGGCCGTGACTCGAGGTCCGCCTGGATCAGTTCGGCGATGCCGTTGCGCGGGTTGATGCGCACGGAGGCGGTCTTCGCGAACGCGATCGCGTCGTCGTGCGCGAACGTCCCGAGGTACACGTAGTGGGCGTCGCCGCCGCCCTGCACCTTGACCAGCACGGCGCGCCAGAACTCGCTGACCCGCCCGGTACGGACCCGCGGGTCGTGCGATCCGTTGATCGGTTCGATGTGCAGCCCGGGCGCGGTGTCGTCGGCCTGGAGTTTCTCCAGGAAGGAGAACACGGCTTTCTTGACGCTGCCGTCCAGGCTCTTCTTGGGCTGGGGTCCGAGGATGATCTGGGGCATCAGGCGACGGCCTCCTCAAGGGCGCGGCGGATCTGTTCGATATCAGGTCCGACGACGGTCCAGCCGTGCTCGCGGAGCCAGGCGACGTCGTCGTCGTGCAGATATTCGTGATGAACGGTGACGTGCAGTGACTCCCACGTGACGGAGAGGCCGATGCCGTCGCCGACCTCGGCGCTCAGCTCCGGAACGGGAAGCGCGCGGGACAGGTCGGCCACGCCTTCGAGGACGGCGCGTTCGTGATCCGTCGCGTCACCGAGCAGCGGCTGCCATGCGGCGGCGAGCTGGTCGGCGAGCTTCTGTTCGAGGACGGGCAGGGTGTCGGCCGTAACGGCCGACACGGCCTCGGTTCCGACGACGGCGCCGAGACCCTCGATCCTCGACCTCGTGGTGATCACGGTCGGGTACTCCGACCGGAAGTTCAGCAGGTTCGACAGCCGCAGCCACTCCCGCCAGGCCGACCGGTGGTCCTGACCGAGCACGTCGGCGCCGTCGTCGAGGACGACGACCACCTCGTAGACGCCCATCCCGACGTCGCGCACACCGGTGGCGAGCGTGTCGTGCTGCCAGGTCCCGCCGAAGACGAAGCCGTCCGGCATCTTCTCGCCGTCAAGGCCGCTCAGCGCGATCCGCTCCATGGGAACGTCGGACGAGACCATCCCTCCCCGTAGCGACGGCGCCATGAGTATCGCGAGCCACTTGGCGAGCTTCCTGCGCCGGTCGAGCTCGGGCTCCTGGATCCAGTCGAGCAGCAGGTTGAGGGGAGGCTCGGTGACGATCTCGACCATCTTCGGGGCGAGCTCGTCCTTCGCCGCCGCCAGTGCCGCAGACCCGGCCCCCGGCTTCACCCAGGGCACCTTGTCGCCGTGGCCGCCGGCGCTTCCTGTGGCCAGGTCGTCCCACGTGAACGCCAGGACCTGGAACCCGGCGTCGCGCAGGGTCTGCCGCTTCTCGGCGTCATCCGCGAGTCGCGAGCACGTCGGCGAGGCGTGGAACTGCCACCCGTCGGTGAAGATCGCGGTCGGCGGGACACCGGGCAGGTCGGAGTAGAGCGTGAAGTCGGGCCGGGCTCCGTGCAGGTACTCCTGCGGCACGAGCCGCCACTGCCTGCCGCCGGGCATGCCGATCGACCAGGCGTTCCCCGTCGGGCCGGGCTTCTCGGTGACGGTGGCCCCGAGATCGACCAGCCGGTCCCGCAGCGTCTTGCGGAACAGCTGCTCGAGCTGCGTCTCCGGGTCAACCGCGGCGGGTTCGTCCTCCGTCGTCCTCCACGGACGTGAGGCCGGCACATCCTCGGTCTCGGCGCGGGACGTCCCGCACAGGATCGACGTCAGGTACCGGACCGCTGCGGCTCGCGAGACACGGCCCGCCTCGCGGGTGCCGGCGTACGGCAGGAGGCACCGCTCGCACGCCAGCCGGTCGTCGTCGCGGCACGGACACGCCAGGAGGTGGTTCAGCGCCTCACGGAGCATCGCCCAGACGACGTCGGGGTCCGCGAGCTCGGCGAGGTATCCGGTTCCGCCGGGGACGATGTCGTGCAGCAGCAGCGCGTCGGTCGTCGCCCCGGCCACGGGGCTCGGGTCGATCACGGTCGCGACCGCGAGGTGGTCCGGCTCGCCGCCGATCCGGAGCTGCAGTGCCAGCAGCACCACGGCCCGCAGCGACGGCAGCGAGAAGTCGTCACCGAGCGTCAGGGACGCCGGGAGCCGCAGCACCAGGCCCTCGGTCGTCAACGTGCGGGACAGCGCCACGGTGCGCGCCTTCTCCTGGCGTGCCGAGCGCAGGGGGCACCAGGGCCGGTGCTCGGCGGCGGAGTTCTGCCCGGTCGACGTGTCGAGCTTGCCGCAGGACTCGCACACGCGGAAAAGCGTCACCGACGACTCCTCGCCGGCGAGCATCAGCGGCTTCCCCTGCGCCCCGGACCGTCCCAGGTTCAGCCATCGCACGGTCATGCCCCGCTGGTACCGCGCGCCGAACCCGAACCCCTCGACGAACCACTGGGTCGACGTCGCGGCGGGGTCGATGTCCGCGCACGTGCGGATCGCCCAGCCGGCCTGCTCCCGTTCGTCGCGACGGTCGTCGATCGTCGCCTCCTCGCGCCTGATCACCGACGAGACCCGCTTGAGCTCGACCACCTCGATCCGCTGCGCGACGTCGGCGATCCCCGGTTTCCCGCAGCGCGGGCAGGCGGACGGTCCGGCCGTCTCGGTGACGTCGGTGGTGAACCCGCACGACGTGCAGCACGCCCAGGTCCGGATCGCGTCGTCGCCCCGGCCGAGGTCGAGGGCGTCGACGGCGATCGCGTAGCCCCGGGCGTAGAACGTGGAACCGGGCGCGAAGTCCCGGAGCGCCTGTGCCGAGCCCCGCACGAGCTCCATCCGCTCGTTCCGGAACTCCTGCGAGTCGGGGTCGAGCCACGAGAGGGCGACCTCCAGGGACACGGAGTCGTCGAGCAGCGTGTAGTTCGGCAGCAGGCCGAACTCCTCCAGGGCGCCCACCCAGAACTCCCCGGTGAGTGCCCCTCGCTGTCCCTGGACCATGCGGAGTGCGGCCTGCGCGGTGCGCAGTGCCTGCTTGTCGTCGTCGCTCGCGGCGGGGGAGTCGGCGACGGTCTGCAGTCCGGGGATCGACGTCTGGATCTCCCGCTCGCGGTGGTTCAGCGTCTCCAGCCGGTTCTGCCAGGCGCGGGACGCGTCGTGGACGCGCGCCGCGAGCGCGCTCGGCAGGTTCTCGCCGCTTGTCATGGCCGACGACGGCGTCGCCCACTCGCGCAGACGCTCCTGGACCGCTGCGCTGATGGTGGGGAAGCCGGACATGAAGTCGTCCAGGTGCGCCTGCGCTTCGGCCAGCTCGATCAGCGCGCCGAGGAACGTCCCCGGTTCGCTCGAACCGAGGGCGTCCCGGGCCGTTCGCGGATGCGGGGCGCCGGCGGTGCGGGCGAGGACGTCGGCGAGCGAGGCGACGTACTGCCGGCGCAGGATCTCCTCCGCGTCCAGGTAGGTGGCGGGCGGGCGGACCTCGCCGTTCACCACCGACAGCGGATCCGAGAACCGGGGGAGCTGGTCGCCCCGTGCCGTCACGAACGCGAGCGACAGCGCGTTCCCCGTCGCGCGCCCCGCACGCCCGACCCGCTGGAGGTAGGAGGCGACCGTCCGGGGGAGCGACGAGAGCATGACGGTCGAGAGGTCACCGATGTCGATGCCCATCTCCAGGGTCGGGGTCGCGACCAGGACGTTCGGAGCGTCCGGCGCGGGCTTCTCGGCCTTGAACGCGTTCTCGTAGGCGAGGCGGACCTCCGTGTCGAGCATTCCCGTGTGCTCGCGCGCGATGATCCGCGCGGGGTCGCTGTCGGCGTACATGCGGCGGTAGAAGTTCGGCTCCACGGGGTGCCGCTTCAGCTCGCCGGTGCACCGCGCCACGAGGCACGGCGCCCCGTCCAGCTGGTCGACGACGGTGACCGTCCCCGGCGTCGTCGAGCCGCAGTCGGAGCAGATGAGGCAGAGCCTGCCGTCCTTCAGGTCGGGGTTCTGCGCCGGGACGACGACGACGTCGTGCGGGTCCAGGTGGTACGTGTTGCCCCCGGACTGCGTGAGCAGGTGGCCCACGACCTCGGCCCGGTCGAGCTGCCGGAACAGGAGCCGGGCGAGCGCGCCGCCGGAGTTCTTGTCCACCCTCAGGCAGGCCGCGGTCCACGAGGCGTACCAGCCGCGCTGGTCGGCCACGGGTTCGAGGTCGGTGTCCTTCATCTGGGCGCCGCCCACCCGCGGGTACGCGGGAGCCGAGGTGCCGCGCGGGAAGGCCGGCATTCCCTCCCAGCGCGGCCGTCCGCCCCAGATCGGGTAGCGGTTGCCGTCCTGCTCGCGGAATCGCTTGAACCACCGATGATCGATCGCGCCCCGGTGCCGCATCCGTTCGAGGACGCCCCGGACCCAGGCGACGACGGCGCGGTCGTCCGGTTCGAAGCCCTCGAGGGTTCCCTGTCCTTCGTCGAGCGCGGCGCGGCCGGCGCGGAGCAGAAGTTCCTGCGGGACCCTGACCTCGGCCACGGCGGTCCCCGTCGCCTCGAGCGTGCGCCCGACCGCCGAGCGCAGACCGTGCTCCAGCAGGACGTCGAGGGCGAGCCTGAGGCGGACGCGCCTCGACGCGGTCCCCTTCGCCGACGACTTCGCGTCGGACCGCCAGAACGCCGCGTACACCTCGCGGTCGGCGTCGGCCGGGGGCAGCAGCCGGTACCGCCGGGCCGGATCCGCCCCGGCCTGCGCGAGCACCCGGTCGACCAGCTCGGAGAGGTCCGCCTCGCCGTCACCGAGCGCCTGCCGCAACAGCGAGCGCAGCGTCAGGACGTGGCTCCGGGCCTGCACGAACCCCGCCCGGTGCGCCGCGTCCTGCACGCTGTCCGTGAAGACCAGCGCCTTCTTCTCCAGCGGGTTCAGGCCGGGGGCGCCGAAAAGGTTCGACAGGGCGACCGACAGGAGCGTCGCGATCGCCGAACCGAGGAACCGGATCCCGTCCTGCTGACGGCACGAGGGGCAGTCGTCCTCCACCGACGGCTTCCCGCCGGAGTCGTCCGTGTGGTGCGTCAGCACCGGGATCGCGTCGCCGGAATGGTTCGCCGGCAGCGTCGTCACGAGCCGCCGTTCGTGGACGAGCAGCCACCACAGGCCCTCGACCTGCTCGCCCTCCTCGGCGCGCTGCCCCTCAGCAGGCGCGTGGATCAGTGCGCGGAACCGGTCGTCCCGCCGTAGGTGACGGCCGCGTGGGTCCTCGTCCGGCCGGTCGAGGTCGCTGCCCGTCGGCCCGAGGACGACGCCCCAGCCGGACCGCCCGCAGTGCCGGCAGTAGAGCGCGGGGTGCACCACGGTCTCGTCGTCGTCCCCGCCGGCGAGCATGCCGTCGTCACCCCAGTGGAAACGGGCCGACGACGTCGCGCTGCGATCGACCCGCGTCAGCTCCCGCGTCCAGAGATGGACGTCGACCGACAGCGCCGCCCGCCCGTTCGTGGCTCGGACGTGGGACAGGGCGGAGATCACCGCCGCCACGGCCTGCTGGGCCCGTGGGGCGGGAACTGTCGGGAGCACCCGGGCTGCCAGGTCCTCGAGGTCGATCGCGTCCTGGCTGTGGGTGATCAGCTCGGCGACCAGCGGATGCGCCTTGGCGAGCGCCAGCAGGCCGCCGGGCTCGACGCCGGTCAGGTCCGGGACCTGCCAGCTCAGCAGCAGCGGATCGTCCGGCCGTGCGTCGCCGGCGGGTATCCGGAAGAGCTGGCCGAGTACAGCCCGGGCAAGCTCTGCGGGCGCCTTCTTCCCGAGTTCTGGCAGGTTGTCGCCTTCCCAGCCGCCGAGCGCCTCGCCCAGCCGCCGCACGGCCTCCGTGTCCGGATCGACGGCCCGCCAGCCGCGCGCGGCGACCTCGTCCGCGGCGGTGCCCCGCCACTCTTCCAACCGCAGCCGTGATTCCGTGACCACGGCGCCGTCGTCGAACACCTCACCGAAAACCGTGTGCGCGAAGTCCAGCATCGATGACGGATCGCCCCTGTCGCCGAGGGTCGCCGACGTCGCCACCGGCGTCACGCGGCCCAGAGGGCGGGCCTCGTCGTCCGGCGTGAGCCCCGCCGCCGCGCGCGCTGCGGGGTCCGACGGCCAGTGGGCCTTGAGCGCCAGCCCCAGGCGGCGCAGCAGCATCGCCACGTCGGTGCCCTGCGCGCCGTCGTACGTGTGGAACTCGTCCAGCACCAGGTACTGCAGGCTCAGGGCGCTCGCGGACCAGATCGGGGCGTCGGCCTCGCGGAGCAGGAGCTGGTCGAGCATCTTGTAGTTCGTCAGCAGGATGTCGGGCGGCGTGTCACGGATGATCGCGCGGTCCGTGATCAGGCCGCGCTCGCTGACCCGTGTCCGGGCGGTGCCCTCCTGCTCACCGGTGTACAGGGCGGCGGTGACGCCGCCGAGGGCCGGCTTGCCGGTGAGAAGGTCTGTGAGGCGCTTGGCCTGGTCGTTGGCCAGCGCGTTCATCGGGTAGAGGATGATCGCCTTCGTGCCCTTGACCCCCTGGCGGTTGGCGCGCAGGACGTGGTCGAGGATCGGGTAGAGGAACGACTCCGTCTTTCCCGAACCCGTGCCGGTCGTGACGAGCGTGGGTTCGGGGCGGCGCGCGGCGCCGTCGGCCCCGAGACCGGACAGCCTGCGGAACGCGGCGGCCTGGTGGCCGTACGGCGTGAAGCCCTCGTACCACTCCAGGGCGTCGCGCCAGCCGTCCTCGGCGGGCCGGAAGGGGAGCCGCAGCCGGACGTACGGCCCGCGGAACAAACCGTTCCGCGGGCTCCGCAGGAAGTCCTCGAGCGATGACCGCGTGGCCGGGTCGGCCAGGGAGAACGTGGTGCCCAGGTACTCCAGCAGGTTGGCACGCAGGGACTCGGCCTGGGTGATGGGGAGAAGTTCGCTCATGACGGGACCAATCTATGGCAAACGTGCGTTGGTTTCCGATCGGGCGGAGCTGTGAAGTGCGGGTTCACCAGGGTGAATCTTGTTCGCCGGGTGAACCGAGGAGGTCAGAGACCCACCGCGTCCGCACCGTGTGCCGCCTGCTCCGGGGTGAAGCCCTCGAACTCCAGCTGGTCGACGAGGCCCGCGCGGGAGAACGAGGTGTGGTCGAGGTAGTTCTGGGCCGCCTTCACTGCCTGCTCCATCCAGTCGACCTCGACCTGCTCGACCGCGTACTCCGCGTCCGCCGTCGAGAAGCCCTCGAATTCGAGCTGTTCCACGAGGCCGGACTTCGAGAAGGCGGTGTAGTCCAGGTAGCTCGCCGCGGATTCACGGGCGTTCGCCTGCGAGACGGTCTCGGCCGGCTCCTCCGCGACGGGCTTCTCCTTCGCGGGCTTCTTCGGAGTGGACTCCTCGTCGGCAGATTCCTTGCCGACGGGTTCCTCGGTCTGGCCGTCGTCCGCTGTCGCGGACTCGGCCGACGCCTCGTCGCCGTCGTCGTCGGCAACGTCGCCGGACACGTCCTCCTGGACGACGGCGGTGTCCTGCGCCGCCTCGTCGACCGTCGTGGCGGCGTTGCCGATCAGGGCGACCAGTCCGATGCCGAGCACCAGCCCGACCGCGGACAGCACGATCCCCCAGACCGCCTTTTCCCTGCCGACCGGCGGCGTTGTTCGTTTTGCCCGGTTCGCACCGACGACCCCGAGGACCAGGCCGAGAACCGACGGCAGGAACAACAGGCTCAGGAAGAGCGAGACGATACCCAGGACGAGCGACGCCGTCGCCGCCCCGTTCGTGGCGGGGGTGGGCGGCCTCGTGCCGTAGGCCGGGTTCGGTGTCGACGGCGCGGGGCCGGGCTGGATCGCAGACATGATGAAACTCCTCGTTCGTGCGTTGACGAGTTCATCGTCCGCCGCAGGCAACGGCCGCTACATCACCTGATCGGGTACCTCCCGGACCCGATCAGGTGTCCGTCACCGTCGTCGGAGGGCTGTCTCCAGGTCATCGCCCAGGGGGAAGATCTTCCAGCCCTCGCCGGTGAGTTCCTCCCGGTACTCCGGCAGGAGTCCGACGTCGGTGGCGATCTGGCGGTCGGGCCACCCGATGCCGACCGGGATGCCGTCAGCCTCGAATCCCACGGCGGGCCGCGGGGCGCCGGACCTGGCCAGCTGGGCAAGTGCGATCCGCTCCTCGCCGCTCGCGATATCGCTGAGGTCGTGCCATTCGTCCGGCAGCTCGGGGACGTCGTCGTCGGTGTCGAAGTCGTCGGCCTCGTCCGGGTCGTAGCTTGCAGGAAGCTCCGTGGGCTCGCCGGCAGCCAGGTCGCGAAAGACCGGCTTGCCCATCGCCTTTTCGACGATCGCCACCAGCGCCTCCTGGCGTGCGGTGAAGAACGCGTCGAAGTCTGCCGCGCGCAGGGCGACAGGATCGACGAGGTGCGTCCGGAACAGATCGTCCAGCTGGCCGGGGGCGAACTTCTGGTCCCTTTCCAGACGTGCCGTGTAGATCTCGGGGGAGCGGCCGCCCAGCCAGATGTTCGTCTTCTTCGCCAGCGGCGTCTTGTTCACCACCGAGTTCCAGCGCTCCCTGTCGAGGTTGTTTTCCTCGCAGTACTTCTTGGGGAAGATGTGGTGGATGTCGACCTGGAGGTCGAAGTAGGCGGCGTTGTCGAGCAGCAGGTCGTGGCGCCAGTCGTGCGGACCTTGCGCGAGCATGAGGGCATAGATGCCCTTGTAGGCGGCGGAGTTGCGGCTCTGCAGGGACCAGAGCCGCGACTCGGAGAACCGTGCGTCCTGGACGGTTCGTGGCGTAGCGGCCTCGGCGCCGGTCTTGGCGGCGTGAGCCCAGCCGGGTACCTGCTCGGTGTCGCGCGCGAACCGGGTCTCCGTGGTCGACCCGTACAGCTCGCCCAGGACGCCGCACCAGTACCAGCGCCGAAGACGTTCCTTGACGGAGTGCAGGTCGGCCTCCTCACCGAGCAGCACGCGGAAAACCGTCAGCGGGACGGACTGCGTGCGGTACGGGAGGAACTGCTTCGTGTGGATGTGGGACGAGGTGTAGAAGTGCGCCGTCCAGGGCAGTGCCCCGCGGACCTGCGGTGCCCAGCGGAGATACTCCTCCAGGGTCATGTCCAGGACGTCGTCACCGCGGCCCGTGACCGGTCGTGGGCGATCCCTGCGCGATGGGTCTGAGAGGTCGGCCCGCTGTCGGTCGAGCGATGCGAGCAGGAGGACCATCTGGAGGAAGTCGGTCTCCTTGATCTCGCTGAGAACCGGGTGCGCCTCCAGGATCTTCTTCGTGAGGGCCCAGTCGTCCCGCAGCCGGAAGTCCTCGCCATGAGTGTCGAAGTACGACCGGTCACCGGCGAAGATCGCGGTGAGGAGTTCGAAGTTGTCGAGGCGGAGCCCGCCCTGGTTCACCTTGTTGAAGACCGTGGCCACGGCCTCCTTCGTGGTCTCCTTGTCGAGTCTGATCGCCGGGATCTTGTACGCCAGCATCGCGCTCATCAGAGCGTTGATCTCGCGTCCGCGCGAACGGTTGTCCGGGTGAAGATCCCCGTAATCCCAGAGCCAGTCCGTGTACTCGCCGTTGAAGATCGACGTGAAGGGCATCAGACCGGCCGCCACCTGCTTCTCGGTGGAGGACACGTCGAGTTCGACGTCGCGGTCGAAGTTGGTGCGCAGAATGCCGTCAGCGGGAAGGGAGCGGACCGCGGCGTCCTGGTCGGCCGGGCTGCCGAGAGCCAGTGCGACATCCAGGAAGTAGCGACGGGCGATGTGCTTCTTGCGCACGTCGATCGTTTCGACGACACCACTCCCGGTCAGCGCCTGGTAGAGAGAAGTCATTCGCTGCTGACCGTCGAGCAGCAGTTCCTCGGGCTCGGCGAGGTCGCGCTTGTCCTCGACCGCGTCAGAGGCGACTCGCTCCAGCGGCCGAGGCTGGAAGTGCACGTGGTCGCTTCCGGTGACGAGCAGCATGAGGACACCCATGGGATGCCCTCTCACGACGGTCACGAGAAGCTCGCGGATCCGATCGTCGTCCCAGCGGTACGACCGCTGGAAGTCCGGTAGCTGTATTTTCCCAGTGCCTGCGTTCGTGACGAGGTCTCTCAGGACCGGTTCCGGTGTCTCGAATCCCATGGTCTCTTCCTGTGCGACGGCGGCGACGGCCGAACCCACGGGTGGGATCGCCCTGCGCTGAAGCCTATTTGCGCAGAGTGGCGGTGCGACACGCCTGACCGGGTGAAATGCGCTTCGGTGGAGTGACCGGACAGGGCGCCCGCTGCACCCGATCGGGTGATGTCCATGAATTCCGGCATCCAGCTAACTTCGGCATATGACGTCGGCTTTGGACCCCCACCGGTACCTCGTTCTCATCCGTGATGCCCGGGACGGCGCGCCGTTCGACGACGCGACGGCGCGTGTCGTGGCTTTCTGGTTCGACGATCGATACGCCTGGCTGGAGCACACCAGTGGTGAGCCGCGCCGTCGGAAGTATCGGCCGCAGCGTGTCCGGGTGCTGCAGAAACCCCGGAGCCTGATGCCCGAGGGCCGCTGTGCACGGGTGACCTACCGCGCGAAGAACGGTGACATGGCGGCCGTCGTCGCCGCACAGGTCCTGCGCTTCGACGCGGTCGACGACTCCGGGGCGTGGATCCGCGTCTTCCACGCGAGCGGTGACGGCATGCGAACGATTCGCGAGGCCGATGTCCGGCGGATCGTGGTGGACGGGGCCGACGACGCCGAGGGCAGGCCGATCCTGGACTACTGGCGCCGCATCGCCGGCCGCCAGCCGGAAGGGCCGACGTCGCTCGTGGGGCACTACGAGGCGATGCGGATCGTCGACCGGGAATCGGCGCTGGCGCATTTCCTGCACCGTCGCCCGATCGGCCGGACCGAGGTCGAGCGGGCCGTCCTGTACCCGTTCGGGATCAACCTGAGCCAGCGTGCCGCGGTACGCAACGCTCTGGAGCACGACGTCTCGGTGATCCAGGGGCCACCGGGTACCGGCAAGACCCAGACCATCCTCAACATCATCGCGAACATCGTGCTGGATCCCGGCGCGACCGTGGGCGTCGTCTCCCTCAACAACGAGGCCGTCAAGAACGTCGGCGAGAAGCTGCACGACGCCGGGTACGACTTCGTCGTCGCCGGGCTCGGCCCGAAGGCGAAGCGGGAGGCGTTCTTCACGGCGGTCCCGGATCTCCGCACCGCGCGGACGGTGCACCGGCTCGAGCATTCCGCGCGTACCGACGACGACGGTGCGGCCACGGACACCAAGCTCAAGAACCTCGACAAACGCCTGGTCAAGTTGCAGGAGCTCGATCGCGAACGTGCGCAGAAGTCCGGCGAGCGCGCTGCCTACGAACTCGAGCAGAGCCACTTCCGCGAGCACCTGGACCGGCACGAGATCCCGCCACTGGACGACTTCCCGCTGCTGTGGCGCTCGTCGAGGCGGATCCTCGCGCTGCTCGTCGACAACGCCCTCGGACCGCTCACCACGACGCGTGCCCAGCGCATCCGCCGGTGGCTCCGGCAGTACCTGCGGTACGGGATCATCCGTTCTCTGGACCCCGAGGACACCGAGGTGGTCCTGCGGCTGCAGGAGGCGTACTACGAGCGCAGGATCGCGGAGCTGCGACGGCGGGTGGAGCAGATCGACCGGAGGCTCGAATCGGCGAAGTACAAGGACCTTCGCGGACGCCTCGTCGGGATGTCGCAGGCGTTGTTCGGTGCCGAGATCGCCGCGCGGGAGTTGCCGGAATCCACCGCGCTGCCCTCGTATCCGCGTCTCACACGTGAGCTCCTTCAGGAGTTCCCCGTCGTGCTCAGCACCTGTCACTCGCTCCGGGCCGGCCTCCCCGACGGCGAGCTCCTCGACTACCTGATCGTCGACGAGGCATCCCAGGTGGATCTGGTGACCGCCGCCGTGGCGATGGCTCTCGCCCGCCGGATCGTCGTCGTCGGAGACTCGCGACAACTGCAGCACATCGCGAAGAAGGCGTATGCGGAAGGGCTCCGGGCGCCGTCGTCGGACACCGACTACCTTCGGCACAACCTCCTGTCCGCTGTGATCGCGCGGTACGGTGACGACCTGCCCGAGGTGACCCTCCAGGAGCACTACCGCTGCGACCCGATGATCATCGGGTACTGCAACAAGAAGTTCTACCGGGACGAGCTGATCCCGTTCACGCAGGACAATCCCCGTGTCGCGCGGCCGATGCGCGTCGAGCTCACCGCGCCGGGCGGGCACATGCGCTCGGTGAAGGGCAAGGGCGCGTACAGCCAGCGGGAACTGGATCAGATGTCGCAGGAGGTGCTGCCCGGGTGGCTGGCGCATCGTCGGCCCGAGGACTGCGCGCTGGTGTCACCGTTCCGGCTGCACGCGGACGAGGCCGCGACGAACCTGCGCCCGTACATCGCCGCCGACACCGTCCACAAGTTCCAGGGGCGTGAGCGTGCGGCGGTCAGCTTCACCACCGTCATCGACGACACCAAGCAGGGGAACCTCCGCGTGCAGTTCGTGGACCAGCCGCACCTGGTGAACGTCGCGGTCTCGCGGGCCAAGGAGGAGTTCGTCCTGGTGACGCACCACTCGATGCTGCCCAGGACGCGGCACATCCACGACCTGATCGGGTACATCAGGTACCAGGACCCGGGCAACATCCGCGAGAGCGACCTGGTGGGCGTGTTCGATCTGCTGTACCGCGACTTCTCGCAGCGGCTCCGCCCGCTCGCGAAGCGCGTGGTGCCGCGCGGGGAGTCACCGGCGGAGGCCATCGCGTGGACCGTGCTCGACGACGTCCTCGGCGCCGAGGAATACTCGAACCTCGGGCTGTCGGCTCAGATGTTCGTACGGAACCTGGTCCCGGAGCCTTCCGTCCTGACGCCCCGGCAGAAGGAATATGTCGACAACGGGGCAAGCGTCGACTTCCTCGTGCACAACCGCGTGACCAACCGGCCGGTGCTCGCGATCGAGGTGGACGGCTGGCAGTTTCATCGCGGGGATTCGCGCCAGACGACGAGGGACAGGCGGAAGGACGCGATCTTCGGTCGTATCGGAATCCCGCTGCTCCGCCTGGAGACGACCGGGCACGGAGAGGAACAGCGCATCCGCGAGGCGCTGGACAAGGCGCTGGGAGAACAGTGGGAGGAACTGGCGTGAGGAGTGTACGCAGCCGTCAGGGTAGGGCGATTCACCCATTCGGGTAGGGGCGTCGGGCCTGCTCAGGCCGGTAGTGTGCGTCGCTGTGAACACCAACGCCGAAGAGCACGAAGGTGTCGATCCCGAGGACGTGCTGAAGGCCGCGGAAGCAGAGCGGTCCCGGATCGGGCGGTTCAACCTGGCTGTCGTGGGCGGGACCGGCGTGGGCAAGTCGTCGCTGATCAACGCGGTCTTCGGATCGGATCACGCGCGTACCGGCGTGGGGCTGCCGGTCACGCGCGGAATCAACTATCACAAGAACTCCGACGGCACCCTGGGCATCTGGGACTTCGAGGGATTCGAGGTCGGCACCAGCATGCGGCCGGCCGACATCGTGCGCGAGAATCTCGCGATGATCGCCGCCGGCCCGCCGGGGCAGCGGATCGCCGCGGTCTGGTACTGCGTGGCGTCGTCGTCGGCGCGATTGCAGCCCGCCGAGATCGATGTGCTTGCCGAGTTCAAGGCGCAGGGACTGCCCGTCGTCGTCGTGCTGACGAAGGTGGCGCGTGCTCGCACCGGCATGAAGGTCAGCGTCGGATCAGGACTGACGCGGGACTGGGCGATCTCCGACGACGCTCGGGCGATGCTCGATTGGTTCGAGGATCCCAGGTCTGCCGACGGCACACCGATCGATCTGCCGATCGACGCCGTCGTCGCGACCGCTGCCGTCGATCAGGGACGGTTCGGGGGCCCGATGCACGGACTCGAGCAGCTCCTTGAGGTCACGCGGGAGCTGAGCCCGGCGGAGTGGGACGACGCGATCAAGGTCGCACAGAAGATCGTGCCGGATCTGAAGCGCGAGATGTGCCGCCGAGTGATCTCCGCAGCTGCGACGGCCGCAGGCGGTGTGGCCTTCGTGCCGATCCCCGTCGCCGACGCCGTCGCCCTGTCCGGCATCCAACTCGCGATGATGGGCAAGATCTGCGCCTACTACGGGATGGACCTGAAGGTCCTCGGTAGTGGGCAGCTCATCACGCAGCTCGCCGTACAGTTCGCGGGTAAGGCGCTGGCGCGCAGCCTCCTCAAGTTGATTCCGGGTGCGGGGATGTTCGTCAACGCTGCCGTGGCCGGTGGACTGACCTTCGCGACGGGCGAGGCGTGGATGCGATTCTGCGAGGCCGTCTCCACCGGCAAGGTCAAGGTCGAAGACATCGAGGAGGCGTGGGGAGCCTATGCGCCGTCGGTTCCGCAGGTGATCGACGGGATCCGGAAGTTCAGCACGATGAAGCGGTAGAGAACGCCTGCCGGCTGGCAGGATCGGTTCATGTTGAGAGAACTCAGGCTGCCTTGCTCCACTGTTCGGCGCGAGTCTCTTGGAAGCAGGCCTACCGGAGACCGGGCAGCAGCGTAGTGAGGTCGATGACCTCAACTCCCGCCTGTCTGGTGAATTCAGCAACGGTCATCTCGTCCGCCATGCCGGCAGGCGTGCGGAGCCGCAATGAGGCTTTGGACAGCGTCTTGGCGGCGTTGCGCTTGCTCTGGGTCAGGAACCGCACCGGCAACTGCCCGACGACGAAGACTTGTCGACGCCGCCCGGAATCGTCCAGCGACAGGCCCACCACGTCCGCGAAGAGCCCGCGCTGGCGCATCCCGTCGGAGCCCTTCCAGCTTGAGAGCTTGAACTCCGCGACCCGCAGGTTCGTCTCGAGGTCGAAGACGCGGTCCGGGTCGTTGCCCGCGCCGAGCGAGGGGCGCTTGAACACTTGCTCGCCTTTCTCGAGCACCAGCGGCAGCGTCTGCGTGATGACGGCTGCGTGAATGAGTGTGTCGAGCATGCCGACCCGCTCACGGACCACGAGCGCCGCGTCGACCAGGTCCTCGTCGAAACCGGACTCGATGGCAACGCGCGAGCTCTCATCTCTGCCGGCGCCGACAAGACTGGCCTCGAGGCCGGTCAGGGTGGAAGTGAGGGCGTTGGCCGACATGAAGCCATCGAGCCGGCGGAATGCCTCGACAGCGCTCTCATCGCTCAGGCCCTCGGTAGCGACGACGTCAGGTAGCCCAGACACCCGCGGAGCGACCTTCTGAGCGCCTGGGATCGGGCTTGTGGAGAAGCCGAGGCGTTGGAAGATGCGGATCGCGAAGTGGGTGACGAAGGGCTCGTCGTACAGGCCCGTGGCCGCCCGAAAGGCTTGCTTCGGCGGGAAGCGCCGTCCGTCGATGTCGACCCAGTGCGTCCGGATCGGGTCTGGCTCGACACGCGAGACGCGGTACCTGATCGTCGCAGGGTCAAGCGAGTACGGCCGGCCATTCAGTACGAACTCCATGACGAATCGCGCCCTACGCGTTCATGACCAGACCAGCGAGCGAGAGCTCGCCGGCCTTGGTGTACCAGTCCGAGACATGGTCAAGCACGCGCATCAGTTGGCCGGCGAGTGCGTCGTGGACCATGTCGGCACCCTACCGAAGCGTCGGGGTCATGGGAGTTGTCAGAAGGCTGCTGCGGAGGTCCGACGACGACGCGGCCCTGTTGACCGAGCATCTCAAGCCCGCACCTGAGCATGCCCAGGCGATGGTCGTCGCTGGCTACCGATGCTGGTGCCGGAACCTGGTCTCGTCCGATGCGGAGCTCGAGCCATGAGCAGCGGCTGAGAACGGCGTGGTGGTCAACCACCTTGGCGCGATCCTGGCCGCCGTCATCGAGGAGTGCGAGCAGGCCAAGGGGCATTGATGGTCCGGAGAGAAGGACTTATTGTACTTTTTAAGTATCTTATATCATAAGGCTCATTAGCGGTTCCCGGCGTCACCGCAGTTCACGGCGGTGGAGCACCGGGCGTGGATCCGCGGTGGATCCGGGAGTCAGAGCCCGTCGTGGGCGACGACGGGCGGGAGATGGTCAAGCAGACCGTCTCGGCGCGAGGGTTCTACAGGGTGGCGTGGCGACGGATGGCCGCCAACACCGGGGAACGGACACTCATCCCGGCGATCATTCCGCCGGGGGCGGTGCATGTCGACGGAGTTTCGAGCGGTTCTGCGCCTCAATCTCACCCATCTGCGGTGCCGCTCGTTGCTGCCGTTGCGGCTTCGCTCGTTCTGGACTTCGCGATCCGAGCCGTTCCGAAGGGAGACATTCGTGGTGCAACACTGAATCGTCTGCCTATCGCCCGGAAACCTGAACTGCGCGATGATCTGCTCTTACGATCTCTACGCTTGAACTGTGTGACCTCGGCGTACGCGGAACTGTGGCAGTCCTGCTGGGCTGAGGAGTTCCTGACGGACTCGTGGGCGTCGTTGGACCATATCCTCGGCGAGCCGGGCGCCGTCGTCGACTCCGAGCGGACGCCGCTGGCCGCCGTCGGACCCGAATGGACCCGGGACACACTCCTACGCAAGGCGGCAGACCGTCGTCGCGCCCTGCTGGAGATCGACGCCCTGGTCGCCCTGTCACTCGGGATCACGGCAGACGAGCTGTGCACGATCTACCGCACCCAGTTCCCGGTCCTGTACGGCTACGACCGTAAGGAATACCTCTACGACGCCAACGGCAGACTCGTGCCCACCTCGGTCCAGCAGGTCTGGCGCAAGAAGGGCGGCAACGAGGGAACCTTCACTCCCGAAGACCTGACCGCCACCCACGCCGGCTCCGGCATCGACTACCGGTACGACCTCCCCTTCGTCCACCTCGACCGCGAAGCCGACCTCCGCACCGCCTACACCGAATTCCAACGACGACTCGTGTAGGTCACAGCCGCAGTAGTGTCACCTGCTTCCCGGTCGGTGTGGTCTCGGTGGTACGACTGATGCGTTCGTGGATGTCGGGGGCGTTCTTGCGCTGGTCGAAGATCACCAGGACGCCGGAGTCCTGGGCCGTCCGGTCGAGGTAGCCGTCGATCTGCGCCAAGCCCTGCTCAAGCGGATCGCCGCTGCGGCTGCGCCACACCTTCAGTTCGAGGACCTGCTTCTGCACATGCCGTGTCCCGTCGGATGAGATCCAGGGCCAGCGAATGAGCAGATCGATGCGACGTCGTCCGACACCGTACTCGCGGTCGATGAAGCCGTGACCGTTGATGGCGCGGTGCAGGTAGCCCATGAGTACGAGCTGGGCGGCGACTTCCTTGTACGAGGCGCCTTCGGTGAGGACCTCGCCGTTCTCGCGCCAGAACTCCGTGAATTCGGACAGCAGCAGGTCGATGTCCAGCGTGCCGTCGTCGCGCACGAAGGTACGCGGGTCGGTCTCGATGTTGTCTTCCGTCCATGCTGCCAGGACCCGGACGATGACTTCGCGGTAGATCGAGTTCGCCACCCGTACCGGCTTGTCTCGGGCGACGAGTCCGAGATCCGTCACGTAGGACAGATCGTCGTTGTACTCTCCGCCCGCAGCGGTGAACCCGCCGGCGATGAGCGGCTGAATAATCCGCTTGACCCGTGGTTCACGCAGCTTGTCCACGAGGGAGTCCAGATGCGTCGCTCGTGCACGGATCAGGCGCTCCCGCGCCACCGCGACATGCTCGGCTGTGACCGGTTCCGATAGAGGCACAGCCATCTTGAAGGACGCCGTCATCTCGTCGGCCAGCGCGTTGACCAGCCACGGCTGACCGCCGGTGGCTTCATACACAGCGTCCAGCGCTTGTGGAGTGAACTCCTGGCCGGTGTCCAGGGTGTGCTGCCCGTAGAGTTCCGCGATGTCGTCGCGGGTGAAGTTGCCCAATCTCAGGGACTCGGCCTTGATGTTGAACGGACTGGCCGAGCTCAACCGCGTCGGGTCGCCGCCCGAGGCAGCCTTGTAGTCGCGTACATCCCGGAGCCCGCACAACACAATGGAGGACGGGAACGCCTCGGGCCGGATCTCGTAACCGTCCCGGATCTGCCGGAGCACGCTGATCAGGCTCGTGCCGATCACGGAGTCGATCTCATCCATGAACAGCACGATCGGCCTCGGGCACACTTCCGCCCATGCGGACAGCCCCGCGTTGATCTTCATCAACGCGGCAGACTCCGGCCACTCGGGTGGTCGCAGTTCCTCGGGCAGATCGATCAGTGCCCGCTGTCGGATCGCGCCAAGAATTGCGTCCTGTGCTGCGACGTAGTCGTCCTGCGCCGCCCCGGCCGCCTGGCATGAGAACGCCAGCGCCGCGTACTTCCCGCTCGCCGTGAGCTCCTTCGCCAGCGCGCGGATCGTCGTCGTCTTGCCCGTCTGCCGCGGCGCGTGTACCACCAGGTAGAGCTCACGCTCGATCAGAGCTGAGACGTCCGACAGGCGCTCAGCCGCCGGCACCATGTAGTGCTTGGCCGGATCGCACGGCCCAGCGGTGTTGAAGAAGCTCACGTCCTCAACGTAGTCGACGCCGTCGACTACGTGCTGCGGACCTGCGGTGAACGCGGTCATGGCGGTCCTCCTGGAGCGCTCGGAATCGGGCGAGTTCCAGTGGACACCGCACGCGACGATCACGCAGGCGGAAGCAATCCTGAGCAGAAGACAACTTGACAAGGACCGCTGACATCACTCGAGGCGTCGTTCGAACTCCGTGTAGGCGGCCCGGAGGTCGGCTTCGCGGTTGAGGTGGTGGAACGGGAGCTGGTAGGTGTATTCGATCCCGGAGCCAGGGTGGAACGCGGTCAGGTCCTCGTCCGTGAAGGTGCCGTCGTTATGGCCCTTCTTGCGCCAGATCTGCTGGACACTCGTGGGGACGAGGCGTCCTGCCGTGTCGTAGAGGTAGTCCTTGCGGTCGTAGCCGTACAGGACGGGGAACTGGGTGCGGTAGATCGTGCACAGCTCGTCTGCCGTGATCCCGAGTGACAGGGCGACCAGGGCGTCGATCTCCAGCAGGGCGCGGCGGCGGTCTGCCGCGTTGCGTAGGGGTGTGTCCTCGGTCCATTCGGGTCGGACGGCGGCCAGCGGCGTCCGCTCGGAGCCGACGACGACGCCCGGTTCGCCGAGGATATGGTCCGACGACGCCCACGAATCCGCCAGGAACTCCTCCGCCCAGCAGGCCTCCCACAGTTCTGCGTATGCCGAGGTCACACAGTTCAAACGGAGCACCCGCAGCAGGAGTGGGCGGCGAAACCACTGGTCGATGCCGAAGGGCATCCGCTCGATCGTGCTGAACAGGATCTCCGACTTCGGGACCGCACGGACCGAGAAGTCAGCGAGCAACGAGCCGACGAATGCCAACGCGAGAGGCAAGGTCTGCGAGATGCTCTGGGGTATTGCGAAGGTGTGAACAGGGTGTACGTGCGCGGCCCCCGGCGGAACGATCGCCGGGATCAGTGTCCGTTCTCCGGTGTTCGCGGCCATCCGTCGCCACGCCACCCGGTAGAACCCTCGCGCCGAGACGGCCTGCTTGACCATCTCCCGCCCGTCGTCGCCCACGACGGGCTCCGACTCCCGGATCCACCGTGGATCCACGCCCGGCGCTCTATCGCCTTGACCTGCGGTAACGCCAGGAACCGTTAATGAGCCTTCTGTCACATCGAAATCAGCCGGGATTGTGCGGGTCCAGTGTGTGTACGCCGCGTCATAGCCAGCACGGTCACCGCGCGGCTTGTAGGACGTAGTCGGGACCGCATCGGCGGGCAGAGTCTCCAGGTCAACGGCGGACCAGTCCTGCTGGTGCAACATCGTCGCGTTGGGGGATTTGTAGCCCGGCGTGCCATTCCAAAGATGAGGGCCCTGGAGGATCACGTCATTCCACGAATCGGCCGGACCCCACTCCGACTCAAACCTCCCCTTCTTGCGGTCGATGCTTTCATCCCAGCCACGCGAGAATTGCAGCCCGAGTTCCCCTATCCGCCGCGCACGCGACAACTTGTCCAACACCGCCACCGTGGCGCGGTTGACCGCATAAACCATCCGGGACTGGCCGATCGCAACATCGTCGGATTCGAGGATCTCGTGCCAGACCTGGAGGGTTTCGTTCGTGACATGTACGATCCGGCCACGATGAGGTCGGACATCCCATCGACCGTTCTCGTCCTTGATCCCCGGCTCGTCGCCCATATTTTCTTTGAGAGCAAGGGTTCGATCGACCGTGTCAGGATGATAGAGCGAGGCAGCCTGCATGAAGTCAGGTTCGGAATCGATGCCATAGACGTTGATGCCGTACCGTTTTTGGTCCTGAATCTCGAAAAGACCGAGCTCATTGATGAACTGCCAGTGCCGCCGCAGTCTCCGATAGGTCTCCGCCCGCAGCACCCCGGCCTTCTCGTCCGTGAAGTGGCTCTCCAAGTGGATCAACCCCACGGTCCCGCCGCCGCCCACCAAACCTGCCGGTGACATGTGTCGCCAGGTCTGTTCCATGAAGCAGCGGTACAGGTCTGGCTGGAGGCCCTTGAGGTGCGGGTACTGGGCAGCAGTGCCGAGAAACGCGGCCGTCACCGCGACGTCGGCCGTGCCCTCGATGACCAGCTCGCGCATCCCCGGGAACGACAAGGCGTACTCGCGGTGTTCCTTGTCCTCCGCCTGGGTGGACTTGGCCTTGAGCTGCCACCACGGATCTGCCTCGGCGAGGAGGGCGGCGACGTCCGAGCGTGGCCGCACCCACGGCGGGTTCCCCACCTGCAGGTCGAAACCGCCGCGCGACGAGAAGACCGACGCGAAGTCGAGCTCCCAGTGGAAGAAGCCCTGGCGCTTGGCGACCTGCTGGACCACCCTGAACCAGGGGTGGGCGTCGAGCAGGCGGGGGATCGAGACCGCGCCGTAGGTCTTGATCTCCGTGTCCTCGGCGAGGCCCAGCTTGTCCCAGGTGTCGGTGTCCAGCAGGGTCTGGTTCCCGCCCTGCATCTTCCGGCCCCGGCCGGAAGACTCCGTCCCGACGTGCGTCCCCAGTAGTGCGGTCAGCCCGGCGATCCACTCGTCGATGTTCGGCGGCGTCACGTCCTCGTCGACTCCGGTCAGCGGCCAGAACCACATCGCGCACCACGCGTCCATCGCGAGCCGGAGCCGGCGGTACGCGGTCTCGGTGTCTTTCAGGTACGCCTCGACTTCTTCGCGCGAGACGGCGTCGTCGGCGGGCAGATCCTCCGCCTCCCACACGTCGATCGACCGCCGGACGAACGACTCGGCCTTGCGCAGCCGCTGCACCGTGAAGTCCCACAGGATCTCGACCCGCTGCGCGAGGCCCGCCAGTGCGTCCGCCTGCTTCTTCGACGGCGTGACCAGCACCGTCTTGCGCCAGTCCTTCAGCGCGGCCAGAGCCTCGGGCGCGAGTTCCTTCGCCTCCTTGGCATCCACAGCCGAGCCCCAGCCCTTGGCCGGCAGCAGGAAGTGGTGGATCCCGTCCGCGACCGGGGCAGGCTCGCCTGTCGCCGGGTCCAGCAGAGGACGGTCGGCCGGGACGGCGTCGTCGGACAACCATGCCTTCTTTTTCAACTGATCCGGCCGGAACACCGCACGCCGCGCCCCGATCAGCGAGTTGCCCCGGCGTAGGTGCAGGCCGAACCACGGCGCGGCCAGGCCCTTGCCCATGGTGTCGAGCCACAGCGAGATCTCCGCCAGCTCGACGGCGGTCGCGTTGAGGTCCACCCCGTACACGTTGTGCAGGGCGATGTACGCCTTGACCTTCTGGAGCTCCGCCGGGTAGGCGTCCGGATCGATCCGGGAACCGCCCGCGGCCTCGACCTCGGCCTGGCGCCGCTTCAGGTACTCGGCGGCGAGCTGCCGCACCGCCTCGATGGCGAACGCGCCCGAGCCGAGTGCCGGCTCGCAGACGGTGAGATCCAGGATGTCGCGGGCCGACGTCGTCGTCCCGTCCTGGTCGAGCAGTTCCTCAAGTGCCTGGCCCACCGTGAAGCGGGTCAGGACCTCCGGCGTGTAGTACGACGCCGACTGCTGCCGCTCACGGCCCGCCAGCCGGAACACGAAGGTGCCGCGCTCGTGCACCACGGGCTTGTTCTCACCCGTGACCGGATCGGGCTTGCGCACCAGGTCTTCGGGCGAGATCCCGTGCGACCGCCCCACCGGAACCACCCAGGAGCCCTTGATGGCGTCGCCGCCCTTGGCGACCTCGGACAGGTCCTCCTCGGCGAAGAAGCCGGTGTACGACATCAGGCCCTCGTACACCGCGCCGAGCTGGTTGATCCCGAGTTCCGCGTACGAGATGAACCCGCGGTCCTTGCCCTTGGACTCCTTGCTCAGCAGCAGATGCTGCAGCACCTGCTGGAGCGCGGCGTTGCCGAGGCCCACCGCGTCGATGTGCGCGGTGGCCGGCGCCGCGAAGAGGTCGGCGCGCAGCTCGTTGAACGTCAGCCCGGCGCGTCCGTCGAAGCCTGCCTCTCCGTCGGCCTGCGCGAGGTCTCCGGAGTCGCCCGCGTCGGCAGCGCCGTCGTGTCCTTTGTCGACCAGCCGGAACAGGATCGCCAGCGAGCGGTACAGGTGCGTGCCCTCGGCGGCCCGCTGGTCCGCCAGGTCCACCAGCACCAGCTCACGCAGGCGGTCGAGGCTGTACCCCTGCTCGTACACGGGATCGCCGATGGGCAGCACGCCCAGTTCCGGGGACGCCTCCGCGTACAGCAGGAACAGGATCCGGTAGAGGAACCGCAGCGACTGCTTCGCCAGCGGCTGCGCCTCTTCCTTCGCGAGCGGTTTCAGCCCTGCCGCGGCTCGGCGCCGGACCACCTCGTTGGCGATGATCTCGACCGACAGGCGCACACCCTCGCGGAGGTCCTGCGAGACCCCCACCGTGTGGTTGACGGACTCCTTGAGAACCTCCGGCCACCACAGCGAGCCCTGCGCGTCCGGCGCCAGGGACTCCGCGTCCAGGCACACGAGGGCGCGGTCGGTCTCGCCGCCGCGCTTGTCGTCGGCGCGCTCGGCGATCACCTGCAGGTCGACGGCGAGGTAGCGGCCCTCCGGCCAGCGTGACTTCTCCGCGAGCAGGGCCCAGCCGCCCGCCAGGACCAGTGCGAACTCCGGCGGGGAGTCCTGGACGAACAGATGCGAGAGCAGCCGGGCGACGGAGTGGATCTGCGTCTTCTCGTCGGCGTCGTACGGCTCCAGCAGCGTCCGGTCCGCGGGGCGGGGCTTCTCCGGATCGCCCTTGGCCAGCAGCGACTCCACGTCCTTCACCGCGACCGCCTCGACGATCACCAGGGGCGCCGTCGCCTCCAGCCCCGTCGCGTGGATCCACTCGACGGGACCGTCCTTCTTGGACTGCAGCGCGGCCGTGCGGTAACCGAGGACCTCTCGCAGCCGCCGGTACAGGTCCGGGAGTGCGTCGAAGCGGCCGCCGTGCTCGCCGAACCCGGCGAACGCCTTCAGCAGGTCGCCGCGAGCCGCGAGCCAGCGGGAGCGGGACGTCCCGGCGTGGTCCTTCTCCTTGGCGGCGGCGTCCCAGGCCTTGCGCCGTTCGTTGACCTTGAACTGGAAGGACTGCTTGCCGTCCGTGGTGAAGTAGTGCTCGCTGATCCACTCCTCACCGACGACGATCGCGTCGCTCGCGGCCATCAGCGCTCACCCCTTCCGTCGTTCTCCGTGTCCACGTCTTCCGTGCCCAGGCCTTCCACATCCAGTTCCTGCGGCACCACCACCAGCAGCGGTCGCAGCAGTGTCTTGTCCGGTGCCATCTCGGCCGCCAGACGCGTCTCGGCGTCCACGCCCTCCTGCCGCTTGGTGAGATCGCCGCGAGCGGCGCCCACCGTGCGACTGAACAGCGCCGATGCGTCCATCCGCCACGCCCGCGTCCGTGCCGTCCAGGCCTTGACACGGTCCGTCGCCTCGTCGCGCACGGCGTCGACGTGCGACTCGACCTGGGCCTCGGCCAGGTCGACGGCAGCCCGCACGAAGCCCCCGAGCGCCCGGGCGCCGGCAATCGCGCCGGTGTTCGTGGCCGAGAGGGTGAGGGACGCGACGGCATCGGACACCGACTCGTGCACCGTCAGCAGCCCGAACCCCGGGTTCTCCGGGTTCGGGTGCTCCGACGTCAGGAACGACGCCGCGACGACCTGCCCGCGCGTGTTCGTGAGCGTCGCCTGCACCAGCACCGTCACCGAGTCGACGTCGCCCCGCACCGCGAACACCTGGTTCCGGCCGAGCGCTGCGAGCGCGCGATCCCCGGCCCATTCGAGCACCGGGTGCAGCGGCGCGAGGTAATGCGCCTCCGGCCACGTGGACGTCGACTCCGTGGTCCGGGCGTTGGCCAGTTCCGTGCGCCCGCGCGCCGGGGACGCCGCCAGCCGGAGCGTCTCGTTCACCCGCCGCGCGGCCAGGTAGGACTGCGGCAGCACCTCGAGCCGCTGCCGCAGATCCTTCGGCGGCTTCAGACTCGCGATCTGCGTGCCGGGGAACTGCTTCCAGGCGACCCCGTTGGCGGGCTCCAGCCCCGGCGTCTCGTAGACCTGGGTGAGTGCGTCGTCGAGGAAGACCAGGTCGTCGTCGTAGACGCCGGTCCGTCCACCGGTCGTCACGTCGGTCGTCGTGGCGTCGGGCGACGTCGTGCCGTCGCCCGACGATGTCGGCTCGTCAGCGCTCCCCATGTTCATGAGCCGTGCGAGCAGCCCCGCCGGCCCGTCGGCGGCGACCACTGACTCGACAGGGGCGACGACATCGTCGACCTCCTTGGCGCCGCGCAGCACCTGCGCGATCTTCTTCTCCTCGGCGGGCACGGAGTACTCGCCCATGAGGGAGGCGGTGTCGCCGAGCGCGGTGTGCGCCTCGTGCTCGCGCCGCACGAGCGCGGTCAGGACGCGGAGGTCGCCGCCGAACCGCCGGGTGGTCCGCGGCTCCAGGAGCAGGGTGGTGATCTGAGGGCTGTGCTTCTGGCCGTAGCGGTCGATGCGGCCGTTGCGCTGCTCGATCCGGATCAGGGACCACGGGATGTCGTAGTGGAAGAGGTGATGGCAGTGCGAGTGGAGGTTCACGCCCTCGGAGGCGACGTCGCCGGTCACGAGAACCCTGATGGGGGAGGACGCCAGCTTGAACGACTCGACGATCTCCTGCTGGTCGACGTCGGACAGGCCACCGTGCAGCACCTCGACCTGCGAGATCTCCGACTTCTCGACTTTCAGTCCCAGATCCTTGGCGAGCCTCGCCTGGAGCCAGCCCAGCGTCGCGACGCGCTCGGCGAAGACCACCGCGCGGGTCTCGGAATTCCGGCCGACGCCGATGGCCCGCAGCTCTGCCAGGAGCTTGTCGTACTTCGCGGACGGTTCCGCCAGGGCCCGTGCGGCGAGGGCCTTGAGGTGTTCCAGCGCCTGGCGTTCCTCGGCGGCGGTGGCCTGGCCGGCGTCGGGCACGAGGACACCGGAAGCGTCGGCCGGCTCCGCGCCGTCGTCGGACACCTCCTGCGACATGAGGCTGTCCTGATCGCCTGCGGCGATCTCGCGCCCCTTGGCCAGCGATGTGAGGCGCGCGTTCACGGATTCCAGGAGCGCCTGGGGGGAGGAGAGGAACGCCTTGGCGAGCGTCCACGGGAAGAGGCTCGCGCCACCCTTTCCGGAGTACGGGCTGCGGCCGTTCACCGGCCAGAGCCACGTGTCCTCCAGCTCCCGGGCGATCTCCTCCTCGACCGGCGCGGCCGGGACGGAGAGGTTGCGCGGTTCCTTGCGCTCGGCCCAGTCGGACCCGACGGCGTTCGCGACGTCCGGGCTGTGGCGGTGACGGCGGATGATGAGCCGCCGCACCTGGTCCTCGTCGAGGCTGCCGTCCGGGCGGACCGCCGACGGTTCGAGCATGCGCACGAGCGCGGCGAACGAGCGCGGGTCGCCGTTGTGCGGGGTCGCGCTGGCGAGGACCAGGGCGCTGGTCCGCTCGGCCAGCAGGCTCGCGAGGCGGGCGTTCTGCGTCCCCGCGTTCGTCACGTTGTGACTCTCGTCGATGACGACGGCGTCCCACTCGTGGTTGCGCAGGTGGTTGACGTACTTGTTCGACTTGAGGGTGTCGATCGAGATGATGACACGGCGGAAGTACGTGAACGGGTTGCGGTTCGCCGGGAGTTTCTGGCGGATGCGCTGGATCCCGGTCGAGTCCAGGCGGACGAAGGGCAGCGCGAACCGCGTCCACAGCTCGAACTGCATCTGTTCGAGCACGTGCTTCGGGGTGACCACCAGGATCCGCTCGCCGCGGCCGCGGCGGACCAACTCGGAGAGGATCATGCCGATCTCCAGGGTCTTGCCGAGGCCGACGGCGTCCGCGAGCAGGATGCGGGGCCGCAAGTTGTCGGGATCGAGGGCCTGGCGGACGGCCTGGAGCTGGTAGGGGAGCGGATCCGCGAGGGCTCGGTGGGCCGTCGTCAGCGCGGGGTCTGCGATCGGGATGGGTGTCTTGCGGAGCATCGCCTCCAGCCAGAGGCGGGACTTGCGGTAGCGCGGGCTGTCGTCGGCGACGACGTCGGTGGCGCGAGGATCGGAGACGACGACGTCGTCCAGCGCCGTGCTGAATGTCGCGCTCGTGTCCCGGACGAGGTCCGACAGCCCGATCACGGAGACGTTGTGGCCGTCACGTGTCGGCTCGACCCGGGTGACCAGCCATTCCTCGTCGCGTACCACGACGGTGGCGCCCGGGGCGGCGCCGAAGCCTCGCGGTTCGTCGACGCCTGGTACGCGGGTGGTCTCCGTGGCAGACGGCACGTGCTCCCTCTCGGGGTCGGTTCATGGGGTGGGAATCTGCGTCACCGCTGGTGCGGTCGCTGACTCGTCGGATCGATCGTACTCATGAATAGGGCCGCGCGACTCGCCCGAACGGGTGAACCTGGGTGACCGGTTCGGGCGATGCGCGAATCGGGGAAGCGCAGAGTGAACGGGATCTGTGCCTGCTGACTCGTGTCCGGTTCATGGCCGAGCGGCGCGACTATGCGTCGATGCTCGCGAGTGCGACGACCACGGCGAGTTCGGCCCGGCTGACGAGGTCGAGCTTTGTCGTCGCGTTCTTGACGTGGGCCTTCACCGTGTTCGGGGACATGTTCAGGCGGCGCCCGATCTGGTCGTTGGTGTGACCGGCGACGAGCGCGGCGACCTCGCGCTCGCGGTCGGTGAGCTGGGCGAGTTGCGTCCTGGCCGTCGTGACCTTGGTGTGCCGGGTCGGCGCGGAACGCCTGATGACCGCGGAGGCCGCGCCGGAGCTGAGTGCGGCCCCGCCCTCGGCGACGGCGTTCAGGTGGGCCGCGAGCGTCATCGGGTCGTCGTCCTTGGACAGGAAACCTGCGGCGCCGGCCCGCAGGACCCGCATGACGGCGTCCTCGGAGCCGAAATTGGTCAGGGCGACGAACCGCGGCGCTTCGGGCCGGTCGGCGTTTCGGCGGATCGCCTCCTCGCCGCCGACCCGTGCCATCTGAAGGTCGATGAGCACGACATCGGGCCGGTGGCGAGCGATCTTCTCGGGAACCTGGTCGCCGTCGTCGGCCTCCCCGACGACATCGATGCCCTGCGAGCCGAGGATCGTCCGAAGCGAGTTCCGGACATAGGCGTCGTCGTCCACGATCAGCACTTTCGTCACGGTCCTACGGTATCCGGCGGGTCACGTGTCATATCCACTGCTGGCGTCGAGCCTCGCCGCGCATTGTGCGCAGCTCAGCGAGCCATGCCCGAACTTGTTCGTCGTTGTGCAGGTAGCGGCCGCTCTCGTCCGCCGGGAGATCGATTCCATAGAGGCGCTCCAGCGCCCACCAGGACAGGTCGTCCCAGACGACCCCGTCCTCCAACACCCACCTCGCCGCCCAGCGGTCAGCCTCGTCCCGGGACAGCCGACCCGCGACAACCTCAACGAAGCGGTCCTCGATCTCGTCAAGAGTCGGCTGGCCGCTGGCATCCATGCCTCGACCGTGTTCCAAGTCAGGTGTCCCCTATCCGTGCAGCAGCCCCCTCCGTCATCCGGGCCTCCTCCCGGGAGTGTAGGCCGCACCGAGACGTCGGTCACGTGCCTGGTGACAAGCCTCTGGCGGGATGGCGGGACGGGAAACGACCGCTGGATGCACCGGCGTCGAACACGCGTCGAACCCGTGCGACGCTCGGCGACCCCGAGAACGACGAAGCCCGCCTCCTGGCGGGGAGGACGGGCTTCGAGCGACGAGGGGCCGGGCTCAAGTTCGGACGTGTACGACGGCGTGGGTGCCGTCGGTGCGCCAGCCAGGCACTGTGGCGTTCAGGTGTTCAAGCCGGTCGGGTGTGGCCCCGACAGCGACGTCCGACTTGAGGGTGCGCAGGGCCGCGACGGGAGCCGGGAAGTAGCCGGTGGCGTCGGCGAACGGTGTGGTCGGGTTCCAGTGGGCATCGCCGACGAGGCGGCGGTAGTTCAGGTCGCCCTTGACGATCACCACCACGGCGGCCGAGAGCTCGTCGACCAGGTCCCGCGGGAGCTGGTGAAAGGTCCCGGGCGTGCACCAGAAGCCGTGGGCGCGCACCTGGAGCCGGTCGGCAGCGATCGCTTGCTGGAGCCGGTCCGCGATCCCCGCGGCAGCGCCCGGCGCTGCGGCCAGGCGTCGCAGTACTGCGAGAAGGTCGGTCGTGGTCGCGTCCGAGACGTAGTACGGGTGCGGCTTGAGGTGCAGCACGGCCTTCGCCGTGCGCCCGGTCTCCAGGAGGCGGTCGATCAGGACGAGGTCCGCGGTCAGTTCCCGGCCGGCGTTGTCGGCGACCAGATGCACGGGTCCGGCCGAGGCCTCCACGAGCTGCCACAGGGCTGCCGAGTCGTCGGCGATCAGGTCGTCGACCCGGTCACGGCCGGTCGAGGACGGGTCCGAGAGACGGAACCCGAGATCCGCCCGGTTGCCCCACAACGACGCGGCCAAGGCCGCTGCGAGCCCTTCGGCCGGCGGGGCAGTGACCAGGCCGTCGAGCTCGGACAGGTCCCGGTCGAGGTCTGGTGAGTCGAGTTCGGCCAGCTTCTGCGGGGCGAACGGGTCCACACCGCGCCACGGCCCTTCGCCGAAGTATCCGGTGGCTTCGAGCAGCAGCCGGTAGAAGTACGACTCGGCCCACAGGAACGGCACGTCCACCCACCGCCGGCCGACATATCCTGCAGCGGACTCGCGCCAGAACGCGGCGTCGACGGCGCTCGCGGGCAGTTCGGGGATCGCGCCGTCGAGCGTGGACAGCAGGTGATCGAGCGCGTCCTGCACAGCACGTGGGTACGGAACAAGACGCCGGACGGTGGCAATGATGTCGGGATGCCGCCGTAGCATGACACCCTCCGCGAACGAACCGGGCACGTTCGACAGGATGGGCGCCGGATCCTGCGCGACCGTCGTCGGGCCGCTGGTCTCAGTCATGCAGTACTTCCTTCCGGATCGGCAACGTGCAGCAGGACGGCACCGGCCGAGCTGGCGACGGCGACCTGCCCTCCTGCTGGGTGGAACGCGGCGCACTGAGCGCTGGCATCGACGCGGACCTGCGAACTTCCCGGTCCGTCCAGCGCCCATCGACGCACCGTCCCGATCCGGGTCGCGGATTCCTGGGGCGCTACAGGTCGAACTTCCAGTCCTCGAGCCGGGAGTGGACACCGACGTAGTTGATCGCCATCTGCTCCCGGACC
This sequence comes from Myceligenerans xiligouense, assembly GCF_003814695.1. Lineage (GTDB taxonomy): Bacteria > Actinomycetota > Actinomycetes > Actinomycetales > Cellulomonadaceae > Myceligenerans > Myceligenerans xiligouense. The sequence goes on from NZ_RKQZ01000001.1 coordinate 1,871,349, forward strand.
TCCGGCTCGTATCGGGCCAGGCACGCCTCAGCGGTCCGCAGATCGAAGAACGCGCCCATCTGCGCGACCACGTTGTCGTCCTCGGCGAGCAGGACGACCTCGTAGATCGTCTCGGGCGATCGGTAACCCCTCGGCAGCCGCATCCAGTACGAACGCCACGTTCGAAAGTGCCAGGACCCAAGCCGCATCCGAACCCTCCGCCAGCTCTGCATCTCGAACGCGAACACCCCGCGAGCATAGGCGGCTGGGCCGACGACGACCGCCGCGCCGCCCGCGAACCACCAGCCGAAGGACCCGGACAGCATTCACGCGTCGAAGATGTCCGGGAGCGATGTCCGGCAGCGTTGACTGGGAGGGGGATCCTGGCACGAATGCGACAGAGATTGCCGTGCTGAGGTACGCCCAGCGACGGGTACGGGAGCCCCGGCGATCCGTCCGGGACTCTGACCAGCCAGGACCAGCCAGAACGGGTTCCACCAGGTCGGACGCCCCACCCCCGGAAGTCACACGGAGAAGTACTTGCACTCCGGATGATGAAACACGAGCGCATCCGTGCTCTGCTCCGGATGCAGCTGCAGCTCATCACTCAGCTCCACCCCGACCCGCTCGGCCCGCAGCAGCTCCATGATCTTGCGCCGGTCCTCCATGTCCGGGCACGCCGGGTACCCGAGCGACATCCGCGCCCCGCGGTACTCCAGCTTGAACATGCCCTCGACGTCGTCCGGTTCCTCGTCGGCGAACCCGAGCTCGCCGCGCACCCGCGAGTGCCAGAACTCCGCCAGCGCCTCCGTGAGCTGCACGGACAGGCCGTGCAGTTCCATGTACTCGCGGTAGTGGTTCCCCTCGAACAGCTTCGCCGTGTGCGCGGCCACGGAGTCGCCCACGGTCGCGAGCTGCACCGGCAACACGTCGTAACGTCCGGTCTCCTCGACCCAGGAGCGCGGCTTGATGAAGTCGGCCAGGCACAGGTGCCGGTCCCGTCGCTGCCGCGGGAAGGTGAACCGCAACCGCTCGGTCCCCGGCGACCCGCCGGACCCGCCGTCGGGCGCCGTCAGCCCGGCCAGGCCGGGCCCGTGGTGCGCGACGACGACGTCGTCCCCCTCCGACCACACCGGGAAGTACCCGTACACCACGGTCGGGTCCAGGATCGACTCCGTCCGGATCCGGTCCAGCCACTCCTTGAGCCGCGGCCGGCCTTCCGTCTCGACCAGTTCCTCGTAGGAGGCGCCGTCGGCCGAACGCCCCGGCTTCAGCCCCCACTGCCCCATGAACGTGGCCCGCTCGTCGAGGAACGCGGCGTAGTCCGCGAGCTGCAGCCCCTTGACGATGCGCGTCCCCCAGAACGGCGGCTCCGGCACCGGGTTGTCCAGAGCGACGTCGGACCGGGCGGGCAGGTCCTCCACCGCCGTCTCGGTCACCTTCACCACGTTGTGCCGCCGCGTGCGCAGCGCCGGCAGCCCCACCTCGTCCACGGATGCCCCGCGCGCCACCTTCACCAGCGGCTCCATGAGCCGCAGCCCCTCGAACGCGTCGCGGGCGTAGCGGACCGTTCCGTCGAACATCCCGGCCAGGTCGTCCTCCACGTACGTCCGCGTCAGCGCCGCCCCGCCGAGCAGGATCGGCCACCGCTTCGCCAGCCCGCGCGAGGACAGCTCCTCCAGGTTCTCCTTCATCACCACGGTCGACTTCACCAGCAGCCCCGACATGCCGATCACGTCGGCGTCGTGCTCCTCGGCCGCCTCGATCATGGCGGAGATCGGCTGCTTGATGCCGATGTTCACTACCGTGTAGCCGTTGTTGGTGAGGATGATGTCGACGAGGTTCTTGCCGATGTCGTGCACGTCGCCGCGCACGGTCGCCAGCACGATGGTGCCCTTCGAACCGGACTCGCCCTCGACCCGCTCCATGTGCGGCTCCAGCAGCGCCACGGCGGTCTTCATGACCTCCGCGCTCTGCAGCACGAACGGGAGCTGCATCTCGCCCTTGCCGAACAGCTCGCCCACCACCTTCATGCCTTCCAGCAGGTGGTCGTTGACGATGTCCAGCGCCTTCATGCCGTCGCCGAGGGCCTGCTCGACGTCGTCGTCCAGGCCCTTGCGGTTGCCGTCGATGATGCGGCGGGCCAGCCGCTCGCCGACCGGCAGGGCGGCGAGCTCGGCGGCCCGCGCGTCGCGCATGGCGGCGGTGTCGACGCCCTCGAACATCTCCAGGAGGCGGGACAGCGGGTCGTAGGTGATCTCCCCGGCGTCGTCGTACCGGCGGCGGTCCCAGACCAGGTCGAGCGCGACCTCGCGCTGCTCGTCCGGGATCGCGTTGAGCGGCAGGATCTTCGCCGCGTGCACGATCGCGCTGTCGAGGCCGGCCTCGGTGGCCTCGTGCAGGAACACGGAGTTCAGCACCGTGCGCGCGGCCGGGTTCAGCCCGAACGACACGTTCGACACGCCCAGCGTGGTGTGCAGGCCGGGGTAGCGGCTCGTGAGCTCGCGGATCGCCTCGATGGTCTCGATGGCGTCGCGGCGCGTCTCCTCCTGGCCGGTCGCGATGGGGAAGGTGAGGCAGTCGACGATGATGTCGTCCACGCGCATGCCCCACTGCTGGGTGAGGGTCTCGATGAGGCGGGTCGCGATCGCGACCTTGCCGTCGGCGGTGCGGGCCTGCCCCTCCTCGTCGATCGTGAGTGCGACGACGGCGGCCCCGTGCTCGACGACGGCCGGCATGATCCGGGCGAACCGCGAGTTCGGCCCGTCGCCGTCCTCGAAGTTCACCGAGTTCACGACGCCGCGCCCGCCGAGCAGCTCCAGGCCCGCCCGGATCACCTCCGGCTCGGTCGAGTCGATGACCAGCGGCAATGTCGACGCGCTGGCCAGGCGTGAGACCACCTCGCGCACGTCGGCCACGCCGTCGCGCCCCACGTAGTCCACGCACACGTCCAGCAGGTGCGCGCCGTCGCGGGTCTGGGCGCGGGCGATGTCGACGACGTCGTCCCAGCGCGATTCCAGCATCGCCTCACGGAACGCCTTCGACCCGTTCGCGTTGGTGCGCTCGCCGATAGCCAGGTAGGAGGCGTCCTGGTGCAGGTCGGTGTGCGAGTAGAGGGAGGCGACGCCGTTCTCCCGCTCGGGGCGGCGATCCGGCAGGGCGTTGCCCCGGACGACGTCGACCACCTGGCGCATGTGCTCCGGCGTCGTGCCGCAGCAGCCTCCGACCAGGCCCAGCCCGAACTCGCGGGTGAACTGCTCGTGCGCGGCGGCCAGCTCCTGGGGCGTGAGGGGGTAGCTCGCACCGTTCGGCCCGAGCACCGGCAGGCCCGCGTTCGGCTGGCACATCACCGGCATCTCCGCGTGCCGGGCCAGGTGGCGCAGGTGCTCGCTCATCTGGTCCGGGCCCGTGGCGCAGTTCAGGCCGATCGCGTCCACGCCGACCGCCTGGAGCGTGGTGAGCGCCGCGCCGATCTCCGAGCCCATGAGCATCGTGCCCGTGGTCTCCACCGTGACGGACGCGAGGATCGGGACGCGCTGCCCCAGCTCGGTCATCGCCTGCTTCGAACCGGAGATCGCCGCCTTCGTCTGGAGCAGGTCCTGGCTCGTCTCGACGAGGATCGCGTCCGCGCCACCCTCGATCAGGCCCGCCGCCTGCTCCGCGAACGTGTCCCGCAGGTGCGCGTACGTGGTGTGCCCCAGGCTCGGCAGCTTCGTGCCCGGGCCCATCGAGCCAAGGACCCAGCGGGGGTGGTCGGGCGTGGTGTGGGCGTCGGCGCGCTCGCGGGCGAGGGCCGCGCCGGCGCGGGCCAGCTCGCGGATGCGGTCGTCGATGCCGTAGTCCGACAGGTTGGACCAGTTGGCGCCGAACGTGTTGGTCTCGATCGCGTCCACGCCCACGTCGAGGAAGGCGTCGTGGATCTCTGAGATCAGGTCCGGGCGGGTGACCGTGAGGATCTCGTTGCAGCCCTCCATGTCCTGGTAGTCCGCCAGGGTGGGGTTGGCCTGCTGGATCATGGTGCCCATCGCGCCGTCGGCCACGACCACGCGCTCACGCATGGCGCCGAGCAGGGCGGCCGCCCGCTCGGGCATGGGCAGGGCCGGGGCAGCGGAGGGAGCAGCAGTCACGATTCGCAGCGTAACCCGCGGCGGTTTCCGGGGCGGGAAAGGACCGGAGGCTGGAACCGGGCGGGCGGGCCCTTCGGCCCTACCCGGATGCGGCGCGCGGCGGTGAACTGTATTCACCTCGGCAGTCGCCGCCGAGGAGCCGTCAGCGCCGGGATCGCCGTCGCGGGATCGCCGTCGCTGGAACCGGACGAACGGAGCCGTCATGAAGGCAGCAGTCGTCTCGGAGTTCCTCGCTCCGCTCGACGTGAAGGACGTGCCCGCCCCCGAGCCCGGACCCGGCCAGGTGCGCGTTCGTATCGAGGCCAGCGGGCTGTGCCACACCGACATCCATGCCGCGCACGGCGACTGGCCGGTCAAGCCCACCCCGCCCTTCATTCCCGGGCACGAGGGCGTCGGCCGGATCGACGAGCTCGGGCCCGGCGTGACCGGCCGCGCCGTCGGCCAGCGCGTCGCCATCGCCTGGCTCGGTAGCGCCTGCGGCGAGTGCCGCTACTGCGTCAGCGGCTGGGAGACACTGTGCGAGCGGCAGGAGAATTCCGGGTACTCCGTGAACGGCGCCTTCGCCGAGTACGCCGTCGTGCCCGCCGCGTTCGCCACGCCCGTGCCGGACGACGTGTCGTCGCTCGACGCCGCACCCCTGACCTGCGCGGGCGTCACCACCTACAAGGCCGTCAAGGTCGCGAAGGTGACACCGGCCGAGACCGTGGCCGTGTTCGGTATCGGCGGCCTCGGACACCTCGCGGTGCAGTACGCCCGGATCGCCGGCGGGTTCGTCGTCGCCGTCGACGTGGTGGACCACAAGCTCGGCCTGGCTTCGCGGCTCGGCGCCGACCATGTCGTCAACGCCGCCCGCGAGGACCCGGTCGAGGCCATCCAGCGGCTCGGGGGCGCCGACGTCGCCGTGGTGCTCGCCGCCTCACCGCCCGTGTTCCACCAGGCCTTCCACTCGCTGCGCCGCGGTGGCCGGCTGGTGTGCGTCGCGCTGCCCGCCGAGGGAAGGCTGGAGCTGCCGATCTTCGACACCGTGATCAAGGGCATCACGGTGATCGGCTCCATCGTCGGCACGCGCAACGACCTCGCCGACGTGTTCGCTCTCCACAGGGCCGGCCGCACCGAGGTGGTCGCCGTCGAACGCAAGCTCGACGACGTCAACGAGTCGTTCACCGACGTGCTCGCCGGGCAGGTCCCCGCTCGCATCGTGTTCGGGTTCTGAGGGGCCGGGCGAGGAGACGTGTGGCCGACCGCACCGACAGCCTGGCGACCGCACCCGGTCGACCGACGGACCGCTCGACGTCTGGCCGACTGCTCGGCACCCGACCGACCCCGCCCGGCTGCCGGTCGACATGCGCCGGACAGGCGCGAGGGCTGATGCTGGAGACGTGCCGGGCCGCCGAGGGTCCGGCGTCGACCGAGAGGTGCACGAGATGGAGATCGAACGAGGCGAACGCGCGGCCCAGGAGATCGTCGGACTGCACGAGACAGTACGGATGGACGAACTCCAGGACTTCTTCCCCCGCGCCATGACGGCGGCCGCAGAGGCACTCGCGGAGCGGGGCATGGAGCCGACGGGCCCCGCTGTCGCCCTCTACAACGGCATGGAGGGGGAGACGTTCGACGTGACCGCGGGGTTCCCGGTATCGCCGGGTGCCGCGCCGTCGGACGACGTCGTGGCGGCGATGCTGCCCGGGGGCGCGACGATCGAGGCCATCCACCAGGGAGCGTACGACCACCTGTCGGACACCTACGAGGAGCTCACGGCCTGGTTCGAGGGGAACGGGATGGAGATGCCGCCGGTGATGTGGGAGGAGTACCTCGTGGGTCCCGAGAGCGAGGCGGACCCCGGTCGGTGGCGGACACGCATCGTGTACCCCGTCGACTGAGCTTCCGTCCCGGACGCCGGACGCCGGACGCCCCTGCCCTGGCGGACGTCCTCGCCCCGGTTCGGAAAATTGGGTGACCAACGGCGGCCGCGCGGCCTAGCGTGAACCGCATGAGCACCGCCGACGCCGTCGACCCCGCGACCACCGACAGCGCGACCGCCGGGCCCTCGGACCCGTCGCCGCCCGACCTCACGGTCGCGGAGCGAGCGGCCCCGCCCGCCACGCTGCCCGAGGTCCACGCCGACGGACTCACCTGGCGTGGCGCCCGCCGCGAGGACGCACCCGCGGTCCTCACGATCCTCAACCACCTCGCCGCCGCCGACAACGCCCCCTTCCGCTGGTCCCTCGCCGAGATCGAGGAACGCCTCGCCGCGCCGTACCGCGACCTCGACCGCGACTTCCTCCTCGGCGTCGACGGCACGGGCGCCCTCCACGCGTTCGCCGACGTCCACACCCCGCCCGGCGACGAGACGGTAGCGCGCGCCATCCTCCAGGGCGGGGTGCACCCCACCCGGCGCGGCGAGGGGATCGGCCGCGAGTTGCTCGCCTGGCAGATCGCCCGCGGGCGGCAGAAACTGGCGGCCTCGGCGCTCGCGGACCGGCGTGTCCCGGCATGGCTCGTCGTGCACATGGAGGACGAGGCGCCCGAGACCCTGGGACACACCTTCGAACGAGCGGGGTTCGCCGCGCAGCGGTACTACTCGGACCTGCGCCGCGATCTGTCGCGGCCGATCCCGCCGGTGGTCGCCCCGCCGTCGGACAGCACGCTGCGCCTGGTCCCGTGGACGCCGGAACTCGACGAGCCCACGCGCCTCGCGCGCAACGACGCGTTCCGGGACCACTGGGGCAGCCAGCCGCAGACGCGGGAGACCTGGGCGGAGGACCGCTCCGCGTTCATGCCGGCCTGGACGTACCTGGTGGTCGACGACGCACCGGACGTCGCCGCGCTGCTCTCCTCGCCGGACACCGACGAGGAGACCGCGGCGGCCCTGCGAGCCGGGGACCCGCTGGTGGTGGCCTACCAGGTCGCGTCCAAGTACGTCGAGGACTTCGAGGTACGCGGCTTCACCTTCGGCTACTCGGACAACGTCGGCGTGCGCCGCGCCTACCGGGGCCGCGGCCTCGCCCCGGCGGTCATGGCGGCCGGGATGCGCGCCATGGCCGACGACGGGATGCAGTACGCGGCCCTGGACGTCGACACCGAGAACCCCTCGGGCGCGGTGGGCCTGTACGCGGCGCTCGGCTACGAGAAGCAGGGCGGCTCACGGATGCTCACGATCGAACTGTGAGTACTGGCCGGTTCGCCGAATCTCTGGTGGCTCGCTCACCAGCGACATAGTCTCTCCGGTGTGATGCGTGACGACGAGCCCCACCCCGGAGACAGGTCGAGCGAGACGGACGACGAGCCGATCGGGGCTCCCGTGCTGCCGCCCTGGGTGGGAGAGACGCGCGAGCGGGCGGCCGCCGGGGTCGACGGACTGCTGCGTACTCCCGCAGCACGCGGCGCAGCGGTCGCTTTTCTCGTCGTGGCCGGGATGTGGATGATCGTCGCCATGCCGGTGCCGTGGGGAATGCTGCGACTCGAGGTGGTCGGCGGCACGATCGACGTGAGGTGGCTGGCAGCACTGGCGACGCCGCTGCTCCTGGCCCTCGCCCTGCACCTGGCGACGGCGCCACGCCTGCTGCCCGGCACGCCGGCCACGAGGCCGAGGCTCGTGGCCGGTGTGATGTCGGCTCTGTACCTGACGGCGCTGGGAACTCTCACGGCCGGCTCGTTCGGGCCGTGGGTGACCGTGGCGATCCCGCTGCTCGTCCAGGTGGCGTTCATCGTGGCGTTCGTGCCGTCGCGAGGCGGCAACGCACCGGCCGGCGCGACGCCGGCGGATCGCCCGCAAGCCCCTGGTGCGCCTGACGGCATCGCCGCCTACGGTGCCTCGCCTGCCGGTGCCTTGCCTCGGCCTGCCCCGTCACGGGCACGGCAGGGACAGATGATCCTCGCGGTGGCGTACGCCGCCGTCGGCGTCCTGGCCACGGTCATGCTGGTCCGGACACTGCCCGACATCGGCATCGGCGGCCCGTGGCTGATCCTCGAAGGCGTCGAGTACACGCTGGTCGCCACGATGGCCGTGCTCGCCTGGGGCGTGAACCGCGCCGCCGGGGTGGGCGGGGCGTTCTTCGTCCTGGCCGAGGCGCTGTCCATGCTGCAGATCACTATGTCCGCGCAGCTGGTCGCGGCGGAGTGGTCCACGCTGTCCTCCGCGCTGACGACGTGGTGCTACGTGCTGGCCCTGGGCCTGATCACGGCGGGCGTACTGCGCCGTGCGCTCAGGACGGCGTGAGATTCGGCGCACGGCGCAGGAACTCGGCACGGTCGTCGGCATGCTTGCCACAGTGATCACTCACCGGTGCTGAACGATCACAGGCCGCGCAGCAGCGGCAGGACGTCCTCACCGAACTGGGTCAGGAAGCGGCGCTGGTCGTGGCCCGGGCCGTGCACCATCAGATGGTTCAGGCCCGCGTCGAGGTACGGCCTGATCATCTCCACCGCCTCCTCCGGCTCCGAGGCGACGATCCAGCGCTTCGCGATCTGCTCGATCGGCAGCTCGTCCGCCAGCCGCTCCATCTCCTCGGCCGAGGTGACGCTGTGCTTCTGCTCCGGGGTGAGCGAGAGCGGCGCCCAGAACCGCGTGTTCTCCCGCGCCGCCGCCGGGTCCCGGTCGTAGGAGATCTTCAGCTCCAGCACCTTGTCGATCCCGGACACGTCACGCTCCGCCTTCGCGGCGCCCTCGGCCACGCCGGGCAGCAGCTTCTCCGTGTACAGCTCCATGCCCTTGCCCGACGTGCAGATGAAGCCGTCGCCCGCCCGGCCCGCGTACCGCGCCACCATCGGCCCACCGGCCGCGACGTACACCGGGACCGGCTTCTCCGGCCGGTCGTAGATCGTGGCGCCCACCAGCTTGTAGTAGTCGCCGTCGTGGTCCACCGAATCCTCGGACCACAGCCGCCGCATCAGCCCGACGGCCTCCCGCAGCCGGGCGAACCGCTCCTTGAACTCCGGCCACTCCCGGCCGCTCACCGCGATCTCGTTCAGCGCCTCACCCGAACCCACGCCGAGCACCACGCGCCCCTCCGTGAGCAGCGCCAGCGTCGCGAACGTCTGCGCGACCACCGCCGGGTTGTAGCGGAACGTGGGAGTCATCACACTCGTGCCGAGCGTGATCCGCTCCGTCCGCTCGCCCGCCGCGCCGAGCCACGCCAGCGCCGACGGCGCGTGCCCGCCGTTGACGCGCCAGGGCAGGAAATGGTCCGAGATCCACGCGCTGTCCAGGCCGGTCTCCTCGGCGAGAACCGTGAAGTCCACGAGGTCGCGGGGACCGAACTGCTCTGCGGATGCCTTGTAGCCGATCTTGAGAGTCACATCCGTGACCTTACGCCCCAGGACCGACATCGACACCGAGACCGGCGCGATACCCGCCCCCCGGAGCGACGGCTCCGGCACCCACGCGCCGAAATCGGCTGACGCCACCACCACCGCGCGCCGTACCCTCGGCGCTGTGACGATCTCCCTGCCCGACCGCCCCACGCACGTGCTCCTGGATCTCGACGGCACCCTCACCGACTCCGCCCCCGGCATCATGGCCTGCCTGCGCACCGCCTTCACCGAGACCGGGATCCCCGTGCCCGACGACGCCCACCTGCGCCGGTTCGTCGGCCCGCCCCTCGGGCTCTCCCTCGCCCGCACCGGGCTCACCGACGCCCAGGCCGAGGCCGTCGTCACCGTGTACCGGCGCGAGCTCGAGGGCGGCGGCATGTACGACAACACCGTGTTCGACGGCGTCACCGACCTCCTCACCACCCTGCGCGACGCCGGCACCACGCTCGTGGTCGCCACCGCCAAGCCGCAGCCGCTGGCCCGCCCGATCGTCCGGCACTTCGCACTCGACCAGTACCTGGCCGACGGCGTCGACTCCGTGTTCGGGCCCGCGCTGGAGGGCGCGGGGCAGCACGCCGGGAAGGAGAAGGTGGTGGCCCGGGCGCTCGCGGCCTCCGGCGGTGACCAGGCCGGCGCGGCGGCGGTGATGGTCGGTGACCGGGAGCACGACGTGCACGCCGCGGCCGCGAACGGCATCCCGACGATCGGTGTCACCTGGGGCTACGGCGAGCCGGGCGAGCTGGAGCGGGCGGGCGCCGCCGTCGTCGTCGGCTCGCCCGCCGAACTGCGCGAGGTCCTGCTCGGATGAGCACGAACCGCGAGGGCACCCGGATGCCGGGCGGCATCGCCGCCCGCACGGGCGCGCACGCGCCCTGGACGATCACGCCCGAGGACGTCACGTCCGACGTCGCCGCCGGCCTCTTCCGTGACTACTACACCGAGGTCAGCGACCGCTGGTACCAGCGGGAGCACGGGCACGACACCGACCCGGCCGAGCTGGAGCGCGAGATCGCGGCGGACGCGGGCGACGGCCTCGTCCCGCCGTCGGGCATTCTGCTGGTGGCCTGGTACGACGGCGAGCCCGCGGGGATGGCCGGCGCCCGCCTCGGCGACCCCGCCACGGCGGAGCTGAAACGGGTCTACCTCCGGCCGGCCTTCCGCGGACGCGGGGGAGCGGCCCGCCTGGTCGGCGCGGCCGAGGACGCCGCGCGCGGCCTGGGCGCCCGGCGGATCGTCCTGGACACCCGGAACGACCTCGTCGAGGCCCGCACCCTGTACGCGCGCCTCGGCTACGCGGAGACCGAGGCGTACAACGACGCCCCGTACGCCGAACACTGGTTCAGCAAGGACCTCTGAGCGGCCGCCGATGCCCGCCGGTGTCTCGCACGCTTCAGATGCGGTAGCGGGCCATCCAGGCGTCGGGCTCGTCCACGGGCTTCCAGCCGAGGTCCTCGTAGAGCGCACGGCCCTCGCTCGACGCCCGCAGCAGGGTCCGCGCCACGCCGAGCCGGTCCAGATCCCCGGTGATCCCCTCGACCAGGAGGCGCGCGAGGCCGCGGCGGCGATGGGCCGGGTCCACGACGACGTCGGCCAGCCACGCGAACGTCGCGCCGTCGGTCACGACGCGGGCGTAGCCGACGAGCGTGCCGGACTCGCGCGCGTACACCGCGTAGTTGCGCGACCCGGCGATCGCGGCGTCCTGCACCTCACGCGACCGGTCGGCCACCCAGTAGGCGTGCTCCGCCAGCAGGGCGTACACCCGCGCCGGGTCGATGCGGCCGGGGTCGGCGGAGAACTCGTACGGCGACTCTTCGGCAACCATGCGCGGCAGTCAACCATGCACCGGGGCGCCGGCGGGCCGAGGTCTGTCAGCCGACCACCGTGACCTCTGTCAGCCGACCACCGTGACCGGAGTCTCCAGCGGCGTCCCCGACCCGTCGCGACGCTCGTCGGCCTCCGGAAGGTCCACCGGCTGCCCGCCCGTGCCGAGCGCACGCGGCGGCGCCGCGCCCACCCAGGCGAGCACGAGGCCGTCGAACCCCTTGAGGAACCTCTGCGAGCGGACGCCGCCGGTGGCCCGCCCCTTGCCCGGGTAGAGGTCGAACGGCGTCACCTTGCCCATGCCGGCCTCGACACCCGGCAAAGCTTCCGCCGCACCCGCGATCGTCACCACCGACGCCGCGGTGCCGGCCCGTACCGCGCCGAAGAACACGACCTTCTGGTCCGCCGCGAGCTTGATCCCCGCGATGCCGCCGCCGGACCTGCCCTGCGGCCGCACGGCGGAGGCCGGGAAGTGCAGGAGCGAGGAGTCCGAGGAGACGAACACCAGCTCGTCGTCGTCCGTCACGAGCGCGGTGCCGACCACCTCGTCGTCGTCCTTGAGCCCGATGACCGTCCAGTCCTCGCCGTTCTTCGGCACATCGGTGCTCGTCACCCGCTTCACCACGCCCGCCGCGGTGCCCAGCGCGAGTGTCGGGGCGCCCTCGGCGAGGGACAGCAGCCCCAGCACCGTCTCGTCCCCGTCAAGATCGACGAGCTCGGACAGCGGCAGCCCGCCGGACAGCGACGGCGCCCCGTCCGTGGGCGGCAGTGTCGGCAGCTCGACCACCGGAACGCGCAGCGCACGCCCCCGTGAGGTGACCAGCGCGATGTCGCCGCGCGTGGTGGCGGCGCAGTCGGCCCGCAGCGCGTCGTGCGCGGCGCGGTTGCCCTCGCGGGACACCGGGGCGTCGTCCGTCAGCCGGGCCAGCAGCCCGGTCGCCGACAGCACGACCCGTGTGGGGGAGTCGGCGATCTCCAGGTTCAGGTCGTCCAGCGCGCCCTTCTTGCCGCGCGCCGCCGGAGCGGCCGAACCGACGCTGCCGCCCTCGGCGTCCAGCAGGATCGTGCGACGCGGTGTGCCGTACGTCTTGGCGACCTCGCCCATCTCCTTCGACACGAGCCGGTGCAGCACCTTCTCGGAGCCGAGGATCTCCTCGAGCTTGGCGATCTCCAGCCGCAGCTCCTCCTGCTCCTTCTCCAGCTCGATGCGCGAGAACTTCGTGAGCCGGCGCAGCTGGAGATCGAGGATGTAGGCGGCCTGCGCCTCCGAGAGGTCGAACACGCTCATGAGGCGCTCACGCGCCGCCCCGGCGTCGTCCGACGAGCGGATCACCTGGATGACCTCGTCGATGTCGAGGATCGCGACGAGCAGGCCCTCGACCAGGTGCAGCCGTTCCTGGCGCTTCGTCAGGCGGAACTGCGTCCGTCGTCGGACCACGTCCACCCGGTGATCCACCCAGACGCGCAGCAGGTCGAGCAGGCCGAGCGTGCGCGGCTGCCCGTTCACGAGCGTCACGTTGTTGATGCCGAACGTGTCCTGCAGCGGCGTGGTGCGGTACAGCTGCTCCAGCACGGCCTCAGGGTCGAAACCGGCCTTCACCTCGATGACCAGCCGGAGCCCGTGGCTGCGGTCCGTGAGGTCCTGGACGGCGGTCACGCCCTGGATCTTCTTGGCCTTGACGCCGTCGGCGATCTTCTCGATCACCTTCTCCGGGCCCACCGTGTACGGCAGCTCCGTCACCACGATGCCGCGGCGCCGGGGCGTCACGTTCTCGATCCGCGCGGTCGCCCGGGTGCGGAACGTGCCGCGGCCCGTGCGGTAGGCGTCCCGCACGCCGTCCAGGCCCACGATCTTGCCGCCGCTCGGCAGGTCGGGGCCGGGCACGAACCGCTGGACGTCCTCCAGCGTGGGGTCCGGGTGCTTCAGCAGGTGCTGGGCGGCGGCGACCACCTCGACGAGGTTGTGCGGCGGCATGTTCGTCGCCATGCCCACAGCGATCCCCGAGGCGCCGTTGACCAGCAGGTTCGGAATGGCCGCGGGCAGCACGTCCGGCTGGGTGAGCTTGTTGTCGTAGTTCGGCACGAAGTCGACGACGTCCTCGTCGAGATCCGCGGTCATCGCCGTGGCCGACGCCGCGGGCCGGGCCTCCGTGTACCGGGGGGCCGCGGGGCCGTCGTCGAGCGAACCGAAGTTCCCGTGCCCGTCCACCAGCGGCAGACGCAGCGAGAAGTCCTGCGCGAGACGCACCAGGGCGTCGTAGATCGCCGTGTCGCCGTGCGGGTGGAGCTTTCCCATCACCTCGCCCACCACGCGCGAGGACTTCACGTGGGCGCGGTCGGGGCGCAGCCCCATGTCCGCCATCATGTAGAGGATGCGGCGCTGCACCGGCTTGAGGCCGTCGCGCGCGTCCGGGAGCGCACGGCTGTAGATGACGGAGTACGCGTACTCGAGGTACGAGGCCTCCATCTCCGCCGAGACATCGATGTCGACGATCGTCTCGTGGATCTCGCTCTCGTCGAGCGGGGCGGACGACGGCTTACGGGCCATTCTTCTTCGGGCTCCTGCGGGATGGGACGGAAGGGTACGTGCCGCGTGCGAGGGGGTGAGACGCTGCGCGACAGGCCAAACCTACACTTGTTCGACGGCAGCACTGGTTAGCCTTGCCGTGTGAGCGACGACGCCGTGGGCGTGCAGGAGCAGGACGCCCCGTACCCGGTCGAGTGGGAGGCCGACGTCGTGCTGCGCGACGGCAGCACCACGCACCTGCGCCCGATCCGGCCCGACGACGCCGACGCCCTCCAGCGTTTCCACATGGCGCAGTCCCAGCGTTCCACCTACTACCGGTTCTTCGCGGCACTGAACCGGATCCCGGAGCGGATGCTGCGGCAGTTCGTCACCGTGGACCACATCGACCGCGTCGCGCTGGTCGCCGTCCGGCCGGCGGACGCGACGCCACCCGGCCGCGTCGCCGGGGACGACGCCGCGCGTGCCCAGGACGGCCTTCCGGCCTCCGGGGAGGGCGCCGCTCCCGCGCCCGGCGAGGAGATCCTCGGCGTCGCGCGGTTCGACGTGGTCCCCGGCCCGGGCCCCCGCACCGCCGAGGTCGCGTTCAACATCGCCGACTCCGTGCAGGGCCGCGGCCTCGGGTCCGTACTCCTGGAGCACGTCGCCGACGCCGCGCGCGAGCGCGGCATCCGCCGCTTCGTCGCCGAGGTGCTGCCCCAGAACCGCGCCATGCTCGGGGTCTTCCGGGAGGCGGGCTATGCCATCGAGCAGCGCCTCGACGACGGGTTCGTGCACGTCGGCTTCGACCTCGACCCCACCGACCGCTCCCGCGAGGTCATGGCCGATCGCGAGCACCGCGCCGAGGCCGTCTCGATGGCGGGCCTGCTCGGCGCCCGCCGCGTCCTCCTCGTCGGGCCGGGGGAGATCGGGGACGACGACGGTGCCGAGGTGGGCGGCGCGGAGGCGGGCGGCACGGAGGCGGGCCCGAGGCACTCTCTGGAAGCCCTGCAGGCCGCGCGGGTCGTCGAGTCGCACCGCGCCGATCCGGGCGACACCGAGCTGACGGTCCTGGGCGTGGCGGGGGAGGCGACCCGGCCGGCCGCGGCACCGGAGCCGGTGGCCGTGCCCGAGCCGGTAACGGTGCCCGAGCCGGAAGCGGCACCGGATGATCCGGACGCCGCGCCGGGGCGGACGACCGCGCCCGGTACGCCGTCGTCGGCCATCCGCTACGCCGGCACGTGGGACGACGTCGGGGAGACCGACCTGCTGCTCGTGGCCGGGCCGCCCGGCCGGGCGATCGAGGCCGTGCGGCGCGCCGCGACCCGGGGCGCCCGGGGCGTCGTGGTGTTCTCGGGCGGGTACGCGGAGACCGGGCGGGCAGGGCTGTCCCGGCAGCGCGAGTTGCTGCGGGTGGCCCACTCGGCGGGGATGCGGGTCGTGGGGCCGGCGTCGTACGGGCTGATCACCAACGCGGCGGGCGCGCGTCTGCGTGCGTCGCTGGCGGAGCACGTCCCGCCGGACGGCGTGGTCGGGCTGTTCTGCCAGTCCGCCCCGGCGGCCGTCACGCTCTCGGAGACGGTGACCCGGCGCGGGCTGGGCGTCTCGTCGATGGTGTCGGCGGGGCACCGCGCGGACGTGTCGGGCAACGACCTGATGCAGTACTGGCAGGACGACCCGACCACCGGCGTCGTGTGCCTCTACCTGGAGACGCTCGGCAACCCCCGCAAGTTCTCGCGGGTCGCCCGGCGGCTCGCGGCGCGGAAGCCGGTGGTCGTGGTGGTCGCGGGGCGGTCGGGGCACGTCGTGCCACCCGGGCACGTGGTGCGGACCACGCGGGCGCCGCGCCGGATGCTGGACGAGGTGCTCACGCAGTCGGGCGTGATCCGGGCGGAGAACACCCACCAGCTCATGGACGTCGCGCAGGTCGCGGCCCACCAGCCGCTCCCGCACGGGCGGCGCGTGGGCATCCTGGCGGGGTCGCCCACGCTGCTCACGCTGGTGTCGGAAGCGTGCGGCGCCGCGGGGCTGGAGGTGCGTGAGGCGGTCGCGCTGCCGCCGGGGGCGTCCGACGAGGACGTCGAACGCGCCGTCGCGAGCCTGTACGCGCCGGAGGCCTGCGACGCCGTCGTCGTCGTGGACGTCCCGGTCGTGGTGCCGCGCTCCGACGGGATCGCGCGCGCCGTCGCCGCGGCGGCGGCGCGGACCGGGCGCACCACCGTGGCGAGCATGCTCGGGCTGCACGGCATGCCGGAGGTGCTCCGGTCGGGCGACGTGCGGGTCCCGGCGTTCTCGACCCCCGAGGACGCGGTCTGGGCGCTGGGTGCGGTGGTGCGGTACGCGCGCTGGCGCAAGCAGGACCACGGGGAGCCGGTGCGCCCCGAGGGCGTCGACCGCGCGCGGGCGCGAGAGCTGGTGGCGGACGCGCTCGGGAACGGCGCGGTGGGCGTGACGAACGGCGGGGCCGGGCCCGGGACGGCGGAGGCGCTGCCGCTCGACGACGACCGCGCCGCCGCGCTGCTCGCCTGCTACGGGATCCGGCTCTGGACCGCGCGCACCGTGGGCTCCCCGGACGAGGCGGTGGCCGCCGCCCGCGAGATCGGCTGGCCGGTGGCGCTCAAGATCGCGACGCCCGCGCTGCGCCACCGTGCGGACCTGGGCGGGGTGAAGCTCGACATCGCCGAGGAGTCGGAGCTGCGGGCCGACGCGACGCGGATGCAGGCCGCCGCGGGGTCGCTGGTCCCGGCCGTGGACCCGGCGCTGGAGGTCCAGGCGATGGCACCGCCGGGCGTGGCGTGCGTGATCCGGAGCCGGGAGGACGACCTGTTCGGCCCGGTGGTGTCCTTCGGGCTGGCGGGGGACGCCACCGACCTGCTGGACGACGTCTCGCACGGCGTGCCCCCGCTGACCGACGTCGACGTGGCGCGGATGGTGCGCGGCGTGCGGACCGCGCCCCGCCTGTTCGGCTACCAGGGAGCGCCGTCGGCGGACGTGGCCGCGCTCGAGGACGTCCTGGCCCGGGTGTCGGTCATGGCGGACGACCTCCCGGAGCTCGCGTCGCTGGAGCTCTACCCCGTGACGGTCGCGGAACGCGGCGCGTCGGTCCTCTATGCCAGAATCCGCCTCCGCCCGGCGTCCCGCCGCACGGACCCCCTCCGCAGATCCCTCCCGGAATAACGGGCACCCCAGACCCCTGCTGAGTACGGTTCAGCAGGGCTTCGAACCCATTCCCTGAAAGGTCTGCGCGACCCTGCTGAACGCAGGTCGGTACCGGTCAGGGCCAGAGGGACTCGGCGGCGGTGCTGCGGCGGCGGGCCGTGGCCGCCGTCATGTGGCGCATGTGGTGGCGGCGGCAGAGCACCTCGTAGGCGGTGTCGCCGGTGGCGCCGGCATCGCTGTCGTCGGCGGTGTCCCCGATGACCACCTGGTCTCCCTCGGTGACCATGACGCCGTCGACGGTCCGCGCGTTGTGCGTGGCGCGTGCGCCGCACCAGCACAGGGACTGCACCTGGAGCACCTCGATCCGGTCGGCGAGCTCGAACAGGCGCGCCGACCCGGGGAACAGGCGGGTGCGGAAGTCGGTGGTGATGCCGAACGCGAACACGTCGATCTCGGTCTCGTCGACGAGCCGCGCGAGCTGCTCCACCTGGCGCGGTGAGTAGAACTGCGCCTCGTCGCACACCAGGTGGTCGACGGCGTGGCCCGCGCGCCGCTCGGCGTGCACCTCGGCCCAGAAGTCGGTGTCGTCGAGCACCTCGCGGGCGTGCACCTCCAGCCCGAGCCGGCTGGACAGCCGCGCCACGCCCGCACGGTCCCCGCGCGTGAAGATCAGGCCGCGCCGCCCGCGCGCGGTGTAGTTGTGGTCGGTCTGCAGGGCCAGGGTGGACTTGCCGGAGTCCATGGTCCCGGTGAAGAAGACGAGCTCGGCCACGGTACTCCTCGCGGGGTCGGGTCAGGCCACCGCGACGAGCAGCGGCACGTGCATCTCGTACGGGGTCAGGGAGCCGTGCACGCCCGGCATGGCACGGGCGTCGGGGGAGTGCAGGCGCGAGTCGACGACCGTCGTGGCCCCCGAGCCGTCCGCACCCCCGGTCATGGCGACCACGACATCACCGATGACGGCTCGCACGTGCTCCGGGACATCCGAGCCCGGTCCCGTCGCCGGGCCGAACCATCCCTGGCGGACGGCCTCGTCACGCGATCGGACGACGGCGTCCTCGCCCAGCCGGGCGGCCCAGCGCGCCGCGACGTCCGCCGGGTCGGCGTCGTCGCGCGTGTAGACGTGCAGGGCGCGGGGTTCGCCGCCGAGCAGGGCGACGCCCTCCGACAGCGCGGGTTCGGCGGCGACGTCGTACTGCCGCGACGGCTTCGTGGCGACCTGCCCGTGGTCCGCCGTGACGAGCACCAGCGTGCCGCGCGGCACGCTGCGCAGCAGCCGGCGCAGCTCGCGGTCCGTGTCCTCACACGCGGCGCCCCACTGCGAGGACGTCCAGCCGTGCTTGTGCCCCGCCTTGTCCACGGCGCCCTGGTACAGGTAGACGAGCCGGCGTTCCGCGCCGTCTCGCGCGCGGAGGGCGGCGACCGTGGCATCGACGGCATCGCCGAACTGGTTGCCCGTCACCACGTACCGCGGCCCGCGCAGCGCCGCCGAGGTCATCCCCGAGTTGTCGTACTTCCGCGGACCCGGCGCGCTCACCCCGACACCGCTCGCCACGAGCGACTCCAGCACCGTGGGCTCGCGCTGCAGGTCGCGCGGGGCGACGGTGAGCGGCCGCGACATCCGGGGCCCGCGGCGGTACGGGTCGGACTGCTCCTGCCAGGACACGAGCGTGGCCAGCCCGCCCGTGGCCGGGTTGCGCTGGGTGTAGCCGAGCAGCCCGGTGCGGGCCGGGCTGGTGCCGGTACCGAGGGTGGCCAGGGCGGCCGCCGTCGTGCTGGGGAAGCTGGACGTGAGCGTGCGGGATCCCGGCAGGAGGCCGCGCATCGTGGGCGCGTGCCCGCCTCGATCGGTGAGGTTGTGGGTGCCGAGACCGTCCACGACGACGACGACGCAACGGGTGACCGCGCCGAACCCGCCGGCCAGTTCCTCGGCCGCGGCGCGCGAGCCGATCCCCGTGGCGGTGACGAGCTCGTGCCCGAGAGCGCCGGCGGCGGCGGGCAGCACGCCGGCGAGGCTCTCCAGGCCGTACGACGGCGCCACCAGGCCCGCGGGCAGATCGGTCAGGCCGCCGGGTACCGGCCGCCCGGACGTGTCGGTCGGTGGCGTCACGCGGCGGTGGCCCGGGACAGGGCCTCGGCGAACTCGGTGGCGGCGCGGACGGCGTCGTTCCCCTCCGCCGCCGACGACACGCGCACGACGACATCGTCCGGCAGGGACTGGCCGGTCAGCCCGTGGTCCGCCGTGCAGTTCGGGTCGCCGCAGGTGGCCGGTTCGAGGTCGATGCGGCGCGCGCCGCCCCAGCCGATGGCGAGGTTCAGCTCCAGGCGGGACGCGCCACGCGGGTGCTTCTCCGGCTCACCGATGATGTGGGTGAGCCCCACCGACC
Source organism: Myceligenerans xiligouense (assembly GCF_003814695.1). Classification (GTDB taxonomy): domain Bacteria; phylum Actinomycetota; class Actinomycetes; order Actinomycetales; family Cellulomonadaceae; genus Myceligenerans; species Myceligenerans xiligouense. Next base: position 1,890,638 of record NZ_RKQZ01000001.1, read on the forward strand.
GGACCTCCTTCAGCGGGACCGCCTCCGTGGTGGCGGCAGCCTGGCCGGGGCGGCCGTCGTCCTCGTCGGCGGGCTGGTCGTCCACGTGCGCCGTGATGAGGCGGGTGGGTGTCAGGACGAGGACCGTCAGGTGCCGGCGCACCTCGGAGTCGAACGTGGTCTCGGCCTGCACCAGGTGTGCCACCACGTCCTCGCCCGCGAGCGCGACCTCGAGCAGGTCGGAGACGAGCTGCGGGTAGTACCCGGCGCGGTGCAGTCGGGTGTTCAGCGTCTTGCGCATCTCGGCGGCGGGGGCGGTAGGCACCAGGTGATTGTCCCACTGACAGGGACATGAGGGCCAGTTCGTGGCCAGGACCTGTGGATTGCCGCCGGAGGGGGAAGGAAGGTGGCGGGAGCTGACCGCTCCGCGATCAGCCTTCGGGGCGCGAGCCGAAGACGATCTCGTCCCAGCTCGGGACCTGCGCGCGGCCCCGGCGGGCCGAACGGCGGCGCGACGGCGGCTTCGTCTTGTCCCCGGTCGCGCTGTCCCCGGACGGCCGCGCGCCGTCGCGCCCGCCCGGCGTGTCACCGGTGGCCGCGGAGTCCGCCGAGTCCCGTCCCGCACCGTCGTCGCCGTGCTCGGGCCGTGCCGCCTTGGCGGGCGCGGGCCGCAGCGCCTTGGGCACCGCGCCCGTGAGCGGACCGCCGGTCCGGAGCGCGGCGGTGCGCGGCCGCCGCTCCTCGTCCCGGTCGGGTCCGGGGATCTCCCACTGGCTCGGGCCGTCCCACTCGAGCTGCGTCCCGGAGGCCGAGGGGTCCGCGGGGGCGGGCTCGCCCGACGAGGACTCGGGGCCCTGCTTGCCGCGCCGTGCGCCGAGGTCGACGACGGCGGCCGGGGCCGGTTCGCCCTCGTGCGACGCTCCCGCGGCCTCGGTGGACGGGCGCTCGGAACCGTTCGTGGCCCGTTCGCCGGGGGTGAACTCCGATGCGCCGGTTCCGGCCGTGCCGACTCGCGGGGTACCGGTTCCGGGGGTGCCGACCCTCGGCGTGCCGCCTCCGGGCGTGCGGACTCGCGGGGTGCCGCTCCCCGGCATGCCGACTCGCGGTGTGCCGGCTCCGGGTGTGCCGACCCTCGGGGTGCCGACCCTCGGGGTGCCGACCCCCGGCGTACCAGGCCTCCGCGTGCCTGCCCCCGGCGTGGCCGGGTCCAGGCGGCGCCGGCGGGGTGACAGATCGTCCAGGTCGAGCTCGCCGGCATCGACGTCGGACGGCGGGGCGCTGCGCTGCGGGCGCTGGCCGCGGCGCTCGGAGAGACCGTCGAGCAGCAGGTCGGTCTCGTCGTCGACGGCGGCGGCGCGGCCGTACCCGCGGGTGGGAGGCAGCGCCGTGACGGTGCGGGAGACGGGCCCGCCGTCGTCCTCGGGGAGGGCGAGCCAGCGCGCCTCGTCGTCGAGCGCGATCACCGCCCCGCCCCGCGGGTCGAACGACCAGCGCGCCACCCGCTCGCCGGCGTCGACCGTGAACCTCAGGGTGACGACCCACGGCGCGACGCCCTCGCGGGTCGCCGTCCACGTGACGGTGGCGGGGCTGCTGCCACGTTCCCTCAGCCGCTTGTCGGCGAGGTCGCCGATGGTCGCCGTGCCGCCGTCCTCGGACATCACGGCCTTCGCGCGGACGCGCCCCACGGCGTGCTCGCGCTCCGAGGCCACCGGGTACTCGAAACGGCGGATCTGCTCCGTGGGCATGCCGGACTCGGCGGCGAGATCGTCGGCCGTGGCGCCCGCGCGCAGCCGCGCCTGGATGTCGCGGGGGCGCATGGCCAGTTCCTCGTCGGCACGGATCGACTCCATCCGGGGGCGATCACCACGCACCGCGGCACGGAGGGCGTCCGTGATGGGCAGCGTGTGCTCGGCGCCGTCGGGACCGACGACCACCAGGCGGTCACCGTCCTCGTGCAGCCGTACGAGCTCGAGCTCGTCCATCGTCTTTACCTCCGCATGGGCTCGCGTGCACCTGCGAGACTGCCATCATCCATGCGATACGACCAACAGGCGCGCCGGGAATCCCGGACTGACGGGCGTGTGGCCGAACGCGGGATCGCCGGGCGGGACCCGGGCGTCCCCGCTGCCGGTCATTCCCTGGACGAATGAAGGTTCGCGATGTCATACCACGGTTTCCCCGGTCTTGCCGAGTGAACATCGAAACTTATGGGCACGGCAATTCCGGCAGGATGGCTGACGTGAGCGAAAACTCTCTCCCCCCTGTTCCTCCTGGCGCCGGCATCGATATCGCGGGACTCCGCGCCCTCGCGGTGCGCCTCGCCACCACCGCCGGGGCGCTCGTGCGCGAGGGGCGCCCCGAGACGGTCGAGGTCGCCGCCACGAAGTCGACCGGGACCGATCCGGTCACCGAGATGGACCGCGCGTCGGAGGACCTGCTGCGCGAGATCCTCGCCGCGGAGCGGCCCGACGACGCCATCCTGGGCGAGGAAGGCGACGACGTGGCCGGCACGAGCGGGCTCACCTGGGTCGTCGACCCGATCGACGGCACGGTCAACTACCTGTACGGCGTCGCGGGCTGGGCGGTGTCCGTCGCCGTCGTCGCCGGGCCGCCGGACCCCGCCGAGTGGACGATCCTCGCGGGCGCCGTGCACTCCGTACCCCAGAACACCACGTGGTCGGCGGGTCTCGGCGAGGGCGCCACGCGCGACGGGCGGCCGATCGGCGTGTCGCGCCCCGCGTCGCTGTCGGAGTGCCTGGTCGGTACCGGCTTCGGGTACGACGCCGACCGCCGGGCCTCGCAGGCGGTGGTGCTGACCCACGTGCTGCCGCAGGTGCGCGACATCCGGCGGCTGGGTTCGGCGGCGATCGACCTGTGCCTGTTGGCCCAGGGGGCGATCGACCTGTACTACGAACGCGGGCTGAACCCGTGGGACATGGCGGCCGGCGCGCTCGTGGCGACCGAGGCCGGTGCCGTGCTGACGGGGCTGCGGGGGCGTCCGGCCACGGGTGACATGGTGGTCGCGGGCGGCGCGGACTTCGTCGCTCCGCTGGCGAAGATTCTCGAGGCGGCCAACGCCGACGAGGGGTAGAAAAGGGGTTCGGACCCGCAGGTCCGATCTGTCGGACGGCCGGTCGCGGGCCGCTTCCGACGGGCTATCGCGCCGGAAGCGTGTCACGGTGTGAAACACGTGTGGCGGAATCCTGTTCACTGATGGGGGCCACAGTAGATCGACGGCCAGGTCACAGCACCTGTTGGCCCAGGTCAGCAGTGACGTGACGCGGTTAACACCCATACGTGTCGCGCGGCGAGAAAAAATGGTGCAGAATCCGTTCGCCCGTCCGGGAACAAAACCCGGCCCCCATGCATTATCAGCTCAGCCCCCATCGACGGAAGACCCACGGAGACACCAATGGCCACTGATTACGACGCACCTCGCAAGACCGACGAGGACGTCGAGCAGGACTCGATCCAGGAGCTGCAGGCTCGCCGCCAGGACAAGTCGTCCGGCGTCGTGGACGAGGACGAGACCGAAGCGGCGGAAGGGTTCGAGCTCCCGGGCGCGGATCTTTCGGGTGAGGAGCTCGCCGTCCGCGTGCTGCCCCGCCAGGCCGACGAGTTCACCTGCTCGAGCTGCTTCCTCGTGCATCACCGCAGCCAGCTCGCGGCCGAGAACGGCGGCCAGCCGATCTGCACGGAGTGCGCCGCTGCCTGACCCAGCGCGCGACGCGAGCACACCTCGCGAGTTTTCGACACCAGGCTGTCACGTGTTCGTGGCAGCCTTTGTCGTGTTCGCGGCCGGCTATCTCGCGTGCTTCGTGGAGACGGCCGCCACCAGGGTGTGGGGGTCGCGGGTCGAGACGAGCCAGTAGGGCGTCGGGTCCTGAGGGTCGGCGACGGAGATGCGGACGCCCGTGCGGGCCCACGCGCGCAGGCACACGTAGGCGCGTGCGTCCAGGCCCGGGCCGAGCTCCCAGCGCATGTCCGTCGCGTCGAGCGGGGTCGCCCCGCCGAGCTGGGCCAACGGGATGCTGGCCCGCCCGGCCTGCAGCACGCCGCCGCTCACCTGCACCACGGGCGACGTCGTCGCCAGCGCGATCACCGCGATCGCGCAGATCAGGACTCCCGTGGCGACGCCCAGCGGAGGGCTGAACGGCCACGGCACGATCCCCGCGATGACACCCAGTCCGACGGCGCCCAGCCAGCCGCCCGGCCCGGGCAGCAGGCGCTCGTGGAACTTGGGGGTGGCGCGGGAGGTCATGGAGGACATCATCCCGTACCCTCGCAGCGTGCCTCACGACGACACCACCGATCCCGGCAGCACCGTGGACGTGCTCATCCAGCTGCTCGACCCTCGTGTTCCCGTCCCCGCCTACGCCCATCCGGGCGACGCCGGTGCGGACCTCGTGACCACGCAGGACGTCGAGCTGCCGCCGGGCGGCCGGGCGACGGTCCCGACCGGGGTGGCCGTCGCGCTGCCCGACGGCTACGCCGCGTTCGTCCACCCGCGCTCCGGCCTCGCGGCCAGGCACGGGGTCACGCTCGTCAACGCGCCCGGCACGGTCGACGCGGGCTACCGTGGCGAGATCAAGGTGACGCTGCTCAACACCGACCTCGGCGAGGCCGTGAAGCTCGCCCGCGGGGACCGCGTGGCGCAGCTCGTGATCCAGAAGGTGGAGCGGGCCCGGTTCCTGCCCGCCGAGACGCTGCCGGGCAGTGCGCGGGGCGCCGGCGGCTTCGGGTCCAGCGGCGGCTGGGCGTCTGCGAGTTCCTAGACCGCCCGCGGGCCGCGTGAACCCCGGACGCGAGGCCCGGCGCCCGACGACGGCGAGCCGCGTGTGCTCGCGGCGAACGCGGCGCGGGACACCCGCGGAGCGTTACCTGGCGTTCGGCGACCGGGACTAAGGTAGAGAGTTGGGCGCGAAGCCCGCGCCCGTCCGAGAGGAGATGGTGGCCAAGTGGGTCTGTTCCGACGTGGAGCGAAGGCGCCGACGCCCGAACCGGAGCCGCAGGTTCCGCAGCGCCAGGCCTCGCCGGCTCCGGCGCAAGGCCCGTTCGACCGTTCCGACGTGGACAAGCCCGGACCGCGCGTCGATCTCGGCGCGATCTGGCTCCCGGTGCTGCCCGGACTCGAACTGCGCATGGAGATCGAGAAGAAGACGCAGAAGGTCACCGGCGTCACCGCCGCTCTCGGCGGGTCGAGTCTGCAGCTCCAGGCGTTCGCCGCACCGAAGTCCTCGGGGATCTGGGACGAGATCCGCGCGGAGATCGCCGACTCCGTGGCCCGCCAGGGCGGCTCGGTCGACGACGTCCCGGGAGTGTTCGGCCGGGAGCTGCTGGTCCACATGCCGGCCACGGCGCCGGACGGCTCGGCCCGTACCCGGCCCGCGCGCTTCATCGGCGTCGACGGCCCGCGCTGGTTCGTGCGCGGCGTGCTCGCAGGCAAGGCGGCGCTCGACAAGGAGGCGGCACGGGCGCTGGAGTCCGTGTTCGCGAACGTCGTCGTCGTGCGCGACGAGAACCCGCGCCCGCCGCGCGACCTGCTCACCCTGACGCTGCCCCGGCAGAAGAGCGCCGCCGCGGAGGTCGACACGACCACGGACACCGCGGCGACGCGGCCGGAGGCCGCGGACTTCAACCCCCTGCGCCGGGGTCCCGAGATCACCCAGATCGGCTGAGCGAGGCACCATGGGTCTGCGATCGACGTTGGCTGAGGTCCTGGCCTCGAACGACGAACGCGAGGCGGTCCAGGAGCGGGCGGCGGCGGCACGGAGCACGGGCTGCACCGCCGTCGACCGGCTGGAGTCGCGCCGGCGGGGGTCGGTGGCCGGCATCCTCCGCTCGGTGGTGCTGCGGCCGCGTGAGGGCGTGCCGACGGTGGAGGCCGAGCTGTACGACGGCTCGGGCGTGCTCGACCTGGTCTGGCTCGGCCGCCGCTCCATCGCGGGGATCGAGCCCGGCCGCCGTCTGCGCGTCGAGGGCATGGTGTCCGACGTCCAGGGCCGCCGCACCATCTTCAACCCTCGCTACGAGCTCCGCCCGCTGCCGGGCGAGTGAGCCCGTCACCAGGTCAGGGTCCCCGTCCATGACCACCGCCCCGCCGCGCGAGCACCGGATCGGCCACAGGCCGCACCATGTTACCGACGGGGTGTTCGGCGCGCAGTGTTCGACGATGTCCCCTGACGGCCCGCAGCACGGCAGAATGTCCGCATGACGCACCGCACCGATCCTCGTTCCTCCGCCGAGCACGATCAGTCCACGTCGCCGGGCCGTGGTCTCGCCGCGGTGACGGGTGACGATTTCTCGCCGCTGGCGGCGGTGGGCGGTGTGCGCGGCCTGGTCGAGTCGGTGGCGCCCGGTGTGGTGTTCGTCGTGCTCTTCGTGGTCCTGCAGGACCTCATGGTCCCGCTGGTGGCGTCCGTCGCCGTCGCGGTCCTCGCGACGGTCGCGCGGCTGGTGCAGCGCACGCCGCTGACGACGGCGCTGGGCGGGCTGGTCGGCGTGGTGATCGGCGCGGTCTGGGCGTGGCGCACCGGGGACGCCGAGAACGTGTTCGTCTGGGCGTTGTGGACCAATGCCGCCTACCTGGTGGTCATGCTCGCGTCGATCCTCGTCCGCTGGCCGGTGATCGGGCTGTTCGTGGAGGCGCTGGCGACCGGGTTCACCCCGGAACAGGTGCGCCGGAGCGGGCAGGACGCCGAGCCGCCGTCGGGCACGGAACCGTCGTCGGGGACGGAGCCGGTGTCGGAAGCCGGGCCGGACCGCCCGAGCACGGCCCCCGGCGCGGGCACCGACGAGGAAGGCCGTGAGGCCGACGACGAGCCCAACCCCCTCGCCGCCCTCACGGCGTGGCGCCAGGACCCGGCGAAGGTGCGCGCCTACACCACCGCCACCTGGCTCTGGGTCGGCATGTTCGCGCTGCGCCTCGCGGTGAAGACCCCGCTCTACTTCGCCGGGACCGTCGCGTGGCTGGGCACGTTCCACCTGTTGCTGGGTGTGCCGCTGTTCGCGCTGGTGCTGTTCGGCTGCTGGCTCGTGATCAGGCCTGTCCTGTCAGGAGGCGCTGCAGCTTCGCCCGGTCGACGCCGGCGCCGGTGACGATCAGCAGCTCGTCGTGCCCTTCGAGCGTGTCGTCGTCGCTGGGCACGATGGGCCGCCCGTCGCGCACGATCGTCGACAGCGCGGTGTCCGCGAGCCAGTCGATCTGACCGACGCGCGTCCCGATCAGGGGCGAGTCGCGCGGCAGCGTGATCTCGAGGATGTCCGAGCCGGACTGGCGGAAGGTGAAGATCGGCACGAGGTCACCCACGGCGACGGCTTCCTCGACCATCGCGGTCATGATGCGCGGCGTGGACACGGCCACGTCCACGCCCCAGGAGCCGTCGAACATCCACTCGTTCTTCGGGTTGTTCACCCGGGCCACCGTGCGCGGCACGCCGAACTCCGTCTTGCACAGCAGCGAGAACACCAGGTTCACCTTGTCGTCGCCGGTGGCCCCGACCACGACGTCCGCGGTCTCGACGTCGGCATCCTGCAGGCTGGACAGTTCGCAGGCGTCGGCGAGCAGCCAGTCGGCCTCGGGCACCTGGGCGACCCGCATGGCCAGGGGGTTGCGGTCCACCAGCATGACCTCGTGGTCGTGGCTGAGCAGTTCCCGGGCGATCGAGCGCCCCACCGACCCGGCCCCGGCGATGACCACGCGCATCATTCGCTCTCCTCCTTCGGCGCGGCGGTGAGCACGCGCTCGACGTCGGCGGAGTCGTCGACCCGCATGATCACGTGCAGCACGTCGTTCTCCTGCAGCACCGTCCCGTCGTCGGGGAGAACGCCCTCCGCGAAGCGGGAGATGAACGCGACGCGCGCGCCCGTGGCGCGCTCCAGTCGCCGCAGCGGTGACCCCACCCAGCCGGCGTGGTAGTCCACCTGCGCGATCCGCACCTTGCCGGACGGGTCCCGGAGCTCGTCGGTGGAACCCAGCGGCAGGATGCGGCGCAGCACCTGGTCCGCGGTCCAGCGGACCGTGGCGACCGTGGGGATGCCGAGCCGCTGGTAGATCTCCGCGCGCTGCGGGTCGTAGATGCGCGCCACGACGTTGTCGACGCCGTACGTCTCCCGCACGACACGCGCGGACAGGATGTTGGAGTTGTCGCCGTCGGACACCGCGGCGAAGCCGAAGGCCTCCTCGATCCCGGCCTGCACCAGGGTGTCCCGGTCGAAGCCGACGCCGGTGACCTTCTTGCCGGCGAAGTCCGAGGGCAGGCGCCGGAACGCGTCGTTGTTCTGGTCGACGACGGCGACCGAGTGCCCGCGCTCGGAGATGTTCTGCGCGAGAGTGGCCCCCACACGGCCACAGCCCATGATCACGAAGTGCACGATGGGAACGCTACCCGCCTTTGGGCATAGCATCATGCAACGTGCCGGAAATTATCGACGCGGCCAAGCGATTGCTGGTCGGCCGTCCTCTGCGGAGCGACAATCTGGGGCGCACGCTGCTCCCGAAGCGGCTGGCGCTGCCGGTGTTCTCCTCGGACGCGCTCAGCTCGATGGCGTACGCGCCGGACGAGATCCTTCTCATGCTCGCCGTGGCGGGCCTCACGGCGACCGCGGTGTCGCCGTGGGTGGGGCTGGCCGTCGGCGTGATGCTGCTCGTCGTGGTGGCCTCCTACCGGCAGAACGTGCGCGCGTACCCGTCCGGCGGCGGCGACTACGAGATCGTCACGACGAACCTGGGGCCCGCGGCGGGCCTCGGCGTGGCGTCCTCCCTGCTGGTGGACTACGTGCTCACCGTCGCCGTGTCCGTCTCCTCCGGCGCCCAGTACGCGGCCAGCGCCCTGCCGGCCCTGCGCGGCTACGAGGTCCTGGTCGCCGTGGGGATCATCGGTTTCCTCACGCTGATGAACCTGCGCGGCGTCCGGGAGTCGAGCCGGGTCTTCGCCGTGCCGATGTACAGCTTCATGGCCGTCATGGGCGCGATGGCGGTCGTCGGCGCGATCCGGCACTACACCGGGACGCTGCCGCCGTCGGAGAGCGCCGGGTTCGAGATCGTGCCGGCCGCCGGGGTGGACCAGGGGCTCGTCGGGCTCGGCGGCGCGCTGCTGGTGGCGCGCGCCTTCGCGTCCGGCTCCGTGGCCCTCACCGGTGTCGAGTCCATCAGCAACGGCGTGCCCGCCTTCCGCAAACCCAAGGGACGCAACGCCGCGAACACCCTGGCGATGCTCGGCCTGATCTCCGCCGCGACACTCATGATGCTGGTCATGCTCGCCCAGGCCACGGGCGTCCGGTACGCCGAGGACCCGCACACCCAGCTCACGCTCGACGGCGAGCCCCTGCCCGTCGACTACGTCCAGCACCCGGTGATCAGCCAGCTCGCCGAGGCGGTGTTCTCCGGCGCGCCGTTCGTCTTCTACCTGGTGGTGGCCGTCACCGGGCTGGTGCTCCTGCTCGCCGCGAACACGGCCTTCGCCGGGTTCCCGGTGCTGGGCTCGATCCTCGGCCGCGACGGCTACCTGCCCCGCCAGCTGCACACACGCGGCGACCGGCTCGCGTTCTCCAACGGCATCCTCACCCTCGGAGCGGGCGCGATCGTGCTCGTGGTCGTGTTCGACGGGCGCGTCACCGCCCTGATCCAGCTCTACATCGTGGGCGTGTTCCTCTCGTTCACCCTGTCCCAGCTCGGCATGGTGCGGCACTGGAGCCGCGAGCTGCGCACCGAGGTGCGCCCCGACACCCGCGCGCGCATGAAGCGCTCGCGGTTCATCAACGGCGTCGGCCTCGTCGCCACCGCCGCCGTCCTCGTCATCGTGCTCGTCACCAAGTTCACGCACGGCGCCTGGATCACACTGCTCGCGATCATGGGGCTGTTCGTCATCATGCGCTCCATCCGCAAGCACTACGACCGCGTCAGCGAGGAACTGGCCCTCACGGACGACGACACCATCCGCGCACTGCCCAGCCGCGTGCACGCCATCGTGCTGGTCTCCAAGGTGCACAAGCCCACCCTGCGCGCCCTCGCCTACGCGCGTGCCTCGCGGCCCCAGACCCTGGAGGCCGTCACCGTCGGCGTCGACCGCGACAACCTCCCGGACCTCACCCGGGAGTGGGAGGCGCTCGACCTGCCGGTACCATTGCGAATCCTCGACTCCCCGTACCGTGAGATCACCAAGCCCGTGCTGAAGTACGTGCGCTCGGTGCGCCGGGAGTCTCCCCGCGACCTCGTCGTCGTCTACATCCCCGAGTACGTCGTGGGCCACTGGTGGGAGCAGCTCCTGCACAACCAGTCCGCGCTGCGTCTCAAGGGCCGCCTCCTGTTCACCCCGGGCGTCGTCGTGGCATCCGTGCCGTGGCAGCTGGAGTCGTCGGCCGGACAGACCGGGCTCGAGGGTGTCGACGCCCACCGCAGAAGGCAGGTTCCATGACCACCAGACCGTCCCGCCCCCGACCCGGGCGTGGGTCCCGCCCCGGGCGTCCGCCCCGGAGCCGCGAGCCGCGCGTCAGCGACCTGCCCGGCGTCGGCGAGATCCTCGAGCTCGAGATCGGCCCGGTCGCCCACGGCGGACACTGCGTCGCCCGGCACGAGGGCCGCGTCGTGTTCGTGCGCCACACCCTCCCCGGTGAGCGCGTGCGGGCCCGCGTCACCAGCACCGGCTCCCGCTTCTGGCGGGCCGACGCCGTCGAGATCCTCAGCCCCTCACCCGACCGCGTGACCCCGGCCTGGCCCGCCGCCGGACCGGGCGGCGCCGGCGGCGGCGAGCTCTCCCATGTCGCGCTCGCGGCGCAACGTCGCTGGAAGGCCGACGTCGTCGTCGAACAGCTGCGCCGCATCGCCCGGTACGAGGGCGAGCTGCTGGACGGTTTCGAGGTCACCGCCGCCCCCGGCGACGACGACGCCGGCGGGCTCGGCTACCGCACCAGGATCGACCTCGTGGCCGACGACGACGGCCGGCTCGGCATGCATGGCTTCCGCTCCCACGACGTCGTCGCGCTCGACCCGCTGCCTGCCGGCATGCCGCTCGCGACCGCCGAGGTGGCGGCGCTCGCGGCCGCGGAGGGGGTGTTCGAGCGGAAGTGGAAGCCGGGCACACGGGTCGAGCTCGTGGCGCCGAGCGGTGCTGCCGACGACGGCGCGGGCGGGGCGGCCGGCGACGGTGGCGCCACGGGCGGTGGGACCGGCAGCGGGGCGCAGCCGCTCGTGCTGGTCGACGGCGAGCCGTGGCACCGCGGACGGGTCGACTCCCGGCCGAACGCCCGCCGGGCCGTGAAGGAGACCGTGCCGGTGCGACTGCCGGGCACGGGCGAAGACCGCACGTTCGCCTACCGGGTGAGCGCCGGCGGGTTCTGGCAGGTCCACCGCGCCGCGCCGGGTGTGCTCGCGCAGGCCGTGCTCGACGCCGTCGGCCCGCTGCCGGGTGCGACCGTGCTCGACCTGTACTCCGGGGCCGGGCTGTTCACGCTGCCGCTGGCCGCGGGGGTGGGGGAGAGCGGCGTCGTCGTCGCGGTCGAGGGTGACGACGACGCCGTCCGCGACGCGCGCCGCAACGCCCACGGGCTGGATCAGGTCCGCCTGCTCGCGGGGGACGTGGCGGAAGTGCTGACCGGGGATGATGACTCGGTGCCCGCGCGGGCCGACGTCGTCGTCCTCGATCCACCGCGGTCCGGGGCGAAACGCGACGTCGTGGCCGCGATCGCGGACCGCGAGCCGGCACGGGTGGTCTACGTGGCGTGCGACCCGGCGGCGCTCGCGCGCGACGTCGGCTACTTCGGCCAGGCGGGCTACCGCCTGACGGACCTGCGCGCCTTCGACCTGTTCCCCCACACCCACCACGTGGAGGCCGTCGCCGTGCTCGAACGCGCCTGACGCCGGGCGCCGGGAGGAGCTCGGGAACGGCTCCGGATCGTGGTCCGGGCGCGGCCCGCGTGGCGGGCCGGGTGACGGTGTGCGCCACGCGGGCACAGCCCTCCGGGACGGGGCGGGCGGCACTTGCGCGGCCTTCTACGCTGGCGCCCATGGCGGAGGACGGGAAGGTGAGCAGGCTCGAGCTCCTGATCGCGTGGGTGCGGCGGTGGGGGCGGTTCGCACGGGTCGCGCGGGTGGCCGCGCGGAACCCGCTGGGGCGCAGGATCGGTGTCCTCCTCCTGGTCCCGTTCGCGCTGCTCGTCCTGGTGGTCGTGGTGGTGGTGCGCGTGCTGACGGGATGAGACCGCCCGCGTCCGCCGTCGTCCCCGTTCGTGACGGGCAAGTATCTTGACGTCAAGATATATGCGGTATGCTGACGGCAGCAGCCCGGCCTAGGCTGGGTCAAGCCCCCAAATTCCGCCGTCGGGCCGGTGCGCGTGTGCGTCCGGGCACCCGGTGGCCCGCAAGCCCCGCGAAGGAGCCACAGTGAGCAGCGTGGACACGTTCGGATCGAAGGGAACGCTGGAGGTAGGCGGCAAGGCCTACGAGATCTTCCGGCTGTCGGCGGTGGAGGGCGTCGAGCGGCTGCCGTACGCCCTCAAGATCCTCGCCGAGAACCTCCTGCGCACCGAGGACGGTGCCAACATCACTGCCGACCACGTGCGCGCACTGGCGTCGTGGGACCCGGACGCCCAGCCGGACACGGAGATCCAGTTCACGCCGGCGCGCGTGATCATGCAGGACTTCACCGGTGTGCCCTGCGTCGTCGACCTGGCCACCATGCGCGAGGCCGTCGCCGAGCTCGGCGGCGACCCCACGCGGATCAACCCGCTGTCGCCGGCCGAGATGGTCATCGACCACTCGGTGCAGATCGACGTCGCCGGCACCACGGACGCGTTCGCGCGCAACGTGGAGATCGAGTACGAGCGCAACCACGAGCGCTACCAGTTCCTGCGCTGGGGCCAGACGGCGTTCGACGACTTCAAGGTCGTCCCGCCGGGCACCGGCATCGTGCACCAGGTGAACATCGAGTACCTGGCCCGCACGGTGATGACGCGCGAGGTCTCCGTGAACGGTGAGGCGCCGGTGCTCCGGGCCTACCCCGACACGTGCGTCGGCACCGACTCGCACACCACGATGGTCAACGGCCTGGGCGTGCTCGGCTGGGGCGTGGGCGGCATCGAGGCCGAGGCGGCGATGCTCGGCCAGCCCGTGTCCATGCTCATCCCGCGCGTGGTGGGCTTCAAGCTCACCGGCTCCATCCCGGCGGGCGTCACCGCGACCGACGTCGTCCTCACGATCACGCAGATGCTGCGCCAGCACGGCGTCGTCGGGAAGTTCGTCGAGTTCTACGGCGCCGGCGTGGCGCAGGTCCCGCTCGCGAACCGCGCCACCATCGGCAACATGTCGCCGGAGTTCGGCTCGACGGCCGCGATCTTCCCGATCGACGGCGTCACGGTCGACTACCTGCGCCTGACGGGCCGCTCCGAGGAGCAGCTCGCGCTCGTCGAGGCGTACGCCAAGGAGCAGGGCCTGTGGCTCGAGGCCGACGGCGTCGAGGCGAAGTACTCCGAGTACCTCGAGCTGGACCTGTCGACGGTGGTGCCGTCGATCGCCGGCCCGAAGCGCCCGCAGGACCGCATCGAGCTGACGAACGCCAAGGCCGCGTTCACCCGTGACCTGCCGGCCTACGCGCCCGACGTGCTGGACCAGGTGGACGAGGCCGAGAAGGAGTCGTTCCCCGCGTCCGACTCGCCGGCCATCACGCCGAACGGCCGCAAGCACGTGCACGTCACGAACAGCGCGGGCAAGGAGTTCGAGCTGTTCCACGGCGCCGTGGCGATCGCCTCGATCACCTCGTGCACCAACACCTCGAACCCGTCGGTCATGCTCGCCGCCGCCCTGCTCGCGAAGAACGCCGTGGAGAAGGGCCTGGTGGCCAAGCCGTGGGTCAAGACCTCCATGGCGCCGGGCTCGCAGGTCGTCACCAACTACTACGAGAAGGCCGGCCTGTGGCCGTACCTCGAGAAGCTGGGCTTCCACCTCGTGGGCTACGGCTGCGCCACCTGCATCGGCAACTCGGGCCCGCTCGACGAGAAGATCTCGGAGGCCGTCAACGAGCACGACCTGTCCGTCGTCTCCGTGCTGTCCGGCAACCGCAACTTCGAGGGCCGCATCAACCCGGACGTCAAGATGAACTACCTGGCGTCCCCGCCGCTGGTCATCGCGTACGCCCTCGCCGGCACCATGGAGTTCGACTTCGACCACGACCCCCTGGGCCGCGACGAGGCCGGCAACCCGGTGTTCCTCAAGGACATCTGGCCCTCCCCCGAGCTGGTCGAGGCCACGATCGCGGCATCGATCGACCGCAAGATGTTCGAGGCGGACTACGCCGACGTCTTCTCCGGCGACGACCGCTGGCGCGCGCTCGACACCCCCGAGGGCGACACGTTCTCCTGGGACCCCGACTCCACCTACGTGCGCAAGCCGTCGTACTTCGACGGCATGGGCATGGAGCCGGCTCCGGTCGAGGACATCACCGGCGCGCGCGTCCTGGCCAAGCTGGGCGACTCCGTCACCACGGACCACATCTCCCCGGCCGGAGCGATCAAGCCCGACTCCCCGGCGGGCAAGTACCTCGCCGACCACGGCGTGGCCCGCCGCGACTTCAACTCCTACGGCTCGCGCCGGGGCAACCACGAGGTCATGGTCCGCGGCACGTTCGCGAACATCCGCCTCCGCAACCAGCTCCTGGCCGCGGAGAACGACGGCGCCGGCGTCGAGGGCGGCTTCACGTACAACTTCGTGAAGGACACCCAGGACACCATCTACGACGCCGCGCAGGACTACGCCGCGGCCGGCACGCCGCTCGTGGTGCTCGGCGGCAAGGAGTACGGTTCCGGCTCCTCGCGCGACTGGGCGGCCAAGGGCACGAAGCTGCTCGGCGTGAAGGCCGTCATCACCGAGAGCTTCGAGCGCATCCACCGCTCGAACCTCATCGGCATGGGCGTCCTGCCGCTGCAGTTCCCGGCCGGCGAGTCCGCCGGGTCGCTGGGGCTGGACGGTACCGAGACGTTCGACATCTCGGGCATCACGGCACTCAACGACGGCACCACGCCGTCCACGGTGGCCGTGAAGGCGACCAAGGCCGACGGCACGGCCGTCGAGTTCGACGCCGTGGTCCGCATCGACACCCCGGGCGAGGCGGACTACTACCGCAACGGCGGCATCCTGCAGTACGTGCTCCGCTCGGTCGTGGCCTGAGCCACGGCATGAGAGCGGCCTGACCGATCAGGTGCCCGACGGCGGCCCCGGTCACTTTCCCCAGGGAAGGTGACCGGGGCCGCCGTCGTCGACGTTCCGGGACCGCCACGGGCCGCGCCTTCTCGCAGCCTTCCGGCTCGGTACTACGCCGATGCGGGTCCTCCGGCCGTCACCTCGCGCTGCGCAGTGCCACGGTGGGGAAGTCGACCGGCACGTCGAGCGCGATGTTGACGTAGTTGGTGAACAGGTTCAGGGCGACCTGTGCGATCACCTCGACGATGTGCTCGTCCTTCCATCCCTGGTCACGGACCGCCTGCACGTCCTGGGGCGTGACCTGACCACGCTGTTCGACCAGCTTCAGCGCGAAGCCGAGGAGGGCGGCGGTGCGCGGGTCTTCGGACCGGCCGTCCTGTGCCGCCGTCAGAGCCTCGCGGGAGAGCCCGGCCTTGCGGCCGAGAGCGGTGTGAGCGGCCAGGCAGTACTCGCACGAGTTGCGGTTCGCGACGGCGACCGCGACCTGTTCTCCGAGCACCGGCCCGAGGGCTCCGTCGCCGAACGCCCCGAAGGACGACCACATGCTCGTCAGGGCGGCGGGGGAGTTCGCGACAGCCTGGAACATGGCCGGAACGGCGCCGAACGTGGCGTGGACCTGGTCGAGCTGGTTCTTGACGGTTCCGGTCGCGGACTCGCGGTCGACAAGGGGGACGACGGACATGGAGAAGCTCCTTCTGCCGAGCGGGACAGCCGCGGGAGCGGCTGTGCTGGGACACCTCCGCGGGGGACCCTGCGGGGCGGTGTGAACCCAGACTGGCAGCCCGTGTCGGATGAATGGTATGAGATCGTCCGATGTTCGTACCAGATCGTCTGGCACACTCGGTCCGTGCCCTCCATCGACCGACTCTCACCCCTCCTGGACCGATTCCGGGTGCGAACGCGCGTGTTCCACACGGGCCCGCTGTGCGGCGTGACGACTTTCGCGGCGCAGCCGGGGCGTGGCTTTCTGCACGTGCTCCGGCGTGGCGAGATGGAGGTGACCTACCAGGGGCCGGGCGGCCGGATGGAGCACAGGGCGATCGACCGGCCGAGCCTGCTCTTCTACCCGCGGCCGCTGGAGCACGCCTTCCACAACGCGCCGACGGCGGACTCGGACTTCGCCTGTGCGACGCTCGACTTCGACGGCGGCGAGACCCATCCGCTCGTCCGTACGCTGCCGCCCGTCATCGTGCTGCCCCTGGCGGACGTCGACAGCCTGGGCCCGTCGCTCGACCTGCTGTTCGCCGAGATCGACAACGTGAGCTGCGGCCGCCGGGTACTGGCCGACCGGCTCTTCGAGGTGGTGCTCATCCACCTGTTCCGCTGGCTCCTCGACCACACGGACGAGCTCGCGCTGCCCGCGGGCCTGCTGCCAGGGCTCGCCGACGAACGCATCGCGCGCACACTCCTGGCGGTGCACGAGTCGCCGGGCCGACCGTGGACGCTCGCCACGATGGCGCACGAGGCGAGCATGTCGCGCAGCGCCTTCGCCGCACGGTTCAAGGCGGCGGTCGGGCAAGCGCCCGCCGAGTACGTGACGGGCTGGCGGCTCACGATCGCCCAGGACCGGTTGCGGGCGGGAGCCTCGGTCGCCAGGACCGCCACCGAGCTGGGCTACGCCAACCCGCCCGCGTTCTCCCGGGCGTTCACGCGTGAGCTGGGGCGCTCGCCCCGCGCCTGGCTCGCCGCGACCGAGTGACGCCACCCTGACCCACCACTCGCCACCACCCCGATCCCTGAGGACATGCCCATGACCAGAGACGTTCTTGCCATCCGTCACGTGCCGTTCGAGGACCTGGGACTGCTGGAGCCGCTGCTGACAACGCGCGGATATCGGACGTCCTACCGTGACATCGTCGAGCCGATCACCCAGGAAGCCGCTCTCGCGCCTGACCTCCTGGTCGTGCTCGGCGGCCCTGTCGGCGTCTACGACACGGGGGCCTACCCTTTCCTGAAGGCCGAGCAGCAGGCGATCGCCGCACGACTCCACGCGGGTCGACCGGTACTGGGTGTCTGCCTGGGAGCCCAGCTCGTCGCGGCGGCGCTCGGCGCGGACGTGGCACCGACCGGACGCACGGAGATCGGCTACGGTCCGCTGACCCTGACCGATGAGGGGCGGGGTTCCGTGCTCGCCCCGCTGGACGGTGTGCCGGTGCTGCACTGGCACGGTGACCAGTTCGCCGTGCCGGTGGGTGCCGTCCGTCTCGCGGAGACGCCCGGATTTCCGAACCAGGCCTTCAGCATCGGCGCCCACGTGCTCGGGCTGCAGTTTCACCTCGAGGCGGACCACACGCAGATCGAACGGTGGCTGGTGGGGCACGCTCACGAACTCGCAGGCGCGGGCGTCGACCCGAACCGTGTTCGAGCCGACGCCGAAGTTCACGGCCCGCGTCTCGCCGACGCCGCCAGGCACGTGTTCGAGGCATGGCTCGACGGGAACGAATAGCGGGCCCGTGTCGATGGCATCGGGCTCGGCCTCCGGAGGGAGGTCGGCCGCAGGCGTCGCGGGTGACGCGGACGGCGCCCCTCGTTCGCGCCGCTCCCGTCGCCGCGACGGGTACGGGCGCCGGCCGGTGTCGATGTCAGAGTCCCGGCGTACGGTGCACGCATGATCGACAACCCCGAGCTGATCCTCGCCGACGCCGCCGCCTGGCGGGCGTGGCTCGACGAGAACGAGTCGACGTCCGACGGCGTGTGGCTCGTGCTGGCCAAGAAGGGCACGGTGGAGCCCACGACGCTGAGCTACGCGAGCGCCCTCGAGGAGGCGCTGTGCAGCGGGTGGATCGACGCGCAGAAGCGCCGCCGCGACGAGGCGACGAGCCTGCAACGGTTCTGCCCCCGCCGGCCCCGCAGCCGGTGGTCGGCGCGGAACGTCGGCATCGTGGAAGGGCTCCGCGCCGCCGGGCGCATGCGGCCACGTGGCGTGGAGGAGGTCGAGAAGGCGAAGGCCGACGGCCGCTGGGAGGCCGCGTACGACGGCCCCAAGAACATCCGTGTCCCCGAGGAGCTCGCCGAGGCGCTCGCGGCCAGCCCGCGCGCCGCCGCGATGTTCGAGATCCTCTCCGGCCAGAACCGCTACGCCATCCTGCACCGCCTGGCCAACCTCAAGACGCCGGAGGCTCACACGCGCAACGTCACCAAGTTCGTCTCGATGCTGGAGCGCGGCGAGACGCCCTATCCCCAGAAGAGGGCGCTGGACGCCGGAACCTGACGGCAGGGCCGCGGATGTCCGACACCAGTGGCAGGGTCGGGGCATGGAACAGCGCATCAGCCTCATCACGCTCGCGGTGCGGGACGTCGCCGTCTCGCGGGCCTTCTACGTCGACGGACTCGGCTGGACTCCCGCGTTCGAGGAGCCCGGCGAGGTCCTCATGATCCAGGCCGGCGAGCATCTCCTGCTCTCGTTCTGGGCGCGGGACGATTTCGAGCAGGAGGTCGGTGCCGTGCGACAGGGCGCGGGCGTCGCACCGATCACCCTCGCGCACAACGTGCCGCACCGCGAGGACGTGAACGCGGTGCTCGCCACCGCCGCGGCGGCCGGTGCCGGTACTCCGCACGCACCCCAGGACCGGGAGTGGGGCGGCTACACGGGCTATTTCACGGATCCGGACGGCTACTCCTGGGAGGTCGCCTGGAACCCGGGCGCGATCGCGCAGATCGTTTTGTGAGCTGTGAGCTGTGAGCTGTGAGCTGTGAGCTGTGAGCTGTGAGCGGCGGCGCGCGAGGCATCGCGCGAGGCCGGGCAGCGCACGGGCGCGGCGCGCGCCCGGGGCGGGGCCCCTCAGGCGAGGGCCCGCGCCGCCGCGCCGAGGAGGATCACGCCCATGAGGATGCCCGTCGTCGGGTGGATCATCGGGGCGCCGCTCGGTGACATGAGCCGGGCGACAGCGGCGATCGGCCACGCGAGCACGATCGCCGCCAGGCAGATCAGGGCCACGAGGTAGAGGTCGTGCACCCCGAGCAGCTCGGCGAGCACCACGAGGTGGATCGTCATCGACAGCGCGACCGTCGCCGGCACGAGCCGGGTCAGGTCGCGCGCCGCGAGGGCCCCGGTGATCAGCCGCGTGATCGCCGCCTGGAGCCCGAACGCGACGGCGTACAGGCCGATCGTCCCGCCGTCGACGGCGGTTCCCGTGTCCCACGTCTCGATGACCTCGAGGCCCCCGCTGACGGCGGTCACCACCGCGCTCACCACTCCCACGATCGGCCCGAGCATCCACAGCCCTCGGATGTGGCGCTGCGACCACGCGAACCACAGGCCCCCGAGGCCGGCGAGAACGATCGCGGCGATGGCTGCATCCCGGGCGTGTTCGGCTGACATGCTTTCCTCACTCGTCGGTCGCGTGCCTCGGCGGACCCGGCGGAGGAAGGAATCCAGCAAGCCGGACGAACGCGACATCAGTGTAGGGGAAAAGCGCAGGTCAAGGAAGGTTACTGGGCTTCACGGCGGTGATGTGCTCGACGGCCCGGCGCCGCACGGTGTCGTCGCGCACGATCCGGTTGTGACCGAGCCCCGTGGTGGTGACGAGCTCGGCCGAGTCGGCGTGCGCGGCCAGGAGCAGCTCGGACTGGAGGTGGGAGACGCGCCTGTCGGCGGCGTCGTGCACGAACAGCGCGGGGATCGTCGCCGGAACGGGGCGGCGCGTGAGGTCGTAGCGCTCGTAGATGTCGGGCTCGTCGGGGAAGCGGCGCCGCCGCACCACGGCGTCGTACCGCCGGCGCAGCGCCGGTGGCGTCCCCGTGAACGCGAAGAATCCGTCGTTGATCGCGGTGACCGAGGAGATCCCGGCCAGTCCCGCGAACCGGTGCGCGAGGACCCCGTCGGCCAGGGCGACCCCGGCGCCGAGCACGCCGGCCGAGTGTGCGACGACGCCCTCCCAGCCGCCGGGCTCCGCGGCGGACAGTCGGTGGATGATCGCGACGTCGTCGGCCAGGGTGCGTCGCCTGCCGCCGGAGTCACCGTGCCCGGGGGCGTCGTAGGCGACGACGCGCCGTCCGGCGGCGAGGAGGTCGGAGATCAACGGCGCGAAGAACGAGGCGCGGGACTGCCAGCCGTGCACGAGCAGCACGGCAGGGGCCTCCGGATCGCCCCACGTGTGCACGACGACGTCCGCCCGCCGGCCGTCGGCGCCGTGGCGGTGGCCGAGGGTGCTCCGGCGGGACGCCTGATGAACCTCACGCTCGTGCGGGCGCACGGGGGCGGGCGGTCCGAGCCGAAAGGCGGCCCAGGCGGCGATCTCGGCGGCGAGCGGCGCGGGCACGTGGGCGAGGTGGCGCAGGGTGGTCACGAGTCCTCCCGGAGTATCTGAACGATCGATCGGATTGTTTCTCACGGTACAGCATGTCCGTACGGTCGTACACTTGGTTCCATGACTACCGACCTGCGCCGCGTCCGCGGCGACCGGACCCGGCGCGCGGTGCTGGACCAGGCCGTGCAGGACGCCTCGGTGAACGGGCTGGACGCGCTGTCGCTCGGCGGGCTGGCGGCGTCGGCCCCCGTGAACAAGAGCGCGATCGCGGGGCTGTTCGGCTCGAAGGAAGGGCTGCAGCTCGCCGTCGTCGCGCGGGCGCGGGAGGTCTACGCCGAGTCGGTCATCGTCCCGGCGAGGGGCGCGGAACGGGGTCTCGCCCGAGTCTGGGAGCTGGTCAGCCGGTGGATCGACTACTCGCGTCGGCGGGTGTTCCGAGGCGGTTGCTTCTTCCGTACCGTCGAGATCGAGTTCGACATGCGACCAGGTCCGGTGCGTGACGCCGTCGTCGAGGCGCAGGCCGAGTGGGACGGCTACCTGGCGCACCAGGTGGCGGTCGCGGTCGAGGCCGGCGAACTGTCCGCGGGCACGGATCCGCAGCAGGTGGCCTTCGAGGTCAACGCGCTGCTCAACGCCGCGAACGACCGTTCGCTCCTGCTCGGCGACGACCGGGTGTACGCGCGCACCCGGGCGGCGGTGCGGACGCTCCTGGAGGCCCGCGGCGCGGACCCGGCCGCGCTGCGCTGAGCGGACGGGTGGTCAGCCACCGGTGCTCAGCGGCCGGGTGCCGAGCGGCCGGGTGCCGAGCGGCCGAGGGCTGAGCGGACGGGTGGTCGGCCGCCGGGGCTCAGCGGCCGGGTGCCGAGCCGTCGGGCGTCGAGCGGCCGAGGGCTGAGCCGTCGGGCGTGGAGCGGCCGGGTGCCGGGCCGTCCCGTGGCGGTCGTCGGGTGGTCACTCGTCGTCGGCGAGCAGGCGCCGCAGGCCGTGCTCACCGATCGGGACCAGCCAGGGGTGCTCGTCGGGGTGCGCCAGCATGTTCGTCGCGTACATCAGGGCCCAGGCCCGGGAGCGCGTCCAGGTGGCCTCGTCCCAGCCGCGACCGTCCCGCGCGCCCGCGTCCACGGCGGCGCGGAAACGCGCGTGGCCCTCGGCGTCGAAGGTGAGCCAGGCGGTCGCGAGGTCGGACGCCGGATCGCCGGACGTGACGTCCCCGAAGTCGACGACGGCGGCGAGTTCCTGACCCCGCGCGGACTCGCGGACCACCAGGTTGCCCGGGTGCGGGTCCCCGTGCAGCCAGACGTCCGGGCCGCCGTGGGCCGGAGCGGCGATCGCCTCCTGCCAGAGGCGGGTCGCGGCGCCACGCAGCGCCTCGGGCACGCGTGCCAGACGTGCGGCGAAAACGGCGGGATCCGCGGCGTCGGGCCGCGCGGCCAGCGGAACTCCCCGCAACGGGTTCGGCGGAGCGGTGTCGGCCGGGACGTGCAGCGTGACGAGGAAGTTCGCGAGCTCTCCCGCCCAGGCCGCCCGCCCGGCGACGTCGGTGCGGGACGCGGTCACGCCGTCCACCCACCGGATGATGTTCCACGACCACGGGAATCCCAGGCGCTCGCTGGGATGCCCGTGGCGCACCGGGAGGGGGAACGCGATCCCGGTCGTCTCGAGCCTCGGCGCGAGGCGGGGGAGCGCGGCCTGTTCGTGCTCGATCAGGTGGGCGGCGGCTTCGCGCCGGGGGAGGCGGAGTGCCAGGTTGCGGCCGTCGGGCAGCGGGCCGAGCCGCAGCATCACGTTGTCCCAGCCGTTGGCCACCACCTCCAGCGGCAGCGTGGCGAGGTCGGGATGCTGCTCGGCGAGCAGATCCCGGGCAAGCCCGGTGCTGATGTCGATATCGGCGGCGACCACGGATTCTCCTTCGGCAGGGGTGCTCAGGGCCGCAGCTGGAGCTCGCGGGTGCGGTCCCATTCCTCGGCCCAGCCCAGGGCGTCGAACAGCGCGTCCAGGATGCCGCCGGTGAAGCCCCACACCAGGTGCGTCGTCGTGCCGTCGGAGATCTGGAATCCCGGGCCCCGGTAGGAGCGGCCCTTCTGGCCCACGACCACCGTGACCCGCGAGTCCGGGTTCAGCAGGTCCGCGACCGGCGCGCGGAAGACGTGCGACGACTCCGCCTCGTCCACCACTCCCACGGGCGTCGGCTTGGTCCACCAGCCCAGCACCGGGGTGACCACGTGGTTCGACGCGGGCATCGGCAGCGGGTCGAACTCGCCGAGCACCTCGACGCCGCCCGGGTCGAGCCCCGTCTCCTCCTCGGCCTCGCGCAGAGCGGTGTCCACCATGGTCTCGCCGTCGTCGGCCCGGCCGCCCGGGAACGCCACCTGACCGGCGTGGGACCGCAGCGTCGCGGCGCGCGCCAGCAGCAGGACGTCGAGATCGTCACGGACCGCCTCGGCCTGGGCGTGGTGATCGGCGGGGAGCTGGTCGAGCACGCCGAACAGGATCAGCACCGCCGCCGCCCGGGCCGTGCCCGAGAACTTGCCGCGCGCATGCCGCCACGGGTCCGGGAAACCGGCTGCGGCCAGCTCTTCCAACTGCGTGCGCGCGGGGGAGGCCGCAGGTGACGTGCTCATCCGACGAGGCTACCTCCGCAGGGCGGCTGCCCCGTCCCGACACCTGCCGAACCCCACCCTGCTCCCGCCGGTCGCCGCTCGCCGCTCGCCGCTCGCCGCTCGCCGCTCGCCGGTCGCCGGTCGCCTCTCGTCTCTCGCCGGTCGCCGCCGCCGAGCCGCAGTTTCGCCCTTTTTCGGTTCGCCGAACCGCAGTTTCAGCCCGCCTCTGGCTGCCGAACCGCATGATGAATCGTGCCAACGCGGCTTTGGCACGATTCATCATGCGGTTCGGCAGCTTGAAAGGGGCCAGGCGTGCGGTTCGGCGGCGGGGGCGGGCGGAGGCTGCGGTTCGGCAGGCGGAAAGGGCCCGTCAGGGGGGGGCGACGTGGAACTGCGGTTCGGGCCACTGCGGTTGGGCACCGGCGGTTCGGGCCACGGCGTCGCGCTCGTGCCGATCGCGCTACTGGTATCGGGCGTGGTGGTTCCGGGCCCGCCGGGAACGCCGGACCGGTGTGCCGACCGTGGCGGCGGTTCACCAGTTGGTCTCGACCGGGCGCCCCTCCTCGTAGCCCGCCGCGGACTGGATGCCCACCACCGCGCGCTCGGCGAACTCCGCGAGGCTCCGCGCCCCCGCGTAGGTGCACGACGACCGCAGCCCGGACGTGATCTCGTCCAGCAGGTCCTCGACACCGGGCCGCTGCGGGTCCAGGTACATGCGTCCGGTCGAGATGCCCTCCTCGTACAGGGCCTTGCGGGCCCGGTCGAACGCGGCGCCCTCCCCGGCGGTCCGCGCCGCCACCGCGCGCGCCGACGCCATCCCGAACGAGTCCTTGTACAGGCGCCCGTTCCCGTCCTCGCGCAGGTCGCCCGGCGACTCGAAGGTCCCGGCGAACCAGGATCCGATCATCACCTGCGACGCGCCGGCGGCCAGCGCCAGGGCGACGTCGCGCGGGTGGCGCACACCGCCGTCGGCCCACACGTGCTTGCCGAGCTCGCGCGCCGCCTCGGCGCACTCGAGCACCGCCGAGAACTGCGGCCGCCCGACGGCCGTCTGCATGCGCGTGGTGCACATGGCGCCGGGCCCCACCCCGACCTTCACGATATCGGCGCCGGCCGCCACGAGGTCGCGCACCCCCGCCGCGGTCACCACGTTCCCGGCCACGACCGGCACGGACGGGTCCACGGACCGCACCGCGTCGAGCGCGGCGAGCATCCGGTCCTGGTGGCCGTGCGCCGTGTCCACGACGAGCACGTCGACCCCGGCCGCGAGCAGGTCCTTCGTCTTGGCCGCGACGTCGCCGTTGATCCCGACCGCGGCACCCACGCGGAGCCGGCCCCGATCGTCCAGCGCGGGGGCGTAGACCGACGAGCGCACCGCGCCCTTGCGGGTCAGGACCCCGGTCAGGATCCCGTCGCGCACCACGGGCGCGAACTGCAGATGCGCGCCGTGCAGCGTGTCGAAGGCCCGCCGCAGACCGGCGCCCGCCGCGCCCGCCCCGGACGGCCCGCCGGTCCCGTCGCCGCCCTCCAGCAGTTCCGCGTCGATCACCAGCGGCTCGCCCGACATGACCGTCCGCACCTGCGCGAACCGGTCCACGTCGAGGCAGTCGGCCGCGGTCACGACGCCGACCGGCCGCCGATGCTCGGTCACCACGGCGGCGCCGTGCGCACGTTTGCCCAGGAGCGTCAGGGCGGTGTACACGGTGTCGTCGGGCGACACGACCACCGGCGTCTCCACCACCGGGTCCTTCGCCTTGACGCCCGCCACCACGTCGGCGACGACGCCTGCGGGCACGTCCTGCGGCAGGATCGCCAGCCCGCCCCGCCGCGCCACGGTCTCGGCCATGCGGCGGCCGGCCACGGCGGTCATGTTCGCCACGACGACGGGGATGGTGGTGCCGCAGCCGTCGGTGGTGGCGAGGTCGACGTCGAACCGCGAGGAGACGTCCGACCGGGACGGGACGAGGAACACGTCGCCGTAGGTGAGGTCGTGGGAAGGGGCCTGGCCCGGGAGGAATCGCACGATGCCAGACTATGGCCGTTGGGTGACACTGGTGTGGAACTCGGGGCGCGGAGTTCGTCCGGCCCGGCCCGGGTACGTACGATGACACCTTGCCGTGTGTGGCGCAGTGGTCGCCGGCGCGGTGCAGGGGGACGACGACGAGTGTGCGCGCCCGGCCCGCAACGGACGGGGCCGCGGGGAAGGAACGACATGGCACTGCTGAGCGGCATCAGCTCGCCCGAGGACGTCCGGAAGCTGACGCCCGGCCAGCTCGGAGAGCTCGCGCAGGAGATCCGCGACTTCCTCGTGGAGAACGTCTCCCGCACCGGCGGGCACCTCGGCCCCAACCTCGGCGTCGTCGAGCTCACCATCGCCATGCACCGGGTCTTCTCCTCCCCGCGCGACACCCTGGTCTTCGACACCGGCCACCAGTCCTACGTGCACAAGCTGCTCACCGGGCGCCAGGACTTCTCCCGCCTGCGGCAGAAGGGCGGCCTGTCCGGCTACCCGTCCCGCACGGAGTCCGAGCACGACGTCGTGGAGAACTCCCACGCGTCCACCGCCCTGTCCTGGGCGGACGGCATCGCCAGGGCGAACGTCGTCTCCCGCCGCCACGACCGCCACGTCGTCGCTGTCATCGGCGACGGCGCCCTGACCGGCGGCATGGCCTGGGAAGCCCTCAACAACATCGCCGAGAGCCCGGACCGCCGCCTCGTCATCGTGGTCAACGACAACGGCCGCTCCTACTCGCCCACGATCGGCGGTCTCGCGAACCACCTCGACACGCTGCGCACCACGCAGGGTTACGAGGCGTTCCTCGACTGGGGCACCCGCACCCTGACGCGCTCCGGAGCGCCCGGACGCTTCGCCTGGCGCTGGATGCACGGCTTCAAGAAGGGCATCAAGGACGTCATCGCGCCCCAGGGCATGTTCGAGGACCTCGGCATCAAGTACATCGGCCCCGTGGACGGGCACGACACCGCCGCCATGGAACACGTCCTGCGCCGCGCCAAGGCGTACGGCAAGCCCGTCATCGTGCACGCCATCACCGAGAAGGGCCGCGGCTACAAGCCCGCGGAGGAGGACATCGCCGACCGCTTCCACGCCGTCGGCGTCATCCACCCGGAGACCGGCCTGCCCGTCGCGCAGTCCCGGTTCGGCTGGACCAAGGTGTTCGCCGACGAGATCGTGCGGATCGGCCGCCGTCGTCCCGACGTCGTGGCGATCACCGCCGCCATGCTGCACCCCGTCGGCCTCGCGCCGTTCGCGAAGGAGTTCCCCGAGCGCACGTTCGACGTCGGCATCGCCGAGCAGCACGCCGCCACCTCCGCGGCCGGCATGGCGTACGCCGGGCTGCACCCGGTCGTGGCCGTCTACGCCACCTTCCTCAACCGGGCGTTCGACCAGGTCCTCATGGACGTCGCCCTGCACAAGGCCGGCGTCACGTTCGTGCTCGACCGCGCCGGCATCACGGGCGCGGACGGCGCCAGCCACAACGGCATGTGGGACATGGCCATGCTCCGCGTCGTCCCCGGCCTGCGCCTCGCCGCCCCGCGCGACGAACCCACCCTCCGCGCCGCCCTGCGCGCGAGCGTCGACATCGACGACGCCCCCACCGTCGTGCGCTACCCCAAGGGCGCCATCGGCGAGGACATCCCGTGCGTCGAGGAACTCGACGGCGTCGACGTCATCGGACGCCTCGCACCGAAGCCCGGCGGCGTGACCGCCCGCGCGGGCGCCGCGCCCGCCGCCACCCGGCGCGTCCTCGTCGTCGGGATCGGCGCGATGGCCCAGGCCGGGCTCGACGCCGGCGCCGCGCTCGCCGAGCACGGCCTGGAGGCCACCGTCGCCGCGCCCACCTGGGTGCTGCCCATCCCCGCCGCCCTCGTCAAGCTCGCCGGGGAGCACGACCTCGTCGTCACGATCGAGGACGGCCTGTCCGACGGCGGCGTGGGCGCGCTCCTCGCGCAGCGCGCCGGCGAGCAGGGCATCCGCACCCGGCACGTCCACGTCGGCCTGGACGCCGCGTTCCTGGACCACGCGAGCCGCGAGCAGATCGCCGTGTCCCAGCGCCTGACCGCTGCCGACGCCGTCCGCGACACGCTGGCGGCGCTCGCGGAGTGCTGAGCGCGTCCTGGCAACCGTTCACGACACGAGCCGTGCGGTTGGGAGCCGGCCCGCTGCGGGAGCATCGAGGCCCGGCCCGGTGAGCGCGTAGGCTCGCCGCGTGTGCACCGTGCTGTTGCGTCTCGATCCGGCGGCCGACTGGCCGCTCCTGCTGGCCGCCGTCCGGGACGAGGTGGCCGACCGGCCGTGGGAGCCGCCGGGGGAGTACTGGCCGCAGGAGGCCCCGGGCCTGGTGGGCGGCCGGGACCTGGTGGCCGGGGGGACGTGGCTGGCCGTGCGCCGTGGCGGCTCGAGCGAGCCGGGTGGGCCGGGTCGGCCAGGTGTCGCCGCGGTGCTCAACGGGAGCTTCATGAACCGCCTCGACCAGTCCTCGCCGGGCAGCCCGCCGTCGTCCACGAGACCCAGCCGCGGGCGGCTGCCCCTGCGGGCGCTCACGTCCGGTGTGCCGGAAGCCGACCGGTTGCGTGCGTACGAGGTGGTGCACCTGCTGGTCGCCGACGCGGACGGTGCGCGGCTCGTCTCCTGGGACGGCCACGAGGTGACCGACGTCGAGATCCCGCCCGGTGACCACATCGTCACGAACGAGGGGCTCGACGTCGTCGACGATCCGCTGGTGCCCCACTTCGCGCCGCTGCTCGGCACGGCCGGCGGGCCGCGACCGGACGGGCCCCGGCCCTCGTCTCCGGACGCCGCGCGCGCGTCGCGGATGCCCGCCCCGACCGCGGAGTGGTGGGGCGGCTGGACGGAGCTGCTGCGCGGCGACGCACTGGCGGAGGACGACCCGCGGGCCCTGCTCGTGCGGCACGAGCTGCCCGACGGGCGGGTGTTCGCGTCGGTGTCGGCGACCCTGCTGGCGCTCGGCCGGGAGCCGGGCCGCGTGCGGATGGACTTCACGGGGACGCCGTCGGACCCGGACTGGAAGCGGATCGTGATCTGATCGGGAATGTCGGACACGGCGGGTACGCTGGCGCCGCGATGACTGAGACTTCCCAGGGTGTTCCGATCAAGAGCCGCGAGGCGCGACGGGTCGTGGAGGAGGCGACCGCCCGGCTGGCGGACGCACGCCTGCTGCTCGCCTCCGACGGGCCGTATCGCGACAAGGTGCGCGAGACGTATCTCGCCGCGCGGCAGGTGCGCGTGCAGACGGAACTGCGCACGGTGGGCGTCGAGGAACTCGAGAAGCGGCGCAAGAAGCTCCGGGTCGCGGTGCTGCGCAAGAAGGGCTTCCGCGACGTCCCGCAGGTGCTGGAGGCCGGCGTCGACGGGCTGGTCGAGGCCGGCATCGGGGAGACGACGGCGCGTCCGGCGTTCGCGGCGGCCGCCGAGCTGTCTGACGAGGTCGACGCGGACCTGCGCTTCCGGATCGACGTCGACCCGGACGACCCGTACGCCACCGACCTGGTGCGGTCCCTGCGGATGTTCGGCGTCGTCACCGACGCGCGGCACCGGCACTACGACGACTCGCGACGCCTCCACGCGGTCCTCCCGCAGTACATCGCCTCGGCGCAGGCCCTGACACGGTGGTGGCGGCGTCTGCTCGCGGACACGGGCCGGCGGGCGGAGGCGTCCGCCGCGATCGGCGCCCTGCGCAACGCGCTCGCGGCGTCGTCCCCGGATCTGGCGGCCGCGGCGAGCCAGGTGCGGACGATCGTCGGGCGGCGGGGCGCGGCCGACGTGTGGGAGGACTTCGAGCGGCGGTCCGCCGAGTACTACGGCCTGCTCAGCCAGGTGGTGGACCTCGGCGACGACCATGAGGCGGCCGAGGGCTTCCTGCCGGCCGACGTCGTGCGACGGGTCGAGGCGCAGCCGCTGGACCGCTCCCTCCTGCACGCCAACCTGCGCGCCTACCAGGCGTTCGGTGCGAAGTACGCCCTGGTGCAGCGCCGCACGATCCTCGGCGACGAGATGGGTCTCGGCAAGACGATGCAGTCCATCGCGACGATGACCCACCTCGCGGCCACCCGGCCCGACGACGACGGCCCGGCGCACTTCCTCGTGGTGTGCCCGGCGAGCGTGGTCACCAACTGGGCCCGCGAGGTGACCACGCACTCCCGCCTGAGGGCCGTCGTGATGCACGGCGGCGACCGGGACGCGGCGGCGCGCGCGTGGGCCGAGGCGGGCGGGGTCGGGGTGACGACCTTCGAGATGCTCGGGCGACTCGACCTGCCCGCCGACCTGAGCCCCACGCTCATGGTGGTGGACGAGGCGCACTACGTGAAGAACCCGGAGACCCTGCGGGGGCAGACGGTCCGCTCGTGGTCCGACCGGGCCGACCGTGTGCTGTTCCTGTCCGGCACGCCGATGGAGAACAAGGTCGCGGAGTTCAAGGCGATGGTCGGCTACCTGCAGCCGTCCGTGGCCCGGCAGCTCGATCCGAACGCCGACCTGTCCGGCGCGCAGGCGTTCCGGCGCATCGTCGCGCCCGTCTACCTGCGCCGCAACACCGAGGACGTGCTCACCGAACTGCCCGACCTGGTGCAGGTCGAGGAGTGGGAGGAGTTCGGGACCGTCGACGGCGCCGCCTACGGGCGGGCGGTCGCGGAGGGCAACTTCATGGCGATGCGGCGCGCCGCGTTCGCCGTCGAGCGCGCCGACGACTCCGCGAAGCTCGTGCGGCTGCGGGCGCTCGTGGACGAGGCCGCGGAGAACGGCCGCCGCGTCATCGTCTTCTCCTACTTCCTCGACGTGCTCGAACAGGTGATGGAGATGCTCGGCGACGTCGCCGCGGGGCCGCTCACCGGGAAGGTGAAGATCTCCGAACGGCAGGAGATGGTGGACAGCCTGTCGGCGCCGGACGGCCCCCGCGTGCTCGTCAGCCAGATCACCGCCGGGGGCGTCGGACTGAACGTGCAGGCGGCCTCCGTGGTGATCTTCTGCGAACCGCAGGTCAAGCCCACCATCGAGGCCCAGGCGGTGGCCCGCGCGCACCGCATGGGGCAGACCCGGACCGTGCAGGTGCACCGCCTGCTCGTGGCCGACTCCGTGGACCAGCGCATGATGGAGATCCTCGACACCAAGGCCGCGCTGTTCGAGCAGTTCGCGCGGCAGTCGGAGATCACCGAGACCTCGGATCTCGCGGTCGCGGTGAACGACCCGGCCGCGGGCGTGCCCTCCGAGGGCGAGCTGGGCCGGACCATCGTCGCCCAGGAACGGGAGCGGCTCGGTGCCACCGGAGGGCTCGGCGGGGCCGGGCGGAGCGGCGACACGGAGCCGGTCGGCGTGCGGTGAGGGCGAGCGGCCGGCAGGCGCTGACGGGCAGCGGCCGGTGCGCGCGAACGGGTCCTGGCGAGGACCACCCGGACCCGGGGCCCGGGTGAAGGTGGAAAACCTTTTCTAAAGGACTCGGGTTTCGTAGCGTTTCGACTGGACTCGTGGTGCCCGGTTGCGCGAGACTTTTCCTGTGAGCGAATTCACACAGCAACCAGCATCCGACTCCCCGTCCGGCGGTGACGCCGCCCCGCACGGTGAGGACCTGACGGCGGCCGAGGCGGCCCGCCGGCTCGGCGTCTCGTCCCTGCACGTCATCGACCTGCTGGAGGCAGGCGAGCTCGACTTCCACATGGTCGGCTCGGACATCTGCTTCGACGCGGCCGAGGTCGACAGCTACAAGGCCGACCGCGCGTCCCGTGAGAGCCTCGTCGGCGCCTGACCCGTCCACCCGCGAGGGCCGCTGTCATCGCGCCGCGAGCGGGCGGTGCCGGCACGGCGGCCCACGGCGGTCCCGGGTGTCACCCGGGCGCGCGACTTGTCACCGGTCCCGGCGGCGGATCTCCCCGTAGCGGGACCACTTGCCGACCGCGCGGAAGAACGCGAAGACGCTGAACGCGCCGCCGAGGATCACCGGAACCCAGGGGAACGGGTCACCGGCGTCGAACCCGCGGAAGTTGTCCTCGTACCCGCCCGCCTGAGCGGTGGCCCAGCCGCCCCAGGTGAGGCCGATGACGAACAGCCCCACCCCGATGAAGAACGTCCACATCATCGCGACGCGACGCGCCCCGTCCGGGCTGTCGGGGTCGACCCGCTTCGCCGGGCCCTGTCCGTCGCCGGGGCCGTTCGTGCGGCCGCTCATGCCGCGAGGCCCTTCGCCACCACCTGGAAGGTCGGGTCGGCGTCGATGACGACGGGTTCCGGCATGGCGTCCGGTGTGCCGCTCGTGAACTCCCAGGTGTCCTTCTCGTCGACCCGGATGGCCGCGGCGCGCGTCGTCGTCCCCGTCGGCTCCAGCACGCGGACGGTGCCCGCGAACGGGCGCTCCGGCACGTCGTCGAAGGCCGCCTTCACGTAGTCGGAGGCCAGCTCCGACAGGGCGCGGTCACCCGGCAGGGGCAGGGCCAGCCAGATGCCGTACGGCTTGGGCTCGAGAAGCGCCGTACCCGCCGGGCTCCTGAGCAGGACGGCGGCGTGCGCCGAGTCCCCGGCGCCGCCGGACGCCTCGACCCACTCGGTCGCCTGGTTCATGACCGCCGTCAGGGCGAGGACCTTGCCCTGGGGAGTGAGCTGCTGCTCGGCCTCGTTCGGCACGGCCAGCTTGCGCACGACGAGCGAGCTCACGCCCGCGGAGAGCAGCGGCGAGTCCTGGGGGATCTCGGGAAGGTGCAGCGCGTTGCGCGTGCCGGCGGCGCCGGCGTCGTCGGTTCCGAGCGAGAGCAGGGTCAGGATCTCGAACCCGGTGAGCTCGATCGCGACGTCCTGCTGACCGGCCGCCGGGCCAGGCTTCACTTCGTTCATCGTTCTTCCTCCTCGTGCGGCCATGGTGCGCCGGTGGTGCGTGCGGGGTCAGCGGGCAGTGCCGGAACCGTCACCACGGGGTGATGTCCGAGATGAAGTCGCCCGCGCCCTCGAGCAGGTCCCCGCCAGCATCGTAGATGTCGCCCGCCACGTCCGTGGCGCCGTCCCACACGTCGCCGGCGGTGTCGCCCACCCAGCCGGCGGCGTCGCCCGCGGTGTCCCAGGCCCATTCGTTCACGTCGGTGGCCAGGTTCCACGCGGCCTCGGTGATGTTGCCCTCGATGAAGATGTCCGCGACCGCCCACGCGGCGCCGGCGCCGAGGATGGCCCAGCCCACGGGGTTGGAGACCAGTGCCGCGCCCGCGAGGACGGCGCCGAGGCCCAGGCCGGCGGTGATCGCGCCGTCGCCCACCTTCCACCAGTCGCCCTCGGCGATGCCCTGGCCGATGGTCCAGCCGCCGAGCGCGACGCCCGCCCAGCCGATGGCCTTCCCGGCCCAGCCGAAACCGGCCGGGATGTCGTCGGCGAGCCCCCACAGGCCGGTGCCGTAGCGGTAGGCGGTCTCGGCGATGAACTCGGTCGCACCGGCGACGCTTGCCCACCAGCCGGTCTCGCCGACCAGGTCGTTCAGCCAGTTGTCGTTCTCGACGGCCGTGCCGGTCCCGGAGCCGGAAGCCCCCGGGAACGGATTGATGCCCGGGTACGGCCCGCCGATGATGCCGCCGTCGTACTGGTTGCTCGTCTCGTCCTGGGCCTCGGCGTTGCGCACGACGGCGTCGGCCGCGACCCGGAGGGAGTCGGCGGCGTCGCGCAGCCCGGGGGCATGGCTGCCCTCCCACTCCTCGCGGAACATCTCGCCGCTGGGGCCGAACCACGGGATCTGGTCGACCGAGCCGGCGATCACCTGGACCGCGGCGCCGAGCTGGTTCGACTTGTCCTCGAACACGGTCGCCAGCGCGCGGAGCTGCTCGATGTCCGCGCCGTACATGTTTCCGCTCACACACTTGCTCCCGGTTCGTACCGATCCACTCCAGCGAGTTCACTATAGGCCCGCCGGTCCGAGGTCGGTATGGGGAAATCTCCCCACGTGCGGTAGGTCACTGGTCCGGGCCCGCGGTCCGGGCGCGGAGGCGCTCCAAACCCGTGCGCGTCGCGATGACGATGAGGTGGTGGTTGTGCGGGAGCGGGGTGGTGGGCGCGGGCCAGTACACGTCGGTGGCGAAGCCCTTCTGCCGGCGGCGGGCCGCGAGCAGGCGCACCTCGCCCGGGACGTCCACCTCACGCGCGGGGCGCTGCTCGAGCTCGCAGTGCGCGTGCATCGGGACCTCGGCGACCAGCAGGACGCGGTCCCGGAACGGCACGGTGTCGAGCACGTCGGGCCCCATCACCGAGGCCGCGAAGGCCGGGGAGGCGAGCGCCGACGCACTGCGTGCCGCCGAACCGGGGATGAGGCCCTGCACGCGCCGGGCGAAGCCCTCGTCGAAGAGGCGCAGCACGCGGCTCAGCCGGCCGGCCCCCGGGTCGCGGTCGATGGAGTCCGCGGCGATGCTGATACCGATATTGGCGACGTCGTCGCTGGTCATCGCCATCACCGCACGGGCGGTGCCTACCTGGGCGGCCTTGAGCACGTCGGTCCGCCTGCCGTCGCCGATCACCACGGGAACGCCGTGCTCCCGGGCGAACGGGATGCCGCGCGAGCCGTCGTCGCGCAGGTTGACCGCGACCACCGGGATACCGCGCTCCAGGAGGGTGGCGAGCACCCGGGTGCCGACGTCGCCCAGGCCCACGACCACGACGTGACCGGACATCGGGGATCCGGGCCCCGACGTGGCCGCCGCGAGCCGTGCGCGGACGACGGCGTCCACGAGCGCGGCCGTGAGCAGCGGGATGACGGCGACGCTGATCAGGGTGACGACCACCTGCACGCCCCGCGTGACGAACCGGGCCTCCTCGTCCGGGTCGGCGCCCGCGAGGGTGTCGAGGACGACCCGGTAGAGAGCGGTCGTCCAGTGCGCCGGCTCGGTGAGGGACACGAGGGTCGTCCCGGCGACGATCACGAGTGCCAGGACGGCGAGGGCGTACCAGACGTACCGGTTCAGGTTCTGCCGCACGAAGTACCACACGCGCCCGTTCGGCCGGCGCACGCGCTTCGAGGGCTCCGGGTCGGGCGGCGCGTCGGCGACGGCGATCCTCGGTTCCAGCCCGGTGTCGTCGTCGGGCAGCACGACCGCCTCCTCGCGGTCGAGCGCCGCGAGCGTGAACAGCGGCCGGCCGGGCAGCTGGCTCGGCCTGCCGACCACCAGGTCGATGCCGGGCACCTCCAGGTGCCGGGCCTCGCCCAGCGCGAGCGCGACGAGCGACGGGGCCGCGATCTTCGACGCGGACAACACGTCGCAGTTCGGCAGGTGGTCCGCGATGCCGGCGCCGAGTTCGTCGTCGAAGAAGCGGACCACGAGCCGTACGCCCGGCTTCAGCTCGTTGACCAGCAGGGCGGTCTCGATGTTCCCCGCGTCGTCCTGGTCGAGCAGCGCGACGGCGTCCGCGTCGTCGAGGCGGGCACGCCGGAAGGCGTCGGCGTCGGGCCGCACCGACTCCACGATGCGCACGTGGTCCCGGGCGGCCATCTGGGCGCCGTGCTTCGAGCCCGCGGAGGGCAGGATCACGGTGACGTCGCCCTGGTAGCGAGTGCTGAGCGCGAACGAGACGCGGAACGCGAGCGGGCCGTCCCCGCAGACGACGAACTGCGGGCGCTGCGGGCGCTTCGCGATCACCATGGCGGGACGATATCGCGACGACAGGGCCCAAAGCGCAAAAAATGCGGCTTCCGGGCTTCCGGGCTTCCGGGCTTCCGGCTTCCGGGCTTGCGGCTTCGGGGCAGGGGAGGTGCTGGATGGGGATGCGGTCGGCCGCATGTCGAGCCGTCGGTCCGGTGTCCGTGCGGTCGGCCTCCTGAGAGACCGACCGCGCGGACAACGAACCGACCGCACCGACGCCACCGACGCCACCGACGCCAGGTCGGTCAGGGGCGGTCGGTCAGGGCATCAGGCCGGGACGTTCGCCACGCCGTCCGGGAGGAAGCGCCGGCCCAGAACCTTCTCGCTGTAGCCCGTGCGGTCCAGGTACGGCGTGATACCGCCCGTGTGGAAGCCCCAGCCGGCGCCGAGAATCATGCACAGGTCGATCTGCTGCGGACCGGCGACCACGTGCTCGTCGAGCATGAGTCCGATCTCCGTGGCGGTCGCCGCGAGGACGGCGTCGAGGACGCCCGGCCCGTCGAGCACCGGAGTGCCGTTGCGGCCCGTCGTGCCCGGTTCGAGCGCCTCACCGAACGAGGCCTGCACGGCGGGGTCGACCGGCTTGGGCAGGCCCTTGGCGGGGGCGTCGAGCACGATCCGCGTGCCCTCGGCCACGATCTTCTTCAGGCCCGGCGACGTCGGGATGCGGTCCCCGAGGTCCTCGCGCAGCGAGGTGAGCACGTGGTCCGCGACGGCGGGGCCGACCAGGTCGGTGAGCTCGAACGTCGGCATCGGGAAGCCCAGGGGCGCGAGCGCGCGGTCCGCGACCTCGACCGGCGTGCCGTTCTCGATCGCCTCGAGCACCTTGCCCATCACGAGGATGAGGAGGCGGTTCACGACGAAGCCGGGGCGGTCGCCGGCCAGGACGGCCGTCTTGCGCAGCTTCTTGGTGATGCCGAACGCCGTGGCCAGCGCCTCGTCGGAGGTCTTCTCGGCGTGGATCACCTCGACCAGCGGCATCTGCGCGACCGGGTTGAAGAAGTGGATGCCGACCACGCGCTCGGGGTGGGCCAGGTCGGCCGACATCTCGGTGACCGACAGGGCCGACGTGTTGGTGGCCAGTACCGCCTCGGGGGAGATGATGCCCTCGAGCTCGGCGAACACCTTCTTCTTCAGGCCCATCACCTCGGTGACGGCCTCGATGACGAAGTCGCACGAGGCGAACTCCTGGATGTCGGTGGTGCCGGACACCGACGCGACGATGCGCTTGGCGGCCCCCTCGGCGAGCTTGCCGCGCTTCACCAGCTTCTCGGCCGTGCCGCGCACGAACTCCAGGCCCTTGTCCACGCGCTCCTGGTCGAGGTCGCGCATGACCACCGGCACCTGCAGCCGCTGGGCGAACAGGAACGCGATCTGCGCCGCCATGAGACCGGCGCCGACGATGCCGACGCGGGTCACCGGGCGGGCGAGCTTCGGGTCCGGCGCGCCGTGGGGCTTCTTGCCGCCGGAGACGAGGTTGAACGCGTACACGCTCGCCCGCATCTCGTTGGACATGATGAGGTCGGCGAGGGCCTCGTCCTCCGCCGCGAACGCCTCCGCCCGGGTGGCGTCGCGGGCTCCCGTGACGAGGTCCAGCGCGCGGTACGGGGCGGGGCGGGAATCGCCGATCGTCGCCTTCAGGTGCTGTCGCACTCCCGAGGTGACGGCGTCCCACACGGGCTGCGGGTCCAGCTCGCGGCGAGCGACCTCGACCTCGCCGCGGAGCACCTTCGTGGCCCACAGGATCGACTGCTCCAGGAAGTCGGCGGCGTCGAACTGCGCGTCGACGAGACCGATCTCCAGTGCCTCAGCGGGCTTGAACGGCTTCTGCGCCGCCGGCCGCGTGAAGATGACGTCGATCGCCTTCTCGATGCCGACCAGGCGTGGCACGAGGTAGGCGCCGCCCCACCCCGGCACGAGGCCGATGGAGACCTCGGGCAGCCCGAGGCCGGGCGCGTCGGACGCGACGGTGCGGTAGTCGCAGTTCAGCGCGACCTCGAGGCCGCCGCCGAGTGCCAGGCCGTTGACGAACGCGAAGGTGGGGACACCGTGCTGCTCGCGCAGGTCGCCGAGGATCGAGTAGGCCCGGTGCCCGGCGCGGCCGAGCTCGAGCGCGTCCTCGCGGCTGGAGATGGCCTGGGCGCCCTTGAGGTCCGCGCCGGCGGCGAGGAAGTACGGCTTGCCCGTGACGGCGACCGCGGCGAGCTCGCCGGCCGCGGCACGCTCGCGCAGTCCCTCCAGCGCGGCGGTGAGCTCGGCCATGCCCTGCGGGCCGAGGGTGTTCGGCTTGGTGTGGTCGAAGCCGTTGTCGAGCGTGACGAGGGCGAGGGTGCCGGCACCGCCGGGGAGGACGACGTCGCGGACGAGGGCGTGGGTGACGCGCTCGGCGGGGGCGTTCTCGGTTGCGGTCACTTGTCGTTCTCCTCGCTGCTGGTGTGGCCGGAGTAGTCGGCGTGGTGCGGGTTCTCCCAGATGACGGTGCCGCCCTGGCCCAGACCCACGCACATCGTGGTGATGCCGTAGCGCACCTCGGGGTGCTGCTCGAAGTGGCGGGCGAGCTGTGTCATGAGGCGCACGCCCGACGACGCCAGCGGGTGGCCCATCGCGATGGCGCCGCCGTACGGGTTGACGCGCGGGTCGTCGTCGGCGATGCCGTAGTGGTCCAGGAACGAGAGCACCTGCACGGCGAAGGCCTCGTTGATCTCGAACAGGCCGATGTCGTCGATGCCCAGACCGGCGCTCGCGAGTGCCTTGTCCGTGGCGGGGACCGGGCCGTAGCCCATGATCTCCGGGGCCACGCCCGCGAACGCGTAGGACACCATGCGCATCCGGACCGGGAGGCCGAGCTCGGCGGCGGTGTCGCCGGCCGCGAGAACCGACGCGGTGGCGCCGTCGGTCAGCGGGGACGACGTCGCCGGGGTGACGCGGCCACCGAGGCGGAACGGCGTCTTGAGATCGGCGATGCCCTCCATGGTGGTCTCGGGGCGGGGCAGCTCGTCGGCGGTGGCCAGGCCCCAGCCCAGCTCCGTGGAGCGGACGGCGATCGGTACGAGATCCGGCTCGATGTTCCCGTTGGCCAGCGCCTTGGCGTACTTGGCCTGGGAGTTCACTGCGAACGCGTCGGCGCGCTCCTTGGTGAGCCGCGGGAACGTGTCGTGCAGGTTCTCGGCAGTGACACCCATGTTCAGCGCCTGCGGGTCCACCAGCTTCTCGGCGACGAAGCGCGGGTTGACGTCCGCGCTGAAGCCCATCGGGTGGCGGCCCATGTGCTCGACGCCGCCCGCGAGGGTGATGTCGGCCGCGCCCATGGCGATGGAACCGGCCGTGGTGGTGACGGCCGTCATGGCGCCCGCACACATGCGGTCGATGGCGTAGCCGGGCACCGTGTTGGGCAGCCCGGCCAGGACGCCGGCCGTGCGGCCGAGGGTCAGGCCCTGGTCGCCCTCCTGGGTGGTGGCCGCGATCGCGACCTCACCGATGCGCTCGGCGGGCAGCTCGGGGTGGCGGCGCAGCAGTTCGCGGATCAGCTTGACGACCAGGTCGTCGGCGCGGGTCTCGGCGAACAGGCCGTCAGGCTTCGCCTTGCCGAACGGGGTCCGGACGCCGTCGACGAAGACGACGTCGCGTACGGTCCGGCGCGTGGGCGCGGATGTGGCCGTCATGGGCAGCTCCTTGGTCGGACGGCGGCGTCCCTCAGCGACGCCGCTCGGTGCTCGCAATACACGCTACCCCGAGTATCGGTAAAAAACCTAGCCCTGACGAGACCGAGTCCACCATCTTGTGAGATGGAGTCTCAGCCTCTGTCGATCCCGTCTCCTGCCCGGCCCGACCGGCCCCCGGCCGCCGGATGCGGAGCGTAGCGAAGCCGCCCGCAGGCGAGGTACGAGCCGAGGACGGCTGAGCCCGGCGGCTCGGGAAAGCAGAGTTCAGTGCCCGCCGCGGAGCTTGCGGACCACCTTCTTGGCGGTCGGCAGCGCGTTGTTCCACGTGCTGTACCAGCGCGAGAAGGGCACGTCGATGCTCCCGACGAGCTCGTCCTCGTGCTTGGCGAAGCCGCGTTTGAAGTTCGAGATGCCGTCGTTCAGCAGGC
Source organism: Myceligenerans xiligouense (assembly GCF_003814695.1). Classification (GTDB taxonomy): domain Bacteria; phylum Actinomycetota; class Actinomycetes; order Actinomycetales; family Cellulomonadaceae; genus Myceligenerans; species Myceligenerans xiligouense. Next base: position 1,929,377 of record NZ_RKQZ01000001.1, read on the forward strand.
CGTTGACGTCGTAGCGGATCACGCCGCGCTCCTTCATGGCGCAGATGGCGTGCCACTTCAGGCCGTAGTTGGCCCGCAGGTCCATGCCGTCGTCGTTCATGCCGCCGTACAGCTCGAACGACGTCGTGTTCGACGCCGCGAACCACACGAACGACACGGGACGGTCGTGCGGGCCGCCCTCCGACGAGCGGGCGAAGGCCGCGAAGATCGGCGAGGCGCTGCCGAGCGCGGTCTTCACCAGGTGGTAGTAGCTGTCCGAGTGCAGGCCGAACCCGGCGCGCTCGGCCGTCTGGTGGTAGATCTTGAGGCACGCGTCGATCTCCTTGGCCGAGGTGACCTCGCGGAACTCCAGGTCCTCGCGGAGCGACTTGCGGATGTACTGCCGCGTCTTCTTCGACATGGCGGCCATGAGCTCGTCCTCGCTCTTGCGCAGGTCGAGGATCAGCGTGGAGGGGTACAGCACCGGGTTGGGCGCGTAGCGCCGGTTCGGCAGGTCCGCCCGGGTGCCGACGGGCCAGTCCGGCTCGAGGGTGATGCCGACGCCTCCCACGTTCTCCCGCGCCCAGTCGGTGACGGCGTTGGTGACGGCGTTGCGCGTGGCCGAATCACCGACGCCGAAGACCGCCCGCATGGTGTTGGCCCCGTCCAGGTGCGCCACGACCGGCCCGCGCGGCACGTACGTGAGCGCCTTGAACTGCGCGGGCAGAGGCCGCTCCAGGAGCTGCGCCAGGCCGGCCGTGTGGTCGCCCGCCATGATCCGCAGGCGATGCGCCGTCCACGCCCCGGCCGACTTCACCTCACCCCAGCCCCACAGCTGCAGCGGGTGCCCCCCGAGCCCGTTGACCTCGCGGTCCCAGGCGGCTCGGTCGGTGACGACCTCGACGGAGACGGGGGCGGCGGCTGACGTGGCAGGCGAGGGAGTCGCGGAGGCTGGCATGGTCAGACTCTATCGAGAGGGACGGACATCACGAAGAGTGCGGTCAGCGAATTCCGGTGAGTGTCTCGGCGAGGGGAGCCGCGAGCAGGTCGACCTGCCATTCCCGCGCCCGCCGCCCCCGCAGGAACTCCGCGACCCCGTCGGCGTCGGCCGGCTCCGGCGGCTTCCAGCACAGGCGGCGCAGCGCGTCCGGCTGGAGCAGGTTCTCCACCGGCACGGAGAGCCGCTCGGAGAACCCGGCGAGGAGTTCACGCGCGCCCTTGAGCCGGCGGGCCGCGACCGGGTCGCGGTCGCCCCACAGCCGCGGCGCGGGCGGGCCCTCGGTGCGGGGCCCGCGTACCGAGGGAAGCCGGTTCTCCGGCAGGCCGCGAGCCTCGTCGATGGCCCGCTGCCAGTACCCGGCACGGCGTCGGGTGCCCTTGCCCGCGAACTCGGGCAGCCCGACGAGCTGCCCGGCCGTGCGGGGCATGGCGCGCGCCGCCGCGACGATCGCCCGGTCCGGCAGGACGCGGCCGGGTGAGATGTCGCGCGCGCGGGCCGTCGCGTCGCGCGCCTCCCACAGCGCCCGGACGACGGCGACCTGGCGCGGGTTGCGCAGCACGTGCATCCCCGAGGTGCGGCGCCACGGGTCGACGCGCGGGGGAGGAGGCGGCGCGGTGCGCACGGCCTCGAACTCCTGGGCGGCCCACTCGGCCTTGCCCGCCGCCTCGAGGAGGTTCGCGAGGGTGTCGCGGACCTCCACCAGGACCTCGACGTCGAGAGCCGCGTAGCGGAGCCAGTCCTCGGGCAGGGGACGGGTGGACCAGTCCACGGCGGAGTGCTCCTTGGCCAGGCCGAGCCCCAGCGTCTCGGCGACGACGGCGGCCAGGCCGACGCGTTCGAAGCCCAGCAGTCGCGCCGCGAGCTCCGTGTCGAAGACGCGGGTGGGGGCGAGGCCGTGCTCGCTCAGGCCGGGCAGGTCCTGGGACGCGGCGTGCAGCACGTACTCGGCGTCGCCGACGGCGTCGGCGAGGGGCGAGAGGTCGGGGAGCGCCACGGGGTCGATCAGGGCGATCCCGGCTCCGGCACGTTTGAGCTGCACCAGGTAGGTGGCCTGACCGTAGCGGTAGCCGGAGGCGCGCTCCGCGTCGGCGGCGACGGGCCCGGTACCACGGGCGAACGCGTCGACGACCTTCTCGAGCTCCTCCGGCCGGGTGGTCACGGGAGGCAGGCCCCCGGCCGGCTCCGTCAGCGGCGTGACCGCCGCGCCGTCGTCGGCGCTGGGCGCAGGGGGTTCGTTCATGGACCCACCGTATGCGGGCGCTGGGTACGGTCGGTAAAACGCCTGGTGAGCGGGGTGACCCCGGGCGGCAGTGGAGGAACCCCGGCGGCGGTCGACAGGAGCGCCGTCCACGCCTGCAGGTGGGCGCCGAGGCGCGTGTCGGCGGGCGTCCACGAGGCGCGCAGTTCGAGGTCGACGGCGTCGGGCGTGCTCGCCAGGGCGCCGAAGCTCTGTGACAGGACGCGGGTCACCGTCCCGCCCTCGGCGAGCGTGTCGGTGCCGGGCCGCAGCCCGGCGAGGTGCAGGCACTCGGGGATCCAGGACCAGGCGACGTCGGCCAGCAGGGGGTCGGTGGCCATCTCGGGTTCGAGGGTGGCGCGCACCAGCGTGACGACCCGGAAGGTGCCCTGCCAGGACTCCTGACCCGCGGGATCGTGCAGGACGACGAACCTGCCGGTGGCCACCGGGTCGTCGTCGGCCCCGGCCGCGTCGTCGGCGACCTCGCCGGACAGTGCGACGCTGTACGGGGCGACGCGCACGGGCGCCGCGATCTCCTCGACGTGCACCCCGGGCCGTGCGCCCTGGCCTCGCAGATCGGCGAGGGCGTCCGCGAAGCCGGCCGGCACGTCGTTGCTCACCCACAGCACGTTACGCGCCGCGCGCGCCGGGCCCCGGCAGGCACGCGGACACGGGAGGTCCTCCGTGCCCGGATCGTGACCCCGTGCCCCGCCGTCGGCCGGGGGCCGGGCGAGGCCCGGGCCCCCGGCGTGCCGTGCAGTCAGGCCTGGGCCGGGACCTCGGCGGCCTTCGGGTCGGGGCCGAAGCGGTTGGGGCCGGGGGTGCCGGGCAGCAGCGTGAACACGAACACGATGATCCCACCGACGAACGGGATGAAGCCCAGGAGGAAGAAGAACCCGGACTTGTCGCTGTCGTGCAGACGGCGAATCGTGACGGCAAGGCTCGGTAGGAGCAGGCCCAGCGCGACGATCAGGATGAGCACGTACCCGACGACCATCATGGGCGGCATCTCCGCCACCGCGCCGGGGTTCTCCGTCTGTGCCGCGGTCATCTGGCCGAGCGCCGGGAAGATGAAGATCGCCTCGAGGACGAGCACAACGACCATGTACGCCAGCATGTACCACCAGTACTCCGAGCGGCGGGCACGCCCGTTGAAGTCCGCATACTTGGACAGCACGGTGCGGATCGATTCCATGAACGACATGTGAGACCTCTCTGTAGTCAAGGGCGGATTCGGGCACCGCCCAGCACCCCACAGTCTGATGTCTTGCACAGATTCTTCACGCCATTTCTTGCCTTGTCCGGATAAAAGCCCATGAGTCGAAGCCGAATCGTTATGACGGGAGAGGTGGCTGCACGCGCGGCCTCCACGACGTCTTCCGGGCCGGCCGGGTGGCGGCAGGTGATTGTCCGGCGCGTGAGGGCACGGAAAACGGCGGACCCATCACGTTCCGTGCCGCTCGGGAGACTCCCGTACGGCACGGACCACGATGGGCCCGCCGTCGCGACCGTCGTCGCTCAGTACCCCGTGCTGGTGGGCTCCGGGTAGTACTGGGCGTACTTGCGCCGGTAGTTCTGCGTGATCGCCTCGACGATCAGGCGGCGCTTCATGCCGGTGTCCCGGTCGTACTTCAGCGGGTTCACCACCTTGCCCTCGGACTTCAGGCGCTTGAGACGCGACTTGAGCTCCGGGTCGAGGACGTACTTCAGCAGCAGCCCGAACGGCACCACCGTGTACAGCACCTCGCTGGTGGCGCGCAGCGGCTGGATCGGCCGGCCGAGCATCTGGTCCTCCACGAGCACGCGGGCCACGTTCGCCCCGCCGGCGGTCACGTAGAAGTTGTTCCGCCCGATGCGCGGGTTGACCTCGAAATACACGTGCCGGCCCGTGCGCGGGTCCAGCTTGTAGTCGAAGTTCGCGAAACCCACGTAGCCGGTCGCGTCGAGGAACCGGGTCGCCGCCTCCATGGCGTCGTCGTACGCCTCCACCAGGATCGCGGCGGGGATGCCGAGCGTGCCCGGCGTGTGCTCCTCCAGCAGCACCCGGCCCGTGGCCAGCAGCGTCACCGTGCCCGACGAGTCGCGGTACGCCGTCAGCGACCGCATCTGCGTCTCGTCGCCCGGGATGAACTCCTGCACCAGGAACGCGCTCGGGTAGCCGGCGTCGACCAGGTGGCCCAGCACCTCGTCGAGCTCCGCGCGGCTGTTCAGGTGGTGGATCTTCGCCTTGCCCGGGAACGACACGTAGTGCCAGTCGGCGCTGTTGGACGGCTTGCCGATGAGCGGGAACTGCAGGTCCAGCTCCAGCTCCGCCACGGCCGCGCGCCCGCCGCCGGCGACGAGCTTGGGGATGTCCGCCACGACGGTGCGCGGCGTCGGGATGCCGAGCCGGTCGCACACCTGCGCGAACCCCTCCTTGCTGGAGACCTGCTCCAGCACCTCCAGGCTCGGGTACGGCGTCACGAACCCGGCCGCCTCGAGCCGCTCCCGGTGCACGATGACCTCGCGCACGAACCAGTCGGCGTTCGTCAGCAGGATCGGCCGCCTGCCCGCGTGCCGCCGTGCGATCTCCTCCAGCGACGACAGGAACGTCTCGGTGTCGTCCAGGTTCGGCACGACGACGTTCTCGACGATCGCCGAGTCCTGCATCGGCCGGGTCCCGACCGACGACAGGACGACACCCGTGATCCCGTACTGCTCATGGAACGCCCGGATCAGGGCATAGGTGCCGACGTCGCCGCCGACCCCCACCGCGACCGTGTTGTCGCCGTTGATCGAGGCGGCCGGCGACCCCGCGCCGCCCGCCTCGTCCAGATCCTTGGGGAATCCCCTCACGCCTCAGCCTCCGTGCGGTCACCTGACCAGTCGGTGTGGAACGTGCCGTCGCGGTCCGTGCGACGGTACGTGTGCGCACCGAAGAAGTCCCGCTGCGCCTGGACGAGGGCTGCGGGAAGACGCGGCGCGCGCACCGCATCGTAGTAGGCCAGGGACGAGGAGAACGCCGGAGTGGGGATACCGGCCTGCGCGGCACCGGCCACGACGCGGCGCCAGGACGCCAGCCCGGCGCTGACGGCGTCGGCGAAGTACTCGTCGGCGATGAGCAGCGGCAGGTTCTCGTCGCGCTCGTACGCCTCGGTGATCCGGTTGAGGAACCCGGCGCGGATGATGCAGCCGCCGCGCCAGATCCGGGCCATGGCGCCCCGGTCCACGTCCCAGCCGTACTCGGCCGACGCGGCCGCGATCTGGTCGAAGCCCTGCGAGTAGGCGACCACCTTCGACGCGTACAGCGCCTGGCGCACGTCCTCGACGAAGGCGTCGCGGTCCTTCACCTCCCAGCCGGCCGTGTGCGCGGGCAGGTTCGCGGCGGCCTCACGCTGCGGCACCGACCCGGACAGCGAACGGGCGAACGTGGCCTCGGCGATGCCGGTGATCGGCACCCCGAGGTCGAGCCCGTTCTGCACGGTCCAGCGGCCGGTGCCCTTCTGCTCGGCCTGGTCGAGCACGATGTCGACGAACGCCTTGCCCGTGCTCGCGTCCTCGTGGCGCAGCACCTCCGCGGTGATCTCCACCAGGAACGACTCGAGGTCGCCCGTGTTCCACTCGGCGAAGATGTCGCCGATCTCGGCCGCGGACGCGCCCAGGCCCTGCCGCAGCAGGTCGTACGCCTCGGCGATGAGCTGCATGTCGGCGTACTCGATGCCGTTGTGCACCATCTTGACGAAGTGGCCCGCGCCGTCGGGGCCGACGTGCGTGCAGCAGGGGACGCCGTCCACGTGGGCGGAGATCTTCTCCAGGATCGGCCCCAGCGACTCGTACGACTCGGCGGTGCCGCCCGGCATGATCGAGGGCCCGTTCAGCGCGCCCTCCTCACCGCCCGACACCCCGGTGCCCACGAAGTGCAGGCCCTTCGCGGCCAGCGCCTTCTCCCGGCGGATCGTGTCGGGGAAGTGCGCGTTCCCGGCGTCGACCACGATGTCGCCCTCCTCCAGGAGAGGCACCAGCTCGTCGATCACCGCGTCCGTCGGGCCGCCGGCCTTGACCATGACGACCACCTTGCGCGGCCGCTCCAGCGACGCGACGAAGTCCGCCACCGACTCCGACGGGACGAAGTCACCCTCGTCGCCGTGCTCCGCCACCAGGGACTCGGTGCGAGCGTAGGAACGGTTGTGCACCGCCACCGTGAACCCGTTCCGGGCGAAGTTCCGGGCCAGATTGCGGCCCATGACCGCCAGGCCGGTGACGCCGATCTGTGCTCGTGCTGACAATGTTGCGCTCCTGTCGTGCGGACGGATCAGTCGCAGCCAGCCTAGTTCCGCGCGCGAAGCGTGCCAGGTCGTGTCCATCCCCTGACCGGCCCACGACCGGTAGCGTCGGAGCCATGACGACCGGGACGACGTCGAAGAGCGCGCCCGGGAGCGCGGCAGGGAGGGCGTCAGGCGACGTGACGGAGCCGACGTCGTCCCCCGTGGTGGTGGTCGGTGCCGGCGGCTACGTCGGCAGCCGGCTGACCGCCGGACTGGCACGGAGCGGCCGCACGGTGCTCGCCGCGTCGCGTCGGCCCCTCCCGGACTCCGCGCCCGACGGCGGATCGTGGCCGGGAAGGGTCCGGCCCGTGACCTCCACGGGCCCGGACGGCCTGGGCGATGCCGTCCGCGAGGCCTGCTCCCGTGACGGACTTCCCCTCCCGGGCGGTGTGATCGCCTCGATCGGCGGCTGGCAGCTCGGCGCCCGCCTGCTCGACGAACCTGATCTCGACGGCTGGCGCGACACGCTCGACAGCCACCTGACCGCCCATCTCGCCGCCGTCCGCGCCCTCGTCCCGGTCCTGCGCGACTCCGCCGGCCCGCATCCCGCCTACGTCGTCCTCAACGGCGCCGCCCGCGACGAACCCATGGCGGGCTCGGGAGCGGTCAACGTCACCGGCGCCGGGCTGGCCATGCTGGTCCGGGTCCTCAACCTGGAGGAAGGGGTGCGCGCCGGCACCGGACCGGGTGAGGCCTGGCCGGGTGAGGCCCGGCCGCGTGAGACCCGGCCCGGCGATGCGCCTGGCCCGGCGCGAACGGATGCCGGGCCGCGGCGTCGCGTCCGCTTCCACGAACTGGTCATCGACCACGCCGTCGCCGGCGACGACCGCAACGTCACCCCGGACCGAACGGTCGCTCCATCCACCGTCACGGCGGCCGTGCTCTCCACCCTGACCACCCCGACCACCCCCGCCGTCGTCCACGTCTGAACCGTCGCGGTCGGTCCTCCGGCCTCGGAGCCGGTCTCTCGGGCGGCCGACCGCACGGACACCGGACCGACCGCACCACCGCACCACCGCACCCAGCGCACCACCGCCGGCTGTGAGGTTGGTCTCCGGGCAGGGGAGGGTGGCGTCAAGGCCGGTAATCTCGATGGACGTGACAGTCACCGACCACGGCGCCCCCGGCACCACCCGTTCCCTGACGGCGGTACGGCCCGAGGTCCCGGCGGACCGGCTCGTCGACGACATGGCGCCACCGCCCCACTTCGCCTCGGCCCGGTTCTCCACCTACCGCGCCAACCCCGGTCATCCCAGCCAGGCCCGCGCCCTCGCCCGGCTCGAGGAACTCGCCGGGCAGGCGGTCGCCGGCGCCCGCCCCAAGCCCTTCGCCGTCTTCCGCAAGAAGGCCTCCGCCCCCGCCGTCTACCTCGACGGCGGCTTCGGTGTCGGCAAGACCCACCTCCTGACCTCCCTCGCCCACGCGGTGACGGCCGAGCTCGGCGAGGGCGCCGTCACCTACGGCACGTTCGTCGAGTACACGAACCTCGTCGGGGCGCTCGGCTTCCTCCCCACCGTCGAGGCCCTCGCCGCCCGCCGCCTCGTGTGCATCGACGAGTTCGAGCTCGACGACGCCGGCGACACCACCCTGATGTCCCGCCTCCTGCGTGAGCTCGCCGACCGCGGCGTGGCGCTCGCGGCCACCTCCAACACGCTGCCGGACGCCCTCGGCGAGGGCCGTTTCGCCGCCGAGGACTTCCTCCGCGAGATCCAGGCACTCGCGGCACGGTTCGAGGTGCTGCGGGTCGACGGCGAGGACTACCGGCACCGGACCACGGTCACCGACGCGCGGCCGCTCCCGGACTCCGAGGTCGCCACGGCCGCGGCGGCCCGCGAGGGAGCCACGCTCGACGCCTTCGACGACCTGCTGGCGCATCTCGCTACGGTCCACCCGTCCCGGTACGGCGCGCTGCTGGACGGCGTGCGGCTCGTGGCGCTGACGGGCGTGCGGCCCGTGACGCGGCAGGACGTGGCGTTGCGCCTGGTCGTGCTCGTGGACCGGCTCTACGACCGTGATGTCCCGGTGCTCCTGGGCGGCTCCGGCGAGCACGGCCTGTTCACGCCGGAGATGCTGGCCGGCGGTTACCGCAAGAAGTACTACCGGGCGCTGTCCCGTCTCGGCGCGCTGGCCGAGGAGGGCCGCGGCGCCCTGACCCCCGCCGGAGGTTGAGGCGTCAGTCCGCCCGGAGGACCGCGACCATGCGGGGCGGGACCGTCAGCGTGTCGCCCACGAGCCGCGTGGCGCCCGGTTCCCAGGCCGCCTGGAGGCGGAAGTCCTCGGGCGCCGGCGCGCCGATGATGCCCTCGCCCGGGCGCAGCAGCGTGGAGATCCGGAGCGCGGCCAGCGCCCCTGACGTGTTCAGCACGAGGGCGCCGCGCCCCCGCACCACGGCGAGCACGGTCGAGTCCGTGGACGTGCGGATGTCGAGCGGCAGTTCGAGTTCGGTGACGATGGCGCGGCGCACGCGCAGCAGGACGCGGCCCCACTTGGCCAGGCGCCGCTCCTCGGCCGTGCGGGGGGCGACCGGCAGGTGCTCGGTGTCCAGCACGAGCGGCGTCCCGGCCAGCGCGGCGAAGGCCATCATGCTGGCGCGCACGTCGACGTCGTCCGCGTCGAGCAGGGCGCGGGCAGGACTCTCCTCGTCGGCCCAGGGAACGGCGAGGGCAGCGCCGGGCATCCGGGTGATGTCCTCGACCACGGCGGCGCCGGCACGCCGCATGCTGAGCCGGTTGTGCCGCGGCCCCTGGCGGACCGCCCGGCGCACGGACGGCGCGAGCGTCTCCGCGAGCATGCGCACGGTGGCCATGTGCTCGGGGCGCCCGGGTTGCAGCAGGAGGCCGGCTACGGTGCTGGTGAGCCGGTCGCTGAGGCCGGGTCCGTCGAGGTAGAGGGCGTACCGGCGCTGGGCGCGCTCGCCCTCGTGGACCACGGAGTCGGCGAGCTCCTGGACGAACGGGATCTGCGCGCGGTCGGCGAGCGCCGGGGTGTCGAGCACGATCCCGTCGAGGTGGAACGTGTGCAGCCAGTGCCGGGCGTTGTCGATGAGGAAGCCACGGGGGCCGAGGCTGCCGCTGCCGTCGAGGTTGATGCGGGTGAGGGCGGCGTCGGTGCGCATCGTCGGGCCGGAGCCGATGCGGGCCGGCTGGCGGCCGGGGCGGCGCAGGCGCGCGGCGCCGAGGGCGGCGCTCAGGTTGATCGGTCCGGTGCGGGGGCGAGCGAGGGGGATCTGGCCCGTGCGCGGCCGCATGGCCTGGGCGGCGCGGGTGGCGGCGATCTGGTCGTCGACCCGGGTGCGGGGGCGGGCGGGCTGGTGGCCGGTCGAGTAGGGGCCGAACGCGTCGAGGCCGAGCTCGTCGGTGACGGCCCACCGGTAGGGCACGTTGAGGACGACGGCGAGCCGGGCGGCGTGCGCGGCGTCGACCAGGTGTTGCAGGCCCGCCGGGCCGCCGAGGTCCTGGGCGACCGAATGGAGTCGGACGCCGCCGGCCGGGCCCTCGTCGGGGTCGTAGGCCGCCACGGGTGCGATCTCGATGCCGTCGACGCCGAGGTCGGCGATCTCGGGCAGGTGGCGTACGACGTCGTCGAACGTGCCGCCCGGCGTGAAGGAGGCGACATCGACGTGGAGCAGGACTCCGGCCGTGAGGTCCGGGGGCGACCAGGTGCCGTCGGACCAGGTGAACGTCGTCGGGTCGAACACGCGGGTGGGCCCGTGGATGCCGTGGGGGAGCCACACGGAGCGCGGGTCGGGCAGGAGGGGGCCGCCGTCGACGGAGAAGCCGTACTCGGTGCCGTGCGGCAGGTCGACGTCGGCCCCCCAGCTTCCCGGGTGGTCGGCGCCGACCAGGCGGAGGGGCAGGTGCTCCGGCTCCTCGTCCGGGTCGTACGGCAGGAGGACCTCGACGACGCGGGCGCGCGGCGCCCACACCACGGGGCGACGGCCGGGGACGGACGACTCGGGGGCGGTGCCGGGCGGGGGAGGGGACCCGAAGGACGGGTCGGGGCTCGGGCCGGTCACGGCGGCAAGCCTAGTCGGCCCCGTCGGAAGGGCGAGCCGGCGCGGTTCCGACGGCTTGCCGCGGGGCAGGGACGGCGCCGGACGGGCGGGTCAGGACCACCACGCTGCGTCCGGTCACGGGGAGCGTGGCGCCCGCGTCGAGCGCGGTCCCGGGGGCGGCGTTGTCGTCGGTGTCGAGCACCACCGTCCATTCCGTCCCGTAGCCCTCGGGCGGCAGCGTGAAGTCCAGACGCTCGGAATGGGCGTTGAGCAGCAGGAGGAACGAGTCGTCCACGATGGGCTCGCCGCGACCGTCGGTCTCGGTGATCGCGTCACCGTTGAGGAAGACGGTGACGGTACGGGCGTAGGACGTGGCCCAGTTCGTGTCGTCCATCCGGTCGCCCGTCAGGTCGAGCCACTCGATGTCCGCCAGGTCGCCGGTGCGCGTGCCCTCGAAGAAGCGTCGTCGGCGCAGCACCGGGTGGTCGCGCCGGAGGCGGACGGTGTACCGGGCGAAGTCGAGGAGGTCCTTGTCCGGGTCCTCCCAGTCCATCCAGGTGAGCTCGTTGTCCTGGCAGTACGTGTTGTTGTTGCCCTGCTGGGTGCGGCCGATCTCGTCGCCGTGGGACAGCATCGGCACGCCCTGGCTCAGAAGCAGCGTGACGAGGAAGTTGCGGCGCTGGCGGGCGCGGAGGCGGTTGACCCCGGGGTCGTCGGTGGGGCCCTCGACGCCGCAGTTCCACGAGCGGTTGTGACTCTCGCCGTCGGCACCCGCCTCGCCGTTCGCCGCGTTGTGCTTGGTGTTGTAGGAGACCAGGTCGTTGAGCGTGAACCCGTCGTGGGCGGTGACGAAGTTGATCGAGGCCACGGGGCGCCTGCCGGTGTGCTCGTACAGGTCACTGCTGCCGGTGAGGCGGCTGGCGAGCTCCGGCAGGGTGGCCGGCTCCCCACGCCAGAAGTCGCGCACCGTGTCGCGGTACCGGCCGTTCCACTCGGTCCACAGCGGCGGGAATCCGCCCACCTGGTAGCCGCCGGCGCCCAGGTCCCAGGGTTCGGCGATGAGCTTGACCTGGGAGACCACGGGGTCCTGGTGGACGATGTCGAAGAACGCCGACAGGCGGTCCACCTCGTGGAACTGCCGGGCGAGCGTGGCCGCCAGGTCGAACCGGAAGCCGTCCACGTGCATCTCCTCGACCCAGTACCGCAGCGAGTCCATGATGAGCTGGAGCACCGTCGACGAGTGCATGAGCAGGGAGTTCCCGGTGCCCGTGGTGTCGAAGTAGTGGGCCTTGTCGTCGTCGACGAGCCGGTAGTAGGCGGCGTTGTCGATGCCGCGGAAGCCCAGGGTGGGCCCGAGGTGGTTGCCCTCGGCGGTGTGGTTGTAGACGACGTCGAGCAGCACCTCGATGCCGGCCTCGTGCAGCGCCTTGACCATGGCCTTGAACTCCATGACCTGCTGGCCCCGGGTGCCGTAGCCCGCGTAGCCGTTGTGCGGGGCGAAGTACCCCATCGTGTTGTAGCCCCAGTAGTTCTTCAGGCCCTTCGCACGCAGCGACGGGTCGGTGACGAACTGGTGCACCGGCATGAGCTCGACGGCGGTCACGCCGAGGCTCGTGAGGTGGTCGAGCACGGCGGGCTGTGCCAGGGCGGCGTAGGTGCCGCGGAGCTCGGGCGGGACATCCGGGTGGCGCATCGTCATGCCGCGCACGTGTGCCTCGTAGATGACGCTGTCGTGGTAGTCCGTGGCCGGCGGGCGGTCGTGGCCCCAGTCGAAGAACGGGTTGACCACCACCGAGGTCATGGTGTGCCCGGCGGAGTCCGTCGTCGTCGGCGAGGCGCCGCGGGCCGTCGCGTCGGCGGGCCGGTCGAACGGGTAGGAGAACAGCGACACGTCACCGTCGACGTCACCGTCCATCGCCTTGGCGTACGGGTCCAGCAGGAGCTTGGCGGGGTTGCAGCGGTGGCCGCGGGCCGGGTCGTACGGACCGTGCACGCGGTAGCCGTAGCGCGTCCCGGGGCCGACGCCGGGCAGGTACACGTGCCAGACATGCGCGTCGACCTCGCTCACGTCCACGCGCTTCTCGCTGCCGTCGTCGGACACGAGGCAGAGCTCCACCCGTTCGGCGACCCCCGAGTAGAGGGCGAAGTTGGTTCCGGTGCCGTCGAAGGTGGCCCCCAGGGGGTACGGACGGCCGGGCCAGGTCTGCATAGGGAGCATCATCACACCCGGTCCAGGGCCGTGCCCAGCATGTTCGCGTCGTGTCCTGCGGAGGTTGTGCGACGGCGGGCGGCCAGGCCTTTGGGCGCACCATCGCTGGTCAGAGTGCGAACACAGTGTGTCGAAGACGTGTCGTGGCCGTGCCCGATCTCGTCAGCGCGGGCATCTGGCGGCGTTGGCTGCGAGGATCGATCTCATGATGACCGAGGCGGGGGAGTCGCAGTCGAACGGTTCCGATGTCGAGGCCGAGGGCGAGGGCGAGCAGACCGAATCCGGTCCGGCCTGGGCCGAGCCGGTGGACGAGTCGCTGGCGTCGTACGCCCGGATCGCGCCGCGGCTGCGCAAGCGGCGCCCGACCCGCAGCGAGGTGCTGGGCGGCGGTGACGCGACGAAGGCGCCGAAGAATCTCGGAATCGGCGAACTCCGGCCGATCACGGGTGACTCGAGCGGCGTCTCCTGGGACGACCCGGAAGAGCTGTAGGGTCCGCTCGGGGCTCGGGGCTCGGGGCTCGGCTCGAAGCTCGAAGCTCGAAGCTCGAAGCCGTGGCCGCCGGTGCTGTGGCCGACGGCGGCCGGTCGCCCGCGTAACCTGGGCGCCGTGGAAGAGACCGCACCTGTCAGCGCCGCGATGCATCGTGCCAAGGCCGATGCGCGGGCCTCGCACGTGACCGTGGGGGACCTGCGGCACCTGCCGGGCGGCCGGGTGGAGACCGACTGCGCCTGCGGGATGGTGCTGACCAACGGGCCCGACTGGTCACTCGACGAGCACATCCGCCTGCACCGCGCGGAGGCTCGCTACCTGGCGGTCAGCGAGGTCGCCCCGCCGGGCATGCCGCGGCTCATCGAGGTAGGGGCCGACCGGCGACCAAGGTGACGAATCGGTCGTCAACGTCTGCGACAATCTCCCCATTCTTCCCCGCTGAGCAGCACGGAGATTGATTGATGGACCGACCCTCGCAGCGTTCGACGCCCCTTGACCCGACGACGCCGGACGAACCCGACCCTGCGTCACCGGACCCGGAGGAGCCGAACGAGGGGGCATCCGGTGAGGCGCCGCCGGACAGCGCGACGTCCGACGGGGCGGTGCCGGACGCTTCGCTGCGGGACGGGGCGGTGCCGGACGGGGCGACGCCGGACGGGGCGACGCCGGACGGGGCGACGCCGGACGGGGCGACGCCGGACGGGGCGACGCCGGACGGGGCGACGCCGGACAGTTCGACCCAGACCGAGCCAGCGCAGACCGATGCGACGCAGACGGAGCCAGCGCGGACCGATGCGGCGCTGAGCGGGGCGGCGCTGGTCGGGCCGCCGGAAGGCGAGTCGCCGGCCGGTGACGTCCCTACGGGCACGGCATCGGGTGATGGCGACGACCAGCCCGCTGAAGAGGCATCCGGCGGGGGAACGTCGGCGGATCAGGCGGCGCAGCTCCCTGCCGGAGTCGGTACCGGCGCTGACTCGGCGGCCGAGTCCGAGGAAGCCGTGGGGGGAGGTGCCGCGTTCGAGGCCGAGCCTGTTCAGCAGGTCGGAGCTGAAGCCGACGTGGCCATCCGCGCAGAGCCGGTGGACGGCGAGGGCGACGGCCACAGCGAGATGGTCGGCGACGGCAAGCGAGTCGGCGGAGGCGATGCGGACGGCACCGGCGATGCGGGCAGTAGCAGCACCGGCGACGCCGACAGCGCGGGTGACGCCCATAGCGCTGAGGACGCGGATCGCGACGGCGACGTGGATGCCGACGGCGCGGCCCGCGACGAGGGTGGTGTCGCGGTCCGGGATCGCAGCGACGGCGAGAGCTTCGCCCCGCCTCACGACGTCCAGGTGATCGCGCTGGCCCTGGTCGAGGCCGCGACGGAGGACGCCGCCCGGGTGAGCCCGGCGCCGACCGCACCGACGTCCGACCTCGCACCGGATCCCGCGCCGGTGGTGCCGCCCTTCCCGATGCCCCTCCCGCCCGGGTCCTCGCCGCGCGAGACCGCCGCGTCCGCCCGGGCCGTCGTCGTCCAGCGTGCGCGTGACCTGCGGGCATGGTGGACCGGTGTCGGGCCGGACGGTGAGCGGGCCGCGGACGGCGCCGCGACCGCGACGCGGAACCGCAGGATCGGGATCGGTGCCGCGGCGGCCGTCGTCGTCCTGCTCGTGGTCTATGCGATCACGGCCGCCGTGCACGGCGACGTCGTGCCGAAGGGGACCACGGTCGCCGGGGCCGAGGTCGGTGGGCAGAGCACGGCGGAGGCCGCGGAGACGCTCGCCGGCGCGCTCGCCGAACCCGCCGCGAAGCCGGTGGAGCTCGTCGCCGGTGAGGCGTCGACGACGCTCGACCCGATCGCGGCCGGGCTGGCGGTGGACGTGCCGGCCACCGCCGACTCGCTCACCGGCTTCAGCCTGAGCCCGGCGCGGGTGTGGCGGCACCTGTTCGGCGCCGGGCCTGCCGCCCCGGTACTGGAGGTGGACGACGAGGCGTTCGCGGCCACGATCGGCGGGCTGGAGGACTCGATGGCGGTCGCCGCCGTCGACGGTGCCGTCGCGTTCGCCGGCGTGACGCCGACGGCGACGCCCGCCCAGAACGGCACCCGGATCGATCCCCGGGCCGCGGCCCGCGCGATCACGTCCGCGTGGCTTGTCGTCGACGGCCCGGTGGAGCTGCCGACGCTGACGGTTCCCCCGGAGATCACACAGGAGGAGACGGACGCCGCCCTCGCCGAGGCCGAGAAGATCGTCTCGGGCCCCGTCGCGGTGAGCGTCGGTGGGCAGCAGGCACAACTGCCGCCGAAGGTCCTGGCGGCGGCGGCGAGTTTCGTGGTGAAGGACGGCGGACTCGCCGCGCGGTTCGACGGGGCCACGCTGACGCGGGCGATCGTCGAGCGCACCGACAACCTCCTGACGATGGCCGATGGCGCCCAGTACGATTTCGCGTCCGGCAGGCCGAAGGTGATCGGCGGCGAGCTGGGTACCACGCTCGCCGACGGGCCCACGCGGACCGCGATCCGCACCGCGGCACTGGGCGACGAACGCACGGCGACACTCAAGGTCGTGCACCAGACCCCCGAGAACTCGACCCAGGCGTTGCGGGCGATGGGCGTCGAAGAGGTCGTCGCGGAGTTTTCCACGCCACTGACCAGTGACTACGTGCGTACGCAGAACTTGATCCGGGGCGCCGAGATGATCACCGGCGACCTGATCCGGCCGGGGGAGACGTTCTCCCTCGTCTCGGCGCTGTCCCCGATCACCCTGGCGAACGGATACGTGGCCTCGGGGATGATCATCGGCGGACAGCACATCGACGGTGTCGGTGGCGGGCTGTCACAGATGGCCACCACGACGTACAGCGCCGCCATGATCGCCGGGTTCGAGGATGTGGAGCATCACCCGCACTCGTACTGGTTCGAGCGCTACCCGGCGGGCCGCGAGGCCACCATCGCCGTGGGGAGCAAGGACATGAAGGTGCGGAACAACACACCGTACGGTGCCGTGCTGCAGTCGTGGGTGGCCGACAACCAGCTGCACGTGCGGATCTGGAGCACGAAGTTCCTCAAGAACACCTGGACGGACGGTGAGAAGCGGAACATCGTGCCTCCGGGCGTGGTGACCAGCACGGATGCCGGGTGCCTTCCGTACCCGGGGGGTGAGCCGGGTTTCACGATCACCGTCGACCGCCTCGTCGAGCGGATCAGCGACGGCAAGGTGGTCATCGAGCAGTCCTACACCACCACCTACCGGCCGGACCATGGCCTGGCCTGCGTGACGCCCGAACCCCCGGAGCCTCCGGAGCCGGACAACGACACGGCTCCGACGCCGCCGGGTCCGGACGGCTGACGAAACCGGCCGCGGCGTCGGACCCTGTGTGACCGGCCGGGCCTTCGCCGGTTCAGTGCTGGTGGGCGATGCCGAGCTCGTGCATGCGCTCGTGCTCCTCGCGGGCGCGCTGCCGTTCGACGATCCGGGCCTGTACCTCGGCGTGGCGCAGCGGTGGGACGGACTTGGGCGGCTGCCGCCGGGCGGGCAACTCGTCGAGCAGCCGGCTGACGATCGTGGCGATGTCGTCCGTGGCTCGCTCGACGGGTTCACGCGTGGCAGCGGACACCTTCGTCACCCCGGTCACCTTGCGGACGAACTGCAACGCCGCGGCGGCGATCTCGTCGTCGGTCGCGGGCGGCTCGAGCCCTCGCAGGGCAGTGATGTTGCGACACATGCCTCCGACGCTACGCCGCGCCACCACGCTCGGAAAGCCCTGCCTCACCCATCGCACCGGCGAGGGGGTTCGGGGGCGAAGCCGCCCGAGCGGGGTGTGGGGGCTGCGCCCCCGCGAGATATGACGAGGCGGAGCGGTCCAACCATGTTGGACACACTCCGCCTAACCGTCTCGTGCGCGATACTGGGATCGAACCAGTGACCTCTTCCGTGTCAGGGAAGCGCGCTACCGCTGCGCCAATCGCGCGAGGTGGGTACGGGATTCGAACCCGTGTATACGGCTTTGCAGGCCGCTGCCTCGCCTCTCGGCCAACCCACCGCGAGGGCTCTCACCCACGTCAGAGCGGACGACGAGATTCGAACTCGCGACCCTCACCATGGCAAGGTGATGCTCTACCAACTGAGCTACGTCCGCACGATTCCGGCTCGCTTCCGCGAACCGGCGCTCCAGAAGATTACGGGACGCACCGGCCAAAGGTCCAATCGGACGGACGGTTCGTCGACGGGCGTGGGTCACACGGGTCGTGCGGGCGTGAGTTCGCGACCGCACGACCCGTGGTGGTGCGTCCGGCCAGGTCGAGCCGGACACATCCGTCAGTAGATGTCGACGCCGTACGCGTTCAGCGCCTCGGTCACCGGCTGGTAGAACGTCGTCCCGCCGGTACGGCAGTCACCGCTGCCGCCGGAGGTGAGGCCGATGGCCTTGCTGCCGTCGTAGAGCGGGCCGCCGGAGTCCCCGGGTTCCGCGCAGACCGTCGTCTGGATCATGCCCCGGACGGTGCCGCCGCCCTGGTAGCGGACGGTGACGTTCAGTGCCGTGACGGTGCCGCTGTGCGTGCCGGTGGTGGAGCCGGTGCGGGTGACGCGCTCGCCCACGTAGGCGTCGGCGGCGGTGTAGCCGCCGGGGTGGCTCAACGACGGGTTGTCGTAGCTGACGAGCGCGTAGTCGTTGCCGGGGAAGCTGGCGGAGACGGTGTCCCCGATCAGGGTGGACTGCGACGGGTCGGCGTACCAGGTGCGCACGCTCTTGCCGCAGTGGCCGGCGGTGAGGAAGTAGTAGTCGCTGCCCGACCGGACGTTGAAGCCGAGCGAGCAGCGGTAGCCGCCGCCGTAGATGGCGTCTCCGGCCGACAGCAGCGGCCTGAACTCACCGTGGGTGCGCTCGACGTCGACCGATCGTGCGTGGGGCCCGGCTTCCTTCCGGATCGCGGCGATGTCGGCGGCGCTGACGGTCGAGTCCGCGGTGACGACGACCTTGCCGCTCGCCTTGTCGGTGTACCAGGCCACGCCGTCGACGCCCGACCTCTCGACCGCGCTGTGCGCGGCGGCGAGCTGCGATGCCGCGACAGGGAGGTCCACGGGCCGGGCCACGGCCGACGTGGCGACGACGCTCGACGCCGCCAGGCCGAGTCCTGCGGCGAGTGCCACGATCCTGGTGCGGATTCCGGTTCGGGGGATGCTTCTCATGGTCCCTCCAGAAGGACAGGGGCGATGCGGTCTGCTCACCCGTCGTGGCGAGCGGGCGCACGTCGTTGTGCGCCCCGCTCTCCGGGAAAAGTGTGCAGGAAGTGTGACCGACGACACAAGGGTTTGTCCCATATTGCCCGAGACGTACCCATCAGTGATGCTGCGGGGGCTCACGCAGGACCCGCGCCAAGTGGGGTGCGGACAAGCCTCGCGAGGTGCGGCCGAAGGCGACCGGCGCGTACCCAGAACACCGCACCACGGCCGGGAGGTTCGGGAGGCGAAGCCCGGGGGGTTCGGGGGGCGAAGCCTCCCGAGCGGGGCGTGGGGGCTGCGCCCCCACAAAAACGACGAGACGGAGCGGTCCAACCCCGTTGGACACACTCCGCCTATTCCGTCTCGTGGGCGATACAGGACTCGAACCTGTGACCTCTTCGGTGTGAACGAAGCGCGCTAACCATCTGCGCCAATCGCCCCTGGTGGGGTAAGTGGTGAGCGATACTGGGATCGAACCAGTGACCTCTTCCGTGTCAGGGAAGCGCGCTACCGCTGCGCCAATCGCTCGAGTTCGTGCGAGGTGGGTACGGGATTCGAACCCGTGTATACGGCTTTGCAGGCCGCTGCCTCGCCTCTCGGCCAACCCACCGTGAGGATGCTCCAGCAAGTCGAGCACGGGAGCGGGCCTCCGAGCGGACGACGAGATTCGAACTCGCGACCCTCACCATGGCAAGGTGATGCTCTACCAACTGAGCTACGTCCGCATAGCCGGACCTGACGGGGTTTCCCGTGCGCTCCGGCGTGGTCTGAACATTAATCGAACATCGGCGTGGCCGTCCAATCGATTGAGCGGCGTTAGCGTGGACGATGTGTCCCCGACTCTGCGCCGACCGGCGAGAACCCGCACCAGCGCGACGATCCTGGCCACCCGTGACGTGACCGGGAACACCGGCTGGGCGGCCCACGCCGGGCGCGTCGCGACGCACGTGACTCGTTGTGTCGACCTGCACACCGAGCCGGAGGCACTGGCGCAGGGCATGTGGTTCGTGGTCGCGGAGTTCGAGGGCCGAGCCCGTGCGTGGCAGTTCCGGGACGTGACCCCGGCCCCGGAGGCCGGGGCGCACGCGATCGCACGACGGTCCCCGGGGCCGCCGTCGGACATGGACCGTGCACCGCACCCGGAGCCGGCGCCGGACGGCTGGACCGGGCCGGACCCCACGGCGTGGACCAGTTCCATGGATCGCGCCGCCTACGAGGCGGCGGTGCACCGGATCCGGGAGCACGTGCGCGAGGGCGACGTCTACCAGGCCAACCTCTGCCGCGTCCTGGCCGCCCCGCTGGCGGCCCGGACCAACGCCGACGGCACGACCACCGAGCCCGACGCCCGCGCCCTCGCCGACCGGCTCGCCGCCGGCAATCCCGCACCGCACGCCTCCGCGATCCACGTCCCCGCCGCGACGCCGGGCACGGACGGTCACACCGTCGACCCTGTCTGGGTGGTCAGCGCCTCCCCCGAGCTGTACCTGTCGCTGGAGCCCGGGCCCGACGGCGTCGTCGTCACGTCCGGGCCCATCAAGGGCACCGCCCGCACGCCCGACGGCCTCACCGACAAGGACCGCGCCGAGAACGTCATGATCACGGACCTGGTCCGCAACGACCTGCAACGGGTCTGCCGTCCGGGCACTGTCCAGGTGAGCGGGCTGCTCGCCGTCGAGCACCACCCCGGGCTGGTGCACCTGGTCTCGCGGGTGCGCGGGGTGCTGTCGGACGAGGTCGGCCGCGACCCCGGCGCCTGGCGGCACCTGCTGGCGGCGACGTTCCCGCCCGGATCGGTGTCGGGGGCGCCGAAGTCGTCGGCGCTGCGGATCATCGACGACCTCGAACCGACCCCGCGAGGTCCGTACTGCGGGGCGGTCGGCTGGGTCGACGGGGACGCGGGCACGGCGTCGCTCGCCGTCGGCATCCGCACGTTCTGGTGGGAGCGCGGGGACGACGGCGGCTCCGGGGCGGGCACGCTCCGCTTCGGCACGGGGGCGGGCATCACCTGGGGCAGCGACCCGGCCGCCGAGTGGCACGAGACCGAACTGAAGGCGGAACGACTGGTCGGACTGGCGTCGTCGGGCACCGGACCGGCAGTTTCGCGGTCCGTCATATCGACAGGCAGGATGACCTCATGACGCAGACGGTGATCTGGACGGGCGGGCGGCTCGTGTCGCCCGGCGAGAGCGCGATCAGCGCGCTCGACCACGGCATCACGGTGGGTGACGGGGTGTTCGAGACGTGTGCCGTGTTCGACGGCCAGGCGTTCGCGCTCACGCGACACCTGCGGCGGCTCGCACGGTCAGCCGCGGGGCTCGGCATCGCCGAACCCGACGAGGAGCAGATTCGCGACGGCGTCGCCGCCGTCCTCGCCGCCGGGCCGGCGGCCGGACGGCTGCGGATCACCGTGACCGACGGCGTCGGCCCGCTCGCGTCCGGACGGTCTGACGGGCCCCAGACCGTGGTCGTCGCGGCCGGGCCCGCGACGATCCGGGCGGAGGGGCGGGCGGTGCGCTCGCCCTGGACCCGCAACGAGCGGTCGGCCGTCGCGGGGCTGAAGACGACGTCGTACGCGGAGAACGTCGTGGCGCTGGCCGACGCCGTGGACAAGGGCGGCGACGAGGCCGTGCTCGCGAACACGCGCGGCGAGCTGTGCGAGGGAACCGGGTCGAACGTGTTCGTGGAGCGGGACGGCGAGCTGGTGACGCCGCCGCTGTCGGTGGGCTGCCTCGCGGGGATCACCCGCGAGCTGCTGCTGGAATGGGGCACCGCGGCCGGGCTGCCCGTGCGCGAGGCACAAGCGGGCGAGCTCATGTTCGACGTGCTCGACGACGTCGCGGCCGGGCGCTCGCACATGCTCCTGACCGGATCCGTGCGGAACGTGCAGCCCACGACATGGCTCGACGGCGTCGACCTGCTGGCCGGGGAGCTGTCGAGGACCGCGCGCGACATGTTCGAGAAGATGCGGCGCGAGCTGATCGATCCCTGAGCGGGGGTCGTCGCGGGCGGTCGGCCGGGTGCTACGATCGCTCCGCACGACCGGGGCGATTGGCGCAGATGGTTAGCGCGCTTCGTTCACACCGAAGAGGTCACAGGTTCGAGTCCTGTATCGCCCACGAGACGGAATAGGCGGAGTGTGTCCAACGGGGTTGGACCGCTCCGTCTCGTCATTTCTCGTGAGGGCGCGTCCCCCACGCCTTCAGTCGCTTCTCGAAGAAGTGGGTGGCGTCCGGGTTGTCGTTGTAGCGGTCGATGCGGCGGTAGCCGGCGCGGTCGTACATGGCGATCGCGGCCTCGAGGTTCTCGTTCGTGTCCAGCCGGACGGCGGTGTGGCCTGCGTCGGCCGCCGTCGTCTCCAGGTGCCGCAGCAGCCGCGACGCCAGCCCGGCCCCGCGCCGGCCGGGATGCACCCACATGCGCTTGATCTCGGCCACGCCGTCTCCCAGATCCCGCAGACCGCCGCACGCGGCCGGCTCGCCGTCCTCCACGGCCAGCACGAACCGGCCCGACGGCGGCCGGAACTGCGCCGCATCCTCGTCGGACGGCTCGCCCGGGTCGAACGGGAAAAGCGTCGCGAGCTCGGCGACGTACTGCCCGACGGCGGCCCTCGCGCCGGGAGACAGCGGATCCACCGTCTCGAACGTCACGGAAGCGGCCCGCACGAGCAGGTCCGCCTCGGCAAGAGCGCCCGCCAGCCGGTCGCGCTGCCGCTCGGTCAAGGGCTCCAGGAGCGTGCGGGCCCGCTCGGCGGAGCGAGCCTCCAGTTCCTCCCACAGGGCTCTGCCGGACTCGGTGAGCTCCACGAGACGCCGTCGCCGGTCGGCGGGGTCGGGGCCGAGGGAGACGAGCCCGTCGTCGCCGAGACGCTTGAGCTGCCTGCTGACGTACCCCGAGTCGAGGCCGGTGCGGGCACGCAGCTCGGCGACCGTCCCCGCCCGGCTCCCGATCTCGAACAGGAGCCGCATCGTGCCGAGCGGCGCCCCCATCCCCAGGAAGGAGTCCTCCAGGGCTCCGATGCGCTGGGTGTAGCTGCGGTTGAACCGGCGCACGACGGCGGTCCGGGGATCGATCGACATATCGTTGACTTTAGTCAGAGAAATTCGCGC
This sequence comes from Myceligenerans xiligouense, assembly GCF_003814695.1. GTDB lineage: Bacteria > Actinomycetota > Actinomycetes > Actinomycetales > Cellulomonadaceae > Myceligenerans > Myceligenerans xiligouense. The sequence goes on from NZ_RKQZ01000001.1 coordinate 1,951,900, forward strand.
CGTCGAGGCGGTGCCGCCCAGCGGGACGGCCGCCGCCACGTATGACGGCGTGGCGGCGGCCCGCTCCGGGAGGAGCCCACCGCGCCGGCCGCCCGCTCACGGCGAGCAAGCCCGCGCGACGTCATCCCGCCAGCAGCGCCTGACCCAGATACTCACCCGGCCCCGCGCCCGGCGGCACCGCGAAGACCGCCGAGCCGACCGGCGTCGTCCACGCGTTGAGCAGGTCCAGCTCGTCCAGCCGGCGCTGGACCGGAAGGAACTGCCGGTCGACGTCCGCCTGGTAGGTCACGAACAGGAGGCCGGTGTCGCCCGGCCCGTCGTCGTAGCCGTACGGGCGGCGCAGGAACCGCTCGCCGGGGTCACCGGTCCGCGACCGGCGCAGGTGTGCCGCGGCGTCGATGACGCCGAAACCGTGGGGCCCCTTGGCCGCCAGGTCCGGCTCGTCGTGCTCGTGGTCGCCGGTCAGAGGCGCGCCGTCGGACAGCCTGCGCCCGATGGTGTTCTCCCGACCGGCACGGTCGACCTCGTCCCAGCCGTCCAGGTCCATCGCGATGCGGCGCACCACGACGGACGTCCCGCCGGCCAGCCAGCCGGACGCGTCGTCCTGATGCCAGACCAGGTGCGGTTCGGCCGCGGGGTCGATGTTGCCCGTGCCGTCCACCTGGCCCATGGGGTTGCGCCACGTCGTGCCTGGCGCGACCGTGCCCGGGCTGTTGCGGAAACCACGCTGGAGCCAGCGCGGACGGGCGAACGTGCGCGCCTGCTTCACCAGCACGCGCACCGCGTGGGAGACGGTGACCGGATCGTCCGCGCAGACCTGCAGCAGCAGGTCGCCCCCCGACCAGGCTTCCTCGAGCCGGTCCACCCCGAACGGCGGCAGCGGGCGCAGCCACGACGGCGCTCGGGCGGCCAGGCCCGCCGCCGCGAACACCGCTGGACCGTAGGCCACGGTCACCGTGAGCCGCGCCGGGACCGCCGCGAGCTCCGGTTCGCTGTCCGCGAGCCCGGGCCGCCCCGCCATCAGCCGTTCCGCGTCATCGGTCCAGACCCGCATGAGGCGCACCAGGGCCTCCCGGTCCGTCCCGGGTGCCAGGTCGAGCGCGACGAGCGTGGCGAACGCCTGCGGCGTGGTGCCGACACCCGGCTGACGCGGCCCGCGGAACGCGACCGTCGCCCGTCCCGCCTGGTCCGGCGCCTGCACGGCGTCCGACGGCGTCCCCGCGGCACCCCAGGCGGCCGTGCCGCCCAGTGTGACTGCCGCTCCGCCGAGGGCGCCGCCCAGGAACGTGGCCCCGCCGCGCAGGAATCCCCGGCGCGACGGCCCGGGCGCTCCGGCGGGGTCGTCCTCCGTCCCGGCCCGGCCGGAGGAGGTCGAGCCGCCGGTCACCTGTCCTCCTCGCGGCCGGAGCTCTCGTCACCGGAGCTCTCCTCGCCGGGGTCCATGTCGGGGGAGTGCTCGTCGCCGGAGTGCGCGGAGTCGTTCATCGATTCCCCGGCCTCGTCGTCGCCCGGCTCGTAGCTCTCGTTCGCGCCGTCGAACGACCGGACCGGGGCGGTGATCTCCAGCTCCGAGCCGTCCTCCGCCGCCACGACGACGACGACGTCCTCACCCGGCTCCAGCGGCTCGGTGACACCCAGCAGCATCAGGTGCGGCCCGCCGGGCTCCAGGGTGAGGTCCTCGTCCGCGGGGATCAGGAGCCCGTCGTCGGCCTCCTGCATGACGGGCGTCCCGCCGTCGTCGGCGAACACGTGCAGTTCCGCCGACTCCGCGGCGTCGGTGGCGGCCGCGACGAGGCGCACGTCGTGGTCGGAGGTGTTCGTGAGGGTGCCGAAGACGGCGGTCATGCCGTCGTCGACGGCCTTGGCCCACGGATCCTCGGCGGTCAGCGCCGTAGCGTCGGCCGCGGGTGCCGCCGAGCCGTCCGGAGCGGCCTGCGACCCGGCGGCGCAGGCCGTGGGCAGCAGCGCCAGGCCGGCGACGGCGGCCGCCGCCAGGGCACGGGGGCGGGTACGGGTACGGGCAATGATGGATCGGTTCATGGTGGTTCTGCTTTCTGCGCAGCACGCCGAGCCGCCCGGTGCCGGCCAGGGGCGGGGTTCGCGGGCGGGGCGTGCGGGTCAACGGGTGTCGGGCTCGGGGGCGCGCTCTCGTGGGGCGCCTTGCCCGGCAGGGGCCTCGGTGCAGCACCCACCTGAGCGCACACCACCGCACGACCGCACGCGGCGGCGGACGTGGGGACCGGCTCAGGCGAAGGCTGTGAGCGGCGCCGGCGGACCGCGGCGGGGCGTGGCCGTGGCCACGAGCACGGACAGCGGTGTCGGCGCGGCGACCGGGCGCGGGTGCGGCGTGGGCCGGGTGGGCGCCGGAACGGGCGGCGCCGACAGCGTGACGAGGACGTGCCCGAACACCTGCAGGGCCACCCGCGCGGTGCCCTCGCCGGCCGCCATGAGGAAGGCCGTGGCCAGGATCGCCGCGACATGGAGCGCCGCCATCCGAGGGCTCGTCAGGTGACCGTGGGTCACGGCGAGACCGGCGTGCGCGGCGGCGGGCGCCGCGGCCGCGCCGGCGTGGTGCCCGGCGTGCCCGAGCGAGTGCACGGTGCCCGGGGCGGCCGCGGCGCCCGCGGCGGCGGACCATGCCAGGGCCTGGTGGAGGAAGAGCTGCAGGGCGCCGAGGAACGGCGCGAGGATCCACACGCGCGGCCGGGCCCGGGCGACGACGCACGAGGCGGAGACGGTGAGGATCGCGAGCACCGCCATGGTGCCGGGGCCGGGCAGTTCACCGCCGCCGAGGCTGTGGGCCAGGGCGGCGAGACCCAGCGACGTGGAGGCGAGCAGGAGCGTGCGCACCACGCGCATCACCTGTCCGAGCTCACCCATGGCAGGGACTCTACGCGGTGGGGCGGACCCGGCGCAGCAGTGTCGGTCACCCCGTCTACGCTCGGTCGCGTGACCTCCTACACCCCTGTGCACCTGGACTGGCCCGGCCTGCTCAACGCGCGTGACCTGGGCGGTATGCCCCTCGACGGCGGCGCTCTCGTGCGGGAGCGCGCCCTGATCCGTTCGGAGTCGCTGAGCTGGCTCGAGCCCGACGGCGTGCGCGCGGCACGCGCCTACGGGACGGTTCGCGTCATCGACCTGCGGCTACCGGTGGAGACCGTGGAGTACGCGCATCCGTTCGGTGGCCCCGCGGAGAACGGCCAGGCCCGGGAGCCAGGTGTCCCGGAGTATCTGAACCTGCCCGTCCAGGAGCCCGGGGATCCGGAGGAGGGGCCGTGGGCCCATCTGTACGCGGGCATGCTGAAGCGCCGGCCCGCGCTGTTCGCCCGGGCCGTCGGCGCGATCGCGGACGCGCCGGAGGGGCCGGTGCTCGTGCACTGTGCGGCGGGCAAGGACCGCACGGGGCTGGTGGTGGCCTTCGCGCTGTCCCTGGCGGGCGCCGCCGACGAACACATCGCCGACGACTACGAGCTGACGAACTCCCGGCTCGCCCCGCGCTGGAAGCGCCACGTGGCGGCGATCGACCAGGCGCGTGCCGCGTACGAGGAGCGTGAGGCGGTGGCGTCGGGAGAGGCGGGCGACGCCGACGAGGGCGAGCTTCCCGTGTGGCTGCACACGGCGCGGCGTACGGCCGGGACACGCGACGTCATGCTCGACACCCTGGCGGGCCTGCGTGCGGAGTACGGCTCGGTCGCGGAGTACCTGGCGCACGGCGGCCTGGCCGATCGTCAGCGGGAGGAGCTGGTGAAGCGGATCCGTGGGGAGGGCTGACGCGGCGAGGGCTTCGTGCCCGGAGTCCGTCGGGGACTTCGTGCGGTGGCGGGCTGTCCGCCCGCGGCGGGTACCGGGCGGGCGGGCCCCCGCTGACGTCTTCCGGGCCGCATCCCCGGAGGGTTTCCGGCGCTCGGGGGATGCGGCCTTCGTCCGTCTTGGGTAACTTTTCGGCGGCAGCGGAGGTTCCGTCGCCCGCAGGAGGACCACGCGCTACGGCGTGCCTGCGAGCAGCATGAGGAGCTGGAACGGGACTTTACGAGGCGGCGAAGAACTTCGTCACCGACCCGGAGAACATCGCCAGGGCGAAGGAACTACTGACCGACGACCGCGTCGACGCGGCCGCCGACAAACTCCGGGAGCTCGCGCCCGAGCAGGCTCGGGGCGCGGTCGACGGCCTCGCGGAGAAGGCCAAGGAGTGGGGTGGGCCCGAGGACGAGGCCGCGGCGACCCTGCCGGAGGACGGGCCGGCGGCCGTGGCGGAGGACGGGCCCGAGGCCGACCCGGAGGGAGAGTCCGAGGCCAAGGTGGAGGCCGAGCCCGAGGCCAAGGCGGAGGGCAAGGACGGGCAGCGGGAATAAGGCGCTGAGCCGAAGGCCGGTATCGAGTTCGTCCTGAGCAGTCGGATCGGTACGATCGAGGGGCATCGTCCACCGGGACGATGTCCCTCGCGCGTGCGGGGGGAGCCAGCCCTGTGAAGGAGACCGTCCGTGTCCGACGTCGCATCGCCGCCCACCCATCAGGACCTCACCCCCGGTGACGTCACCGCGACGGAGGCGACGACGACGACCACGGTGCCTACCACCGGTGCCGACCTCTACGGTGACCGCAAGGACGTCGTGGTCGTGCGGGTCGACGGCACCCTGTGGGACCTGGATCGCGAGATCCCGAGCGGCGCCGTCGTCGAGCCGGTCACGGTCGACGAGCCCGACGGCCTCGACGTCCTGCGCCACTCGGCGGCCCACGTGCTCGCCCAGGCCGTCCAGCAGATCAACCCCGACGCGAAGCTCGGCATCGGCCCGCCCGTCAAGGACGGCTTCTACTACGACTTCGACGTCGCCGAGCCGTTCACGCCGGAGGACCTCAAGGCCCTGGACAAGGCGATGGCCCGGATCATCAAGGAGGGCCAGACCTTCCGCCGTCGTGTCGTCACCGAGGAGGAGGCCCGCGCGGAACTCGCCGGCGAGCCGTACAAGCTCGAGCTCATCGGCATCAAGGGCACCAGCTCCGAGGAGGACCTGGACGAGGACGGCGCGAGCGTCGAGGTGGGCGGCGGCGAGCTGACCATCTACGAGAACGTGCGCGGGGCCGGGCGCGAGAGCGAGACCGTCGTCTGGAAGGACCTGTGCCGCGGCCCGCACCTGCCGACCACGAAGATCCTCGGCAACGGCGTGAAGCTCATGCGCTCCGCCGCGGCCTACTGGCGCGGCAGCGAGAAGAACCCGATGCTGCAGCGCGTCTACGGCACCGCCTGGCCCAGCAAGGAGGAGCTCAAGGCGTACCAGGAGCGCCTCGCGGAGGCCGAGCGTCGGGACCACCGCCGGCTCGGCACCGAGATGGACCTGTTCAGCTTCCCGGACGAGATCGGCTCGGGACTGCCCGTCTTCCACCCCAAGGGTGGCGTCATCAAGCGGGTCATGGAGGACTACGTCCGCCAGCGGCACATCGAGGAGGGGTTCGAGTACGTCGGCACCCCGCACATCAGCAAGGAGGGTCTGTTCCACACCTCCGGCCACCTGCCGTACTACGCGGACACGATGTTCCCGCCGATGGACCTCGAGGGGTCGGAGTACCGCCTCAAGGCGATGAACTGCCCCATGCACAACCTGATCTTCCGGTCGCGCGGCCGCTCCTACCGTGAGCTGCCGTTGCGCCTGTTCGAGTTCGGGTCGGTCTACCGGTACGAGAAGTCCGGCGTGGTGCAGGGCCTCACCCGGGTGCGCGGCCTGACGCAGGACGACTCGCACTCCTACGTCACCCCCGAGCAGGCGCCCGCCGAGGTGCAGCACCTGCTGGACTTCATGCTCAGCCTGCTCAAGGACTTCGGCCTGACCGACTTCTACCTGGAGATCTCCACGCGCGACGACTCCAAGCCGGGCAAGTTCGTCGGCTCGGACGAGGACTGGGCCGTCGCGACCAAGGTGCTGCAGGACGTCGCCACGGAGACCGGGCTCGAGCTCGTCCCGGACCCGGGCGGCGCCGCGTTCTACGGCCCGAAGATCTCGGTGCAGGCGAAGGACGCCATCGGGCGCACCTGGCAGCTCGGCACGGTGCAGTACGACTTCAACCAGCCCGAGGGTTTCGGCCTGGAGTACACCGCGCCGGACGGCACCAAGCAGCGCCCGGTGATGATCCACTCGGCGAAGTTCGGCTCGATCGAGCGGTTCATGGGCGTCCTGATCGAGCACTACGCCGGTCAGTTCCCGGTGTGGCTCGCGCCCGTGCAGGTGCTCGCCGTGCCGGTGGCCGAGGCGTTCGACGACTACCTGAAGGACGTCGTCGCGCAGCTCAAGGCCCGCGGCATCCGCGCCGAGATCGACCTGTCCGACGACCGCTTCGCCAAGAAGATCCGCAACGCCTCCAAGCAGAAGGTGCCCTTCACGCTCATCGCGGGCGGGGAGGACGCCGAGGCCGGCGCGGTCTCGTTCCGGTTCCGGGACGGCACCCAGGAGAACGGGGTGCCCGTCGCGGAGGCGATCGAGAAGATCGCCGCCGCGATCCGGGACCGTGCCCAGGTCTGACGCGGCCGGAATCGTGAACGGGACGGCCGAAGGCACAGGCGCGGAGGGTTCGGTGGGCAGAGGTGTGACAGCCGACGACGGCGCGACGCCGGGCGCGGACGGCTCCACGGGACCGGCGGCCGCCCCCGGGCCGTCGCCCGCGGGTCCGTCCGACCCGGTGGTCGTCGACGAGCCCGGTGCCTTCGGTCCGCCGGAGGATCACTACCAGCGCCTCTGGAACCCGCACCGCCTGGTCTACATCGGCGGGGAAGCCAAGCCCGCCGACGGCTCGGAGCAGCGGTGCCCGTTCTGCCGCATCCCGCGCGGCGACGACGAGCAGGGTCTCGTCGTCGCCCGCGGGGAGCGCTGCTACGTGGTGCTCAACCTGTACCCGTACAACTCGGGGCACATGATGGTGCTGCCCTACCGGCACGTCTCGGACTACACGGACCTGGACGACGCCGAGACCGTCGAGCTGGCCGCCATGACGCAGGCCGCCATGCGCACCGCGCGGGCCGCCTACGCCCCGGCCGGGTTCAACCTGGGCGTCAACCAGGGCGAGGTGGCCGGCGCGGGTATCGCCGCGCACCTGCACCAGCACGTCGTCCCGCGCTGGCCGGGGGACTCGAACTTCCTGCCCGTCGTGGCGCAGACGAAGTCGCTGCCCGAACTCCTCTCCGACACCAGGCGCCGACTCGCCGACGCCTGGCCTGGACCCGATCCGCGGGCCGTTCCCCGGCATACTTGACCAGCAGAGAGGCATCACAGGGATCGGAGGCCAGATGCTCGGGCGGTTTCGCAGACTGATGACCACCGTGCTCACCCCCGTGGCCCGCGTCCTGCTGCGGTTCGGCGTCACGCCCGACGCCGTGACGGTCGCGGGCACGGTCGTCGTCACGGCGCTCGCGCTCACGCTCCTGCCCCTGGGCCACCTGCTGCTCGGCGGGCTCCTGATCGGTTTCTTCGTCCTCCTGGACTCGCTGGACGGTGTCCTCGCGCGGCTGTCCGGACAGGCCAGCCGATGGGGCGCCTTCCTGGACTCCACCCTGGACCGGGTGTCCGACGGCGCCGTGTTCGCGGGCATCACCCTCTACTTCGTGCTGCACCCCGACGTGCCGTACGCGACCTGGGGCGCGGCGGCGGCACTGGCATGTCTCGCGCTCGGCGGCATCGTCCCGTACGTGCGGGCCCGGGCGGAGGCGGTCGGCGCGACGGCGAAGAACGGCTTCGCCGAACGCCCCGACCGTCTCGCGATCGGGATCGGGCCCCTCGCGTTCACCGACGCCGGCCTTCCGATGGTGGCCGCCACCACCGCCCTCACGATCCTCGCGGTGGCGAGCGCCGTCACGGTCGGGCAGCGTATGAGCACCGTCCGCCGACAGCTCGTGAAGGTCCCTCAGTAAAGGTTTCCCCGTGAAGAGCTTCTCCGTGCACGACGCAGAGCCCGGGCCCGACCTGGTCACGCGCGCCTACGTGCTCGGCTGGAAGCTCGCTCCGGCGGTACCCGAGCCCCTCCTGCGCGGACTCTTCCGCGTGGTCGCCGACGTGACCTGGGCGCGCCGGACCCCGGGGGTGCGGCGCCTCGAGGCCAACTACGCACGGGTGCGGCCCGACCTCGACGAGGCCGGGATCCGCCGCCTGTCCCGGGCGGGGATGCGCTCCTACATGCGGTACTTCCGCGAGGCGTTCGCCCTGCACGCACTGACCCCGGAGCAGGTGGACGCCCGCGTCCGCACGCCGGGGTACGAGGAGAACCTGCGTCCCCACCTCGACCTCGACGGCCCCGGCACCCCGCCCGAGAGACGCGGCGCCGCCGCCCTCGCGCTCGGCCACCTGGGCAACTGGGACCTCGCGGGGGCCTGGGGTGCCCTGCACATCGCCCCCGTCCTCACCGTCGCGGAGAAGCTGCGGCCCACGGAACTCTTCGACCGGTTCGTCGAGTTCCGCCGGTCGATCGGCATCACCGCGCTCGGCCTCGGGGACGACGGCGTCTTCGAGGCACTCGTCGCCGGCGCCAAGGAGGGCGACTGCGTCGTGCCGCTGCTGGCGGACCGCGACCTCACCTCCCGCGGCGTCGAGGTCGACCTGCTCGGCCACCCGGCACGGGTCGCCGCCGGCCCGGCCGCCCTCGCCCTGGACGCCGACGTGCCGCTCCTCCCCGTCGCCATCCACCACGAACGCCTGCGCGGCGAGCGCCGTCGGGCCGCGGGCAGCCCGTGGGGCGTCGTCGTCACCTTCCACGAACCCGTCCCCGCACCCGACCACACCCTGCCGCGTGCGGAACGGGTGCGGTGCCTCACCCAGAGCTGGGTCGACGTGCTCGGACGCGACATCGCCGAGCACACCGCCGACTGGCACATGCTGCAGCGAGTCTTCACCGAGGACCTCGACGGCCGGACCCCACGTGCCTGACCGGGCGCGACCACCTGAACCCCACCGCTCCGGTCCGCGCCGGGTACCACACCGGCGCCTGCGCGTACCCGGCCGTGCCGGCCGTCCACACGGGCTCCGCATCGGCATCGTGTGCCCCTACTCGTTCGACGCCCCCGGAGGCGTGCAGTTCCACGTGCGAGACCTCGCCGAGGCGCTGCGCACGGCCGGCCACGAGGTCTCGGTCCTCGCCCCGGCGTCCGAGCACACACCGGTGCCCGAGTTCGTCGTCCCGGCCGGGCGAGCCGTACCCGTCCGCTACAACGGCTCCGTCGCCCGCCTCACCTTCGGACCCGGCGCGGCCCGCCGGGTGCGGCGCTGGCTCGCGGAGGGGGAGTTCGACGTCGTCCACCTGCACGAGCCGATGACGCCCTCGGTCTCCCTGCTCGCGCTCCGGTACGCCGAGGCCCCTGTCGTGGCCACGTGCCACACCTCCATGTCACGCTCCCGCGCACTGCGGGCCGCCTTCCCGCTCGCCGGCCCCACGGTCGAGAAGATCGCCGCGCGCATCGCCGTCTCCGAGGACGCCCGCCGTACCGTCGTCGACCACCTCGGCGGCGACGCCGTCGTCATTCCCAACGGCGTCTACACGCGCGACTTCGCCGCAGCGCCGCCACGCACGGGATGGCAGGGCGCACCCGGCGCGCCGACGATCGCGTTCCTCGGCCGGCTCGACGAACCTCGCAAGGGCCTGGACATCCTCCTCGGAGCCGCCACCACCGTCCTCGACCGGATGCCCCGTGCGCGGTTCCTCGTGGCCGGCAGCGGCACCGCCGTACCGGAACGGGTCCGCGACGCGCTCGGCGAGCGGGCCGGCGCCGTCGAACTGCTCGGCCACGTCACCGACGAGGACAAGGCAGCCCTGCTCGCCTCCGCCGACCTGTACGTCGCGCCGCAGACCGGCGGCGAGTCGTTCGGCATCGTGCTCGTCGAGGCGATGAGCGCCGGAGCCGTCGTCGTCGCCAGCGGGCTCGGTGCCTTCCGGCGCGTCCTGGACGACGGCGCGGCGGGTGCCCTCTTCGAGACCGGCGACCCGGAGGCGCTCGCGGCCGAGGTGCTCGCGCTGGCGGGCGATCCGGACCGGTGCGAGCGGTACCGGGCCCGCGCGCGGGACGTGGTGCGGCAGTACGACTGGTCGGTGGTCACCGGGCAGGTGCTGGCCGTGTACGAGACGGTCCTGTCGGCCGGCGACACGCTCGGACCCGGCGGGCCCTTGTCGGGCCTGAGCGACGGCGTGCGCGAGGTGCTCGGCCGGGCCCGCAGGGGATGGCGATGAGCTGGTCGGAGGTCGCGTTCTGGTCGCTGGTGGCCGTCGTCGCGCTGGTGTGGGTGGCGTGGCGGGTGGCCTCACGCCTGGACGGGCTGCACCGCAAGGTGGCCGGATCGCGGGGAGCGCTCGACGCGCAGCTGGTGCGCCGGGCGTGGGCGGCGGTGGACCTCGCGTCGTCGGGCGGGATGGACCCGGCGTCGGCCCTGGTCGTCGTCGACGCCGCGTACACGGTGCTGGACACCGCCGACCCCGGGACCGGTGAGCACGTGCTCGCGATCGACGGCCTGCCGACGGCGCGCGAGGACGCCGAGAGCAATCTGAGCGCGGCACTGCGGGAGGCGCTGGGCGGTCCGGGCGAGATCGCGGCACTGCGAGCCGGACCCGCCGCGGAGCCCACGGGCGCGCTGGCCGCCGCCTGGTACCGGGCCACTCTCGCCCGCAGGTTCCACAACGAGGCGGTGGCCCAGGTCCGGCGGGTGCGCCGGCGCTGGTACGTGCGGGTCGCGCACCTGCCCGGCCGCGCGCCGATGCCGCACACCGTCGAACTGGACGACCGGATGCCGGAAGGGCTGGACCGGGGTGTCGGACCCGGCGCGTAGGATCGCATACGAGGGCGCCGGACCGGCGTCCGGTACGGATCGGAACGAGCGAGGTACTGGTGGCTGACGAGACGACGACGGGCGCTGGCGTGGGCCAGGTGGGTACCGCGCGCGTGAAGCGCGGCATGGCCGAGATGCTCAAGGGCGGCGTGATCATGGACGTCGTCACGCCCGAGCAGGCGAAGATCGCCGAGGACGCCGGCGCGGTGGCCGTGATGGCCCTCGAGCGCGTCCCGGCGGACATCCGGGCGCAGGGCGGCGTGAGCCGCATGAGCGACCCGGACATGATCGACGGCATCATCGAGGCCGTCTCCATCCCGGTGATGGCGAAGGCGCGCATCGGGCACTTCGTGGAGGCGCAGGTGCTGCAGTCGCTCGGGGTCGACTACGTCGACGAGTCCGAGGTGCTCACCCCCGCGGACTACACCAACCACATCGACAAGTGGGGCTTCACCGTGCCGTTCGTGTGCGGTGCGACCAACCTGGGGGAGGCGCTGCGCCGCATCACCGAGGGGGCGGCGATGATCCGCTCCAAGGGCGAGGCGGGCACGGGCGACGTGTCGAACGCGACCACGCACATGCGGCAGATCCGCCAGCAGATCCGCAAGCTCTCCTCGCTGCCGCAGGACGAGCTGTTCGTCGCGGCCAAGGAGCTCCAGGCGCCGTACGAGCTGGTCGCGGAGGTGGCGCGGGAGGGCAAGCTGCCGGTCGTGCTGTTCACCGCGGGCGGCATCGCCACGCCGGCCGACGCCGCGATGATGATGCAGCTCGGCGCCGAGGGCGTGTTCGTGGGCTCGGGCATCTTCAAGTCCGGTGACCCGGTCACGCGTGCCAAGGCGATCGTGCAGGCCACGACGTTCTACGACGACGCCGACGTGATCGCCAAGGTCTCCCGCGGGCTGGGCGAGGCCATGGTTGGCATCAATGTCGAGGAATCGCCTGAGCCTGTTCGGCTGGCTGAGCGGGGTTGGTAATCTCGCGCTGACCTGCGGAGATGTCGGAGGCGTCGAGGACCTGCCTGTCCCTCGGCGCCTCTGGCGTCCAGAGCGTCGTTTCTGCTCAATCTTGGACACCGGCATGGGGCTTCGGCTCAGGCGGACGACCGACGTGTCCAGGTTGGTGGTGTTCTGCCTTGCCCCGTCTAGCCCGGGCCTACGTGGGTGCGGATGGGGTGGTCCCTGCCGGCTGAGGGGTCGGCGGGTCTGACTCGGTGCAATGCTGGTTGTCGGTGTGAAATCCTCGCTCCGGCTACTGCGGAGAGGATTCAGATGGCGGTGTTCAAGCCGAACAAGCGAGGGCTGGACCAGTTTCGGCGTGAGCTCCAGCGGGAATTCGATGCTCGACCGGTGCGCGTGCCGGTCGTGGTTGACGGAGACGAGCCCACACGAGATGTGCCGACGGTTGTCAACAACTACCACGGGCCAGTGGTTACGGTTCATGGTGATCGGGCGCAGCTGGCGCTGAACAATGGATCGGCAATCCAGGTGCAGGGAGACATCGCGGCCGGGTACACCGAGCTCGCGAAAGTCATCACTGACCTCCTCGCTGAGCTCGATCAGCTGGGCCTCCCAGAGGACGACGCCACGACCGTCCGAGAAGAAGCGCAAGCTGTCCTTGCCGAAGTCACCAAGGAGAACCCGGACGATCGCGTTATCAAGCGCGGCGTGACTCTCATGAAGGGTGCTCTCGCTGCCGTCGGGGCAGGTCTTTCCAAGGCGGTGACGGCGGAGACCGCTCAACGGGCGGCCGTCATCATCGACACGCTCGGCCAGGCTCTGGGATAGGACCGCCGCGCGCGGGCTGCCGCGTCCCCGTCGACTTGCTGGCGGGAGGTGGAAACGGCAGGTAACGTCAGCGTGTGCATCCCGAGACGGTCATCGCCCTGAAGAACTACGACGCACTGATCCGTAGCCGAGGGCTGGACGACGTCGAACTGGACTGGATGAGCGGGACCGTGGTCTATGGCGACGGTGGGGCCGCTATCGAGGTTCTGACGGAAGTCGGGTTCACCCCGGCTACGGTCGAAGAGTAGGAGCCAGCGCTGTGGTGGCTGCGCAGGTCGAGGAGTAGCGGCCCGTGGTGACCATAGAACCGTTGACGGGGTCAGAGCCGGACCTCTATGACCTGCTCGTCCTGGGCGGCCTACCCAAGCGAGCCGAGGATCTGGCCCAAGGACTGGCCCCAAGAGACTTCCTCTATGGCGCTCACGACGATGACGGGGTGATGCTCGGCATGGCGTTCGGGCTCAAGTCGGATTACTTCCATCACCACACGGTGAACAACTTGCTGGTACATCCCGACCATCGCCGCGCGGGAATCGGCACCACGCTCATGAACTACATCATCGAGGAGGCGCGTCGGGTTGGGCACGGCGAGGTCATCCTTGATTTGCACCCGGCCCGGCCCGCGGAGCATCGCCCGTTCTACTCGACGCTGGGGTTCGAGATGGTCGACAGCAGCCGGGCGCGGCTCGTGCTGGGCTGACATCGGGCGGCCTGACCGGTGGGGTAACGAGGAGACAGCCCAGAGAGGCGACTGGTCGATGCCTACCTCGCGCATGAAGCATGCCTGCGCGATCTGTGTGCCATACTGAAGTTGCGTCCGGCTGACCAGCGGCTTCGGACACCCCGCTTTCAGGAGGTTCCACCATGGCTCCGACCTCGCCCGCCGGCGCTCTTGGCCCCCACGCTGGTGCTGTCCGAGACCTGCTGGTGGACGTTGTCCGCACGCGGCACGACCTCGCCGCAGAGGCGCACCATGTGTCGAAGACGCGTTACGGCAACGGGTTTGGTGCCCAGTGGCGCGATCTGCTCGACGACGTCCACGAGGCGCTGACGGGCCACGGCTTCCCCTCGCACAAGTTGACTCCTGGCGGGTACAAAGTCGGCGTCGTCAATGGCTGCCTCCTCTACGTGTGGCGGGTCTCTGACGCGCCCGACGCTGTGAAGCACTTCGCATCGAGCCCCACCCGGCTGAACTGCTTCGACGCGCCGCCGCCGGAGCAGATGCTCTGGGAGGGCGACTTCCCGGACACCGAGGCGAGCGAGCTCGCTCCCGAGCCTGCAGAGACCGCGACCCTCGTTGCTGCTGTGCGCGAGAAGATGCCCGTGGTCCTCGTGCTGGTCCGATCGACGCCCCGACAGTTGCAGGCGATCCAGTGGGCAGTCGCCGGGCTCGATGGCACCGGCCTGGTCGAACTCCACGGCCTGGAGTCGATCTGGGAACCCGAGGCCGCGAGCATCGACGTGGCTTCCGACGTCGAGCCGTTCGACAGTGGCGCACCTGTCGTGCCCGTCGTCGAGGTAGTGGCACAGGAGGGCCCGTCGGATGCGTGAAGACATGCCCCGCCTGTTCGACCTCCCGACCGCTACGAGCGGGCGGTTCGAGCCGGCCCGGCTGACCCAAGCGCGAGTCCGTCTCGGGATGAGCAAGGCCAGTCTCGCTGGTCAGGTTGGGGTCTCGGCGAACGCGATCGGGCAGTACGAGGCGGGGGTCAACTCTCCCCGCCCGGAGGTGCTCGCGCGGCTGGCAGACACTCTCAAGGTACGCCCTGGATTTTTCAGTGTCGGGCGTCCGCTCTCGCGTGTCGACACCGTGAACGCGCACTTCCGCAGCCTGCGTTCTGCCCGGGTCATGGACCGCCACAAGGCGTTGGCAACCGCGACGTTGGTGTGGGAGCTGACATTCGCGCTCGAGCGCTATGTCAGGCTTCCACAGGCAGACCTGCCCAAGGTGCCCACTGGTGCGACACCGCCCGAGGCTGCCGCCGCCTTGCGCGAGCACTGGGGTCTGCCTGACGGCCCCGTCAAGCACCTGACCGCGACGGCTGAGTCGCGCGGGATCGTGGTCGTCGTGCGACCCCTGCGCGAGATTGATGCGGTAGACGCGTTCTCCGTCGCTATCGTTGATCGACCGATCATCATCACGACACCGAGACGCACAGAGAACGTGTTCCGACACCGATTCTCGCTCGCTCACGAGATCGGTCACCTGCTCCTACACGGTGAGAACGGCGAGTACAGCGCCGCTGTGGAACGCGAGGCGGACGAGTTCGCCGCTGCGTTCCTGACACCGGCATCGGCGATGGACGCGGCGCTCCCGCAGCGCCTGGACTTGGCGGTGCTCGACCGCATCGGGCGCACTTGGGGCGTCTCCTCGACCTCCCTCGTCCGCCGCATGGTGGAGCGAGGGCGAACGACAGAGTCCTCGGCGCGCCGGGCCTACCAGCGCCTCGCCATGGCGGACGATCCGACCGCCGACCCGACAAGCGCCTACCCTGGCGAGACGCCGACTCTACTGAAGAAGGCCGCTGAACTCGCCGGCGATGTCGGAGCAGGAGTGCCAGCGCTCGCGGACGCGCTCAGACTCAACCCCGCAGACGTACGAGATCTGCTGGGGGAAGCCGATCGGCGTCCCGTGCTACGGCTGATCCAGGGCATGGCTGAGGCCCGCTGACGGGAAGCCGTGCCGTCAGCCTCTGCTGCTGGCGACACGATCCAGGCAGCGCTGCTGCACCTCGGGTGGCAGGCTGGCCCAGATCACGGCCAGGTGCTCCCAGAACTGCCGCCAGCACACTTCTTCGGTCGGCAGCCGCAGCGCGACCGCTTCTGTTAGTGGGGGCAGTTCCCGGACACGCGTGCCGCAAGTCGGGCATGCGTCTCCCGCCGGATTACGTTCCATCTGTGCACCCTACGGACGAGCGGTAGCCCAGCCTCGAGCGGCCGACCGAACGACCGGCACCCGCCGTCTATGTCGGTGCAACACCAGAGGTTGGTGGACGCGTCGTTGGGCGAAAGCGGCGAGGTTGGGCTTCGGCATGTCGTCACGTTCGGCTCATTGCGGGTCGACAAACCGCCCACCTGGCGAGACGCCAACAATTTTGGACTACGGCATCAATGTTGAAGAAGAGGTTGCCCCAGTTCAGATGGCGGAGCGCGGCTGGTAACACCTGTCTGACCAGGGCGGACGCCTGGGAGCGATGGTTTCCCGGCGTTGCTGTTTGGTCCGGCGGCGTGCCTGGTCAATTTGACCACGGTATGTAGTACCGATTCCGTGATGTCCGGTTCTGCGGACATCACGACTCGCGGCCACGCCAGTGAGCCGGCGCCTATTCTGGTCGGAACGCTGCGCACCCCATGGCCGGTCTCAGTTCGATGTCAGGCTACAAGCTTCGTCGGCAGCCGGAACCGGCTCCTGGGCTCCCGGATCCTCATAAGACCCGCGTCTCGGAACGTCGCACTCACGATTGCCGCTGGCACCGTGGGCAACCTGTTCCGCCACGGGTGCGGTTCTTAGCCGTCGTTTGCCACTCATGTCCTGAGTCGCATCGCCACCGGCACCTGTCGTGGCTGCCGGCCTTCAGATGGGCCGGCCCACGGCCAAGATGTGTGAGGTTCTCGACGAACTGCTCTGCGATGTCGGGAAACAGATCGAGTAGGGAACGGCCCGCCGCAGGGGCTGATCGGGCGTGCGCCGTGCGGAGACGGCCGCACGGCGGGCACCCTGTCCCGCCAAGCGCACGAGAAACAACAGTGGTCGTCCATTCATGTTTGCACTTCCCGCATCGCCACATGGCTTTCAGGTTCGATCCGACCGGAATGTCGGCAGGGGAGCGATGGGGGCGCCCGATGAGTTTCACGAACTCCTCGGAAAGACGCGGCGAGCGGCCAGCGAGGCTCGAACCGCGAGCGGCATCGCCACGGCTTCGGGCGTCGCCCGCCTTTGCCTTGGCGCATTGTGGACAGCTCTGACCGCGGGTACGTGACGCGGGCGACGCCTTGTACCCGTGGCCGCAATTGGAGCAGCGCCAGAAGCACATGAGATTGCTCGAAGGTCGGAGATCAGCAGGCGAGCGGTCGGGTCGGCTACAGGAGCTGAACTCGGTCGTGATCTCTGGATGGAGATCTGCCAGCGACCCTCCGGGCGGTGCAGTAGAACGCCTTCGTGCCGCCTTGGTGATGCCGCACTCGGGGCAACCGGAGCCGAGGTACGCACGCACCTCAACGGATGTACGCCACTCATGGCCGCAGTCCCGGCACTTCCACCAGCACTTGTCTTTGGCACTGGGCGGAAGCCAGTCCAACTCCACCCCAGGTCGCGTCTCGTTGCGGAGGAGTTCGTCCTTGAGTTGCGGCGCGACGTCTGCCGCCGAGCGCATCGGACGACCTTGAAGGGTCTGCCTCCACAACGCTGCTGCGGACCCGAGGGCACGTGCCGTTGTCTCCGTGGTCGGTTCCGTCCATGAACCACCGACCGCGATGATCACGGGGCGGAGCGCGGCAGCCCATTCCAGGGCGTTGAGTGACCGGGGCGCAACGGTCACGATCGTCGCGCGTGCAAGTGCGGGTAGTGCCTCGTCCCGGACGCGTACGTAGTGGAGGTCGGGCAGAGCGTCGACTTTGCGCTGATCACGGGCCGTGTCGCTGTGCCAGAAGGCTGGATCAAGGTCGATGTAGAGCATGAGTGCCGGAATGGAGATGTCGAGTCGCCAGGTACGAGCTCCGCCTTGGACCCGGACGTCCACTTCGACGTGCTCGCCGGTCGTGGCTCGCAGCAGTTCGGCCACCTCGAGCTCAAGCCTGGATTGCCCGCGGGCGCCACAGCGCGCGCATCCGGTACCGGCTACTCGGGATGCGACAGTGGTGATCCACTCGTGACCACGGTTGCAGCGCCACCGACAAAGCGCGTTCGAACCGGGCTTGATTTGTGCCGATGATCTCCCGGGCGAGTTCTCATTACTGACGAACTCAGACGCGATATTGGGGTACAACGCCAGCAGCGACTGGTCGAGCGATGCCGTAGCCCACGAAGTAGCTGCTCGCCGCGTCCCGCAGACAGGGCAGCCGCTCCGCATGACCACTCGGCTGACAACGGTGGCTTCCCACTCGTGGGAACATTCGCTGCACCGCCACAAACAGCGATCTTTCGACGCCGGCTTCAGGTCCGCCAGACCGCGCTCGGCGTGAGTGAGGTTCACAACGAGCTCAGATTGTGGGAATGTGGCGCGCTCGGCTGCTGTGCCAGTCTTTGCGGTCGGGCGACGTCGAGCTTCGGCTCGGCGTTGGTTCGCGCAGGCCATGCAACCGCGCCCGTCGGCACGATTCGCGACAGTGGCTTCCCACCGATGCCCGCACCGCGAGCATTTCCACACGCAGCGCTGCCGCGCGCGAGGGCGAAGATCGGACGGGGTCATGTCGGGGCGCGTCAAATTGGAGATGAACTCGGCGGCCACGGCTGGGTACAGATCCTGCAGTGACGCACCATCTGGTGCCTGCGCTAGCGAACGTGCTCGCTTGCTCTGCGCGCACTTAGGGCAACCACCACCGCATGCGCGCGCCGCGACCTTCGCTCCCCACTCGTGGTGGCACGCGTTGCAGCGCCACTGAACTGCTCGGTTGCTGTATGTACCGAGCATCGACAGCGGTAGTTCTGATGCAACACGGACCGCCTCGAGATAGACCTCAGGGTGCGTATCTCGAAGAAACGATGCGGGCTCCGGGCCAGGCATTCAACCTCCTAGCCTGATTGTGACGCACGAGGTGACTCCAACTTGGCTTGGGCGCGTAGGTCAGCCGCGGTGAGCCCGCTTCGTCTCGGCGATGCGCTTGAGTTGGATCTCGCTCGGAAACGAGTCCCAGCCTGTGTGGGTGCGGCGACGCCTGAGATGGAGATTCACAGCCTCATTGCGCATTGGCGACCTGCCCAGCGCTGTCTGACGTCCTCGTCATGTTTAACCAGGCCCGCGACCGGATCGTGGACTGGGCTAATACCCCGGTCGGTCGGCAGCTGGAAGGCACAGCATTCGTCGTTACACGGCGGGCTCGAAGTTAGCGGATCTGTACGGCGGCCGGGCGAGCATGGACGGCTTGCCCAGCCAAGCTAGGGGTTGGCCGTGGCGCCGGGCGAGGCCAATGGGGTTAGCCGCGGGCGGCGTCTGGGTAGTTCCACCGACTTCCGGTCTGGCGGTATTCCTCAACCGGGATCGGTTTCAGACCGGGCCGCATGCGTGCGGTGTAGAGCAGGCCGTCGAGGTGGTCGATCTCGTGGTGGACCAGGCGGGCGAGCCCGGTCTCGTACGTCATCGTAGAAACCGTGCCGTCGAGCGCGACCGCCTCGACCGTGATGCTCAGGGGGCGGGGCACCATCCCGCGTACGTCGAAGAAGCTCAGGCAGCCCTCGTACTGCTCGTCCCGCTCCTCGCTGGCCTCGATGATGCGGGGGTTGAGCAGGACCACGACCTCTGCCTCGGGGTCGGGCGGCTGGACGACGGCGGCTGCGCGGTCGATGCCGATCTGCGGTGCGGCCAGTCCTCGTCCCTTGGCGAACTCGTGCACCTCGGTCAGCCGGCGCAGCACCTCCAGGAGCCGCGCGGTCGTCTCCTCAGCCGCAGTGCATTCCGACGGCAAGTCGAACCGGCGTGCCGGTACGGTCAGGATCGGCGCGCCGGCCTGGACGATGCCTAGCTGGTTCATCTGGTCGCTGGGCTTGGTCGAGGTCACGGGTGCTCCTGGTCGGTCTCGGTCCGGAACCGCCATTCGAGGCGGTAGCGGGCGTGCAACTGCGGGTTGTCGGTACTCCAGGTGAACACCTCGACGCCGTCGTCGGCGACGTGCGTGGGCGCGGTCGCCAGGGGTGCCGCCTGGGCGGTCATGGAGGTCTCAGTGCCCCACACGACAGGGTCGAGGCGGGTAGGGAAGGCCAGCTGCACCTCGAGGTGCTCAGTCGGTAGCCGCACAGCGCGCTGGAACCAGCGACCCCATTTCTCGGCCCCGACGGTGTAGGCGTACTCGATCCACACGGTCTCGCCAGGGTAGAGCGGAAAGCGGGTCTGAGGGTTCTCAAACAGGAGCCAGACTTCCTTGAACGCGTCGCGGTCGTGCTTGGCCTCCCACCGCATCTCCTCACCCCCGCTGGACGCAGTCAGGTTGAGCTCGTCCCAGGTCAGCGGATGCTTCCGGTAGTGGGCGTTCGAGCGTTCAGGCTCTCCGGGGTACCGGTCGACGCTGATCCGGATCAGGTAGCGAGTCACCGGCTGGTCCCCGGTGTTGCGCAGGCGACGACGCATCGTGAGCCGATAGGCAGTCCCGTCGAACACCAGCCGCGCGGCATCATGCTCGACAACCAGCGCAGTGCCGCCCGCGTACGGCTGCGTGCCCGGCCGGGCTGACGGCGCCGGTGCCCGGCCTGGGCTACGGGAGGCAGCGAAGGCGCTCCAGCGGCGGCGGACCGCGCCGCCGGCGTTGAGGATGTCGTCCGCCAGGCGCGCGAACTCCTCGGTAGGTCGGTGTCGCCCGGACTCGACGTGGGAGACGTAGGACGGGTCGAAACCCATCTGCTGGGCCAGGGCCCGCTTGGACAGGCCGCGGACCTCACGCCAGTACGCGACCTCCGCGGCGAACGCGTCGGCCTCATCGGAGAGCAGTTCATCGGTCACCGCGCGCGAGCCCCTTCGCCATGGTGGACGTGAAGGTGAGTGAAGCGTGAATGAGCCCGACTCACCATGCCCTCACCCTCTCACCTGCGCGTTTCCTGGTCCTGCAGGACGTTCCGATCGAGAGGAGATTCTCGTGATGGCAACACCGCAATGGGCCGACGCAATCGAGCGTGGCCTGGTCCAGATCGCCCCGGGCGCTGTCGTCCACCCGACCGCAGTGCTGATCCTGGCCGACCGCACCGGTCAGGAGCGGCCTCTCGTGATCAGCGCTGGTACTCGGATCGGGGCCTTCGCCGTCATGCACGGCGGCACCGTGCTTGGCGAGGACGTCGAGATCGGGCACGGAGCAGTGGTCGGAGAGCCGGAGACCGGGTACGCGCTACGTGCCCACCACGACGGACACGGCGCAGACACGGTCCTCGGCGACGGGGTGGTGCTGCGCGTCGGCGCCATCGTCTACGCCGGGGTACGGATCGGAGCCCGAACTACCGTCGGGCACCACACCCTGCTGCGCACCGGCGTCCGGATCGGCGCCGACTCCCAGCTCGGGCACTTGATGACCGTCGAGCGCGAGACGCGGATCGGGGACCGGGTGCGCTGCTCACCGCTGACGCACCTGACCGCGCAGATGCACATCGGTGACGACGCGTTCATCGGCGCCCGGGTCGGCACGATCAACGACAAGCACCTGATCTGGCGCGACCCGGACCACGAGGAGCCGCTACGTCCACCACGAGTCGAAGCCGGCGCGAAGGTCGGAACCGGCGTCGTGCTGCTGGCTGGTGTCGTCGTCGGCGCTGGCGCACTGGTCGGTGCCGGTTCGGTCGTTACTCGCGACGTCGCACCCGGGACCACGGTGTTCGGTAACCCTGCACGCGAGAACGGAGGGCGGTCATGACTGCGCTGGAGTGGCTGGAGATGTTGCGGCCGGGACTCGACATCGACGCGGGCCTCTGGGCGGCCTGGCAGCGCCTGGACACGGCACTGGACGATGTCGCCGACGACGACCCAGGAACGTCCGACCCCGCCACGCGGTCACGGTGGCTGCGCCGGGTGCGTACCCGACTTGCGCCACACCGCGGGACCGGGCTGTGGCAGGCCGGGGCTCAGTTCCTGGCCGGCTACCGGGACCTGGACCTGCGCGAAGCCACCGGGACCGGGCACGGACAGATGATCCTCGACCACGCACCCGACCTGCTCGCATCGCATTGGGAACAGCAGCTCGCGGGCGGCGCGCTGGTCGGGATCGCAGCGACCGAAGCACACGGCGGCTCACGCATCCAGGAGATCACCACCACTGCGCGGGTGATGCCCAGTGGGCGGTGGCAGGTCCACGGCAGCAAGTGCTGGGTCTCACGCCTGACCGAGTCCGACGCATTCGTGGTGTTCCTGCGCGACCCGGCCGGCACGATCTCGGCCGTCGTGATCGACGCCGCCACCCCAGGACTCGTCCGGGAGCCCCGGGCACCGTCCGGGCTAGGCGGCTGGTCGTGGGGGATGCTGATATTCGACGGAGTCAACCTCGACCCTGCCGTTTGTCTACTCGGGGGCGTGGGCGAGGGTCTACGGATCTTCCGCGACCGCTTCACCGGGTTCCGGCCGCTGGTCACGCTGTGTGCCTTGGGTACCGCCGCGGGCGTGCATGATCAGGTCCGTCGGCTTCTCGCGGACCGTACGGCCCGGGGCATCGTGCCGCGGATCCGGGACAACGCGCTGATCACCCTTGGGTCCACCTGGGCGCAGATCAACGCAGCCATCCTGCTGGCCTTGCACGCTTCCGGTCCCGACAGCCATGACCTGACCGCACGGCTCGGCAAGGCCCACGGCGTCGACACCGCCTGCCACGCAGTTGCCGCGCTCGCACCGCTTATCGGCGCGGTCGGATTTCAGCACGACCACCCGATCGCCAAAGCGCGCGCGGACCTGGCAGCTCTGCAGTTCGCCGACGGGATCCACGACTCCCTCTACCGCTCCGGTGGATCCGAGCTCCTTCGCACGGCGACCAGATGGGCACGGCTTCAGGCTGCCTGAGCTGCAGGCCGACTGGCGAGAACGGCTACGCGATCGGCTTCACGCCGACCGCGTAGCCGTTCTCCAGCTCAACCACGCCACCATCAGCAATCGCATCGAGCGCGGCTTCGATACGACGGGCTACCAGGGGGCGCATCCGCTCGTGCACCTGATCGACCGTGCACCATGCCCAGGACCGCAGCTCCTCGTGGGGCAGCTGGATCGCCGCGGCCTGCTCGTCGGTCATACGTCCGCCGTCGTAGACGAAGATCAGGCCCTCTGTACGACCCTCGATCGGCGGGACGTAGTCCAGCGCCACCAAGCGACCCGGCCCGACCACCAGGCCGAGTTCCTCACGCACCTCCCGCGCGGCGCCATCGCGGGGAGACTCGTCGGCCTCGACAGCGCCGCCCGGGGCTTCCCAGACCTGCTTGTACGTCGGCTCGCACAACAACACCCGTCCCGCAGCGTCGGTGAACACCACCGTCGCCGCCGACCGCTTCTGCGGGATCGAGCGCGTGTGCTCCGCCGAACCGATGTCCTTGGCCGAGGTTTCTTCACGAGTGATCGTCACACAGGCGAACCTAGCTTTGACGCTGTCCGCCCGCCGCAGGGACCTAACTCCTCCAAGCACTGACACTGCCCCTCCACGAGACCTGACGCCCAGCGCCACCCGGGATACGTGCATCCTGCGATTACTCACCCGGTCCAGTCCACAGGTCGGGGGTCGTCGAGCGCTGCCAGGGGATCGCTCCTGACTTGCAGGCGGCTTTGAGCCCTGGCGGGTGGTTGAGCGCTGCTGCCCGCGATCCACATGGTGCGGAATCCGCGACCTCAGGGTTGCAGAACAACGACTTGGGTCCTGCAGAACAGCGGGTTTGTGCTTGCAGAACAGCGACTTGCCCAGTCGATCCCAGGCAGCTCGGGTGCGCGACAATCTTGGACCCCGGCATCAACGTCGAGGAGGAGCCGGAGCCGGTGCGGCTGGCTGAGCGGGGCTGGTGAGCTAGGTCGCTGACCGAGGGCCCCGCGGACACTGTGTTCGCGGGGCCTTTCTGCTTCGGGTCAGCAGGGCCATGGTCGTCTCGACTCCCAGGCGTCCCCCATGGACTACGTCCCGCGTGCTGTCGGGCAACAGGCTGCGCTCGACGATCGGGCGCCGCCACACGCCGTGCGGATCCACCGCTTCGTTAGGGTCCGGACCATGGACGAGGGTGGAAGGATCCGAAGGGCTTCACCACCACTTTCCTGCGCTGAGCCGCCAGACCCGGCGCGGCGTGCGATCCCGCTCGAGACCGGTCGGCTTCTGCTCCGCCCCTGGCGTGTTTCGGACGCTGTCGCCCACCGTGAGATGTGGGTCGAGCGTGGCCCACGAGTCCCGGCGCATCGGCGGATCGACGCCGAGGGGCGTCCCACCGTCGAGGATCTCGAGGACCGGATCCGCGACACCCCGCCGCCCGGATCGCTCGGGTTGCTGGTGGTGGAGCGCAAGGGAACCGGTGAAGTTCTCGGGTACTGCGGGTTGATCGCGAGCCAGATAGTTCCGGAGGGCGAACCGGAGGTGGCTTACGAACTGCTGCGGCGGGCCCGGGGGCAGGGATACGCCACCGAGGCTGCGCGGGCCGTCCTCGGCTGGGCGCGCGCATCCGGCCACCGCAGGGTGTGGGCGACCGTCCGGGTATGGAACACGCCTCGCTGCGCGTCCTGGCGAAGCTCGGGTTCGAGACGACCGATCGCGTCGAACAGGACGCGGTCCACGGGGACTCGCTGTTCCTGACGAAGCAGTTGTGACCGCGGGTCGATTCGGAGGGCGCGCGATGGATGGCGTATCCACGAACGGCAGGAAGCCGGATCCGGGGCGTGTCAGTCCCACCCGCTAGACTGAATCACATTGAGAAAACTGATTCAGGAGGTGGTTCGGGTGAGTGCACGGATAGGCGTCGCCATCGAGAGCGCCCGTCAGGCTGCTGGGCTGTCGCAGCGAGCGCTTGAGGATCGCACGGGCATCTCGCAGGCGACACTGAGTCGCATCTTCTCTGGCAAGCGCCCGGCGAAGATGACCGAGATCATCTTGATCGCCGACGCGGTCGGCTGCACGGTGGCTCAGCTGACGGGTACGGCCGTTGCCGACCGGGTGCAGTGCGCGGCGCGCGCGACGAACGGTTCGGACATGGAAAAGATGCGCCAGCGGCTACTGCACTTCATCGAGTTGGACGCCTACCTCGATGACCAGGGCATTCCCGAGCTTCCGGCAAGGGGAGGCCGGGCATGACGCTGGCGCAGGAAGGTGCGAGGGCAGCCGCGGCATTCCGTGAGGAGCATCGCCTGGGGGAGCAGCCCTTGGGCGATCTCGTCGCACTCATCGAACAAGCCACGGGTTGCGATGTCGCCGTGCTCGACGCGGGACCTGACGAGCACGGTCTGACGATGCGTGATCCCGTGCGTGGAGTCGCCTTCATCGGCGTTGCGCGGACCCGTAACCCTATGCGGCAGCGCAGCACCTTGGCCCACGAACTCGCTCATGTGGTCTTCGGCGACTGGACCGAGGGCGAATCCCTTGGCGAGCGTTCCTCCGAGGAGATCAGGGCAGACGCGTTTGCTCGGCACCTGCTCGTGCCGGGCAAAGGGCTCCGACTGTTCCTCGGGCGACGGGTGGGCCTGACTGAGGCCGACCTGTCCGCCGTCGTGCAGCGGTTCCTCGTGTCTCCGGCGATCGCAGCGATCGCGCTCTGCGACTCCGGGTACATCGACGCCGTGACCAAGCAGGAATGGATGAGGTTCTCGACGCCCTGGCTCGCGACCCGCTTCGGCTGGACCGACCAGTACCAGTCGCTCCAGAACGACGCCGACCGTACCCGCGCTCCGCAACGCCTGCTCACTCGTGCCATCGCCGGCTTCAGTGAGGGCGTCGCGACGGTCCAGGCCGTCGCCACCCTCAGGGGGATCAGCGCCGAAGCGGTCGCCGACGAGTTGGCGGAGGCAGGTGTCGCACCCAAGGAGTATGAGCCGTCCTGGATGGCGGCGTCCGAGCTGCCCCAGGTCGTCGTGGACCTCAGCGACCTGGACGGCGAGGAGATCGAGGGCGCCGACGAATGAGCCAGCGCCCCATCATGGATGCCGGACCCGGTATCAACTTCCTCTCGCTCAACAAGGAACGGCTGCTTTTCGGCGCTCTGGGGGCGCTCTGCGTTCCCGAAGCGGTAGAGAGCGAGATCCTCCGCAAAGCGCGTCAGGATCAGCGCTTCACTGCTGCCGAACGAGTTTGGAAGAAGCTCCCCGAGCGCCTCATGGAGGTGCTCTCCGACGACGTGACCGACACGTTGGCCGCGGCCGTCCAGCGCATCAGCGGGGTCCCGTTCGGTCAGCGTGTGCGCTCCGGGAAGAATCTTGGCGAGACCATGGTCGTCGCGCACGCCGCCGTGGCGGCCGAGGCCGGGGAACATGTCATTGTCCTCATCGATGACGGCGGAGGATGCCGTGCCGCCGCAGCCGAAGGCCGTCGTTTGCAGCGGCTTCAAGCGGAGGGCAAAGCGGTGGGCAGCATTCGCCTCATCCACACTTTGACCGTGCTCGAGCGCGCCGCAGGTGGCGATCATCTGCCCGACAGAAGCGCCATGCGGGACCTGTACGGGAGACTGCGGAACCTGGACGACGGGCTCCCGCCATTGGCCACCACGAACCTCCTGAACCTGCCCTGCTGGCAGTAGGTGCCAGGGTCGGTGACGCTCGCGGCGCTGCGCGCCGCAACAATCTTGGACCACGGCATCAACGTCGAGGAGGAGCCGGAGCCGGTGCGATTGGCGGAGCGGGGCTGGTGACGTTCCGTCCCGGGTGCGCCGAGGCGCTCTGACGGAGGTGAGGGCTCCGCGGACTCCTGTTCGCGGGGCCCTTTCATCGCTGGTTCGCGGGTGACGTCCTGCCTGTCGCCGTGACGACCAGCCCTGGTGCCTTGGTAGAAAAAGTTATACCGTTGGTTCATGAAGACAGCGATCAGCCTTCCGGACCACGCGGCCGAGCGCTTCGACCACATCGCGCAGAAGCATGGGATGACCCGGTCGGAGTTCTATCGGCGTGCCGCCGAGCACTACGCCGACGAACTGGCCGGTGCAGACCTGACAGCCCAGATCGACGACGCGATCGACGCCATAGGGCAGCCTGGCGATGATGCCGCCGAATTCCGCCGGGCTGCGAACGCCCGCTTGGTGGAGGAGTCGGACGAGTGGTGATCCGGCGCGCCGAGGTGTGCTGGGTCGACTTCGGAGAACCGCGGGGCAGCGTCCCCGCGAAGCGGCGTCCAGCCGTGGTGGTGCAGTCCGACCAATACAACGAGTCCCGCATCGCGACCGTCGTCGTTCTGCCGATCACGTCCAACACCGCCCTGGCCAGGCACCCAGGCAACGTGTTCCTGCCGGCGCTGGCGTCCGGACTGCCCAAGGACTCGGTGGTGAATGTGTCCCAGCCGATGACGGTGGACCGCGGGGACATCGACCAGACCGGCAGTGTTCTGCCAGACAATCTGATCGATGCCGTCGATGCGGGCCTGCGGCGAGTTGTCGACCTGTGACGGGGCCTCTCCGCATGTCGAGGTAGCCAGTGACCGCGCCGTCGTGCCGGCGCCAGCCGAAATAGGATGCCAAGCCGCGCGCCCGCCGTCCATCCCCCGTTCGGGGGATCGTGAAGTGCGCTCCGCGGGGTGATGTGCCCACCGGGGTCGCGTTCGTAGTGTCCAGGGCATGACATTCATCTGGCAGCTCCTCGCCGTCGTGGCGATCTCCTTCCTCGGCAGTCTCGCCGTCGGCACGGTCGAGTCGAGTCCGTGGCTCACGTTCGTCGTGGGCCTCCTGGTGGCGGCGGGTGCGGTCCTCGGCTACCGCTGGGTCGTGGGCCGCACCGAGCGGCGGGCCGTCGACGAGTTGGGCCCGGCGAGGGCCGGCCGCGCGGTCGGCTGGAGCACGCTGCTCGGACTGGGCCTGTTCGGGCTGGTGATCGCGATCATCGCCGCCCTGGGCGGCTACCACGTCTCCGGCGACGGTTCGTTCTCCGGGTTCGTGTGGCTTCTCGGGTTCATGGCGGTGGTGGCCGTGGTCGAGGAGTTGCTGTTCCGCGGGGTCCTTTTCCGGCACGTCGAGCGGTGGTTCGGTACCTGGGTCGCCCTGGTGGGCACCGGGCTCGTGTTCGGTATGGCGCACCTGTTCAACCCGCACGCGACCTGGTGGGGCGCGATCGCGATCGCCGTCGAGGCCGGCGGGATGCTCGGTGCGGCGTACGTCGCGACCCGGCGCCTGTGGGTGCCGATCGGCCTCCACCTCGGGTGGAACGTCGCCGGGTCGGCGATCTTCAGCACCGCGGTGTCCGGCAACGACACGCGCCAGGGCCTGGTCGACGCCACGACGTCGGGCCCGACGATCATCGCCGGCGGCCAGTTCGGGCCCGAGGCGAGCCTGTTCGCGGTCCTCCTGTGCCTCGGTGCGGCCGTGGTGTTCCTCCGGGTGGCCGCGCGGCGCGGAAACCTGGTGCCCCTCCGCCTGCCCCGCCGCGCGACCGGTAGCCTCGCCCGGTGAGTGCACTCGGTCGGGTCCGGCACCGGTGGTACGGATCTCCCGTCGTCGTCCGGGATCTCCTGCCCGGCGTGGTGCTCCTGGTCGCGTCGCTCGTCCCGGTGCTGCGGGTGTACGGGACGCAACTGGGTGACCTGCCCGCCCGGCCGCTCGACGGGCTCGCGGCCGTCGCTCTGGTGCTGGAGTGTCTCCCGCTGGCGCTTCGCCGCAGGTGGCCGCTGCTGAGCCTCGCGCTCGTCTCGGCCGGGTTCGTCCTCGATCAGCTGCGCTCCTACCACCTGGTGGCCGGTGCGGCGATGGCGCTGTCACTCATGAGCAGTGGCCTGCACCTGGACCACCGGCGACGGGCGACGGCGGCAGCCCTGACGGGCGCCTACACCGCCCTGGCGACCGCGCTGGCGGTCATGGGCTCCCCCGAGGGCCCGGCCGGGTTCGTCACCTTCTACCTGTTGATGGTGCTCGCCTGGGGTGCCGGCGCCTGGCTGCGCTCGGCCCGCGTCGCGGAGGCCGACCGCCGGCGGCGTGCCGCCGTGACCGCCCGCGCCGAGGAACGCACGCGGCTCGCGCGGGAGCTCCACGACGTCGTCACCCACCACGTGACCGCGATGGTCGTGCAGGCGCAGGCCGCCCGCTACCTGGCCGCCGAACCCGACCGGGTCGACCAGGCCCTTGCCACCGTCGCGGACACCGGGCGCCTGGCCGTCACCGACCTACGGCAGCTCCTCGACGTGCTCGACGCGGGCCCGAGCACCCGGGTGGGTTCCCCGGCCGCGCCGGACCCGGTCGGCGCCCCACCCGGCGTCGCGAGACGGTCCGTCGAGGACGTCACGGACCTCGTGCGGCAGGCGCGCCGCGCCGGACAGCCGGTCGAGCTCACCCAGGAGACCTGCGCCCTGCCCGCCGCGGCCGGCGCGGAGGCCGGGCTCACCGCCTACCGGGTCGTGCAGGAGGCTCTCACCAACGCCCTCAAGCACGCGCCCGGCAGCCGGACGGACGTCTCCGTCCACCAGACGGAAGGGGAGATCACCGTGCAGGTCACCACCGGCGCGCCCGAGCGGCGGAGCCGCGCGGCCCCAGGCTCCGGACGCGGTCTGGCCGGGCTCCGCGAACGTGTCGAGGCACTCTCCGGCACGTTCGCCGTCGGCCGCCGGCCCGACGGCGGCTTCGACGTCCGCGCGCACATCCCCGTGACCGACCTGGCGACGAGCCGGTGACGCGGGCACCGGTCCGCGTCATCGTCTGCGACGACCAGGACCTCATCCGCACCGGGTTCACGACGATCATCGACGCCCAGCCCGACCTCGAGGTCGTGGGGCAGTGCGGTGACGGACGGACCGCGGTGGACCTGGCCCGCCGTCTGTCCCCGGACATCGTGGTCATGGACGTGCGTATGCCCGTGCTCGACGGAATCGCCGCGACGAGGCTGCTCGCCGGACCAGAGGCGGCAGAACCCACCAAGGTGCTCGTGGTCACCACGTTCAACCTCGACGAGTACGTCTACCAGGCCCTCCGAGCCGGGGCCGGCGGCTTCCTCCTCAAGGACGCGCCCGCCGACCACCTCCTGCACGGCATCCGCACCGTGGTCTCCGGCGCGGCTCTTCTCGACCCCGAGGTCACCCGTCGCCTCGTCGGCAGATACGCCGCTCGGATCCGCCCGGAGGGGCCGGACCCCGCTGACGGCCTCCTGTCCACCCGCGAGCTCGAGGTCCTGCGCCTCGTGGCCGAAGGGCTGTCCAACAAGGAGATCGCCGATGCCCTCGTGATCAGCCCGGAGACCGTCAAGTCCCACGTCTCCCGCATCCTCACCAAGCTCCAGCTACGTGACCGGGTGCAGGCCGTGGTTTACGCCTACCGCCACGGCCTGCTCACCTGACGGCGATGGTCCGATAGCGTCGGGGCGTGCTGCTGCCTGAATCGTCGGTTCCCGGGGCGGATCTGCCCGTCCGGGCCGTTCTGCCTGCCACGGTCGACGCGGTGCGGTCGCGCGGTACCGCGGTGCTGGTCGCGCCGCCCGGGTCGGGGAAAACCTCGCTGTTGCCGCTCTCGCTGGCCGACGCGCTCGGCGGCACGATCATCGTCGCCGAGCCGCGGAGAATGGCCACCCGCGCGGCCGCGACCCGGCTGGCGACGCTGGTCGGCGAACCGCTCGGGCAGCGCATCGGCTACGCGATGCGTGGTGAGCGCCGCGGCGGCAAAGGACTCCGTGTCGAGGTGGTGACGACAGGGCTCCTCGTCCGGCGCCTGCAGCAGGATCCGGAGCTGGCGGGTGTCACCGCGGTCGTGATCGACGAGTGTCACGAGCGGCACCTCGACGCCGACCTCCTGCTCGCGCTCTGCGTCGACATCCGGGCGAACCTCCGGGAAGACCTGGCGATCGTCGCGACGTCGGCCACCGCGGACACGGTCAGGCTGAGCCGTGCCCTGGGCACGGACGCTCCCGCGCCCGTGATCACCGCGACCGCCGCGCAGTTCGACGTGGCGGTCGAGTGGGCCCCGCCATCGGTCCCCGCGCCGCTGCTTCCCGGCGGGCGGGTCGACCCGCGCCTGCTGGACCACGTCGCGGCCGTCGTCCGGCGCGCACTGGCGGAGAACGACGGCGACATCCTCGTGTTCGTCCCGGGGGAGGCCGAGATCAACGGGGTGACCCGCCGGCTGGCCGGTCAGCACGTCCTGCCGTTGTTCGGCCGCCAGTCGAGGGCGGAGCAGGACCGCGCGCTGGCGCCGGCCGCTACCCGTCGGATCGTGGTCACGACATCGGTCGCCGAGAGCTCGCTGACCGTGCCCGGGGTCAGGGTGGTGGTCGACTCCGGTCTCGCCCGAGAACCGCGGACCGATCAGTCCCGCGGACTCGGTGCGCTGGTCACCTGCCGGGTCTCGAGATCGTCGGCCGACCAGCGAGCTGGTCGCGCCGGGCGGGAGGCGCCGGGCCGGGTCTATCGGTGCTGGTCCGCCACCGACCACGCGCGTCTCGACGATCATCCGGCGCCGGAGATCGCGATCGCGGACCTGGCGGCCTTCGCCCTCGACCTCGCGGCGTGGGGTGCGCCCGCCGGTGCCGGTCTGACGTTGCTCGACGCGCCGCCGGCGCCGGCGCTGACCGCGGCCACCGAACTGCTGCGCCGCATCGACGCCATCGACGACGACGGCCGGATCACCGAGCGAGGCCGGCGCATGGCGGCGATCGGGGCGCATCCTCGCCTTGCGCGCGCGTTGCTGGACGGGGCGCCGCGGGTGGGCGCCGACCGGGCGCGCGAGGTCGTCGCGATGCTTTCGGACGACTCCGGCCGCGGCTCCGGTGATGATCTACCGGCGCGCTGGCGGGCTCTTCGCCGTGGCGACGACCGCGGAGCCACGGCCCGCTGGCGGGAAGAGGTGAAGCGCCTCGGCCGAGGCGCGGACGGCGACCCGTCGGGTGGGGCGGCCGGCCGGGGGACGCGCGGAGTACCGGACGATCTCGCGGCGGGGATCGTGGTCGGGCTGGCGTACCCGGACCGGATCGCGCGGGCCCGGGGGACCGACTCGGCGACCTACCAGATGTCCGGCGGCACGGGTGCCGCCCTGGATCCGCGGTCACCGTTGCGGGCCACCACCTGGCTCGCGATCGCGGTCGCCGACCGGGCACCGGGTCGCGCCGATGCCAGGATCCGTTCCGCCGCGCCGATCGACGAGCCCACGGCGCGCGACGTCGCCGGCGACCTCGTGTCGACCACCGACCAGATCCGCTGGGACGACGGCCGGATCGTGACGCGGCGCGTCGAGGCACTCGGCGCGATCGTGCTGGGCGACGTCCCGCTGGCCAGGCCCGACCCGTTGCTCGTCCAAGCGGCCGTCCGCGACGGTGTCCGGCGCAGCGGCCTGTCCGTACTGCACTGGCCGGAGGCCGCACTCGCGCTGCGTGAGCGGCTCGCCTTCTGCCACGCCCACCTCGGCGCCCCGTGGCCGCGGGTCGACGACGAAGCGTTGCTGGCCGATCTCGACGAGTGGCTGGGTACCGAGCTCGCCTCGGTACGAGGCTCACGCGATCTCGCCCGCATCGACGTGGCTGCGGCGCTCCGGCGGCTCCTGCCGTGGCCCGCGGCGGCCCGGTTCGGCGAACTCGCACCGGAACGGATCCGGGTCCCGTCGGGCTCCGAGGTGCGGCTCGCCTACGACGGAGTCGAGCCGCCCGTCCTCGCGGTGAAGCTGCAGGAGGTGTTCGGCTGGACCGCCACTCCCGCCGTCGCGGACGGTCGTGTCCCGGTCGTTCTGCACCTGTTGTCGCCCGCCCGGCGCCCGGTCGCGATCACGAGCGATCTCGCCTCCTTCTGGAAGCAGGGCTATCCCCAGGTCCGAGCCGACCTGCGAGCCCGCTACCCCCGCCATCCGTGGCCGGACGATCCCCTCACCGCCGCCCCGACCAGACGCACGAAGCCCCGCCGGTGAACTGTGGGTCCTCCGCTGCGGTTGACTGGGAACTCCACCGCACGGAACCGCCGAGCGCACGGTGCCTTGTGGTGGCGTGTCGAGACCGATCATGGAGGCATGCGTGCCCGAGAGGAAAGCGATGGAAAGCGCGTGGATCACGAAGCAGCCGAAGCCCGTCCGTCCGGCCGGACGGGTCTGGTGAGTGCGGAGGGAGTCACGAGTTCGCTGGGGCCGGACTGGCGGATGGCGCCGGACGGGATCCGGGAGCGTGACGCCGCCCGTGTCGTCCTGCTCGACGACGCGGGCCGCGTGCTGCTGGCCCGTGGGCACGATGTGGACCAGCCGGAGCGGTCCTGGTGGTTCACGCTCGGCGGCGGAATCGACGCGGGGGAGACCGCCCTGGAGGCGGCCTTGCGCGAGGTCCGTGAGGAGGCCGGCCTGACGCTGTCTCCCGGCGGCCTGGAGGGGCCGGTGCTGACCCGCACCGGCATCTTCGACTTCTACGCGGAGACGTGCCGGCAGCACGAGGTGTTCTTCCTCGCGCATCTGCCCGGCGGGCACACGCCGGACCGCTCCGGGTGGACGGACATCGAGCGCGAGGTGCTGGACGACATGGCGTGGCTGTCGGCCGAGGAACTGCGTGCCCAGCCGCTGGAGGTGTTCCCGCACGAGCTGCCCGAGGTGCTCGACGTCCTCGTCGCGGGCTGGGACGGTACGGTCCGCCATCTGGGCGTCCAGCACGACGGCTGATCGTGGGGGCGCCGTCGCGCGCCGTGCGGTCCGTCGGCCGGCGCGCGTCTGGTGCTGAGTGCCCTGGTTGCGGTTGACTTGCCCCCGTGTTGCGTGGGCGAGAGGGCTGGAACCGTCGCGGATCGGCGTCGTCGCTGCCCGACGGCGGGCCCGTGCGCCTGCTCGACCCGGTGCTGCGGGTCGTGCCGTTCTCCGGGCGCGATGCCGAGCTGGCGGAGCTCACGAACTGGGCGGGGGGCTCCGAGACGGTCCGGGTGAGGCTGCTGACGGGACTCGGTGGCAGCGGGAAGTCGCGGATCGCCGTGGAGCTGAGTGCGCGGCTGAGCCGCCGCCGCTGGCGGTCGGTCTGGCTCGACCCCGCCGACGAGCCCCAGGACGTGGCGGGGGCGTGTCGTGGCCCGCGCGTGCTCGTCGTCGTGGACGACGCCGCGTCGTTCCCTCGTCTGGCCGACCAGCTCGGCGCCCTTGTGGACGCGGAGGCCGGGAGGGTCCGGGTGCTGCTCCTCGCGCGGACGGGCCGGGAGTGGTGGACGAGGTTGCGGTGGGCGAGCGCGCTGTGGGCGGACCCGGCGTGCGTGCCGACGTCGATGGCGCATGTCGGCGCGCCGGCGCAGACGCCGGACCGGATGGTCCGGACGGCGGCGTCGGCGTTCGCGCCCCGTCTGGGGACCCAGACCCCGGATCTCGTGGTCGGTGACCTGCCCGCCGACGCCGACCCGCCGCGTTTCGGCGACGTGCACGCGGCGGTCCTGGCGGTGCTGGCGGAACGGAGGGCCGGCGGCGAAGAGACGGTGGTCGACGTCGGCCGAGGGCTCGCGGCGCTGCTGGACCAGGAACGGGACCGGTGGGTGGACACCGACGCCGTCGTCGCCCGCGCCCTGCTCTGCGGCGACCGGCGCGACCTGCCGGACCGGCTGGCGGAGCTGCACGTCGCGCGGACGCTGACCGCGGCGCCCGGGATGACGGAGGTCTGCACGGCCAGGATCACGCCCGACGAGGCGTTCGAGGTGGCGATGTTCGCATTCCGCCTGGACGTCGACACCCCCGCGGTCACCGGCGCGGGCCGGCTGACGGCCGCGCTCCTGGAGCGCGTCGCGGCGGAGCTGCCGGACGACCGGGAGTACCTGGAACGGATCCTGCGGCTGTTCCCCGTGCGTCCGGTCCCCGCGGCACAGGCCGCGGATCTGGCGTCCCGGCTCGTGACGGTGATCACGGACGCGGGGGATCAGGACACCACCGGCGAGGCCGAGGCACTCGGTGTGCGGGCGCGTGCGCTCGAGGAGGCGGGGCGCACGGACGAGGCGCTCGCACCGGCCGAGCGGGCGACGGCGATGTGGCGGCGGATCGCCCACGTCGACCCGCTGCGCTACCGGGTCGCGCTCTGGCGTGCGATGCGCGATCTCGCGGTCGTGAGTTTCGGCGCCGGACGCGAGAAGGAGCACGCGTCGCTGGTGGAGGAGGGAGTCGCGGCCTGGAGCTCCGCCTCCGAGGCGGACTCGGTGTGGACGGAGCCGGAGCTGGCCTGGGGGATGCACGCGCTCGAACTGACCACGGCGCCGGGCAGCGTGGACGCGGCGCGCTGGTACCACGAGCGCGCGGTCGCCATCCTGCGCGGGCTGGTCGCCCGCGACCCCGTGGCGTACGAGGAGACCCTCGCGCGCGTGCAGGGCAACCTGCTGCTCCTGGTGAACCGGGGCAGACCCGCCGAGGCCCTGGAGGGCCTGCGGGAGTCGGTGGCGATCAGACGGCGGCTCGCCCGCGACCGGCCGGACGCGTTCGAGCGGTACCTGGCGTACAGCCTGTCGAACCTCAGTCATGCCCTCGCCGGGATCGGGGACGCGGCCGAGGCCCTTGCCGCGGGCCAGGAGGCACTGGCGCTCCGGCGGCGAGTCGTGCGGAAGGCCGCGTCGGCGGGCCGGAGCGGCGTGCCGAGGCTGCGGTTCGAACTGGCGTGGTCGCTGTCCGGCGTCGGTGTACTGCTGTCGGAACAGGGCCGGCCGCACGAAGCGCTCTCGCTGGAGGAGGAGGCGCTGGCGATCCGCCGAGACCTCGCCCGCGAGACGCCGGACCGCTATCGCGAGGAGCTCGCCACGTCCTGTTCCAACCTCGGCGTGACGTACTCACGGCTCGGGAGGTTCGGCGACGCCCTGCGGCTGGAGCAGGAGGCCGTGGAGATCCGCCGCGAGCTGGTCCGGGGCTCCTCCTCCAGCCGGTACCGGCAGCATCTCGCCCGGTCGTTGTCGAACCTGGGCGTGCGGTACTCCGACATGGGGCGCACCGAGGACGCCGTCGAACCCACGCGCGAGGCCGTCGCCCTCCTGCGGCAGGTGGCGCGGGACGACCGGTGGCAGCACCTCCCGGACCTGGCGACGGCGCTGGCCAACCTGGGGGCGACGTTCACGGACCTGTCCCGGGCCCAGGACGCGATCGGCCCGTTGCACGAGGCGGTCGGGGCGTTGCGCGATCTGAGCAGGGAACACCCGGAGAAGCACCTACCCGGCCTGGCGTCGGCCCTGACGGCCCTGGCCGTCGCCTTCGGCGAACAGCGCCGATACGTGTCGGCGGCAGCGTCCGCGCGGGAGGCCGTGCGGATCCGCGACCAGCTCGCCGCCACGGACCAGCGGCGCTTCGGTGACGACCTTGCGCGATCCGTGCGCGTGCTTGCGGACATGGAGTCGGTCCTGCCCACGGACGGAGCGCGCAGAAGTCACGTCATCACTGCGCGATCGGAGCGCGCATAGGTTTCAATATGCCTATGTGGCGTCCCCCTCACCCCGACAGCCGCCTGCGCGCGCAGCGCGCCAAGGTCTCCGCGGCGGGGTTGCTGGATCCGGCGCTGCGGATCGTTCCGTTCACGGGGCGCGACGCCGAGCTCGCCGAGCTCCAGGCGTGGTGCCGGGAACGCCCCCGGGTCCAGGTCCGCTTCGTCACCGGGACGGGCGGGGTGGGGAAGTCCCGCCTCGCGATCGAGTTCGCCGCGCGGCTGCGTCGGCGCGGGTGGGCGTGCGTGTGGCCCGAACCGGACGACTCGCCGGCCGAGATCGCGGCGGCCTGCCGCGGTGGGCGCGTTCTGGTCGTGGTCGACGACGCCGCGGCCCACCCCCGGTTGGCCGAGCAGCTCGGTGCGCTGGCCGGCGGCGGGGAGGGCCGGCTGCGCGTGATCCTGCTGGGCCGCACCGGACGGGAGTGGTGGACCCGGCTGCGCTGGGCCTGTGACCTGTGGGCCGGCCCCGAGACGGTGCCGACGTCGCAGGTCCACCTCGCGCCGCCCCGGACGCCGGTGGCGACCATGGTGGCGATCGCCCGGCGTGCCTTTGCCCGGAGTGCCTTTGCCCGGCGTTCCGGGGTGCGGCGGAAGCTCGGCCCGGCCGGCCTCGCCGTCCCCGAGGTGCGCGAGGGCCCCGAGCCCGCACCGGTGCTGGACGTCCACGCGGCGGCCCTGGCGACCCTCCTGCGTGGTGGCGGCGTCGCCGACGTCTCGCGCGGTGTCGGGGCGCTGCTCGACGTGGAGCGCGAGGGATGGGCCGCGCCGGACGAGGAGATCGCGGGTGCGATGCTGCGCGGCCTGGAGTTCGGGCCCGCGCGTCCGTCCCGGGGTGCCTCCGGCCGCGCTCCCGCCGGCCGGCGGACGTCGCCGGCGAGCGGTCCCGGGGGCCTGCCGAACCGGTTGGCCGAGCTGCACGTGGCACGCACCCTGGCCGCGGACCTCGCGCGGGTCCGGGCCTGCACCACGGGGCTGGACGCGCCGCAGGCGTTCCGTGTCGCCCTCTTCGCGCACCGGCTCGACGTCGACGACCCGGGCGTTCCCGAGGCCGCGCGCCTCGCCACGGTTCTGCTGGAACGGGTGGCGGAGGCACTGCCCGACGACGCGGAGGCGCTCGCACGGGTACTGCGGCTGTTCGGCCGCCGGCCGCTCCCGCGCGACGTGGCGGTGGGGCTGGCGGAGCGGCTGACCGCCGTCGTCGGCCGCCGTGATGATCCTGATCCCGCCGGCCCGGCCGTGACCCCCGAGGTGGCCGACGCCACCGCGACGCTCGCGCGGGCGCTGGGGGCTCCGGAGACGTACGACGAGGTGCCGCCGTCGGCGCAGGAGGCGGTCACCGCGTGGCGCGAGCTGGCCGCGCGGGACCCGGACCGGTACCGGGTGCCGCTGCTGGAGGCACGCACCGTGATGGCGGGCGTGCTGTTCGGCAAGGGGCGGTACGCCGAGTCGCTCCAGGTCTCCGACGAGGTCGCGTCCGCGTGCCGTGCCGCGCCCGCCGAGGAGCGGGTGTGGATGGACCCCATGCTGGCGAACGCCCTGAACGGCATGGCGATCTCGTACGACTTCCTGGGCCGCCCCGAGCAGGTGGAGGTGTGTCACACGGCGTCCGTGGCGACGCTCCGGCGACTCGTGGCCCGTGACCCCGCCGCGCACGAGGCGATGCTCGCGCTCGTGCTGGCGAACACCGTGGGACAGGTCGAGCTCGGCCGCGCGGCGGACGTGATCGACGGGCTGCGCGAGTCCGTGGAGATCCGGCGGCGGCTCACGCTGCGCCGCCCCGGCGAGCACGAGCAGTACCTCGCCTTCGCGCTGTCGAACCTCAGCGACGCCGCGGCCCAGCTCGACCGGCCGGCCGAGGCGGTCGCCGCCGCCCGGGAGGCGCTGGCGATCCGGCGCCGGTTCGCGCGGCAGGACCCTGTGGGGATGCGATGGCTCGTCGCGTGGTCCCTGGCGGGCCTCGGCTCGCTGCTGTCGGACCGGGGCCGTGCCGCCGAGGCCGCCGGGCTGGAGGAGGAGTCCGTCCGGATCCGGCGCGAACTGGCCGAGGAGACGCCGCAGCGCTACCGCGACATGCTCGCGACGTCGTGCTCCAACCTGGCGGTCACCTACGCGCGGCTCGGCCGGTTCACCGAGGCGCTGCCGCTGGAGGAGGAAGCGGTCGGCATCCGGCGGGACCTGGCGGGCCGGGTGCCCGGCCGGTACGAGGAGGATCTCGCCCGCTCGTTGTCCCGCCTGAGCGTGCGGCTGACGGAGGCGAACCGGCCGCTCGACGCCGTCGCCCCGGCGACGGAGGCCGTGAGCATGCTGCGCGACCTCGCGCGCTCGAAGCGGCCCCATCACCAGGACGGCCTCGCCGTCGCGCTCACGAACCTCGCCACCGTGCTGCGCAGCCTGGGCCGTGCCGAGGCCGCCACCGCCGCGGTGCGGGAGGCGTTCGCGCTGCGGGACGAGAGCGTCGAGCTCGTCGAGCGGGAGCGGGGCAGGTGGAGCTCGCCGGCCCGGTCCGCGGACGTCCTCGTGGACATCGAGGAGGGCGGGGCACCGGCGTCGTCATAGGATCGACTCCCGTGACACGCACACCGACCGTCGGAGTCCTTGCCCTGCAGGGAGATGTCCGAGAGCACGCCGCGGCCCTCGAGTCCGTGGGCGCCCGCGCGCTCCCCGTGCGCCGCACCTCCGAGCTGGAGGCGGTCGACGGCCTGGTCCTCCCGGGCGGGGAGTCCACGACCATCGACAAGCTGCTGCACATCTTCGGCCTGGCCGAGCCGCTGCGCGCGATGATCAAGGAGGGCCTGCCCGTCTACGGTTCGTGCGCGGGGATGATCCTGCTCGCCGACCGCATCACCTCGGGCACCGCGGACCAGCGGACGCTCGGTGGCATGGACGTGGTCGTGCGGCGCAACGCCTTCGGGCGGCAGGTCGACTCGTTCGAGACGGACCTGGAGATGACCGGTGTCCCCGGCGGCCCGGTGCGTACCGCGTTCATCCGCGCGCCCTGGATCGAGGAGGCCGGCGCCGACGTCGAGGTGCTCGCCCGGATTCCCGCCACCGACACGTCGGGCCGTGAGGTGGCCGCCGCCGGTAAGATCGTCGCAGCACGGCAGGGCCCGCTGCTCGCCACCGCCTTCCACCCGGAGATCACGGGGGACGCACGCGTGCACGGTCTGTTCGCCCGCATCATCGAAGATTCGCGAAGGAGTTAACGGGTACATGTCAGGTCACTCCAAGTGGGCCACGACCAAGCACAAGAAGGCGGCGATCGACGCCAAGCGTGGCAAGCTCTTCGCGAAGCTCATCAAGAACATCGAGGTGGCGGCGCGCACCGGTGGCGGTGACCCCGCGGGCAACCCGACGCTGTTCGACGCCATCCAGAAGGCGAAGAAGTCGTCCGTCCCGAACGACAACATCGATCGCGCGGTCAAGCGCGGCTCCGGCGAGGGCGCCGACGCCGTCGACTACCAGACGATCATGTACGAGGGTTACGGCAACAACGGCATCGCCGTGCTGGTCGAGTGCCTCACCGACAACAAGAACCGCGCCGCGGCCGAGGTCCGCACCGCGTTCAACCGCAACGGCGGCTCGCTCGCCGACCCGGGCTCGGTGTCGTACCTGTTCTCGCGCAAGGGTCTCGTCGTCGTGCCGAAGGCCGACGGCGTCGGCGAGGACGAGGT
Source organism: Myceligenerans xiligouense (assembly GCF_003814695.1). Classification (GTDB taxonomy): domain Bacteria; phylum Actinomycetota; class Actinomycetes; order Actinomycetales; family Cellulomonadaceae; genus Myceligenerans; species Myceligenerans xiligouense. Next base: position 1,991,280 of record NZ_RKQZ01000001.1, read on the forward strand.
CATGATGGCCGCCCTCGACGCCGGTGCCGAGGAGGTCACGGATCTCGGTGAGGTCATCGAGGTCATGTCCGAGGCCACCGACCTGGTTCCCGTGCGCAAGGCCATCCAGGACGCCGGCATCGACTACGACTCCGCCGACGTCGTCTGGCACCCGTCGATGCAGGTCGAGGTCGACGTCGAGGGCGCGAAGAAGATCACCCGCCTCATCGACGCCCTCGAGGACAGCGACGACGTGCAGAACGTCTACGCGAACTTCGACGCGAGCGACGAGGTCATGGAGGCGCTCGACGCCGAGGAGTGACGGCTTCCCGATCGAGATGGACGTCAGGTCGCTGCCGTCCTGATCGGGCGGCGCGCATGTGCCGGACGGTCGTGCGCCTGTGAGATGGTGAGGCGTGCGCGTTCTCGGAGTCGATCCCGGCCTGACCAGGTGCGGCGTCGGCGTCGTCGACTCCCTGCCCGGCCGCCGGGCGCGGATGGCAGGCGTCGGCGTCATCCGGTCCGACGCCGGACTGACTGTGGACCTGCGGCTGCTGCGGATCGCCGACGGGCTGGAGGAGTGGCTCGACGCGCACCTGCCCGACGTCGTCGCCGTCGAGCGGGTCTTCGCCCAGCACAACGTCGCGTCCGTGACGGGTACGGCCCAGGCGGCGGGCCTCGCGATGGTCGCCGCCGCCCGGCGCGGGATCCCGGTGGCGCTCCACACCCCGAGCGAGGTCAAGGCCGCCGTGACCGGCTCCGGACGAGCCGACAAGGCGCAGGTCACCAAGATGGTCACCCGCATCCTGCGACTCGACGACCCACCGAAGCCCGCGGACGCCGCGGACGCGCTGGCGCTCGCGGTCTGCCATCTGTGGCGCCCGGCGGGCGCGCTGCACGGGGGAGAGCGGCACGAGCTGACCTCCGCCCAGCGTGCCTGGGCGGCCGCGGAGGCGGCGGCACGCCGCAAGGGCTGACGCGCGGCCGTTCCCGGCGCACGTGCCGGCCCGCCCGCGGGTGTGGATTCACCGGGGCCCTGCGCGTCGTCGTCGCCCGGCCCCGGCGGTCACGTTAGGATCGCACGGACGTTCGAGGGGAACGCCGGTCCCGGCGTGCCCGACCACCGCAGCCGCCGGAAGGAGCACCCGTGATCGCATCGCTGACGGGAACCGTGCAGCACGTGACACTGGACCGCGCCGTGGTCGACGTCGGTGGCGTCGGCTACCTGGTGCACGCCACCCCCGGCACGCTCGCGGGCCTGCGCGTGGGCGAGGAGGCGCGCGTCGCCACCAGCATGGTGGTCCGTGAGGACTCGATGACCCTGTACGGCTTCGCCGACGCCGACGAGCGCGACGTCTTCGAGATCGTCCAGACGGTCAGCGGTGTCGGGCCGCGCCTGGCGCTCGCGATGCTTGCCGTGTTCCCGCCCGAGGGGCTGCGCCGTGCCGTGTCCGCCGAGGACACCGCGGCGCTGACGCGGGTGCCGGGTATCGGCAGGAAGGGCGCGCAGCGCATCCTCCTGGAACTCGGTGACCGGCTCGGCCCGCCGACCGGCGCTGCCGGGCAGGCGGCCGAAGGCAACCCGGAGTCCGCGGGCGTGCCCGCGATCGACCCCGGGACCGGGCAGGTGGTCGAGGCGCTCACCGGCCTGGGCTGGCCCGCCAGGTCCGCGGAGGAGGCGGTGGCGAAGGTGCTCGCCGAGACGGGGGCGGACGCGGTCGCGCCGTCGGACGTGGCCACGACACTGCGGGCGGCGCTCCGCGTGCTCGGGGGCGCTCGTGGCTGAGGAGGTTCCGGTGGATCCGGCCCTCGGCGACGCGGCCCCGTTCGCCGGGGACAGCGGTGCCGGGCGGCTGGTCGGCACCACGTCCGACGACGTCGAGCGGGCGGCCGAGGCGGCGCTGCGGCCCAAGCGGCTGGAGGAGTTCGTGGGCCAGCCCGTGGTGCGCGAACAGCTCTCGCTCATGCTGCGGGCTGCCGTGGCACGGGGAAGCGCGCCGGACCACGTGCTGCTGTCGGGGCCGCCCGGGCTGGGCAAGACGACCCTGGCGATGATCATCGCGGCCGAGATCGGCTCCAACCTGCGCATCACCTCGGGTCCGGCGATCCAGCACGCCGGAGACCTGGCGGCCGTCCTCTCCTCGCTGGAGGAGGGCGAGGTGCTGTTCATCGACGAGATCCACCGCCTGGCCCGCCCTGCCGAGGAGCTCCTGTACTCCGCGATGGAGGACTTCCGCGTCGACATCATCGTCGGCAAGGGGCCCGGGGCGTCGGCCATCCCGCTGGCGTTGCCGCCGTTCACCGTCGTGGGCGCGACCACGCGATCCGGCCTGCTGCCCGCGCCGCTGCGTGACCGGTTCGGTTTCACCGGCCACATGGACTTCTACTCGGCGGAGGAACTCGAGCAGGTCATCCTCCGCTCGTCCAGCCTGCTCGGGACCGGCATCGGGCCCGACGCCGCCGCGGAGATCGCCGGGCGCTCGCGCGGCACGCCCCGCGTCGCGAACCGCCTCCTGCGCCGGGTGCGGGACTGGGCGCAGGTGCGCGGTGACGGCACGCTCGACCTGCATGCCGCGCAGTCCGCGCTGCGGGTGTACGAGGTCGACGCGATCGGGCTGGACCGGCTCGACCGGTCGGTGCTGACCGCGCTGTGCAGACGGTTCGGCGGCGGTCCCGTCGGTCTCACCACGCTCGCCGCGACGGTGGGCGAGGAGTCGGACACCGTCGAGACCGTCGCCGAGCCCTACCTGGTGCGTGAGGGCCTGATCGCCCGGACGCCGCGCGGCCGCGTCGCCACCCTCGCGGCCTGGGAGCACCTCGGGATCGCACCCCCGCAGGCCTCGGGAGTCGCGGCGCGCCAAGGCGGCGAGACCGTGTCCACCAGGGCGACGACGGACACACTCTTCGACGCATAGACTGGTCCGGCACCCTTACCCCGAACTTGACTGGACCATCGTGGACATCACCTTCCTCATTCTCATCATCGCGCTCGCGGCGATGCTCTTCTTCACCACGAGCCGTAGCCGCAAGCAGCAGCGTGCCGCCGCCGAGTTCCGCGAGGGCCTGCAGCCCGGGGTCGAGGTCATGACCCAGTCCGGCATGGTGGGCGTCGTCGTGGCCGTCGACACCGCCCGGCAGCTCGTCCGTATCGAGTCCTCGGACGGCCACGTGACGGACTGGGTCATGCCCGCCGTCAAGGAGGTCCCGGCGCAGTTCGCGACGCCCGTCCCGGATGACTCGGACGACACGGACGTGTCCGAGGTCACCGAGCAGGAAGGTTCGGGCAGTACCATCGGGCCCGACGTGATCGACGTCCCGGACGACATCTCCGGTCTGGACTCCGCCCAGCGCGAGTACCGGGACCAGCAGGCGCGCAAGGACGACGACACCGACGGCAAGTGACGACCGCGTCGCCGAGGGTGTGAGCCCGCGGCGGCGTCGAACCCGTGCCGCCCCGGCGGCGCGCAACCGAGAAGAGACGACAAGTTGGCGACTGACAACCGGCGCTCACGGCCGGTCCGGACGATCGTCCTGATGACGATCTTCATGATGCTCCTGCCCCTCGCAGTGCTCGTGGCCGGATCACAGCTCGACGCGCGCTCCGAAGAGAATCCCGACGGGGCGAGTTTCGCCCCGGCCCTCGCTCTCGACCTGCAGGGCGGCACCCAGATCGTGCTCCAGGCCGTCACGTCCGACGGTTCGCAGATCACGCCTGAGGCCATGGAAGAGGCCGTCGGCGTGATCCGTCAGCGGGTGGACGCGAACGGCGTCACCGAGGCGGACATCGCGGTCCAGGGTGACCGGCAGATCATCGTCGAGATCCCCGGCGAGGTGGACGACGAGACGATCGCGCTGATCTCCAAGGCGGCGCAGATGAAGTTCCGGCCGGTGCTGACCGTTGGTTCCCCGGTCGCGACCGCGGACCCCAGCGCCGAGGCGGAGGGAGAGTCCGGCGACGCGGCCGGCTCCGAGAACGCCGACGGCGAGGGTGAGAACGCCGAGGGCGAGAACGGTGAGAACACCGACGGCGGGAACGCGAACGGCGAGGACTCCGCCGCCGAGGAGGGCAACGCCGCCGCCTCGGACGAGGAACTCCTGAAGCAGATCGCGAAGGAGCAGGAAGAGCTCGACCCGGCCGACCCGAGCGACCTGGCTCAGATCACCCCCGCCGTCCAGGAACTCGCCGACCAGACCGACTGCACCGACCCGGCGAACCTCGAGGGCGGGGGCGGCGACGACCCGGACCTGCCCCTGGTCACCTGCGACCAGACCGGCGTCGCCAAGTACATCCTCGGGCCCGTCGAGGTCGCCGGCACCGAGCTGGACTCGGCGTCCTCCGGCCTCGGCGTCGGGGCGAACGGTGTGCAGACCAACGAGTGGGTCGTGAACCTGACGTTCAACGACGAGGGCAGCACGCTGTTCCGCGAGACCACCGAGCGCCTGCAGGGACTCGAGTCCCCGCGTAACCAGTTCGCCATCACGCTCGACGGTCTCGTGGTCTCGGCCCCCTCGCTGAGCCCGGGCGTCATCATCTCGAACGGCCAGGCCGAGATCTCGGGCACCTTCACCCGCGACTCCGCCGCGACCCTGGCGAACCAGCTCAGCTTCGGCTCGCTGCCGCTGACCTTCGAGGTCCAGTCGCAGAACCAGATCTCGGCGACGCTCGGTACCGAGCAGTTGCAGCGAGGCTTGTTCGCCGGGCTCATCGGTCTGCTGCTCGTGGTCGTGTACTCGCTGCTGCAGTACCGCACGCTCGGCCTCCTGACGGTCTCGTCCCTGGTCGTGGCCGGCGTCATGACCTACGTCGTGATCGCCCTCCTGTCGTGGGGGATGGGTTACCGCCTCTCGCTGCCCGGTGTGGCCGGCCTGATCGTCGCCATCGGTTTCACCGCGGACTCGTTCATCGTGTACTTCGAACGCATCAGGGACGAGCTGCGCGACGGGCGCTCCCTGCGCCTGGCGGTGCAGCGCGGCTGGATCCGGGCTCGGCGCACGATCTACGCCGCGAAGTCGGTGAGCCTGCTCTCGGCGATCATTCTGTACTTCATGACCGTGGGTGGTGTCCGCGGCTTCGCCTTCACACTCGGTCTGACCACGGTGATCGACATCCTCGTCGTCATCTGGTTCACGCACCCGATGATGGAGCTGCTCGCGAAGGTGCGGTTCTTCCGTGACGGGCACAAGTGGTCCGGCCTGTCGCCGGATCGGTTGCGCGTGTCGTCCGGCCCGCGCTACAAGGGCGCCGGCCGGGTCGAGTGGCAGCCCGGTTCCCCGCAGACGCCGTCGGACGGCGTCGAAGAGGCGCGGGAGGCCGCCGAGCGGACCCCCGCCTACGCGGGCGCACAGCCGCAGAGCGCCCCGAGCGGCGCCGGGACGGCGGAAGGCCGCAGGATGACGATCGCGGAGCGGCGCGCCGCGGAGCGCAAGGCCGCTTCTGAGGCCGCGAAGAACGAGGAGCAGCGCTGATGGCGTTCAACTTCGCCCAATGGGGCAACGACCTGTACACGGGCCAGAGGTCCTACCCGATCATGGAGAGGCGCCGGATCTGGTTCTCCGTCGTCGCGCTGTTCTCGATCGCGTCGATCGCGATCATCGCGCTGCAGGGGCTGAACCTCGGCATCGACTTCCGCGGCGGCTCCGAGTTCACCGTCTCCGGTGCGTCCACCAGCGACGAGGACGCCGCGGTCGACGCCGTGCACTCGGTGGCCCCCAACCAGGAGGTGCTGGTCTCCCAGGTGGGCGAGGGAGCGGTCCGCGTGCAGACCGCCGAGCTCACCGACGACTCCGAGCTCAACGCGGTCCGGGACGCGCTGGCCGAGGCCTACGGCGTGCCGGCGGCCGAGGTGACGTCCGGGTTCATCGGCCCCACCTGGGGTGAGAGCGTCTCCCAGAAGGCGCTGTACGGCACGCTCGTGTTCGTCGCCGCGGCAGCGGCCTTCATGGCGCTCTACTTCCGGGCGTGGCGGATGGCCCTCGCCGGGATCGTGGCGGTCCTCCTGGACCTGCTGGTGTCGGCCGGCGTGTATGCCGCGGTCGGCTGGGAGGTCACGCCGTCGACCATCATCGGCTTCCTGACGATCCTCGGCTTCTCGCTGTACGACAAGGTCGTGGTGTTCGACAAGGTGCGCGAGAACACCGCGACGGTGCTGGAGCAGACGCGCAGCACGTACGCGGAGCGGGCCAACCTCGCGGTGAACCAGACGTTCGTGCGCTCGATCAACACCTCCGTGGTGGCGCTCCTGCCGGTGGCGGGCATTCTCTTCGTCGGTGCGTTCCTGTTGGGAGCGGGCACGCTGAAGGACCTGTCGCTGTCGCTGTTCGTCGGCATCGCCGTCGGCGCCGCGTCGTCGATCTTCCTCGCCCCGCCGCTGGACGTCCTGTTCCGGCAGAGCGACGCGAAGATCAAGGAGCACACGGCCAAGGTGCTGGCCGCCCGCGAAGGGCTGGCGAGCGAAGGGGCGTCGGACGCCGCGCTGGCCGCTGCCGCGGCGGGCACGTCCCAGCTGATCCCCGGAAGCCACCAGGGCCAGCGGGCGCAGCCGCGTCGCAAGAGCCGCTGACCGCGTTCCCCTGCGCTCGACCCCCGACGGACTCGCGTCCGTCGGGGGTCGAGCCGTTCCGTGGCACGCCGGGTAGGCTCACCTCCCGTGACCGACGACATCGCTCTCTCCGCCCTCTCCGGTTTCACGCCGGAGCGTGCGGCGCGCGTGCGCTCCCTGATCCGAGACGTCCCCGACTACCCGGCCGAGGGCATCCTCTTCCGTGACATCACGCCGCTGCTGGCGGACCCGGCCGGGCTGGCCGACGTCGTCGACGGATTCGCGGCCGCGGTCGTGGGGCTCGGGGAGATCGACCTGGTGGCCGGTATGGAGGCCCGCGGGTTCCTGTTCGGGGCGCCGCTGGCCACGAAGCTCGGCGTCGGGTTCGTGCCCCTGCGCAAGGCGGGCAAGCTCCCGCCCCCGGTCGAGCGGGTCGAGTACGACCTGGAGTACGGTTCGGCGTCCATCGAGCTGCGGACGGGAACACTTCAGGAGGGTGCTCGTGTTCTTCTCGTAGACGATGTCCTGGCCACCGGCGGCACGGCCGCCGCCGCCGCGACACTCGTACGGCGCAGCGGCGGTGTGGTCGCCGGGCTGGCCTTTCTTCTCGAGCTCGCCGCGCTTCACGGCCGCGAGAGGCTCGACGGTCACGAGGTGACTACGCTCCTGCGAGTCGGGCCCGCGCAGGGGTGAGGTGAAGGCCCGGGTCAGGCCGCACGGCGGCTAGACTGAGCCATCTTGACGGCGCAAAGGAGGCATGCACATGGCCGAGAACGAAGCCTCGCCCGCGCCCGCCTCGACGCCGACCTCGGCGCCCGGGCTGCGTCACCGCCTGGCCCTGTTCGGTGGGCGTGCCGGCACCTCCACTCCCGCGGCCATCGAGCCGCTGCTGCAGGTGATCCGTAGCAACCACCCGCGCTCCGACCTGGCACTCGTCGAGCGCGCCTACGTCACGGCCGAGAAGGCGCACCGTGGGCAGATGCGCAAGAGCGGCGATCCCTACATCACGCACCCGGTGGCGGTCTCCACGATCCTGGCCGAGCTCGGCTTCGAGGGCACCACCATCGCGGCCGCGCTCCTGCACGACACCGTCGAGGACACCGACTACGCCCTCGACCAGCTCCGTTCCGATTTCGGTGACGACGTCGCGCTGCTCGTCGACGGCGTGACCAAGCTCGACAAGGTGAAGTACGGCGACGCCGCGCAGGCGGAGACCGTGCGCAAGATGGTCGTGGCGATGGCGAAGGACATCCGGGTCCTGGTCATCAAGCTGTCGGACCGCCTGCACAACGCACGTACCTGGAAGTACGTCCCGCCGCACAAGGCGGAGAAGAAGGCACGTGAGACCCTCGAGATCTATGCCCCCCTGGCGCACCGCCTCGGGATGAACACGATCAAGTGGGAGCTGGAGGACCTGTCCTTCCAGAACCTGTACCCCAAGGTCTACGACGAGATCGTGCACCTGGTCTCAGAGCGCGCCCCGGCCCGCGAGGAGTACCTGAGCGTGGTGAAGGGGCAGATCGAGTCGGATCTGCGCTCGGCGAAGATCAAGGCGTCGGTGATGGGCCGGCCGAAGCACTACTACTCGATCTACCAGAAGATGATCGTCCGCGGTCACGACTTCGCGGAGATCTACGACCTGGTGGGCACGCGCATCCTGGTGGACACGGTGCGCGACTGCTATGCGGCGCTCGGCGCCATGCACGCGCGATGGAATCCGGTTCCCGGCCGGTTCAAGGACTACATCGCGATGCCGAAGTTCAACATGTACCAGTCGCTGCACACGACGGTGATCGGCCCGGGCGGCAAGCCCGTGGAGATCCAGATCCGCACGCACGACATGCACCGCCGCGCGGAGTACGGCGTGGCCGCGCACTGGAAGTACAAGGACCGCAACGGCGGCGGCCAGCAGGTCAAGGAGGACACCCACGCCCAGGACATGGCGTGGCTGCGCCAGCTCGTGGACTGGCAGAAGGAGACGGCGGACCCGTCCGAGTTCCTCGACTCGCTGCGCTTCGAGATCGGCGGCGACGAGGTCTACGTCTTCACCCCCAAGGGCGACGTGATGCCGCTGCCGGCGGGTGCCACGCCCGTCGACTTCGCGTACGCGGTGCACACCGAGGTGGGGCACCGGACCATGGGCGCCCGCGTGAACGGCCGTCTGGTGCCGCTGGACTCCACGCTGGAGAACGGCGACGTCGTCGCGGTGCTCACGTCGAAGTCGGAGACGGCCGGGCCCAGCCACGACTGGCTGGCATTCGTGAAGTCCCCGCGTGCCCGGAACAAGATCCGCGCCTGGTTCACCAAGGAGCGGCGCGAGGAGGCGATCGAGACCGGCAAGGAGTCGATCGCGAAGGCGATGCGCAAGCAGGGCCTGCCGATCCAGCGGCTCATGACGCACGAGACACTCGTGGGCCTCGCGGACGAGATGCGCTACCCCGACGTGTCGGCCCTCTACGCCGCGGTGGGGGAGAGCCACGTGTCCGCCGCGCACGTCGTGGAGAAGCTGGTCAAGGCGCTGGGCGGGGACGAGGGGGCCACCGAGGACGTCGCCGAGGCGGCACGGCCGGGCGCGGGGAACCGTGCGCCGCGGCGCGTGCGTACGGGTGACCCCGGTGTGGTGCTGAAGGGCTCGGACAGCGCGGACGTGTGGGTCAAGCTCGCCAAGTGCTGCACCCCGGTGCCGGGTGACGAGATCGTCGGATTCGTGACCCGCGGCCAGGGCGTGAGCGTGCACCGAGCGGACTGCGTGAACCTGGAGGGGCTGCGCAAGCAGCCCGAGCGGCTGGTCGAGGTGGAGTGGACCGCCGGGGCGAACACGATGTTCCTGGTCCAGATCCAGGTGGAGGCGCTGGACAGGTCCCGGCTGCTGTCGGACGTGACGCGCGTCCTGTCCGACTACCACGTGAACATCCTCTCGGCGTTCGTCTCCACGTCCAGCGACCGCCTGGCCGTGTCCCGCTTCATCTTCGAGATGGCCGAGCCGGGCCACCTGACCCAGGTGCTGGCGGCGGTACGCAAGGTCGAGGGCGTCTTCGACGTCCATCGCATCACCGGCACCAAGCCCGTCGAACGCCCCCAGCTCCCGGTCTGACCCGCCGCGATCCTCGGCGGACGGTCGCGTCGTGCGCGATGCTGGGGCCATGTCCGTCGAGAACCTGAACCTGCCGGTACAGCCTCCGATCCGGCCCATGCTGGCCAAGAGCGCGGCGAAGGTGCCCGCTCAGCCGCAGCCGCCGTCGTACGTCTACGAGCCGAAGTGGGACGGCTTCCGCGCGATCGTCTATCGCGACGGGGACCGGGTGCACATCGGCTCCCGCACGGGCAAGCCGATGGAGCGGTACTTCCCGGACGTGGTCGCGGCGGTGCGCGACGCCCTGCCCGAGCGCTGCGTCGTGGACGGCGAGATCGTCATCGCGCAGGTGCCCGGCGGTGACGCCGGGGCCAGGTCCCACCTGAGCTTCGACCTGCTGTCGCAGCGGATCCATCCCGCGGCGTCGCGCGTGAGCATGCTCGCCGAGACGACTCCGGCGGCGCTGGTCGTGTTCGACGTCCTCGCCCTGGGCGACGACGACCTGCTCGACCGCCCGCTCGGCGACCGCCTGGAGGTCCTGGACGGCCTGGGCCTGGAGGGTCCGCTCGTGTTCGCCACGCCCCGTACCCTCGACGCCGCGGTCGCGAACGAGTGGTTCGAGGTGTTCGAGGGCGCGGGCCTCGACGGAGTGATGGCCAAGCCGCTGGACGGCACCTACCAGCCGAACAAGCGCGCCATGGCGAAGGTGAAGCACGCCCGCACCGCCGACGTCGTCCTCGCCGGATACCGCCTCCACAAGACCTCGACGCCCGAGCGACCGCTGCTCGGCTCCCTCCTCCTCGGCCTGTACGACGGCGATCGTGGCGAGCCGGGTGCGCCCCTGCAGTTCGTGGGGGTGGCCGCGTCGTTCTCGGAGGCGAGGCGGGCGGAACTCGTCGGCGAGCTGGCGGATCTCGTGGTCGTGCCGGGTACGCCGGAGGCGGACGAGCATCCCTGGAGCGGCTGGGCCGACCCGGCGAAGGCGACGCCGGCCGCGGAGGCCGGGGACAGGCTGCCCGGTGCGGTGTCGCGGTGGACCGGCGGCAAGGACCTGTCGTTCACGCCGCTGCGTCCCGAGCGGGTGCTGGAGGTGGGCTACGACCACATGGAGGGCACGCGGTTCCGTCACACCACGCAGTTCAAGCGCTGGCGGCCGGACCGGGAACCGGCGTCGTGCACCTACGACCAGCTCGCCGAACCGGTCGGTTTCGACCTGGCCGAACTGCTGCCCGGGGCTCCGGGCACCGCGCGCTGAGTCCTGGTTCGCGCGGCACGCGGGCCTTCGCGTCGTCGATGTCGGTCACCCGGCGTACGTTGGGCGCATGTCTCCAGCGAAGAAGGCTCAGGCGGTCGAGGTCGAGGTCGCCGGCCGTACCGTGCGGGTCTCGTCGCCCGACCGGGTCGTGTTCCCCGAGTCGGACGCCGGTTCCGCGCTGACCAAACTCGACGTCGTGCGGTACTTCACCGATGTCGCCGACGGCATCACGGGCGCGTTGCTGCACCGGCCCACCACCCTGGAGCGCTGGCCGAAGGGCTGGTTCCCCGACGCGGTGATGGCCACGCGGGCCGACGGCCACGGCGACGCGTTCTACCAGAAACGCATCCCCAAGGGCGCCCCGGACTGGGTCGAGACCGCGCGGATCGCGTTCCCGTCGGGCCGCACCGCGGACGAGATCTGTCCCACCGAGCCCGCCGTCGCCGTGTGGGCGGCACAGATCGGCACGCTCACGTTCCACCCGTGGCCGGTACGGCGCGGGCCGGGCGACGACGCCACCGAGCGTGTCGACCAGCTCCGCATCGATCTCGACCCGCAGCCCGGGACGGACTACGACGACGCCGCGGCGGTCGCCCCGCAGCTGCGTGAGCTCCTGGGGGAGCTCGGCATGACGGGGTATCCCAAGACGTCCGGCGGCCGCGGGCTGCACGTGTTCGTGCCTCTCGCACCGGAGTGGACCTTCACCCAGGCTCGCCGCGCCACGATCGCCGTCGGGCGCGAGCTGGAGCGGCGCCTCCCGGACCAGGTCACCACGAAGTGGTGGAAGGAGGAACGCGGTCAGAAGGTGTTCGTCGACTACAACCAGATGGCCCGCGACCGCACCATCGCCTCGGCCTGGTCGATCCGCGCCAACGCGCGCGCGACAGTCTCCATGCCGCTGCTCTGGGACGAGGTGGACCAGGTGCACCCCGACGACTTCGACGTGCGCACGGCCCCGGCGCGTCTCGCGGAGCGGGGAGACCTCTTCGCGCCGCTGCGTGCCGATCGTGATCCGGCGCTCGACTGCGACCTGCGCCCCGCGCTGGACCTCGCCGACCGGGACGAGGCGGAGGGGCTGGGCGACCTCCCGTACCCGCCGGAGTACCCGAAGCAACCGGGCGAACCCAAGCGCGTCCAGCCGAGCCGGGACAAGGACCGCGCGCGCTGAGAGCCGGAGCGAGGCGACACTTCCGTCAGACCCTGCGGCCATGTCACAGCCTGTTGGGCGAGGGCGAGGGCGAGGGTGAGGGCGAGGGCGAGGGCGAGGGCGGAGGCGAAGGCCGCACCGCCTTGCGGTCAGGCCCCGCCCCGGCGCGCCGCCGGCCCCGGAGCCGCCCCGTGCGATCGTGCCGCGGCGAGCGCGCGGCGAGCAGCCGGCCGGCCGACGACGCGGCGGCGCGCCTCCAGTGCGCGCTCCACGAGATGCAGGTCCACCGGGGCGAGATCGGCGTTCCCCGCCGCGAACGCGATCAGGACCGGCACGGCGTGCTCGAACGGGACGCGGCAGGCGATGTCCGCGGCCGTGCGCGCGGGCGTCGTGACGGGAACGCCGCCGAGCGTGATCGTGTCCCGCACCAGGCCCGGGGCGCAGCGCACGATCGTGCCCGCGGGGACGTCCGGACGGCGCACCCGGGCGTCGTGGGCCAGCTCCGGCGGGCCCACGTCGGCGGCCAGGCGAGGGGCGGGCATCCCGTCGCGCAGTCCCGTGTGCACCCACGCCGCCGCCGTACCCGCCAGCACGGCCCGCGCCGGGAAGACCCCGCCCGACGCCACGACCAGTGCCAGCGCCCGGTGCGCGGGGGTCACCCGCGTACCCGCCGGGACCGCCGTCGCACCAGCGGTGTCCAGGGGCGCATCACGCAGGGCCGTGAGCGCGCCGCGCCGTACCAGGTCCTGCCACGCCGCCGGGCCACCCACGCGCGCCGGGGTCACCACGGTCGGCACGGGTGCGGGTCGCGGGTCGAGGAGCTGGGCGAGTCGCACCGCTCCAGCCTAGGACGGTACGGCCCCGGCACCCGCTGTCCACAGGGTGCCGGGGCCGTGTCTCACGGTTGCGGGCCGGCCCGAGCCGGCGCGCGCGGACGGATCAGGCGGTGCTGTCCTCGGCGGCCCGGACGACCTGCTCCAACCAGGACCTCCGCGCGGCCAGCGACGACTCCAGCTCCGAGATCTTGCGGGCGTCGCCCTTGGCGCGGGCGGCCTCGAGGTCGGACTCCAGATCGGCGATCGCGGACTCGAGCTGCGCCGCCGCTCCCTCGGCCCGGGCCTTCGTCTCGGGGTTGCTGCGACGCCACTGGTCCTGCTCCGCGTCGCGGACCGCGTTCTCCACCGCGCGCATCCGGTTCTCGACCCGCTGGATGTCACGGCGCGGCACCTTGCCGGCCTCGTCCCAGCGGTCCTGGATGCCGCGCAGCGCCCGCTTGGCGGACGTGAGGTCCTTGATCGGGACCAGCTTCTCCGCCTCGACGAGCAGTTCCTCCTTCACCTTGAGGTTCTCCCCGTACTCGGCGTCGATCGCCGCGTTGGCGGCGTCCCTGGCCTGGAAGAACCTGTCCTGCGCCGCGCGGAACCGAGCCCACAGCGCGTCGTCGTCCTTGCGGGACGCCCGCCCCGCCGCCTTCCAGCGGGCCATGAGGTCGCGGTACGCCCCCGCCGTGTAGCCCCAGTCGGTGCTGTCCGACAGCGCCTCGGCCTCCGAGACCAGCAGTTCCTTGGCGGCCTTGGCCTCCTTGTTCCGCTGCTCCAGGTCCGCGAAGAAGTGCCGGCGCTCGCGGTCGAACGCGGTGCGGGCGTGGCTGAACCGCTTCCAGAGCGACTCCTCCGTGCCGCGGTCGATCCGCGGGCCGCCGCGCTGGGCCGCCTTCCAGCGGTCCAGGAGCGCGCGCAGTTCCTCCCCGGCGGGGCGCCACTGCATCTTGGCCGGATCCGTGCCGGCGATCTTCTCGGCAGCCTCGACGATGGCCTCACGCGCCTTGACGGCCTCCGCCTTCGCGGCGGCACGCTCGGTCTCCAGAGCGGCCCGGCGCTCGGCCGCACGGCCCTTCAGACCCTCCACCCGGGCACGCAGGCCCTCCAGGTCGCCGACGGCGGCCGGCTCGGCGGTCTCCTCCGCCAGCTTGGCGAGGGTCTGGTCGATCTCCTTGACCGACAGGTCCGCGCTGTCCAGACGCGTCTCGAACAGCGACACCTTGGCGACGAGATCGAGGTAGCGCCGCACGTAGAGGCTGAGCGCCTCGGACGTGCCGACTCCCGGGAACTGCCCGACGGCACGCTCACCGGACTTCTCGACCACGTAGACGGTGCCGTCCTCCGCGACACGACCGTGCTTCTCGGCCTCGGCGGTCGCGGCGGCGTCGTCGATCACCGGGACGACGGGTGCCGGCGCGGCGGGCGCGGACTGCGCGGCGGCCCCGGCGGGGCGTGCGGCCGGAGCGGCCTGGCCCGGGGCCCCGGGCTTCGGCGGGCGCGGCCTGGCCAGCGCCGCGGGCGACGGGATCGCCGACGGCTTCGGCACGTCGGGCTTCGGCGCGGGCTCGGCCGGCGTCTCCGCCGTGTCGCCTTCAGGCGTTTCCTTCGTTCCGGCGTTCTCCGGTTCGGTCGTCGCGCTCTCCGGCTCGGGCGGCTCGGCCGCGGTTTCCGGCTCGGTGGACGCCGTTCTCTCGGCGGACTCTGTCGTGGACTCGCCGCGCTGGGAACCGGACTCGGCCTGCTCGGTCGGTTCCGCCTCCTGCTGGGCCGGCTCGTCGGAGGCCGTGGCCTCGGGCGCCGCCGCGGGCGCCGGTGCCGCTGCGGGCTCGTCGGAAGTGGTGGCCTCGGGCTTCGGTTCGGGCTCCGGCGCTGCTGCGGGCTCCTCGGTGGCCGTGGCCCCGGGGTCCGGTTGCGTCGTGGGTTCGTCGGAGGCCGTGGCCGCCGGCTCGTCGGCCGTGCCGGCTTCGTCGGCTGCCGTTGTCGCGGGACCCGGTTCCGCCGTCGTTTCCGCCGCACCTGCCGCCTCGGGCGCCGGCTCCGAGGTCGAGATCTCCTCGGCCGCGGGTGTCTCGGGAGTTTCGGCCACGGGCTCGGTGGCGGACACGTCCTCGACGGGTCCGCTTCCCTGCTCGGTGCTCTCGCTCACTGGGTCTCAACTCCTTCGATGGTGACGGGGCCGGCGGGTTCGCCGTCCGTGGCCTGACCGGCCACGCCCTCGTCCGCGACTGCCTGGACGACGTCCAGGCCGGATGTGATCTCTCCGAAGACCGTATATCCGTCCTCCGACGGGATCTCGGAATCCTCGTACACGAGGAAGAACTGGGAGCCCATGGAGTCAGGGCTTCCGGCACGGGCCATCGCGACGGTTCCGGCCGGGTAGAGGCCGTTCTCCGGTGCGTTCTCCACCGGCCCGAACTCGTAGCCCGGGCCGCCCATGCCGGTGAAGGTCGGATCGCCGCACTGCAGCACGAAGATCCCGGCGGTGGTGAGCCGGTGACAGCCGGTGCCGTCGAAGTAGCCGTCCTCGGCGAGCGTGACGAAGCTCGCCACGGCCTGGGGCGCCGCCGCGCCGTCCAGCTCGAGCGTGATGTCCTGGGCGGCACCGGTGGCGCACGCGTGCAGCGTGACGGTCCAGGAGCGGTTCTCGGCGACCTCGGGGCCGGGCAGCTCGTGGCCCTCGCGGGCGTCGGTGGTGCCGGGCTCGCACTGCTCGCCCTCGGTGGCCGCCTCGCCCGGGCTCGTGCTCACCAGCGCGGCGACCACGAAGGTGGCCACCAGGGCGAGCGCCGCCAGGCCCGCGACCAGGGCCGTGAGGCGCCGCCGGCGTGCCCTCCGGGCGGCCTGGCGCTGCTCCTGCCTCACCTGCTGCTTCCTGGCCTGCTGGGCGCGTTGACGCTGCTTGCTGGTCGACACCGTCGCCGGGCTCCTCTCCGCTCGCTGCTCGTCCGGGGCACGGGTTCCGCGGCGGACAGGCCGCCGTGGGACCGTAGGCCGTTGCAGTCCGTGCGGGGACAGTGTAGGCATCGCAGGCCAGGACATTCTGCCTGGGCCGCGCCGGACACGGGTGAACTGCGCCTGTCCGCCCGGTGACCGGCGCTGCCTTGTGGAAAACCCGGGCCCGGTGTCCGGCAGCCGTGGCAGGATCTGACGCATGGCCCGTATCGCACCTCTCTCCGGATTCCCCGAATGGCTCCCGCAAGGCCGCATCGTCGAGCAGCACGTGCTCGACGTGCTGCGTCGCACCTTCGAGCTGCACGGGTTCGCCGGGATCGAGACCCGGGCAGTCGAACCGCTCGACCAGTTGCTGCGCAAGGGGGAGACCTCCAAGGAGGTCTACGTGCTCTCACGTCTCCAGGAACTCGACGAGGCGGAACAGAAGGAACGGGGCGACAAACAGCTCGGCCTCCACTTCGATCTCACCGTGCCGTTCGCGCGATACGTGCTGGAGAACGCCGGCAGGCTCACCTTCCCGTTCAAGCGGTACCAGATCCAGCGGGTGTGGCGCGGCGAACGCCCTCAGGACGGCAGGTTCCGCGAGTTCACGCAGGCCGACATCGACGTCGTCGGCGCCGGGGAACTCCCGTATCACTACGAGGTCGAGGTCCCTCTCGTCATGGCCGAGGCGTTCGGCGCCCTGCGCGAGATCGGTCTGCCGCCGGTACGCATCCTCGTCAACAACCGCAAGGTCGCCGAGGGGTTCTACCGCGGCATCGGCCTGTCCGACGTCGAGGGCGTGCTGCGGCAGATCGACAAGCTCGACAAGATCGGCCCCGAGCAGGTCGCCGCGCTCCTCGTCGACGAGTGCGGCGCGAGTGAGGACCAGGCCAAGGCGTGCCTGGCGCTCGCGGGGATCAGCGGGTCCGACGCGTCCGTGATCGCGGACGTGCGCATGCTCGCCGAGTCCTACGGCGCGGTGACGGAACTCCTGACCACCGGGCTCGCCGAGCTGGAGACGCTCGTCGTGGCCGCGGGCCGGAGAGCGCCCGGCGTCGTCGTGGCGGACCTGAAGATCGCCCGGGGCCTGGACTACTACACCGGCTCCGTCTACGAGACGGTGCTGGTGGGGCACGAGCAGCTCGGGTCGGTGTGCTCCGGCGGCCGGTACGACACGCTGGCGTCGGACGGGAAGAACACCTACCCGGGAGTCGGCCTGTCGATCGGCGTCAGCAGGCTGGTGTCCCGGTTGCTGTCCGGGGAGCTCGTCACCGCGACCCGCAGCGTGCCGACGGCGGTGCTCGTCGCCGTCACGGCGGAGGAGACGCGGCCGCTGTCCGACGCCGTCGCCGGTGTGCTGCGCGAGCGTGGCATCCCGTGCGAGGTGGCCCCTGCGGCCGCGAAGTTCGGCAAGCAGATCAAGTACGCGGACCGCCGTGGTATCCCGTTCGTCTGGTTCCCGGGCGAGCCCGGGCAGGGAGCGGACGACGCCGGCGGGGTGCCTGCCGCCACCGGGGCCGGCCTCGCGGGCTCGGTCAAGGACATCCGCTCAGGCGATCAGGTCGACGCCGACGCGAAGACGTGGCAGCCCCCGGCTGAGGACCTGCACCCGCGTGTGGTGCCCGGGGGCGGGTCAGGGAAGTAGAGGAGCCCTCCGCGGACGAGCAAATACCGCTGGGAGGAAGAGCGACTCGGTGCGGGACCCGACGGGGCCCGCACCGAGTCGCCGTTCCATCACGCACCCCAACGCGCAGATCACGGTCGAAGAGTTGCGAACAAGCAGAACATGTGTTCGAATCTCTGCGTGCGATGGGCAAGTCAGGAACTCACCACGGACGACGGCGCGCTGCCGGGCCTCGAGCTGCCCGCGCTGCGCACGGCCGGGCTGGTCCGCAGCGTCCGCAGTCCCGAGTTCGACGGCGTCACGTTCCACGAGGTCGTCGCGAGAAGCGCGCTGTCGAAGGTTCCGGCCGCGTCCCGGATGCCGTTCCGCTGGACCGTGAACCCCTACCGGGGCTGCAGTCACGCCTGCACCTACTGCTTGGATCCGGCGACGCCCGTGCTGCTCGGCGACGGCACGTGGCGGGCCATCGGCGAGCTGGTCCCGGGGGACCGGGTCATCGGCACGTTGCCCGACGGCGGTCGCCGCGTGCTGGTCGAGACGGATGTCCGCGACGCGTGGCGCACGGTCAAGCGCGCGTATCGCGTGACGACGGCCGACGGCACCACGCTCGTCGCCAGCGGCGACCACCGATTCCTGACCGGTGACGGCTGGCGGTACGTGGCGAGCGCGCCGGCTGACGGTGCGCAGCCCCGTCCGACACCGATCGGCCGCGCAGCGTCCGGCGACGTGTCATCCGGCCACGCACCGCCCGGCCCGGGAGCGGCACGTTCTCCGCGGCTCGTGCTGCGCCCGGGCGACGGGCTCGTGGGTATCGGATCCGGTGGTGCGCGGGCGGGATCGCCGCACACCGGTCCTCGCCCCGTCGACGTCGTCGGCCGCCTCGTGCGTACCTCTCCCGGCCAGGCCGTGGTGTCCGTCGAGGATCTGGGCCACGAGACCGGCATGATCGACATCACCACCGGGACCGGCGACTTCGTCGCCAACGGTGTGATCAGCCACAACTGCTACGCGCGCGGCACCCACGAGTTCCTCGACCTCGATGCCGGCGCCGATTTCGACTCCCAGGTGGTGGTCAAGGTCAACGTGGACGAGGTGTTGCGGGCGGAGCTGGCCAGACCCTCCTGGAATCGGGAGCCGGTCGCCCTCGGCACCAACACGGACCCGTACCAGCGCGCGGAGGGGCGGTACCGCCTGATGCCCGGGATCATCGCGGCACTGGCGGGCTCCGGTACGCCGTTCTCGATCCTCACCAAGGGCACCCTGCTGCGCCGCGACCTGCCACTGCTCACGGAGGCGGCGGAGCGTGTCGAGGTCGGGCTGGGCGTCTCCCTCGCCTTCGCGGACGAGGAGCTCCAGCAGCGGGTCGAACCCGGTACGCCGACACCGCGTGCCCGGCTGGCCCTGATCCGGGCTATCCGCGACGCGGGCCTGCCGTGCGGGGTCATGGTGGCGCCGGTACTGCCCTGGCTCACCGACTCCCGGGATCATCTCGCCCGCCTTCTCGACGCCGTGGCCGAGGCCGGTGCCACCGGTGCGACGGTGCTCCCCCTGCACCTGCGCCCGGGTGCCCGGGAGTGGTACCTGGACTGGTTGCGGCGTGAGTTCCCCCAGCACGCGGCGGGTTATCGCCGCGTCTTCGGCGACCGCGCGTACATCGACCGTCGCTACCAGGACTGGCTGTGGTCGCGGGCCGAGCCGCTCCTCGCCGAGCGCGGTCTCGGCCGGGCCGCGCTCCGGTTCGACGGCGGCCAGGGCGGGACCGTCGACGGCGACGGGCCCCGTGGCGGCGACGGTGTCGCCGGCGGTCCGCCGGAGAGTGGCACTCCCCGCCGGACCTCGCCCGAGGTGGCCCGGGACGACGAGGGCGCGTACCCCGAGGGGTCGATGCCGGCGTCGATCGGGTCTCCCGGGAGCGACCCGGCACCCGGTGGGGTCAGCGGCCAGGGCGCCCTCTTCTGAGAGGGTGCTGAGCGGTCCGACACCGAGGGGCGCCGGAGTGGCGACCCGTGGTGGCGGCAGTCGGCCGACGGCCCGGCGGCCTCCACGGTCGCGCCCTCAGAGCGCTTCGCGCGGGTCCAGCACCTGGGCGACGATCGCCTCGATCGCGAAGGCGCTCGACTCGGCGAGGTCGACCTGGTCCGGGTCCAGGAGCCACTGCACCTGGAGCCCGTCCATCACCGCGAGGATCGAGGCGGCGGCCCGGTCCACGGTGGCGGGCTCGTCGATGCCGCGCTCGGCGCAGACCGTGCGGAACGCCTCGCCGACCTCGCGGCGCAGCGTGCGATACCGCTCCACGAACCAGTCCCGGGCCGGGTGCCCCTCGGTGACGGACTCGGCCGAGAGCACGACGTAGGCCTGCACGAGCCCGGCGCGCCGGGCGTTGAGCAGAGCGGTCCGCACGAGGTGCCGGAACAGGTCGATCCCGCCGGGGATGTGCTGCCCTTCCAGGTCCTTCACGTCGGTCTCGTCGCGGTACCGCAGTACCTCGAGCAGGAGCTGGTCCTTCGACCCGAAGTGGTGCAGCACGCCGGCGTGCGTCATGCCGACCTGGTCCGCGATCTCCGTCAGCGGTCCCTTGTTGTATCCGCGCGCGCCGAAGGTGGTCATGGCCGCTTCGAGGATCCGCTCGCGCCGGGCGAGGGTCTCCGGCCGTGAGCGTCGGGGCTGGCGCGTCGTGGAGTTCATCGCGGGTCGTTCACACCTTTGTCCTACGTCTGTGCTGCGTCGTCGTGGTGCGTCGAGTGTAAGCGGTGCGTACCGCCGGGCATCGTGACAACACCGTGACACCGCGGCGATTCACAAAGTTACTTACCGAGTAGTAAGTTCTTCCCGACAGCAACTCGATGACGAGGAGTACCAAGGTGACAACGACGTCCCGTGCGAGGCGCAGTGCCTCACGCCCCGTCGCGGTAGCAGCCGCGACCCTGGCCGCAACGCTCCTGCTCACTGCTTGCGCGGGCGGCGCCGGCGGCGACGACGAGTCCGTCGCCCCCGGCGACGGCTCGCTCACGATCGCGAAGCCCGACGGCGCGATCACCACCGAGTCCAACAACCCCTGGGTGGGCGACTCCTCGGCGCTCACGCTCGGTTACGTCAACGCGGTCCTCGAGCCGCTCGCGTTCGTCAACATGGTGAACCCGTCGGACGACGTCACGCCGTGGCTCGCGTCCGAGCTGGAGTGGAACGAGGACTACAGCGCGGTCACCGTCACCGCGCGCGAGGGCGTGACGTGGAACGACGGCGAGGAGTTCGGCGCCGAAGACATCGCGTTCACGTTCGGCCTGCTCCAGGACAAGCCTGAGCTGGACACCGCCGCGCTCGGCATCGAGAAGGTCGCCACCGAGGGCGACCAGGTGACGATCACGTTCACCGGCTCGATGTACGCCAAGCAGGACAAGGTGCTGCACCGGCACATCGTCCCCGAGCACGTCTGGGCGGCGGTCGAGGACCCGGCCACCTACGAGAACCCGGAGCCGGTCGGCACCGGCCCCTACACGCTGACCGAGTTCACCACGCAGTCCGTCGAGCTCTCGGCCCGGGACGACTACTGGGGCGGCGAGCTCGCCGTGCCGACGCTCTACTACGTCTCCTACAACGACAACACCGCCCTGACCACGGCCCTGGCGGGCGGCGAGGCGGACTGGGCGCAGGCCTTCATCCCGAACGTGCAGTCGGCGTACGTCGACAAGGACCCGGACAACGTCTACTGGGCCGCCACCGGCCTCGGCATCGACGCCATGTTCGTCAACACCACCGAGAAGCCGTTCGACGACGTCGCCTTCCGCCAGGCGATGAACATGGTGATCGACCGCGACAAGCACGCCGAGATCGCCCGCGAGGGCGGCGTCACGCCGCTGACGTCCGTGACCGGCCTCCCGAGCCCGGCCGGCGACGAGTTCGTGGCCTCCTCGTACGTCGGCCAGACGTACGAGGTCGACGTCGACGGTGCGAAGGCCGTCCTCGAGGACGCCGGCTACACGGGCGTCGGGGACGACCTCGTGGACCCCGACGGCGAGCCGGTCGAGTTCGAGCTCAGCGTCCCGCAGGGCTGGAGCGACTACGTCACGGGCATCAGCCTGATCTCCGACGCCGCGCAGGAGCTCGGCGCCACCACGACGCTCGACACCCCCGACGCCGACTCCTGGTGGGCGGCCAAGACCGAGGGCGACTTCCAGGCGATCCTGCACTGGACCGACACGGGTGCCACGCCCTACGACCTGTACAGCGACGCGATGGACGGCCGCTGGCTGAAGCCGGTCGGTGAGGCCGCGGACTACAACTTCGGCCGCTTCGACAGCCCGGAGGCGACCGACGCGCTCGACGCCTACCTGACCGCCACGGACGACTCTGCCCGCGCCGAGGCGCTCGCGGTGGTCCAGGAGGTCTTCGTCGAGGAGGTCCCGATCATGCCGGTCGGCAACCGCCCGTTCATCGGCGAGTACAACACGCGCAGCTACGTCGGCTGGCCCGGTGAGGACGACCCCTACACCAGCCCCGACCCGACGCAGCCCTCGGCCGTGCTCGTCCTGACCTCGCTCGAGGCCAAGGGCTGACCCTCACCATGATCCCGGCCCTGGCGCCGCGGGCGCGATGCTGCCGTGACGACGACTGTCACCGCAGCACACCGTCCACGACGCCAGGGAGCCGCGGACGCAGACAGGAGTTTGTGCGTGAACCGTGATCCCGTGCTGAGCGTGTCCGGGCTCAGCGTGACCTACGACGTCGACCCGCCGGTCGAGGCAGTGCGCGACGTCTCCCTCACCGTCGGCCGGGGCGAGGTGCTCGGCCTCGCGGGGGAGTCCGGCTGCGGCAAGTCCACCCTCGCGTACGCCGTGCAGCGGCTCCTGAAACCCCCCGCCCGGATCACGGGCGGCCAGGTGGTGCTGCACGGCGTGCCGGGCTCTGTCGACGGCGCCGACGTCGACCTCACCACCCTGGCGCCCGCCGGGATGGACCGGCTGCGCTGGGACCAGATCGCCATGGTGTTCCAGGGCGCCATGAACTCGCTCAACCCCGTGCTGAGCGTGGGAGAGCAGCTCGCCGACGTGTTCACGAGGCACCGGCCCGCCATGCGTCGCGCCGAGCGCACCGCGGCGTGCGGCGCGCTGCTGGACATGGTGGGCGTCGGCGCGACCCGGCGGCGGTCCTACCCGCACGAGCTGTCCGGGGGTATGCGCCAGCGCGTCATGATCGCGATGGCGCTGGCCCTGCGGCCACGCCTGCTGGTGATGGACGAGCCGACGACGGCGCTGGACGTGCTGGTGCAGCGGGAGATCCTGCAGGAGATCTCGCGGCTGCGCGAGGAGCTCGGGTTCTCCGTCGTGTTCATCACGCACGACCTGCCGCTCCTGCTGGAGATCAGCGACCGCATCGCGGTCATGCGCGCCGGACGGATCGTGGAGATCGCCGCCGCGGCGGACCTCTACCACCACCCGCAGCACGAGTACACGAAGCGCCTGCTGGCCTCCTTCCCGAGCCTGACGGGCGAGCGCGGAGACTTCGTCCGGAAGGGGGTGACGGTATGACCACCCTCGAACTGGCCGGGCTGACCAAGCGGTACCGCGTGCGCGGTGCCGGTCACATGCTCGCCCTGGACGCGGTCGACCTGTCGATCACGTCCGGCCGGACGGTCGCGCTCGTCGGTCAGAGCGGCAGCGGCAAGTCCACGATCGCGAGGATCATCACGCAGCTGGAGCGGGAGACGTCGGGCCAGGTGCTCCTGGACGGTGCGCCGGTCCCGCGCCGCGGCAAGGCCCTGCGCTCCTACCGCCAGCAGGTGCGGATGGTGTTCCAGGACCCGTTCGCCTCGCTGAACCCGTACCACACGGTGCACCACCACATCGCGCGGCCCCTGCTGCTGGACCGCGTGGTGCCGCGTGACCAGGTCGACACCGAGGTGGAGCGCCTCCTGGACCGTGTCCGGCTCGACCCGGACCTCGCCTCCCGCCGGCCGCACGAGCTGTCCGGCGGGCAGCGCCAGCGCATCGCCATCGCGCGGGCGCTCGCGTCCCGCCCGGCGCTGCTCGTGGCCGACGAGCCGGTCTCGATGCTGGACGTGTCGATCCGGCTCGGCGTCCTCAACCTGCTGGCCGAACTCCAGGAGGCAGACGGGCTCGGCGTCCTGTACATCACCCACGACCTGGCCACCGCCCGCCACTTCAGCGACGAGATCGTCGTGCTGCACCACGGACGAGTGGTGGAGCGCGGCCCGGCCGACGACGTCATCCTGCACCCGCGGCACGAGTACACGCGCGCGCTCCGGGACGCCTCGCCCGACCCGGAGCGGCACTTCGGCGGCGGGCGCCGACCCGAGACCACCGGGAGCCGCTCATGAGACTCCTCCTGCGCCGCGCGGCCTTCTACCTGTTCACCGCCTGGGCCGCGATCACGATCAACTTCTTCCTGCCCCGCATGCTCAAGGGCGACCCGGTGAGCGCCTACCTGCAGAAGAACCAGGGCCGCATCAGCCCCGAGGCGGCCGACGCCCTGCGCACCCTGTTCGGGCTGGACAGCGACAAGTCGCTCGCCCAGCAGTACGCCGACTACTGGGTGCTGCTGTTCAGCGGCGACCTGGGCCGGTCCTTCTCCCACGGCCTCGCCCCCGTCACCGAGGTGATCGGTGTCGCCTTGCCGTGGACGGTCGGCCTCGTCGGCATCGCGACCGTGCTGAGCTTCCTGCTCGGCACCACCCTGGGAACCCTCGTCGGCTGGTTCCGCGGCGGTCGCGGCGACGTGATCGTGCCCGTGGCGACGTTCTTCTCCGCCGTCCCGTACTTCTGGATGGGCCTGATCGCCATCGCCGTCTTCGCCACGGGGCTGGGCTGGTTCCCGGCGTCGCACGCCTATTCCAAGGGCACGTCGCCCAGCCTGAGCCTGGAGTTCATCGGCGACGTCGTCGTGCACGGCACCCTGCCGGCGCTCACCGTCGTGCTCGCCTCGCTCGGCGGGTGGGTGCTCGGCATGCGGAACATGATGATCACCGTCCTCGACGAGGACTACGTGACCGTCGCGCAGGCCAAGGGCCTGAGCCGGCGCCGCGTCGTGTTCGCCTACGCGGCCCGCAACGCCGTGCTGCCGCAGCTGTCGAGCTTCGCGCTCGCGCTCGGCTTCATCGTGGGCGGCACGCTCGTCATGGAACTCGTGTTCTCCTACCCCGGCGTGGGCAAGCTGCTGCTCGACGCCACCACGGCCAAGGACTACCCGCTGATGCAGGGCCTGTTCCTGGTGATCACCTTGACGGTGCTCGTCGCCAATCTCCTGGCCGACGTCGCCTACGCCGTGCTCGACCCGCGTACCCGGCAGGGGGAGTCCTGACATGCTGACCAACCGCAAGTCCGTCACGGGCCTCGTCGTCCTCGGCCTGTTCGCGCTGCTCGCCGCGCTGGCCGACGTCGTCGCCCCGTACGGCCCGCTGGAGAAGGACTACACGGCGCTCAAGCAGCCGCCGTCCGCCGTGCACTGGCTCGGCACCACCCATCTGGGCGAGGACATCTTCAGCCAGATCGCCTACGGGACCCGCGGCGTGCTGCTCGTGGGGCTGACCGCCGGCGTGCTGGCCACGGTGGTCGCGGTGATCGTCGGCGTCAGCGCCGGGTTCCTCGGCGGCTGGCGCGGCGAGTCGCTGTCCGCGCTGTCCAACGTGTTCCTCGTGCTGCCCGCGCTGCCGCTGATGATCATCGTCGCCTCCCAGTACGACGACCCGAGCCTGTTCCTGGTGGCCGCCGTGCTGGCGATCACCGGCTGGGCGTGGGGTGCGCGCGTGCTCCGCGCGCAGACGATGTCGCTGCGGAGCCGCGACTTCGTGCAGGCGGCCCGCGCCAACGGGGAGCCGCTGTGGCGGATCATCACCGTGGAGATGCTGCCCAACCTCACCGCCGTGATCGCGTCGAGCTTCGTCGGCACGGTGACCGCCGCGGTGCTGGGCCTGACCACGCTCGCGTTCATCGGCGTCATCCCGATCACCAACCTGAACTGGGGAACGATCCTGTACTGGGCCCAGCAGAACGGCGCGTTCCCCGACTTCTGGTGGTGGTACGTGCCCGCGGGCCTCGCGATCGCGCTGCTCGGCGCGGCGCTGAGCCTGATCAGCTTCGGCATCGACGAGTACGTCAACCCCCGCCTCCGCTCGGCGGGCGAACGCGCCCGGTCCAGGAAGCGCCCGCAGAAGAAGCGAACGAAGAGGAGTCCTGCGTGACCAGCGTCATCGACCTGCCCTATCTCGACACCGCCCTGACCGTCGCCGACCGGGTCGAGGACCTGATCGCCCGCATGACGCCCGAGGAGAAGGTCGGGCAGATGCTGCAGCTCGACGCGCGGGACGACCTCGACGACCACGTGCTGCGGCGACAGGCAGGCTCCATCCTGCACGCCTCACCCGAACGGATCCGGGCCGCCCACGAGCTGACCGACCGCACCCGGCTCCGGATCCCGCTGCTGGTGGCCGAGGACTGCATCCACGGCCACTCCTTCTTCGAGGGCGCCACCATCTTTCCCACCCAGCTCGGCATGGCCGCCACCTGGGACCCCGCGCTCGTCGAACGGGTGGCGCGGGTGACGGCCGTCGAGGTCAGCGCCACCGGCATCCACTGGACGTTCTCCCCGGTGCTGTGCATCGCGCGCGACCTGCGCTGGGGGCGCGTGAACGAGACGTTCGGCGAGGACCCCCACCTGATCGGCGAGCTCGCGTCGGCCGCGGTGCGCGGCTATCAGGGCGACGGGCTGACCGACCCGACGGCGATCCTCGCCGCCGCCAAGCACTTCGCCGGATACTCCGAGACCCAGGGCGGCCGTGACGCGTCCGAGGCGGACCTGTCCCCGCGCAAGCTGCGCGCCTGGCATCTGCCCCCGTTCGAGCGCGTCGCCCGCGAGGGCTGCCGCACGTTCATGCTGGGCTACCAGACCATCGACGGCGTCCCCATCACCGTGAACGACTGGCTGCTGTCCGACGTGCTGCGCGGCGAGTGGGGCTACACCGGCACCCTCGTCACCGACTGGGACAACGTGGGCCGCATGGTCTGGGAGCAGAAGGTGCAGCCCGACCTCACCGCCGCGGCGGCCGCCGCGGTCCGCGCCGGGAACGACATGGTGATGACCACGCCCGGGTTCTTCGAGGGGGCGCTCGCCGCCCTCGAGGAGGGCCGCCTGGAGCCCGCCGACCTGGACGACGCCGTGCGGCGCATCCTCACCCTCAAGTTCGAGCTGGGCCTCTTCGAGGACCGGCGCAGGCCCGCGCCCGAGCGCATCGAGGCCGTGGTCGGCGCCCCCGCGCACACCGAGCTCAACCTGGAGATCGCCCGCCGGTCCCTGGTGCTGCTGCGCAACGACGGCACCCTGCCGCTCGCGACAGCGACGCCTGCCGGTGGAATCGCTCCCGCGCGCCGGATCGCCGTCGTCGGCCCCCTCGCCGACGACGCCCAGGCCCAGCTCGGCGACTGGGCCGGCAACTCCGGGCAGGCCGGCTGGATCCCCGACGGACACCCGCGCCACCTCATCAGCACGGTACTGGACGGGCTCCGGTCGGAGACGCCCGAGAACTGGGAGGTCACCTACGCGCGGGGCGCCGAGATCCTCGAACTCACCCCGGACCCCGAGGGCGACACGTTCCCCGACGGCCAACCGCGGCCGGCGGTCGTCACGTCCGCACCCGTGGACGAGGCGCAGCTCGCGGAGGCGGTCACCGCCGCGCGCGACGCCGACTACGTGGTGGCCGTGGTGGGCGACCGCATCGAGCTCGTCGGCGAGGGCCGGTCCACCGCCACCCTCGAACTGCTCGGGGGGCAGAACGCCCTGCTGGAGGCGGTCGCCGCGACCGGCACACCACTGATCGTCGTCCTCCTGGCGTCCAAGCCACAGGTGCTGCCGCCGGCCGTGGACGACGCCGCCGCGCTGGTCTGGGCCGCGAACCCCGGCATGCGGGGCGGGCAGGCGCTCGCGGAACTCCTGCTGGGCCGGATCGAGCCGTCCGGTCGGCTGCCCATCTCGTTCGCCCGGCACGTGGGGCAGCAGCCCACGTACTACAACCAGGTGCGGGGCCAGCACGGGGACCGGTACGCGGACCTCACGCAGCGGCCCGCGTACGCGTTCGGCGAGGGGCTCAGCTACACCACGATCGAGTACGACGCGCTGCGCGTGGCCGAGCCCCGGGTGTCGCCCGACGGCGTGGTGCGTGCCGCGGTGACGCTCCGGAACACCGGCTCGCGACCGGCCCTGGAGACCGTCCAGGTGTACGTGAGCGACTTGGTGACCTCGGCGAGCTGGGCGGACCAGGAGCTCAAGACGTTCCGTCAGGTGACCGTGGCGCCGGGGGAGGAGCGGGTCGTTGAGCTGGAGATCGCGGCGGGGGACTGCACGATCGTGGACGCCGCGGGGAAGCGGGTGGTCGAGCCCGGCGACTTCGAGCTGCGCGCCGGCCGTTCGTCACGGCCCGAGGACCAGCTCGCGGCCAGGTTCACCGTCACCGGTTGACCCGGCCCCGCGGACGCCGTCAGCCGAACCACCGCATCGAGCGGCCGTGCGGGTGCGTCCAGGCGACCGCACGGCCGTCCACCGCCAGCACGAGGGTCTTCGTGTCCGGCGGTTCGGGTGCGCCGTCGAGCACGCTCGGGATGACGTTCAGGCCCTCGTTGCTCACCCAGCGGCAGGCGCCGTCGGCGACCAGGCGGCGCATCATCGTGTCGAAGCGTGCGCGGTCGTCGGGCGGGAGGTAGGCGGCGACGGCGCTGTGGAACACCACGACCTCGCCGTGCCGGGACGCGTCGGCGACCAGGAGCGGCAGGTCCGCGAGGATGTCGCCCTGCTCCAGGTGCGGCGGGTCCGCCCGGGCGATCTCGATCGCGTGGCGCAGGCGGTCGCGGCGGTCGTCGTGCTCCGGCCAGACGAGGACCTCCAGCCAGGTCATCTGATCCTTGTCGCGCACGTCCAGCGGGTTCAGGTCGAGGCCGCCGCGCCAGGTGATCTCGGGCAGCGCGGTCGGCAGCGCGAGGTCGCCCGTGACCGGGCACGACAGCCTCGGTTCGGGGCCGAGGAAGGCGGGCCGCGTGGGCACCGCGGGCCGCGTCGTCCGCGTGCGGGTCGCGGTCCAGTCGTACCCCCACCGGTCCGGGTAGAGGCACAGTCCGGCGCTGGCGCCCGCCTCGACCAGGGCCAGCGGTCTGCGCCCGGCCTCGATGGCGAGCCGGGCGAAGACCGGGGTGAGCGCCGCGAGCCGGCCGGCTTCGTTGGTCTGCGTGGAGCGCTCCAGGATCGTGGCGCGGATCGTGCCGTCGTCGTCCAGCAGTGCCGACCGCAGCGCCTCGTACGGACCGGGTGCCTCGACGCCGTGGAACCGCGCGGCCGCGAACACGAGGTTGGGCTGCTTCTTGATGCCGGGCAGGGCCGCGATCCAGGCCAGGACCTCCTCGTCGGCGGCCACCGCGTGTCCCCACTGCTCGAAGCAGGGGGAGGCCGAGGCGGCGGCGTACTCGGCGAACTCGGTGTACTGGGCGGCGACGTCGGCGTACAGATCCACTGCGGTCTCCTACGGGTCGGCCGGTACGGGATGGGCGCTGTCTCTCACGATCGGAGTCAGGGCTGTAGCGTCAGGATGT
This sequence comes from Myceligenerans xiligouense, assembly GCF_003814695.1. Lineage (GTDB taxonomy): Bacteria > Actinomycetota > Actinomycetes > Actinomycetales > Cellulomonadaceae > Myceligenerans > Myceligenerans xiligouense. The sequence goes on from NZ_RKQZ01000001.1 coordinate 2,020,237, forward strand.
GCTTCCGGTCGGCCGGGCTGAGGGCGCGCTCCAGCTTTCCGTCGAGCGTGACGAGGACGCCGTTGTAGTGGGCCGCGAGGTTGAGCAGATGGAAGTCCGTGACTTGCTTGTGACCGACCATGCGGGTGGTGTCGACGAGCGGCTCGGCCAGGCTCGTGTCGTCCCGCCAGAAAGTGTGCTGGCGTCGGCTCCGCAGCGCCGTGAGCGCGGTCATCGCCTGGGCGGTGGTGACATCGGGGTTCGCTGCCGGATTGGACAGGAGCCGGATCATTCCGTGCTCGGTCGTACCGCAGGTGGCGTAGCGGCTGGTCAGGCGTAGCCAGGACAGCGCGACATCGTGGTGTGGATGCCCTGTGACGTGGGCTGCGAACAAGACGTTGACGTCGGGCAGATAGGTGGAGTCAGTCACGGAAAGCCTCGGCGATCCGGTCGTTGTCCTCCTCCTCGAGAAGGTCCTGGACCTGCTCGTCGGTCAGGGGGCGGCCAGGGAAGACCACGAAGTCCGCGTCCTGTCCGAGGATCGCGTCGGCTCGCTCGACCAGGCGTGCGACCGTCGCGGCGCGCGGCTCTCCGGGAATCGAGTTCCGCTCGATGATCTCGGCCAGGCGGGGCGTCTCGGTGAGATGAATGCGTCGCCTCTGGATGGTGGACATGGCATCTATTCTACTGGGAGTGGATGCCATATGGAAGCCGAGGCGTTGGATGTGGATGCGTTTGATGGCGGAAGGGTGCTGCGCCTCCCGGTCTCCTGTCGTGGCAGCCGGCCGCTGTGTCAGCCGTTCGCCAGGCGGGCCGGGAATCCTCCCGTGGCGACCGGGCCCCAGCGGTCGATCGTGAGGCGGATCAGGGACTTGCCCTGCGTGACCATGGCCTCGCGGTACTCGTCCCAGTCGGGGTGCTCCTTGCCGGCGGCGACGCGGTAGTACTCGACGAGCGGCTCCACCGAGTCGGGGATGTCCAGCACCTCGGCGGTGCCGTCCACCTGGACCCAGGCGTCGCCGAAGTCGTCGCCGAGCGCGAGGAAGGACGCCTCGGGACGCCGCCGCAGGTTCGCGGCCTTGGCGCGGTCGGGGTAGGTGGACACGACCACGCGTCCCTCGCCGTCGACCCCGAACGTCACGGGGGAGAGTTGCGGGCGGCCGTCGGCGCGGGTGGTGACAAGAACGCCGTTGTGCCGGCTGCGCAGCACCTCGAGGAGTTCGTCACGGGTGACCTTGGTGTTCGTGGCGATGGTGCGAGGCATGAATGCAGGGTACGCCGTGGGCGTTGCCGTCCGACCGGCGCGGCGACGGCGCCGGAAGTGCGGTGCCCGGGCATCGGCGCGCCTGGGGAAAACGGAGGGCTCCGTGTCCGCCGCAGCGACTAGACTCGCCATCGCGTACCGCACGTACGCCCAATCGTCGTCGCCCACGGTTCATCCCTGGCGCGGCGACACCACATCTGCCGTACGAAAGGACTTCCTCCGTGCTCCGCACCCACACGGCCGGCTCACTGCGAGCCGAACACATCGGATCGACCGTCACCCTCACGGGCTGGGTCGATCGCCGTCGTGATCACGGGGGAGTGGCCTTCATCGACCTGCGGGACGCGTCCGGCATCGCCCAGGTCGTCATCCGCGACGAGGAGATCGCGCACCCGTTGCGGTCGGAGTACGTGCTGCAGGTGACCGGCGAGGTCGCGCAGCGGCCCGAGGGCAACACGAACCCGAACCTCGCCACCGGCGAGATCGAGGTCATCGCGAGCGATGTCGTCACGCTCAACGAGTCGGCCCCGCTGCCGTTCCAGGTCTCGACGGCGATCGCGGACACCGAGCAGATCGGTGAGGAGGCGCGGCTCAAGCACCGCTACCTCGACATGCGCCGTCCGGCGCAGGCGCACGCCCTGAAGCTGCGCTCCCAGCTCAGCCGGGCCGCCCGCCGCGTGCTGGAGGCGCACGACTTCACCGAGGTCGAGACGCCGACCCTGACGCGCTCGACGCCGGAGGGCGCGCGTGACTTCCTGGTCCCGGCGCGCCTCGCCCCGGGCTCCTGGTACGCGCTGCCGCAGTCGCCGCAGCTGTTCAAGCAGCTCCTGATGGTCGGCGGGCTGGAGCGGTACTACCAGATCGCCCGGTGCTACCGCGACGAGGACTTCCGCGCCGACCGGCAGCCGGAGTTCACGCAGCTCGACGTCGAGATGAGCTTCGTGGACCAGGACGACGTGATCGCCCTGACCGAGGAGCTCCTCGCGGAGATCTGGAAGCTGATCGACGTCGAGGTGCCGCGCCCGGTCGAGCGCATCACCTACGCCGAGGCGATGCGCCTCTACGGCACGGACAAGCCTGACCTGCGGTTCGGCAACCCGATCACGGAGCTCACGGACTACTTCCGGGCCACGCCGTTCCGGGTGTTCCAGGCCGAGTACGTGGGCGCCGTCGTCATGAAGGGCGGGGCGAGCCAGCCGCGCCGCCAGTTCGACGCGTGGCAGGAGTGGGCCAAGCAGCGTGGCGCCAAGGGGCTGGCCTACGTGACGTTCAGCGACGAGGGCGAGCTCGGCGGCCCCGTCGCGAAGAACCTGTCGGACACGGAGCGCGAGCACCTCGCGAAGGTCACCGGCGCGGAGCCGGGCGACGCCGTGTTCTTCGCCGCGGGCAAGACGGCCGCCTCCCGCGCCCTGCTGGGAGCTGCCCGCCTGGAGATCGCGAAGAAGACGGGCGAGCTCGACGAGAACGCCTGGTCCTTCGTGTGGGTCGTGGACGCGCCGCTGTTCAAGCCGGCGGGCGAGGACGACGACATCGACGTCGGCCACTCCGCCTGGACCGCCGTGCACCACGCGTTCACGTCACCCAAGCCCGAGTGGCAGGACCGGTTCGAGCAGGACCCGGGCAGCGCGCTCGCCTACGCGTACGACATCGTGTGCAACGGCAACGAGATCGGCGGCGGGTCGATCCGTATCCACCGCCGGGACGTGCAGGAGCGCGTGTTCGACGTCATGGGTATCGGCCCCGAGGAGGCGCAGGAGAAGTTCGGCTTCCTGCTGGAGGCGTTCAAGTTCGGCGCCCCTCCGCACGGCGGCATCGCGTTCGGCTGGGACCGCATCGCCGGTCTGCTGGCCGGTGTCCCGTCGATCCGGGACGTCATCGCGTTCCCGAAGTCCGGCGGCGGCTACGACCCGCTGACCGACGCGCCCGCGCCGATCACGCCCGAGCAGCGCAAGGAGGCCGGCGTGGACGCCGTGCCCGAGCCTCGCGAGGGTGCCACGACTGAACCGGTCGCAGCCTCCCGGTGACGACCCTGTCCGACGGCGGTCGTGGTGGTGCCGAGCGCACCGGTCACGACCGCCTCGGGGCGAGGTCCGGGCTCGCCCGGCACGGCATGGTGACACCCGGGATGTACGCGGACAAAGCGGTGGCGCGCCGCGTTGACGAGCGGCTCGGGTTCCGGCTGATCCACGAGGTCGAGACCTGGCGGCGACAGGGGTGACGCGGAAGCGGCCCCGGACGGGGGGACGCGGACACGCCCGGCGGTACGTCGGGCGGACAGCCCTCCTCGTGACTAGGGTCGTAGTGCCGGAACACTGCGAGCGAGAGGTGGTCGCGCATGTCGACCAACGAGCCGGGAGCACAGAACCCGTACGACCCGCCGTCGGGCGGGAACGAGCCGGGCCCGCCGCCGGGGCAGCCGGGCGGCCCGCCCCCGGAACAGCCCGGAGGCGCCACCCACCAGCCGCGGGCACCCATGCCTCCGTCGGGGGCGCCGCAGTCCGGCCAGCCGCAGCAGCAGCCGGCGTCGTACGCATCCGGCGGCGTCCCGCCGTCCGCGCACCCGGCGCCGGGTATGCAGTACCCCGGCCAGCCGTACCCGAAGAACAGCCTGGGCGTGTGGTCGCTGGTACTGGGCATCCTGAGCTGGTTCCTCTGCCCGATCATCGCGAGCATCGCCGCGATCGTCACCGGCCACATGTCGCGTCGCGCCACGCGGGAAGGCCTGGCCGACAACGGCGGTCTGGGCCTCGCCGGCATCATCCTGGGCTGGGCGTCGCTCATCCTCTCGGTGGTCGGGATCATCATCTTCGTCGTCGCCTTCGGCGCGGCGATGAACGACCCGGCCTTCCGGGAATTCCTCAACGATCCGACAGCTTGGCCGTCCCTGGACTCCGACTACTGACGGGGACACCTCAGCAGGCTGAGTCGCCTCCGGGGTCCAGGCAGGGCGCGGAAACTTCCTCCGCATCGGATCCGGTTCGGTAGGGTTCAGACTGCTTCACATAGGTACTTCTGATTCTGAAAGAGGACACTGCCACCATGTCGACGAACACCCCCGGCGACCAGCCGTCTCCGTACGACCCGTCGGGGAGCGGGCAGCAGCCGCCGTCGCCGTACGAGCCCGGGCAGGCACCGCAGCAGCCGGCATCGCCCTACGAGCAGCCGGGGCAGACCCCGCCGCCGGCATCGCCGTACCAGCAGTCGCCGTACCAGCAGCAGCCCGGCGCCACGCCGTACCCGGCGGCTCCCGGCTACCCCGCGCAGTACGGCGGGCAGCCGTTCCCCAAGAACGACCTGGGCGTATGGGCACTCGTGCTCGGCATCATCAGCATCGTGATGTGCGGGTTCCTCGCCGGTATCCCGGCGATCATCGTCGGCAACAAGGCGCGCCAGGCCGTCCGCAACGGCGAGGCCGACAACGACGGCATGGGCCTCGCGGGCATCATCACCGGCTGGATCGGCACGGTGATCAGCATTCTCGTCATCGCCTTCTACGTCATCGTCATCTTCATCGGCGTCAGCGGGGGCTTCGAGTCCTCCACGGACTACTCGTACTGACGCGAGGACCGCGCCGCATGTCGATGCCACCTCCGGGTGACCTGTCGCCGGCACCGGACGACCATCCGGGGAGCGGGCACCGGCCCGCGCCGTACGGTCGGACCGGTCCGATCTCCCAGCCGTACCAGGGTCCGCCCGGCGCGGCGCAGGGTATGCCTCCCGGTCCTCCGCCCGCGGCCCCGCCCCCGGTGCCGTACGGCGGGCCGCAGTACGGCTATGTCATGCCGATGCCGCAGAACGAGCTCGGCCTCTGGTCCCTGGTGACCGGGATCCTCTCGTGGGTGGTGTGTCCCCTGGTGCTCGGGGTCGTCGCCATCGTGACCGGGCACGCCGGCATGAAGGCGGTCCGTGAGGGGAAGGCCAACAACGCGGGCGCGGCGACCGCCGGGTTGATCCTGGGCTGGCTGAACGTGGCCATGGTCGCCGGCGGTCTGCTCCTCTGGCTGATCTTCGGCGTGGCGATGGTGGGCGTCGCCGGGTTGGGCTCGCTCCTCTCGGCCGGCTGACGCGGGCCCCTCTCGCTTTCGTCGCTTTCCTGAACCAGGCACGATGGCGTCATGACCACCGATACGGACGTCGTCGTCGTCGGCGCGGGACCTACCGGTCTCCTGCTGGCCGGGGATCTGGCCGCCGCCGGGGTGCGCACCACCCTCGTGGAGCGGCGGTCCCGGCAGATCAGCAACCTGTCGCGGGCCTTCGCCGTGCACGCACGGGCCCTGGAACAACTGGACGCGCGCGAGATCGCCGAGCCGATCATCGCCGGGGGACAGGTGATCCGGAACCTGCGGCTGCTGAACCGTTTCGCGCTGGACCTCGGTGTCCTGCCGAGCCGGTTCCCGCAGGTGGTGGCGGTCCCGCAGTACGAGGTGGAGCGGGTCCTCCTCGAGCGTGCGGAGGCCGAGGGCGTCAGGTTCACCTACGACAGCGAGCTCGAGGGCCTCGACCAGGACGCCGACGGCGTCAGCCTGCGCGTCACCGGGCCGGACGGCGACCGGACGCTGCGGGCCCGCTACGTCGTGGGATGCGACGGCCACCACTCCGCGGTCCGTGACGCCATCGGGCTGCCGTTCCCCGGCCGGGCCGTCATCAGGTCCATGGTCCTGGCGGACGTACGGCTCGCGGAACCGCCGTCGGACGTTCTCACGGTCGCCGTGCGCAACGAGTCCTTCTGCTTCATCGCCCCGTTCGGCGACGGCTACCACCGTGTCATCGGCTGGCGGTACGGCCGCGACGTGCCCGAGGACACCCCGCTCGACCTCGACGAGGTGCGCGAGACCATGCGCGCGGCGTTCGCCACCGACTTCGGCATGATCGACGCCCGCTGGACGTCTCGCTTCCACTCGGACGAGCGGCAGGCGCCCCACTACCGGGTGGGCCGCGTCTTCGTCGCCGGCGACGCCGCCCACGTGCACTCGCCCGCCGGCGGTCAGGGCATGAACACCGGCCTGCAGGACGCGGCGAACCTGTCCTGGAAGCTCGCTCAGGTCGTGTCGGGCACCGTGAGCGGCGCCGCCGCCGAGGTGCTCCTCGACTCCTACGAGGCCGAGCGGCACCCGGTCGGCACGATGGTGCTGCGCGCGAGTGGTGCCCTGGTCCGGGCCGCACGCGGGAAGGGCTTCGTCGCGCGTGCGCTGGGTGTGCTCGTCGTGGGGGTCGTCGGGAACCTCCCTCCGGCCCGGCGCCGCGCGATGGGCATGATCTCCGGCATCGGGATCTCGTACCGGCGTCCGCGCGGCGCGCACCGTCTCGTGGGTCTCCGAGCTCCGGACATTCCGCTCTTCCCGGAGGAATCTGGGGGTGTGACGCGCCTCTACGAGGCGCTGCGGTCCGGCGGCTTCGTCGTCGTCCGGGGAGCCGCGGACGGCGGGGTGGGCGCGGTCCCGGCCGACCCGCCGCCCGGCAGCCAGTACGCGCGGTGGGCGGCCGACGCCGTCCAGGTCCGGCGCGCCGACGGCGAGCGCACCACCGTACTGGTCCGTCCCGACGGCTACGTCGCCTGGGCGGGATGACCCAGGAGCGGAGCTCCCGGGGGTGATGGTCGCCGACCGGGTGCCGCCGTGCTATCCGCGGCGCGAGTAGCGGGTGACCATCGTGTAGTCCTTGGCGGGCCCGGTGACCCGCCAGCGGATCGACCAGGTGGGCGTGCCGGAGAGCGGGTCGCCGTCGGCCGTGGACGTTCTGCCGGTCGCGAGGCGTGCGGGATCGTTCGCGGGGCGTGCGGGGCCGGTCACTGGTCCTGCGGCACCGGCGTCGGGACGTGCGTTCGGCGTCCTGGAGCCGGGCGTGACCCTGCCCTCGTAGAGATCACGCCCGCACGCGTGCTCGACCGGCAGCGCCGTCCAGGGGTGGAAGTCCCGGCCGTCCTCGAAGGTCACCCGCCAGTCGCCCGCCGCGGCCCCGGTCGCGTCGTCGTCCCCGGGGACGTGGTCGCGGCCGGGTCCCGTGCTCGCCGATCTGGTCACCGGCACCGCCGGGGCGGGGGCGACCATCGCCGCGTCGTCGTCCTGCGGTGCCGAGCCGTCCGACGATGTCTCGTCGTCCGACGCCTCGGGCGCCGCCGAGCCGCGCACCAGGAACAGCGTGCGGCTCACCGGCGTGCTCCGGTCCGCCCAGCGCAGCGTGCCCTCCTCGGCCCAGCGGATCCGGCCGTCGCCCTCCGGAGTGAACGTGGCCGTCCCGTCGGCGGCGTACTCCGTGTCGTCGAGACGGTCGCGCACCTCGCGGCGGAACTCCCAGACGCCGACGAGCTGTGACGGATCCACGGCTCCACCTTAGGGGCCCGGGTGGCTGCGGCCGGCGACCGCCTGCCCGGCCGGCGACCGCCTGCCGGCTGGGGGGCCGACCACGTTCCAGGGACCGACCACCGACGGACCGGGCGGCTCCTCCGGGGGAAGCCCGCCTCGTCAGGGCGCGGCTGGGCGAGAATGGCGCCATGACGATCCCCGACGCCGCCACCGCGGCCGCTCTCGATCCCGCGAACCCGCACGCCGTACCCTCCACGCTCCCCTACGAGCTGCCCGACTACACGGCGATCCGGGAGGAGCACCACGAGCCCGCGATCGTGGCCGGCATGGCCGCCCAGCGGGCCGAGGTCGAGGACATCGTCACGAACCCCGCCCCGCCGAGCGTGGAGAACACCCTCGACGCGCTCGAACGGTCCGGCGGCCTCCTCGGCCGGGCACTGCGAGTCTTCTGGAACCAGCTGGCCGCGGACGCCACGCCCGGCCTCGAGGAGATCGAGGCCCGCCTCGCCCCCCAGCTCGCCGCGCACGAGGACGCCGTCTACATGGACGCACGCCTCTACGAGCGGGCGCGAGCGCTCCAGGACCAGGCCGACGCCGGGACGCTCACGCTCGAACCCGACACCGCCTACCTCCTCGAGAAGCTCCTGGCCCGCATCCGCCGCTCCGGCATCGAACTGTCCGACGCCGACCAGGACACCCTCCGCGACCTCAACGCCCGGCTCACGACGCTCCAGGCCGAGTTCGGCCGCAAGCTCCTGGCCGGCGCCAACGCCGCGAGTGTCCTCGTCACCGACGAGGCCGAGCTCGACGGACTGTCCGACGCCGCACGCGCGGGTGCGCGGGCGGCCGCCGAGTCCCGCGGCAGCGAGGGCTGGCTGCTGGAGATGCAGCTCTTCAGCCACCAGCACGTCCTGGCCTCCCTCGCCCGCCCCGACGTGCGCGCCCGCGTCCAGGCCGCCTCCGAGAACCGCGGGCGCGACGGTTCCGAGCACGACACCCGCGCCACCCTGCTGGAGATGGTCCGCCTGCGTGCCGAGCGCGCCCGGCTGCTGGGCTACGAGCACCACGCCGCCTACGTCGCCGAGGACGCCACCGCGGGCACCACCCGGGCCGTGGACGACATGCTCGCCCGCCTCGCCCCGCCCGCCGTCGCGAACGCCCGGGCCGAGCACGCCGACCTGGAGGCGCTCGCGGGCGCGAGCGTCGCGGCCGCCGACTGGTCCTACTACGCGGAGGCCGTGCGCAAGGACCGCTTCGCCCTCGACGACGCGCTGCTGCGCCCGTACCTGGAGCTGGAGCGTGTCGCGCGCGACGGCGTGTTCCGCGCCGCGAACCTGCTGTTCGGCCTGTCGTTCACGGAGCGCGACGATCTGACCGGCTACCACCCGGACGTGCGCGTCTTCGAGGTGTTCGACCAGCCGGAGCCGGGGGAGCCGGGCCAGGGGCTGGGACTGTTCGTCGCCGACTGGTTCACCCGCGAGTCCAAGCGCGGCGGCGCGTGGATGAACAACCTGGTGGACCAGAACCGCCTCCTGGGCCAGAGGGCTGTCGTGGTGAACAACCTCAACATCGTCCGCGCGCCCGACGGCGAGCCCACGCTGCTCTCCTGGGACGAGGTCACCACGATGTTCCACGAGTTCGGGCACGCGCTGCACGGACTGCTGTCCGACGTGCGCTACCCGTCGCAGTCGGGCACGAACGTGCCGCGCGACTTCGTCGAGTACCCCTCGCAGGTCAACGAGATGTGGGCGTGGGACCCCGAGATCCTCGGCCACTTCGCCGTGCACCACGAGACCGGTGAGCCCATGCCGCGCGAGTGGGTCGACACGATGCTCGCCTCCCGGCAGTACGGCGAGGGCTTCTCCACCACGGAGTACCTCGGCGCCGCGCTGCTGGACCAGGCGTGGCACCAGCTCACCCCGGAGGGCGTGCCCGCGGCACCGGACGACGTCGCCGGCTTCGAGCGGGCCGCTCTCGCCGCGGCGGGCGTGGACTTCGAGCCTGTTCCGCCGCGCTACCGCACCACCTACTTCAACCACGTCTTCGGCGGCGGCTACTCGGCCGCGTACTACTCGTACATCTGGTCCCAGGTGCTGGACGCGGACACCGTCGAGTGGTACGCCGAGAACGGCGGGCTGACGCGCGAGAACGGGGAGGCGTTCCGGCGGCTCCTGGCGCGCGGCGGCTCCCAGGACCCGTCCCGGTCGTTCCGGGAGCTCCGCGGCCGCGATCCGCGGATCGCCCCGCTGCTGGAGCGCCTCGGCCTCGACGGCTGAAGGGCCTCCGGCACCCGCGCCGCGGCCCCGACGCCGGCCCCGGCCCCGACGCCGACGCCGACGCCGAAGGCCCGACGGCCCGACGGCCCGACGCCGACGGCCCCGGCCAGAGGGTCACGGGACCCGCGGCCAGGACGATGAAGCGACCTGGACCGGCAGGTACGGGAAAGTACTGATGCGCCGCCGGACCGCCGGTCGTACGGTCTCCTTACTAACTCGTTGGATGGTTGGAGAAGACCATGCGCACACGGCTCCGGCGGCGCACGAGTGCCGCCATCACCTCGTTGTTCGTCGCTCTTGTCGCCGTCGCAGGGCTGGGCGGGATCGTGCCGGCTCAGGCTGCCACCGGTGCCGTCGTCGGCTACGCCGACAAGTGCGTCGACGTCGCGGACGGAAACAGCGCCGACGGTACCCCGGTGCAGCTGTACACGTGCAACGGCACGGCGGCCCAGACCTGGGACGTCCGCGCCGACGGAACGATCCGCGCGCTCGGCAAGTGCCTCGACGTCGCCTGGGCGGACCCGGCGAACGGCACCAGGGTGCAGATCGTCGGCTGCAACGGCAACGCCGCCCAGCAGTGGACCCACCACGCGGACGGCACGCTGCGCGCACTGGGCAAGTGCCTCGACGTCGACGGCTGGAACAGCGCCGACCGCACACCGCTGGTCATCTGGGACTGCCACGGCGGCGCCAACCAGCAGTGGACACTGCCGACCGGCGGAGGCGGAGACCCGCAGCCGGGTCGCATGGCCGGAGCGCCCTACCTGTACCTCGGCTGGGGCAACCCGCAGAACCCGGTCGACGTCATGAACCAGACCGGCGTGCGCGGGTTCACCATGGCGTTCATGCTCTCCTCGGGCGGCTGCAACCCCGCGTGGGACGGTCAGCGCCCGCTGACGGGCGGCGTCGACGAGCAGACCATCGACGCGATCAAGGCCGCCGGCGGACAGGTGCAGATCTCGTTCGGCGGCTGGTCCGGGAACAAGCTCGGCCCGAACTGCGCGACACCGGAGGCATTCGCCGGCGCCGTGCAACGCGTGATCGACGCGCACCACCCCCACGTCGTCGACTTCGACATCGAGAACTCCGACGAGTTCGAGAACGAGGTGGTCCAGGACCGCATCCTGCGCGGGCTGGCGATCGTCAGGCAGAACAACCCGGACACGAAGATCGTGGTCACGTTCGGTACCGGCGTGAACGGCCCCACCTGGTGGGGGACGCGCCTGATCAACCGGGCCGCCGAGTTCGGGACGCCGATCGACAACTACACGATCATGCCGTTCAACTTCGGTGGCGGGGACATGCGCGCCGACACGATCAGCGCCGCGCAGGGCCTGAAGAACCAGCTCATGGCAGCGCACGGCTGGTCCGAGGCCGAGGCGTACGCCCACGTCGGGATCTCCGGCATGAACGGGCTCTCCGACCAGGGCGAGACCACCACACCCGCGCAGTGGACGGCGATCCGCGACTGGGCGCGCGCACAGGGCGTCGGACGATTCGCCTACTGGTCCGTCAACCGGGACCGCCCGTGCCCGGGCGGCGGTGTCACCAGCAACTGCAGCGGCATCGCCCAGGCCGACCTGGAGTTCACCAGGATCACCGCGGGCTTCTGAGGGAGCCTTCGGTGGGCCCGCTCCGTCCACACCGGGGGGCGTGGACGGAGCGGGTACCGTGTCGGACGTGACCGAGACTGCGCGACCCGCTTCCCCCGCCCTTTCCGTCCCCGCCGCCGAGGACGAGGTGGTCGGCATCTGCCGCGACCTCATCCGGTTCGACACCTCGAACTACGGCACCGGCGAAGGGCCGGGGGAGCGGGCCGCCGCCGAGTACGTCATGGAGCTGCTGACGGAGGTCGGCCTGGTGCCGGAGATCTTCGAGTCCGAACCGGGCCGGGCGTCCGTCGTCGTGCGGCTGGAAGGAGCCGACCGGTCGCGGCCCGCGCTCGTGCTGCACGGCCACCTCGACGTCGTGCCCGCGGCCGCCGGAGACTGGAGCGTGGACCCCTTCGCCGCCGAGGAGACCGACGGGCTCATCTGGGGCCGCGGCGCCGTCGACATGAAGGACATGGACGCCATGATCCTGTCCGTCGTGCGGCAGATGGTGCGCGAGGGCCGCAAGCCCGCCCGCGACGTCGTCGTCGCCTTCTTCGCCGACGAGGAGAACGGCGGCCGGCTCGGCGCCGGCTACATGACCGCCGAGCACGCCGACCTCTTCGAGGGCGCCACCGAGGCGGTCAGCGAGGTCGGCGGGTTCTCCGTGGACGTCGGCGGCCACCGCGCCTACCTGCTGCAGACCGCCGAGAAGAGCCTGTCCTGGATGCGGCTGCTCGCCGACGGCCGCGCCGGCCACGGCTCCCAGGTCAACCACGACAACGCGGTCACGGCGCTCGCCGAGGCCGTCGCCCGCATCGGCAGGTACGCGTGGCCCTACACGCCCACGCCCACGGTGGACGCGCTGCTGAGCGGTGTCGCCGACCTGACCGGCCTGCCTTACGACGCCGCCCGCTTCGCCGAGGACCCGGGCATGGTGGACGACCTGGTCGCCGCGCTCGGCCCGGCCGCCAAGTTCGTGGGCGCCACCGTGCGCAACACCTCCAACCCCACCCAGCTGGACGCCGGGTACAAGGCGAACGTCATCCCGGGCTCGGCGTCGGCGGCGGTCGACGTGCGGCTTCTGCCGGGCCACGAGGCCGAGGGCATCGAGACCCTCAAGGAACTGGCCGGACCCGGCGTCCGGGTCGAGCCGATCCACCAGGACGTGTCCCTCGAGGTGCCGTTCACCGGATCCCTCGTGGACGCGATGGTCGACGCCATCGCCGCCGAGGACCCGGGCGCGACCGTGCTGCCGTACACGCTGTCGGGCGGCACGGACAACAAGTGGATGTCCCGCCTCGGCATCACCGGCTACGGGTTCGCCCCGCTGCGGCTGCCCGCCGACCTCGACTTCGCCGGCATGTTCCACGGCGTCGACGAGCGCGTGCCGACCGACGCCCTCAAGTTCGGCACCCGCGTGCTGGACCGCCTCCTGACGACCTGCTGACGGGCGGCGGCGGCACGGCGGGGCTCAGTCCTCCGGCTCCAGGAGGAACAACGGGATCTGCCGGTCCGTCCTCTTCTGGTACTCGCCGTACGTCGACCAGGTGGCCACCGCGTACTCCCACCACTCGGCCCGCTCGTCACCCGACAGCTCGCGCGCCACGTACGCCTTCCGCACCGGCCCGTCCTGGAGCTCGACCCGCGGGTTGGCGCGGAAGTTGTACACCCAGACCGGGTTCTTCTGCGCGCCGCCGCGCGACCCGACGGCCAGGTACACGCCGTCCTTCTCGACGCGCATCAGAGGCGTCTTGCGGATCTTGCCGGTCTTCGCGCCGCGGTTGGTGATCACGACGATCGGGTCACCACCGCCCCGCAGCGTGTTCGCCTCGGCGCCACCCGACGCCTCGAACGCCTCCACCTGGTCACGCACCCACCCGGCGGTGCTCGGAACATATTCACCCTCTAGCTCGTGCATGCTGATTCCAACGGCAGACGTGCGCGGAAATTCCAGACGCGCCCCGACACACCGTGCCCCGGACACACCGCGCCACGCCACGGGCGAACGCACCCCGGACCGGCAGGCGTACCCCATAGGGTGGGAGGATGACCGACGCCCAGTCCGAGCCGAACGACCAGGCCCCGACCCCCCGCACGGTCCGCAGAACCGTGCTCCTGGCTGCCTTCGAAGGCTGGAACGACGCCGGGGGCGCGGCGACCAGCGCGCTCACCCACCTGTGCGAGGTGTGGGGCGCGGAGAAGGTGGCCGAGCTGGACCCGGACGAGTATCACGACTTCCAGGTGAACCGGCCCACCGTCGCGTTCGACGACGACGGCAAGCAGTACATCACCTGGCCGACGACCTCCGTCTGGGTGGCCCGCCTGCCCGAGCGCACGGTCGTGCTGGTGCACGGCATCGAACCGTCGATGCGCTGGCGCAAGTACTGCGCCGAGCTGCTCGACCTGGCCGGGGACCTGGGCGTCGAGTCGTTCGTGACGCTCGGCGCGCTGCTGGCGGACGTGCCGCACACGCGGCCGATCCCGATGACGGCGACCTCGGACAGCGTCGGCGTGCAGGCGGTGCTCGACATCGAGGCCAACACCTACACGGGCCCGACCGGCATCGTCGGCGTGATGCAGCACGAGGCCGCCGAGCGCGGCCTGCAGTCCGTCTCCCTGTGGGCCGCGGTGCCGCACTACGTCGCGAACCCGCCCTCGCCCAAGGCGGCGCTCGCGATCCTCACGCGCATCGAGGAACTGCTCGGCGAGTCCATCGACATGGGCGACCTGCCGGACGACGCCGCCGCCTGGCAGCAGGGCGTCGACGAGCTCGCCAGCGAGGACTCGGAGATCTCCGAGTACGTCGCCCAGCTCGAGGAGGCGAAGGACACCGCCGAGCTGCCCGAGGCGTCCGGCGACGCGATCGCGCGGGAGTTCGAGCGCTACCTGCGCCGCCGTGACGGTGGCGGCAAGGACGGCAAGGACCCGGGCGGCGCCGGATCGATCTGAGCCGGCGCCGTGCGGTCCGGCGCCCCGTCCGGGTGGGGCGCTACTCGAACAACCACGGCGCGGCCGTGCGGACCGCGGCGTCCAGGTCGGGGCCGAGCGTCTCGGCGTACGTGCCGGTCAGATGGTCGTGGTCGCGGTAGACCAGCACGTTGCCCACCACCACGTCACACGTGTCCGGCCCGCAGATCGCGTCCGTGAGGTCGAGGTGCACGATGCCGGGCGTGGCAGGCCCGGGCGTCGCGGTGCCGGGAACGGCAGACCCGGCGCCCGGCGACACGGCGGGGAACCCGGTCCCGAACAGGTCCTCGCGGGGCACCGAGCACGCCGCCACCGCCTCGTCCCGCGGCAGGTGCTGGTGGCTCCACAGGCAGGAGGGGACGCGTTCGGTGAAGCGCGGCGTGTCCCGCACGCCGACCACCTGGATCCCCGCGTCCGTGACCGCCTCCCAGGCCGCCGCCTGCTCGGGGACGACGACGTCGGTGCCCTCGGTGGAGGTCTTCGTGCTCTCCACCACGACGACGTCCGGCCGCTCGGCGATCACCCGCGCGAGCGCGTCGGCGGACCACTCCACGCAGAAGCGGTGGGAGGCCTCCTGCCCGACCGTGAGCCGGCAGCCGTGCTTGATCATGGCCGTCAGCTCCCAGCCGGCGTCGTCGGCCACCTGGACCCAGGCGTCCTCCCAGTGCTGGGTGTGGGATCCCCCGACCAGGTAGACGCGCCGGGTCGGCTCGCCCGCCTCGGGGGCGGCGATGACGCAGGTGACCACCTCGCTGCTCGTCCTGTCCCCGTTCGCGCAGTCGGTGAGGTGGCGTCCGTCGCTGCCCCCGATCGCCGTGGACGGCCGGAACGGCACGTCCGCGCGCCCGGCGTCCTGGGACCAGCCGGTACGGAGGACGGCCGCCCCGGGATGGGCGGCCGACGGCTCGGTCAGCGCGGCGAGCGCGGCGCCGCGTCCGCGCTCCAGGCCGTCGGCGCTCGCCCACGCGCCACCCGCGAGCACGAGCGACGCCGTGCCCAGCAGCGCGGCGGTCCGGACCGGGAGCCGGCGGCGCGGCCGGCTCCTGCCCGCATCGGCCACGGGCCGCGCGGTCCGCCGTTCGACCGGTCGTGCCACCCAGCGCACGGTCGCCCAGGCGAGCAGCACCGACACGCTCACCACGGCCGCGCCGTCGAGCACGCCCGCGCGGGACCGGCCGGTGAAGGCCAGCCAGGCGATCAGGAGCGGCCAGTGCCACAGGTACAGCGCGTACGAGATCGTGGCCAGCCTGCGGGGGAGCGGGCCACCCAGGACGCGCGTGAACAGCCCGGGCCGGGAGTCGCCCGGCCTCGCGGTGCCGGCGGTTCGCGGCTCGCCGGCGTCGGCGGCGAGCAGGACCAGCAGGGCGCCCACCACGGGGAGGAGGGTGGCGGGGCCCGGGAACAGCCGTCCGCCGTCGAGGAGGAAGCCGCAGCCGACGACGGCGGACAGCCCCGCCCACCCGGCCGTGCCGCGCAGCGCGGGGGACAGCCGCACGCGGCCCACGGCCAGCGCGAGCAGCCCGCCCGCGCCGATCTCCCAGATCCGGGCGGACGTGTCGAGGTAGGCGACCGGCTGGGCGACGGAGGTGAGCCAGACGGCGTACCCGAGCGACCCGGCCGTCACCACGCCCAGCAGCGCGCCGAACAGGCGCTCGGGGGTGATCCTGCGGCCCCGGACGCGGCGGATCCGTGCCGCGAGCATCACGCACCCGAGCGCGACCACCGGGAGCGCGGCGAGGTACTGGACCTGGACGGCGAGGGACCAGAAGTGCTGCAGCGGGCTCGTGCCCGGGCCGGCCGCGCCGTAGGCGAGCTCGGCATCGATGAGTCGCCAGTTCTCCCAGCTCGTGGCCGACGCCGCCACCTCGCGCAGCACGTTCTCCCACCGCCACGGGGGCAGCAGCGCCAGCATGCCGCCGGCCACGGCGAGGAGCACGACGAGCGCGGTCGGTGCGAGCCGGACCAGGTCACGGGACCAGGCGCCGGGCACGGTGAGCCGGCCGGTCGTCGCGCGGCGCAGCACGGCGCGTGTCGTGAGGAACCCGGTGATCACCAGGAACACGTCGACGCCGCCGGACACCCGACCCGCTCCGAAGACGTGGAACAGCACGACCAGGGTCAGCGCGACCCCGCGCAGCCCGTCGATCTCCCCGATCCGGCCCGTCCCGGCCGTCCGGTCGGCGCGGACCCTCCGGCCGGCGCCGGCCCTACGGCCCGCGTCGGCCGTGCTGGTGTTCTCGGGCACCGTGGCGCCGGTCAGAGGCGGACGCCCAGGAGGGCGTTGACCGCGCGGGAGAGGACGCCCGGGGCGCCCTCCTCGTCGGCGGACGCGTCGCGGGCCGGGTCCAGGGCGTCGGCGGCCCAGGCGTCCACCGCGGCGAGCGCGGCCGGAGCGTCCAGGTCGTGTGCCAGGGCGGCGCGGACGGAGGCCAGGGTCTCGTCGGCGGGCGGGCCGCCGTTGCCCGAGACCGCCGCGCGCCACCGCTCGAGACGCTCCGCGCCCGCGGTCAGGTCGGCGTCGGTCCATTCCCAGGCCGTGCGGTAGTGGTGGGCGAGCAGAGCGAGCCGGATCGCCATCGGGTCGGCGCCCGCGGCCAGGAGCCTGGAGACCAGGACCAGGTTCCCCCGCGACTTGCTCATCTTCTCGCCCTGGTAGGCGATCAGGGCCGCGTGCAGGTGCGCGCCGGCCGCCTGGACACCGAGCGCGCGCAGATGGGAGATCGACATCTCGTGGTGCGGGAACACGAGGTCGGCGCCCCCGCCCTGGATGTCGAACGTGCCCGTGCCGGCCAGACCGAGCCCGTCCCGGGCGATCACCGCGCACTCGATGTGCCAGCCCGGGCGGCCGCGGCCCAGCGTTCCGCCGTCCCAGGCGGGCTCTCCCGGGCGCTCGGCGCGCCACAGCAGCGGGTCCAGCCGGTCACGCTTGCCGGGCCGGTCCGGGTCGCCGCCGCGCTCGGCGAACAGGGCGCCCATCGTGGCGGCGTCGAGGTGGGACACGGCGCCGAAGCCGTCGTCGGTGGACAGATCGGCGTAGATGTCGTCGCCGGTCACACCGTCGTCGGACGGCGGGACGCGGTAGGCGGCACCGGTCTCCAGCATCGCGGTCACGGCGGCGGCGACGTCCGGGACGGACTCGACGACGCCGCTGTACACGTCCGGCGGGACGACGCCGAGCGCCGTCATGTCCTCGGCGAACAGGGCCACCTGCTCGCGCGCCAGATCTCTCCAGTCCACCCCGGTGGCGGCGGCGCGTTCCAGCAGCGGGTCGTCGACGTCGGTCACGTTGGACACGTACGTGACCTCCTTGCCCGCGTCGCGCCAGGCGCGGACCAGCAGGTCGAAGGTCACGTACGTGTTCGCGTGGCCGATGTGCGTGGCGTCGTACGGCGTGATGCCGCAGACGTACAGGCCCGCCGAGGCGCCGGGCGCGGCCTCGACGAGACCTCCGGTCGAGGTGTCGTGCACCTGGATCTTGTGGGAGCTGCCAGGGATCGCGGGGATCTGAGGGAAGGGCCAGGAATGCACGCGCACAGCCTAGACGCTCGGTGTGACGCGGCGGGACCCCGGCCACCGTTCCGGGGCACAGGTCACACCGCGGGCGTTCTCCGGGTCAGGTCGTCGGACAGGACTTCAGGTGGGGTGCTCACAGCGTCGGCCGCACCCGGATGATCTTGCGCCGCAGCCACACCCGGCGCTCGCCACCCAGGTAGAGCCGCGTCCGGGCCAGCTCCCAGCGGCCGTACTCGGCCTCGTCCGTGAGGAGCTTGCGAGCGTCGGGCACGCTCGTGGATCTGTCGATGGTCACGACCCGGTACTCGTACTGGCCGTGCTTGCGCCACGTGGAGCCGTCACTCGCCATGTGTCACCGTCCCCGTCACAGACGACAATTCGTCCGACTATTGTGGCCCATCCGTTGACAGGATCAAGGGATTCGGGTCACGACCCGGCGATCGAATGCCGCTGACCGATACCGCAGGCCAGCGCGCGGCAGTAGAGTTCGATGCATGACCGCTGACCCGCGCGCCGCACTCGACCGCCTCGTGGCCGCACTCGAGGCCCACTACAACGCGGTCGCCACGAGACGGAGCGATGACGACCCCGCCGTCGACGACGCCTACGACGTGCTCGCCGACGCCTACGAGGTGTACGAGGACGCTCTGGCCACGCGTTTCGGCGAGGTCACTCCGTTCTACCTGGCCGAGGATCTCGACGACGAGGACGAGGACGACGACGGCGGCGACGAGGACGAGGACGACGACCTCGACTACGACTTCGAGGACGAACTCGCGGACGTCGACGACGCGGCGGCGCCGGCGGGCGGGCCCGCGCGCTGAGGCATCGGCTACCAGCGTTCCGGGTAGCCGACGGGCGGCGCCGACACGTCGTCGAGCGCGGACAGCACCTCCGCGGGGAGCCTCAGGTCCGTGGCTCCGAGGCTGGTGCGGAGCTGCGCGGGGGTGCGCGCCCCCACGATCGCGGACGCGAGCTGATCCCGTTCCAGCAGCCAGGACAGCGCGACCTCGGCGGGTGCGCGGCCGAGTCCGTCCGCGGCGATGCCGACCGCGTCGACCACCGACGACGCCTCACCCTCCAGGTAGGGGGCCACGAACCCGGCCAGATGGTTCGACGCCGCCCGCGAGTCGGCGGGGATGCCGTGCCGGTACTTGCCGGTGAGGACCCCGCGCCCCAACGGCGACCAGGCGAGCAGCCCCATGCCGAGCGCGCCGGCGGCCGGGAGCGCCTCGCGCTCCGCGCCGCGCTGCACGAGGGAGTACTCGAGGGAGAGGGCGGGCAGGCCGATGTCGTCGCTCAGGAGCGAGGAGGCGCGGGCTGTCGCCCAGCCCGGGTGGTTGCACAGCCCGGCGTAGCGGGCGCGGCCCGACGTCACGGCCAGCCGCAGTGCCGAGCAGGTCTCCGCGAGCGGGGTGGCTCCGTCCGGACAGGCCACGAGGAACAGGTCGACGTGGTCGGTGCCCATCCGGCGCAGCGAGGCGTCCAGGGAGTCCAGGAGCGCTCCGCGCGACGCGTCACGACGGGTTCCCGCCTTGGTCGCCAGGACGACGTCGTCGCGCGCCACCTTGCCGGACAGGAGCGTGCCGATGACGTTCTCGGCCTCGCCCTCGCCGTAGGCGGCGGCGGTGTCGATCAGGGTGCCTCCGGCGTCGAGGAAGTCGCGCGCCTGTTCGGCGGCGTCGAGCTCGTCGGTGTCGCGGCCCCAGGTCATCGTCCCCAGTCCCAGCTCGGAGACGCGCAGTCCGGAGGCCCCCACCCTGCGGTGTTCCATGCTCGCAGGCTACCTGGCAGCGGGTAAGGTTACCGCCCGTGACGTCGTGGCAAGCCATCTTCCTGGGGCTCATCCAGGGTCTGACCGAGTTCCTTCCGATCTCCTCGAGCGCGCACCTGCGCATCACGAGCGAGCTGATCGGCGCCGGTGACGCCGGAGCGGCGTTCACCGCGATCACCCAGCTCGGCACGGAGACCGCCGTCGTCATCTACTACCGCAAGAAGATCGGCGAGATCCTCGTCGCGTGGTTCCGCGCACTGACGGGAGCGAACGGCTCCGACTGGCGGTTGCGGCTCGGCCTGGGGCCCATGTCCGGTTCGGTGGGCGTGCGGCACGCGCGGCCCGGGATCAGCATCGGCGACCCGGACGCCGCGATGGGCTGGTACATCATCCTCGGCTCGATCCCGATCGTGGTGCTCGGCCTGCTGTTCCAGGACTACATCGAGACGACCCTGCGCAACCTGTGGCTGACCGTGGCGATGCTGGCCGTCTTCGGTGCGGTCATCCTGTGGGCCGACCGCACGGCCCGCCAGGAGCGTGAGCTCGACACGCTCACGCCGCGCAGCGCCATCACGTACGGGATCGCGCAGTCCCTCGCGCTCGTCCCGGGCGTCTCACGCTCCGGCGGCACCATCGCCGCGGGTCTGTTCATGGGGTTCAAGCGCGGCGCGGCCGCCGACTACTCGTTCCTCCTGGCGCTGCCCGCCGTGTTCGGGTCGGGGTTCTACCAGTTGCTGAAGACCGTCGGTGAACCGATTCCCGAGGGCGCGCCGGGCTGGAACGCGACCATCATCGCGACGATCGTGGCGGGCGTCGTCGGCTACTTCGTGATCGTGGCGTTCCTCAAGATCGTCAAGCGCTACTCGTTCGCGCCGTTCGTGTACTACCGCTTCGCCCTCGCGGCCGTGGTGGCCGTGCTGCTCCTCACCGGAACGATCGACGCGACCGGCGGGGTGGGCTGACGCGGGTCCCGGCCACGTGCGCGGCCGGGACCCGGCCGGTCACGCCTCGGCGGACACGCGGGCGGAACCCCTGGGCAGTACCCGGGCCGGGCCGAGCCGCCCCCAGACGACGAACGCGGCCGGCACGCCGAGAGCGATGATCATCGGCAGCCCGGCGCCACCGAGAACGATGATGTCGGTGACCGCCGCGCCGACCATGGTCACCACCAGACCGAGTGCCGCGACCGGCGTGAGCACGGGCAGGATGCGGGTGGCGGCCGGCAGGACGAGGCCGAGCGCGCCCAGCACCTCCGCCCAGCCCGCGATCTTGAGCAGGACGACCGGTACGCCGGGCGACATCGCCTCCAGGTCGGCCGGGGCGGCGGCGACCTTCATGCCGCCGATGAGCAGGAACGCCAGCGCCAGAATCACCGACACGATCCACACCGTGATCTTCATGGAAGTCCTCTCGTGAGCGTGTTGCTGCCTGGCGGCCCGCCCGCGCGCGTCGCGGGAGTGCGTCAGCCGACCGGACCGCCTGTCTGAGACGATTCCTCACATTACGGGAATAATCCGGGTGAATGGCACTCACCGGGGGCGTGGTCTCCGAGACCTCTCCGGGACGCATGCGGCGGCGAGGCGGCCGCGGGCGGGTGGTGACGGGGAGAACTCCCCTTGACTTCGGTTTCCGCGGTTGGTCACTGTGTGTGTCGGCCCGGGACCAGGGCCGAGTGCTTTCGCCATCACGTCGTGCCGGGGGCCGGCCCCCGGGCTAGGGGGCGCGCCGAATGCTCACGATGCGGGTCAGGATTCTCGGGTCCCCGGAGATCAGCGACGGCGAGGCCTGGCATCCCGTGACCGGCAAGACCCGGTCCGTCCTTGGCAGCCTCGTGGCGCACGCGCCGCACCCGGCGACCGTGGAAGAGATCATCGACGACGTCTGGTCCCACGAGGCGCCCGATTCCGCGCCGACCCAGGTCTACGGCTACGTCAGCAAGCTGCGGCGCCTGCTGGGCGGTGGCGGCTCCGACGTGATCCGGCGCCGCGGCCCGGGATACCTGCTGTCGGCCGGTGACGCCGGGGTGGACGCGCTGCGGTTCGAGACCGGGGTCAGGTCGGGCCTGGAGACGTTCCGCGCCGGGCGGCTGTCCGAGGCGCGCGAGCTCCTGGGCGACGCCCTTTCCCTGTGGCGCGGCGACCCGTTCGGCGGAGCGTCACCGGGGACCGCCGCCCAGACGCTGGCCGTCCGTCTCGAGAACCTGCGGATGACGGCCGTCGAGCATCAGCTCCAGGCGCGGATCGAGCGTGGTGAGCACGAGGCGGTCGTCGACGAGCTGCAGGACCAGGCCCGGCGCCACCCGTTCCGTGAGCACCTGCGCCGTCAGCTCCTGATCGCGCTGTACCGCAGCGGCCGCGAGGCCGAGGCGCTGCTCGAGTACGACCGCCTGCGCCGGACCCTCGCCGAGGAGCTCGGCACGGACCCGAGCCAGGCGACACGCGCCGTGTACGAGCAGATCCTGCACCGCGACCTCCCCCCGGCGCGACGGGCCACCCAGGTCCTCGCTCCCGTGCCGGTGAGCCCGCTGCGCCAGCTGCCGCCCGGCGTCCCGGACTTCGCGGGGCGAGCCGGCGAGCTCGCGGTCCTCGAGTCCTACGTCCGCGAGCACGACTGCGCCGACGCTCCGGCCGTCGTCGTCGTGAGCGGGGCGCCGGGCACCGGGAAGTCGACCCTCGTGCTGCGCCTCGCCCGGCTGATCGGCGACCGCTTCCCGGATGCCCAGCTCCACCTGGACCTCGGCGGAACGTCGGCGGCCCCGCGGGAACCGGGTGAGCTGCTCGCCACCCTGTTGCACGGCCTCGGCAGGTTCGGGCACCCCCTGCCCGAGTCCGCCGAGGCTCGCGCCGCCCTGTTCCGTTCGCTGGTCGCCGGCCGGCGAACCCTGCTCGTGCTCGACGACGCCGCCCATGCCGGGCAGGTCCGGGCGCTCCTGCCGCCGAACGGGGAGTCGGTCGTCGTGGTCACGAGCCGCAACGGTCTCACCGATCTGCCCGGCGCCCGGCACCTCCAGCTCGGGACCCTGCGGCCGGAGGACGCCGAGGCGCTCCTCGGGAGGATCATCGGCCCGGAACGCGTGGCGCGGGAGCCCGCCGCGGCCCGGGGCATCGTGCGGCTGTGCGGCTACCTGCCGCTGTCCGTCCGCATCGCCGGCGGGAAACTCCTCGGGCGGCCGTCCTGGCCGCTGCGCGAGATGGCGGCCCGCCTCACCGACGAGTCGCGCCGCCTCGCCGAGCTGAGCCTCGGCGACCTCGACGTGCGGGCCAGCGTGGACCTCTCGACCCGGACCCTGCCCCCGGAGGCGGCCCTCGCGTTCGACCTGCTCGGGCTGCTCGGTCCCGACGACCAGCCCGGGTGGGTGCTCGGCGCCCTGACGAACCGGGACGACCACGAACCCGTCCTGGACCATCTGCTCGACGCGGGGCTGGTCCAGCTCGTGCGGCACGATGCCGTGGGCCAGGCCCGCTACCGCATGCACGATCTGATCCGGGTGCACGCTCGCGAGCGTGCGTCGCGCCGCGGCTCGGTGGTCTGCCGCTCGGCGGCCGAGCGGGTGGTGCGTGCCTGGACGGTGCTGGCCGACCGCACGCGGCGCGGACGCCCGCCGAGCCCGTTCGACCCGCTCACCGACCTGCCCGCCGGTCCGGAGCACGACGCCGTCGGCTCCGTGGTGCGGTCCGCGGAGCCGGCGGTCCGTGACGCCCCGGCGTGGCTCGCCGCCGAACGGCACGCCCTTCTCGGTGCCGTCCGGCTGGCCCGCGCCTGGGAGCTGGCCGACTCCGGGGCCCGGCTCGTGGGCTTCCTGGCCCCCCTGTACGACCAGAGGGCGCTCCACGACGACTGGCGGACCGGCGCGGAGCTGATGCTCGCGCTGCCCGGTCTGGACCCGATGGCCGAGAGCACCCTGCTGCGCGGGCTCGGCCAGGTACTGATCTACGCCAACGAGTTCGACGCCGCCACCCTGCGCCTGCGTGCCTCCCACGCGATCGCCGAGGCCCAGGGGCACCGGCTCGGCGCCGCGATGGCCCTGGCCGGGCTGGCCACGGTGTACCGGTTCCGGGGCCGCCTCGCCGAGGCGGAGGAATGCCTGCTGCGCGCGCTCGGGCCGGTGGTCGAGGCGGGGGACGCACCCCGCGAGGCGCTGCTGCGAGGATCCGTCGGACGAGTGCTCGTCGCCCGGCACCGTCCGGTCGAGGCCCGGCCCTGGTACGACGACGCCCTGCGGCTGGCCCGGCGGAGCGGGGACCGGCATCGCGAGGCTGTCACGCTGCGGGATCTCGGCCTGCTGGAACACGCACGGGGGAAGCTCCGAGCGGCGACGGGTGACCTCGAGCGGGCGGTCACCCTGTTCCGCGGCCTGCGCGACGAGCACTGCACGGCCCTGACCCTGCTGCAGTGGGGTCCGGTGCTGCACGACGAGGGCGACACCGGGCGGGCCCGTGCGGCTCTGACCGAGGCGGCGGCGACCTTCCACCGGATCGGGCGCTGGGACGGCGAGGCCCGCTGCCGCGCCCTGCTGGGAACACTCCGGACGGGGCGGGCCACCGACACGGCCACCTGAGGTGTGCCCGGCGAACCGCCGGGCACACCTCGGGGGCGTCAGTGGTTGATCTTGAACCAGGGCTGGGCCCAGCCGAGGTAGTGCTGGCCCCACCGGTTCTCGATCTGCGCGATCGTCGTCTTGGAAATGGTGTTGTACCCGTTGATGTCGTTGGAGACGAACTCGCCGCCGCCGATCGAGATCATCACGTGGCCGGCGCCGCTGCTGCCCCCGCTGAAGAAGGCGAGACCGCCGGCCGGCACCGTCCGGTCGCCGCCGTGCTTGTGCGTGGACGGGATCTGGGTCCAGTGGATGTAGGCCGTGTGCGAGCCGCTGTTGGACCACCCGTAGGCGTTGGCCATGAACCGGTCGCAGAGGCCGCCCCAGCCGGCCGCGCCGATCTTGCCCTTGGCCCAGGAGACGGCTCCCGCGCAGGTGCGGGGGTTGCCGAAACTGTTCTTGCAGCTGTCGGACGAGCGGAACGGCTTCACGTCGTGCGAGGCGTTGTTGTTCTTGACAGCGGCCTTGAGGTTGCGCTTCGCCCCGGCCGCGACGGCGTCGTACGCGCCGCCGTAGTAGGAGTTGTAGTGGACCCGGACCGTCTTGCCGGTGCGGTTCCAGACCGAGGCCACGTTGTTCTTGATGCACTGGTTGTAGCCGTTGCGGCCGGCGGTGCGGAACACGTAGCAGGTGGCGGGGTCGGTGCCGTAGTTGCCGAGATCCGAAGCGGCGTGATCCGAGATGGACCCGGCGTTGTTGCTGTTGTAGTAGAAGCAGATCTCACCGCTCTCGCAGACGCCGTTCCGGGCCGTCGCGGCCTGCGCCGCCGTGGCGCCGAACGTGTTGACCAGCAGGCTGCCGATCAGCGCCAGGACGATCACGAAGGCCTTGCCGGCGCGACTTCTCGTCAGGTGCATGGGCTGACTCCTCGCTCGTGGGGACTGTCCCGAGCGAGGATGCCCGGGTCGGCTACGCCGGGCCTACATCCGGTCTACATGCCCGGCCGCGAGGCCGGTGCACGCACGGGTGCACTGGTAGAGGAGTGCAAGAAGTGATCTTTCCGCACGCTTAACCCAAAACCAAATTAATCGGGCGTGTCGGATAAAAGTGTTGCGAGTGTCTCTGTCGTCTGGTCATACTCTTTGTCGGCTGACTGCACAGGAGATTCCGACACGGGGGTTGGGCGATGTCCCAGGCACGACGGCACCACCTTGTGATCACACGGCTGGAACGGCGCTGGCTGGGCCTCGCGGTGACCATCGGCTTCGCGGCATCGCTGCTGGTGGCAGTGGGACCGCAGGAGTCCGCCGACGCGGCCCCGGTGCCGCGGGCCGCCGCCGGCGAAGGCCCCGTCGACCGGCCCATGCCGGCCGACGTCCGCAGATCCACCGCCCTTCCGGAGGACGAGCGCCCGCCGGTGGTCCCGGAGGCCGTGCCGGCCGGCGGCGAGCCCGCCGAGGTCGCCACGAGCGAGTGGCGGGCCCTCACGTCCCCGGCCCGGTCGCTGGACGCGGCCGGCGGGTTCACCGGCATCGACCTGCGCCCGGGCTTCGTGCTCGGTGACACGTCCCTGGTCCTCTACTTCGACGAGGGCGACGTCGACCCCGACTGGACCGCCGCCGTCGTGCGGCTGTACGAGGAGGACGACCAGACCGAGCAGGAATCGGTGCGGCTCACCCGCGAGGAGCTGGAGGGCCCGCGGTTCTGCGGCCCGTCGGACTTCTGCCGCTCCTTCGGGGCCGAGGACGACTGGGAGCTCGACCGCGGCAAGGACTACTTCGTGACGGTCGCGGCCGTCCTGCCGGGCGGCGACGAGGTCGTCTCGGACCCCTCGGACAGCACCAGGCCGCGCGCGACGATCCTCCCTCCGAGCATCCCGGACGACCAGGCCGCGGGCTGCGGGTGCGAGAACGCCCTGGCCCCGACCGCCGTCGGGCAGGCGCAGCGCGGGGTGGGCGTCAACACGGGCACCGGCGCGTTCGTGCGGATCGAGCGAGACCTGCAGATGGCGTCGTACGGGATCCCGTTCAGCAGCGCCCGCACCTACTCCTCGGCGAACAACCGCCAGGGCCCGCTCGGCGTGGGCTGGGCCTGGTCCTACGACATGCGCGTCACGCCCACGGACGACGGCGTCATCGTGCGCGCCGAGGACGGCGCCGAAGCGGTCTACACGCCGGACGGCGACGGGTACACCCGCCCGCCGGGCGTGCGGTCGAACCTGAGGCAGGACGGCGACGGCTGGGCGCTGATCACCCCGCAGCAGGTCAGGTACGAGTTCGGGCCGGGAGGCCGGCTCACCGCCGTGCTCAGCCCGCGCGGCGACGGTGTGCGCCTCGCGTACGACCAGGACTGGCACGGCCACGACGCCGTCGAGATCACCGACGCCTCGGGTCGCACTGCCGTGGCCCTGCTCGAGGACGAGCTGATCACGCGGATCATCCTCCCGGACCGCCGCATGGTGCGCTTCGAGTACACCGACGGCCTGCTCACCGAGGTGAAGGACGCGCGCCGGAACGTGTGGCGGTACCGGTACGACGCCGAGGGCAGACTCGCCCAGGTGATCGACCCGCACGACGTGGCCATCGTGCAGAACGAGTACGGCGCCGGCGGCCGCGTGGCCGCCCAGCGTGACGGCGTCGGCGCGGAGATGACGTTCGCGTGGGACGCCGCGAAGCAGGAGGCGCGCACCACCGACGCGGACGACGTCTCGATCTACGACGGCTACCACGACAACGTGCTGATCTACAGCCAGCGCAGCACGGGCGACGCCGACAACCACCGCTACAACGGGCGCCTGGACCGCAACCTGGTGGTCAACGGGAACCAGTACCAGCACGTCGTGCGGTTCGACGCGCAGGGCAACCCGGTTCAGGCGGTGGCACCGCAGGGCTTCGACGAGCAGACGAAGTACGACGACCGGAACAACCCGATCGAGTACACCGACGCCGACGGGAACGTCTGGAAGAACACGTACAACGAGTTCGACGAACTGACCCGGAGCGTCGACGCCGAGGGCAACGACATCACGCACACCTACGACGACCGGGGCCTGCGGACCTCCACGACGGACCAGCGGGACAAGGTCACGAGGTACGAGTACCTGCCGGACGGTGACGAGAACGCCGGGCTGCCGTCCGCCGTCGTCACGCCGGAGGGGCGCCGCACCGAGTACCGCTACGACGCGACGGGGCGGCAGGTCGCCGTGACGGACCCGCGCGGCACGGCCGACCCGCGCCAGCGGCGGCACTACACCACCGAGACGCGCTACGACGAGCAGGACCGCGTGGTCCGTGTCGACGAGCCCGGCAAGCACCGCGGCTGGCGCACCGTCTACGACGACACCGGCCGTCTGGTCAAGGAGATCACCCCCGAGGGCACGGTCAGCGAGTACGACTACCTCGACAACGGCCTGCAGTCGCGGGTCGAGGTGGGCGGCCGGGTGGTCACCTTCGCGTACACGGACGCCGGCCGGCGCGAGTCCGAGAGCGTGCGGATGGAGGAGGCCGACGACCTCACGACGTCGTACACGTACGACGCGAAGGGCCTGGTCAAGACGGTGACCTCGCCGCGCGGCAACGTGCCCGGCGCGGACCGGGCGGACTTCACCACCGAGTACTTCTACGACGCGAACGACAACCTGATCCGGATGCGCATGCCGTACCCGGGCGGCGGGCACGTGGACCGGGACATCGAGGTCGACGCGCTGGACCGCACCACGGCCTCGGTCAACGAGCTGAACAAGACCTCCAGCTTCGAACGGGGCAACACGGGCCGGGTCGACTCCGTCACCGACACGCAGGGCCGGACCCTCTCGATGGGGTACGACAGGAACGGCCGGCAGACGGAGCGCACGGACGCGGGCGGCAAGACCACCCGCACCGAGTACGACGAGGCCGGCAACACGATCAAGGTGACGTCGCCGACCGGCGGCGTCACGACGTACGAGTACACGGACGACGGCCTGCTCGCCGCGATGACGGAGCCGCGCGGCAACGTGGAAGGTGCCGACAAGGACCGGTTCACGACGCGGTACGAGTACGACCTCGCGGGCAACCGGGTCCGGGAGATCGACCCGCTCGGCAACGTCACGTCGACCGAGTACGACGCGAACAACCGGCCCACCGAGCTGACCGACGCGCGCGGTGGGACCACCTACGTCGCGTACCGCGACGACGACCAGGTCAGCCACGTCCGGCAGCCGGACGCCCCGGAGCTGCCGCCGTTCTCCCGCGCCTTCGCGACGGTGCTCAAGTACGACCACCACGGCCGTGTGGTGGACGTGCGCGATCCGCAGTCCGGGCACACCCGCGTCTCGTACGACGACGCCGGCCGCCCCGTCACCACCACGGACCCGATCGGCCGCACCACGCACACCACGTACGACGCCGAGTCGAACCCGGTCGCGAGCATCACCCTCGACCGGCACGAGCACCTGTGGAAGCTGACCGACGACGAGCGTGCCCGGCGGACCATCACCTCGGAGTACGACCTGCGTGGCCGCCTGACCAGCCAGCAGGTCGGCTCGACGGGGCCGGAGTACACCTACGGCTACGACGCCAAGGACCGCACGACGTCGTACGGCGACCCGCTGGGCGTGCGCACGGTGACGTACGACGACGAGGACCAGATCACCAAGGTGGTCCGCGAGGAGCCGAACCAGGCCGACGAGGTCTTCACCTACGACTACGACCAGCGCGGGAACATCACCGCGCGGAACTATCCCGACGGCACGAAGATCACCTCCACGTACGACGCCGACTCGCGGATCACCTCGACGACGGCGGTCGGCGGCTCCGCGGGCGCCGACACGGCGCGCTGGGAGTACGAGTACGACGTCGCCGGGCGCCGGACGGCGACCACGCTGCCGGCGCCCACGGGGCTGACCGAGGAGCGGGAGTACGACGACGCGGGACGTCTCACCGCCATCGGCACCGAACGCACCGGCGACCCGGTGGACGGAGTGCAGGACCCGGTGTCCGCGTTCGACCTGACCCTGGACGAGGTGGGCAACCCCACGCTCGTGAAGACCACCCGGGGCGGCGTGACCGAGGCGGTCGCCTACGCCTACGACGAGGCGAACCGGGTGACGGACGCGTGCTACGCCGCCCAGGAGTGCGACCGGCGGAGCAAGGCAGCCGGCCGGATCTCCTACGAGTACGACCTGCTCGGCAACCGGACGAAGCAGGTGCGGACGGGTACGGCGGGCAACGACCGGACCCGGTACTCCTACGACGCCGCCAGCCAGCTCGTCAAGGAGGTCGAGGCCGGCAAGAAGGGCATCGAGCGCACGGTCTACGAGTACGACGTGCTCGGCAACCAGACGCGCGCGGGCGACGACCGGCTCGAGTACCACCTCGACAGCACCCTGGCCCGGGCGACCGTCGACGGCGTCACCACGCGGTACGCGTACGACGCGGCCCGCATGCGGATCGACGCCGCGACCGGCGTGGGCGCGGGCAGCCAGACGCGCCACTGGGCGTGGGACGTGAACGGGTCGCTGGAGAACATCGCCGTCGACACGGTGACCGACTCGAGCGGGGTGGTGACCCACCGCCAGGCGTTCGCCTACGGGCCCACGGACGAGCCCTTGGCCCTGCTGGAGGCCGGCGGCGGGGCTCACGCCTACACCCATGACTGGCTCGGCGGCGTGGCGAACATGCTGACGCCGGACGGCCAGGTCGAGGAGGGCTACGACTACGACCCGTTCGGGAACCCCCGCCAGGGCGCGACGCTCGCGGAAGGCGTCGCGGCGGCGGCGAGCGGCGCGGAGTCCGACGACGGGCCCGCGGACGGGCCGAGCAACCCGATGCGGTTCGCGGGGGCGTACCAGGACTCGACCACCGGCGAGGGCAACTACGCCATGCGTGCCCGGAACTACGACCCGGGCACGGGACGGTTCTCGTCGGTGGACCCCGTCGCGGCGCAACCGATGGGCTCCTCACCGTACGTGTACGCGAGCAACAACCCGCTGGTCTACACGGATCCGACGGGTGAGAGCCCCTTCGCCGGGGCCACCGCGAGCGGCAGCGCGACGTCGAACCCGCACGACCCCGGCGCCGAGGTGGAGGGGCCGAGCGAGGAAGACATCGCGAAGGCGCAGCAGATCCAGTCGAAGTCCATGCTGGACGTCGTCCTGGAGGCCGGCGGGCAGATCCTCATGGAGTTCCTGGGCGTCAACGACCTCATGGACTGCCTCGACGGTGACCTGGGCGCGTGCGTGATGCTGATCGTCGGCTCGCTGCCGTGGGGCAAGATCTTCAAGGCGGCGAAGATCGGCGAGGCCGTCTACAAGGCCGGCAAGGCGGTGCTCGCCTTCTCCGGCGAGCTGAGGTGGGCCCAGAAGATCCTGACCGGCGCCAAGAAGGCGAAGCAGGCGGCCGAGGCCGCGAAGGCGGCCGCCGCGAAGGCGGCGCGGGAGGCGGCCCAGAAGGCCGCCAAGGCGAAGGCGGCCGCAGCGGCGAAGGCCAGGAAGATCGCGGAGGAGGCGAAGGCCCGGGCGAGAGCCGAGGCATCCAAGAAGAAGGCGGAGACCTCGGGCAAGGGCGATTCGGCGAAGCCGAACGAACCACCGAGCTGCAACAGCTTCCTGCCGGGCACGCTGGTGCTGCTCGCCGACGGCACGCGAAAGCCGATCGAGGAGCTCGAACCGGGTGACGAGGTCCTGTCCGCGCACGAGAGGACCGGCGAAGTGGCGGGCGCCCGACTGGTGACGGCCCACATCACCGGCAGCGGCGAGAAGACCTTGGTCACCGTGACCATCCGGGACGACGGCGGCGACAAGCAGAAGATCGTCGCCACCGACGAACACCCGTTCTGGAGTCCCGAGGACAAGACCTGGGTCGACGCGATCGATCTTCGCTCCGGCGACTGGCTCAAGACGAGTGCGGGCACCTGGGTCCAGGTGGCCGGCATCGAGGTCGAGCACGAGCGCGCGACGGTGCACAACCTCACGGTGGATCGCCTCCACACGTACTTCGTGGCCGCAAGCGCGGACGACGCGCCGGTATTGGCCCACAACGACAGTTGCCCCCTCGCGCCGCACGAGAGTGCCGGCGGCCACACGATCGACCGGCATGTAGGACTGTCTGATACCGATCTCCGAGGGCGTGGGATTTCTCAGGCATCGACGTTCTCGAACGTCGCAGCCGCAGAGAAGGCAACCGGAGGAAATCTGGCCACGAACCGGCTCAAGATCGACAACTGGCTGACCGCCGGAACGAAGCAGCGACTCGAGATCACCGGGACCATGAACCCGGTCGACGGCCGTGTGTACACTCGGGCAACCGATACGTTCGGAAGCCCGGACGCGATCCTGTCAGTCCTTCAGAGAAACCCGTCGATGCCTGGCGGATACCATATCGTGACATCTTTTCCAACAATATCGAGATTCTGATGGCCGAGATTCAGTATCTAGCGCGCACCTACTTCCATCCTGATTACGACCTCGAAGCGGCGAGCCCTCTGCTGGTGGTCGAGAAGTACTGGGAGAGCGAGGACTCCGCGACGGTATCTGCGCTCCGGAACGAGATCTCGTCAGCCCTTTCGACGCGGGACGACGACGGGCTGATCGAGCTCTGGCTGGCGGTGGCTGGAGCGCAGTACGACCCGCGGTGGGACGGCCTTTCTGGTCGCGCCTGGTTCGAACGGATCCTCGACGTGCTGAACGGAAAATGAACGTATGGGCGCGGCGCCCGGGCCGGTCTGCCGGGCGCCGCGCTCATCTGTTGCCCTCTGTTGTCGCCGTGCGGGTCACGCCGCCGTCGGCGCCCAGCGCCTCGCCCGCCGTGACGATGTGGTCCGCTGTCGCGCCCACCATGGTGATCGTGCTCAGGTGTACCGGATGTTCGTCGGCGTCGATCTCCACGCCGAGGTTCTCTCCCGCGGCCTTGATGCCTGTGCTCAGAGGGGCAGCAGGCGCGGGTCGACCCGGCCCTCGACCCAGGAACCCGTGACGGCGTTGAAGAGGCTGGTGTCCTCGATGCTCCATATGTGGTGCATCCGGGGTGCGAGGCGGATCTCGGCCTGCGGGACGGCCTGCCGCAGCGCCCGGAGCGAACGGCGGAAGTACGCGGACTCGCGCGCGCCGGCCAGGCCGAGCAGCGGCCCGGTGTAGCGCGAGATGTTCGCCGGCAGGCCGCCACGCGGGTAGATCTCGGCAGCGATCCGGTGCATGGTTTCGCGGCGGATCGTCAGGCCGTGCCGGACGAACACCTCGCGGGCCTCGGCCGGGAGGCCCATGGCTGTCGCCTGCGCCTTCCAGAACCAGGGTGCGTTCCACGCGCTCAGCTGCAGCCTGCCCGCGACCCGCACGGCGGTTCCGGCGGGTGCCAGCATCGGCCCGCTGACGAGGAGCGTGCGCACGAGGCCGGGATGCCGTGCCGCGACGTGGAGACCGACGAGCCCGCCGAAGGACAGCCCGACGACGTCGACCGGGCCCGCGACGCCCAGCGTGGCGAGCTGCTCCGCGACGATGTCGGCGGCACCGTGGAGCCCGGGCCAGTCGTCACGGGCGCGCCGGCCGAAGCCCGGCAGGTCCGGCGTCACCACCTGCCGGTCGGTGAAGGCCTCGACCTGCTCCTCCCACGACCAGCCGGCCACGGTGCCGCCGTGGAGGAACAGCAGCGGCGCGTGCGCGGACCCGGCCCGCTCATGATGCAGTTCGGGGTACTCGGTCATGTGAGCTCCTTGGTGATCTCGTCGAGCCAGGCGAGCTCGGCGCGGCCGCGGGCCAGCCCGCAGTGGAGGGTGGCGATCCGGAGCCGGGCTCGCCGGTCGGCCGGCGGGGGAGCCGCCGCGCGGATCGCCTCGAGCGCGTCGAGCTGTTCCCGCGTCGCGGCCCGGTGCCGGGCGAGAAGGTCGCCGAGCTCGGCGTCGTCCAGGCTCCCGGCGAAGAAGAGCCGCGCGAGGAAGGCGTCCCGCTCGGGCTGCCGGTCGAGGTCGGAGCCGAGCCACTCGCGCAACGTCGCGCGGCCCTGCTCCGTGATGCGGTGCTCGTGCTTGTCCGGTGCCTTCGCCCCGGCGACGGTCTCCACGGTGACCAGCCCGTCCTCGACGAGCCGGCCGAGCGTCCGGTAGATCTGCGCCCGGTCGGCCGTCCAGAAGTGGTTGATCGTCGTGTCGAAGTGCCGCTTGAGGTCGTACCCGGACATGGGTGCGAGATCGAGCAGCCCGAGAATGATGCGCGCGAGGATCACGTGACTATTAGACAAGTCTCATAGGAGACATGTCAACTAGCTCGTGCCGCTCAGGCGATACCCTCGGCCGTGAGTGTGTCGGTGAGCAGGGTGACCAGGGCTTCTCGCCGGACGTCCGTGGATGACGCGACGTCCTCCTCGCCCTCGCCGTCCAGTGCCTTGGCGGCCAGCCCGGCCTTGCTGTCGATGAGGCCGGCGATCGTGGAGTCGATGGTCTGGGCAGCGATGATCCGCCACGCGGTGACGGGCTCCGCCTGGCCGATCCGGTGGATCCGGTCGATGGCCTGGGTCTGCTCGGCGTGCGTCCAGGACAGCTCGGCCAGCACCAGGTTGGAGGCCACCTGAAGGTTGAGCCCCACTCCGGCGGCCGTCAGGGAGCACACCGCGATCGACACGTCGGGGTCGCCCGTGAACGCGGCGATGTTCTTCTCGCGCGCGGTGGGCGTCTGGTCGCCGCGGATCGAGGCGTAACCGATGCCACGATCCGCGAAGGTCTGCTCGGCCTGGTCCATCACGTCCACGTGCTTGGCGAAGAAGACCACCTTGCCGACGTTGCGTGCGAGCTGCGCGGCGTAGTCGGCGGCCAGTCCGGCCTTGGCCCGGCCGATCCGGCGGACCATGGTGAACACGTTCTCGCCACCGGCCCGCGAGCTCGTGTCCTTCAGCTCTGCCGCTGCCACGCGGCGCGCGAGGCCGAGGTCGACCTCGGCCGCGACGTCGTCCCCGGTGCGCGCCTCCATGGCGGAGCGATACCGATCGACCAGACGGCGGGCGAGTGTGGCCTCGGCGGCCCGGATCGAGCGGCCCTCAGCGCCGTCGAGCTCGACCGGCAGGTCCGCCACCCGCCGGGCGGGGAGGTCGGCGATCACGTCGGCCTTGCGACGGCGCACGATGCCCATGTCGATCACGGCGGCCCTTGCGGCGGCGTAGAACCCCGGGTCGGCCGGGGTGAGCCCGGTGCCCTCGAGAGCGGTCAGCAGCGTGGGGAGCGGCGCCGCTTCGTCGATCCAGCCGAGGAACTGCCAGATGGCTCGGAAGTCCTCGATGTCGTTGATCAGCGGGGTGCCGGTGAGCGCCATCAGGAGCGGTCGAGTGGTTCGGGCTCGGATGCGCTCCGAGAGGGCGAGCACGTGCTGGGAGCGTTGCGAGCCCTTGTTCTTGATGAAGTGTGCCTCGTCGACGATCATGCCGCGAAAGCCGTGCGTGCCGAGCCAGCCGATGTGCCGGTCCAGGACCTCGTAGTTGACGATCACGACGTCCGCGAACCCGTCGACCTTTTCGCCGTCGCCGTGCACCACGGTCGGCCGGCGCTGCGGAGTCCACATCCTGACCTCGTGCGCCCAGTTCGTCTTCACCACGTTGGGCGCCACCACGAGCAGCGGGTAGGCATCGGCCGACTGGGCGGCGAGCAGCGCCTGGGCGGTCTTGCCGAGTCCGGGCTCGTCGGCGAGCAGGAAGGTGCGATGCCCGCGGGCCGTGGCCTCGACGACCTGGGCCTGGTGCGGCATCAGCTTCCGGTCGGGGGGACCGGGCACCGCGCGTGCCTCCGGCAACGACATGCAGGCGGGAGCGCCGGGGCCGGCGTACCCGAAGGAACGGAAGAGCGGGTCGAGCAGTTCCCAGCCGGCCAGCCGGCGAGTGGGGACGGTGGCCCGTTCGGTCGCGGCCCCGAAGTCCGGGGCGAGAAACGGGTTGGCCAGCCGGCGTGAGGTCACCGAGCGGGGTACCACCTGCTTCTCGGTGCCAGGCCTCGGTGCGGCGGGCGGCGCCGGCGGGGATTCCTCGGGCGGCTCAAGTCCTCCGGCACGCATCACGGCCGCCTTGAAAGCGCGCGCCGCGTCGGAGACCTGGGCGTCCTCGGCGAGCAGTTCGAGCAGTGAGGTGTCCCGGGCGGCGATGCTCGCCAGCAGCGTCGCCACGCCGTCGAGCCGCTTGAGTTCCTGGTTGCGCCGGGTGTCGGTCAGGGCGTCGTCGGCCTTGACCCGTTCCCTCTCCTCCCGTACGACCAGCGCGACGACCTGGAACTTCATGCGAACCGCCCGGGGAGTCGGCGGTCGCCGCACGGCGCCGTCGACCTCGCGGGCGACCTTCGCGAGCACCGGGATGATCCCGTGCTCGCCGGGCCGCCCGGAGCGTCGGCGCCGGGCACCGGAGCCCGCTCGCGGGCGACCCGACCGGCGTTGGCCGGTTGCTGCCATGTCTCCTCCTTCGCTGCACGGGTACCGCGGCCCCGCGCGCCGTGCACGTCCAGGACCGTCGACCGCCGGGGGCGGCCGGACAGCCGTCCCGTGGGGCCGGTGGCCTGGACCAGGGCGCTCCGATCGGCTACCGGGCCGCCGCGCGGCGGCCCGTCCGAGCCGCCGGTGGCTCCGTGCTCGCGCCGGCAGGGTCGCGCCGCAGATGCCTCCGCGAACCACGGTGGGCCACGGCGTGGATCTTCGTGATCGCCGGAGAACCCGAAGTCTACCGCTGGCCTGGCCGGGAGCGCCCGTGCCTGCCCGCTCAGGCGTGCTCTGGTTCGCGGTGGTGCTCTTCCTCGGTGAGTACTCCGGCGACGAGCAGGGCCGCCAGGCGGGCGGCGTCGTAGCGGGAGTCGTTGCCGCCGATGCACAGGTTGCCGATCCCGCGCATGAGCATGTACCCGGACACCCGGCCGGAGGTGCCCGGTTCGAGCGCGGCGTCGAGCAGGGCGTCGCACACCGGGACGAGCCGGTCGACGAAGTACTCGTGCAGCGCGTTCACGCCCTCCGTGTCGGAGCCGAGTGCCCCGGCGAGCCCGTGCTTGGTCACGAGGAAGTCGACGAAGCCGGCCGTCCATCGCCGCAGGGCGGCTCCGGGGTCGCCGGACTCGCGCAGGAGGACGGGGCCCGCCTCCGCCAGCGCTTCCACCTGGTGCCGGTACACCGCCGCGACCAGCGCGGGGCGGGTGGGGAAGTGCCGGTAGATCGTCCCCATGCCCACCCCGGCGCGTTCGGCGATCAGTCGTACCGGCGCGTCCACGCCGTGCGTCACGAAGACGGCGGCGGCGGCGTCGAGCAGGGTCTGTTCGTTGCGCCTGGCATCGACGCGTTTGGCGCGGGGCGTCGAGGCGGGCGGGCCGGGAGTCGTCATGGAGGACCCTTCGTCGAGACTTGCAAAACGGAGCGGCGCTCCGTATTGTTGCGGAGCGGTGCTCCGCTTCAATTGTGCTCGGCGGGGTGCTCGAACGCAAAGGATGAGTGATTCCCATGAGTGGTACTCCAGCAACGACCGACACCGCGATCGTCCACGCCCTGGACGACGTCGTCGGGACCGGTGAACGGGTCGTCTCGGTCGCCCCCGTGCGGCTCGACGCACCGGGCCGAGCGGTTCCGCTCGACGTGCGCGTCTCCGCTCCCGTGACCGGGCAGGACCTGCCCGTCCTGCTGTTCTCGCACGGCAACGGCTGGTCGCTCGACGGGTACGCGCCCCTGACGGCCTTCTGGGCGTCTCGCGGGTTCGTGGTCGTCCAGCCGACGCACCTGGACTCCCGACGCGACGGAATCGGGTTCGACGACCCCCGGTTCGGCGACGTCTGGACCGAACGGCGGGCCGACCTGGTCCGAATCCTGGACCAGTTCGAGACGGTCGAGGCGGCGGTGCCGGGCCTCGCCGGGCGGGTCGACCGGAACCGCGTCGTCGCCGCCGGCCACTCGTGGGGCGCCCAGACCGTGCAGATGCTGCTCGGCGCCCGCATCCTCGACAGCGCCGGGCAGCCCGGCCAGGACTACGCGGACCGGCGTGTTTGGGCCGGTGTGCTGCTGGCCGCCACCGGCTTCGGGGGCGCCGAGCTGCACCCCTTCGCCCAGGAGCACTTCCCGTTCATGAACCCGTCGTTCGCCGAGCTCACCACGCCGACGCTCGTGGTGGCCGGCGACCACGACCAGTCGAAGATGTCCAGCCGCGGCCCGGACTGGTTCACCGACGCCTACGTCCACGGCCCCGGCGCCACCGACCTGCTGACCCTGTTCGGCGGGGAGCACTCCCTGGGTGGCATCCCGAACTGGGAAGCGGCCGAGACCACCGACGAGAACCCGGAGCGGGTCGCCGTCCTGCAGCGCCTGACCACCGCCTACCTGCGCGGCGCGCTGGACCCGGCGGATACCGCGTGGGCGAAGGCCACCGCGGCACTGGCCGAGACCGGTACCGCGATCGGCCGCATCGACAGCAAGTAGCCCTCAGTCGAGGCAGAACTCGTTCCCCTCCGGGTCCTGCATCACGATGAACCCGATGCTCAGGGGCGGTTCCGGCTCGAAACGCCGGAACCGCGTCGCGCCCAGGGCGACCAGCCGCTCGCACTCCTTCTCCAGCGCGGCCATGCGCTCCTCGCCGCGCAGGTCGGAAGCCGTGCGCACGTCGAGATGGACGCGGTTCTTGGCGACCTTGTCCTCGGGGACCTGCTGGAAGAACAGGCGCGGGCCGTTCCCGTCGGGGTCCTCGAGGGCGGAGGAGCTGTTGCGCTGTTCCTCCGGGACGCCGGTGCGTTCGAGGAACTCCTCCCAGGCGGCGAGCGGGTCCGCGCCCGGTTCCGGTTCGACGCCGGGCGGGAACGGGTGGACGTAGCCGAGCACGTCCCGCCAGAAGGTCGAGAGGGCCTTCGGGTCGTGGGCGTCGAAGGTGACCTGGATGACGCGGCTCATGACTGTGCTCCGATCGGGTGGGCGGTCCCATGGGCGGCCGGCCCCGGGGCCGGCAGCTCGTGGGCGTGCAGGTAGAGGTCGCGCAGCAGGCAGACCTCGGACAGGTGGTGGATCAGCTCGCGGTTGATGTGCAGCACCAGCTCGCTCATCGGCGCCTCGGGGAACGGCTCGGCCGGCCCGACCGGTCGCGCGAGGCCGTCGTCGCCGAGGGCCCGGACGCCCGCGAGCCAGACGTCGACCTGGGCGTCGAGCTGGTCGAGCGCGCCGTCGGCGTCCCCCGCGTACTCCCACGACTCGTACCACGCCGCGGGCGCGCCGAAGTGGGCGGCGTTGCGCACCGCGAGGGGTGAGATCTCCGGACCCGGCCTGGATCGGCGCGTTGGACGTGCCGCGCGGGCGGACGCTCCAGGTGTCGGGAACGGGCTCCCAGAAGTACTCGTCGTCGGTCATCGGCGCGTAGCGGCCCTCCAGGCCGCGGAACCGCGGGCGCAGATGGTGCTTCCAGTGCCAGGCGAACTGGTCGGACAGGATGCGCGACAGGGTGCGGTCCGGTCCCGGGGCGGTGTCGTCGTCGTTCATGAACCCAGGCTCACATCCGAAGCGGACAGGATCGGTCCGCAGTGTCTGCGAGACTGCCGGCATGGACCACGGACGCGACGAGCGCGACGCCGCGCGCGGCACCACCGAGCGCGTCCTGACCCTGCTCGGGCTGCTCCAGCAGCGGCGTGTCTGGACCGGGCCGGAGCTCGCCGCACGGATGCGGGTCACCACCCGGACCGTCCGCCGCGACGTCGACCGGCTGCGCGCCCTCGGGTATCCCGTGCACGCCGGCCACGGGTCGGGCGGCGGGTACCAGCTCGGCGCGGGACAGGTGCTCCCGCCGCTGCTGCTCGACGACGAGGAGGTCATCGCCGTCGCCGCGGCGCTGCTGGCCGGCACCGGCGACGCCGGTACGGGAGGGGAGGCGGCGCTGCGGACCCTCACGAAGCTCGACCAGGTGCTGCCCTCGCGGCTCCGGGCCGACGTGCGGGCGCTCGCGGGATCGGTCGAGTCGTTCGGGCGCGGCCGCGCCCCGGCGGACCCGGACGTGCTCCTCGAGGTCGCCCGGGCGTGCCGTGACGGGGTGGAGCTGGGGTTCGGCTACCGCACGCGAGGGGGCGGGGAGGGGCGGCGCCGCGTCGAGCCGTATCGACTCGTCGCCTCCGAGCGGCAGTGGTACCTGCTCGCCTTCGACCGCGACCGCGACGACTGGCGCACCTTCCGCGTGGACCGCATGAGCGAGGTCCGGGCCCGGACCTGGCGGTTCGAACCGCGTGCGGTCCCCGCGAAGGCCGCCGCCTACGTCCAGGAGTCCGTGGCCGACCGCGTGTACCCGCGGCACGCGCGGTTCCTCGTGCACGCGAACGCGGACGTGGTGCGGGCGCAGGTGCCGGCCTCGGCCGCCGTCGTCCGCCCCCGGGACGCGGCCACCTGCGAGATCCGCGCGGGCGGGCACGACCTGGACCTGCTGCTCCTGCACGTCACGCTGCTGGGGCACGACTTCGAGGTCCTGGAGCCCGCCGAACTCGCGCACCGCTGCGAGGCGATGGCCGACCGGCTCCGGTCGGCGGGGCGTCGCGTCGGCGGGCCTCCGGTCTCATCGTGACGTCGTGAACGAGACCCACGTGTCCGGCGGCAGATCCGGCCCGCCGGGCACCGGCGGCCTGCCCGCTCACGCGGTGAAGGTGTCCTCCACGTCGGGCTCGCCGTCGCCGTCCGTGTCGACCGCGATCGACTCGACGCCGCCCGCCACGTCACGGACGACGTCGGGCCGGCCGTCACCACTGGTGTCGTACATCTCGAGATCGGGCACACCGTCGCCGTCGTAGTCCTCGAACTGGGCGTCGACCGTGCCGTCGCCCGTGGTGTCGGCGGTCTCGACGTCCGGCACGCCGTCCCCGTCGAGGTCGAACTTCTCAGGCCGGTCGGAAAAGAACTCGGACACGGGTCACTCCTCATCTCGCTGGTACCTGAACGCTACCCGCAGGGCCGGGGCTCCCGCCCTATTTCTGGCAGCGATGGTGATTGTCCGGTTCACTGACGTGGTGGATCTCAGCCGCCCGCCGCACAGCACCCGAGCTCCGCGTGCGTCGGCGTCGCGGCCCGCGCAGCCCGGTGAGCCCGGCGGCCCCGCCGCGCAGCGTGCCGAGCTCAGGACGCTGCTGCACTGGGCGAGATCCCGGACACCGGTGGCCGTGTGCTTCGTGACCGGCCCGCCCGACTCCGGCAAGACCGGCCTCGCCCACGAGCTGGCCGCACGGCTGACGCGGCGCGCCTGGGCCGTGTTCCAGGTCCGGAACGACGACGACGCCCGGGCGGCCGCCGAGCACCCGGCTCGTCGGCGCCTGCTCGTGGTCGACGACGCGGACACCCTTCCCGCGCTCCGGACGCTCCTGCTCGCCACGGCGGGGGACCAGGGCGGCCGGACGCGCGTGGTGCTCCTCGCGCGCCGCACCACCGTCTGGCGTGACCGGCTCGAGCACGGAACTCCCGCGTTGTACGCCCTGCTGAGCGCATCGCCCGTGCTCGAGCTCCCGGCCGCCGAACCTCCGCCGCCCGTTCCCGGCCCCACCGCGGGCGATCCGGCTCCGCCCGCACCGGGTCGGGCCGCCGTCCTGGCCACGGCGATGCTCCTGGGCGCCGAGGAGAGCGGCGCACGGCGCGGACCCGTGCCTCCGCCGGGGGAGGAGCCGGCGGACGAGAACCTCGTGGCCCGGGCGCTCGCCGACGACCCGAGGTTCGCCGTGCGTGTCACCACGGGCCTGACACACCGCCAGGCGGTGCACGCGGCGCGCCTCCTGGTGCGGATCATGTCCGCCGGCCCGCGTCATGCCTCGGCGGACGCGGTGGCCGCGGCGTACGCGCGGGTCTCCGCGCAGCTGCCCGACGACGCCGACGTGCTCGAGACCTTCTCCTGCCATCCGGAGTACCTGACGGGCGTCTTCATGCGCGCGCGGGTGGCCGTCGCCCAGCGTGCCGTCGCCCTGCTCGACGGTGAGCGGAGCCGCCGGGCAGCCGTCCACGTCGCGCTCGCCGATGCGCTCCGGAACGACGGCCGGTACGCCCGAGCCCTCGAATCGGTCGGCCGGGCGCTGCGCCTTCTCGCGGTGCCGTCGGGTGATGCCTCGGGCGCCGGACCCGAGGCCGCCGTCGCCGCCGCCCGGACGGCGCGCGGCGCGCTCCTGTGGTTCCGGGGCAGCTTCGAGGAGGCCCTCGACGACCAGGAGGACGTCGTCGCCGCGTACCGCGCGCTCGTCGCGGACGATCCCGCCCGGTACCGGTCCGCGCTCGCCCAGTCGCTCATGAACCTCGGCAGCAGCCTCGCCGAACTCGGTCGTGCCCAGGATGCGCTGACGGCCTCGGCCGAGAGCGTGGCCCTGACACGTATCGCCTCCGACGACGCGCCGACGCAGGTCCGTCTGCTGCTCGCGAAGGGCCTGTGGAACCTCGGCAAGCGCCATGCGGAGCTCGGATCCGCCGACGACGCCTACCGCTACACCCTCGAGGCCGTCGAGAACTGCCGGGAGCTCGCGCGGGACGACCCGTACCGGTACAACCCCGATCTTGCCTCGGCACTGTCCTACCTGGGTGCCCGGCTGGGCGAACTGGGTCGTCCAGGGGAGGCCGCGCGCGCCACGGCCGAGGCGCTCGAGCTGCGCCGTCGGCTCGCCGAACAGCACGAGGGCTACCTCCCGTTCGTCGCCCAGACGCTGTCGAACCTCGGCGTCCTCAACGCGCAGCTCGGCCGCCGGCGCCTCGGACTCGAACGCGAGCGGGAGGCGGTGGCCATCCGACGGCGGCTCGCGGCGTCCAACCCGGACCGCCGCCTGCCGGAACTCGCCGCCTCACTCTCCAACCTCGGCGTGACCCACTCCGTGCTCGGGAACGCGACCCAGGCGCTCGCCGCGGAGGACGAGGCCACCGGAATCCTGCGCGAGCTCGCGACCGCGCACCCCGAGCGTCACCTGTCCGGCCTGGTGAAGTCGTTGTCGAACCTCGCGTCACGGCTCGCCGAGAACGGGCGCACCCCGGATGCCGTCGATCCGGCGGAGGAGGCCGTCGCCGCCAGCCGGCGCCTGACG
The DNA here is from genome assembly GCF_003814695.1 of Myceligenerans xiligouense. Taxonomy (GTDB): domain Bacteria; phylum Actinomycetota; class Actinomycetes; order Actinomycetales; family Cellulomonadaceae; genus Myceligenerans; species Myceligenerans xiligouense. The sequence continues at coordinate 2,062,414 of NZ_RKQZ01000001.1, forward strand.
GAGCACGGTGGGCACCAGCATCTGCCGGTCCTCGGCGCGTCGCTGACGAATCTGGCGGGAACCTACGCGGACGTCGGCCGGCACGGCGACGCCGTGTCGGCGGCGCGGGAGGCCGTGGACATCCTCGACGAGCTCACGCGAGCGCAGCCGGAGAAGTACGAGCCCGAACTCGCTCTCGCTCTGACGAACCTCGCCGTCGCACTGGCCGGTGCCGGTGACCTCGACGCGGCGCTCGCCGGGGCCCGGCGAGCGGAGCGGCTCCGCGCACGGCTGGCCGGGGAGAATCCCGAGCGGTTCCGCGAACCGGCGGAACGGTCCGGGGACCTCGTCAGGTCGCTCGAGGCGGCGGGTACGGACCAGGCCGGCGGCGAGCCCGGCGGGTGACCGGTGCCGAAGTGGTGGTCCGGCGGGCCCGGGCCGAGGCGGACCCCGCCGGCGACCCCGCACGGGCTCGCCGTGGGACGCCGAGCCGGGCGCGAGGGCTTACGGCCGGCTGAGCCCGGCGGGGAGATCCCACGTGAGCGGTTCCAGGTCCCGCGGACCGTCGGCGATCAGGGCGGCGAGCCGGTCCACGGCGACCGGACGGCCGCCCCAGGCGTCGACGCCGACGTTGAGCTGGCGGTCCCGCTGCCGCCACGTGTCGTGGACATGGCCGTGCAGCACCCAGCCGCCGTCGTCCTCGGGGCGGTGCTCGACGTATCGGTCCTCGCCGTGGGAGTCGCCGGAGAACGGGAAGTGGGAGACGGCGGCCTCGGATCCCGCGATCGGGAAGCGGCCGGGGTCGTCGTGGATCTCGGCGAACCCGGCGGCGAGGTAGCGGGCGCGGGCCTTCTCCCGGCGCTCGGCGCGTGCCTCGGGCGTCCCCCTGCCCAGGGCGCGGTCGCCCACCCAGCAGCGGTCATGGTTGCCGGGAACGAGGATCTTGTGGCCGGTGAGCCGGCCGATCCAGGTCAGGGAGTCGTCCAGGGCGCCGAGGGCGACGTCGCCGAGCACCCAGACCGTGTCGTCGTCGGACACGGTGTCGTTCCAGAGCTCCGCGAGCCGGGCGTTCATGTGCCCGACGTCGTCGAACGGCCGGTCGCAGAACCTGATGATGTTCGTGTGCCCGAAGTGCATGTCGGACGTGAAGTAGGTCGCCATGTGTCAGTTCGTGATCTCCCACGTCGTGAGGTCGAAGGTCATCGTGAGGTTCCGGGTGTAGCCGGTGACGACGACGTAGGCGATCCGGTTCTCGTCGGTCGTGGTGCAGAAGGTGGTGCCGGCAGGGAGCCCGCCGTCGTCGACTCGCACGTCGAGCGGTTCACCCGAGCGGGCCGCCTCCTCGCAGTCCTGGGGAGGGGGCGGGGCCGTCAGGCTGCCGAGGATCGTCGCGGGCCCGGAGGTGGCCACGTAGCTGGCCTGTTCCGGGCAGGTCCGGTACGCGAGCTCGAACCGGCCGCCCGCCTCGGCCGGTTCGCTGTCGCCCGCGTCCAGGTCCCCGGCGGACCATTTGCAGGCGGCGTGCAGTTCGCCGGACTGGTCGTTCGAGACCATCGTGTACTCGGCGGGATCGGGATCGGCGCCGGGATCCGGGTCCTCCGGGTCGTCCAGCGCCTGCGAGCCGGCGTCGTCCACCGGTCCGGTCCGCTCCTCGGCCGGTGAGCCGGGTTCCGACGGCGGCGACGGCGGCGGGGTGTCAGGAGCCGGGGTCGGCGTGGCGGGCGCACCGGATGCCGCGACCGTGGGTGAGCCCGATCCTGACGGCGCCGGGGACGCGGTGGCCGCTTCGTCCGGCGCGGTACCGGACGGCGCGGGGCTGCTCACCTCCGCCGTCCTGTCACCCGGCGCACGGAACCAGGTTCCGGGCCCGGGGCTGTGCGCCGTCATGCTCGTGAGGATCAGCGCCGCGACGACGACTCCCAGGCTGCCGGAGACACCGAGCACCTTCGGCCACTGGTTCCAGCCGTGCGTCTCGTGCGCCGCGATGACGGCCAGGGTGTGCTCGGGCGGGGTCCCGTCGGCTGCCGGCGGCGCCGTGAGACGGCCGCCGCGGGTGTCGGCGGTCTCGGCGGCGCCGGGCGGTTCCGCTCCGGGCCCGTGGGCCCCGCCGCGGGAACCCTGCCGCGGTGCGTCGTGGGGCACTCGACCTCCTGTCCTGCGATCCCGGGAGAGACCGGCCCGGCCCGCGGAAGTCCGCGAGGTGTTCGAGGGACAGGACGTTAGCAGTCGGCGTGTCGGCGGCCAAGGGCTGGCCGGAGGTCGTGTCGCCGGTGGGCACGGGGTCACGGGGTCATGGGAGCGTGGGTCAGGAGCTCACGGGCAGGTACCGGGTGCGCGCGGCGCGCTCCAGCGCCAGGTCGAGCAGCCGGACCGTCGCCGCCTGCTGCGGCGTGCTGATACGGAGCCACGTCAGGACGTGTCCGAGCCGGTGCCGGTAGGCGGTGTGGTCCCGGCCCCAGAGGTCGTGCGGTCCGGTCGACGCGTGCGGGAACTGCCCGACGACCGCACACAGGTCGTCCTCGATCACCAGCCGCACCCGGTTCAGACGCACCCAGGGCACGAAGAGCGTCCGGTTCCTCAGCCGCAGCACCCGGCGGTCCACGACCCGGATGCCGTCGGCGCTCAGTTCGATCCGGTCGTGGACCCGCGGACGGGTCCGGGTGGTGAGGTGCAGCAGGGCCAGCAGCGCGGCGAGCAGGAGGGCCGGCCCGACCACGCCCTCCGGGCCTTCCTGCGGGTGCGCGAACAACGGGAGGACCGCCGCGCCGGCCAGGGCCGCCAGGGGAAGCAGCGCGATCCTGCCCAGGTAGGTGGCGGCCCGGGCGGCCCGCATCCGCCGGGTGGTCAGGTCGAACCGTTCGGTGGCGGGGACGGGTGGGTCCGCACGTTCGTCCGCGTCCGGCGGCGGAGCGTCGTCGGACACGGGTGGCCCGTCGGCGAGCGGCCGGAGCGCCGCGCGGACGCCGTCCAGGTCCGGACGGGCCTCGGGGGCCTTCGCCAGGCACGCCGCCAGGAGCGATCTGAGCCGTGGGTCCGCGATCCCCGCCAGGTCGGGCTCCTCGGAGGCCACACGCTGCAGGATCGCCAGAGGCAGCCCGTAGCCCCACAGGTCCCTGCCGGTCGCGGCGAAGAAGAGCACGGCGGCGAAGGCGAACACGTCGCTGCGGAAGTCGACGGTGCCCCTGCCCCGTGCCTGCTCCGGAGACATGTAGCCGGCCGTGCCGACGACCGTGCTCGCCGAGGTGTGCGAGGTCTCCTCCAGCGCCCGCGCGATCCCGAAATCGATCACCTTCGGGCCGTTGGCGGTCATCAGCACGTTGGCCGGCTTGAGGTCTCGGTGCAGGATCCCGTTGCCATGGATGTCCGCGAGGCCCTCGGCGATGCCGGCGCCGATCCGTGCGACGGCGCCGACCGGGAGCGCCCCGTGGCGCCCGACGTACTGCGCGAGCGTGGGCGCGTCCACGAACTCCGTGGCGACCCAGGGCCGGTCGGCGGCGACGTCGGAGTCGACGACGGCTGCCGTGTACAGGCCTGTGACCTTGCCGGCGGCGCGAACCTCCGCGGCGAGGCGGCCGCGGAAGCCGTCGTCGTCGGCGATCTCCTGGCGGGCGATCTTGACCGCCACCCGGAACCCGCCGTCGGTCCGGCCGAGGAACACGTCCCCCATCCCGCCCGACGCGAGGCGCGCCTCGATCACGTACGCCCCGATGCGAGCGGGATCGTGCGGACGCAGCGGCTCGGGCACGCTCCTCCTTGTCGACGGTTCGGGCGAGCTTGTCGACGGTTCGGGCGAGGTGGGCCCAGGCACGACATCGACCTACATATGGCTACGTAGACAACCTGATCAGGATAGCGAACCCATATCGGTCCTGTGATTTGCGTCTCACCGGAGGGCGCCTGTGTCGATTCGCCGCCGCCCTCCCGTTCTCCTGTGCCGGGCGGCTTCTTCGATGTGATGGGGTGGGGGCCGTACACCGATTCGTCCCCCCCTCACCCGGAGGCACCCGTGAACACCGCTCTGCGCCGCGACCCGGAAGCTCGTGGAGCCGCCGGATCCCAGGCGCTCCCCCCGGCCGTCCTGTTCGACATGGACGGCACGCTGGTGGACACCGAGCCGTACTGGATCGAGGCGGAGCGTGAGCTCACCGAGGCCCACGGTGTGACCTGGACCCACGAGGACGCGCTGAAGCTCGTGGGACAGCAGCTGATCGTCAGCGCGGGAGTCCTGCGGGCGGCCGGCGTGCCCATGGAGCCGGCCGAGATCGTGGACTGGCTCGTCGCTCGCGTGCAGGGCCGGCTGGCCGACGAGGTGCCGTGGCGCGCCGGAGTGCTGCCGCTGCTGGCCGACCTCACCGCGGCCGGGGTGCCCTGCGCGATCGTCACGATGTCGTACCGCACCCTGGCCGAGGCGGTCGCCGCGGGAGCGCCCGAGGGCACCTTCGCCACGATCGTCGCGGGCGACGAGGTCACCCACGGCAAGCCGGATCCCGAGCCGTACCTCACCGCGGCGGACCGGCTCGGCGTCGCCGCGGCCGATTGCGTGGCCGTCGAGGACTCACCCGTCGGCATCACGTCCGCGCTCGCCAGCGGCGCCCGGACACTCGGGATCGAGGCCGTCCTGCCGGTCGAGGCGCGTCCCGGCCTGAGCCGCCTGCGCTCGCTCGACGGCGCGGGCCTCGGTCTCATCGCGCGACTCGCCGCGGGCGAGGTCGTCGACGAGTACTGACCGCGCTACGCGATCCCGAGCCGGAGCTCCACCGCGCCCTCCGGGATCTGCGGCGGCGTGCCGCCGAACGCCGGACACAGCGCCCGGTGCGCGCACCAGTCGCACAGCTTGCTGGGACGCGCCTCCCACTTCCCGGCCCGCGCTGCCCTCTCGATCTCGGACCACACCCACCGCACCTTCCGCTCGGCGCCCTCCAGCTGCTCCGGCGTCGGCTCCGCCCGGAGGACCTGCCCGTCCCCGAGGTAGACGAGCTGCAGCATCTTCGGCACCACGCCCCGCTCGCGCCACAGCACCAGCCCGTAGAACCTCAGCTGGAACAGCACCTTCCCCTCGAAGCGCGGACTGGGCGAACGGCCCGTCTTGTAGTCCACCACCCGCAGCGCGCCGTCGTCCGGCTTCACGTCCAGCCGGTCCACGATGCCGCGCAGCAACGGCCCGTCCGGAAGCTGCGTCTCGACCTTCAGCTCCCGCTCGGCCGGCTCCAGGCGGTTCGGATCCTCCAGCGTGAAGTACGTGCTCACCAGGCGGCCCGCGCCGTCGAGCCAGTTCTCGACGCCCTCGGACTCCGCGTCCCCGCCCGGCGCGAACAGCTCCTTCACCCGCGGATCGGCCTCCTGCAGCTTCTCCCACTCCACGGGAAGCAGCTCCTGCGCCGCCGCGGGCGTGCGTTCGCCCGCCGGGGCGTCGTAGAGGCGCTCCAGGACCGAGTGCACCAGCGTCCCGCGCGTCGCCGCCGCCGACGCCGGCTCCGGCAGACGGTCCACCGTCCGCAGCCGGAACAGCAGCGGGCACTGCAGGAAGTCGCTCGCGCGCGACGGTGACAGGGCCGGCGGACGGGACGGAGGAGCGATCACGGTCATGGCGACAACCCTAGGGGGAGACACCGACAACGCCCCGGCGTCATCCACAGGCGCGCCGCGATGTCGCCGCACCGGGCGGATACGCTTTGCCGGTGAACAGCAAGCCCTCGGCACGCACCGCGGCCCCGCGCTCCCGCGGCTGGACGCTCGGGCACATCGCCGGCGCGCCGGTCATCGTGACCCCCTCCTGGTTTCTCGCCGCGGCAGTGCTCACGCTCGTCTTCGGCCCCACGGTCCAGAGCCAGCTACCGAGCCTCGGCCCTGCCGCGTACCTCGTGTCCGCGACGTTCGTGATCATGCTGTTCGCCTCCGTCTTCCTGCACGAGGTCGCCCACGCGCTCGTGGCCCGCGCCCGCGGCCAGGAGGTGCACGAGCTCGCGATCACGCTCTGGGGCGGCCACACGGCGTACTCCGGCGGGCTCACCCGCCCGCTCGACGGCTTCCTGGTCGCCGTCGTCGGCCCGCTCACGAACATCGCGCTCGCCGGCGGCTTCTGGCTCGCCTTCCAGGCCAGGCTCGGCAGCGTTCTCGACGTCCCTGCCCTGCTCCTGTTCGCCGGAGCCGCGTCCAACGCGTTCGTCGGTCTCTTCAACCTCCTGCCCGGCCTCCCGCTGGACGGCGGCCAGATCCTGGAGGCCGCCGTCTGGCGCGTCACGGGCTCCCGCAGCACGGGCACCGTCGTCGCCGGGTGGGCCGGACGGCTCATCGCCGTCGGGCTCCTCGGCTGGGCACTCGTCAGCGAGCTCGTCGCGCCACTCCTGCGCGGGACGCCGCCGGACATCAGCACCGTGCTCTTCTCCGCGCTCATCGCCGCCTTCCTCTGGGCGGGTGCGACCAGCGCCATCGCCGGCGGGCGCCGCCGCGACGCCATCTCCTCGCTCCGCGCCGGGAACCTCGCCGACCGCGTCGTGACCGTCCCGCTCGGCTCCACCGTGGCCGCGGCGCTCGCGGCCCGCTCGCCGGCCGGACCGGGGGAGGCGCTGCCGCGCGTCGTGGTGGTGGGGCACGACGACGTCCCCCTGGCCGTCCTCGACGACGGCGCCGCCTCCTCGGTCCCGCCCGAGGCGCGCGAACGCACCGGGGTGGACGCCGTCTCGGTGCCGTTCGTGCCGAGGTCCGCGGTCGGCCCGGAGGTGGGCGGTCAGGACCTGCTGCGCCACCTGGCGACGTCGTCGGGCGGCGCGCGCCTGGTCCCGGTGGTCGACGGCGGCCGCGTGACCGGTGTCCTCGATCTGGCCAGGGTCGCCAGGGCGGTCCGCGGGTCCTGAGCCCGCATCCCCCGCCCGGACCTCCGACGGCACGGGCCGCGCCCGGCGCACGTAGGATGGTCCGTCGTGACTTCTCCGACCGACGCGCAGGGCCCCACGGCCACTGGCGCGGACCTCCGCCGCGGACCGTTCCGGGTGGGCGACAAGGTGCAGCTGACCGACCCCAAGGGCCGGATGCACACCATCACCCTCAAGCCCGGCGCGACGTTCCACACCCACAAGGGCTACTTCAAGCACGAGGAGCTCATCGGCAGGCCGGAGGGGTGGGTCGTCACGAACACCGAGGAGGTCGAGTACCTGGCGCTGCGGCCGCTGCTGAACGACTACGTCCTGTCGATGCCGCGCGGGGCGGCCGTGGTCTATCCGAAGGACGCGGGCCAGATCGTCACGATGGCGGACATCTTCCCGGGCGCGCGCGTGGTCGAGGCCGGCGTCGGCTCCGGCGGCCTCACCCTGTCGCTGCTGCGCGCGGTCGGTGACACCGGTGAGCTGCACTCGATCGAGCGGCGTGAGGACTTCGCGGCCATCGCGAGCGGCAACGTCGAGACGTTCTTCGGCGGGCCGCACCCGGCGTGGCATCTGCACACGGGCGACCTCGCCGACCGGCTGCCCGAAGTCGTCGAACCGGGCACCGTGGACCGCGTCGTCCTCGACATGCTCGCGCCCTGGGAGAACATCGGCGTCGTGGCGGACGCGCTCGTGCCCGGCGGGGTCCTGATCTGCTACGTCGCCACCGCGACGCAGCTGTCCCGCACGGCCGAGGACCTGCGGGCGAGCGGCAGGTTCGCCGAGCCGTCCGCGTTCGAGACCATGGTGCGCGGCTGGCACCTGGAGGGCCTGGCGGTCCGCCCGCAGCACCGGATGATCGGGCACACCGGCTTCCTCATCACGGCACGGCGCCTGGCCGACGGCGTCACCCCGCCCGAGCGCAGGCGCCGGCCGGCCAAGGGGGCCAAGACCGAGCGCGCCACGGCGAACGGCGCGGCCGCCGATCAGGCCGTCGACCCCGCCTGGTCCGAGGAGTGGACCGAGGGGTCGCTCGGGGAGCGTGAGGTCTCCGCCAAGAAGATCCGGCGCGTGCGCCGCGAGGTCGGCAAGCCGCCCGAGGAGTGAGGGCTCGGGCCCCGGTGTCTGATCCTCATCTGGTGTTCATCTGGAATTTCTGATTCCTGGCGATCTGGACGTCTGACGTCGATACGTTCCGTGCGATATCGCACCGACGTCCAGGAGGAGTCATGAAGAATCGCGCGCTGTGCGCCGCCGCGGCCGGTACCGCCGCGGCCTTGGTGCTGTCCGGCTGCACCGGCAGCTCGGAGGCGGACACGGCCGGAGACGGCGTCGTCGACGTGTGGGTCGCGTTCACCGACGACGCACGCCTCGGCTTCGTCGAGGAGAAGGCGGAGGAGTTCGAAGCCGCGCACGAGGGCGTGACCGTCGAGGTCCAGGGCTTCGACGACTACGAGACCTTGTTCCAGCAGATGCAGCTCGCCCTCGACGGCGGCGACGCCCCCGAGATCGTGCACTACTTCGAGGCCGCCACCCGCGAGGCGCTCGACGCCGTCGGGCCCGACGGCGAGCCGGTCTTCCAGTCCGTGGCGGCAGCCACCGACGGCCGCGAGGAGATCCTCGGCGAGCCCGTCGTGCTGGACGACGTCGTCGCCCCGGCGAAGAACTACTACTCCGTCGACGGCGAGTTCTACTCCATGCCGTGGAACACCTCGTCCACCATCATGTACGGCAACGAGACCCTCATGGCGGACGCCGGCGTCGACGAGATCCCCGAGACCTGGCAGGAGCTCGAGGACGCCTGCGAGAAGATCTCGAAGCTCGACGACGGCCCCGAGGCCTGCATCACCTGGCCCAACCACTCCTGGTGGATGGAACAGGCCATGGGCCAGGCGGACACCGACCTGGGCAACAACGACAACGGGCGCTCCGGTCGTGCCACGGAGGTCGAGCTCGACAGCGACGCCATGGTCGACTACCTGACCTGGTGGCAGGACCTCGAGCAGGACGGCCACTACCTGTACACCGGCGTCCAGCGCGACTGGGACGGCACCCGCGCCGCGTTCTCCGCGCAGGAGGTCGCCTTCCTCATGTCGAGCTCCGGCGATGCCGCGGCCATCGACGACGAGAGCACCGACGGTGGCTACGAGGTCGTCGCCGGGCGTATGCCGTACGACGCCGACACCCCGTACGGCGGCAACCTCATCGGCGGGGCCACGCTCTGGCTGCGCAGCGGTCTCGACGAGAACACCACCGACGCCTCCCTCGCGTTCCTCAACTTCTTCAACAACCCCGAGAACGCCGCCGAGTGGCACAAGGTCAGCGGCTACGTCCCGATCACCGACTCCGCCGTCGACCTCCTGACCGACGAGGGCTGGTTCGAGGAGAACCCCAACTTCAAGGTCGCCTCCGACCAGCTCGACCTCGCCGCCGACAGCCCCGCCTCGACCGGCGTCCTCATGGGCAACTTCGTCGCGATCCGCGACGTCGTCACCGCGGCCGCCGAGGACATCCTGGTGGGCGGGGACGACGTGACCGAGCGTCTCGGCGCCGCCGACGAGGAGGCCCAGCAGCTCCTCGACGACTACGAGCTGCTCTACTCCGGCGAGTGACGCGCGCCGCATGCTGCTGATCCTCACCGTGCTGGCCACCGCCCTCGTCGCGGTGGTCGCGTCACGGGGCCGGCTGCACCCTCTCGTCGGGGGTGCGGTCGGTCTCGCCGGCGCACTGGCCACGTCCTGGTTCTTCGCCGGCTGCGCGCTCGGTGGCGACGTCATCGGCGAGAACACCGGCGTGCAGCGGGTCCTGGCCGTCGCCGCCGTCCTGACCGTCGGGGCCGGCCTCGCCCGGACCGTCGCCGCGGTCCGCGCGGGCGGCGGCACCGCCGGGGACGGCCTGCTGACCGAGCTGCGGTCCGGCATGTTCCGTACCCGCTCCTGGCTGCCCTGGTTGCTGCTCGCGCCCACGCTCCTCGTGCTCGCCGTCTTCCTCTACCACCCGGCGTTCCAGACCTTCGCGCTGTCCACGAAGCTCGCACGGATGGGCGCGCCGCGTTCGGCCGACGTGTGCCTCAGCAACTTCGCCGAGTTGCTCGTCCCCTCCCCGTACCTCGTCGCCGGGCTTCCGCTGGCAGCCGTCGCCCTCGTGGCGGGCCTGACTCTGTGGCGTGCACGGACGACGGCCGGGACCGGGTCGCACACCGTGGCCGCCGCGCTCGCGCCACTGGGCCCGATCGCGGTCGTCGTCGCGCTGTACTTCGTGTTCGCGCCGGGCCGTACGGGCTACCGCGGCGTGTACGTCGCGACCGTGGGCATCTCGCTCGGCATCGTGGCGCTCAGCATGGCCGCCGGGCTCGCCCTGGCCTATCTGGTCGCTCGGCGATTCCGCGGGGCATCGGTGTACCGCACGCTGCTCATCTGGCCGTACGCGGTGTCGCCGCCGGTGGCCGGAATTCTCTTCTTCATGATGTTCGACCCGACGGCGGGCGTCATGGCGCACCTCGCCGACGTGGTCGGGCTGGACTTCCCGTCGTACCGGTCCGACGGCGTGCTGGCACAGGCGGCGATCGTGCTGGCGGCGTCGTGGAAGTGGGTGGGGCACAACATCCTGTTCTACGTGGCCGCACTGCAGACCGTGCCCCGCGAGATCATCGAGGCGGCGGCCATCGACGGCGCCGGGCAGTGGCGCCGGTTCGCACGGATCGTCGTGCCGTCGATCGCGCCGGTGACCTTCTTCCTGCTCGTCACCAACCTGACGTACGCGTTCTTCGACGTGTACGGGACGATCGACTACCTCACACGCGGCGGGCCCAGCGGGCAGACCACCGTGGCGATCTACGAGATCATCCGTGTCGGTGTCGGCACCGGGGATCTGGGCCGGGGCGCGGCGCAGTCGGCGATCTTGTTCATCGCCGTCATCGGGCTGACCGTCTGGCAGTTCCGCCGGTCCGAGGGCCGGATCACCTACGGGGGTGGCGCATGACCGCGCATACGGCCGTCGTCGGCCGGGGCCGCCGTCGGACCACGGATCGCCGGGGAGGGCGAATGAGCGACAACCTGACGATCTCCGTGGGCCGGCGTGGGCTGTTCGCGGGGCGCACGTGGCACCTGCACGTCCTCTCGCTGCTGTGTGTGCTCCTCATCGGGTTCCCGCTGCTGTACGCCGTGCTCGTGGCGACGCAGACCAACGCGGAGGTGTTCGCGTTCCGGCTGACGCCGGGGTCGTCGCTCGGTGAGCACTTCCACAAGGTGTGGGTCGAACGCGGCATCGGCCGGGCGATGTGGAACTCGGTGGTGATGGCGACGCTGGTGACCGTCGCGAAGACCGTGCTGTCGATGGCGGCCGGGCTGGCGTTCGTGTACTTCCGGTTCCGCGGGAAGTCGCTGGTGTTCTTCGGCGTGCTGATCACGCTGATGATGCCGACCGAGGTGATGATCCTGGCGCTGTTCCGGGTCACGTCGGACCTCGGGATGACGGACTCGTTGTGGGCGCTCGTGGTGCCGTTCGCGGCGTCCGCCACGAGCGTGTTCCTGTTCCGGCAGCACTTCATGTCGCTGCCGGCCGAGCTGCCGGAGGCCGCGCAGCTCGACGGCGCGGGTCCGTTCCAGTTCTGTTTCCGCATCCTGCTGCCACTGAGCTGGAACACCATCGGTGCACTGGCCGTCGTGTCGTTCACGTACGCGTGGAACATGTACCTGTGGCCCGTCCTCGTGATCAGCGACGCGTCGGGCCAGGTGGTGCAGCAGTCGCTGTCCGCGCTCCGGGCCACCGACCAGGCGATCAGCTACGGGCCGCTGATGCTGGGCGCGCTGCTCGCGAGTGTCCCGCCGCTCCTGGTGTTCCTCGCGCTGCAGAAGCCGTTCATGTCGGGGATGGCGATCTCGGACAAGTAGAGAGGCTGCGCCGCCGCGTCCGCGGGCCCGATTCCCGCGGGCTGAGACGGCCCGTATCCGCCAAGAGCGAACAGGCGCGTGCGTGCACGTCGTCCGTGAACTGCGCGTAACGATCAGGTACCCGGGCCGTCTCGGACGGACGTTCTCCCTCCGGACTGTCAGACACTGCGCATACAGTGCTGTTCTCGGAGGCGGTCCGCGTCGTAGGGTCGCCTTCCGGGCCCTACGAGAGGGGAAGCCATGACCGACAGCACAGGTGGATACAACCTTCCCGATAACGGATCGATGCCCAATCGCGACTACGAGCGTCAGATCGCCCTCCTCTCAGCAAAGAACGAGCGCCTCGCCGAGGCGCTGCGCGCCGCGCGTGACCAGATCGTCGAGCTGAAGAAGCAGCTCGACGACCTGGCCAAGCCGCCGGGCACCTACGCCACCTTCCTCGGGGCACACCCCGACGGATCGGTGGACATCTCGTCCTCGGGTCGCAAGATGCACGTGGCGGCCAGCCCCAGCCTCGACGTGTCCCGGCTGAGCCCGGGCCAGGAGGTCAAGCTCAACGAGGCGATGACGGTGGTGGCCGCCGGCGAGTACGAGCGCACCGGCGAACTGGTCACCGTCAAGGAGCTGCTCGGTGGCGGCCGGGTGCTCGTCGTCGGCCGCGCGGACGAGGAGCGCGTGGTGCGCCTCGCGGGCTCGGTCGCCGAGGAGGTGCTCCGGGTGGGTGACTCGCTCACCGTGGACACCCGCAGCGGCTTCGTGTTCGAGGTGGTGCCCAAGTCCGAGGTCGAGGAGCTCGTCCTCGAGGAGGTTCCCGACATCGACTACGGCGACATCGGTGGTCTCGGTCCGCAGATCGAGGCCATCCGTGACGCCGTCGAGCTGCCGTTCGCCCACCCCGACCTGTTCCGGGAGCACGGCCTGCGCCCGCCCAAGGGCGTGCTGCTGTACGGCCCGCCCGGCTGCGGCAAGACGCTCATCGCCAAGGCCGTCGCGCACTCCCTGGCCGGGATGGTCGCGAAGGCCAACGGTGGCGACCCGTCGGCGAAGAGCTTCTTCCTCAACGTCAAGGGCCCGGAGCTGCTCAACAAGTACGTGGGCGAGACCGAGCGGCACATCCGCCTGATCTTCGCCCGCGCCCGGGAGAAGGCCTCCCAGGGCATGCCCGTCGTCGTGTTCTTCGACGAGATGGAGTCGCTGTTCCGCACCCGCGGCACCGGGCTGTCGTCCGACGTCGAGACCACCATCGTGCCGCAGCTCCTGGCGGAGATCGACGGCGTGGAACGGCTCGACAACGTGATCGTCATCGGTGCGTCCAACCGTGAGGACATGATCGACCCGGCGATCCTGCGCCCGGGCCGGCTCGACGTGAAGATCAAGATCGAGCGCCCGGACGCCGAGGGGGCCAAGGAGATCTTCGCCAAGTACCTCACCGAGGGCCTGCCCATCCATCCCGAGGACGTCGCGGAGTACGGCGGCAACACCGCCGCGGCGCTCGACGGGATGATCACCTCGGTCGTGGAGCGCATGTACTCCGAGGACGAGGAGAACCAGTTCCTGGAGGTCACCTACGCGTCCGGGGACAAGGAGACCCTGTTCTTCAAGGACTTCAACTCCGGCGCCATGATCGAGAACGTCGTGGACCGGGCGAAGAAGAACGCGATCAAGGACTTCCTGTCCACCGGCCAGAAGGGCATCCGCGTCGACCACCTGCTCTCGGCATGCGTCGACGAGTTCCAGGAGAACGAGGACCTGCCCAACACCACCAACCCCGACGACTGGGCCCGGATCAGCGGCAAGAAGGGGGAGCGCATCGTCTTCATCCGCACCATCGTCCAGAAGAAGGGCGAAGGCGCGACGCCGCGCACCATCGACACGGTTCAGAACACGGGGCAGTACCTGTGATCGCGGTCCCGGGCCGCCCGAGCGGGCGGTCCGGGACGGCGCGGTGCCCCTCGGCTCGTGAAGACACTTAGGGTTGGTGATGTGAGCGTGCGTCGCGTGATGGGAATCGAGACCGAGTACGGGGTGCTGCAGCCGGGGCGCCCGCTGGCGAATCCGATGCTGCTGTCCAGCCAGGTGGTGACGACCTACCGCGCCATCGCGGATCGTGACGCCTCCGCGCGGAGCAGGGCACGGTGGGACTACGACGACGAGGATCCGCTGCAGGACGCCCGGGGGTTCCGTCTGGAGCAGGCGTCGGCCCACCCGTCGATGATCACGAACGACCCGGCGCGCCCGGCGCCGCCGGGCCCGCAGACCGGACAGGTGCCCATGGTCGGCGCTCGGCCCGGGACGGGGCAGATCCCGGTGGTGCGCGGCGGGCAGGGCTCGCCGCCGCAGGACGTGGAGCGGCCGGCCACCGAGGAGTACGACGACCCGAGCGCCGCGAACGTCATTCTCACCAACGGTGCGCGGCTGTACGTGGACCACGCGCACCCGGAGTACTCGTCGCCGGAGGTCACCAACCCGGTCGACCTGGTGCGCTGGGACGTGGCGGGGGAGCGGGTCATGCTCGCGGCCGTCCGCGCCCTCGCGGCGGTACCGGGCAGCGAGACGGTCCTGTACAAGAACAACGTGGACGGCAAGGGCGCCAGCTACGGCACGCACGAGAACTACCTGGTGGATCGCGCCCTGTCGTTCGCCACGCTCGCGGAGCTCATCACCCCGTTCCTCGTGACCCGGCAGGTGTACACGGGCTCGGGCCGGGTGGGCCTCGGTGCCGCGGGCGGGCAGCCCGGTTACCAGCTCTCGCAGCGCGCCGACTACATCGAGGCCGAGATCGGCCTGGAGACCACGCTGCGCCGGCCCATCGTGAACACGCGCGACGAACCGCACGCGGACCGGCAGCGCTGGCGCCGCCTGCACCTGATCCTCGGTGACGCGAACTGCATGGAGGTCCCCACCTACCTCAAGGCGGGGGTGACATCGCTGTTCCTGTGGGTGCTGGAGCACCTGAGCGAGCTCGCCGACGCCGGCGTGGACGCCCGCAAGGAGCTCGGCGCCCTGAAGCTCGCCGACCCGGTGGCCGCCGTCCAGCGTGTCTCCCGGGACCTGGACCTGTCCCTGCCGCTGGACCTCGCGGACGGGCGGACGATGACGGCGCTCGAGATCCAGGGCGTCTGCGCCGACGTGGTCCGGCGCTCGCTCAAGACGCTCGGCAGCGACCCGGACTCCGACGCGGTGCTGGAGCGCTGGACGTCCCTGGTGGAACGGCTGGGGGTGGACCGGGCCTCGTGCGCGCGCGAGGTGGAGTGGATCGCGAAGCTGCGCCTGCTGGAGGGGCTGCGCCGGCGGGACGGGCTGGACTGGGAGCACCCGCGGCTGCACGCCATGGACCTGCAGTGGTCGGACGTGCGGCCCGAGCGCGGCATCTACCACCGGTTGCTGGCCAAGGGGGCCGTCGACCGGATCGTCGACGAGGCCTCGGTGGCGCGCGCCGTCGACCATCCGCCGGTCGACACCCGGGCGTGGTTCCGCGGGGAGGTGATGGCGCGGTACGGCGACCAGGTCTCGGCGGCGAGCTGGGACTCGGTGATCTTCGACGTCGGCGGGCGGCAGACGTTGCAGCGCGTCCCGATGCTCGACCCGGCGCGGGGAACCGAGGCGATCGTCGGTCCGTTGCTCGATGCGAGCCCCGACGCCGTGACCCTTTTACGGAGACTTTCCGGCGAGGGGTGATTCGCAAAGCGCAGTTAAGGTCTTAGGCTGGCGAGACCAGCGGCAGCCGTGAGCAACACCAGGAGGCGATCATGGCCGGTCAGGAACGTATCAACCCGTCACACGAGGACCGCACGCCCGACGACGACGCCGCGGACGCTCCGGCCCCCGCGGGCCAGGCGCAGCAGCGCGATGACGAGGTCGACGAGCTGCTGGACGAGATCGACGACGTGCTCGAGTCGAACGCCGAGTCGTTCGTGCGTGGCTTCGTGCAGAAGGGCGGCCAGTAGTTGGACGGCTTCGGAGGCGGCCCGCACGGCCGCGGTCAAGGACGGCTCCCGGACGCGTTCCTGCGCCCGGGATCGTCGTCGTTCCTCGAGTTCCTCGCGGAGCACGCGCCTGATCGCCTGCCGGGCGCGGCCGTCACCGCCGGCGCGGGCCCGAGCGGGTATCCCGGCGCGCCGGGCGCCGCCGCCGGGCAGGGCGGTTATCGCAGCGACCTGTCACCGCACGCCACCACGATCGTCGCGGTGACGTTCGGCGCCGGGCGGCCCGAGGGCGGCAGGGGCACCGTGTCGGGGTCGGGCGGCGTCGTCATGGCCGGCGACCGCCGCGCGACCTCCGGGCCGATG
This sequence comes from Myceligenerans xiligouense, assembly GCF_003814695.1. GTDB lineage: Bacteria > Actinomycetota > Actinomycetes > Actinomycetales > Cellulomonadaceae > Myceligenerans > Myceligenerans xiligouense. The sequence continues at coordinate 2,078,434 of NZ_RKQZ01000001.1, forward strand.
ATCGCCAGCCGGTCCATGGAGAAGGTGTACCCCGCCGACGACTACTCGGCAGTCGGCATCGCCGGCGCGGCCGGCATCGGCATCGAGCTGGTCAAGCTCTACCAGCTCGAGCTGGAGCACTACGAGAAGATCGAGGGCTCGCTGCTCTCCCTGGAGGGCAAGGCGAACCGCCTGGCCACGATGCTGCGGGGCAACCTGCCGATGGCGATGCAGGGCCTGACGGTCGTGCCGCTGTTCGCGGGCTACGACCTGGAGCGCGGCGAGGGCCGGATCTTCTCCTACGACCCGACCGGCGGCTGCTACGAGGAGTACGAGCACCACGGCGTGGGCTCGGGCTCGCTGTTCGCCCGGGGTGCCATGAAGAAGCTGTGGCGGCCGGGTCTGGACGCGGCCGGTGCGGTCGCCGTCGCCGTCGAGGCGCTGTACGACGCCGCCGACGACGACTCCGCCACCGGAGGGCCCGACACGGTGCGGCGGATCTTCCCCGTCGTCGCCACGGTCACCGCCGACGGCTATTCTCGTCAGCCCGACGACGACGTCGCCGCCGTCGCCGAACGGATCGCCGCCGAGCGGCGGGAACGGGGGTCGCTCGCATGAACATGCCCTTCTACGTCTCGCCCGAGCAGCTCATGAAGGACCGGGCGGACTTCGCCCGCAAGGGCATCGCCCGCGGGCGCTCCGTCGTCGTCCTCGCCTACGACGCCGGTATCGCGTTCGCGACGGAGAACCCGTCCCGCGCGCTGCACAAGATCTCCGAGATCTACGACCGCATCGGGTTCGCGGCGGTCGGCAAGTACAACGAGTTCGAGAACCTGCGCGTCGCCGGTGTGCGGTACGCCGACCTGCGCGGCTACACGTACGACCGCTCCGACGTCACCGCCCGCGGCCTGGCCAACGCGTACGCGCAGATCCTCGGGACGGTGTTCATCACCGAGTCCAAGCCGCTGGAGGTGGAGCTCGTCGTCGCGGAGGTCGGCCGGACCGCCGAGGACGACCAGATCTACCGGCTCACCTACGACGGCACGGTCGCCGACGAGCACGGCCACGTGGTCATGGGCGGACAGGCCGAGCAGCTCGGCCGCAAGGTGGGCGAGGGCTGGCGCCCGGACATGAGCCTCGGCGAGGCGCTGCGGCTCGCGGTCACCGTGCTCGGATCGTCGGAGAACGGGACGCCCCGCACGATCGAGCCCGGCCAGCTCGAGGTGGCGGTGCTGGAGCGGTCGCGGCCCCGGCGCGCGTTCCGCCGCCTGACCAAGCAGTCCCTGACCGAACTGCTGACCGAGGAGGCCGCCGAGGACTCGGGGGCCGACGACGCCGAAGGGCCGGGCGGGACCGCGGTGCCGCGAGCCGTGCCCGCGGCACCCGAGAAGGACGAGCCGGCGGCGCCCGAGAAGGACGACCCGGCGGACCAGGCCGGCACCGCCGATCCGGAGCCCGGCGACGAGGGGCCCGGGAAGCCGCCGCCCTCCGGGACGCAGGAGGGGGCGCCACAGGACTGACCGTCGTCGACAGCACCACGGACCGCACGCACCGCACGCACAGATGAGGGAGGGACCGCCATGGATCGCAGGATCTTCGGACTGGAGACCGAGTACGGCGTCACCTGCGCCGCCGACGACGGGCGCGGCCTCTCGGCCGACGAGGTGGCCCGATATCTGTTCCGCAAGGTCGTGGCGTGGGGGCGCAGCTCCAACGTGTTCCTGCGCAACGGCTCACGGCTGTACCTCGACGTCGGGTCGCATCCCGAGTACGCGACCGCCGAGTGCGACGACGTGCGGCAACTGGTCGCCTACGACCGCGGCGGCGAGCGGATCCTGGAGGGCCTGGTCGAGGACGCGCAGCAGCGGCTGGAGCACGAGGACCTGCCGGGCCGGATCCACCTGTTCAAGAACAACACGGATTCGGCGGGCAACTCCTACGGCTGCCACGAGAACTACCTCGTGCGGCGTGGCGGGGACTTCGCGCGGCTGAGCGACGTGCTGGTGCCGTTCCTCATCACCCGGCAGGTCCTGGTGGGTGCCGGCAAGGTGCTCGCCACCCCGCGCGGCGCCGTGTACTGCCTGTCGCAGCGCGCGGACCACATCTGGGAGGCCGTCTCCTCCGCGACCACGCGCTCGCGGCCCATCATCAACACCCGGGACGAGCCGCACGCCGACGCCGAGCACTACCGCCGCCTGCACGTCATCGTCGGTGACTCGTCCATGGCGGAGCCCACCACGATGCTCAAGGTCGGGGCGACGGACCTGGTGCTGCGGCTCGTGGAGGCCGGGCTGCCGATGCGGGACCTCAGCCTGGAGAACCCGATCCGCGCGATCCGGGAGATCAGCCACGACCGCTCGGGCAGGCACGCGGTGACGCTGGCCAACGGCCGGTCCATGACCGCCGTGGAGATCCAGACCGAGTACTACGAGCGGGTGCGGGACTTCATCGAGGGCCACGGGGACCCGACCCCGGTGGTCAAGCAGGTGCTCGATCTGTGGGAGCGCGGCCTGCGGGCGCTGGAGACCGGCGACCTGTCGCTGGTGGACCGCGAGCTGGACTGGGTGATCAAGCTCCGCCTCATCCAGCGCTACCAGGCCAAGCACGATCTCGCGCTCGACGACCCGCGGATCGCGCGCCTCGACCTCGCGTACCACGACATCTCCCGGACCGAAGGGCTGTACAACCTGCTCGCCGCGCGCGGGATGGTCGAGCGGGTGACCACGGATCTGGAGATCTTCGAGTCGACGGCGGTCCCGCCGCAGACCACACGCGCGAAGCTGCGCGGGGACTTCGTGCGGGCCGCGCAGGATGCCCGCCGCGACTACACGGTCGACTGGGTGCACCTGAAGCTCAACGACCAGGCGCAGCGCACGGTGCTGTGCAAGGACCCGTTCCGCAACGTCGACGAGCGCGTGGAGCGTCTCATCGAGTCCATGTAGCGGTGTCACTGATCCGGCCAGACCGCGTCAGGCGATCCAGGTACCATCTGCTGGTGCTCCGCCGTCCGTTCGTCGCCCTGGTCCTCGCGGGGCTGCTGGTGACGGCCGGCGCCTGCGCCCCCGCCTCACTCCCGGTCGAGGTCGGCCCGGCACCGACCTCGACCGCGTCGCAGGCACCGCTCGACGTGGACGGCCGGCCGGGACAGGTGCCGCGGCTTCTGTACGACAAGCCGCTGGAGGTCCTGGAGCCGGTGTCGCGGACGGTGTGGCCGGGCACCGGGGAGCGGCTCGAACGGGACCACCCGGTGCTGCTCAACATCTACGCGGAGGACGGCCGGGACGGTACCGAGCTGCAGAACACGTTCCGCAGCGCGCCGGCGCCGTACACGATGACCGAGACCTCGCTCGGCAACCATCTCTTCGCCGCCCTGCGCGGCAAGCGGGCCGGCGCCCGGGTGATGCTGATGGAGACCGACACCGCCGGGGGCGAGGAGGTGCCGGTGGTGCTGGTGGTCGACGTGCTGCCGACGCGCGCCTCCGGCACGGAGCTCGCGGATCCGCCCGGGGGCCTGCCGCGGGTGACCCGCGACGACCTGGGCGTGCCGACGGTGCGGATCCCGCGCGACGCGAAGCCGCCGCAGGACCTCGAGGTGGTGCCGCTGGTCCGGGGCAGGGGCCCGCAGGTGGCGGAGGGGCAGGTCATCACGGTCGAGCTGCACGCCGTCACCTGGGCGGACCGCACGGTCGTGGAGTCCACCTGGGAGGAAGGCGCCCCGCCGCGCTCGGCGCAGGTGGGGATCGGCGCGCTGATCGAGGGCTGGGACGTCGGCCTGGTCCAGCAGCCGGTGGGCTCCCAGGTCATGCTGGTGGTTCCGCCGGACATGGCGTACGCCGGCACGAAGAACCCCCTTGCCGGCGAGACACTGGTGTACGTGATCGACATCCTGGACGCGCACCAGCCCGTCCGGGAGAACGAGAAGAAGAAGGACTGAGATGTCTGTCGCCATCCGCGTGATCCCGTGCCTCGACGTCGACGCCGGGCGCGTCGTCAAGGGGGTCAACTTCCAGAACCTGCGCGACGCCGGCGACCCGGTGGAGCTTGCCGCCCGGTACGACGCCGAGGGCGCGGACGAGCTGACGTTCCTCGACGTCTCGGCCTCCTCGGCGGGCCGCGACACCACGGTGGACGTGGTGCGGCGTACCGCGGAGCAGGTGTTCGTGCCGCTCACGGTCGGCGGCGGCGTGCGTTCCGCCGACGACGTCGACCGCCTCCTGCGAGCCGGTGCGGACAAGGTCGGTGTGAACACGGCGGCGATCGCCCGCCCGGAGCTGATCTCCGAGATCGCCGAGCGGTTCGGCTCGCAGGTGCTCGTGCTGAGCGTGGACGCGCGGCGGGTCACGGGGGAGACGACGACCCCGTCCGGCTTCGAGGTCACCACCCACGGCGGCCGGAAGGGCACCGGGATCGACGCCGTCGAGTGGGCCGAGAAGGCGGCGGCCCTGGGGGCGGGGGAGATCCTGCTCAACTCGATGGACGCGGACGGGACGGCCGGCGGCTTCGATCTGGAGATGCTCGCGGACGTGCGGGCGCGGGTGACGGTGCCCCTGATCGCGTCGGGCGGGGCGGGGGAGCCGGCCGACTTCGTCGCGGCGGCGACCTCCGGCGCGGACGCGGTCCTGGCGGCCAGCGTCTTCCACTTCGGCACGCTCACGATCCCCCAGGTGAAGCAGGAGATGCGCGAGGCGGGCCTGGAGATCCGCTGACTTGACCTCAACCGTTGTTGAGGTCATAGCGTCGATGTCGCCCTCGGCGAAAAGGTGTCGAATGGTTTCCCGGGGCATGAGAAGATCGACAGATCCCCAAGGAAACGAGGTCTCGCCGTGCCCTCAGCCGCGCCCAGAGCCACCCCCTCGGACGCCGCCGGCGACCCGGCCCCCGGTACCCACCGGCCCGGTCGCCATCCCCGGCCGATGACGCTGACGGGCTCGCGCACGCGCCGCTCGCTCGTCCTGATGTGGCGCGGTATGCGGGCCCACGCCGGCACCTACGTCCTGGCGGTGGCCGCCTCGGCGCTGTTCGGTGCCATGACCGTGGGTGTCAGCCGGGCCGTGGGCTGGGCCACCGACGCCGTCGTCGTCCCCGCCATCGCCGGTGACGCCGGGGCGCGGGAGCGCATCTGGGTCGCGGGCGTCGTCCTCGGCGTCGTCGCCCTCACGCTGGCCCTGTCCGTGGCCGGACGGCGCGTGTGGGCGGGCTACGGGTTCGCCGACAACATCGCCGACCACCGCAGCGCCCTGACCACGCAGTACCTGCGCCTGCCGGTGTCCTGGCACCGCGCGCACCCCGCCGGGCAGCTCCTCAACCACACCACCTCGGACGCCGAGGCCGCGAACGGCGTGTTCAACCCCCTGCCGTTCGCGCTCGGCGTCGTCGTCATGATCGCCACCGCCATGGTGATGCTCTTCTCCATCGACCCGTGGCTGGCCCTGGCCGCACTCGTGATCTTCCCGGTCACCGTCGTGGCCAACACCATCTACCAGCGCTTCATGTCCCCGGCCGTCACCCGGGCGCAGCAGCTGCGCGGTGACGTGGCGGATGTCGCGCACGAGTCCTTCGAGGCCGCGCTCCTGGTCAAGGCCCTCGGAACCGAGGGCCGCGAGGAGTCCCGCTTCGCCGCCACGGCGGGTGACCTGCGCGCCGCCAACGTGCGCGTCGGCGTGGTGCGCGCGATCTTCGACCCGGTGATCCAGAACCTTCCCGCGCTCGGCACGCTCGCCGTGCTCGCCGTCGGTACGTGGCGCGCCACCACGGGCGACGTCGAGGCCGGCGACGTCGTGAGCGCCGCCTACCTGCTCACCATGATGACGGTGCCGCTCATGGCGTTCGGCTGGGTGCTCGGCGAGCTGCCGCGCGCGCTCGTGGGCTACGACCGCATCTCGGAGGCCGTCGACGCGGAGGGCGAGCTGGCCTACGGCACCGGCCGGCTGCCCGTGTCCGACTCCGGCCTGGAGGTGCGGTTCGAGCACGTCGGGGTCGACGTCGCGACCACCGGGCTGGTGAGCGGGACCCGCACGCTCCTGGAGGGCGTGGACCTGACGGTGGCGCCGGGCGCGACGGTCGCCGTCGTCGGCCCGACGGGCGCGGGCAAGACCACGCTCGTCTCCCTGCTCGCGCGCCTGTCGGACCCCACGCACGGGCGCATCCTGCTCGACGGCGCCGACGCCCGCGACCTCGCCGCCGGCGAGATCCCCTCGCAGGTCGCCCTCGTCACGCAGAGCACGTTCGTGTTCGAGGACTCCGTGCGCGCCAACATCACGCTCGCGGACCAGGGGGCGGACGGCGCGCCGTCGGACGACCAGGTCTGGGAGGCGCTGCGGCTCGCCCGGCTCGACGACACGATCCGTGCGCACCCCGACGGCCTGGACGCCCCGCTCGGCGAGCGCGGTGCCAACCTCTCGGGCGGCCAGCGCCAGCGCCTCGCCATCGCCCGCGCGCTGGTGCGCCGTCCGCGCCTGCTCGTGCTCGACGACGCCACGAGCGCGGTCGACCCGCGGGTCGAGCAGGCGATCCTGCGCGGCCTCGCCGAGCGCTCCGCCGGGGCGCCGGGGCACGACGACGCCCCCGCGGGCACCACGGTGATCATGGTCGCCTACCGGATGAGCTCCGTCGCGCTCGCCGACACCGTGGTGCACCTCGACGACGGGGGCGTGGTCGACGTCGGGCCGCACGAGGACCTCATGGCCCGCGACGCCGGCTACCGCGAGCTCGCCACGGCCTACCAGGTCGAGGCGGAGCGCCGGGAGAAGGCCGCGGAGCAGGCCGACCGCGACGACGAACTGCAGGAGGCGGCCCGATGAGCACCACCACGGCGAAGCCGGGCACCGCCGAGGACGTCCTCGACGCCAACGGCGCGCGCATCGAGTCGGTGAGCGGCCTCGGGGTCTTCGCCACCCTGCGCCGCGGCATCCAGCTCTCCCCGGAGATGCTCGACGGGGTGTGGATCACCCTCGCCCTGGCGCTGCTCGCCGCGGGCGGCAAGGTCGTCGTGCCGCTGGCCGTGCAGCGCACCATCGACGACGGCATCCTCGCCGCGGACGGTCCGGACGCGGGCCGCGTGGTCACGCTCGCCGCGCTCGCCGCGGTGGGCCTGGTCCTGGCCGGGGTGTGCGCCGCCCTGGTCAACGTGCGTCTGTTCCGCTCCACGGAGGCCGGGCTGGCGACGCTGCGCACGCGGGCGTTCCGGCACGTGCACGACCTGTCGACCCTCACGCAGAACACCGAGCGGCGCGGCGCGCTGGTGGCCCGAGTGACCAACGACGTCGACACCATCTCGCTGTTCGTGCAGTGGGGCGGGATCATGCTGCTGGTCAGCGTCCTGCAGATCCTCGTCGCGACGGCGCTGATGGCCTGGTACTCACCGGTGCTGACGGTCGTGGTGTGGGTGTGCTTCGTGCCGATGTTCCTGTTCATGCGGGTGGGGCAGCGCAAGGTGAACGCCGCCTACACGCTCGTGCGCGAGCGGGTCGGGGCGATGCTGGGCGCGATCAGCGAGTCCGTGGTAGGCGCCGAGACCGTGCGCGCGTACGGCGTGTCCGAGCGCACCGGGCGGCGGATCTCGGGGGCCGTCGAGGCGACCCGGCGGGCGCAGCGGCGTTCCATGGAGCTCGTCGCGGTCGTGTTCTCGTCGGGGGTGTTCGTCGCCAACCTGGTCCTGGCCGTCGTGGTGGTGCTGGGCGCCTGGCTCGGCATCGGCGGCGCGCTGAGCGCGGGCGAGGTCGTCGCGTTCCTCTTCCTCGTGCAGCTGTTCACCGGCCCGGTGCAGATGGGGACCGAGATCCTCAACGAGATGCAGAACGCGGTGGCGGGCTGGCGCCGCGTGATCGCGGTCGTCGAGACGCCCGTGGAGGTGACCGAGGCCCCCGATGCCGTCGACCTGCCGCGCGGGCCGGCCCGCGTCACGCTGCGCGACGTCCGGTTCGCGTACTCCGGTGGCCCGGACGTGCTGCACGGCGTCTCGCTCGACCTGCCGCCGCGCACCAAGGTCGCCGTCGTCGGGCAGACCGGTTCCGGCAAGACGACGATCGCCAAGCTCGTCACCCGGCTCATGGACCCGGTGGACGGGACGGTCGAGCTCGACGGCACCGACCTGCGCAAGGTCTCGTTCGCGTCGCTGCGCGAGCGGGTGGTGCTGGTGCCGCAGGAGGGGTTCCTGTTCGACGGGACCGTGCTGGAGAACGCGGCGTACGGGCTGCGCGGCTCCGCGGGTACGACGACGCGGGGCGGACCGGGCGAGGCGCGTGCCGTCGTCGCCGGCGCCTTCGCGGAGCTCGGGCTGACCGACTGGGTCGAGACCCTTCCCGACGGGCTCGACACCCAGGTCGGCCAGCGTGGTGAGGCGCTCAGCGCGGGGGAGCGGCAGCTCGTCGCGATCGCGCGGGCCTTCCTCGCGGCACCGGACCTGCTCGTGCTGGACGAGGCGACGTCGGCGGTGGACCCGGCGGCCGAGGTGCGGATCGCCCGCGCGCTGGACTCCCTGACCGCCGGCCGGTCGACGATCACGATCGCGCACCGGCTCTCCACCGCGGAGGCGGCGGACCTGGTGGTGGTGGTCGACGCGGGCGAGATCGTCGAGACGGGCCCGCACGCCGAGCTGGCCGCCGCGGGCGGGATCTACTCCCGCATGCACGAGAGCTGGGTGTCGCAGACGCGGTGACTCCGGGTATTCCCCGGAAGGCACCCGGAGTTTCGGCGTACCGCCTGGTCAGTGTGGTGACCGTCAGGCTAGCGTCTGCGCGTGAGCGTCATCGACATCCCCCGCCCCGCGGCAGTTCCCGACTCTCCCGGTGGACCCCAGATCCTCCGCGGCCTGGGTCGCCCGCGGCGCGCGGTGTACGTGGTGCTGTCCCGCAGCAGTACGGTGCCGTCCCGGCTCATCGGCGTCATGACCGGGGATCGGCTGACACATGCCGCGCTGGCCCTCGACCCGGGCCTGGAGTACATGTTCGGGTTCGGGCGGCGCAGCCCGGCCAACCCCCTGTCGGGCTGCTTCCGGCGGGAGCGCCTGGACGACCCCCTGTACGAGCGGCTGGGCAGCCTGCCCGGGCTGGTCCTGGAGGTGCCGGTGACGGGGGCGCAGCACGACGGCGTGCTGGCCCAGGTGGAGGCGTTCCTGCTGGACGGGCACCGCTACCGGTACAACTTCGCGGGGCTGCTCGACCACGTCACCGGCCGCACCAGGGAGGACGCCTACCGGTTCTTCTGCTCCGAGTTCGTCTACCACGTCCTGCACCAGGCCGGCGTGTGCGACCTGCGCGTCCCGCGCGGCCAGGTGCGGCCGCAGACGCTGCTCTCGCTGCCCGGCCGGGTGGTGTTCGAGGGCGACCTGCTGCGGTATCGCACGCGGGACCGCAGCCTCACCCCCTCGTAGGTGGCAGGATTCTCCTGTGCAAGGTTCCAGTTCCGAGAATCCCCCGAGCCCTGGGCTCGATCCTACGATCGCCGACCGGCTGAAGCGGGACGACGCCGGACTCGTGGCCGCGATCGTCCAGCAGCACGACACCCGCGAGGTGCTCATGCTCGGCTGGATGGACGACGAGGCGCTGCATCGCACCCTGACGTCCGGCCGCGTGACCTTCTGGTCGCGCTCGCGCGGCGAGTACTGGCGCAAGGGCGACACCTCGGGTCACGTGCAGCACGTGAAGGCGGTGAGCATCGACTGCGACGGCGACACCCTGCTCGTCGAGGTCGACCAGGTCGGCGCCGCCTGCCACACCGGCGCTCGCACGTGCTTCGACGCGGGGGGCGACCTCGGCGCCGTACCGGCCGGACCGGAGCCCACGACGGCGGGCGCCGGAGCCCGCACCACCGCGGCCGGCCCGGCCGGCGACCGGGAGGACGACCGGTGACCCGGCAGACGACCGCCCCCGCGCCCGCCGGCGCCCCCGCCGACCTCGCCTGGGGCGACACCTGGCCCGGCCTCGCCGACTTCCGCGCGCTCGCCCCCGACCGCCGCGTCATCCCCGTGGTCCGCAAGGTGCTCGCCGACGACACCACGCCCGTGGGCCTCTACCGCACCCTCGCGGCCGGCGCGGGCTCGTTCATCATGGAGTCGGCCGAGGCGACGGGCGAGTGGTCCCGCTGGTCGTTCGTGGGCGTGTCCTCCCGCGCCGTCCTGACGTCGGCCGAGGGCCGCGCGCACTGGGCCGGGGACGTCCCCGTCGGGATCCCGGCCGAGGGCGACGTGCTCGACGTCGTACGGGCCACCCTGGAAGCGCTGCGCACCCCGCGCCTCGCCAACCTCCCGCCCTTCACCGGCGGCCTGGCGGGGTCGCTGGGCTGGGACGTCGTGCGCCACTGGGAGCCCACGCTGCCCGCGGACGCCCCCGACGAGCTGCACGCCCCCGAGCTGGCGCTCTGCCTGGCCACGGACCTCGCGGTGGTGGACCACCGGGAAGGCACGGTGTGGCTCGTCGCCAACGCGATCAACGGGGACGGCACCGCGGAGCGGGTCGACGAGGCCCACGCCGACGCCGTCGCCCGGATCGACGCGATGCAGGCCCGCCTCGCGGCCGGGACGCCGCCGGTCACCACGATCGTCGACCCGGCGGCGCCCGGCGAGCCCGTCCCCGTCGAGCCCGCCCTCGAGTTCCGCTCCACCCGCCAGGAGTTCGAGGACGCCGTGGCCACCGCCAAGGAGGCCATCCGCGACGGCGAGGTCTTCCAGGTCGTCCTGTCCCAGCGCCTCGACCTGGACTGCCCGGCCGACCCGCTCGACGTGTACCGCGCGCTGCGCACGATCAACCCGAGCCCGTACATGTACTACTTCCGGCTGCAGGACTCCGGGGCGCGCCCGGTCGCCGTCGTCGGCTCCAGTCCCGAGACGCTCGTCAAGGTGAGCGACGGCCACGTCACCACCTATCCGATCGCCGGGTCCCGCCCGCGCGGCACCCACCCCGAGGAGGACGTGGCGCTGGGCGAGGAACTGCTCGCCGACCCGAAGGAGCGCGCCGAGCACCTCATGCTCGTGGACCTGTCCCGCAACGACCTCGTCAAGGTCTGCGAACCCACCTCCGTGGAGGTGGTGGAGTTCATGCGGGTGCGCCGCTTCAGCCACATCATGCACCTGTGCTCCACGGTGGTGGGCCGGCTCCGCGGCACCGCCACCGCGCTGGACGCGCTCCGCGCCACGTTCCCGGCCGGAACCCTCTCCGGCGCGCCGAAGCCCCGGGCCATCGCGCTCATCGACGAGCTCGAACCCGCCTCGCGCGGCATCTACGGCGGCACCGTCGGCTACTTCGACTTCGACGGCGACATGGACATGGCCATCGCCATCCGCACCGCGATGATCTCCGGCGGTCGCGCCCACGTGCAGGCCGGCGCCGGGATCGTCGCCGACTCCGTTCCCCGCCTCGAGTACGAGGAGTCACGCAACAAGGCCGCCGCCGCCGTGCGCGCCGTCCAGCTCGCCGCGAGGTTCCGTCCGGCATGAGCGATCCCGCGGCCACGACCCCGCACACCCGGCGCAAGCCCACCGCGCTGACCCGCTCCCGCGCGCTCTGGGCGCTCCTCGCCCTCGGCGGCGGAGCGCTCGCGACGACGTCCGCCACCTGGGTGACCACCGAGGTGGCGACGGCCCTGCGGCCCGACGTCGCCGTGGCGGCCACCGGCGCCGAGGCCGCCCCGGTGGTGGGCGCCGCCGCGCTCGTGCTGCTCGCCTGCGGGCCCGCGCTCGCCCTGACCGGCCGTGCGGGCCGGTACGTCGTCCTCGCGGTCGCCGCGCTCGCCGGGGTGGGCGTCACCGCCGGCGCGCTCGCCGTCGTCGCCGACCCGGGCGCCGCGGGCACGTCGGCGGCCGCCGAGACCACCGGCGTCACCGACCTGACCGCTCCCGTCGTCCTGTCCCCCTGGCCGTGGACGACGGCGGTCGCGGGCGCGCTCGCGGTCCTGGTGGCGGTCGCGGCGGTTCTCGCGGCCCGCCGCTGGCCCGCCGCCTCCCGCCGCCACGAGCGCGGCGGCGCGCGGGGCGAGGGCACCTCCGCCGGCGCTCCCGGAACACCCGACGCCGCCGGAGCGGCGACAGGGCCCGGATCCGCGGAGGCCGCGCCCGTGAGCGGACCGGCCGCCGGGGACGAGCCCGACCCGGCCGGCGACTGGGACGCCCTCAGCCGTGGCGAGGACCCGACGCGCGATGACCGATAGGCTGGGCCGGGGCGGCAGGGCCGTCCGGAATTCTGACGTCGAAAGGCACCACACCACGATGACCGAGAACCAGTCCGCAGCCACCGAGGTCGCCTACCTGCCGGAGGCCGCCCCGCCGGACAACCACGGGCACACGGTGGCCGCTTGGGTCACGATGACCGGCATCATGGTCGGCGCCCTGCTGTCGGCGGTGGGCGTCGTCGTGGACGGCGGATTCTGGATGTTCTGGGTCGGCCTGGTGGTCTGCGTCGGCAGCCTCGTGGTGGGCGGCGTGCTCAGAGGGATGGGCCTGGGGCAGCGATGAGCGGGACGGCGCCCGGCCGGGCACGCAACTCGCTGGGCGTCTGGTCCCTCGTGCTCGGCGGTGCGTCGTTCCTGCTCTTCCTGGGCGTCCTGACCGGCGTCCCGGCGATCCTGGTCGGCAACGACGGCCGCCGCGCGGTACGGGCCGGCGAGGCCGACAACGAGAACGTCGCGATGGCGGGCGTCCTGCTGGGCTGGGCGTCGGTGGCCGTGACGCTGGTCGGCGCCGGCGTGATCGCCTACCTCATGGTGGCGGACGGCCGATGACCGAGCCGGCGACGACCGTCGTGGTGGCGCGGGGCGAGCACGTCCCGGCCCGGGCGGACGGTGCTCCGCCGCCGCTGCGTCAGCGCCTGCGGGCGCCCCTGGTCACGGCCGGCGCGGTCGGCGCGGGAACGCTGCTGCTGGCGTTGCGCACCCCGCACGAACCGAACAGCTACGGCTTCTGCCCGCTGCTGGTGTTCACCGGATGGGCGTGTCCGCTGTGCGGGGGCCTGCGCGGGACGTCCGAGCTGGCGCACCTCGACCTGGCGGGCGCGTGGGCGATGAACCCGCTGTGGGTGCTGCTGGCACCGGCGCTGGTGGCGCTGTGGGCGGTCTGGTTGCTGCGCCGGGCGCGCGGGCGGGCGGGCCCCCGCCTCCCGTCCTGGACGCCCTGGGCCCTTCTGTGGTCCCTGGTGGCCTTCGGCGTGCTGCGCAACCTCCCGCCGCTGGTCCCGTACCTGACGCCCTGGCTCTGACGCCGGCGCCCGCGGAGGCCCCACGCGGTGCTCGTGACGCCCGATCCTCACGGGCCACGGACCACGGACTTCGCCGGCCGCGCGGGAGTTCCGGGCTGCCCGGATGGTCCGCATGGTCCATGCTGGGAACACACACCGTCCCGACAGGTGGCAAGTGACCGGGACACCGCCCGCGACGTCCTACGATGAACCGCGGAGCGGACACCGCAGCTCAGGCAAGCGCACGGGAGGCACACGTATGGCGGTCCTGGACGACATCGTCGCAGGGGTCCTCGAGGACCTCGCGGAGCGTAAGGCGCGCACACCGCTCGACGACCTGAAGGAGAAGGCGCAGCGCGTCCCCGGCGCGCTCGACGCCGTCGGCCGGCTCAAGGACCCCGAGGCCGTCGCCGTCATCGCCGAGGTGAAGCGGTCCAGCCCGTCCAAGGGATCACTCGCCCCCATCACCGACCCGGCCGCGCTCGCGGTCGAGTACGCGCGCGGAGGCGCGGCGGCGATCTCCGTGCTCACGGAGCAGCGCCGGTTCTCCGGGTCGCTGGCGGACCTGGACGACGTGCGCGCCCGCGTGGACGTGCCCGTGCTGCGCAAGGACTTCGTCGTCACGCCGTACCAGGTGTGGGAGGCCCGCGCGCACGGCGCCGACATCGTGCTCCTCATCGTGGCCGCGCTCGAGCAGACGGTGCTGACGTCGCTGATCGAGCGCGTGCACTCCCTCGGCATGACCGCGCTGGTCGAGGCCCACGACCTGGAGGAGGTGCGCCGCGCGCTGGACGCCGGCGCCCGCGTCGTGGGCATCAACCACCGCAACCTCAAGACCCTCGAGATCGACATGACGGTGTTCCAGCGGCTCGCCCCCTACGTCCCGGACGACGTGGTGCGGATCGCGGAGTCCGGCATCGGCGGTCCCCGGGACGTCATGGAGATGGCGCGGGCGGGGGCCGACGCCGTCCTCGTGGGCGAGGCCCTCGTGACGGGCGAGGCGCCCCGCGCCTCGGTGGCGGACCTCGTGGCCGCGGGCGCTCACCCGTCGCTGCGGTCCGTGCGTCCCTCATGAGGCGGCCGCCCCTGACCTCGCACGACACCGTCGCGCACGACGGACACGGCCACGACGGCCGTCGTCGGCGATGAGAACGACGAGAACGACGAGACCGCAGCACCGCAAAGGAGAGCACCCATGAGCCTGGCCGAACGCCTGGCGGACGTGACCGGGCCGTACTTCGGTGAGTTCGGCGGCCGGTTCGTGCCGGAGGCGCTCATCGCGGCCCTCGACGAGCTGGAGACCGAGTACGCGAAGGCCGCCGGCGACCCGGCGTTCGGGGCCGAGCTCGCCCGGCTGCACCGCGAGTACACCGGTCGGCCGAGCCCGCTGACCGAGGTGCAGCGCTTCGCGGCGCACGCGACGGGCGAGGAGCGTCCCGGCGCGTCGCACCCGGGCGTGCGCGTGCTGCTCAAGCGCGAGGACCTGAACCACACCGGCTCGCACAAGATCAACAACGTGCTGGGCCAGGCGCTGCTGGTCAAGCGCATGGGCAAGCGCCGCGTGATCGCGGAGACCGGGGCGGGCCAGCACGGCGTCGCCACCGCCACCGCCGCCGCCCTGATGGACCTCGAGTGCGTCATCTACATGGGCGAGGAGGACACGCGCCGGCAGGCGCTGAACGTCGCCCGGATGCGGCTGCTCGGCGCCGAGGTGGTGCCGGTGACGGCCGGCACGCGCACCCTGAAGGACGCGATCAACGAGGCGCTGCGGGACTGGGTGACGAACGTCGAGCACACGCACTACGTGCTGGGCACCGTCACCGGGCCGCACCCGTTCCCGGAGATGGTGCGGCAGTTCCACCGCATCATCGGCGAGGAGGCGCGCGAGCAGCTGCTGGAGCGCACGGGCCGGCTGCCGGACGTGGTCGCGGCGTGCGTGGGCGGCGGTTCGAACGCGCTCGGCATCTTCAACGCGTTCCTGGACGACGAGGGCGTGGCGCTGTACGGCTTCGAGGCCGGCGGCGAGGGCGTCGAGACCGGCCGGCACGCCGCGCGGTTCTCCGGCGGCTCGCCCGGCGTGCTGCACGGCGCCCGCTCCTACCTGCTGCAGGACGACGACGGACAGACCCGCCCCAGCCACTCGGTGTCGGCGGGGCTGGACTACCCCAGCGTCGGCCCGGCGCACTCGTGGCTGCACGACCTGGGCCGGGCGGAGTACGAGCCCGTGACCGACGTCGAGGCGATGGACGCGTTCCGCCTCCTGTGCCGCACGGAGGGCATCATTCCCGCCATCGAGTCGGCACACGCGCTGGCGGGCGCCCTGAGGCTGGGCCGGCGCGCGGTGTCCGAGGGCCGGACCGGCCCGGACGGCGCGCCGTACACGATCCTCGTGAACCTGTCGGGCCGCGGCGACAAGGACGTGGCCACGGCCGCGCGATGGTTCGGGCTGCTGGACGACGGAGCCGCGGCACAGGAGCTGGAGAAGATGGAGGGACGAGGGTGAAGGTCTCGACGAGCCCGGTGACCGGGCCCGGCGGCGCGGCAGGTCTCGCGCCACGCACCGGTGAGCTGATCGCGCGTCTGCGCGACGAGGAGAACCGGCCCGCGCTGGTGGGCTACCTTCCCGTGGGGTTCCCGGACGTGGAGCGGTCGGTCGAGGCTCTGCTGACGCTCACCGACAACGGGGTGGACGTCATCGAGCTGGGTATCCCGTACTCGGACCCCGTGATGGACGGCCTCGTGATCCAGGAGGCGGCCCAGGTCGCGCTGGACGCCGGCGTCCGGGTGGCGCACGTCTTCGAGGCGGTGCGGCGGATCCGGGAGCACGCGCCCCACGTCGCCGTGCTGGTGATGACGTACTGGAACCCGGTGCTGCGGCACGGTGTCCGGGAGTTCGCCACGGACCTGGCCGCCGCGGGCGGCTCCGGGCTCATCACGCCGGACCTGATCCCCGACGAGGCCGGCGACTGGATCGCCGCGAGCGACGAGCTCGGCCTGGACCGGGTGTTCCTCGTGGCGCCGAGCTCCACGCCGGACCGGCTGGCGCTCACCGCGCGCGCGTCGCGCGGGTTCGTCTACGCGGCGTCGCTCATGGGTGTCACGGGCGTGCGGACCAGCGTGGGGGACCGGGCCGAGAGCCTGGTGACCGACACGCGGGCGGCGGGCGCGGAGCACGTCTGCGTCGGGATCGGCGTGTCCACGGGGGCTCAGGCCGCCGAGGTGGGCCGCTGGGCCGACGGCGTGATCGTCGGTTCGGCCCTCGTGCGGCCCCTGCTCGGGGACGAGCCGTGGGAGGAACGTCTCAGGAATCTGGCCGGGGTCACCCGTGACCTGGCTTCCGGGGTACGGTCGGCACGTGCCGCGCACGGCGCGCACTGACCCGCCGCCGAGCACCCCGGAGCATACGTGATCCCGTCGTGGCTTCCCGCGAGCCTGCCCAGCCCGCCCGAGCACACCTGGTACCTGGGCGTCGTCCCGGTCCGGGCGTACGCGGTGGCGCTGCTGGCGGGGATCGTGGTGGCGGCGTGGGTCACGATGTCGCGCTGGCGGGCGCGCGGCGGTGACCCGTGGGACGTCGTGAACCTGGCGTTCTGGATGGTGCCGTTCGGCATCGTCGGCGCGCGGGTCCACCACGTGCTGTCCCTGCCCGGCACCTACTTCGGGCCCGGCGCCGATCCGCTCGCCGCGCTGCGCGTCTGGGAGGGCGGCCTGTCCTTCTGGGGCGCGCTGGCGTTCGGCGCGCTGGGCGCCTGGATCGGCTGCCGGACGCGTGGCCTGCGGCTCTCCTCGTTCGCCGACGCGCTGGCGCCGGGCCTGTTCCTGGGGCAGGCGGTCGGGCGCCTGGGCAGCTGGTTCAACCAGGAGCTGTACGGCCCGCCCACCGACCTGCCCTGGGCCGTGGAGATCGCGCGGGAGCATCTCGTGACGAACCCCGCCACGGGTGTCGCCTACCCCGAGGGCACCACCTTCCACCCGACCTTCGCGTACGAGATCCTGTGGTACCTCGCGGCGGCCGGAGTTCTACTTTTCCTCGACCGGCGGTTCAAGTTCGGTCATGGCCGGGTATTCTGGGCGTACGTCGTGCTCTACACTCTCGGCCGGGTCTGGATCGAGATGATGCGGATCGACGAGACGGAGATCCTGCTGGGTCTCCGGCTCAATGTCTGGACGTCGGTGGTCCTGGGCCTCGTGGCTCTGGCAGTCTCGGCAGTCCTGGCACGCCGGTTTCCTCAGCGGGAGGAATCGGTGGAACGGGAACCGGGTCCGGCCACCACCGGGCCGGTACCCGAGACCATGCGAAGGGCGTGAGCGACCGACCACCCATCGGTGACGCGCCCAGTCCGATTCCGGGCCGACGGCGCCCCGGTGACCAGTTCGATGTGCGTCCGGCGTGCCCGGACGTCTGTGAGGATCCATGACCATGCCGTTGCACCGGACCGAAGCCCGAGGGCTCTACGACCCGTCCGCGGAGCATGATGCCTGCGGTGTGGCGTTCGTCGCCACGCTCCGCGGCACGCCCGGACGTGACATCGTGGACGCCGGTCTGACCGCTCTGCTGAACCTCGACCACCGCGGCGCCGTCGGCGCGGAGGAGGACACCGGTGACGGCGCGGGCATCCTGACGCAGATCCCCGACGCGTTCCTGCGGGACGTGGTGGACGGCGAGCTGCCGCCCGCCGGCAAGTACGCCATCGGGATGGCGTTCCTGCCCACGGACGAGGCGGAGCGCGACCAGGTGGTCGCGCGCGTCGAGGCCCTCGCGGCCGAGGAGAAGCTCGACGTGCTCGCCTGGCGGGACGTCCCGGTCGACGCCTCGATGGTGGGCCCCACGGCCCGCGCCACCATGCCGGTGTTCCGCCAGCTCGTGGTGGCCGACCCGTCCCGTGAGCTCGGCGGCATCGACCTCGACCGGCGCTGCTACCGCCTGCGCAAGCGCGCCGAACGGGAGCTGGACCTGTACTTCGCGTCGCTGTCCGCGCGGACCGTCACGTACAAGGGCATGCTCACCACCGCCCAGCTCGAGCCGTTCTTCGGGGACCTGCAGGATCCGCGCTACGCGACGGAGATCGCGCTCGTGCACTCGCGGTTCTCCACGAACACGTTCCCGTCCTGGCCCCTGGCCCAGCCGTTCCGCACGATCGCCCACAACGGCGAGATCAACACCGTGCGCGGCAACCGCAACTGGGTGGCCGCCCGCGAGGGCACCATGGCCTCGGACGTGCTCGGCGACTTCGACCAGCTCCGCCCGGTGTGCTCGCCCGGCGCGAGCGACTCGGCGAGCTTCGACGAGGTGCTGGAGCTGCTGCACCTGTCCGGCCGCTCCCTGCCGCACGCGGTGCTGATGATGGTGCCGGAGGCGTGGGAGAACCACACCGAGATGGACGCCGACCGGCGTGCGTTCTACGAGTACAACGCCAACCTGATCGAGCCGTGGGACGGCCCGGCCGCCCTGACGTTCACCGACGGCGAGCTGATCGGCGCCGTGCTGGACCGCAACGGCCTGCGTCCGGGCCGGTTCTGGGTGACCGACGACGGCCTGGTGGTCCTCGCCTCCGAGGCCGGCGTGCTCGACATCGACCCCGCCTCGGTGGTGCGCAAGGGCCGCCTCGAGCCCGGCAGGATGTTCCTGGTCGACACCGGGTCGGGCCGGATCGTCGAGGACGACGAGGTCAAGACGGGCCTCGCCACCCGTCACCCGTACCGCCAGTGGATCGACGAGCAGTCCGTGCACCTGGACGACCTGCCCGAGCGGGAGCACGTCGCGCACAGCACGGCGTCCGTGCGCCGCCGCCAGCGTGCCTTCGGGTACACGGAGGAGGAGCTGAAGGTCCTCCTGACCCCGATGGCGTCCTCGGGCGCCGAACCGCTCGGCGCGATGGGGTCCGACACCCCGATCGCGGTGCTCTCGCAGCGCCCGCGCCTGCTGTTCGACTACTTCACGCAGATGTTCGCGCAGGTGACGAACCCGCCGCTGGACGCCATCCGCGAGGAGCTGGTGACGTCGATCGGCAGCGCCATCGGCCCGGAGCCGAACCTGCTCGCCGACCTGCCGGAGCACGCGCGCAAGCTCGTCGTCGGCTTCCCGGTGCTCGACAACGACAAGCTCGCCAAGATCGTGCACGTCGACCGGGACCCGCAGCTCGAGGGCATCTTCCGCAGCGAGGTGGTGCGCGGGCTGTACGACGTGTCGGGCGGGGGAGCGGCGCTGCACGCCCGCCTCGAGGAGATCTTCGCCGAGGTCGACGCCCACGTGGAGGCCGGCGCGAGCTTCATCGTGCTGTCCGACCGGCACTCGACCGCCGAGCTCGCCCCGATCCCGTCGCTGCTGCTGACCAGCGCCGTGCACCACCACCTGGTGCGCAAGCACACCCGTACCCGGGTCTCGCTCGTGGTCGAGGCCGGTGACGTGCGCGAGGTGCACCACGTCGCGCTCCTGATCGGGTACGGCGCCGCGGCGGTCAACCCGTACCTCGCGATGGAGACGGTGGAGGACCTGGCCCAGCGCGGCTACCTCGGAGTGACCCCCACCGCCGCGGTCGGGAACCTCATCAAGGCCCTCGGCAAGGGCGTGCTCAAGGTGATGTCCAAGATGGGCATCTCCACGATCATGTCCTACCGGGGCGCCCAGATCTTCGAGGCCGTCGGCCTCTCGCACGAGCTCGTGGAGAACTACTTCACCGGCACGACGTCGCGCCTGGGCGGCATCGGGCTCGACGTCATCGCGGCCGAGACCGCGGCGCGGCACGCCGAGGCGTACCCCCGCTCGGGCAACCGCGGCCCGGCCGACCGGCTCACCACGGGCGGCGAGTACCAGTGGCGCCGCGACGGCGAGGAGCACCTCTTCGACCCCGAGACGGTGTTCCGCCTGCAGCACGCCACGCGGGAAGGGCGGATGGACGTCTTCCGCCAGTACACCCGCCGGGTGGACGAGCAGTCCCAGCGGCTCATGACCCTGCGCGGCCTGCTGCGCTTCAGCCCGGACCGCGAGCCGGTGCCGATCGACGAGGTCGAGCCCGTGTCCGAGATCGTCAAGCGGTTCAACACCGGCGCGATGTCCTACGGCTCCATCTCCGCGGAGGCCCACGAGACGCTCGCGATCGCGATGAACCGGCTGGGCGGCCGTTCCAACACGGGCGAGGGCGGCGAGAACCCCGAGCGGCTCTACGACGCCGAGCGTCGCAGCAAGGTCAAGCAGATCGCCTCGGGCCGCTTCGGCGTGACGTCGGAGTACCTGACCAACGCGGACGACATCCAGATCAAGCTCGCCCAGGGCGCCAAGCCGGGCGAGGGCGGGCAGCTGCCCGGCAACAAGGTCTACCCGTGGGTGGCGCGCACCCGGCACTCGACGCCCGGCGTCGGCCTCATCTCGCCGCCGCCGCACCACGACATCTACTCGATCGAGGACCTCAAGCAGCTCATCCACGACGCCAAGAACGCCAACCCGGCCGCGCGGATCCACGTCAAGCTCGTGAGCGAGTTCGGCGTCGGCACGGTCGCCACGGGCGTGTCCAAGGCGAGGGCGGACGTCGTCCTCATCTCGGGGCACGACGGCGGCACCGGGGCGTCCCCGCTGACGTCGCTCAAGCACGCGGGCACGCCGTGGGAGATCGGCCTGGCCGAGACCCAGCAGACGCTTGTCCTGAACAACCTGCGCGACCGCATCACCGTCCAGGTGGACGGCCAGATGAAGACCGGCCGGGACGTCGTCGTGGCCGCGCTGCTCGGCGCGGAGGAGTACGGCTTCGCCACGGCGCCGATGGTCGTCTCGGGCTGCGTCATGATGCGCGTGTGCCACCTGGACACCTGCCCGGTCGGCGTGGCGACGCAGAACCCGGAGCTGCGCAAGCGGTTCACGGGCAAGCCGGAGTTCGTCGTGAACTTCTTCGAGTTCATCGCCCAGGAGGTCCGCGAGCACCTCGCGGCGCTCGGCTTCCGCTCCCTGGAGGAGGCGGTGGGCCACGTGCGGGTGCTGGACACCCGCAAGGCCGTGGACCACTGGAAGGCGCAGGGCCTCGACCTCGGCCCGGTGCTGGAGCACATCGAGCCGCCCGCCGGCTCCGCCCTGCACCGCACCCAGGAGCAGGACCACGGCCTGGACCGTGCGCTCGACAACCAGCTGATCTCGGCCGCCGGGCCCGCCCTGGAGCGCGGCGAGCCGGTGAGCGTGCAGTTGTCGGTGCGCAACGTCAACCGCACGGTGGGCACGCTGCTGGGGCACGAGGTGACCAAGCGGTACGGCGGCGAGGGCCTGCCGGACGGCACGATCGACGTGACCCTCACCGGGTCGGCCGGACAGTCGTTCGGCGCGTTCGTCCCCCGCGGCGTCACCTTGCGCCTGTACGGCGACGCCAACGACTACCTGGGCAAGGGTCTCTCGGGCGGCCGGATCGTGGTGCGCCCCGACCGGGCCGCGGTGCTCGACGGCGCGGCCAACGTCATCGCCGGCAACGTCATCGGGTACGGCGCCACGTCCGGCGAGGTGTTCCTGCGCGGGCGGGTCGGCGAGCGCTTCGGCGTGCGCAACTCCGGCGCCACGCTGGTCACCGAGGGTGTGGGCGACCACGCCTGCGAGTACATGACGGGCGGCACCGTGCTGGTGCTGGGCCCGACCGGCCGGAACGTCGGCGCGGGCATGTCCGGCGGCGTCGCGTACGTGCTGAACCTGCGCGACGGCGCGACGAACGCCGCCGCGCTCGCCGCGGGCGAGCTGTCCCTGGCGCCGCTCGACGACGACGACTGGGACACGGTCCGCGACCTGCTGGAGCGGCACCGGGCCGAGACGGGCTCGCTCGTCGCCGGCGAGCTGCTGGAGGACGCGAACGCGCGCGAGCGCTTCACGCGCGTCCTGCCTCCCGGCTGGGCCCGCGTGCGCGAGGCACTGGCGACGCATCATCTGGACGAGAACGAGTGGGACCCCGCGCAGTGGGACCGGATCATGGAGGTGGCTCGTGGCTGACCCGCGTGGGTTTCTGAAGGTGACGGAGCGGGAGCTCCCGCCGAACCGTCCCGTCGAGGTGCGACTGCTGGACTGGAAGGACACGCACGACGTGCGGGTCGACGGCCAGCCCTTCCTCAAGGAGCAGGCCGGGCGCTGCATGGACTGCGGCATCCCGTTCTGCCACCAGGGCTGCCCGCTGGGCAACCTCATCCCCGAGTGGAACGACCTCGTGTGGCGCGGCCAGTGGGGCGACGCCATCGACCGTCTGCACGCGACCAACAACTTCCCGGAGTTCACCGGGCGCGTGTGCCCCGCCCCGTGCGAGACCTCGTGCGTGCTGGGCATCAACCAGCCGGCCGTGACGATCAAGAACGTCGAGGTGTCCATCATCGACGAGGCGTTCGCGCGCGGGCTCGTCACCCCGCACGTGCCCGAGCGGCTGACCGACTCCACGGTCGCCGTCGTCGGCTCCGGCCCGGCCGGGCTCGCCGCGGCGCAGCAGCTCACGCGTGCCGGGCACACCGTCGTCGTGTACGAGCGGGACGACGCGATCGGCGGCCTGCTGCGGTACGGCATCCCGGACTTCAAGCTGGAGAAGTGGCACATCGACCGCCGTCTGGCGCAGATGGAGGCCGAGGGCACGCGCTTCCGGCCCGGCGTGGAGATCGGCCGGGACATCTCGTGGGACGCGCTGCGCCGCCGGTTCGACGCGATCGTCGTCGCCACGGGCGCGACCGTCCCGCGCGACCTGCCCCTGCCCGGCCGGGACCTGGACGGCGTGCACTTCGCGATGGACTTCCTCACGCCGCAGAACCACGTGGTCGCGCGGGCCGGGGAGGACGGAGAGCTGCCGGCGCTGCCGGAGGACGCGCCGTCGGCCGCGGGCCGGCACGTCGTCGTCATCGGCGGCGGCGACACCGGCTCCGACTGCGTCGGCACCGCGCTGCGCCAGGGCGCCGCGAGCGTCACGACGCTCGCCATCGGCCGCAAGCCGCCGATCGATCGCCCCGCGAACCAGCCGTGGCCGACCGACCCGATCCTGTTCGAGGTCTCCACCTCCCACGAGGAGGGCGGCGAGCGGAAGTACCTCGCCTCGACCGTCGAGTTCACCGACGACGGCGAGGGCCGGGTGCGCTCGCTCAAGGTCGCCGAGACGGAGTACCTGCCGGGCGGCGGGCGTGGCCCCCGGGCCGGCACCGAGCGGGAGATCCCGGCCGACCTGGTCCTGATCGCGATGGGCTTCACCGGGCCGGAGACGCAACCGCTCGAGGAGCAGACCGGCATCGAGATCACCGACCGCGGCCTCGTGGCGCGCGGTGAGGACTACGCTGCCAGTCTGCCGGGCGTGTTCGTGGCCGGTGACGCGGGTCGCGGGCAGTCGCTCATCGTGTGGGCCATCGCGGAGGGCCGCGCCGCGGCCGCCGCGGTGGACGAGTACCTGGCGGGCGGCACCGAGCTGCCCGCCCCGGTGCGCCCCCGCACCCACGCCCTACGGGCCTGACCCCAGGGCGCCGACAGAAAGTTCACCTGACGTTGTACCCGCCCACAGCGCGTCATGCCTGTGGGCGGGCATAGCCTGAGTACCGAGAAGACCATGGCCCGAACGCGGCCATGCGGACCCCGAGCCTGTGTTCGTGCCTCTGCCTCGCACGTACAGACGCGCGGGCGCCGCGAGATGACGAGGCTGGAGACATGCGCAGAGCAAAGATCGTGTGCACCATCGGACCCGCGACGGCGTCGCCCGAGCGACTGCGGGAGCTGGTGGACGCCGGCATGAACGTGGCGCGAATCAACCGCAGCCACGGCGAGCAGTCCGAGCACGCGGAGATCATCAAGAACGTCCGGCAGGCCGCGGAGGACGCCGGCACCTCGGTGGCGGTCCTCGTGGACCTGCAGGGCCCCAAGATCCGCCTGGGCCGGTTCGCCGGCGACGAGAAGCACTACCTCGAGGTCGGTGACCGGTTCACCATCACGACCGAGGACGTGGAGGGCACCAAGGAGCTGGTCTCCACCACGCACAAGGGCCTGCCCGAGGACGCCCGCGTGGGTGACCCGATCCTCATCGACGACGGCAAGGTGCGCGTCGTGGTCGAGGCCGTGGAGGGCCCCCGCGTCGTGACGCGCGTCGAGGTCGCCGGGCCCGTGTCCAACAACAAGGGCCTGAACCTGCCGGGCGTGGCCGTGTCGGTCCCCGCGCTGTCCGGGAAGGACACCGACGACCTGCGCTGGGGCCTGAGCCAGGGCGCCGACTTCATCGCCCTGTCCTTCGTACGCTCCGCCAAGGACTACGAGGACGTGCGCCGGATCATGGAGGAGGAGAACCGCACGGTTCCCGTGATCGCCAAGATCGAGAAGCCGCAGGCGGTCGACAACCTCGCCGAGGTCGTGGCGGCGTTCGACGGCGTCATGGTGGCCCGCGGCGACCTCGCCGTCGAGATGCCGCTCGAACAGGTGCCGCTCGTGCAGAAGCGGATCGTCGAGCTCGCGCGCCGCAACGCCAAGCCGGTGATCGTGGCCACGCAGGTCCTGGAGTCGATGACGAACTCGCCGACGCCGACCCGCGCCGAGGCGTCGGACTGCGCGAACGCGGTGCTCGACGGTGCGGACGCCGTGATGCTCTCGGGCGAGACGTCGGTGGGCGAGTACCCCATCCTCACCGTCCAGACGATGGCCCGGATCATCGAGGCGACCGAGGGTGCCGGCCGCGAGCGGATCGCACCGTTGGGCTCGACGCCCCACACCCGCGGTGGTGCGATCACGCGGGCGGCGGCCGAGATCGGTGAGCGGCTGGGCGTGAAGTACCTCGTGACGTTCACCCAGTCGGGCGACTCGGCGCGGCGCATGTCACGGCTGCGCTCGTCGATCCCGCTGCTCGCGTTCACGCCGGAGGCGGGCGTGCGCAACGCGCTGTCGATGACGTGGGGCACCACCCAGTACCTCGTGCCCAAGGTGGACAACGTGGACGCGATGGTCGACCAGGTCGACACGACCCTGCAGGCCAACGGGCTGGCCGAGAAGGGCGACCTCGTGGTCGTCGTCTCCGGCGCGCCCGTGGGCGTGCCCGGGACCACCAACTCGATCCTGGTGCACCGGATCGGGACCAAGGCCGACGGGCGGACCCTGACCGCCTGACACGGACGAAGCGGGCGCGGGCGCGCGGGCGGGGAGATCTCCCCGCCCGCGCGCCTTTTTCATCCTTGTCGGCGGGCCCCGAGGTGTGGAAGCGTTACCAGCCAACATCGGACGGCCGGTCGCCGTCCCGCGGTGGCACGGGGGCAACCGCTGACGACGACGTCAGGCACCACCAACGAGGGTGAAGAGCGAGACATGATCAGAAAGACCCGTGCCACCTCCGCGGTCGGCATCATCGCCGTGACCGCCACGCTGGCCGGCTGCGCAGGCATTCCCGGCGCCGACGCCGAGCAGGAGGACGGCGGCCCCGTCACACTGACGATCACCACGTTCGGGACCATGGGGTTCGAGGGCCTGTACGAGGAGTACGAGAAGAGCCACCCCGGCATCACGATCGAGGCGACCAACTACGACCAGGGCGGTGAGGCCCGGGACGCGCTGTTCGACGCCTTCGCCTCGGGCGCCACGCCTCCCGACGTCGTGGCTCTCGAGGAGGGATGGCTCGGGCAGGTGATGGCCGTGGACGACAAGTTCGTCGACCTGCGGGACTACCACATCGACTCGGCGAGCTGGCGGTGGGTGCCGTGGAAGTACGAACAGGGAACGGCCCCGTCGGGACGGGTCATCGGGGCCGGGACCGACATCGGCCCGATGGGGCTCTGCTATCGCAGGGACCTGTTCGCCGCGGCCGGCCTGCCGACCGATCGCCGGGAGGTCGCGAAGTACTTCGAGGCCGACGGCGGCGGCTGGGACCGGTACTTCGACGTCGGGCGTGAGTACCGCGCGGCGACCGGCAACGCCTGGTACGACCAGCCGCTGTACGTCTGGAACGCGATGGTGAACCAGCTCGGCCAGGGCTACTACGACATCGACGGCCGCCTCATCGTCCGCGAGAACGCCGAGCTCCGGGCGCAGTGGGAGCGCCTGGCCCAGGCGCAGGCCGACGGGCTCTCCGCCGGCGAGGCGGCCTGGGACTGGGACGGCGGCACGGCGTTCACCGACGAGTCGTTCGCGACGTTCATGTGTCCCGCATGGATGCTCGGCGTGGTCAAGGACCAGCTGGGCAACGCCGGAGGGGGCCCGGAGACCGGCTGGGACTTCGCCGACGTCTTCCCGGGCGGCGCCGCCAACTGGGGAGGATCGTTCCTGGGCGTACCGGCGGACTCCCGCCATCACGACGCGGCCGTCGAGCTGGTGCTCTGGCTCACCAAGGCCGAGCAGCAGGAGGAGGCCTTCAAGGTCGCCGGGACCTTCCCGAGCACGGAGGAGATGGTCACCGTCTTCCAGAAGTCGCAGGAGGGTGACCCCGTCTTCGGCGGCGCGCCGGTCGCGGCGATCCTCGCGCGCCGGACCGATGGCGTGCGGTCGCAGTACAAGGGACCGCTCGACTCCCAGATCCAGGACGACGCCTTCGGCTCCGCGCTGACCGCGCTGGACCAGGGGGAGCTGACCGCGGACGAGGCGTGGAAGCGGGCGCTCGCCGACGTGGACGAGCTGGCGGAGGGCCAGGGGTGATCCCGGGGGCGACCGCGACGGGCGGGCGGCACGAGGGGCATGAGAGAGGCACGAAAGGGTAACGATCTAACCGGTCAGCAACCGGATCGTGCCTGATGCCGTTCGAAGGCTGTGGTCGGTCCCGTTTCGGGACTTGACGAGGCGTCCGGACCTTGGGCAACATGGCGTCCACACACGATGGAAGCGCTCCCACGCACCTCGTGGGCGGCGTCCCCCCAGAGACGTGCCGCCTCGGTATGTCGCAAGAAAAACGTCAGTAAGACAAAGGAGTCAACCGTGCACAGAAGCACACGATCACAGGGCCGTCTCGCGGCCACCGCCGGAATCTCGATTCTGGCGCTCAGCCTGTCGGCGTGCGGTGGCGGCAGCAACGACCAGGGTGAGGGCGAGGGCACCAGCGACGAGCCGATCACCCTCACCGTCGCGACGTTCAACGACTTCGGGTACACGGAAGAGCTCCTGGCGCAGTACACCGAGGAGCACCCGAACGTCACGGTCGAGCAGACCGTCGCCGCGCGGTCCGAGGACGCGCGCACCAACCTCACCACCAAGCTCGCCGCCGGTGGTGCGGGCCTGGCGGACGTCGAGGCCATCGAGATCGACTGGATGCCCGAGCTCTCCCAGTATCCCGACCTGTTCGAGGACCTGGCCGACCCGGAGGTCGAGGGCCGCTGGGTCGACTGGAAGGTCGAGCAGGGCACGGCGAACGGCAAGCTCATCGGTTACGGCACCGACATCGGGCCGGAGGCCATCTGCTACCGGCAGGACCTGTTCGAGGAGGCCGGCCTCCCGTCGGAGCCGGCCGAGGTCGCCGAGCTGCTCGGTGGCGAGGACGCGACCTGGGACGACTACTTCGCCGCGGGCGAGGAGTTCGTCAAGGGCTCCGACGCCGCGTGGTACGACGTCGGCACGTCGATCTACCAGGGCATGGTGAACCAGGTCGAGGCCGCCTACGAGAACACGGACGGCACGCCGATCCCGCTCGCGGACAACTCCCAGGTCCAGGACCTGTTCGAGACCGTGACGGCGCAGAACGAGGCCGGGCTCTCCGCCGGTCTGGAGCAGTGGAGCGACGACTGGAACGCCGGTTTCCAGAAGGACGCCTTCGCGACCATGCTCTGCCCCGCCTGGATGACGGGCCCGATCGAGTCCAACTCGGGTGGCATCGACGGCTGGAACATCGCCGACGTCTTCCCGGGTGGCGGCGGTAACTGGGGCGGTTCGTTCCTCACCGTCCCGGCCTCGGGCGAGAACGTGGAGGCCGCCAAGGAGCTGGCGAAGTGGCTGACCGCTCCGGAGCAGCAGACCACCGCGTTCGAGAACGCCGGTACCTTCCCCTCGCAGATCGAGGCGCAGGAGTCGGACACCGTTCAGTCCTTCACGAACGAGTTCATGAACGGTGCCCCCGTGGGTGAGATCTTCACCAACCGTGCCGCGAACATCGAGGTGAACCCGTACAAGGGCCCGAACTACTTCTCGATCCACACGACGGTGCAGGACGCGATCCTGCGTGTGGAGGTGGCGAAGTCGGACGAGCCGGACGCCTCGTGGGAGAAGGCGCTCTCGGCCTACGACGAGCTCGGCCTCTGACCTGAGGCCTTCGACGGGCTCGGCCGCCGCCACTCAGGCCGGTTGCCGAGCCCGTCGTGACATGTACCCGCCCGCCAGCCCATTCGCCGCGCGCTGCTGACCAGGAAGACGACATGGCCGCACTCACCACCACGGAATCCGAGACAGGTTCCGCACCACCAGCGGCGCGACCGCCGCGCAAGGTCGGCTTCTCACAGAAGCTGAGCCGTTGGGACGTCAAGGTGTCCCCGTACCTGTACATCTCGCCGTTCTTCATCCTCTTCGGGTTGACCGGACTGTTTCCGCTCGCGTACACGGCCGTCGTGTCGGTCTACGACTGGAACCTGCTGGGCGGACAGGGCGACTTCGTCGGCCTCCAGAACTACGTCGACGTGCTCAACCAGCCCACCTTCTGGAAGTCGCTGGTCAACACGTTCTCGATCTTCCTGCTGTCCGCCGTCCCCCAGGTGATCATCGCGATCACCCTCGCGGCTCTGCTGGACCAGAACCTGCGCAACGCCACGTTCTGGCGGATGGGCGTGCTCGTGCCGTACGTCGTGGCACCCATCGCCGTCTCCCTGATCTTCGGTCGGCTGTTCGCCGACCAGTTCGGCCTCATCAACGGGTTCCTCGGGGTGCTGGGCCTCGATCCCGTGGGATGGCACTCGGACCGGTTCGCCAGCCACATCGCGATCGCGTCGATGGTCAACTACCGGTGGACCGGCTACAACACCCTGATCTTCCTCGCGGCGATGCAGGCGGTGCCGCGTGACCTGTACGAGGCGGCGACGATCGACGGCGCGGGCCGTGTGCGCCAGTTCTTCTCCGTCACCGTGCCGCAGATCCGCGCCACCATCATCTTCGTCGTGATCACCGCGAGCATCGGTGGCCTGCAGATCTTCGACGAGGTGAAGCTGTACGACGTGTACGGCCAGGGAGGCTCGGACCGCCAGTGGATGACGACCGTGCTCTTCCTGTACGAGACCGCCTGGGGGAACCAGCGAGATCTGGGCCGCGCCGCGGCCGTCGCATGGATGCTCTTCCTCATCATCCTGGTGATCGGGTTCATCAACTTCAAGTTCAGTACCAGGATCGCGTCGTCGGGTCCGAAGGCTCCGAAGGTGAGCCGAGCCGTGACACGCCGCCTGCTCGCCGAGGCGAGGTCCGCCGGCGCGGAGAGCGCCGCCCGGCGCGGCGACCAGCAGTCCACCACGACGACCGACACGACCGACCGGAGTGACTCATGAGTTCCGTCGCTGCCGCTGCGCAGGGCGCAGGAAAGGGTGCCGCGAAGGCCGCCGCTCGCAGGCGTGTGCGCCGCCAGAAGCACCACGGTGAATCCGCGGTCCGGCGTCCGGGGTGGATCACGTACGCGGTGCTGGGGATCGCGCTCGTGATCTCGGCGTTCCCGCTGTACTACACGCTGCTGCTGGGATCCTCCGACCAGGTGACGATCTCGCAGGAGGTGCTCCCGCAGCTCCTGCCGGACGCGAGCATCTTCGAGCGGTTCGCCGACGTCATGGGCAACAGCCAGGTCAACTTCTGGCTCGCGCTGGCCAACTCCGTCATCATCTCGGTCACCATCTCCGTGGCGACGGTCCTCACCTCGACGCTCGCCGGGTTCTCGTTCGCGAAGCTGCGCTATCCGGGCCGGAACGCGCTGCTCGTGTTCGTCATCGCGACGATGGCCGTGCCGACGCAGCTCGGCGTGATCCCCATGTACATCCTGATGTCGGAGATCGGCTGGGTGGGCAAGATCCAGGCGGTCATCGTGCCGGCGCTGGTCAGTGCGTTCGGCGTGTTCTGGATGACCCAGTACCTCGACTCGGCGCTCCCGTTCGAGCTGATCGAGGCCGCGCGGGTGGACGGCGCGTCGATGTTCCGCACGTTCTGGTCCATCGCGCTGCCGGCCGCGCGCCCGGCGGCGGCGATGCTCGGCCTGTTCATCTTCGTGATGCAGTGGACGATGTTCTTCTGGCCGTCGATCATCCTCGGGTCACAGAATCCGACGCTACCGATCGCGGTACAGAATCTGACGGCCGGCTATCACGACGACTACTCCCTCATCATGGCGGGCGTCTTCCTCGTCACGCTGCCGCTGCTGATCATCTTCGCGGTGATCGGCCGCCAGCTCGTCGCGGGCATCATGCAGGGCGCGGTGAAGGGATGATCGCCGGCCGGTGACCTGTGAGCAGGCGAGAGCCACCGTGTAGGGTGGCTCTCGCCCTGGCCCGCCTGGCGGAACTGGCAGACGCGCGCGGCTCAAACCCGCGTCTCTTCGGAGGTGAGGGTTCAAGTCCCTCGGCGGGCACATCGCGATGTCGCAGGACATCGGAAGGCCCGGTCCCGGATCTCCGGGGCCGGGCCTTTTCGCGCCCGGACTTCGTCAGCGCAACGTCCAAACCGCCCGCTCGAAATGACATGTTAAGCCTGGTCAAAGGCGTGGAATCGCTTCCATGACTCCGCTAGTCTTGCAAGGCCACTGTCAATCAGTGAACTGTGGAGGGCTCATGTCAACGTCGATCGCAAGGCCGCACACAGCAGAGCCCGGCGCGGGTGCGCCGAGGTTCGATGAACGCCTGTTCCGAGAACTTCCCTTCCTGCTCGCCGCTCAGGGGGCCGATCTGCGTCTTCGGGAGGAGGAGCTCACCGAGGCGCGTCGTGCCGTCGAGGTGTTGTCGAAGGTGCACCAACCGGATCCGCGACGGCCGCACTACGAGGTGCTCGAAGTCTCCGCGGGTATTGCGGCCGTCGGCCGGCGTTTCCGGGCCATCGCGGAGTCCGCGGAGCGGACGTGCCTGGTCGCACTGCCCGCGGCATTCCGCAGCGCGATCGGGCTCGACGTCATCGCCGAGGTGCAGGGTGAGCTGGCCCGGCGCGGCGTCGTGACCCGCCAGCTGCACGAGGAGGACGCGGAGCACGACGCCGCCTTCCGGCAGTTCGTGGCCTCGGCGGGGCCGTGCACCGGTGCGTTCCGGCTGCGAACCCACGTTCGTGCGTTCGCCGTGATCGCGGACCGGTCCCGGTTCGTCCTGTCGACCGACCCGCTCGACCCGGAGGCCGGGGTCGTCGAGGCCGGGCACAGCGGCCTGCTCGGGTCGATCGCCCACCTCCTCGAGGAGCAGTGGAGTACCGCGCGGGACTGGGACGAGCCGGCGAACCGGGAGACGTCGCCGCTCACGCGCCAGGAGCGCGACCTGCTGGGGCTGCTGGCCGCCGGCAGGACCGACGAGCAGGTGGGCCACCGCCTCAAGGTCTCGCTCCGGACCGTCCGCCGGACGTACTCCCACCTCGCGAGGCGGATGGCCATCCGGAGCCGGTTCGAGGCCGGCGTGGTCGCGGCGCGGAACGGCTGGGTCTGACGACGACGGGTACCGAGGCGGTGGCGCCACGGCACCCGTCGCGAGTCGTCGGTCAGCGCCCCGCGGCGCCCTTGGCGATCTCGCTGTAGGGGTAGGGGACGCGGATGGCGCTGGCCTCGTCCAGCCGGGCCAGCTCGTCCTCGGACAGGGCCCACTCCGTCACCGGCAGGAGTTCCGCCAGCTGGCCCGCGTCCCGCGCGCCGACGATCGGCGCGGTGAGGTCCGGCTGGGCGAGCAGCCAGGCGAGGGCGACCTGCGGGACGGGACGGGACCGTTCGCCGGCGATCTCGTCGAGCGTGTCCAGGATGCGCCACGTGCGCTCCTCGGCCGCGTAGGCGCTCCACGACTCGCCCCATCCCAGCTTCTCGGCCGTCTCGACGCGCGTTCCCGGCGCGGGGGCGCCGTCGGCCCGCCGCATGCGGCCGGTCAGCCAGCCACCCCGCAACGGGCTCCACGCGACGACGCCCAGGCCCTCGGCGCGGCAGACGTCGAACAGCTCGAGCTCCGCGTCCCGGTCGAGCAGGTTGTACAGCGGCTGCAGCGACCGGAAGGGCTCCCAGCCGTTGCCGCGGCTGAGATCCACGGCCTTCTGCAGCTGCGATGCCGTCACGTTGCTCGCGCCGATGTACCGGACCTTGCCGCTGCGGACGAGCCCGTCGAGCGTGGAGAGCGTCTCCTCCAGCGGCACCATCGGATCCCAGGCGTGGATCTGGTAGAGGTCGATGTAGTCGGTCTCGAGGCGCCGCAGGCTCTCCTCGACGGCGGCGATGATGCGACGCCGCGACAGCCCCTGGGTGTTGGGGCCCTCACTGGCGTTGTACCGCACCTTGGTCGCGACCACGACGTCGTCGCGCCGCCCCTTGAGCCAGCGGCCGAGGATCTCCTCCGAGGCGCCGCCGTTGTAGACGTCGGCGGTGTCGACGAAGTTGCCGCCCGCGTCGGCGAACGTGTCGAGTACGCGCCTGCTCGTGGGTTCGTCCGCCTCACGTCCGAAGGTCATCGTGCCGAGCGCCAGCGGGCTCACCTCGAGGCCGGTACGCCCCAGGAACCGGTACTTCATGGTCGTGCTCCTCTCATCCGTGATGCGATCGGTGCCGCGTGCCGACACCGACGGTCAGGTGCTGGACGCGGTGGTCCGACAGGCCCGCCGCCTCCGCGAACCGGTACTCGTGGACCTCCAGCCCGTTCCGCGTGAGGGCCCAGTCGATCCGCCACAGCCGTGGTCCCCGCGCGTGCCACGACCGGGGGAAGACCATCGCCCGCGTCCGCGCGGCGTCCTCGCCGAGCGACCTGACCCGCCGCGCGTCCGCCATCGCGGGGCTCGTGTTGAAGTCTCCGGCGACGAGCAGGGGATGGGCGATGCCGGCCACATCGGCGGCCAGGGCCGCGAACTCGCGTTCCCGGTGGCCGGCCCGGGCGCGGACCTCGCGGTAGAACTCGCGGCGGAACGGTGAGATCCGGCGGAGCTGGACCGGGACGTGGACGTTGAGCAGGGACACACGGTGCGTCCCGGTGCGGCCGGGGACGTCGACGTCGACCCGCAGGACACGCTCCGCCACGGTCGGCACGTGCCGGGCCGGCAGGCGGGAGATCGTCACCTGGCCGTGGTCCGCGACGACGTGGCGGCCGGGGAAGGCGGTGCGGAGCCGTGCGATGTCGTCGATCGCCGCCCAGGTGCCGTCGTGGTTGTCGTGGTGGTACTCCTGCAGCATGAGCACATCCGCGTCGAGCGATCGGAGGAACGCGTAGAAGGGTTCGGGATCGCCCTGCTGGTACCAGTGCTCCGTGTTCCAGACGCACACCTTCAGTTCCCGCTCGGACGTCACCACAGCCGGGTCGCGGCCGACGGCGCCCAGGTCGATCCCGCTCCGACGATATCCCGCCACCAGGCAGAGCAGCGAGGCGACCACCGCGATCGGGCGGTAGGGGCCACCGGCCGCCACGGCGGCGACCAGGAGCAGCGCGGGCGCGAGCACGAGGGCCGGGGGCGGGACGAGGGACAGGACGAGCCAGAACCACCAGCGCCCGTTGAGCAGGAGGTCGAGCAGAGCCACCACCACGCACGCAGCGCACGCGGCGACGACCGCCACGGCGATCGGGTCAGCCATGCGCGGTCCTGGAAGGCCGCGCCTCCCGGTCGGTGCCGGCCGCCCGGCCGGTGAGCGAGGCGAACAGCGCCTCGTACCGGTCGAGGCACGCACTCGCGCCGTACTGCTGCCGGGCCCGTTCCGCGCCGGCCGAGCGGGTCTCGGGGCCGAACGCGGCGACGGCCGTCATGGCCTCGGCGAGCGCGGCGACGTCACCCGCCGGGAAGTGCCGGCCGAACCCGGTGGTGAGGACCGGCTGCCGCATGCCGGGCAGGTCGCTCGCGACCGAGGGGACCCCGAGCATCATCGCCTCGACCTGGGAGATCCCGAAGGACTCCTCCGCGATCGAGGGGAGCACGAAGGCGTCGAGGGAGCTGTACAGCTCGTCCACCTCTTGGTCCTCCAGGAACCCCGTGAAGCGCACCCTGGTGTCGTCGGCGGCCAGGGCGCGCAGGTCCTGCGCGACGCCCCCGCCGGCGATGCGGGTGTCCTCCCCAGCGATGATCAGGCGTGCGTCCGGGTCGTCGATCGTCCGGAACGCCCGGATCGCCAGATCGAGCGCCTTCTCCGGGGCCAGCCGGCCCAGGAAGCCGTAGTGCGGCCCGGGCCCGTCCCGGAACGTGGGTGAGGCGCGCCGTCGTATCCGGCAGGGCGGCGGGACGGCGGTGATCCCCGTCTCTTCCATGAGCGGCCAGTGGCGGGAGCCTCGCGCGTGGTCCTCGTTGTTGACGACGACGGCGTCGGCGTCGGACAGCGCGCGGCCCACCGACCGGTCCACGATCGCGGTCTGCGCACGGCCGGTCAGGCTCGTGGGCAGCCACACGTCGTCGTGGTGCGTCGCGACGACGACGGTTCCCGGCAGGCTCCGCGTGAGAAGTCCCGCCTCGAGCATCGGCAGGTGCAGGTTGAGCACCGCCGAGCGGCGCGCGAGCCGGCGGGCGAGCGACGTGAACCCCGGGCTGATCACCCCTCTGCCGACGCGTGCCCGGACGGGTGCGCGGTAGACGTCCACCCCGTTCGCCCGTTCCCGCGCGGGGGAGGCGTCGTCGTGCCGCGTGGTGGCCACCGCCACCCGGGCGCCGCGAGCGGCCATGCCCTCCGCCACGGCGCGGGCCACCTCGGTGAGTCCGCTGACGTAGGGCGTGTAGTAGGTCAGGGCGACGGTGAGGTCGTAGTGGTCGGAGTCGGGTCGCATGTGTCTCCTGTCGCTCAGGGAAACCGGACGGTCGCCCTGATCGGGCGGTGGGTGGAGAAGCCCGCGCCGGTCCCGGGCACCTCGTGGTCGAGCACCTCGACGCCGTCGCCGGTGAGCATCCAGTCGAGGCGCCAGAGCGGGAACGTCGCGGGGAACGTGCCGGGGTAGGGGCTGCTGCCCGCCCGGGCGGCGTCGTCCAGCCCGTCGTACCACCGCAGGTCCGCCGAGCCGGGCTGCACGTTGAGGTCGCCCGTGAGGACCACCGGGTGCGGGTTGGCCGCCAGGTCGTCCTGGAGCAGTGAGAAGTGGGAGGTGCGGCGGGATGCCGAGTCGTGCAGCTCCTCGTAGAAGTCGCGCCCGAACGGCGAGCGGTTCACGTTCAGGAGGTCCGGCGCATGGGTGTTGTAGAGGCTGACCGTCCGGTCGCCGATCCGCACGTCGGTGCGCAGCGCCCGGACGTCCCAGTAGTCGGGCCAGTCCGTGCGGGGCGGCGGCAGGTCGTCCGGGCGCAGCGCCGCCGAGTCCACCACCGGGTACCTGCTCAGCGTCAGGAACTCGCCGGCCGCGACCGCCGTGTAGCCCGGCAGTTCGCGCCGCACGCGGTCCAGGTCGTCGACCGGGCGGGGCCGGTCGTCCGGAGGCGTGGCGTGCTGGTGCTCCTGGAGCAGGAGGACGTCCGCGTCCAGGGAACGCAGGTACGCGAAGAACTCCCCCCGGTCGTGCCCCTGGTCCCAGGAGAAGGTGTTCCAGCCGACGACGACGGCGGTGGGCGCGTCCGGGGTGGCACCGGCGTCGTCGGGCAGCACGCCGCCGGGCAGCACCACTCCGGTCTGCCCGAGTCCGACGACGAGCGCGACGCCCGTCGCGGCGAGGACCCGGAGCCGGCGCGCCCCGGCGAGCAGTTCGACGGCGACCAGGACCGCGGGCACGGCGAGGTGCGCGACCGGCGGCGCCAGCCCGAGGCCGTTCCACAGCCACCACCGGCCGGCGAGCAGCGCTCCGGCCAGGGCGTACGTGCCCCAGGCGAGCGCCAGGGCCAGCACGACGCGGGAGACCACGCGGGCACGGCGCGACGGCACGCGGGCGGTCCGCTCACCGCTCGGGGAGCCGGCGGGGAGCGTGGCGGAAACGGTCATGGCCGGGCCGCCGTCCCCGAGCGGTCGTAGAGGCGCCGGAACCGGGGCGAGACGATCCACTGCAGCAGGCCGATCCCGCCGGCGAGTGCGATGGCGCAGTTGACCAGGTGGTGGACCCCGGCGAAGAACAGCGTGAAGCCGAGGCCCTTCCGGTCGAGCACGAAGGCGTACAGGCCGCGGTCGCCGAGGATGCTTCCGGCGAGCAGCCCGAGCGCCGCGACCGCCCAGAGCGGGGACAGCACGATCAGCGGCACGCACAGCACCGCGCCGAGCGCGGCGACCGCGGCCCCCGCCCGCGGTCCCGTCGCGAACCCGCCGGGCAGGCTGCCCTGGCGCAGGTACAGCGGCACGTGCAGGCGCGTGCGGTGGAACACCTTGCGGAAGATGGTCCGCAGGCTGTCGTCGTGGTCGTGCGCACCCCGGACCGCGTTGGAGCTGTGCGACTCGTACCGCGCGGTCAGGCGGTCGGCGTAGTCGCCGTCCTCGGTGTGCCGCAGGGTCGTGTTGAACGGCCCCACCGCGCGGAACACCTCGGCCCGGATCATGAGGATGGCCGTGTGGACGGTGCCGATCCGCCCCTCCTGCTCCGTGAACCAGTAGTGCTGGTGCAGGCACCGGTAGGTCTCGACCGGTCCGTCCGGGATCAGGGGCTCGGGCCCGTAGGTCCCGCACAGCGCACCGATCCGCTCGTTCTCCCGCATGAGCCCGACGGCACGGGTGACGGCGTCGGGCCGCATCGCGACGTCCGCGTCGATGAACATGATGAACTCGCCGCGAGCGTGCTCCGCGCCGGTGTTCCGGGCGGTGGCGGCGCCGCTGTTGGCTCCCGTGCTCACCACGGTGACCCCGAGGGCCCGGGCCACCTCCACGGAGTCGTCGGTGGAGCAGTCGTCGGCGAGCAGGATCTCCATGTTCTCGTAGGTCTGCGCGAGCAGTGCCTCCAGGCACAGGCGGAGTGCCGGACCGGTGTTGTAGTTCGGCACGACGACCGAGACCAGACCTGAAATCCCCATTGTTGGTTCCTTACGGTGTGCTGCTGACAGTCGGACGCGGACGGGTGGGAACGGGCTAGGGCAGGACGGTGCCGACCACGAGGCAGACACCGGTCACGATGCCCACCACGATCGTGACCCGGTCCGAGGCGATGTCCTTCGACGGGTCGCCGCCCTGCCGCTTGACGAGGACGAGCTGCAGGTACCGCACGACGAGCCCGGCGACGAGGACCGCCGACAGCAGCACGAACACGCCGGACGCCCCGGGGGAGAAGATCTCGTTCACGTGGAGGGCGTAGGTGAGCAGCGTCGTGACCGCCGCCAGCCCGATGAGCTGGTCCAGGAAGGGCACGGAGTACCCCGCGAGGGCCGACCGGTGCCGGGTGTCGGCGAGTCCGATCTCGTGGCGGCGCTTCCCCGCGGCGAACATCATGCAGGCCGCGAAGACGGAGGCGGCCAGGAGCACCGACGGCTCGCCCTCGGCGGCGATCGACCCTTGGAGGTAGCGGAGCGCGAACCCGCCGGCGACGATGGCGATGTCCAGGACCGCGATGCGCTTGAGCCCGAAGCTGTACCCCACGTTGAGCAGGAGGTATGCCACGACGGGCCAGGAATCGACGATCGGCCTGAGCGCCATGAGCAGGCCGACGCCGGCGAGCAGCGCGACAGCGAGGACGACGGCGGCCGAGACGGGAACCCGGCCCGAGGCGACGGGGCGCGAGCGCTTGACGGGGTGCAGGCGGTCGGCATCCCGGTCGATGATGTCGTTGACCACGTAGACGGCCGACGAACCGGCGATGAACAGGGCCAGCGCCCAGGCCAGGTCCAGGGCGGCGGTGTTCCACGCCGTGACGCCCAGCATGCCGATCGGGACGACGAAGACGTTCTTGACCCACTGCTGAGGTCGTAGCAGGCGCCAGAGATCGGCTGCCTTCTCGCGTGCTGTCGTGGCCGCGGTAGCGGGGGGCCGGGGTCCACGGATTTCTGGGGTCAGTACATCCACGGTGCGATGCCTCTCGATCGACGGTCCTGCTAGAAGAGGAACTTGGCCAGTGCGAGGGCTCCCTGCCGCCACGCGTCCCGGCTGGTGACGCCGCCTCCGGCCGTGCTGCCCGGCTCTTGGCCCGCACGCTGTTCCCGCCACCAGTCGAAGGTCGCCAGGATCGCGTCGCGGTTCGACTGGCGCGGCCGGAAGCCGAGCCGCGTGACGCTCTCGCTGATGTCGACATAGCTGTCGCGCCGCAGCTTGTGGATCAGGCGCCCGTACACGGGGGACGCGCCGGCCTTCCCGAGCGCGCTGAGGACGGCCACCGTGGGCTGCTGCGGCAGACCGACGACCCGGCCGCCGTGCCCGGCGGCGTCGAGGACGGCCTGGAAGTCGTCGCGGAGGGTGCCGAACTCCGCCGCGCCGATGTTGTAGGTGCCCATGGCGACCTCGTCGTCGGCCCTCAGCGCCAGCACGATCGCCTCGACGAGGTCGTCGATGCCGAGCATCTGGGTGCGCACCTTGCCGTCGCCGAGCACGGGGAAGTTCCTGCCCTCGTCGGCCCACTCGAACAGCATCGAGAACAGACCCATCCGGCCCGGGCCGACGAAGGTCTTGGGGCGCAGCATCGTCACCCGCAGGCCGGCCTCCCGCGCCTCCTCGCAGAGCACCTCGGCCTCGGCCTTGGCCGCGCTGTAGGTGTCGACGGGCTCGCGCGGGTGGCTCACCGGTGTGGGGACGATCAGGGGCAGCCCGTAGACCGCCGTCGAGGAGATGTGCACGAACCGGGGGGTGCCCGCCCGGCGGGCCGCGCCGAGCACGGCCCGGGTGCCGCCGACGGTGATCGTCCGGATCTCGTCGGCCGGGTAGCTCGGCAGCGCCGCGACGCAGTGCACGACGGCGTCCGCGCCGTGCAGGTGCGTCAGCACCGACTCCTCGTCCCGGACGTCCGCGACCACCTGTTCGACCCCGTCGGGGGCGTCGGGATCGGGACGGCGGTCGACGCCGGTCACCTCGGCGCCGTCCGCGGCGAGACGCCTCACGAGTGCCGAGCCGAGCATGCCGGACGAGCCGGTGACGACGACGTGCCGTCCGGTCAGTTCCACAGCGACCACACCTTGTCCTTGATCAGGGCCGCGAGGAGCTGGGGCATGCCGAGCGCCAGTGTCTCCTCGAACGCGGTGAGGAAGTACGCCACCTCGCTCTCGCCGGCCACCAGCGGGGGAGCGGCGACGAGCGGGCTCTTCCCGTTGAGCGTGTAGTAGAGGTACACGCCGTGCTTCTGGTACATCGTGTTGATCACCGCGGCCGTGATGAGCTTGTGGGGTAGCAGGGGGTCGCGGCTGAGGCCACCGGGCGCGTAGCGGGCCGCCAGCTCGATCAGCCGAGGGCTGCCGGAGAGGAAGATCCCCTGGAGGGCGCCCGCCCCCTGCACGTCCGCGATGAGGTCGGGGAAGCGGTTCTGGATCCGCTTCAGGCCGGTGACGAGCTGTTCCCCGATCGCGCGGGCACGCGCCGGGTAGTCGTCCTCGACCGCGACGCGGACGGCCTCGATCGCCGTCGCGGCCTCCTCCCCGAACCCGTAGTAGGTGGTGCTCGTCGACTGCAGCAGGGCGTCCAGGAGGTTGTCGTAGGCGGGCCGGAACACCGACTCCCGAGCGACGAACCCGGAGATGGACGACTTGCCGCCGCCGAACGCCTTGGAGGTCGTCATCACGTCGGGGACGAGACCCGGGTACCTCATGAAGTGGAACAGCGAACCCGTCTTGCCCCAGCCGGAGTGGATCTCGTCGAAGATCAGGACGATGCCCTCGGCGGTGCACAGGTCACGCACGCCCCGGAGGAACTCCTCGGAGCACTCCCGCATCGTCGTCGCGGAGAACGGCTCGACGAGCAGGGCGTAGACGTCGCTCGTCCCGTCGGCCCGGCGGTGGCGGGCGACGGTCTCGCGGACCGAGTCGAGGTCGCCGAACGCGAAGTGGTCGATCCCCGGGATGGTCGGGAAGGTGAAGGTGCTCTGGGCGCCGGTCAGGCCGCCGCTGCCGAGGAGCTTGCCGTGGAAGGCGATGTCCGCGCTGAGGATGGTCCCGCGCTTGCCGTCGTGGTACTTGTACGCGAGCTTGACCGCCCCTTCGACGGCCTCCGCGCCGGAGTTGGGGAAGAACGACATGGTGAGGTCCTCCGGCAGGAGGGCGGCCAGATTGTGACCCAGCGCTGCGATATAAGGGGAGAAGTACGTCTTGTGCACCTCCATCCGCGAACGCTCCTGGAACTTGCGGCGTGCCTCGAGGATCCGGGGATGGTTGTGCCCGTGGTTGAGCACGCCGACGCCGCCGGTGAAGTCGAGGATCCGCCGGCCGTCACGGGTGTGGATCCAGCAACCCTCCGCGTGGTCGACGAGCTCACGCCCGAATCCGAGGGAGGTCATGAGCTTGACCTGGCTCCGGTTCACGTACCGGCGGTAGAGGTCGTGCACCTCGCCGACCGAGAGCCGCTCCGCGTCCTCCACGCTCAGCAGGTCGGTCGTGATCTGTGTGGCTGTCACCGTCCGTCGTCCTTTCGTCACGTTCATCGTTCGCCGGCCCCTGCTCCCACGAGCTGGCGTGTTCCGTCCGGCGGTGTGCCGCGGCGCCTGCGCACGAGGTCGACCAGCAACCAGGAACCGCACAGCAGCACCTCACCGACCAGGCAGAGCAGCCGGCTCATGAGCACGATCGCGATCGCGCCGTCGAGCGGCAGGATCGCCGCGAGCACCGCGGTGAGCGCGACCTCCCGGACGCCGATGCCGTCCGGGAAGACGACGGCCAGCGTGCCGGCCACCGTCGCCGCGGCGAATCCGCCGATCCCCGCGACGACGGCGGCTCCGGTGCCGGCCCCGGCGGCGAGCGAGAGCAGGCCGACGTGCGCGCCGGACAGCACCCAGCCGCTCGTCGCCAGCAGCAACGACGTGCGGACCTCGGCGGGCGTGGCCTCGACGACCTCGGCCCGGCCCGCCGCCGTCACGGCGCGTCGCACGGCGCGGGTGAGCAACCGCGGCCAGGCCACGACGACGACGGCGGCGACGGTGCCGGCCACGACGAGGGTGGTGGCGAGGAATGACGCCTCGAAGGCCAGCGGCACGGTCGCGACGCCGAGCAGCGCTCCGGCGAGCAGGCCGGTGGCCATGCTGAGGAAGAACGCCGAGACGATCCTGCGGGCGTCGACACCCGCGGCGCGGCCGACCTCGATCTGGGCGAGGATGCCCCACACCCTGCCGGGAACGAACTTGCTGAGGAAACCGACGTAGAAGATGCGCGTGGTGGACCGGGGGTCGACCGAGGGGCCGTCGACGAAGACCCGCCAGGCACGCATGGACAGCCAGACGCCCACGACGTTGGCCACGAGGCCGCCCGCCAGCGGCCAGGCGATCGCGGCCGAGTCGAACATGCGCAGCGCGGTGAGACCGCCCTCGTCGAGCGAGGACCGGAGCGCCAGCAGGATCGATGCCGTCACCACGCAGCCCGCGAGCAGCCAGAGCGTCCGGCGGACCGCCGGCCGGCCGGCCAGCCTTCCCAGCGTGGTGATCGCGTGTCTCAGGGGGCGCCGGGAGGCGCTCACGGCGTCGCCCGGACGCTGTCGCGCCGTGGTCCGGGACCGAAGGAGGGGTCGATCACCCAGCGCACGGCGCCGGCCATCGCGCCCGTGATCAGCGTGACCTGGACGAGGTAGTGGATCAGCGTGAACACGGCCAGGAAGCCCGGTCCGCGGCGCCGCAGCGCCGAGCGGTAGAGGCCGGGATCGGCCGCGATGCTGGCGCCGGCCAGGAAGAGCGCCGCGATCGCGCACCACGGGCTCAGCGCGGTGCCGAGCAGGAGCACCGCGGCCAGCCACGCCGCCCCCGCGCCGAGAGGGCTGTTCGCCTTGAGCCCGCGGCCCTTGTTGTGCTTCTCGATCGCGGCGACCGGAACCAGGAGCTGCGCCCGGCGGAACTGCTCGGCCAGCAGCGGGCCGAGCCGGTCCACCTCGTCGTGCCTCCCGCTGATCGCGTCGGTGAGCAGGATGGCGTGGCGGGGTGCGAGCCGTTCGCTGTACTCGACGTCCTCCGAGTCGCGGAGGTTCGCGTCGAACGGCCCGACCTCGTCGAAGACCGCGCGTGGCATCGCGGCCATCATGAAGATCGCGGTGTGCACCCGGCCGACGGAGCGCGCCTGCCAGTGGTGCGCGTGCAGCACCCGGTACCGTTCGACGACGCCGTCGTCGACGAGCGGCTCCGGCGCGACGACCCCGTAGACGCATCCCAGCGACGGGTCCGCCCGCAGCTCCCGCACCGCCTGCTCGACGGCGTCGGGCGCGAGGGCGACGTCGGAGTCCACGAAGAAGACGATCTCGCCCGTCGACTCCGCCACGCCGCGGTTGCGGGCCGCGGAGACGCCCCCGTTCCGTTCGAGCCCGATCACCCGGCAGGAGTACCGTGCCGCGACCTCGCGGGAGCCGTCGGTGCTCGCGTCGTCCACGACGATGACCTCGTGCGGGGGGTAGGTCTGCGCGAGCACGGACTCCAGGCACAGCGGGAGGGTCCCGGCGTAGTTGTAGTTCGGGACGACCACGGAGACACGTGGTGCGGGTCGGGCGATTGCCATCGGTTCCTCAGGGTTCTGTGACGGTTCGGCACGAGCATGCGGTGGTGCGGCGGGTGATCACAGGGGCCGGGGATGGCATCTCGCGGACAGCACCTGGCGGACGGTCCGGCTCCCGCGGAAAGCGGGCACGTGGCAGCGGGTGCCTGGCAGCAAGTGCCCGTGTCGGGTGGTCCGGGTCGTGTCCGCGATGTGGACCGTGCCGGAGTGACGAAGAACAACTCGCACAGATGCAGGTCGGCAAGCTGCGCATGGCGACCGGACAAGTAGGATGTGACCCGTGAGCGACGAGACCAACCCCACGACCGAGGCGACCGATGGTGACACCGGCACGGTAGAGCTGGACCTTCCCCCGATGACGGAGGAGGCGAAGGCCGAGGAAGCCACCCCGGTCCGTGCCACGCGCCGGGCGGTCGTCGCCGAGGACGAGGCACTGATCCGCATGGACGTGGTGGAGACACTGCGCGAGGCGGGGTTCGACGTCGTCGGCGAGGCCGGCGACGGCGCGACGGCGGTGAACCTGGCGCTCGAGCTCAAGCCCGATGTCGTCGTGATGGACGTCAAGATGCCCGAGCTGGACGGCATCTCGGCGGCCGAGAAGATCGGCAAGGCGCACGCCGCCCCCGTGGTGCTGCTGACGGCCTTCTCGCAGACGGAGCTCGTCGAGCGGGCGCGTGACGCCGGCGCGATGGCGTACGTCGTCAAGCCGTTCACCCCGGCGGACCTGCTGCCGTCGGTGGAGATCGCCATCTCGCGGTACCAGCAGCTCGGGGCCCTGGAGGCCGAGGTCACGGACCTCAAGGAGCGGTTCGAGACCCGCAAGCGTGTGGACCGCGCGAAGGGCCTGCTGATGACCAAGATGGGCCTGACGGAGCCGGAGTCCTTCCGCTGGATCCAGAAGACGTCGATGGACCGCCGGCTGACGATGCGTGAGGTCGCCGACGCCGTGATCGATCAGGTGGGCAACGCCTGACGGGTCGGGCGCGGCACGCGCTCCCTTCCGGCCGCCTGGCCTCCGGACTTGGAGGGAGCGCTTCCACGGGTCTATTCTCGAGCGCGAGTCGGACACTCGTCCAAGAGGTCCGGTACCCCGCGGGAATCCCGGAACCGCGGAGGCGTGCAAGCTGCGGAGGTGGCGTCAGTGCGAGAGCGAGTGGCAGTCGAGGTGCGGTCGGCGGGTCCCGCCGACCTCGAGGCGATCGCGGAACTCGCGGTACGCGGACGTGACGAGTCGCCCGCCGGTGCCCAGGTGGCCGCGGGGGACCAGGACCGCCTGCGGGAACAGCTCAGCGTGCTGCTGGCCGTCGACGGGCACGTGCTCGTCGCGGAGCGTGCCGGGCGGGTCGTGGGAGTCGTGCTGGGCAGGGTCGTCGGCCCCCACCTGTTCATGGTCCGGCCCGCGCTGTACCTGGACACCGTGTTCGTGGCACCCGACGCCCGGCGGCGCGGCGTCGGGCACGCACTCCTGCGTGCCGCGGCCTTCCTCGCGATCGAGAACGACTGCGACGAGGTCTACGCCGCGCCCGTGGCCGGTACCCGCGGCGTGCAGCGCTTCCTGGCCCGCCTCGGTTTCGCCCCGGCCTGCGGGCACCGGGTCGCTCCGACGCAGACCCTCCTGCGCCGTCTCGCGCACGACAGCCCGTTCGCGGCCGAGGTGGACCAGCGCCGGCGCCGGCCCGTCCGGACCGGTCTCGAGGACCTCATCGCGAGGCGCCGCCGCGCCCGCTCCGCGGAGTCGGGCCCGCTGGACCTCCGTGCCGTCCCGGACGCCGTCGACCGGCCTCGCGCGGAACGCGTCCCCGGCTGACCCGGCGACGAGCAGGGCGGCGAAACGTCAGCCGCCGATGATCATGCAGGTGAGACGCGCCGTGCAGACGCGCCTGCCGCTCTCGTCCGTGATGACTACCTCGTAGGCCGCCGTGCTGCGGCCCCGGTGGATCGCCGTCGCGACCCCCGTGACCGTGCCCGAGCGGACGCCGCGATGATGCGTCGCGTTGAGGTCGAGACCCACCGCCTGACGGCCCTCGCCGGCGTGCACCTGGGCCGCCACGGACGCGAGCGTCTCGGCGAGGACCGCCGACGAGCCGCCGTGCAGCAGGCCGGCCGGCTGCGTGTTGCCCTCCACCGGCATCCGTCCCGCCGTCCGCTCCGCGGAGATCTCCGTGAACTCGATGCCGAGCTTGTCGA
The DNA here is from genome assembly GCF_003814695.1 of Myceligenerans xiligouense. Classification (GTDB taxonomy): domain Bacteria; phylum Actinomycetota; class Actinomycetes; order Actinomycetales; family Cellulomonadaceae; genus Myceligenerans; species Myceligenerans xiligouense. The sequence goes on from NZ_RKQZ01000001.1 coordinate 2,123,290, forward strand.
TCACCGTCACCTCGGGGGAGCCCGGGTACATCGCGCGCATGTCCAGCGGGTCGCGTCGGGTACGTGCCTCGTTCCTCGGCCTGTCCCCTCCACTGCGCCCCGCGTCGATGTCAGTCATGCGGGATAGGTTGTCATCCGTGACGACCGAAGCGCGAACCGACCTCCCCGCCGGCACCTCCGCCGGTACCCGCCCCCGGCTGCTGCTCGTGGACGGCCACTCCATGGCCTACCGGGCGTTCTTCGCCCTGCCCGACACGCTGGCCACCACCTCGGGCCAGGTCACCAACGCGGTGTTCGGCTTCACCTCGATGCTCACCAACCTCCTGCGCGACGAGCAGCCCACCCACGCCGCCGTCGCGTTCGACGCCGGCCGCGTCACCTTCCGCACCGAGAGGTACCCGGAGTACAAGGCCGGCCGCGCCGCCACCCCCGACGAGTTCCGCTCCCAGGTCCCGCTCATCCACGAGGTCCTCGACGCCCTGCACCTGCGGTACCTGTCGGCCGAGGGCATCGAGGCCGACGACATCCTCGCCACGCTCGCCGGCCAGGCCTCCGCCGCCGGCATGGACGTGCTCATCTGCTCCGGCGACCGCGACGCCCTCCAGCTCGTGAACGACGACGTCACGGTGCTCTACCCGGTGAAGGGCGTCTCCGAGCTGGCCCGCATGACGCCCGACGCCGTCGAGGGGAAGTACGGGGTGCCGCCCCGGCAGTACCCCGACCTGGCCGCGCTCGTCGGGGAGAAGAGCGACAACCTCCCCGGCATCCCCGGCGTCGGCCCCAAGACCGCCGCGAAGTGGGTCACCACCTTCGGCGGGCTCGACGAGCTCCTCGCCCGCGCCGACGAGGTCAAGGGCAAGGCGGGGGAGAAGCTCCGCGACCACCTGGAGCAGGTGCGCACCAACCGTGAGCTCAACGCGCTCCTCACCGACGTCACCATCGACCTCGGCCTCGACGACCTCGCCCTGACCGGCTTCGACCGCGAGGCCGTGCACCGGGTCTCCGACGCCCTGCAGTTCGGCCAGATGCGCGACCGGCTCCTCGCCGTCGACCCCGCCGGCGAGCCGGCCGGCGAGCAGCCCACCGGCAGCGTCGAGATCGAGGTGGACGACGTCGCCCCCGGCGGCCTCGCGGCCTGGCTCGCGGCCCGCACCGGCCGCCTCGGCCTCGACGTCTCGGGAACGACGACGCCCGTCGGCGGGGACGCCTGGAAGGTGGCCGTCGCGGGCCCGGACGGACACGCCGTCGTGTACGACACGGAGGACCTGGGGTCCGAGGACGACAAGGCGCTCGCGGCCTGGCTCGCCGACGAGGCCGCGCCGAAGGTGGTGCACGGGGCGAAGGCCGCGTGGCACGCGCTCGCGGGGCGCGGCTGGGACCTGCGGGGCGTCGAGTTCGACACCGAGCTGGCCGCCTACCTGTGCCACCCGGACCAGCGCGGTTACGACCTCGGTGACCTCGCGGAGCGGCACCTGGGGCGCCGCCTCGGCGTGGCGGCGCCCGCCGCGCAGGGCGCGCTCGATCTCGACCTCGACGGCGGCGCCACCGGGGAGCTGGAGGCTGCCCGTGCCGCCACCGTCGGCGACCTCGCCGAGATCCTCGCGGGTGAGCTGGCCGATCGCGGGGCGGCGCACCTGCTGTCGGACGTCGAACTGCCGCTGTCGCGCGTCCTGGCGTCCATGGAGCACGCCGGGATCGCGGCGGACGTGGACTACCTGACGGACCTGGAGAAGCACTTCGCGGCGGGTGTCGCCGACGCCGCCGCGGCCGCGTACGACGTGATCGGGCGGGAGGTGAACCTCGGCAGTCCCAAGCAGCTCCAGGAGGTGCTGTTCGACCAGCTCGCGATGCCGAAGACGAAGAAGATCAAGACCGGCTGGACCACCGACGCGGCGGCGCTGCAGGACTTGTTCGCCCGGACCCAGCACCCGTTCCTGGAGCACCTGCTGGCGCACCGCGACGTCACGCGCCTGCGCACCACGGTCGAGGGGCTGCTGCGGACCGTCGCGCCGGACGGGCGCATCCACACCACGTTCTACCAGACCATCGCCGCGACGGGCCGGCTCAGCTCGGTCGACCCGAACCTGCAGAACATCCCCGTCCGGACGGAGGCGGGCCGCCGCATCCGCCGGGCGTTCGTGGTGGGCCCGGGGTACGAGACCCTGCTCACGGCGGACTACAGCCAGATCGAGATGCGGATCATGGCCCACCTGTCCGGCGACGAGGGCCTGATCAGCGCCTTCCGCTCCGGGGAGGACCTGCACCGCTACGTGGGGTCGCGCGTGTTCCAGGTGAACCCCGAGGACGTCACGCCGGAGATGCGCGCCAAGGTCAAGGCCATGAGCTACGGCCTGGCGTACGGGCTGAGCGCGTTCGGGCTGTCCCAGCAGCTGGGGATCTCCACCGGTGAGGCACAAGGCCTCATGGACGACTACTTCGAGCGGTTCGGCGGAGTGCGGGACTACCTCACCGGCGTCGTCGAGGAGGCCCGCGCCACCGGCTGGACCGCGACGCTCCTGGGGCGGCGGCGCTACCTCCCGGACCTCACGAGCGACAACCGGCAGCGCCGCCAGATGGCGGAGCGGATGGCGCTCAACGCCCCGATCCAGGGGTCGGCGGCGGACATCATCAAGCTCGCCATGCTGGGTGTGCGGCGCGAGATGGACGCCCAGCGCCTGGAGTCCCGCGTCCTGCTCCAGGTGCACGACGAACTCGTCGTGGAGGTCGCCCCCGGCGAGCGCGCCGTGATGGAGGAGCTCCTGCGCGCCCAGATGGGCGCGGCGTTCGAGCTGGACGTCCCCCTGGAGGTCTCGGTGGGCGCGGGCCAGAACTGGCACGACGCCGCGCACTGATACGGGCGCGGTGCGGGAGTGCGGCGTCCCGCGCCCTGGGCGGGCGCGCGACGCCGCGGCCTCGCCCGCGGGACGTCAGCCCTTGCGGGTGACGAAGACGGCCGTGCCCGGGAGGTAGCGGCCGCGCTCCGGGCCCCAGCCGCCCCACACCGCGGAGTTCCAGGCAGGCCACTCCGGCTCGACCAGATCGACGAGTCGCAGGCCGGCCGCCGCGACATCGCGCACGTGGTCGCCCACCGTGCGGTGGTACTCGGCGTAGGAGACGCGGCCGGCGTCGTCCGTCTCGACGTACGGCCGGCGGTCGAAGTAGGAGCGGTTCGCCGTGAGCCCGGCCGGAGTCGGGTCGTCGGGGAACGCCCAGCGCAGGGGGTGGGTGACCGAGAAGACCCAGCGGCCGCCCGCGCGCAGGACGCGCGCGGCCTCGGCGTGCACGCGGCCGGCATCCGGCACGAACGGGATCGCGCCGAACGAGGTGAAGACGACGTCGAAGCTCGCGTCGGCGAACGGAAGCGCCCGCGCGTCGGCCTGGACGAGCGGGACGACGCCGGCAACGTCGCCCGGGAGCGGGTCCTGGCCGCGACCGCCGTCGGACCCCGTGCGGTCCCACGCCTCGGGCGTGCGGTCCCGCATGCCGGCCCGGCGCTCGCGTCCCTCGTGGAGCATGCGCCACGACACGTCCGTCGCCACGGCACGGGCGCCCCGCCCGGCGAGCCAGCGGGAGCACTGCGCGGCGCCGGCGCCGATCTCCAGCACGTCGCGACCGGCGACGTCGCCCAGCAGACCGGCCTCGGACTCGGTGAGTCCCTCGGGGCCCCAGCGGAGCTCGCCCGCCAGGAAGCCGTCGTGGTCGTCGAGGTACTCGCCGGCGTTCGTGTCCCACCAGCCGCGGGAGGCGGCGCCGCCCTCGTGGTCGGGCACATCGCGGTATCCGTAGTCGCGCACGGGGCACATCCTCTCGCGGCGGCACGGCGGCGGCCTCCGGCGGCGCCGGGCATGATCCCATAGCACGCCGTGGCCGATCACGAATCGATCACGATATGGACATCCGGTACACAGCGAAACACTCGCGCAACCCGGGTGAACCTAGAGTCGGGCGCACACCACGCAGCGGCGTGCGCAACCTGCGCGCCGCGTCCGATGGAAGGAGACGCCATGCGTCTGGGTTCACTGCGCCGGCTGGGGGCGCCTGTCGCGCTCGCGGCTGCCGGCGCCGTCGCGCTGTCCGGTTGCGTCGCGAGCGAGCGCGGCGACGAGGGTTCCGGCGGGGACGGCGGGAAGGACACGTTCGTGTTCGGCGCGTCGGCCGAGCCGGCCACGCTCGACCCCGCCTTCGCCTCCGACGGCGAGTCGTTCCGGGTCGCGCGGCAGATCTTCGAGGGGCTGGTCGGTGTCGCGCCGGGCACCGCGGATCCCGAGCCGCTGCTCGCGGAGAGCTGGGACATCAGCGAGGACGGGCTGGAGTACACCTTCCAGCTGGTGGAGGGCGTGACCTTCCACGACGGCACGGACTTCGACGCCGAAGCCGTGTGCGCGAACTTCGACCGCTGGCACGGCTGGACCGGCCTCGCGTCCCACGAGAACCTCTCGTACTACTACAAGGCCGTCTTCGGCGGCACCGGTGACGACAGCAAGTACGACTCGTGCGAGGCGACCGACGCGGCCACCGCCGTCGTCACGCTGAACACGCCGGTCCCGGAGATGATCGCCGCCCTGTCGCTGCCGGCGCTGTCCATGCAGTCGCCGACGGCCCTCGAGGAGTTCGGCGCCGACGACGTGCAGGGCACGGAGGACGCGCCGCAGCTGACGGAGTACGGCAAGGAGCACCCGGTCGGCACCGGCCCGTACAAGTTCGTCGAGTGGAAGTCCGGTGAGAGCGTCACGCTCGAGGCCAACGAGGACTACCGCGACGAGATCGCGGACGTGAAGCGGATCATCTTCACCACCATCGCGGACGGCACCGCACGCCGTCAGGCGCTCGAGGCCGGTGACATCGACGGGTACGACCTGGTCGCCCCGGCCGACGTGGACGCGCTCGACGAGGCGGGCTTCACGCTGCACAACCGCCCGGCATTCAACATCCTGTACCTCGGCATGAACCAGAACGCCGAGCCGCTGGACGACCCGCTCGTGCGCCAGGCGATCGCCCACGCGGTCGACAAGGAAGGCCTGGCGGAGGCCACGCTGCCCGAGGGCACCGAGGTCGCCACGCAGTTCATCCCGTCGACGGTCATGGGCTACTCCGAGGACGTCGCCACGTACGACTACGACCCCGAGACGGCGATGGACCTCCTGGCCGAGGCGGGCGCCGAGGACCTCGAGATCGAGTTCAACTACCCGACCGAGGTGTCGCGCCCGTACATGCCGGACCCCGCCGCGATCTTCGAGGCGATCTCCGCGGACCTCGAGGAGGTCGGCATCACGGTCACGGCGACGGCGGAGCCGTGGAGCCCCACCTACATCGACACCATCCAGGGCAGCGAGAAGCACGGCCTGCACCTGCTGGGCTGGACGGGCGACTACAACGACACCTACAACTTCATCGGCACGTTCTTCGGTACGGAGTCCCTGGAGTGGGGCTTCGACGACGCCGAGGTGTTCGAGGCGATCGACGACGCCCGCAACGCGCCGGTCGAGGAGCAGGAAGCCGCCTACCAGCACGCGAACGAGGTCCTGATGGACTTCCTGCCGGGCCTGCCGATCGCGAGCCCGGTGCCCACGCTGGTCGTGGCACCGGACGTGATCGACTACCCGATCTCGCCGGTGCAGGACGAGGTGTACCACTCCATCACGTTCGAGTGAGCGTGACCTCAGGCGGCCCGCACAGGCCGTAACATCGATGCCCGTGTCCGCGGCCGACCGCCGTCGGGCACGGGCATCCATGTGCCACGGAACGAACCGAAAGCGATCACATGCTCAGACTCGTCGGGCAGCGGCTGCTGCTCCTGATACCGCTCCTCCTGGGGCTCTCGGTACTCCTGTTCGCATGGGTGCGGGCGCTGCCGGGCGGGCCGGTCACCGCCATGCTGGGCGAGCGGTACACCCCGGAGGCGGCCGCCGCGATCGAGGCCGAGATGGGGCTCGACCAGCCCCTGATCGTCCAGTACGGCAAGTACCTGCTCCGCCTGCTGCAGGGCGATTTCGGGACGTCGCTGCGCAGCGGCCGTCCCGTGCTGGAGGAGTTCATCAACCGGTTCCCCGCGACGATCGAGCTGACCGTGGTCGCGCTGATCTTCGCGATCGGGATCGGTATCCCGCTCGGCTACCTCGCCGCCCGGCGGGCGGGCACCGTCGTCGACCACACCGCGGTGGTCGTGTCGCTCATCGGCGTGACGGTCCCGGTGTTCTTCCTCGCCTTCATCCTCAAGTACTTCTTCGCCGTGGAGCTGGGCTGGTTCCCGACGAGCGGCCGGATGAGCCCCACCATGGAGGCGACCCATCCCACCAACTTCTACGTCCTGGACGGGATCCTCACCGCGGAGTGGGACGCCGCCTGGGACGCGCTGGTGCACCTGATCCTGCCGGGCGTCGCGCTGGGCACGATCCCGCTGGCGATCATCGCCCGCATGACCCGCGCGGCGGTGTCCGAGGTCCAGAACGCCGACTACGTGCGCACCGCCCGCGCCAAGGGGATCAAGCCCGCGCGCCTGCGCACCGAGCACATCCTGCGTAACGCGATGCTTCCGGTGCTGACCACGATCGGGCTCCAGGTGGGCCTGCTGCTGTCCGGCGCGGTGCTCACGGAGACGGTCTTCGCGTTCAGCGGCATCGGCAGCTTCCTGGCCGAGGCCGTGTTCAACGCCGACTATCCGGTGCTGCAGGGCTTCGTGCTGCTGATCGCGGTGACGTATGCCCTGGTGAACCTGCTCGTCGACGTGTCGTACGGGCTGATCGACCCGCGTCTGAGGAGGCAGCAGTGAGCACAGGCGAGCTTCCCCCCACCTCGGGGGCCGGCGGCGCGGCGAGCGCGCCCCTGCACGAACCGGCGTCGATCCACGGGGCCGACGGCGGCGCCTCGGGCGCCGACCACTCCGGCGAGGGGGTGTGGCGTCGTGCCTGGCGCACGCTGCGCCGGAACCCGGTGGCGATCGCCGGCTTCGCCATCGTCGCGGCGTTCGTGCTCGTGGCGGTCCTCGCGCCGCTGATCGCGCCCTACGGGCCGCACGAGCTGCCCGGCCGTTCGGACGTCCGGCCCACGTCCATCCCCGGACCGTCCGCCGAGTACTGGCTCGGTCTGGACCGGTACGGCGGGGACGTGTTCTCCAAGCTGATCTGGGGTGCGCGCGCCTCGCTGCTGGTCGGCGTCGTCTCGACGCTCTTCGGCCTGACCGGCGGCATGCTGATCGGCCTGCTCGCGGGCTGGTTCGGCCGCTGGGTCGACTTCGGCGCCATGCGCCTGGTCGACCTCATGCTGTCGGTGCCGTCGCTGCTCCTGGCCGTCTCGATCGCCGCGATCGCGGGCCAGTCGCAGATGTCGGTGATCATCGCGATCGGAGTGGTCCAGGTGCCGATCTTCGCCCGGCTGCTGCGCGGGTCGATGCTCGCGCAGCGCGGGCAGGACTACGTCCTGGCGGCCTCCGCACTCGGGCTGACGCGCCGCTCGGTGACGATGAGCCACGTGCTGCCGAACTCGGTGGGCCCCGTGATCGTGCAGGCCACACTGACGCTCGCGACGGCCGTCATCGAGGCGGCGGCGCTGTCGTTCCTCGGCCTGGGCGGCGGCGAGCCGTCGACGGCGGAGTGGGGGCGCATGCTGACGGCGGCGCAGCAGGAACTCGCGGTCGCACCGCGCCTGGCGGTCCTGCCCGGCATCTGCATCGCGGTCACCGCCCTCGGCTTCACCCTCGTGGGCGAGAGCCTGCGTGAAGCCCTCGACCCGCGGAACAGGACCCGGCGATGAGCGACGTGAAGGACACGATGAACGAGAGCACCCCCGCGGCGGACACGCCGCCGGAGGCCGCCCCGCCGGCGGACACCCCCGCCGTGGACACCGCCGCGGCGGACGCCTCCGCGGCCGACGTCGTGCTGCGGATCGAGGACCTGGCCGTCGACTTCCGGACGGAGGGCGGCGCGGCGCGCGCCGTGCGCGACGCGAACCTGATCGTCCGTCGTGGCGAGACGGTGGCGATCGTCGGCGAGTCCGGTTCGGGCAAGACGACCCTCGCGATGGCGGTCCTCGGGCTGCTCGCGAGCAACGGCTCCGTGGCCGAGGGGCACATCTGGTTCCAGGGCGAGGACCTCGGCCGGGTCGGCGCGCAGCACATGGCGCGCCTGCGCGGCACGGAGCTGGGTCTCGTCCCGCAGGACCCGATGACGAACCTCGACCCGGTGATGCGGATCGGGCGGCAGATCGACGAGGGCCTGATCGACAACGGTCTGCGGACCCGCCGGGACGCGCGCGCCCGGACGGTCGAGCTGCTCGACGAGGTCGGGCTGCCCGACGCCGGCCGTCGCGCCTCGCAGTACCCGCACGAGTTCTCGGGAGGCATGCGGCAGCGCGCGCTCATCGCGATGGGCCTGTCGGGACGTCCCGCGCTGCTGGTGGCGGACGAGCCGACGTCGGCCCTCGACGTCACGGTGCAGCGGGGCATCCTCGACCAGCTGTCCGACCTGACCCACGAGCTCGGTACCGCCGTGCTGCTCATCACCCACGACCTCGGCCTGGCCGCCGAGCGGGCGGACAAGGTGGTGGTCATGTACCGCGGCGAGATCGTGGAGCAGGGGCCGGCGCGCGACGTGCTGATGAACCCGCGGCACGAGTACACGCGGCGGCTCATGGCGTCGGCGCCGTCGCTGGCGTCGCGCCGTATCGAGATCGCGCGCGAACGTGGCCTGGACGACGTGCTCGACCAGACCCTCCTGGCGCACGAGGACGGCGCCGCGAACGGCGACGTCGCGCCTCTCGTCAGCGTCCGGGACGTCTCGAAGGTGTTCCGGATCCGCGGTCAGGGACTGCTGGGGCGCGGCAAGGACTTCACGGCCGTGGACGGCGTGAGCCTCGACATCCCGCGCGGCTCGACGGTCGCGGTGGTGGGGGAGTCCGGCTCCGGGAAGTCCACCCTGGCGCGGATGATCCTCGACATCGAGACGCCGACCGCGGGCACGATCCACTTCGACGGCCGGCCGGCGGGCGGGACCGGCCAGACCGAGCGGATCGCCTACCGGCGGCGCGTCCAGCCCGTGTTCCAGGACCCGTACTCGTCGCTCGACCCGATGTATTCCGTGTTCCGGGCCATCGAGGAGCCCTTGCGGGCGCACCGTTTCGGCGACCCGGACGCGCGCCGGGAGCGGGTCGAGGAGCTCGCCGAGCAGGTCGCGCTCGGCAAGGGGCTGCTGCGGCGGTTCCCGTCGGAGCTGTCGGGCGGCCAGCGCCAGCGCGTGGCGATCGCCCGCGCCCTGGCGCTCAAGCCCGAGCTCGTGGTGTGCGACGAGGCGGTCTCCGCGCTGGACGTCGTCGTGCAGGCGCAGATCCTGCGGCTGCTCGCCGAGCTGCAGGAGGAGCTGGGCCTGACGTACCTCTTCATCACGCACGACCTGGCCGTGGTGCGGCAGATCGCCGACCGCGTGCTCGTGATGCAGAACGGTATGGTCGTCGAGGAGGGCACGGTCGACGAGGTGTTCGACTCCCCGCGCACCGACTACACCCGGGCCCTGCTGGACGCGATTCCCGGCAAGGACCTGGAACTCGCGCTCTGATCGGCCCACCGTCCTGGGTCCGCCCTCCCGTCGCCGCGTCGCCGCGGCCGGTCTCGCGTTGACCGGCCCGGTGGGCGGTGGCTAGGATGTTCGGCGGTGCCGTGCGCCCAACTCATGGGCGCCGCACACCACCTTCTGTCCCTGTCCGCACTACGTCATGTCCGCATCGGAGCATCGAACTCAATGACCATCTCCACCACGAAGTCCGCCCCTCAGGTCGCCGTCAACGACATCGGCACCGAGGACGACTTTCTTGCCGCTGTCGACGCCACCATCAAGTACTTCAACGATGGTGACATCGTCGAAGGCACGATCGTCAAGGTGGACCGTGACGAGGTTCTCCTCGACATCGGTTACAAGACCGAGGGTGTCATCCCGTCCCGGGAGCTCTCGATCAAGCACGACGTCGACCCCGGCGAGGTCGTCGCCGTCGGTGACGACGTCGAGGCCCTGGTCCTCCAGAAGGAGGACAAGGAAGGCCGCCTGATCCTGTCCAAGAAGCGCGCCCAGTACGAGCGCGCCTGGGGCACGATCGAGAAGATCAAGGAGGAGGACGGCGTCGTCACCGGCACCGTCATCGAGGTCGTCAAGGGCGGCCTCATCCTCGACATCGGCCTGCGGGGCTTCCTCCCCGCCTCCCTCGTGGAGATGCGTCGGGTCCGCGACCTCCAGCCGTACGTCGGCAAGGAGATCGAGGCCAAGATCATCGAGCTCGACAAGAACCGCAACAACGTGGTCCTGTCGCGCCGTGCCTGGCTGGAGCAGACCCAGTCCGAGGTGCGCTCCACCTTCCTGCAGACGCTGCAGAAGGGCCAGGTGCGCCCCGGTACGGTCTCCTCGATCGTCAACTTCGGTGCGTTCGTCGACCTGGGCGGCGTGGACGGCCTCGTGCACGTCTCCGAGCTCTCCTGGAAGCACATCGACCACCCGTCCGAGGTCGTCGAGGTCGGCCAGGAGGTCACCGTCGAGGTGCTCGACGTCGACTTCGACCGCGAGCGTGTCTCCCTGTCGCTGAAGGCGACGCAGGAGGACCCGTGGCAGACCTTCGCGCGGACCCACGCCATCGGCCAGGTCGTGCCCGGTAAGGTCACCAAGATCGTCCCGTTCGGTGCGTTCGTGCGCGTCGAGGACGGCATCGAGGGCCTCGTGCACATCTCCGAGCTGGCCGTGCGCCACGTGGAGCTCGCCGAGCAGGTCGTGTCCGTCGGTGCCGAGGTGTTCGTCAAGGTCATCGACATCGACCTGGAGCGCCGCCGCATCTCGCTGTCGCTCAAGCAGGCCAACGAGGGCGTGGACCCGGAGTCCGAGGACTTCGACCCCGCGCTGTACGGCATGGCCGCCGAGTACGACGAGCAGGGGAACTACAAGTACCCCGAGGGCTTCGACCCGGAGACCAACGAGTGGCTCGAGGGCTTCGAGACCCAGCGCGAGGCGTGGGAGGCCGAGTACGCCAAGGCCCACGCTCGCTGGGAGTCGCACCGCAAGCAGGTCGCCGAGGCGCTCGCCGCGGACAACGACACCACGCCCGAGGCTCCGGCGGCCCCGGCCGCCGCGTCGTCGTCCTCGTCCTACTCGTCGGCCCCGGTCGAGGAGGAGGGTGCGGGTACGCTCGCCTCGGACGAGGCGCTCGCCGCGCTTCGCGAGAAGCTGACCGGCAACTGATCCGGTGACGGGAGGGCCCAGGCGCACGCGCCTGGGCCCTTTCGCATGCCCCGGAGACGGCGGGACGGCCGACGGACCGGCCGCCTCGGAGCTCGCGTCCGTGCCGGCCCTGACGGGACCGGACGCCTGCCCGGCGCGGAACGGCGCGTCGTGAGGCAGGATAGGGGCATGTTCCGTATCGGCCTCACCGGTGGGATCGCCGCCGGTAAGTCGGTCGCGACACGGCGCCTCGACGAACTCGGCGCCGTCGTCGTGGACCACGACCAGCTCGCCCGCACCGCCGTCGCCCCGGGATCGGTCGGCCTCGAGGAGATCGCCGAGGCGTTCGGCACCGAGGTGATCGGGCCCGACGGCGGCCTCGACCGTCCCGCGCTGGGCCGCCTCGTGTTCGCCGACGACGAGGCGCGGGAGCGGCTCAACGCCATCGTGCACCCGGAGGTGCGCCGGCTGTCCGCCGAGCACGAGGCGGCAGCGGCGGCGCGAGACCCCCGGGCCGTCGTCGTGCACGACATCCCCCTGCTCGTCGAGACCGGGCAGGCGGGAGCGTTCCATCTCGTCGTCGTGGTGCACGCGCCCGTGGAACAGCGGCTGGAGCGGCTCGTCGAGGGGCGGGGCATGGACGCGGAGGAGGCGCAGGGTCGCATCGCCGCGCAGGCGAGCGACGAGGACCGGCTCGCCGGCGCCGACGTGGTGCTCGACGGCACGGGGAGCGTGGAGAACCTCCGCGCACAGGTCGATTCCCTGTGGGAGCGGGCGCAGCGCGAGGTCGCACAGGAGGCGGAGGCGGAGGCCGACGACGCCGCCCTGCACGACAGCCGGGCGTCCGGCGCGTGAGGGCCCTCGTCACCGCGTTCGAACCGTTCGGGGGAGACCACGTCAACGCGTCGGCCGAGGCGGTGACGCGGCTCGCCGCGACCTGGGACCCGGAGGCCGCGGGCGCGGCCCTGGACACCCTGGTGCTGCCCGTCACGTTCGGCGGTGCGTTCGCGCCGGTGCGGGCGGCGATGCTGGCGGCGCGGGAGGAGGGCGCCCCGTACGACGCCGTCGTCGCCGTCGGGCTCGCCGCCGGGACCGAGGCGGTCCGCCTGGAACGGGTGGCGATCAACGTGGCCGACGCGCGCATCCCCGACAACGCCGGCCACCTCCCGGCCGACGAGCCGCTGCTCCGGACCGGTCCCGCCGCCCACTTCACGGGGCTTCCGGTGAAGGCGGCGCTCGCCGCGCTGCACGAGGCCGGGATCCCCGCCGCCGTCTCCAACACCGCCGGGACGTTCGTGTGCAACGCCCTGTTCTACACGCTGCGCGAGGCGTTCGGCGACGGCGTGACGGGATTCGTGCACGTGCCACGGACGGCGGAGGAAAGGGCCGACGGAGATCCCGGGCTCCCGCTGGAGACGCTGGCCTCCGCCCTGCGGATCGTGCTCACCACGTCCCTGGCGGCGGCGCGCGGCGAGGTCCTCAGGGCGGCGGTCGCGGCGGGCGCCGAGCACTGACCCGCGACCCGGCTCGGGGAAGCACTGTCAGACAGTCGAACTACCGTAGGACCATGCGCCCCGTCACCGATCTGCAACGGACCGTCGCCCCCATCGAGGTGGTCTCCGAGTACCAGCCCGCCGGAGACCAGCCGTCGGCGATCGCCGAACTCACCGAGCGTATCCAGGCGGGGGAGAAGGACGTCGTGCTGCTCGGGGCCACCGGTACGGGCAAGAGCGCGACGACCGCGTGGCTCATCGAGAAGCTCCAGCGGCCCACCCTCATCATGGCGCCGAACAAGACGCTCGCCGCGCAGCTCACCAGCGAGTTCCGGGAGCTCCTGCCGAACAACGCCGTGGAGTACTTCGTCTCCTACTACGACTACTACCAGCCCGAGGCGTACATCGCGCAGTCGGACACCTACATCGAGAAGGACTCCTCGATCAACGACGAGGTGGAGCGCCTTCGGCACAGTGCGACCTCGTCGCTGCTGACCCGGCGGGACGTGGTCGTGGTGGCGTCGGTGTCGTGCATCTACGGCCTGGGCACGCCGCAGGAGTACGTGGACCGCATGGTGCGGCTCGACATCGGCGACGTCGTGGACCGGGACGAGTTGCTGCGCAGGTTCGTCACCATGCAGTACACGCGGAACGACACGGCGTTCACGCGCGGCACGTTCCGCGTGCGGGGCGACACGGTGGAGATCATCCCGGTGTACGAGGAGCTCGCCGTGCGCATCGAGATGTTCGGCGACGAGATCGAGTCCATCCAGACGCTGCACCCGCTGACGGGCGACGTCGTGCGGAGCGAGCAGAGCGTCCACCTCTTCCCGGCCACGCACTACGTGGCCGGGCCGGAGCGGATGGAGCGGGCGATCGGCGGGATCGAGGCAGAGCTCGCCGAGCGGCTGACCGAGCTGGAGGGGCAGAACAAGCTGCTGGAGGCCCAGCGGCTGCGCATGCGCACCACCTACGACATCGAGATGATGCGCCAGATCGGCACCTGCAGCGGCATCGAGAACTACTCGATGCACATCGACGGTCGCGCGCCCGGCACCGCGCCGAACACCCTGCTCGACTACTTCCCCGAGGACTTCCTGCTCGTCATCGACGAGTCGCACCAGACGGTGCCGCAGATCGGGGCGATGTTCGAGGGCGACATGTCGCGCAAGCGGTCCCTCGTGGAGCACGGCTTCCGGCTGCCCAGCGCCATGGACAACCGGCCGCTGCGCTGGGAGGAGTTCACCGAGCGCATCGGGCAGACGGTGTACCTGTCGGCGACCCCGGGCGACTACGAGCGTGCGCTGTCGGACGGCGTGGTGGAGCAGGTGATCCGTCCGACCGGCCTCGTGGACCCGGAGGTCGTGGTCAAGCCGACGACCGGACAGATCGACGACCTGCTCGGTGAGATCCGTGACCGTGTGGAGAAGAACGAGCGGGTGCTGGTCACGACCCTCACCAAGAAGATGGCGGAGGACCTCACCGACTACTTCCTGGAGCGCGGCGTCCGGGTGCAGTACCTGCACTCCGAGGTCGACACGCTGCGCCGCGTCGAACTGCTGCGCGAGCTGCGGCTGGGCGAGTTCGACGTGCTGGTCGGCATCAACCTGCTGCGAGAGGGCCTCGACCTGCCGGAGGTGTCGCTGGTCGCGATCCTGGACGCGGACAAGGAGGGCTTCCTGCGCTCCGGCCGGTCCCTCATCCAGACCATCGGCCGCGCGGCGCGCAACGTGTCCGGTCAGGTGCACATGTACGCCGACAAGATCACGCCGGCCATGCGGCAGGCCCTCGACGAGACGGACCGCCGCCGGGCCAAGCAGATCGCGTACAACGAGGCGAACGGCATCGACCCGACGCCGCTGCGCAAGAAGATCGCGGACGTCACCGACATGCTCGCCCGGGAGGACATCGACACCCAGGAGCTGCTGGCCGGCGGCTACCGGAAGGCATCGGCCGGGGGTGCTCGTGGCAAGGCGCCGCTGCCCGGGACGCCGAAGGAGGGTGCGGCCACGGGCAACCGCCTGGCGGGCGCCGCGGCGAGCGAACTTGCCGAGCTCATCCAGGAGCTCACGGACCAGATGCACGGCGCCGCGGCCGAGCTGCAGTTCGAGGTCGCCGCGCGCCTCCGTGACGAGATCTCGGGCCTGAAGAAGGAGCTGCGGCAGATGCAGGCGGCGACGACCTGAGGTGGGCGTGCGGTGCGACCTGCGGGAGACCGACCTCACGTTTCGCGTGAACGCTCTGGTCGCGTACACTTTTCGCCAGGAGGGGAGTATCCCGGGACGGTTCGTTTCGTCAGTACGGGCGACAAAGGTGTTGCTCCGGGCGGACCGGCTCGCTGTGCAGATCGCCAGGTGATGGTGGTGTGCTCGCGAGTTGGGAGAGACCTCCGGTGCCTGACGCTGTCCACCGGAGGTTCTCATTCATGTATGTGCCGTTCTGGGCCTGGGTCCTGACCGTCCTCGCGATCGTCGCTCTGATCGCCGTCGACTACTTCGGTCATGTCCGCAAGTCCCACTTCCCGTCGATCGCCGAAGCGGGGCGCTGGTCCCTGGTCTACGTCCTGATCGCCGTCGCGTTCGGTGGGATCGTCTGGTGGGCATGGGGTCCGCAGTACGGCGGTGAGTACTTCGCCGGGTGGGTCACCGAGAAGTCGCTGAGCGTGGACAACCTCTTCGTGTTCGTGCTCATCCTCGCCAGCTTCAAGGTGCCGCGGGAGTACCAGCAGAAGGTGCTGCTGATCGGCATCACGATCGCGCTCGTCATGCGGACGATCTTCATCATGCTCGGCGCCACCCTGGTGGCGCACTTCAGCTGGGTGTTCTACCTGTTCGGCGCGTTCCTCCTGTGGACCGCGTGGTCGCAGGCCAGGGGCGGCGGCGAGAGCGACGAGGAGTATCACGAGAACGGCGTGCTCCGCCTGGTGCGCCGGGTCTTCCCGGTCACCGACACGTACGTCGGGGACCGGATGACCGCCAGGATCGACGGCCGCCGGATGATCACCCCGATGCTCGTCGTCATGATCGCGATCGGCTCCGCGGACCTCCTGTTCGCCGTCGACTCCATTCCGGCGATCTTCGGCCTGACGCAGGAGGCGTACCTCGTCTTCACGGCCAACGCGTTCGCGCTCCTCGGGCTGCGGCAGCTGTTCTTCCTCATCGACGGCCTGCTGGACAAGCTCGTCTACCTCAACTACGGCCTCGCCGTGATCCTGGGCTTCATCGGTGTGAAACTCGTCAACCACGCCCTGCACCTCAACGAGGTGCCGTTCATCAACGGCGGCCGCGAGGTCGACCTGGTGCCGGACATCCCGACGTCCTTCTCGCTGCTGTTCATCGTCGTCGTCCTGACGATCACCACCGTCGCGTCCCTCCTCAAGGTGCGCAGCGACCGGAAGGCCGCCGAGCTCGAGGAGACCCGGAAGCCCTGAACCCGGAGGGGCCCTGACCCCCACGGCCTGACCCTGACGCCCGCTCCGGCACGAAGGGCCGGGCCTCGGGTCAGGGCCGCTCCGGCGTCGTCACCAGCCCCGTTCGCGCCACTCCGCGAGATGGGGGCGTTCCGCGCCGAGTGTCGTGTCGAGCCCGTGGCCCGGGTAGACCCAGGTGTCGTCCCGGTACCGGTCGAAGATCCGGGTGGTGACGTCGTCCAGCAGCGCCCGGAAGCGGCTCGGTTCGCCGTGCGTGTTCCCGAGACCACCCGGGAACAGCGCGTCGCCGGTGAACAGGTGCGTCCGCCCGGCGACGGCACCGGGCCGGGAAACGTTATCGGGCTCCGTGTAGGCGAGCGCGATCGAACCCGGGGTGTGCCCGCGCAGGTGGATCACGGTGAGATCGACCTCGCCGAAGGTGACGGTGTCGCCGTCGGACACCGCGATGTCGACCGGGGTGCCGGCGTCGTGGGCGATGGCCTCGGCGTCGTCCACGCCGGCGAGGGTCCGCGCGCCCGTGACGGCGGCGATGTCGGAGAGCGCGCCGAAGTGGTCGGGGTGGCGGTGCGTGGTCACGATGAGATCGAGCGGGGGCCCGGCGTCGAGCGGGCCCTCTCCCGGCCCGTCGCCCTCGGACATGTCGATCAGGTCCATGAGCGACTGGGGGTCGGCAGCGGCGTCGATCAGGAGCTGGGCTCCGGTCGCGTGGCAGGTCAGGAGGTATGCGTTGTTGTCCATGGGACCCACGGACATCTTGTGGATCGCGACATCGTCGAGCAGGCGGACGTCGGGGTCGCAGCCCGTGACAACATCGCCGGTGTAGGGCGCCATGGGGGGAGTCTGCCAGGGTTACGGTCGTCCGCGCACCTGGAGGTGCTGCATCCGGTGTGCGCTTTTCCTCCCATGGCGCCAGGCGAGGGCGGGGCGCGGGGGCGCCGTCGGACTCTCGTTTCCGGCGGATGTTGCAAAGTGGGGCGGATCACGACATCCTGCGGGCGGCCGGGTTCTCACCCGGCCGGAGACACGACCGCAACGACGAAAGGCAATCATTCGTGAGCCTGAACCTCGACAACCTCGTCGACAAGGCCTACCGCGGCAAGGGCATCAGCGAGATCCTCGCTGCCCCGCCGTCGGCGCTGCTCGGCCTGAGCCCCAACCACGACGAGGCGCTCGCGGCGCTCAAGATCAAGAGTGTCGGTGACCTGGGCAAGTGGCAGCACGCCGTGAACGCCCAGGCGCTCGTGACCCTCGCGCACGCCGAGGTGGCGGAGACCGCAGCGGACGCGTGAGCCCCACGCCCCGCGGTTCACGTCCGGGAGGACGTGGACGCGCGTCGTGAGGCGCCGGCGCCCGTCCCCGGAACGTTCGGGGGCGGGCGCCGTCGCGTCCGCCCGGCCGTCGCGTCCGCCCGGGCCGTGCGGCCGGCGTGGCCCGGCGCCGGCGTGGTCCGTGGCCGGACGGGCCCGCCCCGTCCTTGGCAACCCGGCAGAATGACCTGTATGACGACCTACGCCGTGACCTACGAGTACGCCGACGACTCCGCCGGGCTGGACGCGCACCGCGCGGACCACCGCGCCTTCCTGCGCGGTCTGCACGAGGCCGGGACGCTCCGTGCGTCGGGCCCGCAGCCGGCGGTCACCGCGGAGAACGGCACGCCGGTGCCCGCCGGTGCTCTCCTCGTCCTGGAGGCGGACTCGCCGGAGGCCGCGCTCGGGATGCTGGACGAGGACCCGTTCCGGACGCAGGGCCTGGTCACGGCGTGTGCCGCGCGCGAGTGGACCGTGGTGATCGGAGGGTTCGCCTGAGAGGCCGCGGGTTCCGCGCCCGACCGTGTCGTAGAACACTCGTGCGAATGTCAGAGTCTCGTCCTAGGATGCTCAGGTGAGCAATCGGCTGGTCGTATCTGGTGCGCGTGAGCACAACCTCAAGAACGCAGACCTGGACCTTCCCAGGGACGCGCTGATCGTCTTCACGGGCCTATCGGGGTCCGGGAAGTCCTCGCTCGCCTTCGACACGATCTTCGCCGAGGGCCAGCGCCGCTACGTCGAGTCGCTGAGCGCCTACGCGCGCCAGTTCCTCGGCCAGATGGACAAGCCCGACGTCGACTTCATCGAGGGCCTGAGCCCCGCGGTGTCGATCGATCAGAAGTCCACGAACCGGAACCCGCGCTCGACGGTCGGGACCATCACCGAGGTCTACGACTACCTGCGTCTCCTGTTCTCCCGAGCGGGCACGCCGCACTGTCCGGTGTGCGGCGAGGAGATCCGGTCCCAGACTCCGCAGCAGATCGTCGACCGGGTGCTGGAACTCCCCGAGGGAACGCGCTACCAGGTGCTCGCGCCCGTCGTGCGGGGCCGCAAGGGCGAGTACGCCGACCTGTTCAAGGAGCTCGGCGCCAAGGGCTTCGCGCGTGCCCGGGTCGACGGCGAGGTGGTCCAGCTCGCCGAGCCGCCGGCGCTGGAGAAGAAGCTGAAGCACGACATCGAGGTCGTCGTGGACCGTCTCGTGGCGCGCGAGGGCGTGCAGCGGCGGCTCACCGACTCCGTCGAGACCGCCCTCGGCCTGGCCGGCGGACTGGTCATGATCGACCTGGTCGATCTCGACGCGGATGATCCCGACCGCTTCCGCAAGTACTCCGAGAAGCGCTCCTGCCCCAACGACCACCCGCTCACGCTCGACGAGATCGAGCCGCGCACCTTCTCCTTCAACGCCCCCTACGGTGCGTGCCCCGAGTGCACCGGTATCGGTTTCCGCCTCGAGGTGGACCCGGACCTCGTGGTACCGGACGAGGAGAAGTCGCTGCGCGACGGCGCCGTCGCGCCCTGGACCCAGACCTCCAGCGAGTACTTCGAGCGGGTGCTGACGGCGCTCGCGGCGGAGATGAAGTTCGACATGGACGCCCCCTGGCGCGCGCTGCCGCAGCGTGCGCGGGAGGCCGTGCTGCACGGGCGCAACCACGAGGTGCAGGTGCGGTATCGCAATCGCTGGGGCAGGGAGCGGCAGTACTCGACGGGGTTCGAGGGCGTCATCACGTTCCTGGAGCGGCGCCACCGCGAGACGGACTCCGACTGGTCCAAGGAGAAGTACGAGGCGTACATGCGGGAGGTGCCGTGCCCCGTGTGCGACGGCGCTCGCCTCAAGCCCGAGGTCCTCGCGGTGAAGGTGGGCGGCCGGTCCATCGCGGAGGTGTGCCGCCTGCCGATCGCCGCCGCGGCGGAGTTCCTCAAGGGCCTGGAGCTGGGGGAGCGCGAGCGGCAGATCGCCGCCGAGGTGCTCAAGGAGATCCACGCGCGGCTCGGCTTCCTGCTGGATGTCGGCCTGCACTACCTCACGCTCGAACGGCCCGCCGGCACGCTGTCGGGCGGGGAGGCGCAACGCATCCGCCTCGCCACACAGATCGGGTCGGGCCTGGTGGGTGTGCTGTACGTGCTGGACGAGCCGTCGATCGGGCTGCACCAGCGTGACAACCGGCGGCTCATCGAGACGCTGACGCGGCTGCGGGACCTGGGCAACACGCTGATCGTCGTCGAGCACGACGAGGACACGATCCGCTCCGCGGACTGGATCGTGGACGTGGGTCCGGGCGCGGGGGAGCACGGCGGCCGGGTGGTCCACTCGGGCGACCTGACCGGCCTGCTGGAGTCGGCCGAGTCCGTGACGGGGGCGTACCTGTCGGGGCAGCGCAAGATCCCTCTCCCCGCCGTACGCCGGCCGGTGGACCCGGGCCGTCGGCTCACGGTGGTCGGGGCGCGCGAGAACAACCTGCGGGACATCGACGTGTCGTTCCCGCTCGGTGTCTTCACGGCGGTCACGGGAGTCTCCGGGTCGGGCAAGTCGACGCTGGTGAACTCGATCC
Source organism: Myceligenerans xiligouense (assembly GCF_003814695.1). Taxonomy (GTDB): domain Bacteria; phylum Actinomycetota; class Actinomycetes; order Actinomycetales; family Cellulomonadaceae; genus Myceligenerans; species Myceligenerans xiligouense. Next base: position 2,143,255 of record NZ_RKQZ01000001.1, read on the forward strand.
TGCACACCGTGCTCGCGAACGAGCTCAACGGCGCCCGGCAGGTGGCGGGCCGGCACACGCGGGTCACGGGGATGGACCACCTCGACAAGGTGGTGCACGTGGACCAGGGGCCGATCGGGCGCACGCCGCGCTCCAACCCGGCCACCTACACGGGCGTCTGGGACCGGGTGCGCAAGCTGTTCGCCGAGACCACCGAGGCGAAGGTGCGCGGCTACGGGCCGGGGCGGTTCTCGTTCAACGTCAAGGGCGGTCGGTGCGAGGCGTGCACCGGCGACGGGACGATCAAGATCGAGATGAACTTCCTCCCGGACGTCTACGTGCCGTGCGAGGTCTGCCACGGCGCGCGCTACAACCGCGAGACCCTCGAGGTGCACTTCAAGGGCAAGACCGTCGCGGACGTGCTGGACATGCCGATCGAGGAGGCCGCCGAGTTCTTCGAGGCGTTCCCCGCGATCTCGCGGTACATGAAGACGCTCGTCGACGTCGGCCTGGGGTACGTCCGGCTCGGGCAGCCCGCCCCGACCCTGTCCGGCGGGGAGGCGCAGCGCGTGAAGCTGGCCACGGAACTGCAGAAGCGGTCCACGGGCCGTACGGTCTACGTTCTCGACGAGCCGACCACGGGCCTGCACTTCGAGGACATCCGCAAGCTGCTCGGCGTGCTGCAGTCGCTGGTGGACAAGGGGAACTCGGTGATCGTCATCGAGCACAACCTCGATGTCGTCAAGAACGCCGACTGGGTGGTCGACATGGGACCGGAGGGCGGCTCCGGTGGTGGCCTGGTGGTGGCCGAGGGGACGCCGGAGGCGGTGTCGCTGGTGCCGGAGTCGCACACCGGGACATTTCTCGCGGAGATCCTCGACGGCACGGTGCCGGTCGGCGCGACGGCGAACCAGGAGTCCCAGGCCGCCGGCGCCGGAGGCACCGCGAAGAGCCGGGCGCGACGCCGCAAGGCCGCCGTCGCGGGGTGAGGCGGGCGCCTTCGCGCCCCCGGCTCTCCGGGGTGACCGGATGCCACCGCTGGTGGCCGGCGGCCGCGGCTGTCGGCCGCGCCGGTCGCGGTGGCCGGGTCAGACGACGTCGTAGTCGACCCAGACGCGGACGGCCTTGCGTTGCTCGGCCGTACGCACCGTGCCACTGAACGCCCGCGAGGCCAGGCGAGGCTTGGCCGGCTCGATCTCGACCGTGCACGTCTGCCCGGCCATGGCCAGGTGCTCCGCCTTCAGCCGGAACGCGCCGCAGCGCCAGCGGGAGTCCGGCCCGGCGGCCAGGTCGAGCACCCGGTGGAACACCTCGAACGAGGCGTAGCTGGCCATCGAGACCGGCAGGGCGGGGAAGCCGTCGAAGTGGCCGCGACACATGTCGGCCCTCACCTCGAGTTTCGCGCTGCCGTACGGACCGTGCACCGACACGTCGCGAACGGGCATCGGAGCCACGTACGGATTCTCGGGGGAGTCGGCGTCCGTCTCGGTGGGCGGGCCCATGAGGCGGTGGAACACGCCGGCGGTCATCACCTTGTACTGCACGTCCATCCGGGCGATGAGGGTGCCCGCGGAGTCGCGGAGTTCGGTGTGGGCGACGACCTGCCGGCGGTTCTGCCCCTGAACCACGGCCGTCCCGATCAGCGGGCCGGGGGCCGGCGACTCCCCGGCCGGATACATGCGTCCCACGGTGCGGTGGGCGAGGTAGAAGTGACGTCCGGCCGCCGGGCTGCTGGTGGCGGCGGCCGACAGCCCGAGCGCCGCCAGGTGGCGGCCGACCTCGCCGACGCCGATGACCTGGGTCTGACGCCCGGGTGGTGCCTGTACCGGGATGACCGCGGTGGCGCGCCCGGGTGCGCTGCTGTGGAGGTTCTCGAGAGCGTAGTAGGGTCGCGTGACGCAGATGAGTGGTGCGATGTCGTCGTAGGTGGCCGTGGTGTTTGTGCTGGTCGGCACCAGAATCACCCCTGGGGTTTGCCGCGTGTGGGTAACTGCCACTAAGACTCGCATATCCGGCAAAGAGGTCCTAGACCCGCGAACTGATTCGCGTGGCGAGATCCTTCTCCACCGGCTGCTCCAAGGGCGGTTCCCGCCCCCCGGGCTTCGATAAAAAGTGTGCCAAGCAGACCGAGTCCATCCGTCGTCCGAGACCTGAGAATGGCCGGATCATTGACTCTCCATGACCCCGGCCTGCCCTGGGCCGTCTGTCGGAGGCCGACGGGATGGTCGTGCCGGAGTCGGCGATGCGCGTCGTCATGTGACGAACGGCACACGCTCTCCGGTGTGTGTCTCGTGCCGGGGCAGACGCGACCGGACGGTCGTGGGAGCAACGGCGGGGCCCGTCAGCGGGGCGGTTCCAGCCTGTAGTGCAGGCGCATCGCCCACGCGTCCCACAGGCGCAGTTCATGGTCCGTGCGCAGCACCTGGCGGGAGTCGGTGTACATCCGGAAGGTCTCATGGAGGGGGAGGCGCGTGGCGACGTCGCGGCCGCCGTCGTGCACCACGACGTACGCCCCGTCCTGGCCGAACCGGCCGCGAGGGGACTCGAGGACGAGCGACCCGTTCGCACCCACGGCCGGGCGGAGGAAGACCTGCACGTTCCCGGCCTCGAGCGGGAACGCGACGTGCACGCTGGGCCGGTCGGCGCCCGGCAGCGCGCGCACCGAGTAGCAGCCGCTGAACACGTACCGGCCCGTGGAGCGCAGCGTGCGCAGCCAGGCGGCGGAGACCTGCGCGCCCGCGCGGTCACGGATCACCGTGATGCGGCTGTCCATGCCGTGCGCCACGTCGAGCGGGCGCATGGGCAGGGCGAGCTGTTCCACGCGCCGGCCGAACAGTCGTGCGACCAGTTCCCCGGCCGGCCAGAACAGCGGCGACCAGCCGGCCCACACGTCCATCCGCCAGGACGCGGTGTGCTCGTAGAAGTCGCGGATCTCCGGGCGCAGCGCGGCGGCCGAGAAGCCGGGTCCGTCGAGCGCGGCGACCGCGGGGAGCAGTCCGGCACGCGGGTCGTCGTCGTCCACGGTGCCGCCGTGGAAGGCCGCCTCGGTGGCGGGCCATCCGTCCGCGACGGTGGGGGAGAGGCTCACCGGCGCCCGCAGCCACGACTCGGCCCCGGCCAGGTCCACCCGCCGTCCGGTCAGCCGCCAGAACCTTCGGGTCGCGAGATCGAGTAGATGGCTCACGGCGGCATCCTGGCACGCGAGTCGTGGCCTCGGTCACTCCTCGCGGCTAGGGTGATCAGCATGAGCGGAGCCACCCATGACTATGCCGTCGAGGTGACCTGGACCGGTGCCGGGGACACGGGGACCTCGTCGTACACCGCGTACTCCCGTGACCATGACGTCGTGCTGCCGAACAAGCCCGTGCTGCCCGGGACGGCGGACCCCGCGTTCCGCGGCGACCCCGGCCGCTACAACCCGGAAGAACTTTTCGTCGCGAGCCTCAGCCAGTGCCACATGCTGTGGTTCCTGCACCTGGCGGCCGCGAGCGGGCTCGTGGTGCGTTCGTACACGGATTCGGCGACCGGCACGATGCGTGTCGAGTCACGCGGGGAGGGGCAGTTCACCGACGTCACGCTCCGGCCCCGGATCGCGGTCGACGACGGCGAGCTGGCCACGGACGAGAAGATCGCGGCGCTGCATCACAAGGCGCACGGCATGTGCTTCATCGCCCGCTCGGTCAACTTCCCGGTCCTCGTCGAGCCGGTGCCTCTCGTGAGCGCCGCCGTGTAGTCACGGCCTGTGGTCCGCCGGGCGTCGTCGCCGGTCCGAGGGCGGTGTCAGACACCTGGCCTAAGGTTCAGGGCATGGCAGATCCGGCCACCTACCGTCCCCGTCCCGGCGAGATCCCGACCTCCCCGGGCGTGTACCGCTTCCGTGACGAGCACGGGCGCGTGATCTACGTCGGCAAGGCGAAGAACCTGCGTCAGCGCCTGTCCAACTACTTCCAGGACCTCGCGAACCTGCACCACCGCACCCGCACCATGGTGACCACCGCCGCGTCGGTGGAGTGGACGGTCGTGGGCACCGAGGTGGAGGCGCTCGCGCTCGAGTACACGTGGATCCAGCAGTACGACCCGCGGTTCAACGTGAAGTACCGCGACGACAAGTCGTACCCGTACCTGGCGGTCACCCTGGGCGAGGAGATTCCCCGCGCGCAGGTGATGCGGGGCGCCAAGCGCAAGGGCACGCGCTACTTCGGTCCGTACGGTCACGCCTGGGCGATCCGCGAGACGCTGGACCAGGTGCTGCGGGTATTTCCGATCCGCACCTGCTCGGCCGGCGTCTACCGGCGTGCCGCCCGCTCGGGCCGGCCCTGCCTGCTCGGGTACATCGACAAGTGCTCGGCACCGTGCGTGGGGCGGATCAGCCCCGAGGACCATCGCGCGCTCGCGCTCGACTTCTGCGACTTCATGTCCGGCGAGACCAAGCGCTTCGAGAAGCGCCTGACGGGGGAGATGACCGAGGCCGCCGAGGCCATGGAGTACGAGCGGGCCGCCCGGCTGCGCGACGACATCGAGGCACTGCGCCGGGCCACCGAGAAGAACGCCGTGGTGCTCGGCGACGGCACGGACGCGGACGTGTTCGCGCTGGCCGGCGACGAGCTGGAGGCGGCGGTGCAGGTGTTCCACGTGCGCGGCGGGCGCATCCGCGGCCAGCGGGGCTGGATCGTGGAGAAGGTCGAGGACGTCTCGGACGCGGAGCTCGTCGAGCACCTGCTGCAGCAGGTCTACGGTGCCGTCGCCGACATCGGCGAGGACACCGGCGACGGCGGTGCGGCGGGGCAGGAGCCGACCTCCCGGCGCCGGGGCGAGGCCGCCACGAGCGACGCCGTGCCGCGCGAGGTGCTGGTTCCCGTCCTCCCGCCGGACCCTGGCCAGGTGACGGCATGGCTGACCGGGCTGCGCGGTGCCCGCGTGGACCTGCGGGTGCCGCAGCGCGGCGACAAGCGGGAGCTCGCCGCCACCGTCCTGCGCAACGCCGAGCACTCCCTGGTGCTGCACAAGACCCGCCGCGCCGGTGACCTGACCACGCGCAGCCAGGCGCTCCAGGAGATCCAGGAGGCGCTCGACCTGGACAGCGCGCCGCTGCGCATCGAGTGCTACGACGTCTCCCACACCGGCGGCACGTACCAGTCGGCGTCCATGGTCGTGTTCGAGGACGGTCTGCCGCGCAAGAGCGAGTACCGCACGTTCAGCGTCCGCGGGCCCGAGGGCGACGGCGCGCGGGACGACACCGCCGCCATGCACGAGGTCATCACCAGGCGGTTCAAGCGCTACCTCGCCGACCGTCTCAAGGCCGGCGACGTCGAGCTCGCATCCGGTGAGGTCGACCCCGACGACGCCGAGCGTCCCGAGGACACGAAGAGGTTCGCCTACCCGCCGAGCCTCGTCGTGGTGGACGGCGGCCCGCCCCAGGTCGCCGCCGCCGCCCGCGCCCTCGACGAGCTCGGCGTCACCGACGTCGCCCTGTGCGGCCTCGCCAAGCGACTCGAGGAGGTGTGGGTTCCCGGCGACGAGTACCCGGTCATCCTGCGGCGCTCCTCCGAAGGCCTCTACCTCCTGCAACGAGTGCGCGACGAGGCTCACCGCTTCGCCATCCAGGCGCACCGCAAGCGACGCAGCAAGGGCATGGTCGCCTCCGTGCTCGACGACGTCGCCGGGCTCGGCCCCGCCCGCAAGAAGGCACTCCTGGCCCACTTCGGCTCGGTCAAGAAGCTGCGTGCCGCGAGCGCCGAGGAGATCGCGACGGTCCGGGGCATGGGCGAGGCCACCGCGGCCGCCGTCGTCCGGGCGCTGACACCGGACACGTCGGACAGGTCGGATTCCGGCGAGGCGGAGCGGCGGTAGCCGTGCCGGGCCTGGCATGCTGGGACTCATGAATGAACCGTCCCCGACGACCGCACCGTCGGGCATCGCGGCGATCGATGCGGACGCGCCGCCCGCGCCCGCCGATCCGCAGCCCGAGGTCCTCATCATTACCGGCATGTCCGGTGCCGGGCGATCGCAGGCCGCCGCCGTGGTGGAGGATCTCGGCTGGTACGTGGTGGACAATCTGCCGCCGATGATGCTCGTCCCGCTGGTGGACCTGATGAGCAAGGGGTCGACGATCGATTCCGTCGCGGCGGTCGTCGACGTGCGTGGCCGGGAGTTCTTCAGCGAGCTCGACAAGGTGCTCGCGCACATGAGCGAGCACGACGTCGCCTACCGCATCCTGTTCCTCGAGGCGTCGGACGAGGTGCTGGTGCGGCGTTTCGAGCAGGTCCGTCGCCCGCACCCGCTGCAGGGCGACGGCCGGATCCTGGACGGGATCACGGCCGAGCGCTCGCTCCTGGCCAGCATCAAGGAACGTTCCGACATCGCCATCGACACCTCTGACCTGTCCGTGCACGACCTGTCCCGCGAGATCCGGCGGTCGATCGCCGATCCCGCTCAGGAGGCGCTGCGGATCACGCTGCTGTCGTTCGGGTTCAAGTACGGCATCCCCCTGGACGCGGACCACGTGGTGGACGTACGGTTCCTGGCCAACCCCTACTGGATCACCGAGCTGCGACACCTGACCGGCCACGATGCTCCGGTGCGGGACTATGTGCTCGCCCGGCCCGGTGCGGTCGAGTTCGTGGACCGGTACGCGTCGGCCCTCGAGCCCGTCCTCACGGGGTACCTCGAGGAGGAGAAGCGCTACGCCACGATCGCCGTGGGCTGCACGGGCGGCAAGCACCGCTCGGTCGCGATGGCCGATGCCATCGCGGAGCGCCTGCGTGCCGCCGGGCATCGCGTGCGGGTCTCTGCACGCGATCTCGGACGTGAGTAGCAGCGCGGGAAGGTGCCGATGAGGCCAGAGTGGAGCAAGAACCCGGCCGTCGTGGCACTCGGGGGAGGGCATGGCCTGTCGGCCTCGCTGTCCGCCCTGCGGCTCATGTCCGACCGGCTGACCGCCGTCGTCACGGTGGCCGACGACGGCGGGTCCTCCGGGCGGCTGCGCGACGAGCTCTCGGTGCTGCCGCCGGGAGATCTGCGCATGGCGCTCGCCGCGCTGTGCGACGACTCCGAGTGGGGCCGGACATGGAGTGCGATGCTGCAGCACCGGTTCCGGTCCGACGGTGACCTCGACAACCACGCGGTGGGCAATCTGCTCATCGTGGCGCTGTGGGAGCTGCTGGGCGACCCGGTCGCCGGGTTGGACTGGGTGGGCAAGCTGCTCGGCGCGCGGGGGCGGGTGCTGCCGATGGCCTCGGTGCCGCTCGTGGTCGAGGCGGACGTGCGGCGGGAGCCGCGCGAGACCGGGCCCGGCCGGCCCGCGATGGAGACCGTGGTGGGGCAGAGCCGGGTCGCGGTGACGGACGGGCGCATCGAGCAGTTGCGGCTGGTGCCCTCGGACCCGCCGGCGAGCAGGGAGGCGGTCGAGGCGGTGATGGAGGCGGACTGGGTGGTGCTGGGGCCGGGGTCCTGGTATTCGTCGGTGCTGGTCCATCTTCTGGTGCCGGACCTCGCGCGGGCGCTGCACGACACGACGGCACGCAGGTGCGTGACGCTCAACCTGTCGACGGACGGCGGGGAGACGGCGGGGCTGACCGCCGTCGACCACCTCGAGGCGCTGCACAAGCACGCTCCCGGCTTGCGGATCGACGCCGTGGTGGCGGATCCGTCGGCGGTCGAGGACGTGTCCGAGCTGCAGGAGGCCGCCGGGCGGATGGGTGCCGGGCTGCTGATGCGGCAGGTGCGGCGCGGGGACGGTACGGCCCGGCACGACGCGCTGCGGCTGGCGGCGGCGTACCGTGACGTGTTCGAGGACGTCTTCGGCGACGTCTGAGCCGCTGGGCGCGGCGAGCGGGACAACCCTGCCCAACACGCCGGGACATTTCACGCGGCCCTCCGCGATTCTCCCCGTGGCAAGTACGGCAGTCCGTGGCAGGATGGCGGCCATGGCGCTCACGGGACAGGTCAAGGAGGAGCTCGCACGCGTGCGGGTGGCGAAGACGTCGTGCCGCAAGGCCGAGGTGTCCGCGACGCTGCGGTTCTCCGGTGGGCTGCACATCATCTCGGGGCGCGTGGTGATCGAGGCCGAGCTCGACAACGAGTCGGGCGCCACCAGGCTGCGCCAGGCGATCCACGAGCTCTACGGGCACACCAGCGAGCTGATCGTGGTCCAGGCGGGCGGCATCCGGAAGTCCTCGCGGTTCGTGGTCCGGGTGGTGCGCGACGGCGAGTCGCTGGCCCGGCAGACGGGTCTGCTCGACGCCCGCGGTCGGCCGGTGCGCGGGCTGGCGCCGGAGGTGGTGTCGTCGGGCGTGGCCGAGGCCGAGTCGGTGTGGCGGGGCGCGTTCCTGGCCCACGGGTCACTGACCGAGCCGGGACGGTCGATGTCGCTGGAGGTCACCAGCCCGGGTCCGGAGGCGGCCCTGGCGCTGGTCGGCGCGGCACGGCGGCTGGGCGTGTCGGCCAAGTCGCGGGAGGTACGGGGCATCGACCGGGTGGTGGTGCGGGACGGCGACGCGATCGCCACGATGCTGCGCCGGATCGGTGCGCCCGAGACGCTGAAGGTGTGGGAGGAGCGGCGTGCGCGGCGCGAGGTGCGAGGCACGGCGAACCGCCTGGCGAACTTCGACGACGCCAACCTGCGCCGCTCGGCGCGGGCGGCGGTCGCGGCCGGGGCGCGCGTGCAGCGGGCGTTCGAGATCCTGGGCGACGAGGTGCCGGACCACCTGAGGCAGGCCGGTGAGCTCCGGCTCGCGCACAAGCAGGCGTCCCTCGAGGAGCTCGGCCGGCTCGCCGATCCGCAGCTGTCCAAGGACGCGGTGGCGGGGCGGATCCGGCGGCTGCTGTCGACCGCGGACAAGCGCGCGGCGGAGCTCGGCATCCCGGACACGGAAGCGGGCCTGAGCCCGGATCTGCTCGACATCTGAGCCGGCCCGGGAGCACGTCGGGACCGCTCGATCAGCCGGGTACCCCACTCGATCAGCCAGGCACCGCGATGTCGGCGGTCGCGGCCGCCAGGAGCGCGACGCACACGACGGCCACGGCCATACCGAGACCGAACGGCGCACGGCTGCGCGGTCTGGCGACCGCCATGGCACCCGCCGCGAGGGCGAGGCCGACGGCGACCGCACCACCCGTCCAGGCCACGGGCCCCGGCGCGCCGGCCGGGCCGACGACCACCACGACGGCCGCGCAGACCAGGAGACACGGGGCGAGCACCCCGGCCACACGCCGGCCGAGCCGGTGCGGCATGCCCCGCACGCCCGTCGACGCGTCGTCCTCCAGGTCCGGCAGCGTGTTCGCGACATGCGCCCCGACACCCAGCAGGGCCGCCGCGGCCACCGCCCAGCCCGCCGGGACGCGCGTCCCCGGCGCGGCGAGCACGACGAAGACCATCAGCAGCCCGAACGACAGCGCATAGGGCAGCCACGACCACACGGTCGCCTTGAGCCGGGCGTTGTACGCCCACCCGCCGCCCACCGCGGCGAGGTGCACCATCGCGGGAACCAGGCCCAGGGCCAGTGACACGGCGACGCACACGGCGAGCGCCCCGACGGCGGCCGCGCGGAGGGCGGGAGCGGTGACGAGCCCGGCGACCACCGGTTTGTCGGTGCGCCCGACGGCGACGTCGCGCGCGGCGTCGATCCAGTCGTTGGACCAGCCGATCGAGAGCTGGCCGGTGCCGACCACCAGGGTGACCAGGGCGACCGTGACCCCGTCGGACCCCAGGGCCACGGCGAGCGCGGCGGCCAGACCGGTCACGACGGCGGCCGGGACCGGGTGGCTCGCGAGGACCAGACCACCGGCCAGACGGCGGGTTTCCGTGCCGGACATCATGGACGGCACGTTAGCCGCGCCTCGCTCCCCCCGCGCGGGCGGGCCGGACCTGAGTCACGATGCTGAGATGTCATGTGTCGTCGCGGTCGAGCCGGTGCTGCCCGAGCACGAGTACGCCCAGGGGGCGATCACCGACGCCGTGGGGCCGCTGGTGGCACGCGACCCGGCACGCCACGGGCTGCTGCGCCGCCTGCACGGAAGCGCGGGCGTGGGCCATCGTCATCTGGTGCTGCCGCTGGAGGAGTACGCGGACCTGCGCTCGCTGGGTGCCACGAACGAGGTGTTCATCCGTGAGGGGGCCGCGCTGGCCGAGCGTGCGAGCCGGCGTGCGCTCACCGCTGCCGGGCTCGAGCCGGGGGACGTCGACCACGTGTTCGCCACCTCGGTGACCGGCATTGCGGCGCCCTCGCTGGACGTGCTGCTGTCCGAGCGGCTGGGGCTGCGCAGCGACGTGCGGCGCACGCCGTCGTTCGGCCTGGGCTGCGCGGGCGGCGCGGGCGGGCTGGCGCGCGTGCACGACCATCTGCTGGGCCACCCGGGCGACGTGGCCCTGCTGGTGTCCGTCGAGCTGTGCTCGCTGACCCTGCAGCACGACGACGACTCCATGGCCAACATGGTGGCCTCGGGGCTGTTCGGCGACGGCGCGGCAGCCGTCGTCGTCGTCGGCGAGAGGCATCCGCTGGCGCGGACGTCGCCGGCACCCGCGGTGCGCCGTCCGACCGGTGGCCGACGGCGGCGCACGGCCCGCGTGGTCGACACCCGCTCACGGCTCTACCCCGGGACCACCGGCGCGCTCGGGTGGGAGGTGCGTGACACCGGGTTCGCGATCGTGCTCTCCGCCGGACTGCCGGACCTGTTGTGCGCGCACCTGCCCGCCGACGTGAAGGGCCTGCTCGCCGACCACGGCCTGACACCGGCCGAGGTGCCGACGTGGGTGGTGCACGCGGGCGGGCCCCGGGTGATCGACGCCGTGCGGGACTCCCTCGAACTGCCCGAGGCCGCCGTGCGCGAGAGCCGCGCGAGCCTCGCGTGCGCGGGCAACCTGTCGTCGTCGTCCGTGCTCGACGTCCTGGCCAGGACGCTCGCGCGGTCCGACGCCGCAGCAGGCTCGCCCGCGGTGCTCATGGCGTTCGGTCCGGGCGTCGCGTGCGAACTGGTGCTCCTGCGACTGGAGGGACGTTGAGATGCTGGGGTTCTATGTGGCGCTGGTGGCCGCCACGGGGGTCGAACGTCTGGCCGAGCTCGTCGTGTCGGCCCGCAACGCGCGGTGGTCCTTCGACCGTGGCGGCGTCGAGTCCGGCGCGGGGCACTTCCCGGCGATGGTGGCCCTGCACAGCGGCTTGCTGGTCGCGTGCGTCGTGGAGGCCGTCGTCGCCGGACGGCCTTTCCTCCCCTGGCTCGGCGTGCCGATGTTCCTCCTGGTGCTGGCCGGACAGGCGCTGCGGTGGTGGTGCGTGGCCACCCTGGGACACCGCTGGAACACCCGGATCATCGTGGTCCCGGGGCTGCCGCTGGTGTCCGCGGGCCCCTACCGGTGGATGCGCCACCCCAACTACGTGGCCGTGGTGGTCGAGGGCATCGCGCTCCCGCTGGTCCACACCTGCTGGATCACGGCCCTCGTGTTCACCGTGCTGAACGCGGTCCTGCTGGTCCGGTACCGCATCCCGGCCGAGGAGCGGGCGCTCCAGCCGGCCGTCGACGGGCTGCGGTGAGGCGCGTGCGCCAAGGCGACAGGGACACCGACGTCGTCGTGGTCGGCGCCGGGCCGGTGGGGCTGGCGGCCGCGATCCGGGCCCGGGCCGCGGGACTCGACGTGCTGATCGTGGACCGCCGCACCGGCGACTTCGACAAGGCGTGCGGTGAAGGACTCTTCCCCGGTGCTCTCCGGGCCGTCCAGGCGCTCGGTGCCGACCCGCCCGGGTATCCGCTCGCCGGGATCAGCTACCGGTCTCGTGGCCGGCGCGCCGACCACCGGTTCACCGACGGGCCCGGGCGGGGCGTGCGGCGTACCGCGTTGCACGCCGCCCTGCGGTCGCGCGCCGCCGACGCCGGGGCCACGCTCCTGCACGCCAGGGTCACGACCCTGCGGCAGGACGCCGCCGGCGTCGAGGTCGGCGTCGTGCCCGGCGGGCGCACGCACGGCAGGGGACAGAGCGGCGCACCGATCACCCTCCGCGCGGGCTGGGTGCTCGGTTGCGACGGGCTGCACTCCACCGCCCGCCGGCTGGCAGGTCTCGACGCCGGTGAGGGGCCGCGCACCGGCCGGGAACGCCACCGGTACGGTCTGCGCCGGCACTTCCAGGTGCCCCCGTGGTCCGACCTCGTCGAGGTGCACTGGTCTGCGCACACCGAGGCGTACGTGACACCCGTCGGGGCCGACACCGTCGGGGTCGCGCTGCTCGGTTCCCGGGGGGAGATGAGTTCCGGGGCGGGCTTCGACCTGCTGCTACGCTCGCAGTTCCCGGAGCTCGGCACGCTGCTGGCCGGTGCGCCGGCCGCCGGCCCGCTGCTCGGCGCGGGGCCGCTGCGCTGCCGGTCGCGGCGGCGCTCCGCGGGCAGGCTGCGGCTCGTCGGCGACGCGTCGGGCTACGTCGACGCGCTGACGGGCGAGGGGGTCAGCGTGGGACTCGCGCAGGCCGACGCGGTCATCCGGCACCTGGACGACCCCGCCGGGTACGAGCGCGCGTGGCGCCGGGTGACGCGCGACTACCGCGCGCTCACCACCGGGCTGCTCGCCTGGGCGTCGAGTCCTGCCCGCGGGGCGATCGTGCCCGCCGCCTCGCACGTGCCGTGGCTCTACGGCACCGTGGTCGAGCGGCTCGCCCGGTGACGCCCAGGTGCGGGGGGACCGCCATGGGCCTCGGCCGCCCGGGCGATGTTGCGCTGCATCCCGCCGAACACGATGGTGTGGAACGGGCTGATCGCCCACCAGTAGAGCTGACCCGGCAGCCCACGCGGCGAGAAGATCGCCCGCTGGCGGAACGTCGGCCGTTCGCCGTCGTCGCCCTCGATGGACAGTTCGAGCCAGGCCAGGCCCGGCAGGCGCATCTCCGCGCGCAGCCGGAGCAGGCGGCCCGGGTCGATCGTCTCCACCCGCCACCAGTCGAGCGCGTCGCCCGGAGCGAGGTGGTGCGGATGCCGCCGGCCGCGCCGCAGCCCGGGCCCGCCGAAGAGCCGGTCCATGATGCCGCGAGCCACCCAGCCCAGGCGCCAGGAGTACCAGCCGTGCGCGCCACCGATGCCCTCGATGACCGTCCAGAGCGCCTCGCTCGTCGTGTCCACCGTCCTCGACCGGTCGTCCACCAGCAGGCTTCCTCCGGCCCAGTCCGGGTCGTCCGGCATCGGGTCGGAGGGGGCGCCGGGGGTCGAGGCGGACACCCAGCTCGTGCGCACGTCGAGCTCGCGGATCCGCGTCAGCGCCAGAGCGACCGCGTCGTCGAAGCCGACGAGCCCTCCGGGAGGGTCGGGCACGTACCGCTTGATGTCGTCCTCCTGGGCGACCACCTCGTGCACGAGCGATCCCACCAGCGGTCGCGCGATCGCCGGGGGCACAGGGGTGACCAGGCCGACCCAGTGGCTGGCCAGGCGCGGTGTCAGCACCGGAACGGCACGGATCAGCCGGCGCCGCAGGCCCGCGGCGGCGGCGTAGCGCTGCATCATCTCGCGATAGGTCAGGACGTCCGGCCCGCCGATGTCGAAGCCACGGCTGACCGTGGCCGGGATGCTCGCCGCCCCCACGAGGTAGCGCAGCACGTCGCGTACCGCGATGGGCTGGATCCGGTTGTCGATCCAGCGCGGCGCCACCATCGCCGGCAGCCGCTCGGTGAGGTAGCGCATCATCTCGAACGACGCGCTGCCGGAACCGAGGATCACGGCGGCGCGCAGCACGATCGTCGGCGCACCGCCGTCGAGCAGGATCTCCTCCACCTCCCGCCGGGACTCCAGATGCGCGGAGAGCCGTTCGCCGGCGGGATACAGGCCGCCGAGGTAGACGACACGCCCGACCCCGGATTCCCGGGCGACGACGGCGAAGCCGCGCGCCGTGCTCCGGTCCCGGTCGGCGAATCCCGGGCCCGCGCCGAGGGCATGGATCAGGTAGTAGGCGACGTCCACGCCGTCGAGGGCGCGGCGCAGGTCCGGGCGCGACGTCGCGTCACCCTCCACCACCTCCACCTCGTCGGCCCAGTCGCGCGACGCGATCCGCTCCGCATGGCGGGACAGCACCCGCACGCGGTATCCGGCGGCGAGCAGCTCGGGCACCAGCCGCCCTCCGATGTACCCGGTCGCTCCGGTCACGAGGACGAGGGTCATGGTGACCACACCAGCCTTTCACGGGATCGGTGGCCCGGACAGAAAGCCCAGGAACATACTAGATAGGCTAGACATCATTGCCGGAAGGTCGCCTGCGGTGGCGGCGGCCCCGCCGGTTCCGTCGTCCGTGGAGGAACACATGGCGCAGGGCAGGCACGTCGACCGGATTCCGCGGATTCTCGTCACGATCAGCCTCGTGATCTGTGTGATCGGCTCGATGATCGGTGTGGGCGTGTTCGGCGGCACGCCGATCGCCTCGGCGGCGGGAGGTGCTCTCGCGTCCGACGCTACCCCGCTCGCACCCGCCTCGGCGGCCTTCTCCATCTGGTCCGTCGTCTACCTCGGGCTGACCGGGTACACGGTGCTGCAGTGGTTCCCGGCGCCCACTGCCGCGGCCACGGCCCGGCAGCGTCGTCTCCGCCTGCCGGTCGCCGGCACGATGCTGCTCAACGCGGCGTGGATCCTGGTGGTCCAGGCCGGCCTGCTCTGGGTGAGCGTGCTGGTGATCGCCGCGTTGCTGGCGCTGCTCGGCCGGGTCTTCGTGATCCTGGTGCGGTCCCGCCCGAGTGGCCCGCTGGAACGGGTCCTCGTCGACGGGGTGCTCGGGGTCTACCTCGGCTGGGTCTGCGTGGCCACGGCGGCCAATGTCGCGTCCGCGCTCGTCGCCTCGGGGTTCGAGGGGGCGAGCATCGGCCCCGACTGGTGGGCCGTGGCCGTGCTCGTGGTGGTCGGCGGGATCGGCGTCGCCCTCGCCGTGCAGGGTGGAGGGCGCATCGCGGTGTCCGTGGCCATCGCCTGGGGCCTGGCCTGGATCGCGGTGGCCCGCTGGGACGGCGCGCCGCCCTCCGTCCCGGCGGCTGTCGCGGCGGCGGTGGCCGCGGCCGCCGTCCTCGGAGCCGCGGGGTGGGCCGGCCTCGGCCGTGACGCCGGCGGTCGCCGGAGCGCCGGGGCATGACCGATGCCACCGCCCTGATCTGGTTCCGCCGCGACCTCCGGGTCGCCGACCAGCCCACGTTCCTCGCGGCGGGCCGGGGAGCCCGCGCGCTGGCGCTGTTCGTGCTCGATCCTCGCCTCATGGGGCCGGCGGGGGAGGCGCGGCAGTGGTTCCTGTACGGCTGCCTGCGGGCCCTGGACCAGAGCCTGAACGGGCGGCTGCTGGTCGTCGAGGGTGACCCGGCGCAGGTCGTCCCTCGGATCGCTCGCGAGGCGGGGGCGCGCGCGGTGCACGTCGCCGCCGACTTCGGGCCGTACGGCCGGGCGCGGGACGAGGCCGTCGAGCGGGCGCTGAACGAGCAGGGGGGCGAACTGATCCGCACCGGCTCCCCGTACGCGGTGGCGCCGGGCCGGGTCAGGACCGCCGACGGCGGCCGCTACCGGGTCTTCACCCCGTTCCGGCGGGCCTGGGCCGACCACGGATGGCGCCCGCCGGCGGCGACCGACGCCGGCTTCCTCGACTGGATCGACCCCGCGGCCCTCACGGTCGAGGCGCTGCCGATCCCCTCGCGGACCCCCGTCACGGCGAACCTGCCCGAGCCCGGTGAGGCCGCCGCGCGGCGCCGGTGGGAGGTCTTCCGGCGCGAGCACCTCGAGGACTACGCCGACGGCCGGGACCGACCGGACCGGCCCGGCACCTCGCGCCTGTCGGCGTACCTGAAGTTCGGCTGCGTGCACCCGCGAACGCTGCTGGCCGGCATGGCGGGCAGCAGCGGGTCGGGGGCGCACTCGTTCCGTGGCGAGCTGGCGTGGCGCGACTTCTACGCCGACGTCCTCGACCAGCGTCCGGACTCCGCCCACCGGAACTACGACCGCTCCTTCGACGCCCTCGTCACCGACAGCGGGCCGGACGCGGACCGGCTGTTCGCCGCCTGGCAGGAGGGGCGTACCGGGTTCCCCGTCGTCGATGCCGGGATGCGGCAGCTGCTGGCCGAGGGATGGATGCACAACCGCGTGCGCATGATCACCGCGTCGTTCCTCGTCAAGGATCTCCACCTGCCGTGGTGGCGGGGGGCGCGGCACTTCATGCGCTCGCTCGTCGACGGCGATCTCGCCTCCAACCAGCACGGCTGGCAGTGGGTGGCGGGCAGCGGCACGGACGCCGCTCCCTACTTCCGGGTGTTCAACCCGGTGCTGCAGGGCGAGCGGTTCGACCCGGACGGTGACTACGTGCGGACCTACGTGCCGGAGCTCGCGGGGATCGCCGGCAAGGCCGTGCACCAGCCGTGGAAACTCCCCGGGGGACCGCCTCGCGGCTACCCCGCGCCCGTCGTCGACCACCGGCACGAACGCGCGGTGGCGCTGGAGCGGTACGAGCCCGTCCGCGCGGCACGCCGCCGCTCGTGAGGTCCCGCCTTGAGCCGGCGAGCGCTTTCCCTCGCGGTGGTGACCCGCCCTCGGCCGCCCGGTCTGTGAGATCCGACAAAACAGCGCGTCTCAGCTAGTCCGGCTCGGGTCACGCGTGTCCCCTCTTCGGGTATAGGCTCGGTCGCGTCAGGTGACGACGGTGTGACCTCCACGTTTCGGGTCAGGTCACCACCTGCCCTCGCGGAGGGCGCCGCCGAGCAGCGGCATCGCGCCGACCACTGGACAACGGCACCGCCCGCCAGGCCGCACCCAGGCAGGGCGTGGTGGAGCCCGCAAGGAATTCGAACCGTGTGCGTCGGGAACGCCGGCGCGCCTGAGGAGGGCATCGTGACCATCCGCGTCGGCATCAACGGCTTCGGCCGCATCGGACGTAACTTCTACCGCGCGCTCATCGCGTCGGGGGCGGACATCGAGGTCGTGGGCGTCAACGACCTGACCGACAACAAGACTCTCGCCCACCTGCTCAAGTACGACACCGTGCTGGGCCGGTTCCCGCTGGACGTCGACTTCGACGACGAGAGCATCATCGTCGACGGCAAGCCGATCAAGGCGATGGCCGAGCGCGACCCGGCGAACCTCCCCTGGGGCGAGCTGGGCGCGGACGTCGTGATCGAGTCCACGGGCTTCTTCACGGACGCCACCAAGGCCAAGGCGCACATCGAGGGTGGCGCGAAGAAGGTCATCATCTCGGCCCCGGCCAAGAACGAGGACGCCACGTTCGTCATGGGCGTGAACAACGAGCTGTACGACCCCGCGTCGCACCACATCATCTCGAACGCGTCGTGCACCACGAACTGCCTCGCCCCGCTGGCGAAGGCCCTGAACGACTCGATCGGCATCGAGCGTGGCCTCATGACCACGATCCACGCCTACACCGGCGACCAGAACCTCCAGGACGGCCCGCACAAGGACCTGCGCCGCGCCCGCGCCGCCGCGCAGAACCTGGTGCCGACGTCGACCGGCGCGGCCAAGGCCGTGTCGCTCGTGCTCCCGGAGCTCAAGGGCAAGCTGGACGGCTACGCGGTCCGCGTGCCGACCATCACCGGCTCGGCCACCGACCTCACGTTCACCGCCTCCAAGGAGGTCACGGTGGACGAGGTCAACGCCGCCGTGAAGGCCGCCGCCGAGGGCACGCTCAAGGGCGTCCTGTCCTACGTCGAGGACGACATCGTCTCGAGCGACATCGTCACCGACCCGCACCAGAGCATCTTCGACGCGAAGCTCACGAAGGTGATCGGCGACCAGGTCAAGGTCGTCTCGTGGTACGACAACGAGTGGGGCTACAGCAACAGCCTCGTCGCCCTGACCACGTTCGTCGGCGAGAAGCTCTGACCGGCGCCTGACCCCGGGCGGCCGCAGCGCGGGCCGGCGGTGTGCCTGCCGGGACCGGACGGTCCCGGCGGGGCCACCGCGGTCCGCGGCGGCCCCCGGGGTCGCGTTCTGTCCGGTGGGACACCCGGGCGGCCACCGCCCGCGTCCGTCGCCGTCGAGCACACCCGCACTGCCAGAAGGGCTCTGAGCACCATGAAGACCATCGACTCCCTGGGCGACCTGCGCGGCAAGCGCGTGCTCGTCCGCTCCGACTTCAACGTCCCCCTCGCCCAGGGTGACGGCGCCCCCGTCATCACCGACGACGGCCGCATCCGTGCCGCGCTGCCCACGCTGCGGCGGCTGGCCGACGCCGGTGCCCGCGTCGTGGTGACCGCACACCTCGGCCGGCCCCAGGGCGAGCCGAAGCCCGAGTTCTCCCTCGCGCCGGTCGCCGCGCGCCTGGGCGAGCTGCTCGGCTCCCACGTGGCGCTGGCCGACGACGTCACCGGCCCGTCCGCGCGGAAGGTCGTCGGCGACCTCGCGGACGGCCAGATCGCCCTGCTGGAGAACGTGCGCTTCGACGCGCGTGAGACCTCCAAGGTCGACGCCGAGCGCGCCGAGCTCGCCGGAGAGCTCGCCGGGCTCGCGGACGCCTTCGTCTCCGACGGCTTCGGCGTCGTGCACCGCAAGCAGGCGTCGGTGTACGACGTCGCGCAGATCCTCCCGGCCGCGGCCGGAGAACTGGTGCTCAAGGAGGTCGAGTCGCTGTCCCGCGCGACGGGCGACCCGGAGCGCCCCTACGCCGTCGTGCTCGGCGGCTCCAAGGTGAGCGACAAGCTCGGCGTGATCGCCAACCTGCTCACCAAGGCGGACCGCCTGCTCATCGGCGGCGGCATGGTGTTCACCTTCCTCGCGGCCAAGGGGCTGGAGGTCGGGACCTCGCTGCTGGAGAAGGACCAGATCGACACCGTCAAGGGGTATCTGGCCACCGCCGAGGAGAACGGCGTGGAGATCGTGCTGCCGGTCGACGTCGTCGTCGCGGACGCCTTCGACGCCCCGGCCCCGGCCGGCGTCGTGCCGGCGGACGCCATCCCGGCGGACAAGATCGGCCTGGACATCGGCCCGGAGTCCGGCGAGCTCTTCGCCGCGAAGCTGGCCGACACCCGCACGATCGCCTGGAACGGCCCCATGGGCGTGTTCGAGCGTGCCGACTACGCGGCCGGCACCAGGACCGTCGCGCAGGGGATCGTGGACGCGACCGCGAACGGCGGGTTCTCCATCGTGGGCGGCGGCGACTCCGCGGCGGCCGTGCGGGTGCTCGGATTCGACGAGGCCGGCTTCAGCCACATCTCCACGGGCGGCGGCGCGAGCCTCGAGCTGCTCGAGGGCAAGGAACTCCCGGGCCTCACCGTGCTGGCCTGACCGTGCCGGCCTGACCGAACAACGCAGAAGAGGAACCATGGCACAGAACCGCACGCCGTTCATGGCGGGCAACTGGAAGATGAACCTGGACCACCAGCAGGCGATCAGCACGGTCCAGAAGCTGGCGTGGACGCTGAAGGACGCGAAGCACGACTACAACGCGGTCGAGGTGGCGGTGCTCCCGCCGTTCACGGACCTGCGCTCCGTGCAGACGCTGGTCGACGCCGACAAGCTCGACATCCGCTACGGCGGCCAGGACCTGTCGCAGCACGAGTCGGGCGCGTTCACGGGCGACGTCTCGGGGCCGATGCTGGCCAAGCTCGGCTGCGCCTACGTGGCGGTGGGCCACTCGGAGCGCCGGGAGCACCACGCCGAGTCCGACGAGCTCGTCGCGGCCAAGGTGGCCGCCGCGCTGAAGAACGGCCTCTCGCCGATCCTGTGCGTGGGGGAGGGGCTGCACATCCGCAAGGCGGGCGAGCAGGTCTCGTTCACGCTCGCGCAGGTCGACGCCGCGCTGAACGGCCTGTCGGCCGACGAGGTCGCGAAGGTGGTCATCGCCTACGAGCCGGTCTGGGCGATCGGCACCGGTGAGGTCGCCACGCCGCAGGACGCGCAGGAGGTCTGCGGAGCGATCCGCGCCCGCCTCGCCGAGCTGTACGACGCCGACCTCGCGGGCGCGGTGCGCGTCCTGTACGGCGGCTCGGTGAAGTCGGGCAACGTCGCGCAGATCATGGCGCAGCCCGACGTCGACGGCGCGCTCGTGGGCGGCGCCAGCCTGGACGCGGAGGAGTTCGGCAAGATCGTGCGGTACCAGTCGCACGTGACCGTGTGAGGACACGCACCGACGCTCCACAGTCGGCTCGCGCGACGGCCCGCCGCCGTGTGAGAGACTCGGAACCCGGTGGACAACCCCCAGTTCAGGCCTTCTGACCTGGGGGTTCGTCCTCCGGGGTGACCCTCGCTTACCCTTGATCCCGATCCGCCGCCGGAGTGATCTCCGGCACACCGACCGATGAGGACGTGAAGTTTTCGTGGACGTGCTCCAAATCATCCTGCAGGTTCTGCTGGTGATCACCAGTGCCTTCCTGACCATGCTCGTCCTGCTCCACAAGGGCAAGGGTGGCGGTCTCTCCGACATGTTCGGCGGCGGTATCTCCATGGGCGCCGGGTCCTCCGGCGTTGCCGAGCGCAACCTGAACCGCATCACGGTCGCCTTCGCGCTCGTGTGGACCGTGGTCATCGTGCTGCTCGGCCTGGTTCAGAAGGTCAGCTGATCCGCGCGGCTTCGGCGCACGGGCGGTCGGCCACCCAACCTCACGGAGGGGACGAGGAACGTGGCATCTGGCGGGCACGCGATCAGGGGTAGCCGGGTAGGCGCCGGCCCCATGGGCGAGACCGAGCGGGGTGAGGCTGCCCCCCGCGTCAAGGTCTCCTACTGGTGTGCGAACGGGCACGAGACGGCACCGAGCTTCTCCGTCGGCGAGGACGTGGAGGCACCGGTCCACTGGGACTGCCCCCAGTGCGGGTATCCGGCGGGGATGGACCCCGTGAACCCGCCGTCGCCGGTCCGGAACGAGCCGTACAAGACGCACCTGGCGTACGTGAAGGAACGTCGTTCGGAGGAGGACGGCGCGGCGCTCCTGGCCGAGGCCCTGGAAGCGCTCCACACCCGCCGCGGCCGCGTCGCGAGCTGAGAAGCCGTACGGCAGCAGGAGGGCCGCGCGGGTGAGGTGATCACACCTCGTCCGCGCGGCCCTCCTGGCGTACGCCGCTGTTTCCGGATGGCCGTCGGCTACCGACCGGCCGCCGCGGCGTCGAGGAGCCACAGGGTGCGGGACCGCCCGACAGCCCCCGCGGCGGGGACGTCCGTCACCGCGCCGGGGACGCCGTTCGTCGCCGTGCCCAGGGCCGCCGCGGCCTGGGCCGCCTTCTCCGCACCCGCGGCGACGATCCAGACCTCGCGTGCCGCGCGGATGGCCTCGAACGTCAGCGAGACGCGCTCCGGCGGAGGCTTCGGCGAGTGGTGCACGCCCGCCGTGGCGCCGGTGGCCCCCAGCCCTTCGTGCCCCGGGAACAGCGAGGCGACGTGCCCGTCGGGCCCCATGCCCAGCAGCAGGACGTCGAACGCGGGCACGGCAGGAGCCACGCCGTCGCCGGCGAACCGCGCCAGCTCGGCCGCGTACGCCGCGGCGCCCTCCTCGGGTGAGCCGACGGCGGACGGACCCGGCATGGCGTGCACGTTCTCAACGGGCAGCCCCTGCTCGGCGACCAGTGCGTCGAGCAGCGCCTCGCGGGCCTGGGTCTCGTTGCGGTCCGGATCGCCGTCGGGCAGGAACCGCTCGTCGCCCCACCACAGGTGCACGCCGCTCCAGTCCACCGCCGTGACCAGCGGTGACACCGCCGCGCGGGCGAGCGTGCGGATGCCGACGGTGCCGCCCGTGAGCACGACGTGCACGGGGGAGCGCACCGACTGGACGTCGAGGATCCGCGTGAGCAGCCGTGCGGCCGCCGCCTCGGCCAGCACGCCGGCGTCGGGGTGCACGACGACGAGCCGCGCACCGGCGGCCACCCCGGGCCGCACCGAGCCCGCGATGGGTCCCGGGCCGTCGCTCATGCCGCGCCCTCCACCGTGACCAGGGGCAGGCCCTTGGTCAGGGTCTGCTCGTAGACCTCGTCGGGATCGAGGCGGCGCAGCTCCTCGATGAGGGCCTCGTTGAGCTTGCGGATCGGCAGCGAGATCCGCCGTTCCGGCTTGCCGGGCTGGGTGATCGTGACGACGCGGCCGTCGGGCCGGTCGAGCACGATGTCCCCGTCCTTGCGCTCCAGGACCACGCGGGTGATGGCCTCGGCGCCCGCGACGGGCACGATCGTGGCCGGCACGCCCAGCCGCTCGCCGAGCCACGCCGCGAGCAGGTGCAGCGACGTGTGCCGGGTCTCGCCCTCGACGCGCACTCCCCGGACGGACTCGAAGGGGGGCTGCTCGATGGCCGCCGCGATGAGCCCTCGCCACAGCGTCACGCGGGCCCAGGCCAGGTCGGTGTCGCCGGGTCGCGACACGCCCGGGAGCGTGTGCAGCATCGCGACCGGGTCCTCGACGGCGGTGGTGTCGGTGATCCGGCGGTGCGCCATGGCCCCGACCGGGTCGGCGGCCGGGTCGGCGGGCGCCTCACGCGGCCACCAGGTCACGATGGGGGCGTCGGGCAGGAGCAGCGGCATGACGAGGGTGTCGCCGCGCTCCAGGAGCGGGCCGGACGCCCGCAGCACGACGACCTCCGACGCGCCGGCGTCGCCACCCACGCGGATCTGGGCGTCCAGGCGGGCGGTGGTGGCGTCACCGGCGGGCGCCACCACGATGACCCGGCACGGGTGCTCGCGGCTGGCGTCGTTGGTGGTGGCCACCGCCTCCTCGACGTCCCGCTCGTCGGCGAGGACCACGAGGGTGAGCACCCGGCCGAGGGCGACCGCGCCGCCCTCGTCGCGGAGCCGGACGAGCCGCCGGTTGACCTCGTTGGCCGTGGTGTCGGGCATGTTGATGATCACGGTCGCCTCCAGGCCCGGCCGTCGCGGGCCAGCATCTCGTCCGCCGACGGCGGTCCCCACGTCCCGGACGCGTACTGCTCCGGCTGGCCCTGCTTCGCCCAGTAGGCGGTGATCGGGTCGAGCACCTTCCAGGAGAGCTCGACCTCCTGGTGCGTGGGGAACAGCGGCGGGTCTCCCAGCAGCACGTCGAGGATGAGGCGTTCGTACGCCTCCGGGGAGGACTCGGTGAACGAGTGCCCGTACCCGAAGTCCATCGTGACGTCGCGTACCTGCATCGCCGTGCCCGGCACCTTGGCGCCGAACCGCATCGTCACGCCCTCGTCGGGCTGCACGCGGATCACCAGGGCGTTGTTCCCCAGCTCCGAGGTGAGCGACGACTCGAACGGCAGGTGGGGCGCCTTCTTGAAGACCACCGCCACCTCGGTGACGCGGCGGCCCAGGCGCTTGCCGCTGCGCAGGTAGAACGGGACGCCCGCCCAGCGGCGGTTGTCCACGTCCACCTTGATCGCGGCGTACGTCTCGGTGGTGGAGTCCGGCGCGATGCCGTCCTCCTGGAGGAAGCCGTTGACCTCCTCGCCGCCCTGCCAGGCCGGCGCGTACTGCCCGCGCGCGGTGTGCCGGCCCAGCGACTTCGGCAGCCGCAGCGAGGAGAGCACCTTGATCTTCTCGGCGCGCAGCTCGGCCGCGTCGAACGTGACAGGCTCCTCCATGGCGACGAGCGCCAGGAGCTGCAGCAGGTGGTTCTGGATGACGTCGCGGGCGGCGCCGATCCCGTCGTAGTAGCCCGCGCGACCGCCGATGCCGATGTCCTCGGCCATGGTGATCTGCACGTGGTCCACGTAGTTCGCGTTCCAGATCGGCTCGAACATCTGGTTGGCGAACCGCAGCGCCAGGATGTTCTGGACGGTCTCCTTGCCCAGATAGTGGTCGATGCGGAACACCGAGTCCGGGGAGAACACCTCGGAGACGACGGCGTCCAGCTCGCGCGCGCTCGCCAGGTCGTGGCCGAACGGCTTCTCGATGACGACGCGCCGCCAGGCCTCGCCGTCGGACAGGTCCGTGTCGGGGGTCGACAGGCCGTGCTTCGACAGCTGCCGGCACACGAGCGGGAACGCGCTCGGCGGCACGGACAGGTAGAAGGCGTGGTTCCCGCCGGTGCCCCGCTCGGCGTCCAGCGTCTCGACGGTCTCACGCAGGCGGTGGAACGCGTCGTCGTCGTCGAACGAACCCTCGACGAACCGGATGCCCTCCGCGAGCTGGCGCCAGGTGGCCTCGCGGAACGGGGTGCGTGCGTGTTCCTTGACCGCGTCGTGCACGATCTGGGCGAAATCCTGGTCCGACCACTCACGGCGGGCGAAGCCCGTCAGCGCGAAGCCGGGCGGCAGCAGACCCCGGTTGGCGAGGTCGTACACGGCGGGCATGAGCTTCTTGCGTGACAGGTCGCCCGTGACCCCGAAGATGACCAGGCCGCACGGCCCCGCGATGCGGGGCAGACGGAGGTCGAGGGGGTCACGGAGCGGGTTGTGTTCGGCACTGATCCTTGCTGGTCGCAACGACGTCCTCCGAGATCTTTCGTGTGTGCGGCGGGTTTCGGCTCTGCGTCAGCCCGCGGTGTCGAGGCCGGCCTGGGTGGTGGCCAGCAGCTCGTCCCAGCTCTTCTCGAACTTCACCACGCCCTCGTCCTCCAGGAGCTGGGTGACGTCGGCCATGGAGATGCCGTGCGCCTCGATCGCGGCGATGGTCGCCGCCGCGGTCCCGGCGGTGCCGGTGACCGTGTCGGCGAGCACGATGCCGTGATCGGCGAACGCGTCGAGGGTCTTCTCCGGCATGGTGTTGACCACGCCGTCGACGACGAGCTCGTCCACGTACATGGTGTCGCGGTAGTCCGGGTTCTTCACGCCCGTGGACGCCCACAGGGGACGCTGCGGGCGGGCCCCCGCGGCCGCGAGGGCGGACCAGCGCTCACCGGCGAGGACCTCCTCGTAGGCCGCGTAGGCGAGGCGGGCGTTCGCGATGGCGGCGTGCCCGCGCAGGGCCAGCGCGTCCTCGGAGCCGACGGCCTCGAGACGCTTGTCGACCTCAGAGTCCACGCGGGAGACGAAGAACGACGCCACCGAGCCGATGGGGGCGAGGTCGTGCCCGTTCTCCCTCGCCGCCTCCAGGCCCGCCAGGAACGCGTCCATGACGGCCTTGTAGCGGTCGATGGAGAAGATCAGCGTCACGTTCACGCTGATGCCCTCGGCGAGCACGGCGGTGATGGCCGGCAGCCCTTCGAGCGTGGCCGGGATCTTGATCATGACGTTCGGCCGGCCGACCGTGGCCCACAGGCGCTTCGCGACCGCGATCGTGGCCTCGGTGTCGCGCGCCAGGCGCGGGTCCACCTCGATCGACACGCGGCCGTCGACGGTGCCCGAGCGGTCGTACACGCCGCGCAGCACGTCGGCCGCGGCGCGCACGTCGTCGGTGGTGATCCGCTCGACGGCGGCCTCGACGTCCGTCCCGGCGAGCTCGGCGAGCGCCGTGGCGTACGCGTCGCCCTGGGACAGGGCACCGGCGAAGATCGTCGGGTTCGTGGTGACGCCCACGACGTCCCTCGTCTTGATCAGCTCCGCGAGATTGCCCGTGTCCAGCCGCTCCCGCGACAGGTCGTCCAGCCAGATGGCCACGCCTGCCTCGGACAGCCGCTTGGTGGGGTTCGCCTGCTCACTCATGCCGTGCTCCTTTCTCGTGGATTCGCTCGGGTGCCGATCGGCCCGGGCGGCTCAGGCCCTCGCCGCGGCGATCGAGTCCGTCGCGGCCTGGGCCACGGCCTCGGCCGTGATGCCGTACTCCGTGAAGAGCTTCTGGTAGTCCGCCGAGGCGCCGTAGTGCTCGAGCGAGACGCTGCGACCGGCGTCGCCCACGAGCTCGCGCCAGCCCTGCGCGATACCGGCCTCGACCGACACGCGCGCCTTCACGGCGGCCGGGAGCACCTGCTCGCGGTACGCCTCGTCCTGCCTGGCGAACCACTCCACCGACGGCATCGACACGACGCGCGCCCGCACGCCGTCCGCGGCGAGGAGCTCGCGCGCCCGCACCGCGAGCTGCACCTCGGAGCCGGTGCCGATGAGGATCACGTCGGGGGTGCCCTCGGTGTCCAGCAGGGTGTAGCCGCCCTTGAGGGTGGCCTCGGCGCCGGCGAAACCGTCGGTGCCGCGCGGGAACGTCGGCACGTTCTGGCGGGTGAGCACGATGCCGGCCGGGTTCTGGGTGTTCTCCAGGATGCCGCGCCAGGCCCAGGCGGTCTCGTTGGCGTCGGCCGGGCGCACGATGTCGAGGTTCGGGATGGCGCGCAGCGCCGCGAGGTGCTCGACCGGCTGGTGGGTGGGGCCGTCCTCGCCGAGGCCGATCGAGTCGTGCGTCCACACGAACGTCGTCGGGATCTCCATGAGGGCCGACAGGCGGACCGACGCGCGCATGTAGTCCGCGAACTGGAGGAACGTGCCGCCGTAGGGGCGGGTCAGCCCGTGCAGCACGATGCCGTTGAGGATGGCGCCCATGCCGTGCTCGCGGATGCCGAAGTGCAGCGTGCGGCCGTACTGGTCGCCGGGGAACTTCTTCGTGGCGTGCTCGGGCGGGACGAACGACGAGGCGCCGTCCATCGTCGTGTTGTTGGAGCCGGCGAGGTCGGCGGAGCCGCCCCACAGCTCGGGCAGGACGTCCTTGAGCGCGGAGAGGACCTTGCCGGACGCCGCGCGGGTCGCCAGGCCCTTCTCGGTGTCCGCGCCGAACTCGGGCAGGGCGTCGGTCCAGCCCTCGGGGAGCTCGCGCTTGGTGAGGCGGTCCAGGAGGGCGGCGCCCTCGGAGTTGGCCGCACGCCAGGAGGTGTACGCCTCCTCCCACGCCTTGCGCTCCGCCGCCTGGTGGTCCGCGACCGCGCGAGTGTGCGCGAGCACCTCGGGGTCGATGTGGAACGACAGCTCGGGGTCGAGCCCGAGCTCCCGCTTGAGGCCCGCCAGCTCCTCGCCACCGAGCTTCGAGCCGTGGATGCCGCCGGTGCCCTGCTTGCCGGGCGACGGCCAGCCGATGATGGTGCGCAGCGCGATGATCGACGGCTTGCCGGTCTCCGCCTTGGCAGCCTCGAGAGCGGCCGCCAGGCCGTCCACGTCCTCGGCGTACCCGTCGGGCCCCGCGGTCCAGTCCACCTTCTGGGTGTGCCAGCCGTAGGCCGCGTAGCGCGCCAGGACGTCCTCCGTGAACGCGATGTCGGTGTCGTCCTCGATCGAGATCTTGTTGTCGTCCCAGATCACCACGAGGTTGCCGAGCTGCTGGTGTCCCGCGAGGGACGAGGCCTCGCTGGTGACACCCTCCTGGAGGTCGCCGTCGGAGGCGATGACGTACACGTGGTGGTCGAACGGGGACGTCCCCGGCGCGGCCTCCGGGTCGAGCAGGCCCCGCTCGCGGCGGGCCGCGAACGCCATGCCGACGGCCGAGGCCAGGCCCTGGCCGAGCGGGCCGGTGGTGATCTCCACGCCCTCCGTGTGGCGGTACTCCGGGTGGCCCGGCGTCTTGGAGCCCCAGGTACGCAGCGCGGCGATGTCCTCCATCTCCAGCCCGTAACCCGCCAGGAAGAGCTGGAGGTAGATCGTCAGGGAGGAGTGGCCGGCGCTCAGCACGAACCGGTCGCGGCCCACCCATGCCGGATCGGCCGGGTCATGCCGCATCGTCTTCTGGAACAGCAGGTAGGCGGCGGGAGCCAGCGAGATCGCGGTGCCGGGGTGCCCGTTGCCGACCTTCTCCACGGCATCGGCCGCGAGCGCCTTGATCGACGTCACCGCGCGCTGGTCGAGCTCCGACCAGTCGAGCGGGGACACGGTGGGGTCGAACGTCATCTCGAATCCTCTTCTCACCGCCGGCGGAGCCGCGCGGGTCGTACGTACGTGCGGCGGTGTCGTGACCGGCCGCCATGAATACCGACTCACCCTATAGCCGCACCCGGCACCCGCGCCGTGGTGTCCGCGCAGTGTTCACCGGGAGGTTCCCCAGGGTGCTCCTGTGGGCTGAACACGCGCGCGGTCGCTGTGCTTCCCGCGTTCGCGGCGGCGCGGCGAAGGTCACACGCCGGCCGCGTGGCAGGGGAGCGGGCGGTCCGGCGCACGGCGTACCATGAGCAGGCCCTGTCCGCCTCGTCCGAACGGATCGTCCATCTCGTGAGCAGGAACGCGTACACCGCATCGGCGTCGTCCGTCGATCGCGCGGCTGCCGCCACGGCCGGGGCGCCGTCGCCGGGCCACGCCCCGGAGGCCGGCGAGGCCGGGGACGTCCGCGAGGGCCTCGCCAACTACGACCGCCGTCCCGGCGGCCGGTTCCTGCGGCGGGCGGGCGCCTACGTCGCCCTGACCAAGCCGCGTGTGATCGAGCTGCTCCTGGTCACCACGATTCCCACGATGATCCTGGCGGAGCGCGGCTGGCCGTCGGTCGGGCTGATGCTCGCGACCCTGGCCGGCGGGGCGCTCGCGGCGGGGAGCGCGAACGCGTTCAACATGTGCCTGGACCGGGACATCGACAGGCTGATGAACCGGACCAAGCGCCGTCCTCTGGCGACGGGTGAGATCTCGCCGCGTGCGGGCCTGGTGTTCTCCTGGGTCCTGTGCGGGCTGGCGCTGGCCTGGTTCGCGCTGGTGGTGAACTTCGCGGCGGCGTGGCTGACGGCGGCGGCGATCGCGATCTACGTGGTGGGCTACACGATGATCCTCAAGCGCCGCACGCCGCAGAACATCGTGTGGGGCGGCATCGCGGGCTGCATGCCCGTGTTCATCGGCTGGGCGGCGGTGACGGGTGGCCTGAGCTGGTCCGCCCTCGCGCTGTTCGGTGTGATCTTCTTCTGGACCCCGCCGCACTACTGGCCGCTGTCGATCAAGTTCAAGCGGGACTATGCCGCCGCCGACGTGCCGATGCTGCCCGTCGTGTCGGACGACCGCCGCGTCGCGGCCGAGATGGTCGGCTACACGCTCGCCATGATCGCCTGCTCCCTGGTGCTGGTGCCGCTGGCCGACATGTCCTGGGTGTACACGGTGGTGGCCGCGGGCCTGGGCGCCTGGTTCCTGGCGTCCACGGTCCTCATGCTGCGCCGGGCCAAGCAGGGTGCCGCGGGCAAGACGCTCGGCGCGATGAAGGTCTTCCACGCGTCGATCACCTACCTGTCGGTGCTGTTCCTCGCGGTCGCCGTGGACGTGTTCCTGCCGTTCTGACGGGCAGGCCCGCCGACAACCCGGCGGGCGAGGTCTTGTGCCCGACGGTGTCCGCGCTCGTGGGGTCGTCGGGCATAGCATCGTCCCTGTGACCGTGACCGACTCCACAGACCTCACCGCCCGCCGCGCCGTCCGCGAGAAGACCCGCGTCGCACCCGACTACGCGCGCTCGTGGCTGCTGCTCTCCGCGATGCGGGCCGACGCGTTCGACGACGCCCAGCTCTCCCGCGCCGACCAGATCCTCCTCGACTGCGAGGACGCCATCGACGACAGCCTGAAGGACGAGGCGCGGACGCGCGTGATCGAGTGGCTGCACGGCGGCGGGACCGGCTGGGTCCGGATCAACGACCGCACGTCGCCCGCCTGGGCCGACGACGTCGCCCAGCTGCGCGACGTGGAGGGGCTCGCGGGCGTCATGCTCGCCAAGACCGAGTCGGCCGACGACGTTATCGACACCGCCCAGCGGCTCGGCGGCGAGGTCCCCGTCATCCCGCTGGTGGAGTCCGCGCTCGGCATCGAGGAGGCCGTGAACATCGCCCGCGCGCGTGGCACGTTCCGTCTCGCGTTCGGTTCGGGCGACTACCGGCGCGACACGGGTGCCGCGAACGAGCCCATCGCCATGGCGTACCCGCGCACCCGGCTCGTGCTCGCGAGCCGCATCGGCGGCCTGCCGGGCCCGGTGGACGGTCCCACCGTCGGGTCCGCCCACGCCTTGCTGCGCGAGCAGTCCGCCGACGCCGTCGCGCTCGGCATGACCGGGAAGCTCTGCCTCGACCTCGAGCAGCCCGCCGTCATCAACGAGTGCTTCAGCCCGTCCCCGTCCGACGTCGCCTGGGCCGTCGACTTCCTGGCCGAGTTCGAGGCCGCCGGCGGCGTCATCCGTGACGGATCCGACAAGCCCCGGCTGGCCCGGGCCCAGGTCATCCGCAGCCGGGCGGAGCTGTTCAACATCAACCCGTCGTGATCGGGTCACATCACGGCGTGCCGTCGTGGTGGGCGGGGCGGTCGGGGGCATGATGGGCCCGTGCCCAGCCTGACGGAGGTCGACGGTGCGCTCGGTGAGCCGCTCCGCGACTACCTCGCCCACCTCCGGGTCGAGCGCGGGCTGTCGGCCAACACCGTCGCCGCCTACGCCCGCGACCTCACCCGCTACGTCACCCATCTGACGGGGCGGGGCCGGGCCCGGCTCGGCGAGGTCACCGAGGCCGACGTCCTCGCCCACGTCGACGCGATCCGCCGGGGGAGCGACGGCGGTGCCGCGCTGTCGGCGTCGTCCACGGCCCGGGCCCTCGCCGCGGTCCGCGGCTGGCACCGGTTCGCGCACGCGGAGGGCCTGGCCGACGGCGACCCCACCACCGAGGTGCACGCGCCCACCAGGATGCGCCGGTTGCCGCACGCCCTGAGCGTGGACGACGTGGCACGCCTGCTGGACGCGGCCGGAGCGGGCGAGGGCCCGGTCCCGCTGCGCGACCGCGCACTGCTGGAGCTGCTGTACGCGACGGGCGGGCGGATCTCGGAGATCGTGGGCCTGGACGTGGACGACGTCGGCGAGGTGCCCGTCGTCCGCCTGCACGGCAAGGGCGGCAAGGAGCGCGTGGTGCCGGTCGGGTCGTTCGCCCGCGAGGCCGTCGAGGCGTACCTGGTGCGCGCCCGGCCGGACCTGGCGTCCGCGGCTCGCCTGCACGGCTCGCCCGCCCTGTTCCTCAACACACGCGGTGGGCGGATGTCGCGCCAGTCGGCCTGGGCCGCCCTGCAGGCCGCGGCCGGCCGTGCCGGGCTGGAGGGTGTCTCGCCGCACACGCTGCGGCACTCGTTCGCCACGCACCTGCTGGCCGGAGGCGCGGACGTGCGCGTGGTGCAGGAGCTGCTCGGCCACGCCTCGGTGACGACCACGCAGATCTACACCATGGTCACCCCGGACGCCCTCCGCGAGGTCTACGCCGCGAGCCACCCGCGGGCCCGCTGACCCCGCTGCCCACGCGGGAAGCACGGGGAATCTCGGGCGCGCCGGGGTTTCGGCGAGTTCAGGGCATGAGCCTGGTATAGCGTGACGGGCGTGAGCGAGGCACCCAGCCACAGGGAGGGAGCGGGCGAGATGACGGGCACGCTGGTCGACGCCGGTCCGGCCCCGGGCGAGCCGCCCCCGCCCGACGACGCCCCCCGGGACGTGGTGGGGCGGGTGATGCCGGTCTTCCCGGAACCCCCGCCGCTGACGAGCCACGGCCCGGCCCGCATCATCGCGATGTGCAACCAGAAGGGCGGCGTCGGCAAGACCACCACCACCATCAACCTGGGCGCCTGCCTGGCCGAGCACGGTCGCAGGGTGCTGCTGGTGGACTTCGACCCCCAGGGCGCGGCGTCCGTGGGGATCGGCGTCAACCCGCACGACCTCGACGTCACCATCTACAACGTGCTGATGGAGCGTGGCGTGCGCGTGGAGGACGCCCTGATCGAGTCGGGGATCGACGGCCTCGACGTGCTCCCGGCGAACATCGACCTGTCCGCGGCCGAGGTCCAGCTCGTGGGCGAGGTGGCGCGCGAGTCCGTGCTGTCCCGGGCGCTGCGCCCCGTCGTCGACGACTACGACGTGATCCTCATCGACTGCCAGCCGTCCCTCGGGCTGCTCACCGTCAACGCGCTGACCGCCGCCCACGGCGTGCTCATCCCGCTGGAGTGCGAGTTCTTCGCGCTGCGCGGTGTCGCGCTGCTGGTCGAGACCATCGAGAAGGTGCGGGACCGGCTGAACCCGGCCCTGGAGATCGACGGTATCCTGCCCACCATGTACGACTCGCGCACCCTCCACTCCCGGGAGGTCGTGGCCCGGGTGCACGAGGCCTTCGGCGACACGCTGCTGCACTCCGTGATCGGCCGCACCGTGAAGTTCCCCGACGCGACCGTGGCCGCCGAGCCGATCACCGCCTACGCGCCCGGCCACCCCGGCGCGTCCGCCTATCGCCAGCTCGCCCGGGAGCTCGTGGCCCGTGGCCACGCCGCCTGACGTCCTGGAGGCCCCCGGCGACATCCTGTCCGACGGCGATGCGGCCTCCAGCGACGATGCACTCCCCGAGCCGGACGGCCGCCAGGACGACGCCGCGCGCGGCGACGGCCCCGTCCCGAAGCGCTCCGCCGGCGGCTTCGAGGTCCACCTCGACAACTTCACCGGCCCGTTCGACCTGCTGCTGAGCCTCATCACCAAGCACGAGATGGACGTCACCGAGGTGGCGCTCGCGGCCGTGACCGACGAGTTCGTGGCGCACATCCGGGCCGCCGAGGAGGCGGCCCGGGAGGCCGCCGACCGCGGCGACGACCACCCGTCCTGGGACCTGGGCGTCGCCTCGGAGTTCCTGGTGGTCGCCGCGACCCTGCTCGACATCAAGGCCGCCCGCCTGCTGCCCGGCGTCGTCGAGGAGGACCTCGAGGACCTGGAGCTGCTGGAGGCGCGCGACCTGCTGTTCGCCCGGCTGCTCCAGTACCGCGCCTACAAGGAGATCTCGGCGCTGCTCGCCGAGCGGATGGCGACCGCGGCCCGTCGTGTGCCGCGTCTGGCGCCGCTGGAACCCCACCTCACGGCACTCCTGCCCGACCTCAGGTGGACCGTGGACGGGCAGCGGCTCGCGGCGCTGGCCGCGAAGGCCCTGCAGCCCAAGCCGCCGCCCGAGGTGTCCCTCACCCACCTGCACGCGCCGGCGGTGAGCGTGCGGGAGGAGGCGGGCACGATCGTGCGCCGCCTGCGGGCCGAACACGTGGTGACGTTCCGCGCGCTCACCGCGGGGGCCGAGCGGATCGTGGTCGTGGCCCGGTTCCTCGCGCTGCTGGAGCTTTTCCGGGACCGCCTGGTCAGCTTCGAGCAGGTGGCGTCGCTCGGCGAGCTCACGATCCGCTGGGCGGCCGGGCCGAGTGACGGAGCCACGTACCTCGACCCCGCCGCCGGCCCCAGCGAGTTCGACGAGGACGACATGCCGCAGGGAGAGACGACATGACCGAGGTGCGGGAGACGACCGAGACCACCACCGGGATCCCG
Source organism: Myceligenerans xiligouense (assembly GCF_003814695.1). Taxonomy (GTDB): domain Bacteria; phylum Actinomycetota; class Actinomycetes; order Actinomycetales; family Cellulomonadaceae; genus Myceligenerans; species Myceligenerans xiligouense. The sequence goes on from NZ_RKQZ01000001.1 coordinate 2,176,246, forward strand.
GCCGGCACGGGCGAAGCCGTGCCCGAGGAACTGCCCCTCGTCGACGTCGAGGAACTCCCCGGCGGGGCGCGCGCGGCCCTGGAGGCCGTGCTCATGGTCGCCGACGCGCCCGTACCCGAGGAGCGGCTCGCCGCGACGCTCGGCCTGCCGTCCGTGCAGGTGCGGGACCTGCTGGAGGAGATCTCCGACGAGTACCGCGGCGAGCTCGGGGGCCGGCCGCGCGGGTTCGAGCTGCGCCGCGGCGCCGAGGGCTGGCGGATCTACTCCTCGACCGCGCACGGCGACGTCGTGGGCCGGTTCGTGCTCGACGGGCAGACCGCCAAGCTCAGCCAGGCCGCGCTGGAGACGCTCGCCGTGATCGCCTACCGGCAGCCGGTCACCCGAGGCCAGGTCAGCGCGGTGCGCGGGGTCAACGTCGACGGCGTGGTGCGGACGCTGCTCACCCGCGGCCTCATCGCCGAGATCGAGCAGGACCCGGCCACGGGTGCGGTCCTGTTCGGAACCACGGGATACTTCCTGGAGCGGATGGGCTACGACTCGCTCGACGAGCTGCCCCCGCTCGCCCCGCATCTCCCGGACCTGGACACGCTCGAAGGCCTGGACTGAGCCAGCCGCACGGGAGATGCCGGCCGGGCACCACCGCCGAACAGAGACCGGTCAGCAGGAGCGGTCACCGAGCACGTACACCGAAGGAACGATGAACCAGCACAGCCGCGGCGGGAGCCGCCGCAACAACCAGAACCGTGCCGCCGCCAACCGCGCCGGACAGGGGCGCTCGCAGGGCCGCCGCCAGCCGGGCGCCCAGGACCGGCCCGCAGCCGGCCGCCGTCGTCCCCCGGCCTCCGAGCCGCCGCGCGACGTGCACGTCGCGGACGGCGTCCGGCTGCAGAAGGTGCTCGCCCAGGCGGGCTTCGGCTCGCGGCGCGCGTGCGAGGAGCTGATCGACCGCGGGCACGTGGAGGTCGACGGCACGCTGGTGACCGAGCTCGGGGTGCGGGTCGACCCCGCCACCGCGGTCATCCACGTGGACGGTCTGCGCGTGCAGCTCGACCAGGACAAGGTCACGCTCGCGCTGCACAAGCCGCACGGCGTGGTGTCCACCATGCACGACCCGCAGGGCCGCCCGACCGTGGCCGAGCTGATCAGGAACCGCGAGGAGCGCCTGTTCCACGTCGGCCGCCTGGACGCGGACAGCGAAGGGCTGCTGCTGCTCACGAACGACGGCGAGCTGGCGAACCGGCTGTCGCACCCCCGGTACGAGATCCCGAAGACGTACGTGGTGACCGTCGAGGGCGGCCCGGTCTACCCGCGGATCGTCAAGGAGCTGACGCGCGGCGTCGAGCTCGACGACGGTCCGGCGCGCGTCGACTCGGTCAAGATCCTGCAGGAGGTCCCGGACGCGACGCTGCTCGAGGTGGTGCTGCACGAGGGCCGCAACCGGATCGTGCGGCGGATGTTCGAAGCGGTGGAGCGGCCGGTGGTACGGCTCGTGCGCACGCGGATCGGACCGATCCGGCTCGGGGACCTGAAGCCGGGGCGCACCCGCGTGCTGGGCCGGGTCGAGCTCGGGCAGCTGATGTCGGACGTGGAGATGTGACGGCCCGAGCCGAACGTCGCGAGGACCAGATGGAGCAGAAGGAGACCACCCCTGTGAGCACCCCCACCCCCGTTCCGGTCGTCATCGCCGTGGACGGTCCGTCCGGGTCGGGCAAGTCGAGCGTGTCGAAGGCCGTCGCCGCCCGGCTCGGCCTGGCGTACCTGGACACGGGCGCCATGTACCGGGCCGCGACCGTGTGGAGCACGCGCCGCGGCACCGACCTGTCCGACGTCGCGGCGGTGGCCGCGGACGTCGCCGCGATGCCCCTGGAGATGGGGGTGGACCCCGGCGCTCCGGGCGTGACGCTCGACGGGTGTGACGTCGCGCGGGAGATCCGGACGACGGCGGTCTCCGAGGCCGTCTCGACGGTGGCGACGAACCTCGACGTGCGGGCCGAGCTGAAGCGGCGACAGCGCGCGGCGATCGACGCCGAACGCGCCGGCGGCTTCTCCGGGGGGCGCGGGATCCTCGCGGAGGGCCGGGACATCACCACGGTGGTGGCGCCCGACGCGGACGTCCGGATCCTGCTGACCGCGAGCGAGGAGGCGCGGCTGCGGCGCCGCGCCCTGGACGTGCACGGGGCGGCCGACGCGACGGCCGTCGAGGCGACGAAGGACCAGGTGCTGCGGCGGGACCGGGACGACTCGACGGTCTCGCAGTTCGTGGTCGCGGCCGACGGCGTCGTGACGGTGGACTCCTCGGACCTGGACCTCGAACAGACCGTGGAGGCCGTGCTCGCGGTGGTCGCCGAGGTCACCGGTCTGCGGTCCGCGCCCGTTTCCACTCCTGAGAGAATGAGCGAATGACCGACGACCTGCGCCTGGCCGAACACCCGCACGAGGCCGGCGAGCCCGACGACGCCACCACGCCCGGCGTCGTCCCCGGTACTCCGGAGCTCACGGAGACCGAGGACGACGTCGCGCGCGAGCGCGCGCTGCGGGCCGGGCTCGAGGAGTTCGAGCTCGACGAGGAGGACGCGGCGCTCCTCGACACCGAGTGGGCCGACGAGGAGCCCGAACCGGAGGAGATCCTGCCGGTGCTGGCGGTGGTCGGCCGGCCGAACGTCGGCAAGTCCACGCTGGTGAACCGGATCCTGGGGCGGCGCGAGGCAGTGGTCGAGGACCAGCCCGGCGTCACGCGGGACCGCGTGTCGTACCCGGCGGAGTGGGCCGGGCGCCGGTTCACGCTCGTGGACACCGGCGGCTGGGAGGTCGACGTCGCCGGGATCGAGGAGAAGGTGGCGTCGCAGGCCGAGGTCGCGGTGTCGCTCGCCGACGCGGTCCTGTTCGTGGTGGACGCCCAGGTGGGCGCGACGTCGACGGACGAGCGCGTCGTCGAGATGCTGCGGCGGTCCGGCAAGCCGGTGGTGCTGTGCGCCAACAAGGTGGACGGCGCCGCGGGCGAGGCCGACGCGGCCTACCTGTGGGCGCTCGGGCTGGGGGAGCCGCACCCGGTGTCCGGCCTGCACGGGCGGGGCACGGGCGACCTGCTCGACGCCGCGATGGCCGCGCTGCCCGAGGTGTCGGAGCACGGCGAGGCGCGGCCGGCCGGCCCGCGGCGGGTGGCGCTCGTGGGGCGGCCCAACGTGGGCAAGTCGTCGCTGCTGAACAAGATCGCCCGCGAGGACCGCGTGGTGGTGCACGACATCGCCGGCACGACGCGCGACCCGGTCGACGAGCTCATCGAGATCAAGGGCGTGCCGTACTGGTTCGTGGACACCGCCGGCATCCGGCGCCGCCAGCATCTGACCAAGGGCGCCGACTTCTACGCCGGCCTGCGCACGGCGGCCGCGATCGACAAGGCGGAGGTAGCCGTCGTGCTGCTGGACGCCTCCGAGCCGCTCACCGAGCAGGACCAGCGGATCCTGTCGCAGGTGGTGGACTCCGGGCGGGCGCTGGTCCTGGCGTACAACAAGTGGGACCTCATGGACGAGGACCGTCGGCCGTTCCTGGAGCGGGAGATCGAGAAGGACCTCGGCCAGGTGGCCTGGGCGCCGCGCGTCAACGTGTCGGCGGCGACCGGCTGGCACACGGAGAAGCTGGTCCCCGCGCTGGAGCAGGCGCTGTCGAGCTGGGACATGCGCATCCCGACCGGCCGGCTGAACGCGTTCCTCGGCGAGCTCGTCGCCGCGCACCCGCACCCCCTGCGGGGCGGGAAGCAGCCCCGCATCCTGTTCGCCACGCAGGCCTCCACCCGCCCGCCGCGGTTCGTCATCTTCGCCACGGGGTTCGTGGAGGCGCAGTACCGCCGGTTCATCGAGCGCCGGCTGCGGGAGACGTTCGGCTTCGAGGGCACCCCGATCAACATCTCGGTCCGGGTCCGCGAGAAGCGCCGCCGCTGAGACCGGGGCGTCAGAGGCGCTTCTCCAGGACCTCGAACCTGAGGTCGTCCCGCTGGGGGACACCGAAGCGCTCGTCGCCGTAGGGGAACGGCTTGAGACGCCCCGTGCGGACGTAGCCGCGGCGGACGTACCAGGCGATCAGGTCCGCGCGGGCGTCGATGACGCTCATCCGCAGGAGCGCCTGACCCCACTCGTCGCGGACCACCCGCTCGGACTCGGCGAGCAGCGCCCGGCCGACGCCGCCACCCTGCCGGTCGGGCCGCACCGCGAACATCCCGAAGTACCCGGCGCCGTCCTCGACCGCGACGTGCGCGCACGCCAGCACGGACCCGCCCGCGGCGTCCCTCACGGTGTCGTCCACGACGAGCACCTTGCTGTGGGGGCGCGTGATGTCCGCGCGCAGGAGGGCGGGATCGATCCGGGCTCCGTCGAGCAGGTCGGCCTCGGTGGTCCACCCCGCGCGGCTGGCGTCGCCGCGGTAGGCGGCGGTCACGAGACCGACCAGGGGTTCGACGTCGGCCAGGGTGGCGGCCCGTACGGAGAGCGCGGGGCCGGTCTGCGGGCTCGTCTCGGTCACAAGGGACACGGTAACGGAGCGCCGGTGGCGGGCAGCGCCCGCGGTCACGTCACCGGGTCGGCGCGCCGGCGCAGCCACGCCGGGACGAGGACCCAGAGCGCGACGATCACGACGAGCACGGCACCACCGGCGACGACCCCGGACACCCGGCCGACGACCACGTCGAACACGAACAGGACGGTCCCGGTCAGGGTCAGGCCGAGCGCCGCGAGCGCGGCCCGCGCCAGGCGGTCGCCCGTACCGACGACGGGGATCTTGAGATGGCGCTGGAACAGCGCGCGGTGCAGGGAGACCGGTGCCGTGAGCAGCGTCGTGGCCAGCACCGACGTGACGAGCAGGGTCAGGTAGACGGTGCGCTGGTAGGTGTCCAGGCTCTCGAACTCCGCCTGGAACGGCAGGATCAGCAGGAAGCCGGTGAGCACCTGCACGCCGGTCTGCAGGACACGCAGTTCCTGGAGCAGTTCGACCCAGTTGCGGTCGGCGCGCTGGGCGGGAGTCTCCTGCCTGATCGGGCGGGGGCGATCCGGATCGGGGGTCTCGTCGGCGGTCATCATCCGATGATGCCCCCCTTTCCCGGGCCGCGTCCCTGGCGCGGTCGTCCACAGGTTCGCGCGGCCGGGGCGACCCGTGTCGGCCATGGTTCCTAGACTGGCCGCCGTGACTCTCGCCGACGCCGCTACCTCTCCCGATACCGCCGTCGATCCCGCCCTCGACACCCTGCGCAGGGTGTTCGGCTACGCGGAGTTCCGCCCGGGGCAGCGGGAGATCGTCGACACCGTGGTCGCCGGCGGGGACGCGCTCGTGCTGATGCCCACGGGTGGCGGGAAGTCGTTGTGCTACCAGATCCCGTCGCTGGTGCGCCGGGGGACGGGCGTGGTCGTCTCGCCACTGATCGCGCTGATGCAGGACCAGGTGGACGCGCTCGACGCGCTCGGGGTGCGGGCCGGGTTCCTCAACTCCACGCAGGACGCCGCCTCGCGCCGCGCCGTCGAGCGCGCGTACACGGACGGGGAGCTCGATCTGCTGTACCTCGCCCCGGAACGGCTCCGCCTCGACGCGACCGTGCGGCTCCTGGAGCGGGGCGAGATCGCGTTGTTCGCGATCGACGAGGCGCACTGCGTCTCGCAGTGGGGCCACGACTTCCGGCCCGACTACCTGGAACTCTCCCGCCTGCACGAGCGCTGGCCCGACGTGCCCCGCATCGCCCTCACCGCGACCGCCACGCAGGCCACCCGCGAGGAGATCGCCACGCGCCTCGACCTCACGGGCGCGCGGCACTTCGTCGCGAGCTTCGACCGGCCCAACATCCAGTACCGCATCGTGCCGAAGGACGGCGCGAAGCGGCAGCTCCTCGACCTGCTGCGCACGGAGCACGCGGGCGACGCCGGGATCGTCTACTGCCTGTCGCGCGCCTCGGTGGAGGAGACCGCCGAGTTCCTCACGGCACAGGGCATCCGCGCCCTGCCGTACCACGCCGGTCTGCCGGCGGAGGTCCGGGCGCGTAACCAGGCGGCGTTCCTCCGCGAGGACGGCCTCGTCATCGTCGCCACGATCGCGTTCGGGATGGGCATCGACAAGCCCGACGTCCGTTTCGTCGCCCACCTCGACCTGCCCAAGTCGGTCGAGGGCTACTACCAGGAGACCGGACGCGCGGGCCGTGACGGGTTGGCGTCGACGGCGTGGCTCGCGTACGGGCTGTCCGACGTCGTCCAGCAGCGCAAGATGATCGCCGGTTCCGACGGCGACGCCGCGCACCGCCGCCGCCTCGGGACCCACCTCGACGCGATGCTCGCGCTGTGCGAGACCGTCGAGTGCCGCCGCGTGCAGCTCCTGAACTACTTCGGGCAGGCGGCGGAGCCGTGCGGCAACTGCGACACCTGCCTCGCCCCGCCCGAGTCCTGGGACGGGACGGTCGCCGCCCAGAAGTTCCTCTCGGCCGTGTACCGGCTGGACCGGGAGCGCAACCAGCGGTTCGGCGTCGGGCACGTGGTGGACATCCTGCGGGGCAAGGCCACGCCCAAGGTGAACCAGTGGGGGCACGACAGCCTCACCGTGTTCGGCGTCGGCGAGGACCTGGGCGAGGGGGAGTGGCGCACCGTGGTGCGCCAGCTCCTGGCGCAGGGCCTGCTCACCGTGGAGGGGAACCACGGCACGCTGCTGCTCACCGACGGCAGCGCGGACGTGCTGGGACGACGGCGTGAGGTGCGGCTGCGGCGGGACCCCGAGCGGACCCGGGCACGGGCGGCGGCGAAGGCGAAGAAGAAGCCGGCGCCGGACCTCGAGCTGTCCGCCGAGGACACCGGGTTGTTCGAGCGGCTCCGTGCCTGGCGGGCCGGTGTCGCGAAGGAACAGGGCGTGCCGGCGTACGTCGTCTTCCACGACGCGACCCTGCGGGCCGTCGCCGCGGCCCGCCCGGCGAGCCTGGAGGAGCTCGGTGGGATCAGCGGCGTCGGCGAGAGCAAGCTCGCCAAGTACGGCGCGGGCGTGCTGGAGACGGTCAGGGCTTGACCGCGTGCACCCGCTCGACCATCCCCATCCCGTAGCGGTCCCTCTCCACGACCTCGAGACCGAGGTCGCGCACCGTGCCGAGCTGGCGGCGGGTGAAGTGCTCGCCCGAGCTCGGGACCGTGATCGCCTCGACGAGCCACTGGCCCAGGCGGACCGGCGGCCAGGTGCTGCCGATGTGGTCCAGGAGCAGCAGGCGCCCGCCGGGTTTCAGGACGCGCTTCGCCTCGGCCAGCGCCACCTCCGGGCGCGGGATGGTGCAGAGCGAGAGCACACAGGTCACGGTGTCGAACGACGCGTCGCCGAACGGAAGGTTCTCGGCATCGCCCTCGCGCAGGTCGGCGTCGCGGCCGAGCGCGGCCGCGCGGCGCCGGGCCTGGTCCAGCATGGGCGGGCTGAGGTCGATGCCCGTCACCGAGGTCACGTCGTCGTGCAGGTACGGCAGGTCGCGGCCGGTGCCGACGGCGACCAGGAGCACGTTCCCGCGGGTGCGCTCGCCGAGCCAGCCGCGGCCGTCCCGCAGCAGGTTACGCTCGAACCAGACCATGCTGCGGTCGTAGCCGGGCGCGGCGCGTTCCCAGAGCCGGCGTTGCCTCGACGTCGTACGCGATTCCATGCGGGCAGGCTGACACGTCCCTCGGGCCGTGTCCAGCAGTGCGCGGTGCTCGGGCTCGCGGGGGTGCCCGGTCCCCGGGACGACGCTCCGTCCCCCCTGCCCGCCGTCGAGAAAGGCCCCGCCGGATGACTTCCACGACGCCTCCCGAGCCCGCCCTGGCGGACGCCGCGGCTCGCGGGCTGGACGTGACGCTGCGCCCCCGCCGAGCTGATCCGGACGGGGGGACCGGCACGGACGGGCTCGTCCCCGTCAAGACGATCGTGCTGCACCAGCGGGAGGGGTTCGTCTTCGTGCTGGTGCCGCTGGAGGAGCGGTTCTCCTGGCCGAAGCTGCGCGCGGCGCTGGGCGTGAACCGCGTGCGGCTGCCCAGCGCGGAGGAGGCCTACGAGGCGACCGGGTACCGCGTGGGAACCATCACCCCGCTCGGGGCCGGCACCGCCTTCCCGGTGCTGGCGGACCGCCGCATCCTCGGGCACGACATCGTGCTCGGCTCGGGCAGTCCCGATCACGCGGTGCGTGTCCGCGCGGACGATCTCGTGCGGGCCTACGACGCCACCGTCCTGGACCTCGCGCCGGAATCCTGACGACGGCCCCTTACTGACTCCGCCCGCAATCACGGTAGAGTCCGCCTCGTGACAGAGGTGTACACGATGTGGCAGAAGCTGGCCGGCAGGCCGCTCGGCAAGCGGATCTTCGGGATCGGCTACGGCCTCAAGGTGCCGTACTTCCGGACGATCCGGCCCCGGTTCACGGAGGTGCGGCCGGGATTCGGCGAGCTGGTGATCCGCAAGCGGCGCGGCGTGCTGAACCACATCGGCACCGTGCACGCGATCGCCGTGTGCAACGGGCTGGAGGCCGCGATGGGCGCGATGGCCGAGGCCACCGTGCCGGACTCCAAGCGGTGGCTGCCCAAGGGCATGGAGGTCGCGTACACGGCGAAGTCGACGTCGGACATCACGTGCACGGCCGAGTCGGACCCGGCGCACTGGCTGGCCGGCTCCCCGGACGTCCCCGTCACGGTCACGGCCCGCCGCGACGACGGCACCGTGGTCGCCGAGGGCACCATCCACCTGTGGGTCACGGACAGGCCGAAGCGCTGAGCGGGGCGAGCCGCTCCGCCGTCCGCACCGTCAGCAGCGGCCGGTAGGACGGGAACTCGGGGTCCTCCACGAGGCGCCGCGCGAGCAGCAGCGCGCCGTCGAGCGGGCTTCCGGCGGCGTCGACGAGCTCGACGCCGACCCGCTTGACCGGCATGAGGCCGTGCACGGCGTCCCGCAGCGGCGAGCCCACCGCCATGAGGCGGCCGGTGGTCGCGGCGACCTGCCGCACCCCGGGCCTGCCGAGGACCGCCGCGAGGCAGTCGGTGAGGAGCTGGACGGAGCCGGCCAGGATCGTCTGGCAGACGACGTCGCCGTCGGCCGCGGCGCGCACCACCGCGGGCGCGAACTCGGCCAGGACCCGCACCCGGTCGGGCGCGTCGCGCAGCTGGGACTCCCAGGTCTCCGGGGGGCCGAGCGTCGCGGTCGCCTCGTCGAGCAGCCGCTTCGAGCCGCGCGTGTCGTGGTAGCTGGCTCGGGCCGCCGCCCGCAGCCCTTCCTCGCCGATCCACGACCCGCCGCCGTTGTCGCCGATCAGCGGGCCGAGCCCATCGGCGATGTGCAGGCGACCCAGGTCGTCGTCGCCGATCGCGACCGCTCCCGAGCCGACGTTGAGCGTGGCGCCGCCGCGCCCCCGCAGCGCGCCGAGGTGGGCGGTGATCGTGTCGCTCGCGACGGCGGTCCGGCCGGTGCCGAGCGTCTCGCTGAGCGCGTCGTGCACGTGGTAGGGGTTGAGCGTGCGCGAGAGCGTCATGGACCGCAGGCCGCGCATCCCGACGGCGGCGGCCGCCGTCGTCGTACCCGGCCCGGCCTGCTCCGTGAACCGGCGGCACAGGTCGCGGAGGACGTCGGGCGCGTCGGACCTGCGCGACACGACGCGCACGGGGTCGCCGGTGATGTCGACGGGCTCGATCGATCCGGCGCCCGGCCCTCTCGGCGCACCGCGCAACCGTGATCCGGTCCCGCCGACGTCGATACCGACCTCCCAGGTCAGTGCCACGTCGTGGTGCTCGCTGGTGTCGGACGCGCTTCCCGGAGCCTGCCCTGCGCGCATGCCATTGATCGTGGCACGGTGAACCGGACACCGCGACACGAAACAGCAAAAAGGCGACAGTTTCCCGTCGAAGCGCCACCATGGGCAGCGAGTTTCTCGCGCGTCGTGGCGTGTCCCCGGGCGACTCGCGGAGATCCGGTAAACGCGCGACAAACCACTCAGGTCCTGCCAGGCTGGTGCGCTGCCGGAACGCCGGGACCTGCCGGCGCGATCAGTGAGAAAGGTCGATCCATGATCGAGCGCACACTCGACGCCCTCGCGAAGAAGCTGGGGCTGCGGACCAACCCGACGATCTTCTTCGTGTCGGCAGGGCTCATGGTGCTGTTCCTGCTCCTGCTGCTCCTGCTGCCGGACCGGATCGGCACGGCCTTCGGGAGGCTGCGGGACCAGATCGTCACGGACCTCGGATGGTTCTTCATCCTCGGCGTGACCGTATGGCTCGTCTTCCTCGCCGCGGTGGCGCTCAGTCGCTACGGCCACCTGCGTCTCGGCGGGGACGACTCCCGACCCGAGTACTCCAACATGTCCTGGTTCGCGATGTTGTTCGCGGGCGGCATCGGCACGGTCCTGATGTTCTGGGGCGTGGCCGAGCCGATGTCGCACTTCGCCACACCGCCGTTCGCCGACGTCGAGCCCTATTCGGTCGAGGCCGCGCGTGACGCGATGTCGATCTCGCTGTACCACCTGAGCCTGCACACCTGGGCGATCTTCACGCTGCCGGGCCTGGCCTTCGGGTTCTTCGTCTACCGGTACAAGCTGCCGCTCCGGGTCAGCTCCGTGTTCTACCCGTTCCTCAAGGAACGCATCCACGGCCCGATCGGCAAGACGATCGACATCTTCGCCGTGCTCGGCACGCTGTTCGGCCTCGCGGTCTCGTTGGGCCTCGGCACCTCGCAGGTGGGCGCCGGCATCAACGCGCTCGTGCCCGCCGTCCCCAACAGCACCTGGCTGCAGGTCGGGATCATCGCGGTGCTCACCGCGACGGCGGTGGCCTCGATCGTCGCCGGGCTCGACAAGGGCGTGAAGCTGCTGTCCAACATCAACATCCTGCTCGCCGTGGGGCTGATGATCTTCGTGCTGGTCTTCTTCCAGGACAGCGTGTTCCTGCTGCGGCAGATCTTCGAGAGCTTCGGCCTCTACCTGCAGGACCTCGTGGGCCTGGCGTTCTGGAACGACTCGATGGCCGAGTTCACCAAGGAGGGCGGCTGGGGCTGGCAGGGCGGCTGGACCGTCTTCTACTGGGCGTGGACGGTCACCTGGGCGCCGTTCATGGGCGTCTTCCTCGCGCGGATCTCCCGCGGTCGCACCGTGCGGCAGTTCGTGGGCGGGGTGCTGGTCGCGCCGTCGTTGTTCACGCTCGTGTGGTTCGCGATCTTCGGCTGGTCGGCGATGCGCATCGACGGCATCGACGGGAGCGGCGGCGAGCTGTCCGAGGCCGTCTCCCAGGACGTCGCCCTGGCGATGTTCACCTTCTTCGAGAACTTCCCGGCGGCGACTCTCGTCCAGGGCATCGCCGTGATCGTGGTGGCGCTGTTCTTCGCGACGTCGTCCGACTCCGCCTCCCTCGTGGTCGACATGCTGTGCGTGGGCAGCACCGACGCCGGCCCCGTGCGGCAGCGCGTCTTCTGGGGCATCAGCGAGGGTGCGCTCGCGGCGTCGCTCATCATCCTCGGTGGGGTCACCGGCCAGGACGGGCTCGGGGCTCTGCAGCAGGTGATCACCGTCATCGGACTGCCGATCTTCCTTCTCGTGTTCCTCATGATGTTCAGCCTGGTCAAGGGGCTGCGCGACGAGCGAGTCGCTGCCCTGGAGGCGCAGTTCGCGGATCTGGCGGCTCGGAGACGGTTCCCGCACCGCAGTGCGGGGGCCACGCCGCGGCCGGGCGGCGAACCGACGCGCGCCACCGTGTCCGACGACGGCGAGCCGACGCCCGCCCCCGCGCCCGACGACGGCGAGCCCTCGTCGGGCAGCGTCTGAGGAGAGTTCCGCCGCGGATGTCGAGATCTCCCCGCCGGCACCGTCCCAGGGGTGTCGGCGGCGACACGCGCCGCTCGAGACCGGAGGATGGAACCATGAAGTACCTGATGCTCAAGCACTACCGCGGCGGCCCGGAGGCGCACCCGGGATTCTCGGCCCCGATGGACCGGTGGACGCCGGAGGAGATCAACGCCCACGTCGCCTTCATGGGCAAGGTCATCGACGACCTGCGTGAGCGCGGCGAGTTCGTCGATGCCCAGGCCCTCTCCCCGGAGGGCACCTTCGTCCGGTACGACGGCGAGGGGCGCCCGCCCGCCACGGACGGACCCTTCGCCGAGACGAAGGACCTCATCGCGGGCTGGATGGTCATCGACGTCGACTCCGAGGAGCGGGCGCACGAGGCGGCGGCCTACCTGTCGTCGGCGCCGGGCAAGGACGGCAAGCCCTTGCACGAGTGGATCGAGGTGCGTCCCTTCCTCGCCGACCCGCCGGTGGTCGAGTGATCCGGGAGCTGGCCGGGCAGGTCCTGGGCGTCCTCGTCCGCCGCGGAGCCGACTTCGCGGCGGCCGAGGACGCCGTCCAGGACGCCCTCGTCGAGGCCGTCCGCCGCTGGGGGAACGAGGTCGTGGACGACGGCGGCCCCGGTGCACACGCGTTCGCGGGCAGGCCCCGCGGCGGTTCGACGATCACGAACCCGGTGGCCGGCGTACCGTCCGGCGATGCGCCTGCCGAGGCGATGGTGGGTGGTGCCGGCAGCCGGGCGGATCGCGGCGACCGGCCCGCCGACCTGAAGGCCTGGCTCGTCACGGTCGCCTGGCGCAAGTTCCTGGACGCGCGCCGGTCGGCGTCGGCCCGTGCGCTGCGCGAGGTGAAGGTGAGCCTGGAGCCGCCGTCGGGCCCGAGCGAGCAGGCCGACGACACGCTCCTGATCCTCAGCCGCTGCTGCCACCCCGCGCTGACCCCGGCGTCGGCGATCGCGCTGACGCTGCGGGCCGTGGGCGGGCTGACGACGGCGCGGATCGCGCGGGCGTTCCTGGTGCCCGAGGCGACGATGGCGCAGCGGATCTCGCGCGCGAAACGCACCGTGGCGGGCGAGCGCTTCGAGGCGCCGGGCGACGTGACCGCCGTGCTGCGGGTGCTCTACCTGATGTTCAACGAGGGCTTCACGGGCGGACCGGGTCCCGGCGGACGAGCGGGCGCGTCCGCGCCGGGCGCGGCCGTCCCCTCCGCCGCGCCGCCGGCCGGCCGCGACGTGGACCTGGCCGCCGAGGCGATCCGGCTCGCACGTCAGCTGACCGCCGCCGTCCCCGACGACCCCGAGGCTGCCGGGCTGCTCGCGCTCATGCTGCTGCACCACGCGCGGCGGGCGGCGCGGTTCGACGACGTCGGCGCGCTCGTCCCGCTCGACCGGCAGGACCGGTCGCGGTGGGACACGGCGATGATCGCCGAGGGCGTCGGCATCCTGCAGCGTGCGCTCGCGCGCGACCTGCTGGGCGAGTACCAGGCGCAGGCCGCGATCGCCGCCCTGCACGACGACGCGCGCACCGCCGCCGAGACCGACTGGCCGCAGATCCTGACCTGGTACGACGAACTCCTCGCCCTGGCGCCGCGGAACCCGGTGGCCGAGCTCAACCGGGCGGTCGCCGTCGGGCACGTGGACGGGGCGTACGCCGGGCTGCGGGCCCTCGAGTCGCTCGACCCCGGGCTGCCGCGGTACGACGCCGCGACCGCCTACCTGCTCCAGATGGCGGGCGAGCGGGCGGCGGCCGCACGCCGCTACGCGGCCGCCGCGGAGGCCGCCGACAACTCCGCCGAGCGGACGCACCTGCTGAAACAGGCGGCGCGATGGAGTGCCGGCGGGCCGTGATCGCTTCTGATCACCTTGCGCCGAGCTGTTGACCTGGTGTGTCGTGGTGGTCATTCTTGATCGGGATGTTGGCGCTAACATGATCGCTCGCCGACATCATGAGTTCGAGCCCCTACCGTGCAGAGTCGCACGAGATCGGTCGACACCATGAGAACCTCTCGCAACCACCGCCCCGCGCCGCGCCTGCCGCGTCCGCCCGCCCGGCGCCCGTTCCCGCGCCGCGCCCTGAGCATGCTCGCCGCGTGCGCCCTCCTCCCGGTCGCCGCGCTGGCCGCCGCGCCGCCGGCCGCCGCCGACACCAGTGACTTCCGGGGCACCAACTGGGCCGTGCTGGGCGACAACTTCAGCACCGGGCCGCTCGTCGTGGACGGGCTGACCGAGTCCGACTCCTACGCCACCGTCCAGGCCAAGGCGAACGCCCTCTACGACGACATGGAGTCCACGCTCGGCATCAACACCGTCCGCCTCCCGGTCAACACCCACACCGTCGGTACGGACTGGTGGAACCGGTACCGCGGCGCCGTCGACGCCGCCACCGACCGCGGCTTCAAGGTCATCCTCGCCTACTGGGAGGACGGCGCCGCCTCGGGCGGGCGGGTCACCGACCACGCCGCCTGGAACACGATGTGGTCCACCGTGACCTCCCAGTACGGCGGCAACTCCCTGGTCTACTTCGAGCCGATGAACGAGCCGCACGGCTACAGCTCCGCCGAGTGGCGCGACGTGGCGGCGGACTGGCTCGACCAGCACTACTCCGCACCCGCGGGCCGGGTGCTCATCGGCGGCACCGGGTACAGCCAGGACCTGCGCGACGTGTGCGACGACTCCCGCTTCGACGGCACCCTGCTCTCGTTCCACCACTATGCCTTTTTCTACGGCGAGATGAGCTACGAGAACTGGCGCAACCACGTCACCCAGCGCCTCGGCAACTGCGCCGGCCGCGCCGTGGCCACCGAGTTCGGCGCGCCGATGAACGACGGCCGCAACTACGGCGACCCGGGCAGCGGCGACAACTTCGTGCGCCACATCCGCGCGGTCACCGACGTCATGCGCGAGAACGACATGGGCGGCACCTACTGGCCCGCCGTCGGCGGCAAGCCCGGCACCATCGGCTACGACTGGTACTCGATGTACGCGATGCAGGGCAGCGGCAGCGACCTGTCGCTCACGCTCCGCAACGAGTCCGGCGCGAACCGGCTGCGCTGGGCGTGGGGCGACGACGTCGACCCGGACGCCGGCAACCCCGGCACCACCGTCACGGCGATCGTGAACGAGGGCTCCGCCAAGTGCGTCGACGTCGTGAGCGGGTCCACGGACCCCGGCGCCGAGATCATCCAGTACACGTGCCACGGCGGCGCGAACCAGCAGTGGACCCTGAACGACCTCGGCAACGGGTACCACCAGATCGTCAACCAGGGCTCAGGACTCTGCCTCGACGTCGACGCCGCATCGACCGCCGACGGCGCCCGCGCCATCCAGTGGACCTGCAACGGCGGCACCAACCAGCAGTGGGAGCTGCGCGACGCCGGCAGCGTCGTCGAGCTCGTCGCCCGCCACTCGGGCAAGTGCCTCGACGTGCTCGACCAGTCGACCGCGAACAACGCCCGGCTCACCCAGTACTCGTGCTGGGGCGGCGCCAACCAGCACTGGACCCTCTGAGGGCTCGCGGGTCCCCACCGCCACCAACCGCGGCCGCCGACGTGGTCGGCGGGCGAATCGCAGGTTGAATCGTGCCAACTAGCGGTTGGCACGATTCAACCTGCGTTTCGACAGCGGCCACATGGCTCGTACTGCGGCTCGGCGGGTGATGTCGGCGCAGCTCGCACGGTCTGCTAGGTTCGCGGGCGTGACCGGCCCCACCGCGCGTCGCGGCCCGCGCTCCCGCACGTTCCTCACCGCCGAGTGGCGGCGGCTGGTGATGCTGAGCTACGACATCGACCCGGACGTGCTGCGGCCCCTCGTGCCGCGCGGCGTCGTGCTCGACACCTGGGACGGCCGGACGCTCGTCAGCATGGTCGGGTTCGAGTTCCTCGACACCCGGCTGCTCGGCGTCCCCGTGCCGTTCCACCGCGACTTCGACGAGATCAACCTGCGGTTCTACGTGCGTCGCGACACCGCCGAGGGGCCACGCCGCGGCGTCGTGTTCGTCAAGGAGATCGTGCCGCGTCCGGCGCTGGCCGCCGTCGCACGGATCGCCTACGGCGAACGGTACGTCTCCCGCCCGATGCGGCACCGCATCGACTTGTCCGACGACGGCGTCACCCCCGCCGGCCTCGTCGGATACGCCTGGTACGACGGCGGCACCTGGCACCGCCTGCACGCCACCACCACGGGCGAGGCCCGCCCGCCCGCTGCCGGCTCCCAGGAGGAGTTCGTCACGGAGCACTACTGAGGCTACGCCGCCCAGCGCGGCGGCGGCTGCGTCGAGTACCGGGTGGAGCACCCGCGGTGGAATGTCTGGCAGGCCACGGACGCGCGACTGACGTGCGACGTCGCCCACGTCTACGGCCCGCGCTTCACCGCGGCTCTGAACGCGCCCCCGGTCTCGGCGTTCGTGGCCGACGGCTCCCCGGTCACGGTCCGCGCGGGTTCGCGGATGTGACGAGGGCACCACACCCCGGCCCGGTGCGCCGATTCCAGACATTCTGGAACCATGTCGTCATGACGCTCTACGCCGCGGCCCCCGCACGCCGCACCCGGCAGATCTTCGGCGACCTTTTCTTCCTCGCATGGATCGGCGCGTGGACCTGGGCCGGGCTCCGCGCCCAGGAAGCCGTGCTGGAGCTCGCGGCACCGGGCCGGGCGACGGCGGACGCCGCCGGCGGCATCGCCGGGCAGCTGCGCGACGTGGAAGGCCGGATCGCGGACGTCCCCCTCGTCGGCGGCGACCTCACCGGGCCGTTCGGCGGGATGGCCGAGCAGGCCGACGGGCTGGCCGCGGCGGGCACGTCGATGGTCGAGACGGTCGAGACCCTGGCGCTCGCGGTCGGCCTGGCGGTGCTCCTCATCCCGGTGCTGCTGGTCGCGGTGATCTATCTGCCGCTGCGAATCCGATTTGCCCGGCGTGCGGGTGCCGCGCGGCGGACCGCTCGACAGCTCGCGGCCGGGGACACCGCCGGAGACGTCGCCCTCTTCGCGCTGCGGGCGCTCGCCAACCAGCCGGTCCGCAAACTCGCCCAGGTCGCGGACGACCCGGTCGCGGCGTGGCGCGCCGGCGACGAGGACGTGGTCCACAGGCTGGCGAACCTGGAGCTGCGCGACCTGGGCGTGCGGCGCTGACCCGGCACGCGTCCCCGACCACTCGACGGGTGACCGACCGCGGCTGTCTACCCGAGCGTCAGATCGATCCGGGACTCGGTGGGCACCCAGCCCGCGGCGGCGAAGGCGCGGATCATGGGGACGTTCGTGTCGTCGGTGTCGGCGATGAGGGTGGTGGAGCCCTCGGCGAGCAGGTCGGCGGTGGCCGTCGCGACGAGGCGGCGCGCCAGGCCGCGCCCCCGGAAGGACTCGGCGACACCGACCTGGCAGATCAAGCCGTTGCCGTTCGGCAGGGCCCGGCGGACCACGAGGCCCGCGTCCTGGCCGTCCTGGACGGCGAACCCGAAGCACTCGATCGGATCGGCTCCCAGCAGGTCGTCCGTCTCGTCGGCGGCTGCCCGCTCCAGGCCCTTGGCCGCGACGTTCGCCCGGTCGCGCACGTCCAGGGACCCGGGCATCATCTGCCGGACGAACGCCTCGACGCGCTCGCGGTCCCGGGCGGGTTCGAGGTCGAGGGGCGCGACGCCGTCGGCCATCCCGTCGCGCGCCGCGAAGTGGTAGTGCCGGCGCGTGACCAGGACCTTCCAGCCGTGCCGCGCGAACGCGTCGACGAGGCCCCGCACCGCCGGTACGGCCAGCGGGTCGGGGGCGGCGGGTGCGCTGAAGGACGCCTCGACGACGCCGCCGTGCGAGCGGGCCCAGTCCGTCGCCGCCCCGAGGAGGAGGTCGACGACGGCGGGGTTGCCGGGCAACGCGAAGAGGTCGACCAGCCCTTCGGCGTCGGACAGGTGGCGGGCGGCCACGAGGCCCCGCGCTCCGCCGTCGTCCCCGGGGCCGGAGGGCTCCACCGCCCAGACGAGGTCGGGGCGGCGCACGCCCCGGTCGAACAGGCGGTTCAGGGAGAAGTCGGCGAACAGTTCCCGCTGCCCCGGGACGGGGAACGTGGGGGAGTGTGACTGGACCAGCGTGATCGCGTCGTCGCGCGTGGCGGGTGAGGAGAGTTGCATGGGGACGATCCTGCGCGGTGGGGCGGAGAAGCGGAACGGAATTTCGCCGCCTCAGCGGGCTGCTCCGCGCCTCAGCGGACTGTCGCGCGCCTCAGCGGGCTGCCGCCTCGCTCAGCAGGGCCGCGTGCTCGGTGCGCGCGAGGAACTCGCGGATCGTGTCCCGGCTGCGGGTCAGGCACGCGATGCTGTCCTCGATCCCGGCGAGCTCGGCGGCGAGCTGCTCGGCGACCTGGCGCGGGCACGTGGGCTTCATCGCGGCCGCGGCGTCCTCCATGTCGAGCAGCACCTTGACGAGCTTCGTCGTGAGCCCGGCGCGCACGAGGCCCGCCACGCGGGTCACCCGCTCGACGTGCTCCGGCCCGTAGGTGCGGTACCCGTTCGGCGCGCGGTCAGCGGTGAGCAGCCCCTGCTGCTCGTAGTACCGGATGAGACGCGGCGCGACGTCCGTCCGCTCGGCCAGTTCGCCGATCTTCATCTCGACTCCTCACCCAGGTCCGTCCTCGAACCTCGCGTCCGTCCTCGAACCTCGCGTCCGTCCTCGAACCTCGCGTCCGTCCTCGAACCTCGCGGCCCGCGACAGGTCCCGACGGGCTTGACATTGACATCAATGTCAAAGTTTACGGTCTCAGACATGAAGACACCAGAGCTGCCGTGGCCCTCGCTCCTCGTCCTCGGCGGCACCACGCTGCTCATGGTCACCGCCGAGATGCTGCCCACCACCGTCCTCACCCCCATGAGCATCGGACTCGGCGTCGCCGAGTCGAGCACCGGCATGCTCGTCTCGCTCTGGGCAGCGGTCGTCGTCGTGGCGAGCTTCCCGCTCGTCCGGCTGGTCCGCGACCGTGACCGGCGGACGGTCGTCGCCGGGGCCACCGTGGTTCTCGCGGCGTCGTCGGCCCTGACCGCGCTCGCCCCGGCCTACGGCGTCGCCGTCGGAGCCCGGTTGCTCGGCGCCGCCGCCGTCGGGCTGCTCTGGGCCACCGTGAACGCGCACGTCGCCGACCTCGTCCCGGACCGCCACCTCGCCCGCGCCGTCGCCGTCGTCCTCGGCGGAGCGACGCTCGGCATGGTGCTCGGCACCCCGCTCGCCCGCCTCGTCGCCGACACCGCCGGCTGGCGCGCGGCATTCTGGGCGCTCGCCGCCCTGACCGCAGTGGCCGCGGTCGCCGTACGGCTCGTCGTCGCCCCCGCCCGCACGCAACAGGGGACGACGACGGCGGCCGGTGGCCAGGCTCCGGCGGCGCGCGGCCACGGCATGGCACCCCTGCTGGCCGTGACCGGACTCGTCGCCCTCGCCCTCGTGGGGCACTACGGCGCCTACACCTACATCACCCGTATCGCCGAGGCGCCCGCCGCGATCCTGCCCGGTGGGACCGGGTCGCTCCTGCTGGTCTTCGGACTGGCGTCCGCCGTCGGCGTCGCGCTGGCCGGACGGTTCGGGGAGCGGACGGCGCCGGCCCTCACGGCGGCGACCACGGCGACCGCGCTGACCGTGGCCGGACTGGCGATCGACTCGGGCGCCGCGTTCGGCGTGCTCGCCGTGGCGGCCTGGGGCGTCGCGTCGGGCGCCCTGCCGCCGCTCGCGCAGACCCTGATCCTCCGCCTCGCCGGGCCCGAGCGCCGGGCATTCGCGGGCGCGCTGATCCCCGTGCTGTTCAACGGCGGCATCGCCGTCGGCGCCGCGCTCTTCTCCGCGCTGGTCGCGGGCGCGGGCGTCGGGGCGGTGCCGGTCCCGGCGGCGCTCGTCGTCGCGGTGGCGGCGATAGGGCTGGCGCTCGCGGCGGGGCGCCGGCGTGCGGCCCGGCCGAGCACGCCGGCGGCCGTTCCGAGTGCGTGACAGATCGCGTGAGTCGGTGAGGGAGGTCGCGACCGGCGGCGCTGTACACTGGCCACAGACTTCCGGCATGCGTGCCGGCGGGATCCGAAATGAGACAGCGGATCGCGGAGGGCTCCACAGGTTCCACAGCCTGCGGGGCCCTTCGTGTTGGCCGGGCCGGGCGTCGCTGCGCCGGCCGAGATGCCCGACTTTCCTCGACGTTACCGATCCATTGCCATACATTGGATAAAAGAGGACTCAGGCCTGCGAGCCGAGGTGATCCGGATGCGATGGACCCAGCGGAGCCTTCTGGTCGTGGCGTTCGGCGCCGCGGCGAACCTGGCACTGAGCTTCATGCCGAACGTCGTGCCTCCTGCGGTCTCGATCGCGATCGTGTGGTGCACGACCGTCGCGCTCGCCGTGATCGCGGTGGCGTATGTGTACGACCAGACGGTGGCCGCACGTGAGCGGACGGAGAAGGAGCGCGGGCGGCTCGCCGCGGAGCTCCGCAAGCTGCGGGGGATCGCCTGGGTCAGTGCTGACCGGGAGCATCAGAGCGCGTCGCTGGAGATCTGGAAGTCGGCGAGAGAACGCGTGGTCGTCTTCGGTTTCGGGATGACCGCGCTCGCCCATGACGAGGACCTCATCGCCAAGACCGTCGCGCGGGACATCGACATCGACGTCATCAAGGTCGACCCCGTGTGGCTGGTCGAGCACCCGGCCATCGCGGCGAACATCGAGCGCTACTACGACCGTGACGTCGGGTTCATCGACCGGGTCGTCGCGGCCCATGACCGGCTGGAACAGATCGCCGCGAAGGTCAACGAGGGCGACGGCGGCAGGCTGAGGATCCATGTGTTCGGTAGTACCGTCCAGTACAGCGGCGCCGTCCGCGACCCCGGCACACCCGAGGCGCAGGGCTACGTCGAGTTCCACCTCTTCCGCAGGAGCGTGGAGCGGATCGGTATCGGCGTCCGGCAGTACGAGAACGACGACGAATGGAACCCGCCTCTCCTGCAGCATGTGCTGGGATCGCTCTCGCTGGCCGTCGGCTACGACGTGGTCGCGACGCGTCGTCCGACGGCGCTGAGCCAGGGAGACGAGCGCGACACGGTGAGGTGACGTATGGCACGATCCAGAGCGTGTCTTTAGATCGAATTGCCTTGATATCGGATGTCCACGGCAACCTGACAGCTCTTGAAGCGGTGCTGCGCGACATCGACACGCGGGGCGTCGAGCGGATCATCAATCTCGGTGACTTCGTGGGCAAGGGGCCGCGGGGCGCGGACGTCGTCGACCGCTGCGACAAGGAATGCGACGTCAACATCCGCGGGAACTGGGACGACTTCCTGCACACGATCGGCGACGACGACGCGCCGGAGATGCGCTGGTGGCGCGACGAGGTGCGGGAGGACCAGCTGGAATGGCTTCGTACGCTGCCGCTCAGCTACGAGCTGATGATGAGCGGGCGGCGGATCCGGCTCTACCACGCGTCGGCCCGGAGCCCGCATCACCGGGTGCGGGAGACACATACCCGCGAGGAATTCGAGGGTATGTTCGCGAATACCGCGATGACCGGTCCCGGGCCTGCCCCGACGGTGGTCGGATACGGCGACATCCACAGAACCTACGTCGAGACCTGGCCGGACCGCATGCTCTTCAACGTGGGGAGCGTGGGGAACCCGCTCGACGAGCCCGTCCCGAGTTATGCGATTCTCGAGGGCGAGCCGGAGAACGAGGAGCCCGCACCGTTCGGGATCCAGTTCGTCCGCGTGCCCTACGACGTCGAGGCGGAGATCGCCGCCGCCGCCGACCTGGGCATGCCGGCACTGGAGGCGTACGCGAAGGAGCTACGCACCGCCGTCTATCGCGGGCTCCCGTAGAGAGGCGCCCGGCCGGGAGGGCGCCGGCCGGGGCGAGTCGCCCGGGTGCCCGACGATGACGTCCAGCCAGGTCTTTCCCTCGACCCGTGGGTCCACCTGGTACTGCTTGTCCCGGACCTCGAGCCCGGCAGCGTTCACGAGCTCGATGAAACTTGTCGCCGTGTACCGGCTGCGATAGCGGACGCGGGATCCGTGCGGCCCGTCCTTGAACTCGAAACCACGCCGGTCCTCCTCCTCGACCGTCGTGGTCAGGAAAGCCACGCCACCTGGGGCGAGGTGCCTTCCGATCTGCTGGAGCACCTTCAGATCCGTCCCGGCAGGGAAGAGGTGTACGAACGCCATGGCGATGACGACGTCGAAGACCCTGCCCCTGAGCGGTGGCAAGGGCTCGCCGCCGTTGTGGAACTCGTGCCCGATCATCTTCACGCGTTCGAGCGGGGCCGCATCGGAGCGAAGTCGGTGCCGTGTGGCACAACGCATCCGCGCCGAGTACTCGACGGCAGTGACCGTGAGGCCCTCTCGTGCCAGCCATGAGGTGAAGACCCCGTCGGCACACCCGAGCTCGAGCACGGAGGCGACCGGACCGCCCTTCGCGCGAGCGGTCGCCAGCACGGGATCGAGGAGCACGGGAGCGTCGACAGCGCGGGCATGTGCGGTGGCGCGGTACGAGTCCACGAGTTCCGTATAGGCCGCACGGTTCGTCTCCAGGATCCTGCTGAGGGGGATGGGAGGCTGCGGGGGCGGGCTGAGAACCCTCTCGGCCGGGCGCCGGGGCCGCTCGTGCTGGGGAAGGGGCTGCTCAGGCGAGGTGGGGGCAGGCCCGGGCGCCAGGAGTGGCGCGGCGACTGGCGAATTCAGCGGACCTCAACTCCTCGACATGACCCACAAGCGCTCGCCGCTGCAGCAACACGGCCGAGCGTGAGGATCCAACCACGATCCGCGGGGGAGAATCCAGCGACGATCTGCGGAAGGGCCGAACCGTGATGCGGACGCCCCATCGTGGTGTGGCGGGGAGCACTGGCCTGCGCGGGCTGGTGGCCCGCCGTACGCCTTCTCGGGCTCACCTCACCGCTTCGCCGGGAAATCCGCAAGTGGCACCGCGGATGAATCCGTGCGGGAACTCCGGCGCACGCCGGCGCATCCGGACCACGCGCCCCCTTGCCTTCGCGGGACGTTCGCGGCAAAGTCGGGTGTGACGCACCTCCCGACGGCGTGGGGTGCTTCCCCGAGGAGGTGCGGATGACGACCACCGAGTACTTGACGCTTCGTCGCTCGATCGAGCAGTTGCGCCGCAGCGTGGCCGAGGTGCGCGACACCTTCGGCGACGGGCCCCAGGTGCGCCGGCTGATGAACGACCTCGAACGGCTGGAGATCGACGCGAGCGAGCTCGCGGTGGCGGAGCCCGAGCGTCCGGCGGGCACGGGGACGCAGGAGACCATCTACGTCCCCGACACCCCTGACGACTCCGCGATGTGGAGCGACGTCGACGAAGAAGGTCTCGGCGGCTACCACGGCGACCGGTCGTGACGGCGGTCGCGCGAGGGGTCGAGGCTCCCGGGCGCGCCGAGGTCGGCGCGCGGACGTTGCGGACGGACCGCTGGTGGCTGCTGCCGGCGGCCACCACGATCGGCCTGCTGACGTTCGTCGTGTACGGCGGGTTCCGAGCGTTCCAGCAGCAGTACTTCTTCGCCGACGAGCGCTATCTGACGCCGTTCTACTCGCCGTGCGTGTCGCTCGGGTGCGCGTCGGAACCGGGAGCGGCGCACTTCGGGATGTTCCTCCCGGACCATCCGCTCATCCCGTACGCCGCGCTCAGCCTCCCGTTCCTGCTGATCTTCAGGCTGACCTGCTACTACTACCGTAAGGCGTACTACCGGTCGATCTGGCTCGCGCCCGCGGCGTGCGCGGTGCCGGAGCCGCACGCGACGTACACGGGGGAGACCCGCTTCCCGCTGATCCTGCAGAACGCCCACCGGTACCTCTTCTACCTCACGGTGGTCATCTCGCTGGTCAACACCTACGACGCGGTCGTCGCGTTCCGGCACCCGGCGGACGGGTTCGTCGTCGGCGTCGGTAACCTCGTGCTGCTGGTGAACGTCGTGCTGCTGTGGTGCTACACGCTGTCGTGCCACTCGTGCCGGCACGTGATGGGCGGGCGGCTCACGCACTTCTCGAAGCATCCGGTGCGGTACCGGGCATGGACCTGGGTGTCGGCGCTCAACACCCGGCACGCGACGTTCGCGTGGATCACCCTCGGCACGCTCGTGGCGACGGACCTGTACGTCATGCTGGTCGCGCGCGGGACCATCACCGACCTGCGGCTGATCGGATAGACGGCGCCATCGGACAGACCACCCGCCATCGGAGAGGAACCCGGCTGTGACCGAGACCGAGCGCCACGAGTACGACGTCCTCGTCATCGGGGCGGGCGGCGCGGGCCTGCGCGCCGCCATCGCGGCGCGAGAACGCGGCCTGCGCACGGCGATCGTGTGCAAGTCGCTCTTCGGCAAGGCGCACACCGTCATGGCCGAGGGCGGCTGCGCCGCGGCGATGGGCAACGTGAACGACAACGACTCCTGGCAGGTGCACTTCCGCGACACCATGCGGGGCGGCAAGTTCCTCAACAGCTGGCGCATGGCCGAGCTGCACGCGAAGGAGGCGCCCGACCGCGTCTGGGAGCTGGAGACGTGGGGCGCGCTCTTCGACCGCACGCCGGACGGCCGCATCAGCCAGCGCAACTTCGGTGGCCACACCTACCCGCGACTCGCCCACGTGGGAGACCGCACCGGCCTGGAGATCATCCGCACGATGCAGCAGCGGATCGTGGCGCTCCAGCAGGCCGACCACACCGAGACCGGCGACTACGAGGCGCGGCTGCGCGTGTTCGCAGAGTGCACCGTCACGGAGCTGCTCACGGACGACGACGGCGCCGTGGCCGGGGCGTTCGGGTACTGGCGGGAGTCGGGCCGCTTCATCGAGTTCTCGGCCCCTGCCGTGGTGCTGGCCACGGGCGGGATCGGGAAGTCGTTCCAGGTGACGTCGAACTCGTGGGAGTACACGGGCGACGGCCACGCGCTCGCGCTGCGGGCCGGGGCGAACCTGATCGACATGGAGTTCGTGCAGTTCCACCCGACCGGTATGGTCTGGCCGCCCAGCGTCAAGGGCATCCTCGTGACCGAGGGGGTGCGCGGCGACGGCGGCGTCCTGAAGAACGCCGACGGCGACCGGTTCATGTTCGGCTACGTCCCGGACGTGTTCAAGGGCCAGTACGCCCAGACCGAGGACGAGGCGGACCGCTGGTACGAGGACCAGGAGAACAACCGCCGTACCCCCGACCTGCTGCCCCGCGACGAGGTGGCGCGCGCGATCAACACCGAGGTGAAGGAGGGGCGCGGCTCCCCGCACGGCGGCGTCTACCTCGACATCGCCAGCCGGATGCCGGCCGACGAGATCCGGCGTCGCCTGCCGTCGATGTACCACCAGTTCAAGGAACTGGCCGACGTCGACATCACGGCCGAGCCCATGGAGGTCGGGCCTACCTGCCACTACGTGATGGGCGGGATCGACGTCGACCCGGACACCGGGCAGTCGCGGGTGCCGGGCCTGTTCGCGACCGGGGAGTGCGCCGGCGGGATGCACGGCTCGAACCGGCTGGGCGGCAACTCGCTCTCGGACCTGCTGGTGTTCGGCCGCCGCGCGGGGCTCGGTGCGGCCGACTACGTCGCCGGGGTCCGACGTCGTCCCGCGGCGCGGCGGGAGGCCGTCGAGGCCGCCGCCGAGATGACGCTCGCGCCGTTCGCACCCGCGGCCCACGGTGCCGGGGAGAACCCGTACACGCTGCACGCCGAGCTCCAGCGGATGATGAACGATCTGGTCGGGATCATCCGGACCGAGTCCGAGATGACCGAGGCGCTCGATCGCCTCGGCGCGCTGCGGGAGCGCGTGCGGGACGTCGCCGTCGAGGGCCACCGGCAGTACAACCCCGGCTGGCACCTGGCGCTGGACCTGCGGAACATGCTCATGGTGGGTGAGGCCGTGGCGTCGTCGGCCCGGACGCGCACCGAGAGCCGCGGGGGTCACACCCGTGCCGACCATCCGGGGCTGGACCCGGAGTGGCGCCGTCGGGCGCTGCTGACCGCACGTGACCGCGACGGCCGGGACGACGTCGTCGTGCCGCGGGTCGCCGTCGAACAGGCCGAGCGCGCGCCGATGCGCGAGGACCTGCTCGCCCTGTTCGACCTCACCGAACTCGAGAAGTACTACACCGCGGCCGAGTTGACCGCGCACCCGCAGGGAGGGACCCCATGACGTACACCGCACGGCTGCGGGTGTGGCGCGGGGACGCCACCGGCGGCGCGTCGGCCGACTACGAGGTGGAGGCCAACGAGGGCGAGGTGGTGCTCGACGTCCTCCACCGGCTCCAGGCCACCCAGACCCCCGACCTCGCGGTGCGGTGGAACTGCAAGGCGGGCAAGTGCGGGTCGTGCTCGGCGGAGATCAACGGGCGCCCGCGCCTGCTGTGCATGACGCGCATGTCCGTGTTCGATCCCGCCGAGGTGCTGACGGTGACGCCGATGCGCGCGTTCCCGGTGATCCGTGATCTGGTGACGGACGTGTCGTTCAACTACGCCAAGGCGCGCGAGATCCCGTCGTTCACTCCGCCGGCCGACCTGGCGCCCGGCGAGTACCGGATGCAGC
The DNA here is from genome assembly GCF_003814695.1 of Myceligenerans xiligouense. Taxonomy (GTDB): domain Bacteria; phylum Actinomycetota; class Actinomycetes; order Actinomycetales; family Cellulomonadaceae; genus Myceligenerans; species Myceligenerans xiligouense. The sequence continues at coordinate 2,202,539 of NZ_RKQZ01000001.1, forward strand.
AGATCGACGTCGAGCGCTCGCAGGAGTTCCGCAAGTGCATCGAGTGCTACCTGTGCCAGGACACCTGTCACGTGGTGCGCGACCACGAGGAGAACAAGCCGGCGTTCGCCGGTCCTCGGTACCTCATGCGGGTGGCCGAGCTGGAGATGCATCCGCTCGACGTCGCGGACCGGGTCCCCGAGATGCAGGACGAGCACGGCCTGGGACTGTGCAACATCACGAAGTGCTGTACCGACGTGTGCCCGGAGGGGATCAAGATCACGGACAACGCGCTCATCCCGATGAAGGAGCGTGTCGCCGACCGGCGCTACGACCCGCTGGTCTGGCTGGGCCGGACCATCTCACGCCGCGGCGACCGGCGAGCCCGCGGGTGACGGTCCACACCTTCCACCTGGCAGAACTCCCTCCGGCCCGGACCTCCCGCGCGCTGCTGCGGCCGCCGTCGGGCACGACGACGCCGGGGCTGGAGCACGCGGAGTGCCTCGCCCTCATGCGGCTCGGCGCGCCCACGGTCTCACCGGACCGCCTGCAGCTGCGCCGGGTCGCGATGTTCGCCCAGTGGCGGGACGAGGACGCCGTGGAGCGGTTCCTGGACCGTGATCCCCTGGGGCGGCAGCTGGCCGAGGGCTGGCACGTCCGGCTCGAGTTCCTGCGGCGGTGGTCGCGGCTCGCCGCGCTCCCGGACCTGCCCGCCCGTGCGGGGAGCTGGGGCCGCGACGAGCCTGTCGTCGCCGTCACCGTGGCGCGCATGCGGCTCGGAGAGGTTCCCCGGTTCCTGCGCTGGGGCAAGCCCGTGGAACGACTCGTCCGTGACCATCCCGGCACGACGCTCGCCCTGGCGGCCTTCCGCCCTGCCCGGACGATCTCGACGTTCTCCGTGTGGCGGTCGGTGCGGGAGATGGAGGAGATGGTGCACGGCCGGTCCGCGGTCGAGGCTCCGGACCGGCATGCCGCCGCGATGGCCGAGCGGCGGCGCCGCGACTTCCACCACGAGTTCGCGACGTTCCGGTTCCGGCCGGTGTCGGAGCACGGGGCCTGGGAGGGGCGGACGGGCATCGTCCCGGTGTGAGCCACGCACCATTGACCGGTGATACCCCCATGGGTATATCCTGTCGGCATGGCTACACGTGAGATCACCAAGGACAACCTGGAGCGGACGGTCACGGACAACGAGATCGTCCTGCTCGACTTCTGGGCGGACTGGTGCCCTCCGTGCCGGGCGTTCGCCCCGGTGTTCGAGAAGGCTTCCGAGAACCACCCCGACATCGTGTTCGGCAAGATCGACACCGAGGCGCAGCGGGAACTGTCGGCGGGGTTCGGGATCACCTCGATCCCGACGCTGGCGGCGTTCCGTGACGGGATCATCGTGTTCGCGCAGCCCGGCGCGCTCGGCAGTGCCCAGCTCGGACAGGTCATCGACGCCGTCGAGGGCCTGGACATGGACGACGTCCGCGCCAAGCTCGCAGAGCAGGACCAGACCGCGCAGGCTTGAGCCCGCACACAGCGGCAGACACGAAAGGAAACCGCCCGTGAGTACCACCGACGAAGCCGGCCGGCGCCGCATCGTCAACCGCCTGCGCCGCGCCCGCGGCCAGCTCGACGCGGTGATCGACGCCGTCGAGTCCGACGCGTCCTGCCGGGACGTCGTCACCCAGCTCGCAGCGGTCACGCACGCGCTCAACCGTGCCGGCTTCGTCATCGTGGCCACCGCGATGGAGGAGTGCGTCACCGGGCCCGAGACCGGAAAGAACCGTGACGGCCTCACGACGGAGGAGCTCGAGAAGCTCTTCCTCTCCCTGGCCTGACCCCAACCCCCCGACCGAACCCCTCAACGAAGGAACGCTGAAATGTGTCGACCTGTCGACTGCAAGACCTGCGGCAAGACCACGTGGGCCGGTTGCGGCCAGCATGTGGATGATGTCATGCGGGGTGTCCCCTCGGGCCAGCGCTGCCGCGGGCACGAGGATGAGCCGCGAACCGGGTTCTTCGCCCGCCTCTTCGGGAACTGACCGCCCCACGGCGCAAAGCCCTGGCAGTGCCGCGGACCGTGCGCGACACTGCCCGCGTGGACTTCACGATCCGCCCCATCGGGGCAGCCGAACACGGAATCCTCGGCGAACTCACGGCACAGGCCTACCTGCGGGAGGGTCTCCTCGACCACGGCGAGCAGGACCCGTATCTGCCCAGGCTGCGCGACGTCGCCTCGCGGGCTGCCGTCGCCGAGGTGCTGGTCGCCGTGGACGGCGACAGCGCAGAGGCCGGTGAAAGCGCAGAGGCTGGTGAAACCCTCCTCGGCGGCGTCACCTACGTGCCGGAGCCGGGGCGCATGTCCGACCTCGCCCGCGACGGCGAGGCAGAGATCCGCATGCTCGCCGTCGCACCCGAGGCCCGACGCCGGGGAGTGGGGGAGGCCCTGACCCGCGCATGCCTCGACCGCGCCCGGGCGGCCGGGCGGACCGCCGTCGTGCTCAGCAGCCAGGCACGGATGCACGCCGCCCATCGCATCTACGAACGCCTCGGCTTCCAGCGCGATCCACGACGGGACTGGACCCCGGACGACAAGCTCGACCTCCTGCTGGTGGCCTACCGGCTGGAGCTGTGAGGGCGATCGCGGCACCGCGGACCACGTCCACGGCGCAGGTGCTCCTCGTCACCCCGACTCCGAGTGCGTCACAGCGCCTGACGTGGGGTAGTATTTCGGTCGGCCCTGCGGGGCCGGAACGGGTACTCTCGGACACGTCCGGGAGACCGACGGGCTGTGGCGCAGCTTGGTAGCGCACTTGACTGGGGGTCAAGGGGTCGCAGGTTCAAATCCTGTCAGCCCGACCGATCGCCCCTCACCTGAAACACCAGGTGAGGGGCGTTTTTTATGCCCGCCGGTGTCGCCGTTTCCACTGTGGATTTGTCCCCAACTTGCCCCCGATGGGACGTGCTGGGTGTGCGTCAGGCCGTCCGACCCGAGCGTTCGTCCGAGGCCGGGAGGCCGCCCTGTCGAGCAGGGTTCGCCCACCACGCGGCGAACGTGTCCCCGGCATCGAGCAGGGCCCGGTGATCCGGGTGCAGGTAGCGCGCCGTCATGGCCGGGTCCTGGTGACCCGCCACCCGCTGGAGCACGTGCAGCTGCACGCCGCTGTCCGCCATCCAGGTCAACGCCGTGTGCCGCAGGCCGTGCCGGACAAGACCGGCGATACCGAGTCGGGCCACGAGCTTGTCCCAGTCGGTCGCATCCCGGAGCGTCGCCGTCGTGATCGTGCCGCCGCGAGGACCCACGATCAGAGCAGCCGTGGCCTTCTTGCCGGCCGTCAGCCGTTCAAGGGTCGTCCGGGCAGGGGTGATGATCGGAACCACCCGGGAGCGACGCCCCTTGGTCGGTTTCGTCGTCAGACCGCCACGACCGGGATAGGTCTGCCGCCGAACGTGGATGAGCCCGCGCGCCAGGTCGACATCGCCAACAGTCAGCCCCGATACCTCGCTGATCCGCATACCGGTTGTCGCCAGCAACAGCACCATGTCGCCCCAGCACCGATGACCACCCTTCTCCACCACCGCGGCGACAAGACGATCGAGCGTCGCGACGTCAGGCAGCGCAAGGTCCCGAGGGTTCACATCATTACCGTCCTTGACCTGCCCGGAGTGCTTGCGCCGAGCGCGATCCTTCGCAGGGTTGCGGGGAAGCAGCCCCTCCCGCACCGCGTCGTCGAGGACATGCACGAGCGCGGCCACGGTGTTCTTCACCGTCGAGTGACTGTGCGCCCCCTCCCAACGATCGATCGCCCGATCGATGAGCCCCGCCGTGACCATGCCGACCGGCACATGCCCGAGCTCCGGCACGACACGCAGGCGCAGACCGGCCGAGTAGGGGTCGAACGTCGAGGTCCGATCGATCGACCGCGCCCACCGGTCACCGAGACCATCGATGAACTCCGCCAACGTCTGGCCCGGGTTCTGTCCCGTACGAGCGATCGCACGCTGCTCATCGATCCACGCAAGGGCCGCACCCTCGCTCTCGAAGGTCGCCCCAGCTTCCTCGCGCTTGTGCGTCTGCGGGTGCGTCCAGCGAACCCGGGCCAGATACCGCATCCCGAGCCGCTTGCTCTCGCGAGGCCGCACATCTCCCTGCACGTCCGCGCCGAGGGGCGGCACCGGCTGCTTCCGAGTGCGAGTCATCAGGCCGCGTCCTCACCGGGCACGCTCGCCGCCACGTTCGCCCGGATCCACTCCGCCAGCAGAGCCGTCGGGTAGCGGTACACGCTCCCGATCTTCACGTGACGCGGGCCCACGCCGTCGAGCCTCCACCGGCGAACGGTCGACGGGTTCACGCGGAACCGCGCGGCCACTTCGTCCGTCGTCAACAGGTCTGAGATATCCGAGGTCTCCAAAGGTCCATCCCCTTCCGCGTGTCTGTCACGCCGTCGTCGTGTGCTGCTTGCGCTGTTCGGCCTGCCATTGGGCGTATTCGCGGGCGCGTGCGGCTGCCGCGTCGGCGAGGGCTTTGTCGCCGGGTGAGCCCCATCCGGCGGCGCGGAAGGTCCATTCGCCGATCACGAGGGTGGTGTCGTCGTCCTCGTCCGCGAGCAGCCGTCGTTCGAGGTCTGCGACGTCGAGGGGGACGCCGCGGCGGTCGGCGTCGGCCTTGAGGCGCGCGTACCGGGCGCGGGCGGTGCGCAGCTTGCCGAGCGTGACGGAGTAGGCGCGCGACTTGGACGAGAAGTGGCCCCGGAATCCGAGCATCCGAGCCCACTTGGCGAGTAGGCGGTAGGGGGAGTCGGCGCAGGTGCCGCACCAACACCCGTCGTCATCGTCCGGGTCCGGCCCGTCGAGGGTGCGGCAGGCCGTGACCGCCCGTTCGGCCAGGTAGCGGGATGTCTGTGCCATGCGCGCCAGGTGAGGCCGGGGCGCGGCAGGGTCGACGCCGGTGGACTTGGTGGAGTACTTCGCGAGATACCCGGCGACCTGTTCCGGGCTCAGCTTCCCGCCGTCGTCGTTGGTGTCCGGTAGGCCAGTGCGCACGGTCCGCACGTCGTGCTGTTGTCCGAAGGACAGCAGGCGCGGCACGTCGGCACCATCGACCGGAGGAGCCTCGAACGACACGGCCGTGATGGCGTGTTCGACGGCGGCTTTGAGCGCGTCCCCGTCCAGCGGGGCAGGGTTTCCGGCATCGGCCAGGCGCGCGCCGATGGGGGCGGTGTTGGGTCCGTCCAGGCGGATCAGGGCATGGAAGTGCACGAGGCCGCGTGCCTGGAATTCGGCGACCTTCGCGAACTCCAGCGCAGCCCGTTCCCGCAGCCGGGACTCCGGGACACCCAGGATCGAGGCGAGGTGGCGGCGCAGGGTGATGGTGAAGCGCCGCCACAGTTCCGGGGCCCACCACTGCCAGACCACGGCGGTGTTCCAGTCGTAGCAGTCGAAGCACAACGGCTCCCCCAGGTGCGGGTCCTCTGGGGCGTGCTTGCGCCAGCAGGAGAGCGGCCGGCCGTGGGGGCACCGCTTGGCCCGACCCCGGGGCAGGCAGGGAGCGGGGGAGCCGTCCGGCGTGGTGCGGGTGCCGTGGACGTGGCCGACGCTGGGGGCTGTGAGGGTGGCGAACACCAGCGGATTCGCGGTCACCGATGAGGGGACCGTCTTGCCGCCGACGGCCCCCGCCCGGATCATCTCGAACGTGTCGCGGGCGTACACGCGCGAGCAGGCCGGGCACACGTCCGCGCGCCGGTTGCCACACGCCCGGTACAGCTCCCCCAGCGGCGCATCGGTGGACCGGTACTCGGACAGCACCTCACCCGTGGCGCGGTCGATGGTCATCGAGGACCCGGCCAGCCGGACAGGGTGGGAGCAGTAGCCGACCGAGGCCGCCACGTCAGCGAACGCTCCGGCGGTGCGGTTGCGGAGTCGGCCGATGAGGGAGCCGACCTCGGCGTCGGTCAGGGGCCCCAGGTCCAGGGGCGCGTCTGGCCCGAACCCGGGGAACCCTGACCGGCCCACCGCCGGGAGGTCGAGCCCGTTCACGCGGCCCCCACCAGGTCCAGGCCCGGCAGGGTGTCCTGCACCGGAACACCCGACGTCGACGCGTCCTCGAGGACCTCGGAGGTGCCTCGTTGGCGGCCTGCCCAGAACCCGGATGTCATGGACCGTGCTTCGACGCCGCAGGCCAGCCGGACAGGGCAGCCAGCACAGATGCGCGCCATGGTCGCGACCTGGAGGGGCGAGGCGACGCCGGGTTCTTCGATCCAGGGCAGCAGGCGAGCCGGGCCACGAGTACACGCCCCGTCACCCATCCAGCCGGGCAGCGGACCCGCCAAGGGCAGCGCGGGGGCGGTCATGACGCCACCGCCGCAGCCTCGAAGTCCAGACCCGGCAGGGTGGCCTGGGCAACCGGGGCGGGGCGACCCACACGAGGCGCACGACTCACGACCGGAGCAGGAGCAGGAGCGGGAGCAGGGGCAGGAGCGGGAGCCGGGACCGGCTCGGGCTCAGGGTCCGCGACGGCCGGAGCGGGAGACTCGGCAGGAGCAGCGATCGCGGGCACCAGCTCAGGCTCGGGCTCGGCGGCCGGAGCCACGGTCGCCACACCCACCGGCACGGACTCAGGGGCGGTGACCGGCTCAGCGGCCGGACCATCGGACACCACGAGGGAGGCCAGCGCGTGTGTCGAGGTCAGCACCGACAGGGGCGCGAGGGCGACCAGGACCACGCCGACCAGGACCTTGACCTCTTCGGGCACATCGTAGGCGTGGGCAGCGTTCGCGCCGATGGACACGATCGTGAACCCGAGCATGAGCGTCCACGCCCACGCCGAAGACCGTCCCCGTGCCCGCAGCACGAGCGCGACCAGGCCATAGACGAGGACCGAGGCATCGATCACGACCGGGACGAGGAACGCCAGCGCGTCCGGCACGCGGCCCCAGGTCGCGGCATCGCGCAGCGAGGCGAACGAGAGTGCGAAGGACGCCAGCGCCACCGCGACGGTCAGGGCGACGGTGAAGACGAGGACGGGCCGGGAGTCGGCCGCGATGCGGGCCACGGGCCCGGCAGGGTTGCGGTTCATGAGCTTGTCTCCTGTTCGGTCGTGCCCGTGTCGACGGCCTGGGCGGTCGCGTCGGCCGGGCGGCGGTTCCGGGTGGACTTGCGTGCCGAGCGCTTGCGCTTGGGCCGCTCCGATGGGGCGGCATCGTTGGCCGGGTTGTCGTTGGCCGGCCCGTCGTCGTCCGGGCCAGGGTTGGCCGGGGCGTCCTCGAGGGCGGGGAGGTGTCCGCCGGCGGCGAGCCAGGCCGAGGCCGCATCAGCGACCGGAGCCGGGGCGGGGGTGTCGGTGTAGGCGGGTGCCGGGTACCGGTTCGCGACGGCGTGAATGAGCCGGTCTGGCCAGTAGTCGAACCGGCACAGCGTCGGAGTGCCGTCCTCGGTCACGAGGTACGCGGTCCCGGCCGTGCCGGAGATGCCGCCCGGTTGGATGTCGGCCGGGATGTCGTGGGCGGGAGCCAGCGGTGCGGCGGTGCCAAGCACCATGTCGGTTTCGACCTCGGAATCGAGCCGGAGGGCGATCTTTTGGGGCCACAGGCCGCGCGTGCCGCCCAACGCCTCCTGCCGGGGGTTCTGCACGCAGCCCAGGACGACGACGCCCAGCGCGCGGCCCTGGGTGAGCAGCTTGGACAGGAGCCGTTCGGCCTCGTTCTTGTGCTTGAACTCGGAGTAGGCCATGAGGTCGGCCAGCTCGTCGACCACGAGTACGTGCAGGGGTGCGTCGGGGGTGGGGGTGTGGTTGCGGGAGATGCCGCGCATGAGGTCTCCGCGCTCGTTCATGATCTGCACGAGGGTTTCCAGCACGGCCACCGCGTCGGCAGCCTTATAGGCGACCTGCCCGAACAGAGCACGGCCGGTCTCGACCTCGATGCCCTGTTTCAGGTCCACGCCCCACAGGCGCACGTATCCGGCATAGACGGCCGGGGCGAGGTTGCCCGCGACGGACCAGAGGACCGAGCCCTTACCTGCGCCGGTCGCGCCGACGACGAGGGTATGACGGCCCCGCACGATCAGGTCCAAGGACTGTCCGTCGCGGCGCACGCCCGCCGGGATGACGCCGACCGAGGCCGCACCGGAGAATTCGGCCGGCATCACCGCGGTACGGGCAGCCAGGCGCGCCACGTGGAACAGCACCAGGTCGACCACGCCAGGCTTCACGGGCCGTAGCTCGTGCCCGTGCGCGCCGTAGGCCGTGGCGATGCGGGAGGCAGCGCGCACGATGTCGTCCACCGTCTGCCCGACCACGACGTTCAGGCGCAGCACGGCAGCGCCGGGAGAGAACCGGACCTTGATCCCGGGCACGAGGACCCCGCCGTCAGGCTGACGCACCCCGAGACCGGAAGCCGTGCCGACAGCTTCGGAGCCCTTGCGACCCCATCGGGCGGGGGTACCGGTCAGCCAGCGGCGCACGTACCAGGCCCGCAGACGCGAACGCCGATACGCGCCAGGAGCCACAGCGGCCCACAGGCCCAGCACGAGGCCGGGCGACCAGAACAACGCCCACACGATCACCGGGCCGGTGACCGCCGAGCCAGGCCAGCCCGAGACCTCCAGCCCGAACCACAGCAGGGACGCGAGCACGAGCCCGAACACGGAAAGGGGCAGGTGACGGCCCGCCCAGGCGAACGTGGCCTGCACGAGCATCCACGAGTGGCCCAGCACGAAGGCCAGGACCGCGACCAGGACCCGCAGGACCGCACCGAGGACGCCGGGGCGGCCGAGGGTGGCGGCGTGGGTGCGGGCCCGAGCCCGGGCCACAGCAGCCTTCACTGTGGCCCGGAACTCGCGCACCGTGGCGATGGGGTTCATCGCAGCTTCTCCTGCGTCCACTCGTGGTCACGCTCGCTGTGGCGGCACACGTCCTCGACCACGGCGGCCATCTGCACGGTCGCCTGCCGCAACAGGTCCATCCGAGCCCCCAGGTGGCTGCCCAGGTTCAGACCGCCCGTGTACGGGAACCGGTCATCGTCAGCCAGGATCGACTGAAGACGCGCCACCTCGCCCTGGACCCGTTCCATCTGCCCGCGCAGGCTCACGGCCTGTTCCTGGCGAGCCTCCGCCTGCTTGCGCCGGAACATCACCGCTCACCCCCGGCCCTCTGCTCGTCCTCCAGCCGGTCCAGCACCTTCCCGGCGAGCGTGTACAGCACGTCGACCTCGGTACGGGCGTGCAACGTCCCGTCGCGCAGGTCGCGGAACTCGCGCACCTGGGCGGCCTCCATGGCGTCCTTCGCGGCGGCCAGCGCCTCCGAAGCGACCTCCAGCGCGCGCACCGCCTCGGTAGCCGCCTCGTTCACGTCCTGCTTGCGTCCCAGTCCGAACATCAGTCCTACCCCTTCCCGTCGTCCTGCTTGCTGTCCTTGTTGCGGTCGAGGGCCGCGCGCTTGTCGGCCTCAGTGCGCTCGTCGAACCACGAGCCGTCGTAGCCCTCGCCGTAGATGCGGCCCGGAGCGTCCGGGGGCACGATCCGCAGACGCGGAGGCTCAGCAGCCCGCGCCGTCTCGGCCGCCTGAGCGGTGATCTGGCCCAGGTCGGTGACTTCGCGGGCCAGTCGGTCCGCCTCCGCGCCCGAGCCGGGCAGGTCGACCACGTTGAAGCAGTCGCGTGCCTGCCCGAGCGTTCCGGCCGCCTGGTTGAGCAGGCTGGCCGCCACCGCGAGGGTGTCCGCGTGGCTCATGCCGCAACCTGCTTGCGCGGGTTGCGCACGTTCTTGCCCAGCAGGAACGGCACCGGCTCATCGAACGCCGCCGCACGCTGGGGGAAGGCCCGCACGGGGCGAGCCAGCGCGGCCGAGGTGCAGAAGACCCGGAACTCCACCCCGGGCCAGCGGCCCCCAGCCCAGACCACGCAGCCCGCACGGTCCGGGCCGGTCGCGTCGTGGTAGTCCACCTCGCCCAGCCCGAGCAGGCGGGCCAGGTGCTCCGCGTCGCCCGGGGCGTCCACGTGCACCGCGACCATGCCCGTGTGAGTCGAGACCGTCACATAGGCGGTCCGGCCCTCGACCATCGCCGCCACATCAGCAGCCACGGTCAGCAGCTCGCCCACCGAGGGAGCAGGCACCGCAGCACCCGCCACCCCGGAGGTGATCGCGTCTTCGCCGGGCATCAGGCCGCCGCCTTGTTCAGCTCGGCCTCACGCTCGGCCTCCTGGCCCGGGGCGCAGATGTCGGCCGCCTTGAACGACCACACGATCCGGGGCCGTGCCCCGTTGTCGTCGATGTAGGCCAGGGCCGTCAGGCCCACGAACCCCACCTGCGTCAGCGGCAGCGGACCCTTGTTCTCCGGCGGGACCGGCTGGTACCGCGCGGCGATCTTCACCGTCACCGCCGAGTCCTTCTTGCCCGCGTCCTCGTCGAAGTCGAACACCAGCACCTGCCACAACGGCAGACCCGAGTCCTTGTCCAACTGCTGCGGACGCGACCCGTCCTCACGCTGCGGCGCGTTGAAGTCCGCCACCGGCTCCACACCGCCCTTGAGGTAGGCCCCTGCCGGGAACACGACCTCGGTCGGGACGCTCATTCGCTTTGGCATCGCCATGACTGCTCTCCTTCGGTTCCTTGCCGGGCGCTCTACCCACAACCAAGAAACCGCGAGAGCGGGGGACGACCACACCCCCTTGCGGGACGTTCAGGGACGTCTTAGACTCGTTGAAACGTCCGCGAACGGCCCTGGGAGGGTTCATGTCGAACGAACGACTGCGCGCCGCGATGACCGACAAGGGGCTAACGATTCAGCAGCTCGGCGAAGAGGTCGGCGTCGACCCCAAGACTGTTGAGCGCTGGATCACGAAGGACCGCACGCCCCACCGAACCCATCGCATGAAGACGGCGGCAGTCCTCGGCAAGACCGACGTCTACCTCTGGCCGTCGACCGAGTCCGACCCCCGGACCAAGTCGGCCGCACGCGCGGAGTTCGTCGACCTCTACCCGACGCGCGCCACAGTCCCGGTCTCGACCTGGATCGACCTCATCGAGAACGCCAAGGAGTCGATCGACCTCCTGGCGTTCGGGGGCAGCTTCCTCCACGACAGCATCCCGGAGTTCGGCACCCGCATCAGCGCACGGGCCCGCGACGGTGTGCGCGTCCGAATGCTGTTCGGCGACCCCGACTCGGCCGGCGTCGCACGTCGAGGCGAGGAAGAAGGCATCGACGACCTCCTGAGTGCCCGATGCCGCCTCACCTGGAGCTACCTCAAGCCGGTTCTTGGCGACCAGGGCATCGAGGCGCGCAAGCACGGCAGCACTCTCTACGCCTCCATCTACCGGTTCGACGACACCCTCATGGCAAACGTCCACGCCTACGGCGCGCCAGCCGGTCAGTCACCGATCATGCACATCAACCGCATCCCGGGCGGACGGCTCTTCGCCCACTACATGGAGTCGTTCGAGCGGACGTGGGAGGGTGCCGAACCGGTCTGAGCACGCGTAACGTCGGCCCTATGCCCCGGATCGACTACATCGACGACCCCAACGCCCCAGCCATCAACAGCGTCGTCCCCTCCGTCGTGGCGATCGTCCGCGACGACGAAGGCCGCGTGCTGATGATCCACAAGACCGACAACGACCGCTGGGCACTACCCGGCGGCGGACATGAGCCCGGCGAGAGCATCGCGGACACTGTCGTCCGCGAGGTCAAAGAGGAAACCGGGTATGACATCGAGGTCGAGACCATCACTGGCACCTACACCAACCCCCACCACGTCATGGCCTACGACGACGGCGAGGTGCGCCAGCAGTTCTCGATCGCGTTCCGTGCGCACCTGATCGGCGGAGAGCGTCGCACGAGCAGCGAGAGCGACGAGGTCGAGTGGCTGACACCGGAACAGGTCAACGGCCTGAACCTTCACCCATCAATGCGCCTACGGCTCTCACACGCGCTCAGCGGCGCTGAACGGCCATTCATCGGATAGGCCCAGCGCCGCGCGAGCGCGAGCCGCTGATGCCAGGAGCTCAGGGCCCGAGAACTTCACCGCCCGATGCACAGGATGTGATGCGTCATAGCGGCCGAGGATTTCCGCCACCCGCCGTTCCGGCGTCGTGGCGACACCATCCGGACCGGTGACCAGATCGATCAGGGTCACCACGTCGAGCCAGCTCGCCGACGGTTCGGGCATCTGCGCCAGCCGGTCCGACAGACCGCGCTCCGCGGCCTCCCACACCGCGCCCGTGTGCCATGCCACGAGTCCGACCACTTCGTCCGGAGCGCCCAGCTCGGAGAGGTAGACAGCCCCGTCAAGCGGATGAAAGCCGGTCCGCGCAACCTCGGGCGCATAGCCCACGTCATGGAGCCACGCCGCCGCCCTGACCTCGTCCGGAAGCCCGATATCAGCCGCGAGCTCATCGGCCCGCCGGCCGACACCCTGCACGTGCTGCCACCGCCGCCCGAGACCCGCCAAGCAGCGCCGCGCAACCTCTGGTGCTCGCCCTGATTCCCACATGCTTGCCATCCTGCCGTATGGCCAGATCACACTCGTCGCGCACCGGGCGATCCACGTGCGAGGCCACGGGGTTGGCGTGAGGCATGTCGGGCCTCTGCGTGTTCGATTGGGGCCCGTTCCCCGCAAGATGTGAGAACGCGTGCGGACAGGCACACTGGACTGGTGGCCATCCCCTGCTCATCTGGAACGATATCTATCCTATCGACAGTGGATTTTGTTCAGGGATCTGGAGACGCCGCTCCGGGTTCTCAGTTTTCGGTGTCTATCATCGTCGCACTCCTCGCTCTTGGAGGGGTCATCCTTAGCGGGTATATGAACGGGAAGAATCTCATCAAATCTGACGAGCGACGATCCCTAGCGACTATCACGGCCGAAAGCGTTCGTCACGAGAACGCTATTCGACAATCGGCACGAGATCATCTATTGGACCGGGTGCACGATATTTATACGAAGCTTGAGGCTGGACGTCGCCAGTTCTTCGAATTGTCGTTGCATGTTCTTGTCGAGATTGGAACGAATGAAGGCTTCATCCCTGGCAGTCGCGGGAAGTTTTCCGAGCGAATCGAATCATTGCGCCCTGAATTCGATGCCGCACTTGACTCTGTGTCCCTGTTCGGCAGCAAAGCCGTGTCCGATGCTGCTTACCAGGTCCACTTTAAATCATTTGTACTATACTACAGTGTTGCCGAATTTGAGGGCCAAATGTCCATAGATGCAGACCTCGTAGACCGAACTATCCCCGGCGTGCAGAGGGCTGCAAACGATCTGAAACTATCCTGTGAAAAGCTCTTTGCGGGGATGCGCTCCGAAATCCACCCTGAACCCGCGGGTGCGCCTCTGGATAAATCGGACTGAGCAGTGGTTCCCCATTGAACCAGGGCCCGTGAGAACTTTCTTTACTGGCTCAAGGCGCGCCTCCGGCGCGCAGCCGCCGGGGCCCGCGCTGCGGGGGCCCGCGCTCCGGGCGCTTCGCGCCCTGCGCGCACCCCTCCGCGCACCCGTCGGCCAGGCATGACGAAGGCGGCCCCGAGAGTCACGCTCGGGGCCGCCTTCACTCGGTATCGGGATCGGGCCTACGCCTAACGGCACGGCCGCGTATTCGCCGAAGCTCAGCCACGCCAGCAACCAGCAGCGCCACGAAAGTCATCACGCCGACCACCAGGGCACCTACCCAGTCTCTCCAGGTCCCGAGGTCCATGACCAGATGCTATTGGCGGCACGGCCTCCGGCGGGCACCTCGGGAATCAAGAGGATCGAGGGAACCGCGGCGTCCCTGCCCCTCCGTCATCCATCGGCTTCACCGGGACCCTGACACCGAACCCGCCGGCAGCACAACCCGTCCCGCCACCTCGACCAGCAACCCGACCTCTGCCACGATGGGCGGGACGGGTTGTGCTGCCGGCAGAACCGATGTCCGAGACGCGCCCCGCGCCGACGGATGACGGAGGACCAGGGACCCCGAAGCAGGACCATGGCAGGGTCACAGACCCGCACGGTTCGGAAGCAGATTCCGTGTCCCCAGCATGTCCCCAACACCGTGCACGCGACGCACGATCAGGCACGCAGCCGCACGACGGACCCGCAGCAAATCGCGGCTCGCGCACCCGCCGTCCACCTGGGGGTCAAGGGGTCGCAGGTTCAAATCCTGTCAGCCCGACCATTTCAGGCCTGGAAACTCAAGGGTTTCCAGGCCTGAAGGGTTTCTGAGACTTGAACCGGTCATCACATACTCATCAGATTGGCCGCCGCTGCGGTCCGATCTGGGCATCCGGGGCGTTGGGCGCGCAGAGCGCTCGGGTCCTGTCGGGACGTCGCGGGGCCGCTCGCGCACCTGAGCGTCATGGAGACGCACACCGCATCCCCCGCGGGTGGGCTGGACCCGCTGCTGAGTCTGGAGGAGCTCGCCGAGTATCTCGGCGTCCCGGTCCGGACGATCTACGACTGGCGCACCGACGGCAAGGGGCCGTGCGGGGTGCGGGTCGGCAAGCACGTGAAGTTCTTCGTGTCGGACGTGCGCGAGTGGCTGGCGCGGCAGCGCGAGTCCGCTCCTGGTCGGCCTGCCGAGGGGCGGTGAGCCGCCGTGGGTAAGCCTCGGACTCCGATCGGAACGTGGGGTGACATCAACGTCGAGGCGGTCTCGTCGGGATCGTTCCGAGCCCGGACCTGGTTTCGGGACCTGGACGGCAGGCTGCGTCTGGTACAGGCGAGCTCGGATACGGGTCCCCGTGCCGAGGTCGCGCTTAAGGCCAAGCTCGCCAAGCGGATCAGGCGTTCGTCGGGCAGCGTCGAGCTGAGCTCGGATAGCCCGTTCACGCGGCTGGTCGAGGTGTGGCTGGAAGACCTCGAACTGGACGACCTGGCTTCCTCGACGCGGGAGCTGTACGAGCGGGACATGCGTACGCTCGTGTTGCCGGCGTTCAAGGAGATGACGTTGCGGGAGATCACGATCATGAAGGTCGACCGGTTCCTCAAGCAGCAGCAGAAGTTCTCCTACGCGCGGGCGAAGCACGCCAAGGTCGTGCTGAACCTGGCTCTGGGATTGGCGTTGCGGTACGAGGCCATCGACCGCAACCCGGTGACCGGGACCAAGCGGCTCAAGCGTCCAGCGACGCAGGCCAAGGCGCTGAGCCTTGGTCAGGTCGACGCGATCCGGGCTGCCGTCAAGGGGTGGCGTCGCGGGGACCAGAAGGTCCCTGGCCCCAGGCCGGACGGGCAACTGGAGGCGATCATCGAGGTGATGATCGGTTCGTCGTTGCGGATCGGTGAGGTGCTGGCGCTGCGCAAGTGCGACGTGGACCTGACCACGGTTCCGGCGACGGTGCGGAACGCGGGCACGATCGTCTCGCCGAAGGGGAAGCCGACCTACCGGCAGCCGAAGCCGAAGACCGCGACGTCGGTGAGGCGTATCGCGGTCCCGTCATACACGGCCGAGGCGCTGCGTACACAGTTGATCAAGGTTGCGGGGGAGGCGCCGGACACGCTCGTGTTCCGGTCGCGCAACGGCACGCCGCTGACGACGAACAACGTGCGGCGCCGCTTGCGGGACATCCTCAAGGAGGTCGGGATCACCGGCGTGACGCCGCACTCGTTCCGCCGCACGGCGGCCACGACGATCGATCGTTCCGCTGGTGCGGACATGGCTGCGGAGCTGCTGGGACACACCTCGACGGAGATCACCAAGCGGCACTACATCGAGCCGGACGAGAACGTGAACATCGCGACCGCGCAGATCCTGGAAGCGTTGGCCCCCGGTGCCGCGCCTGACTGTGCCAGCAGCGAGCCAGCGGCTGGGAAACCTGGTGGCGTGTAGTCGGATGTCCCCGCCCGCGTGCGTTCTGCGGCGCCGTTGCACGATGCACGCGGGCGTCGCCGCATTTCGGCGCCGCAGTGTTCGTGTGAGTGAGACGCTCTCCATCAAGGGCTGGATAGCCGGGTGTGTTGAAGCAGGTCACCGCTCGCGGGCTTGAGCCGGGACGATACACCTAATCGAGCCAGACGAGCATCCCCATGCTGGCGTCGGCAGCCTCGCAGAAGAACTTCGTGAGTCTTTCGAGGTGCCCGCTCAGGTATGCCGCCCACCCGGGGTCGTCCCAGAGCTCCTTGGGATAGATTCCCGCGGTGGCGAACGCGCTGGCAGGTACAGCCCTGACGGCCTCGCGCGGGTCAAGCGCACTGAGCGCAGCAGCCAGCTCGCCCACCCGGGCGGAGGTCAGGGACGACGGCGGACCATAGCCCCAGTCGCCGGCACCCGGGACCGCATCGTCACCGAAGATGGCAGCGTCCGGCAGTTCGGCCCGTTCAAGTACGAAGGCAAGTCCGTGCCACGCCTTGTCGACGTCGAACAGGCGTGGGTCGCCTCCGTCGCCGTCGGCTTCGAGGAACTCGTCGACCAGGTCCCAAGCCCACGCGGGATCCGACGTGGCCTTCCCGAAGTCCCCTGGCGCGAGGCGCATGTACTCGCCGATCATGCTCATCCACGTGACGGTACAGGTCACGCGCCGTTGGTCGTGTTCATGGGACCTGCCCGCCTTGGAAAGTCACGTGGAGCGCTGTGCAAAGCGCGTTGAGCCTCCTGGAGACTTGACCGCAGTGCCACAGCGGCGTCTGGCTCACAGGCCGGGCGCGTCTCGGTCCGTTCGCGAGGGCGTGGTCGGTGGGGACGTGGGCTCGCCGAGCTTGGCCTTCGTGCGGGTGGGCGCCGGGGCGGGGTCGTCGCGGTTCGGGTCGAGGGTGTGGTCGTGGGCTGCGGTCCATGCTTCCTGCGCGTCCCGGAGTCCTTCAGCGGCTCCGTTCCGCACGGTGTGGTGTGCCTTGCGGGGGTCGAAGCCGGCGTTGAGTGCGGCGGTGATGAGTCGGGGGAACGTGGTGAGCGGGTCTGCTTGTTTCAGTAGGCCGCGGATCTGGGGTGGGTGCCAGCAGGCGAAGTAGGTGGCAGCGGCGGCGAGGGCCGCGAGCTGTGGGCGTTGTTCGGGTGGGGCGGCTCGGTAGGTGCGGACGAGGGCGTCGACGCGGTCGTCGTGGATGCGGTCTTCGAGGGTGTGGGCCAGGACCGTGTCGCGGGTGATGACGTCGCTGGTGGTCAGGTGGGCGAGGAGGCACATCTGTGCGGGGTCGTCGAGGCGGGCGGCGGCGATCCGGTCCAGGGTTGTGGTCGCGAGTTCGGCGCGTTGCCTTGGGGACAGGGCGTCGAGTTCGGTGGCTTTCGCGGCGTCCAGCGGGGTGAACGTCGGTTTGGGCAGGGGTGTGATGGACGCTTCGAGGGCTGTCCGGGAGGCGGCCGGGGGCAGGACTCCTCGGGTGGCTAGTTCGGCGGCGGGGTCGGGGATCGGCTGGGGCAGGGTCCAGTGGCCGTGCTGGTTGTCGAAGAGGACTCGCCAGGTGTCGTCGTGTACGTGGATGGGTAGGACGTCGGTCTGGACGGCTTGCTGGAGTTCGCCGGCGATTTGGTGGGCGCGTCGGCCGCCGTGTGGCCCGTATCCGACGATGGTCAGGGCGGCGGGCTGGTCGATGCGGGAGAGCATGCGTGCCAGCTGTTCGGTGATCTCGGTGGCGGTGTGGGTGTGTTCGTTCCACGGGGTCACCATCTGCACGATCGAGCGGTGGTCGGTGCCGAGGGCGCCGATGACGAGGTCCTGGTTCCCGAGCTGGTGGCCGACGGCGTAGGGCAGGCGGGCGACGTAGTCCCCGACGTCCAGTGGCTGGTCTTTCATGGTCTGCTCCCTTGTTTCTCGCGGGGGTTCGGTCGTCGCGGGTCGGGTCAGAACGGCTCGATGCCCTGTCCGGTGCTCCGGGAGCCGGCCGGGTCCGTGGCGGTCGGTGGTGTGGTGCCGGTGAGGCCGGCTCGGTCGGCCCTGTTCAGGCGCGGTGCTGCAAGCCGTCGCCGTGCCTGCCAGGCGAGGTAGGTGGGGGAGGCGGCTTGGCGGGCTTGGTCGGTGATCCAGGTGGCTACGTGGGCGGGGTGGGCGTCGAGGGTGAGGGCGGAGGTGGTGATGCGGGTGTGGGCGTGGCTGGCAAAGGTCCAGGTGGCGTCGAGTTCGCCGTCGATGTCGGCTTCGTCGTGGCCGTCGTCGGGCTCGCGTTCGCCGAAGACGATCTTGAAGGTGGCGCCGTAGGTGGCGTAGTTGCCGTCGCCCATGTGCGCGTACAGGTCGGCGCACGGGATGCGTTCGGCGACGGCTCGGGCGGCGGTGTCGATGCGTTCCTTGACCAGGTCGATGGCGGCCTCGGACGCGTCGCGCAGTGTGCGGCCGATCTGACCGCCGTTGTGCGGGACGTGGAG
Organism: Myceligenerans xiligouense; assembly: GCF_003814695.1. Lineage (GTDB taxonomy): Bacteria > Actinomycetota > Actinomycetes > Actinomycetales > Cellulomonadaceae > Myceligenerans > Myceligenerans xiligouense. The sequence continues at coordinate 2,220,770 of NZ_RKQZ01000001.1, forward strand.
GGTGCCGGTGGGGAAGAACTGGTAGGTCTGCAGGACGCGGGCGAGGTCGTGGCCGCGGTACTGGTTGACGAGGTCTTCCAGGAACAGGCGGGCATCGTGCGGATCGGTGCCGGTGGCCTGGATGCGGTGGCCGATGAGGGCGTTCTCCACGGGTGTGCGCGTGATCGGCTCGCCGTCGACCAGGCCGTGGGCGCGGAGTTCTTCATGGGTGAGGGCGGCCTGGTAGCTGGCCTCGGCCAGATCTGATCGGCCGGGTTCGATCGTTTCGTATCGGGTGCCGTCTTCGTCGCTGACCAGTTCCTGACGGTATCCGCGGCCCATGTCGTCCAGGACGAGATTCTCGAAGTCGGGCAGGTCGAGGACGGCTTGGATGTCGCCTGCGGCGCGGATCAGCTGGAACAGCCCGAACGGCGCGGGCACATACGGTTCGTTCATGATGTCCTTTTGCTCGGCAGCCCGGCCGTATGCCGTCTCGGAGGCCTGCTGATGCTCCTGGCGGATCGCCTGCGCGATGGCCAGACGTCGGGCGTTCGCCGCACGGTCACGGGCGTGGACGCCGAGCATGAGCGCGTCGGCGCGGGAGAGCGCGAGTGCGGTCTTGAGGGTGATGGGCTGAGAGTTGGCGTTCATGTCCTGACCTCCGGTGATGAGCCTCGCCGCGCGGCGGCGGGCGTCATAGGTGAGGGCCGGTGCCGTCGTCGCGGCGCGGGCTGCGCGGGTCCGGGCCTTCCGGTGGAGCTGGCGGGCCTTCATGTGGCTGCGTGGGCGGGTGTTCGTTCGCCGGGCCGGTAGCGGCATCCCGGAGCGATTGGATGCGGCGCCGGACGGCGTTGAGGTCGCTGCGGTGCACGAGCGTGGCGTCGATGGGGGCATCCAGGCTGGGAGGCTGCTGCGTGGTGGCCGTGAGGCCGGCGTCGCGCGCGAAGGAGGTGATCGCGGCGAGTCCGGCGGTCAGGTCGCGGTCCAGGCCCAGGCTCGTGGCGTGGACGACCGGTTCGGGTGGTCCCCACGGGCTCGTGCGTGCGCTGAGGCGTCCCAGGACGTGATTGGGGTGGTCGAGGAAGTACTGGTTCACGCGCACCTGCTCGCCGCGCAGGTCTTGGACCGGGGCAGCCAGGAACGGGTGGGGTTGGAGGGGTGTGCCGTCGTGGCGGCGCAGGATCATCAGGTCCACGACCGAGTCGGTGCCCGGGTTGTCACGCAGCGCGCCTGACGGCAGGCGCAGCGCACCGACCAGATCCCCGAATTCGGTCAGCAGACGGCGACTGTCCACGTCCGCGTCGTCGAGCACGTCGCGCGAGACCAGACCGGCCGTGTAGCCGCCGGGCTCGGTGTTGGCCAGGCAGCCGATCAGCCCGAGGATCTGCTCGGCGCGCCGCTCGGTGGCGGCCTTCGCCCGGTGCAGGACGACATCGGTGTACCCGGGCACAGCGACCACCACGTCGTACCGGCCCTCATCCTGGCCGCTGTGCCAGGCGCGCAGCCGCAGGTCCGGATGCGGCGCCATCCCTGCCCGCGACATGGTGGCGGCCGGGATGGGCGCGGTGAACCCGCCATGGTCACCAGCCCGGAGCCGACGCTGCTCGACCGGCAAGCCGGCAAACAGTTCGGCGTCCTGCCCGAGCACCAGCATCCGCCCACCCGAGACCCCCAAGGAACGCAGCGCGTCCCACAGGTTGCGGGCGATCAGCCCGTGAACGGAGCCGGCGTCCAGGGTGTCGTGATCGTGCATCGCGACCACATCCGCCCGCACCGCCGCCTTGGCGTGCTCGTCGGCGCCGTAGGCCCGCTCAAGCGCGCGTTCGAGATCATCGTCGAACATCACGACCGCCCCCCACCGGGCACAGACCGCCCGCCCAGCATGGGCAGCGTCGCGCGCACCCGGGCCTCGACGGCGCGGCGGGCTGCGAGGTCGTCGGCGAGCCACGCCTCGAAGTCCGCCGCCCGGTCCGTGATCGGTGTGGGCTCGCCAGCGTTCTGCCATGTCTCGGCGGCACCGAAACCCGGCTCACCGGGCCACACCGTGACGCTGGTTGGACGGTCCTGGGCGAGCGTGGTGCCGGACTGGGCGACCCAGTCGTGCAGGCGGCGCAGCGACTCGCCCAGCTCCCGGTGCCAGGCCACCGGGGCCAGAGCCGACGCCTCCGGGTGGTAGGACGCGAGCCACGCGGTGTGCAGGGCCGACAACTCCCACCGCAACTCCGCATGCCGATGCCACAACGGCGGGACATACGAGACACCGAGGCCGTACTCGCCACGCAGCCACGTGACCCAGTCGTCCAGCACCCGCCAGTAGATCTCCGCCTCGACCGAGGTCAGAGCGCGCAGGTTCAGCGGCCGCAGCGGCACCTCGCCGAACACCCCGGCGTCCGACGATGCTCCGGGGCCGCGTTCACCCGCGCGACCGTCAGCGGGCGCGCCGGTGAAAGAGTCTCCGGCTTCGTCCCCGCCGTAGTCTTCGTCGAACTCTTCTTCGCCGTCGTCGTGCAGGGCTGCGACGTCACCAGGGAGCGCGAAAGCGTTCGCCAGGTAGGCGTCCAGAAGGCTCTCGGCATCCGGGGCGCTGGCGTCGGATGAGCCCGATGCTTCCGCCTCGGAGTCGTGGCGTGGGGACAAGTTCTCGTCCATGACGGCCCCCGTTCACGCCGTCTCGGCGGCGCAGGCGGCGCAGGGCAGGACGCATCTGAGGACGATTGGCCCGCTTCGGGGCGTGCCGTTGTCGGACCGATGGCGGAAGGCATGCTTGTTGGTCCGTCGAACGACGTGGTCCGCGTTGACATCGCGGCAGCCGCGGACGCGGACGACGCCATCTGCAGGCCTGTGCAGCCAACGACCGCAGGTCAGACGACCGGCCGCAGTCGTGGGGGTGGGGACGAGGGCCATCGCGACGCTCCTGACGGTCACGCACCGGCTGTAGGCCAGCGCTCCTACACGTCAGGTGTGACTCCTGCGTCGGAGTCAGCGACCCATCGCTACTTCCCGCTCGACTGAGCCGGCTCAGCTGCCGCTATCGGGGCTGCTATCTCGTTGGAGGGCGGAGCGCCTTGAAGGTCTCCTCGGTAAGGATGAGGTCGCCGAAGTCGTCGCGTGCGGCGGCCTGGACGCCGGGGTCGGGGAGCTTGTTGGCGTACCAGGCTTCCGGGTCGGGGTGCTGGACCAAGTGGCGGTCGTTTCCCAGATCGGTGATGGTCCACGCGGACAGGTCGCGTGTCTTGGCCAGGTGGGTTCCGGTCAGGACCTGGATGCCGGCGGCGTCCAGGACGTAGTGGCGGGCGATGTCGAGGTCGTCGGTCGAGACGTTCTCGCCGGGTCGGACAGCTGGAGGCGCCTCGGATGGGCCTGAGAGCGGATGGCAGGTGCGGGTTACGCCGTATTCGAGGCGGGGGCCGAGCAGGGTGAGGATCTGGGTGAGGACGTCGAGTCGCGCCCGCCAGGGTTCGGTCGCTGAGGCGAGGGTGATGGACGCTCTGGCGCCCGAGGAGAGTCGCGCTCTGGCGACGGAGAGAGTGGGTTCGTTGATCCAGGTCAGGCTGGTGAACGGGGCGCGTGCGGCAGCATCGATCCACGCGGCGCCGCGGCGTGTCTGCGGGGCGGGCGACCTGAATATGCCCCTGCCGATGTAGGCAAGAGGTGCAGAGGAGCGGGCGTCGACCAGGTCTGCGATGTCGATCAGGGCGGCACGGTCCTCGGCAGCTACATCGCTTCCATAGGGGAAGGTGCCGCTGCCGGGGTGCGGGTTGAGCCGGAGAAGGGCTCCTAGGGCATGCCCGATCTGCTCTGGCTGGTTGCTCCAGGCTGGGGGCTGGGGGTTGTGGGCTCCGCGAATCTGGCCGGTCCATCCTTGATCGGTCAGGCGTTGAGCGTATCGGGTGAGCCAGGTTCGTATCTCTACGCCTTCGCCGGCGGTGTTCATCAAGGCGATGACGCCGCCTATGGGCGTATCGGCGGTGTCCTCCACAAACGGTGCGTCGTCCTCCCACTGGTCCTCGGCCTCGTCGTTGAGCTCCTCGATCAGATCTGAGCATGCGAGGAAGGGGTCAAGGTTCGCCGGCCGGGGCCCCGTAGGGGAGGGCTGGAACTCGAAGGAGAACTCCACAGGGTCGTCGTTCCAGGCCCGATCGATGGAATCCCAGTGCACGTCTACGCCCATGTGGCCCATCGAACCTGATCTGGTGGGACGGGTCCAGCCTGACGCGGCATGCCCGATTTCATCCTTTCGCAGCGTCTAGCGTGACTGTTACGGTCTGCTCAAATCACTGCAAGCCGTACATGTCAGGAGATCGTCTGGTGCATGTCCTGCGAGGGTTTGTCACTGGCTTGGCTGCTGTGGCCGTGGTGGTCACGTCCGCTCAGGTCAGCCCGGCGGTCGAACGCGACGACGGGTTGACGTCGGCTGAGGAGGCTGCGATCTCCCGGATGCTCAACGACGCCTCTGCTGAGGCTGTCGCCGCGGTGGACTGCCCGCCGAACGATGCGTCGATCGTGCCGGTGAGCGGCAAGCGATGCGTTGCTGAGCTGATGCGGCGCAGCAGGGGCCAGCTCTTGGCCACTTGCTTCAACTCTGCGAAGGCCGCCCTCCCGGATGCACTGTACGGCCGGACGGAGTGCAAGAACGGGGGCGGGACTCAGGACGAGGCGATCGCACAGGCGAGGTACATCCAGCGCCTGAACGACGCCGGGGTATACGGGAAGCCGGCCACGGTCGGAGGGATCTCACCGGACATCCAGTGGGAGGTGAAGTACTCCAAACCCGCTGGCGCGGCGATGGGCGGGCGACCGGATGTCGTCGTCTACGACCGGGACGACCCGAACGGCCCACTTGAGGTCGTCGAGGTCAAGAAGGCGGCGGCTGAGGCGGACGCGAACGACCAGGTCCAACGATATGAACGTGACTTCCCGCGGGGCGCCAACAACCGCCCGTTCGTTGCGAAGAACCTGGCGGGCTACCGGGACTCTTTCAGGGTCCTGGAGAGCGACTGCGCTGCGTCTGGGGTGACGCGCGAGGTGATCGACAAGTACGACGTCTACCCCGGGCAGGCGGGGGTCCTTCTCTTCAAAATGACTGATCGGCAGGTCAGGGACTGTGACGACGATGACGATGGCGGCAACGAGGGCGGCGAAGAGGTTGAGGAGCCCGAAGGCATCCCGGAGGAGATCCCACAGTTCTGTGAGGACGGGTGCATCGTTCCTGCACCGGGCCGCGACGCGGACGGCGACGGGAAGGATGACTTCTGGGAGCACTTCCTTGAGGGACACCCTGAGCTGAACGACCTGCCGGCGTGGCCCGAGCTCCCGCCTGTTCCCGTGCCGGATGAGGAAACGATCTGGGTGAGCGCGGCGGTCGCCGCCGGGCTTGTCGTCGTTGCCCTCGCCGTCGTTGCTTTCTGCGCCGGTACGGCGGGAGGTTGTGTCGCCTTCCTAGGCGCGGCGGTTGCCGCTGAGGGGGGAGCCATGTCGGTGGGTGTGGCTGCAGGGATCGCGGCTGCACTTGCCGCGCTTGGATTGGGCGCATGGGCGATCTGGGGCGACCCGCACACGGTGACCCTCGACGGCAGAGCGTACGACCTGATGTCGGTGGGTGAGTTCGAGCTGATGCAGGTACCCGAGCTCGGCCTCAACTTCCAGGCGAGGTATGTGCCGCTGGGCGGCTCGGTGTCCTTGCTGGACGCGATCGCCTTCGAGATCGCCGACGACCACGTCGAGATCGACTCGGGCACCGTCCACATCAATGGACAGGAGGTCTCCCTCTCAGCTGATGGCGGAACCCTGCTACTGGACAGCGGGGCAGCGGTCGTGCGCGATGACTCGACCTACTCCGTCGTAATCGCCGGCCAGAACGAGGGCGTGATCGTGCAGATGAAGGGCCGAAACCTGCGGGTCTTCGCTTCGGAAGGTCTGGAGACGGACGGTCTGCTGGGAAACAACAACGGTGACCCGTCCGATGACCTGGTCTACGGCGATGGGACGCCGGCGGGGGAAAATCCCTCACCTGAGACGCTGCATGGTCCGTTCGCAGACTCGTGGCGGGTGACCGATGAGACGACGCTGTTCAGCTACGGCCCGGGTGAGTCGCCCGATACAGTCGCGGACCCGGATTTCCCGGAGCAGTACGTTGACCTGTCAGACTTCTCAGACTCGGCGATCGACGCGGCTACCGATACCTGCACCGCCGCTGAGGTGCTGCCCGGCCCAGCATTCGATGCGTGCGTCCTGGATGTGATTCTGACCGCGGACGAGTCCTTCGCTGCCGATTCGGCGCTGGTGACCACCGTTCCGTATTCCCCGTCTCAACGCTCATTCGAGAACGGACTGCTTGCTGAGACCTTCGAGTCGGCTGTCGGCTCGAACTTCTCGGCACGGTCGTACATGACGGTCGACTCCACCACGATCGTGGGCCCGGTGTTCGACACTCCCGGCTACCGGGCACACGTATCGAGCGTGCCACGACATGACGGTGTGGACATTGCCTTCGACCTATATGTGATGGGACCGGTCGCGCAAGACACGGACGAGCAGTCGCTCGTTCTGGAGATCGATGGCCAGGAAAGCGCCGCGGTTGACCTTGACAACGGGACACCGGTGGTTGCCGCTGACTCCGCGTGGACGTTCACGCCGCTGGCCGAAGGCGAGACTGGCGACGGGGTGTCGTACTCGAGCTTCCGCGCGTCGGCTCACCTCGCCCACGCCCAGTCCTCGCTGTCGGTCGACATGAAGCCTGCCGGATTCCGAGGCGTGCAGGGAACGGCCGTGGGGGTGGACAACATCGACTTCGCCCTCGATGTGCCCGCACCAGCCGTCACCACGGCGAGTCTCCCACTGAGCGTCGAACCAGGGGCCCCGGGCGGGTTCTCCTCAGCTGGAGGGGCTGACCACTACGTGTTCGATGTCGGTGAGGGCGACCGCCTGACCTTCACCCCGAACTCGTGCACGGCGACGGCCAGCTTCACCCTCATCGAGACCGCAACCGGCCAGGAAGTCTTCGACCAGAGCCACTGCTACGCCTCGACCACGACCGCAGAACTGTCCGCAGGTCAGTACGAACTGCGTGTCTCGCCCTGGCGCTCCTACGGCGAACCGCGCGCCGGGAGCTACGGCTTCGACCTGTTCACGGTGCCCGAAGCACAGTCGTTCCCCTACACGCCGGGCGACGTCGTCACCGACGGAGCGCCCGCAGTCGGGGCGGGGAACCTGGAGACCATCTCCTCGGTCGACCGGTACACGTTCACCCTCACCGAGGAGACCTCACTGCACTACGAGCGACTCCGCTCGTATATGAGCTACCGGATCATCGACACCGCCACGGGCGACGCTGTCGGCGATGGCTACACCGACAGCGACTTCACGCTCCCAGCAGGCTCCTACGCCCTGGAAATCGGTCAGCGTGACGAGCAGGGACCCTACTCCTTCAACCTGTTCCCAGTCCCGACACCAGAGACGTTCGCCTACACGCTGGGCGAGACCGTCACGGACGGGCAACCCGTGGCCGGAGCGGGAAACCTGGAGACGAGCGCCTCGGTCGACCGCTACGAGTTCACGCTGGCAGATGAGACCACGCTGCAGTACGAGCAGGAGGTCTTCAAGCTCTTCGACTACCGCATCATCGACACCGCTACAGGCGACGTCGTCGTCGAGGGCACCTGGGATCGACAGTTCACTCTGCCGGCCGGTGACTATTCCTTCGAAGTCGGTCACGGCAATGACCAGGGCACCTACTCATTCACCCTCTTCGAAGTACCTGAACCGGAGACGTTCGAGTACACAATCGGGAACACCGTGACGGACGGCGATCCCGGTTCGGGGGCAGGAACACTGGAGACGATCGCATCCGTCGACCGCTTCACCTTCACCCTCACCGAGCCCGCCAAGATCCAGTACGACCGGACCGCCGGATACGCTGACCACCGCTTGATGTCACTCAGTTCGGGAAACGTCGTGGCCGAGGGATATGGAGACCAGCAGTTCACCGTCCCACCGGACGAGTACGCCTTCGAGGTCACCGGATACGCCGGATCCTACGGGTTCACCCTCTTCGACGCGCCCGAGCCCCAGACCTTCGACTACGAACTCGGAACTGTGGTGTCCAACGGCGTCCCGGCCGAGGGCGCGGGGAATCTGGAAACGGTCGCGTCAATCGACCGGTACAACTTCACCGTCACCACGGCGGGCGAATACCAGATCGACGTCCCATTCCTGACCGACTACATCATCACCGAGGCCCAGACCGGCGACGTCGTGCTCGAATCCAACATCGACCAGCGCATCGACCTGACCGCAGCCGACTATGTGATCCAGCTTGGACCCGGGCTCAAGCTGACCTACACCCTCCAGATCTTCGAGATCCCCGCACCCCAAACCTTCGCCTACGAACTCGGCACCACGGTCTCCAACGGCGTCCCAGCCGCAGGAGCAGGGAACCTCGAGACTATCTCCTCCATCGACCGATACGCCTTCGCCCTCACCGAGGAGACCACGCTCCAGTACGAATACATCAGCCCGCAGCTCCCGTTCAGCTACAAGATCATTGACCAGGCCGACGGGCAGGTCGTCTTCCACGGCGGAGCGCACAACCAGGTCACTCTCCCGGCAGGGGACTACACCATGGAGTTCGGCACCGGCGACGACGGCACCTACTCCTTCCGCTTCTTCGAGGTCCCGGCCCCGCAGGTCTTCGCCTACGAACTGGGAACGATCGTCTCCAACGGCGTGCCCGAGGAAGGCGCGGGCAACCTGGAGACGATCGCCTCGATCGACCAGTACACCTTCACCCTCACCAGCGAGACCACGCTTCAATACCAGTACCACGGCATCCCACGTCCCTACCAGGTCGTCGACCACGCCACCGGAGATGTCGTCACCTCAGGCATAGTCGGCAAGACTCTGACGCTCCCGCCGGGTGACTACTCCATCGACTTCGGCGCCACAACCACCGACGACGGCACCTACTCCTTCACCCTCAGCCAGACAGCCGCAGCTGCCGCGCCCACGGCGCTACGACCGATCTGACGAGCGCATTGGCTGACTGGAGTCGATACCGGCTGATCAGCGCCGGTTCATGCGTTCCCCTCAGCCTCGGCGCCAACGCCGCCGAGGCTGGTCTCGGCTGCGGCTCGACCTGCTGCGAGCCGGTCGGCGTCCGCACGCTTGGTCCACGGCCGCAGGCGGGCCAGGATCGGCGGCGTCGATCGCAGCAGCACCAGTCCGGTGCCGAAGGGGAGGGTGCGGATCGCCTCGGGCGGCAGCACGGGTACCCGGCGTAGTGACCGCTGTACGGAGCGTGATCCGTCGTGGCCGATGGTCCACGAGTCGGTGGTTTCGTCCTTCTCGCCCAGCAGTGCGGACAGGTCGCGCAGGTCCGAGGCCGAGGAGGTGCCGCCGAGGACGACTTTGACGATGGAGGAGTCCCAGATCGCTGCGGCGGATTCTGCTCCCCATTGGTCACGTGCTTGGGCGAGGGATTGGAAGACGGGGACGGTGGTGATTCCGGTTCCGCCGCCGTCGGCCATCAGGAAACGCAGGGACGGCAACGGGGTGATGTTCCCGATCTCGTCCAGCGCGAGCAGCAGGGGCGGGTCCAGTCGCTGTCCGGGGGATCGTGCGGCCAGGCGCCGGGCGGTTTCGGTGAGGTCTTCGATCAGTGCGGCGACCAGAGCGCTGGAGGCGGAGGCTCCGGATCCGGTGGCGAGTAGGTACAGGGTGCCGCGCTGGCGCAGGAAGGCTTCGGGGTCGAATACCTCTGCCGGGTCGGGGCTGACGGCGGCCAGGACGGCGGGGTCTGCGAGGCAGGCCAGTGCTTGTCCGACGCCCATCCAGAGGCTGTCGCGGGTGCGCGGGTCACCGTTGATCATGCCGTCCAGGCCGTCGCCCCACCCGTGCGCCGCGGCCGGGTGGGCGCGCAGGATCGCGACGGCGTCCTGCGCGGCCGCGGGGGACAGGGACCACAGGTACAGGTCTTTGGGCGTGCGCCCGGCAAGGGCTGCGGCGTGGAGCATGGCCTGTAGGGCGCCGCGGGTCGTGTTCTCCCAGAAGCCGCCGTTCTCCACGCCCTTGCCGCCCAGCCCGGTCTCCTTGGCCAGCCCGGCTGCGCGGACCATGGCCCGGCGGGGTGTCTCGCAGCCGCGGATCGGTGACCAGCGCAGCCCGGCCCCGGCGTCGCCGGCGAGTCCTTGCGGGTCGAACACCGCCACCGGCCCGGCCTGCCGGCGTGCGGCGATCGTGACGGCCAGGGTGTCTGGCCGGGTCGAGGTTGTCACGACGGCGCCGGGTGCGTCGAGGATCATGTTGATGACCAGGTGCAGGCCCTTGCCCGACCGCGGCGGGCCGAGGATCAGCATCGAGTCCTCGACCGACGCCCACAGCTCTCGTCCGCGTGCGTGGCCTAGGAGGTAGCCGACGTCGGCCGGGGCAGCCTGGTCCAGCGACGGGCGTAGCGTCGTTGAGCGTTTCACCAGCGCCCGGCGGGACCCGGTGCGCGCGAGGTCCGACGACGACGCCAGCCCGGCCCGAACGTCCCGGCGGGCCGACGGCGTCCGCAACCGGACCACCATCCGCCACACGAACCACACCGCCGTCCCGGCCGCGGACATCAGGACGACGACGGCGATCCAGTACACGACGGCGTTCAGACCGGTGTCTCCGAGCACCGTGCCGGGGTGGGCGGGGTCGGTCAGGACCTTCAGCCCGGTGGCGGGACCGCCCGCGGGCATGGGGCGGCCGGTGAGGAACGCGGCCATGTTCCCCGCAAGCCGCAGCATGGCCGACAGGGTCAGCAGGGCGGCCAGGGCGATCAGGGCGAGGTTGGTCAGTTCCTGGCCGCCGGCACGGGTGGTGTTCATCGTCATCGGGGTCACCTCGACAGTTCTGGGCCACCGGCAGGCCGGCGAAAGGCATGGTTCAGGTCGTCCAGCCCTGCCCGCGGACGCGACTTCGGACCGGAGGCGGTAGGGCTGTTGAGGGCGTCGCGGATGGCGCGCAGGGTCGCCGGTTCGCGGTCGGCCTGGTTGACGTAGATCTCCCGGGAGTCCTCACCGATCGCGACGACGTCCCCGACCATCGCCCGCAGCGCCGCGGGCAGCGTGAACCCGACACCGCCGTGCTCGTCGGCGCTCAAGCGGGTGACGATCACTGCGACGGCGACCTGCTCGCCGGGGGTGTAGCCGCCGGCCTCGAACCAGCCTGGCGATGGGCGCCCCAGGCGGCTCGGCGAGCCCGGCGGCATGGTCGCGGGTGTGGCCGTGGGCCCGCCTGGTGGCTTCGGGCGGTCCGTCGGCCGAGGACCGAGGTAGGCGAGACGGTCACGGGTGACCGTGTCGGAGAAGACCCGTCCACCATCGTGCAGCACGACCTTCAACGGGCCGCCGTGCTCGGCCAGAAGACGGTCCAGGATCCACGGCACATCCCAGCGGCCCATCTGGCCTTCTGGGAGGACACCGCCCGGTGCCGGCGGGATCCACGGGTTCTCGTCGACCATCACGGTGACGTGGCCTTCGTCATCGACATCCATCACCACCTCAGCTGCGGCGCTCATCGACCGATCCCTTCGGCTCGGGGAGGAGAATCCTGTGCCAGAGGAAGCCCCCGGCGCGTCAGCTCCTCACCTGTCACGGGAGCCTGCGATGACGCGGCCGACAAGGGGACCGGGGTGCTGCGGCCTTCGCTGCGGCTCGGTGATGTGCGACCGGTGGAGCGGTCCAGGCCGGGTGGATCGCCGTCGGACACCTTCTGCGGTTCCAAACCGTCCAGGATCTGCAACGCGATCGTCCGCACCCGCGCGGCGGTCTGCTGGACCGCGGTGACCGGATCGACGTCCTTCACGCTCCCCGCCCAGGCCGCCACATACGGGACGGTGTAGTCCGCCGAATCGACACCGTGAGCCCCCAGCACGAACGCCGCCACCGACTCGGCCTCAATCTCCGCGATCCCCCGATGGGCAGGCACATCAGGGTCATCGGGTGCATGCCCGTACAGATGGCCGGCCTCGTGACTGAGCGTCTTCACCCTCGCCAGAGGCTCCATGTCCGCGCGAACCAGGATCTTGTCCGGCCCCCACATCGTGACCCCGTTCGCCCCGCCGATCTGAGCGGCTGTCGCGACGTCATCGAGCGCGAAGCCCTTCGCCCGAATCAGCGCCGCCAGACCGTCCCACAGCCCAGGCGGTGCCTCGCCCTGCAACAGCCGCGGAGCGGGCGGTTCCGGGATCGGAGCGTCACCGTCGGTGAACTCGGCCGGGAACACCGTCGTCGGCCGCACTCCGACCATGCGTGTCGCGACCATCTCCCCTGGGGCGGGCTTCTCACCCTTATCCAGGCGGCGGTAGCTGCCATCATCAGTCACGACCACACGCGCCGTGACCGGCGCCAGTATCTGAAAGCCCCGCGAACCCGCGCGAACCTGGCGGCCGAGCGACTGCCACGCCCGATACCCGGCCACATAGCGCGGATACGGCACCGGCAGCAGCCCGGCCTCGTACGCGGCAAGGCTCTGGGAGTAGAGCAGCATGCAGTTGCCGAAGCTGTACCTACGGAACCTCGCAGCGAACACCATCGCCCGCTGCCAATCCTCCCCGGTAACCAGCGCGTGCACGGCGTCGGTCAGGGTCTCGTGCAGCGCATCCAGCTTCGCCTGCCGGGCCGCGGCCCTGCCGTCTGGTGCCCGGTCGTCATTGCGCATCGTGGCCTCCCGATCGGTGTGGGAGGTAGGTGCACAGGCCGCTCCAGCCGGCCAGTCGCCGACGTCAGTGTGAGCGTTTTGTGAAGGTTGACGGCGTTGCGCATGCGGCTGCGATTTCGCGAGATCTAGCCGTTGCCCGATTGCGGCCGGGTGAAAAGTTTCATCCTGCTATAGCCAGGCATCGGCGATATTCGTGAATATTGTTGCCTGAAGTTCTCCTGTGCGTGGCATGATCCGGCGCGTCTTTGTTCTCGTCGGTCGGGAGGCCGTGTCATGCAGGTGCGTCGGATGAGTCGTTCTTCAAGACGTGTCCGACGTCGGGTGTTTCCTGCTGGGCTTGCCGTGCTGGCGCTCGGCGCGGTGCTGGGGCTGCCGGTGGCGCCGCCCGTGGTGGCTGACGATGTGGTTCCTGGGGATGAGCCGGTCGAGTGCGTCGATGTGGTCACGGATCCGGCGGTGGATCCGGTGCATGTGGCGGTCGCCTGCGGTCATGAGGTTGAGGTTGCTGCGGCCAGGACGCCTTGGGATACGTACTTCATGCAGCCGAACGGGACGTATCGGTGGGAGTCTTCGCTTGAGGCTTCCAGGACTCGCATTGACGGCGTGTGGCGGCCCGCGTCGGGCGTGCTGGTTCCGGATCCGGAGGCTTCGGAGGGGCTTGCTGCTGCCGGTGGCGTCTATGACATCGACATCCGCGCGGCTGCGCCTGGGGAGCCGTTCGCGGTGCTGGCGGATACGGCTGGTGTCGCGGGCGACGTGGGTTGGGACAATGTTCCTGGCCAGGAGCCTGCCGCGCCTGCGGGCGAGCGAAGCCTGTCGGTGAGTCTGCCGGGTCTGCCCTTTGCCGTCGGTGAACCGGTCGTGGATGGTCAGGATGAGACGCGTGCGACGATGCCGCTCATCGATCCGGCCTCGGGCCAGGAGGTGCCGGGCGCGCGGGTGGTCGTGACTGTCGATGGCGACGGGACGGGCCTGCTGCCGGTGCTGCAGATCGATGATGCGGACGCGTATCAACGGCTGGATGAGGCGTCGGGCGGGGTCGGGGTCTCGTTCGAGATGGCAGTGTCGGATGACCTGCGGATCGAGGCTCCTGATCCGGTCGACACCGGAGATGGGCAGGTCGTGCCGGCGGGCGAGTTCGAAGTCGTCGATCCGACCGCGGGCGGCGGTGAAGCGGGCGTGGAGGTGTTCTCCGGGGGGCGTGCGCAGCAGTGGGATTCCTCGGCGAGCCAGACCGAACTCGCTGCGGAACGCTCGAGCGCTGCGGCGTCGCTGACCTCGGATGTGGACGAGGAGGAGCCCACGGGGAGCGTGGACCGTCTGGTCGCTCCGCTCGATGGTGATCTGGTCACGGACATGGACGTGCAGATCGCTGCGGACGGGAGCACGGTCACTGCAACGGCCGAGCCGTCGATGTTTGCCGACCCGGATGCGACGGGCCCGTTTCATGTCGACCCGTCGATCAAGGGCGGGCTGCACCAGTGGACGGCGGTACGGTCAGGGTGGCCGGAGAGCGCCTCGTCGTACCAGTACAAGGGTTCGGAGGGCGTGGGCCTGTGCCCGACGACGGGCTACCCGGTGTGTGACCGGCACAGCATCTCGCGGCTGTTGTTCGAGTTCAACATGTCCGGCCTGCCCGATGGCGTCTCGGGTGGGCACGTGTCCGGCGCGAGCTTCTCCGCAGTGGGCAAGCACTCGTACACGTGCAACAAGTACTCGGTCTCGCTGTACCGGACAGGCGCGAACGTGGTGTCGTCCTCGACGAACTGGAACTCGAAGGGCTCATGGGCCTCGGACAAGAAGCTGTCCGAGCGGAAGGTGACACACCGGAACGGGTGCGCCGACCAGTCGTATCGCGTGTCCTGGAGCGCGAAGGCAGCCGCGCAGGTGGTGGCGAACAACAACTGGAACTACCTGACCCTGGGTCTGCGTGCCAATGACGAGGGCGACCAGACCAAGTGGCAGCGGTATGTGGCCAGCGAACTGGATGACGGTACGTCGCGTAAGGCGACGTTCACGGTGTGGTTCAACCGTCCGCCGATCATGCCTTCGACCGCGTCGATGCGCACCAAGGTGTCCTCGACCGGGAGCGAGTTGGACTGCGCGACGTGGTCGGGGGATCCGACGGTGGTGCGTACGCGTCGTCCGTACTTCCAGGCGCGTGGAACCGACCCGGACGGTGTCTCGCCGTGGAACCAGAAGGTTCAGGTGAAGTTCCGCGTGATCCCGCAGGGAAGTCACACGCCGCGCTGGGAGTCGGGCTGGACCAGTCTGAAGGCGAGCACTTCGACTCATCGGGTGCAGGTGCCCTCGGGCAAGGCCCTGGCGAGCCAGACGGTCTACAAGTGGCACGCGCGGACACGTGATTCGTCGGGCAAGACCTCCGCGTGGTCGGACACGACGTGCTGGATCCGTCCGGACGTGACTGGTCCGAACTCGCCGGATGTGTCCTCTGCTCAGTACCCGGGCTGGCCCGAAGGGGTACATGGGGCGGTGGGGACGCCGGGGACGTTCACGTTCAAGGCGAACGGATCGAATGACCTGACGGCGTACAAGTACTCGTTCAACAACGGAGAAAAGGCCGGCACCATCCCGACGTCGGGCAGCAACTCGAAGTCGGTACCGTTCACGCCGAGTCAGCCGGGCTACAACGAAGTGGTCGTTCAGTCCAAGGACGAGGCCGGGCTCTGGTCGGACGATTCCAAGTACGAGTTCTGGGTCGCCTACCCGGCTCGGGACGGGCTCTGGCACATGGACGAAGGGACCGGAACCACTGCCGCCAACGAGGTGACAACCACTCCAACGGCAGGCGATCTGACCTGGGACTCCGGCGTGACGTGGGGGACAGGTGCGTGGCGGGAGACGCTCGCCGATCCGGACGACCCGAATGACACGCGCTTCGAGAACGATCGGTCGCTGGTGTTCGACGGGACCGGGTTCGCTCATTCCCAGGGCCCGGCGGTGGCGATCGACCAGTCCTACACGGTCATGGCGTTCCTCAAGCCCGCGGACGACTTCTCCGGGGTCGGCGCCGCTGTCTCCCAGGAAGGTGAGAACCGCGGCGCATTCCACCTCGGATATACGGACAACGCGAACTGCAACACGGACGTCGATGAGGACACAGGCCTGCAGCTGCCGTGCTGGGGTCTGTGGGTCAAGGACGACGACTCGACCGGTGCGGGACATCAGGCGGCCCGGTCCGATGTTCCTGCGGTCGCGGGTCAGTGGGTGCACGTGGTGGGCACGTATGACGTGTCGGATCCGGCGGAACCGACCCTGAGCGTGCGGGTGTGTGACCCGACCGAGTCCCTGGCGACACCGGAACCTGTGACGGTCGAGGCGGACCCGGTGACCTGGACGGCGCCGGGGCCGATGCGGCTCGGCTCGGGGATTCGTGCAGGGACGCCGGAATGGGTGTTCCGCGGCGCGGTTGACGACGTGCGCGTCTACCGCGAGCTGGTGGACGCGGAGCGGCTGGACCGCATCTGCAAGGGAACTGAAACCGCATGAGGCGGCACGGGGACGAAGTGACACACGGGCAGAAGTACTCGCGACGCCGCGGTTTCGGACCGCGGGGGACGGCTGAAGGAGAAGCGCTGGTGAGCACCAACTACTCGAGCACCGTCCCTGACCGGCCGTCGCGGCCCAGGTCGGTGCGTCGCGGTGGCCGCGCCGTCGGCCTTGTTGCGGCAACCGTCGCCCTGGCGGTCGCCCTCCCATTTCTGCCGGCTGCCGCTGCACCGGATCCGGATCTTGCTGAGCGCCAGTCGTGGACCCTGAATGAGCGGGCGGAGCACGATCGCGAGTTCGCCGAGAACGCGATCGGTGAGATCGACATGGATCGGCCGCTGCAATCGCAGGCACAGCACGGCGCCGATGCCGTGGTTGACGTGCCCGCTGCCCGCAAGCCTGAACCGCTGGCACCGGTTCGTGCAGCTGCGGCGAGTACACAGGTTGCTTCAACCCAACGCCGGTCCGCTGGGCGGGCGGCTGATCGCGTCGAGGTCGGAGGACTGTCGGTCGGCATCGAGGCCGCGACTGACAAGGCGGCCCGTGCCGCAGGCCTGAACAGTGACCGTGGTGCTGCGGGAAGCGCGCACGTCACAACGCTTGACGCCGAGCGTGCGGACAGGCTTGGTGTCGAGGCGGTGCTGACGGTCCGGCCCGGACAGGGTGAACGGCCCGCCCAGGGACCGGCGCTCGTGAGCGTCGACACCAGTGCGCTGGCTGGCAGCGGCACGGAGATCGCTTCACGGCTGCGGCTGGTCGAACTGCCTGCCTGCGCTCTGACCACGCCCACGGAGACCGAGTGCCAGACCTGGGCCGATCTCACCGATCCCGCCGATCAGCCGGAAGACGTGGTCTCTGGCGTGATCGAGATTCCCGAGACTGCGGACACCTCAACGAGGCAGCAGAGGACTACCTCACTGCGTGCGGCGGAGGCCTCCGCGTCAGAGCAGGTCGTCGTGTTGGCGGTGGCGGCAGGCGACAGCGGTGACGAGGGCGACTGGAAGGCGACGCCGTTGTCCAGCGCAGCCTCCTGGGAGGCGTCGGGTTCGAGCGGTTCCTTCACGTGGTCGTACCCGATGCGCGCACCCGACACTGCCGGCGGGCTGGTTCCTGACGTGTCACTCGCCTACGACTCCGGTTCGGTGGACGGCATGGTGGCCTCCGTCAACACGCAGACCTCCGAGATCGGTGAGGGCTGGCAGTTGTCGGCGGGTGGTTACATCGAGCGCAAGTTCGTTCCCTGCACCGATGACCAGGCCGCGGTGGGCGGGCAGGACCCGAACAACAAGGATCATGACTCGGGCGACCTGTGCTGGAAGAACGACAACGCGACCCTCGTGCTGGGTGGAACGGCTTCGGACCTGGTCAAGGATGAGGGCACCGGTGACTGGCACCTGGAGGCGGACGACAACACGAATGTCGAGCACCTGACCGGCGGCTGGAACGGGGACAACAACAAGGAGTACTGGAAGGTCACCACCAGTGACGGCACGCAGTACTGGTTCGGGCGGGACAAGCGCGCCGCGGACGACCCGATCTCGAACCTGTACTCGGCCTGGACGGTACCGGTGTTCGGGAACCATCCGGGGGAGCCGTGCTACAAGTCGGCATCCGGCGGCGGGTTCGCCGAGTCCTCGTGCAAGCAGGCCTGGCGGTGGAACCTGGACTACGTGGTGGACACGTCAGGAAACTCCATGACCTACCGGTATGGCCGGGAGTGGAACAACTACGGGCGAAACAACAACGAGACCGATGTTGCGGCTGCCGACTACGTGCGTGGCGGATTCCTGCGCCAGATCGACTTCGGGACGCGTGCGGACACGCTGACCAAGTACCCGCAGGCGCGGATGGTGTTCACCTATGCGGAGCGGTGCATCGAGACCAGCAGTTTCGACTGCGGCACCCTGAACTCCGACACGCGCGACCACTGGCCGGACGTGCCGCAAAACCTCATCTGCTCCACGACCGCAGACTCGTGTGAGAACCGGCTGGCGCCCACGTTCTTCACGCGCAAGCGTCTGACGGGAGTGGAGACGCTGATCAAGCAGGCCGACACCACACTGCGGAGCGTGGACTCATGGGAGCTGACGCACTCGTTCCCGGATTCGGGTGACGGCCTGGACGCGCTGTGGCTGAACCAGGTGCAGCACACCGGCAACGGCACCGGCAACGCGATGACGCTGCCGGCCACGCAGTTCGGTTCGGTCCAGATGGACAACCGTGTCGCGGCAGGGCTGGACCGGTCGGCGATGTCGCGGATGCGGATCGGGCAGATCCGGACCGAGTCCGGTGCGATGATCTCGGTCGTGTACTCGGACCCGGACTGTACGTCATCCGACACGCCTTCGGCGCCGGAGACGAACACGCGACGGTGCATGCCGGTGTGGTGGACTCCCGAGGGCGCCGAGGACCCGATCCGCGAATGGTTCCACAAGTACGTGGTCAAGCAGGTCACCGAGGACTCCCGTGACGGCGGGTCCGACCCGACCGTCACGTCCTACTCCTACCCGGGCAATGCGGCGTGGCGGTACGTCGATGACGAACTCACCCTCAAGAAGCACCGCACCTGGTCCGACTGGCGAGGCTACGCCACGGTCGATGAGTACACGGGCGACACCGTGAGCAACCCCGACATCACGCGGCTGCACACCCGCTACCGCTACTTCCGCGGCATGCACGGTGACCGGCAGAGCCCGACCGGGGGAACGAAGTCGGTCCAGATCGACGGGATCAATGACCTGGACCAGTGGTCCGGCATGGTTCGCGAGGAGATCACCTACAACGGCTCGGCGGTCGTGGACCGAACGGTGAACACGCCCTGGCGATCCACAGCGACGGCGACGTCCGCGGACGGCGACAAGGCGTACTACACCGGTATCGAGAAGACCCGGACCACGACCACGGCGCCGGACCGCGCGGCAGGAGATCTGGTCAGTGAGGTGAACACCACCTACGACTCCCGCGGTCGTGTCGAGACCGTCAGCGATCTGGGCGACATCGGCACCGGCAGCGACGACACGTGCACCCGCACCACCTATGTTACGAACCCGGACAAGAACATCCTGGACACGATCCGTCGCGAGGAGACCGTCGCGGTCAAGTGCGCGGCCACGCCCTCGCGTCCCGCGGACGTGATCGCCGACCAGCGCTACGCCTACGACGGCGGTCAGGTGGGCGATGCCCCGACCCGGGGCCGGGTGACCGCCTCGCAGGAAGTGAAGTCCTATTCGGGTGGATCGCCGTCCTACGTGGACGTGGAGCGCACGACGTACGACACCTTCGGGCGACCGGTCACGGTCAAGGACGCGCAGGAGAACGTGACCTCGACGTCGTATGCGACCGTGCAGAACCTGACCACCGGCACCACGGTCACCACTCCCGACCCGGACGGCGGCTCTGGCCCGTTGGCCGCGCACGAGACCGTGTCCGAGCTTGATCCGGCATGGGGCGTGCCGACGAAGGTGACCGGCCCGGACGGGCGCGTCACGGAGGGCTCGTATGACGCGCTTGGCCGGTTGCGGCAGGTGTGGAAGCCTGGCCGGGTGAAGGGCCAGGACACGGCATCGGTGAAGTACTGGTACGGCGTGCGCGACACCGGCGTCAACGGGGTACGTACCGAGACCCTCACGCAGGATGGGTCGGGGTACCGCCGGAGTTTCACGATCTACGATGGGCTGTTGCGCGAACGTCAGACGCAGGCGGCCTCGGCATCGGACCTGGCCACGGGCAGGGTCGTCACGGACACCACGTACGACACGCGGGGCCTGGCCACGCTGAACAACCACGCCTGGCACACGAGTGGTGACCCGGCGTTCGAGCTCCTGACGACGTCGGCGGCGGTACCCGGGCGCACCCTGACCGAGTACGACGGCGCGGGCCGCGCGACACGGGAACTGTTCCAGGTGGACGAGGACGCCGAGGACTACGACAACGGCACCTACGTGCTCAAGTGGGAGACCCGCACCCAGCATCGCGGAGACCGCACGCTGGTCACCCCGCCTGACGGCGGCACTCCCACCACCACGATCACCGACGCACGCGGGCGCACGACGGCGATCCGGCAGCACACCGGTACCACCCCGTCGTCCGACTACATCGCCACGACCTACACGCACGACGCCGCCGACCGGCTCACCCGTGCCGTGGACGACGCCGGGAACCGGTGGACCTACGAGTACGACCTGCGTGGCAGGCAGACCCGGACCACGGACCCCGACAAGGGCGAGACCCTGACGACCTACGACATTCTCGGGCGTGTGGAGACGGCGACCGACGCGCGTGGGCAGACGCTCGGCTACACCTACGACGCACTCGGGCGCAAGACCTCGATGCGTGAAGGTGGGACCAGCGGGACCGTGCGGGCCGAGTGGACGTACGACCTGCTTGGGGACGGTACGAGGGTGCCGGGGCAGCCGGCGTCCACGACACGGTATGTCGGCACCGGCACGGACCTCAGCGAGATCGTCACGACCGTGGACGGGTATGAGGTTCACGGCCAGCCCACCGCGACCACGACCACCATTCCGCAGACCGTGAATGGTACGGACCTGGGAGAACTCGCCCGGTCGTGGACGACGACCTACGAGTACACGGTCTCCGGCCTGCCGGACAAGACGGGGTACCAGTTCGGCGGGGGAATTCCGTCCGAGACGATGAATCTCGCCTACGACAGTGCTGATCAGCCCAGCGGCCTGGAGAGCGACCGGCACGGGATCTATGTGGCCGCCGCGGACTACAAGCCCACTGGAGAGCCTGCACGCTTCTCGCTGGGGAACACGCACGCCTACGTGCAGGACTGGGACTACGAGTTCGGCACCAACCGGCTCAAGAAGTCCACCGTGGTGGCCGAAGACCCCTCCGGCGTCGCAGTGGATGTGCGGCGTGCGTCCTACACGTGGGACCACGCCGGTAACCTCACCAGTGTGTTCGACACCCCCGCCGCCGACCTCGGAGGCCGCGCACACGACCGTCAGTGCTACGACTACGACGGCCTCGGCCGGCTCGTGGAGGCGTGGACGCCCGCCACGGCCGGGTGCGGTACCGCGCCAACCTCAGAGATCCTCGGTGGCGCGGCCGCCTACTGGAACACGTACTCGCACGACTCAGTGGGCAACCGCACCAGCGTCGTGGAGCACGCCGTCGGGTCCGGGAGCGACATCACCAGCACGTACGACTACCCGGAGGCGGGCGGCGCCGCCGGCACCCAGCCGCACGGTGTCACCCAAGTCGAGCACACCGGCGCCCAGACCGGCACCAGCAGCTTCACCTACGACGACGCCGGGAACATGACCGGCCGCGACCAGGCCGGGCAGACGCTCCAGGAACTGTCCTGGGACGCCGAAGGCGAACTCGCGGCAGTCGCCGAGGACACCGACGGGGACGGCACCATCTCGACGGCCGAACAGGACGAGGCCGACGGCTACGTCTACACCGCCGACGGAGAGCGCATCCTGCGCACCCAGGACGGCGCCACCACGCTCTACCTCGGGCACCAGGAACTCACCCTCGACCACTCCACGGGAACCGTCTCCGGCCAGCGGTACTACACCTTCGGCGGCATGACGATCGCCACACGCACCGGCTACAACTTCGCCGACGTGGACACGATCATCTCCGACCAACAAGGCACCGGCACCGTGCAGATCCCGAACGTCGACGGGCCCGCACATCGAGTGCACCGCTACACCGACCCGTACGGCAAACCCCGCGGCCCCCAGGCATCCCAGCCCGGAGCAGGTGGTGGCGCGGACGGCGACTGGACCGGCGAACACGGCTTCCTCGACAAACCCATCGACGCCACCGGCCTGACCGCCATCGGGGCACGCATGTACGACCCAACCCTGGGCCGATTCATCTCCGTGGACCCGGTCATGGACCTGACCGACCCACAACAATGGAACGGCTACGCCTACAGCCACAACAACCCCACCACCTTCACCGACCCCACGGGCATGCGGGAGATCTGCGACAGCGGCCACACTTGCAACTACGGCAAGGGTGGCGGCATCACCAAACAAAAGAAGAAGGCTAAGCCCAGGCCCAGGCCAGCTACGGTTGAATCGACTGCCAACACCTCCAATTGGAGCTGGTGGACAACATTGCGCGCACGCTACCAGGCCTATAATGAGGGGTTTAAATGGATTCAGCCCAAGCCCGTCGCTCTTGATCCCGCGGCGCGCACAACTACGTATACTGGTGCCGACCCCCTTGTTCAGCGGTATATCCAATCTGCACATTTCCAAAGTGCCAGGCAGGCGACGATCAACGAACTCATGACAAACGGATCCTACGTCAGGGGATCGAAGCCGTTGGATCACGGATATGCTGCCGGGCGAGATGGGCTTGGGAGCATGCGCAAGAATCTCATGGCAGATGCCCGAACCCATTTCGGGAGTGAATACTACAGCAACGGTGAGTATGAAAACATTGCGATTGCTTTGCTGGGTTCACATGAGTTGTCCGCCAGTCCGGTGACGATCTCCTTCAATGGAGGGGGCGGCGACCGACGGACGGCTGTAATTCAGTATGTGGTAAAGAATGACACGACGCTCGCGTCAGCAACGCGTGTCGGATACAACAGCCCAAATGTCGATAGTGCCAAGAACTGGATCGCGGAAGGTTCGTTCGGGGGAAGGGTGTCCCAGGAATTTGTCTGGTATGAGAGATACACGTATGACTATCAAGGAAGGTAGCATGAGTCGGACGAGATTGCTGTGCTCGGTGGCTGTGCTCGTGATGGCGCTAGTCGGCTGCGCCCCGCTTAACGTTCCGGTCGACCTCGGAACCCCTGTCGACCTGACGTCTGAAGAGTTGTCCGGAGTGTGGGGCAGAACCGACAATGAGCAGGGTGATCCGACTCGAATTTGGTTCGGCGACGCAGGAGAATTTTCTGCATGCAACTTTCCCGCCCCCTATGTATGGGATCAATCCGAATTGCACGGCGACGGTTCTGTATCCATCAGTGGTTATTTCGAAGTGGATCGGGGTCGCATATATGCTGGCACGGATGGAGCGGGTCGGGCCGGAGCGCCTCTGATACTATTTCCGAGCGAGGTTGATGGCGTCGATGTGCTGCGAGTTCAGGCGGGAGGTGACCCCGATTCTTCTGACATCATCGATTTTGTCAAGAATGAAAAAGATGTCGACTTGAAGGACTCGTGCTGAAGGGCAATTGCTCCTATCCCACTAGACTAGGCCCGTGAATTTCGGAATGCTCCACGGTAGGCTCGCCGGGAGGGCCCACCTCTCTGCGATCGGACTCCGGGGGTACCCGGTGGGAGGGCTGGGATAGTCATGCCCGCGATAAGTCGCAGCTAGTCTCGTTCGTGAACGATGTTGCCGTCATCTGCTCCTGGGTGCGTGGACGCGGGCATTGCGTTCAGTCTCATTGCGCCGTTGACGGCGTTCTGGTGTCACGGGGTCTATGTCGGCCCATCCGTCCGTTCTCGAAGAGTTCGGCTTCGATGTCGTGGAGTTGGTGTTGCACGATCGCGGCGTCGTTGCGGATCTTCCAGAGTCCTTGCCCGAGGCCGAGGTGCGGCAGCCGTGCGGTCTCGGCCGCGGTGAGCCCGAGTGCGGTGGCGGTGGGACCGAGTTGGTCGGTCTCCTGGCGGTAGATCACTCTCGTCTCGGCGTTCGCGAGCAGCGAGGTCGCCAATGCTCGGGCGGCGGAGCCGGCGTCGCCGACGTTGTCCAGGTCGGTGAGTTTGTGGAAGACGAGCAGGTTGGCGATGCCGTAGTGGCGGGCCAGGCGCCAGTGCGCGTCCATCCGGCGCAGCAGCGCCGGGTGGGCCATGAGCCGCCATGCCTCGTCGTACACGACCCATCGTTGTCCGCCGTCGGGATCGGCAAGGGCTGACTCCATCCATGCCGAGGCGCAGGTCATCAGCACGCTCATGGCGGTGGTGTTTTCCGAGACGCGCGAGAGGTCCAGGGACAGCATCGGCAGACTCGGGTCGAACTCGACTGTCGAGGGACCGTCGAACATGCCTGCCAAATCACCGGCAACCAGGCGCCGCAGAGCGTGAGCGACGGGGCGACCGTCCTCGGTCAACCGCCCGTCGGGATCTTCGGCGCGGTCCGGTGTCAGGAGTCGGTCGACGACGGCGGGCAGCACGGGAGCGCCGCCGGAGGCGTGCACGGCTGCCGTGAGCGCAACGTCGATCGTGGTGTGCTCCACCGGCGAGAGGGTCCGTCCGAGGGTTGTCTCGGCGAGCGCGCCGAGCAGGCCGCGCCGTCGGGCCCGGACCTGGACCGTCCATTCGTCGTCGGACAGGCGTGAGGGTCGCGGGCCGGGATCGAGGGGATTGAGCCGGGCTGTCAGGCCTGGGCCGAGCTGGATTGCCTGGCCGCCGACGGCCTCGGCGATGAGGGTGTGTTCGCCTTTGGCCTGAGTTCGGTCATTCGCTTAGTGCCTGAGATCGGCGCGGGTTGAGCGCGTCCAGGACGGTCTGCTGTGGGCTGGGGATTTCGGGTGGGAACGTTGCGGTGGTGCCGTTGATCGTGATCGTGGCTGATCGCAGGGGGCGGAGCTGGCGCACGATGTTCCGGATCGCGAGCCCGGTGCGGTTCTGAGCTTCGCGGGCTACGGCCAGGGCGGTGAACACGATGGTCAGGTGGGCTTCGATCGCGTCCTTGGTGCGAGCGAACATGGGCCGGGCGGCCAGGTCGGTCTTGCTCATCCGGAAGGACTGCTCCACGTGCCACAGGTCGTGGTAGCAGCCGATCACCTCGGCCGGGGGCATGAGGTCGACGGACAGGTTGGTGACGTAGCCCTTGAGCCCGGCCAGTGACCGGGCCCTGGCCAGGGCCTTCTCGTCCAGCCGGCGGGTCCCGGCGCGGGTGGTGACAAACCGGGTCGCCTTGACGGCCTTCTTGCCGTCGATGACGTCGCGGGCGCGGTTGGCCTGCAGGGTCAGGGTCTTGTTGTCCCGCACGAAGCGTTTGCGGGAGAAGGACCACACCGCCCGCCACGACGAGCGATGCGTGGCCTTGTCCCAGACCGGTTCGGCGCGCAGCATCGGATCGTTCTCGGCGTTCTTCCCCGTCTTCGGCGTGATCGTGTCGATCACCTGCCCGTCGGCGAACGCGTCTCCGTACCAGCGGAAGTGGGACTCCAGATCGATCGGCGCCTTGGTCACCCGCGACCCGACGATGAACCCGAGCCCGGCGGCATCCAGCTCCTCCAGGTTCGACGCGGACAACATGCCGGCGTCAGCGACCACGACCACGCCCTCGATCTGATGACGGGCCTGGAACTGCTCGATGATCGGGATGATCGTGTGCTTCTCGGCCTTGTTCCCCTCGAAACAGCCGATCTCCAGAGGGAACCCGTACCGGTCGACCAGCAGCCCGACCACGATCTGGGGGTCAACCCGGCGTTCCTTGGAGTAGCCGACCTTCCGCAGCCCGTCTTCCTTCTCCGCCTCGAAGTAGAGCGTGGTCACGTCGTACAAGCACAGCGACACGTCCCCGCTGGACTGGGCGTGGTCGAAGCAGGCGCGGGCGACCTGGTCCCGATAGCCGCGCCCGACACAGCGCGCCAGTGTCCGGCGCATCGTCTTCTCACTTGCAGGCTTCCGGCCCAGGTCCCGCAACACCCGCCCGGTGTCCAGGACCGAGGTGGGCTCCACGATCCGGGCGATCACCAGGTCCCGGAACGTCTCATCGCCCACAGCCTCGAATCCCAGGTCATCGAAGACACCACACAGGGCATCGAACAACAGCGGTGACGCGGTCGCAGACACCCGCCCTGCCGGCACCCGCCCGGCCGCGGCCGGATCCTCGAACAGCGTTCCCTCACCCGCCCCGACAAGCCGCGCCACCTGCGGCATCGGCTCAACGCCCACGTCCAGCACACCCTGACCCGGATCGTCCAGCAACGCCCGGGCACGCTCCAGCAGTACGCCGAGCTCGGCCTCCGAATGCGCCGAACCGACATGCTCCACGATCCGCCGCCGCCCGGCCACCGACTCCGCGATCTGCACCGCCGTCGCACCAGACGCCGTCCGCACCCGCCGAATCCACGCCACCACGCGAGCCTACGAGGCACCAATTAGTGCCTCAACCACACCCCCTCCACCAGCATCACTCCAGGTCAACCGCCTGCCGCCCCGCAAATCCCGACGAGGTGACCAAGCTCAGGCGATTCGCCTGACCGAGCACCTCGCCCTCGAGGGCATCGCGCCCTCGATCGGCTCCGTCGGCGACGCCTACGACAACGCCCTCATCGAGACGATCAACGGCCTGTACAAGACCGAGTGCATCCGCACCACCGTCTTCCACCCCGGCCCCTACCGGACCCTCGCCGACGCCGAGTACGCGACCGCCGGCTGGGTCGACTGGTACAACAACCGGCGTCTCCACGGCTCGCTCGGGATGCTCACCCCGATAGAGTTCGAGACGCTCCACTACGAGGCCCTCACCCGAGAGCCCGAACCCGCAAAGTAGCGGCAGAGAACCCGGGCCGGTTCAATCAACGCCTTGAACTGACCCAGCCGCGACCACGGTCCGGCAGCGAGGATGCCTGAGGTCCCGGCCACAGCGATGCCATTCACCTGTGCTGGGACCGTGATCACAGCGACGAACCCCACCCAGCCAGGCTCGGTGAGGGTCCGTCGTTTTCTACGGCTGTTGAGTAGCCATAGAACACCCAGAGAGATCGGTCGATCCCCAAGCTCACTATATCCCTAGGTGGCAGGCGGGAGGCGCTCGGATGGCGGCCTGCCAACTTCAACACGCGAACGACACAAGTGCCCCACCCAAGCAGAACTGTGCGCTAAGTCGCAGCCCAAAGAGCACCCGCTGTGCAGCGGTGGCAGGATCCCGGCTATGGACGCCTCCGGAACCAAGTACTTCATCTCTCACGCCACGTCCGATAAGGACGCCGTGCGCCCGGTCGCGCTGCAGGTGCAGGTTCTTGGAGGGGAGGTGTTCTTTGACGAGTGGTCTATTGGCTATGGCGAATCGGTACCGGGAGCTATCAGCACAGCGCTCGACAATTACGAAGTCCTCGCACTCTTCTGGTCGAGGTCGGCCAGCAAGTCGGCATGGGTGCAACGAGAGTACCTAACTGCAATTAATGGCTGGATTTCGGATGATAGGTCCCGCCGGCTCATCGTTCTGCGGCTCGATGACACGGACGTGCCTCCACTCCTCAAGGACCTGAAGTGGTTCGACTTGCGGGCTGGCGATGAAGACGGCGCAGTCTGCGCGATCATGCAGATCGATGACGACGCCGAACGCCTGCGCGGACTGCAACGGTGGATCGAGACGCTCGGCGATCTCGCCTACAACCCGGGCTACGGCGTTGCGATTGCGTGCCCGCAGTGCGGAGCAAAGGCGAGCGCTCTGGAGAATTGGTCCCAGGTGGATCACGAGAGGGACGACACTTACGCCGGTCTACGGTGCACAGAATGCGACTGGGTGGATGGCGGAGAGATCATTGGCTAGCGAGAGCCTGGGGACTGCCGTCGAGCACTCCCGACGACTACGCACTGGGCTGGACGGCTACGTTTGTTCCCAGAACGTCGAAATGTGCGGGCCGACTCTCGTTGCTTGTTGCATGTCGGATTCGACCGAGCGCGTTGGCCGCGACGGGAGTGGCGGCCGGTGTCGTTTTCCGGTCTTCCCGAGCGGGTGGACAGGGTGCGAACTGTCGTCCTCCCAGGCCAGGGCCCCGCTTGATCTGTCTCACTCATCGAGAGTTGACCAGCTCTGCAGTGGGCTGAACACCTCGTCCGAGGGCAGTCTGCGGTGAACTCGCCGAAGATGCCAGTCGTTGGAGGGGTCGAGTTTGAATGCAACCTCGTCTTCGTACTCGCCGGAGGGGGTGATATCACTGGCTGCTTCGCTTCCTTTGAAGAATACCCAGGTGGTCGCGCCATTGTCCTGTGCGCTTGGGAGTGCGATGCCGTCTACTTGCGGCGACTTTGCGAAACGGATCAGCTCAGCGATGAGCTGCGTTGCGGCGTACCCGATGTGCTCGCGGCCGTCCGGCTTGATTGGCTGGGTGATGTCTTGAACGAAGTCGAGTAGGAACAGAACCTCTTGGCGCGCCAAGGAGCGGTCGGTGTCTGCGACACTGGGCAGCTTGGATTCCAGGTTGGTCAAGTCGAGGAGGCTCAGTTTCCGGACCGTGAGGAATTTTCCCATAATCGCGTAATCTCGCGTATAGTCGTGTGCCGCGATCTCCGCCATTGCTGTTGAGGGCCTGGGTGAGGCGTAGAACATTGAGACGCCAGCTGGGCTATAACGGCTAACGCCTGCCATGCCTGCTGGAGCGGCACCGAGTTTCGAAGCGGACAGGTATTTCTCTCGCAGCCAATCGGGGATTTCGTTTCCAAAAGCGCTCGTGTCTATGAGCGCATCAGCTTCGGACTCACTTACGAGACGTCCTCGGAAAACTTCACGATCAGCAGGCAGATCCGCTATCAGGGTGTTCCGTCGGATTATGTCAAGAAATCGGTCGACGAAGTCGGATGCGACATGACCGTTGGGTAAGGGTCTGGAATTTTGGTGGAGAAACGCCGCTCTCGATGTGTGTTCGACAACATCACGAAAGGTATTCCACCCCGCGAGCGGACTCAGCTGGTCGATCCGGTCGCCGCGATCGCACCAGCGGTAGTTTCCCAATTTCTCGGTCAGCCACTTCAGGATGCGGAACTCGCTTGAGCCGTCAAACACGTACCGATGGAAGGCGTGGTTGACAACCATTCTCGTGTCGAATGTGACGGTGCCTCGGGCTGGCGGGGATTCGAAGTGGTGCTCGATGATGCGGCGGCACTCCTCCAAGAGTTTCCACATTGGGACCCGCTGTTCGTCGTCGTCACGTCCGCAGGAGAAGCAGGTTCCAGACTCTTGCTCCTCGATCCGTTCTGCGAGCCTGACGTCGAGGAAGTGTTCGGTGCAGAGCACCTCGCCGCGTTCCGAGCGAGTGATCGACTCTTCGCTGAAGAACCCCATGCGGACATAGAACCATGCCACGTGCGTCTGCTGGCCGTCAGTTGCCTCGGCCATTTGACCGCACGCCGGTCTGCACGAACGTCTGGGGCGCTGGGCGCAGGGTGATTTTGGCGCCGATCTGGCCGGATGGGCGTGTGTGGGGCCTACTGTGTGCTGCATGCCGGAGCCGTCGAGGTATGAGCGTCGTGCGTGGGATGCGTTGGAGTCGGCTCGTGTTCGTCCGCTGACTCGGGCGTCGCGGGCTGTGGGGAACGCGACCTCGCAGGTGGTGGGTTGGGCGGGGGAGCGGGCTGGGAAGGTCGTGGACCGGAGTGCGGCGCTGCAGAAGGTGCGGGATTCGGCTGGGGACACGGCGCGTCGGGTGGGTGATGCGGTTCCGGAGGCGGTCGAGGCGTGGGCGTCAGGTGCGGTGGGCAGCGCGCAGTCGTTCCTGACGCGTTTTTCGCGCATCGGTTTGACTCCTGAGCGCGTTGTCAAGAAGCACGTGGCAGCCGGGCATGATGTGGCGGCGCTGGGTGACGTGCGGGCTTTGGATCTGGAGCTGGTGGACAAGGTCCGGGCGCGCAATCTCGACCTGGGCTACGCCGGTGCGGCCTCCGCCTCGGGTGCGGCTACGGCGTTGGCCCTGACCGGTGGTGTGATCGTGGCCGGCAGCGGCGCAGGTGCTGCTCCGGGAGCATTGACGGTCGTGGGCGCGATCGCGGCCGATGCGGCGGCGATCCTGGGAATCACGTCGCGCGCCGTCGGGCACGTTGCGTTGTCCTATGGCTACGACCCCGAGGACCCTTCGGAGAAGCTGATCATCCGAGCGGTGATCAATGTCGGGGCCGCGACCACGACCGCGACGCGCGCGGCGGCCCTGAAGGATCTGTCGAGGCTCACCCAGTTGCTCTACCGCGGGGCGTCATGGTCGCGCCTGGATGCATCGGTGATCGCGAAGGCTTTGACGGAGTTCGCCAAGCGGTTCGGGGTTAAGTTCACCAAGGACACGCTCGGCAAGGTGGTGCCCGGTGTCGGTATCGCGGTCAGCGCCACGATGAACGCCGCGACCGTGGAATCGATCGTCGACGAGGCCAACAGGGTCTACCGCCGCCGCTTCCTCAAAGACAAGTATCCGCAACTCGGCGCGGGTGAACTCATCCTGCGCCCCACACCAGCACCGGAGACTCGGGACAGCGGGGAGGCCATCAGCATCGTGGAGATCGTCGAGGACGTCCTCGATGACCGGGACGATGACGAGGACGGTGTCGTGGCATGACCGACTGGCTCTACCCGGTGGGAACCGACTCCGCGAACTGGGGAGACACCGACCCGGACGGGGAACCGCTGGAGCCGGTGTTGCTCCTGTCCGGTGAAGCCGCCGATATGTGGGGCAAGGAGAAGTACGGCCCGGGGCGACGTTGGCGGACCAGCATGCAGCACCCGGTGGAGCTCGACGATCTGGTGTGGGTGCGCGAGAACAGGCCGCGCTCTGCGGTCATTGGCGTAGGCGTCGTGGTGTCCGAGCCTGAGTGGGAGAACAGGCAGTACTGGTTCACGCTCGATTTCAGCAGCCGCGAGTGCCAAGACCTCGCAGTCACCCCACTGCCACTACCGCTGGAGACGCCGCTGCGGCAGATGCGCCGCGCCACGACCCCGGAGCTGGCAACGATCCATCAGCGTGTACCCGATGACCGGCCGTCCAGAGCCAGCGGACACAAGAGGTTTCTTCTGCGAACCCGGATGGTGACCCAGAGGCAGGGGCAGGCGGCCTTCCGCAACATGCTCCTCAAGGCGTACGAGGGGCGGTGCGCGGTCACGCTATCGGATGTGTTGGCGACGTTGCAGGCCGCGCACATCGAGCCGTACGACGGCGCGGCCACGAACGTGGTGAGCAACGGCCTGCTCCTGCGGGCCGACATCCACAACCTCTTCGACCTTGGTCTGCTGTGGCTGGACGATGAGTACAAGGTCTGCCTGGCCGGCGAGATCGCCAAGAGTCAGTACCGCAGGCTCGCCGGGAAGGCGATCGAGCTTCCCAAGTCAAGACGTCACTGGCCTTCACGACAGCGACTCAAGGAGCACCGCGATGCTACGGCGCAACGTGAGTAGCGCAGGTGCGCCTGCAGGAACCAGGCGTTCGTTCCTGGTCTTAACGCGTCGTCGAAAGTGGGTCGTTGCCGTGGCAGTCATGTGTTGCCGGCCAGGTCAGGTGCCGGTTCGATCCGATGTCGAGGTGCTGCGGCTACGGCGAGCCGCGGCCGACCGACGTGGTGCGGACGTCAGGAGCAGGGTGTGATCGTTGACGGGCCGGGATGGGTCGATGGCTCTACGAACCCGATCAGGGGCTTGTTTCCGCTGGCTGTGGAGCAGTATCTGAACGCGGCGGTCTCGGTGAACGCGCCGGGGGTCACCACGGTGACGACCACGGCCCGGTACTACGCCCTGCATCCTCTGGTCGTTGATGAGGCGAAGCGGCGGCGTCTTGATACGCCGGGGATGCGGCGGCTGCTGCGCCGTGTGGAGGTGGCTTATGCCCTCATCTGTATGGCGCATCACGGGCAGCCGGGCCATCACTCGTGGTATCCGGCACCACACGGACGGGACCGCCTGTTGACCGCGCTGAGCCACGGCCCTGTCGATCTGGCGGTCGCGGCTGGAACCGAAGCCGGACGATACGCGAAGGCAGCCACCGGCTTCCTGGGGCCGTATGTCGGATCGGAGACCGGACTCGGACTCCTCGCACAAGGCGCTCTCGCTCCTGGCCCGGCCTATGACCACACGATCGTCCACGGCGCGCTCGGCGCGGTGCTGGACCTTGCCGCCGCGTCCCGTCTCGGTCTCGACGACGTGCGTGATCACGCAGCTTTGTGCCTGTGTCAGGCCGTGACCTCGGCCGACGGTGAGCTCCTGGCGGGTCGGTTCGCCGGCCGCCCAGACGAGATCGGCACGGTCGCCGGCAACCTCGGACAGGTGATGCGGCTGTTCGCGACCGCCATGGAGCAGGCAGAGATCCGATCGCGGGCGGACCTGGGCAGGTTCGTCATGTTCGACCCCGCCGTCACGGAGCATCCGCACAGTACGGACAACTGGCTGCGCTGGCGGGGCATCCGGCTGCGGGCGATGTCCGTGACCGCATGGCGGGACCTGTTCGCCTACCTGTGCCGCTATCTCAACGAGGGCCCGATGACGATCGCGCAGCTCGGTGAATGCCTTGCCGAGGAGCTTCCGTCCGGCACACTCGGGGACTTCCTCGACGCGTTGCCGCCAGCCGTGGATGACAAGGGTGCCCCGCTCCCAGCGGAGAACGAGATCGCCGCATGGCCCGCACCGCGGCGGCATCTGGCGACCATCCTCCTCGGTGCTCAGCGGTTCGAAGCGTTGACCGACATCAACGGGCCGGTCCGTCTGGGCTTCGTCGGGCCGCCGGGCAGGAGGTCCGAGAAGGAGGAGCTCGCCCCGCGGTGGGTCCACGACGTGATCGCTGACCGGCGCACGCAGAGTCTGCGTGACTTCGCCATATGGCTCGCCCGGGTGATGATCAACCGAGCCCACCGTGCCACGCTGGCAAAGTCGCGCTACCAACGGGACGGCCGCTTCACCATGCCGCTTCGCGTCCTG
The DNA here is from genome assembly GCF_003814695.1 of Myceligenerans xiligouense. Classification (GTDB taxonomy): domain Bacteria; phylum Actinomycetota; class Actinomycetes; order Actinomycetales; family Cellulomonadaceae; genus Myceligenerans; species Myceligenerans xiligouense. The sequence continues at coordinate 2,253,509 of NZ_RKQZ01000001.1, forward strand.
GTGCAGGACGATCTCGTCATACGCGTGCACGGTGTAGCAACTGGTGAGCCGCCGTTGCGCTGGGCGCAGCTGTTGTCGATGGGGCGACAGACGGGGATCTTCCAGACCGGCGTAGACGGGCGATGGGAGGTGGGTCCCCGTGGAGGTCTCCTCGGATGACAATCCCTCAGGGCGCCTTGCCGCAGCCTCCTCACTGCAGGCGCATCTGTTCGCCCTGAAGGACATCCAGGACCGCCCCTACAGCGAGGCGTTGTTCACGACGTTCAACCTCGACCTGGGGTTCTTCGAGCAGCGGGTACTCGGGCTGGTGCGAGCCAGTGGCGCGGCCGTCACGGTGATCGCTGACGGATCCCGGTACGAACCCGACCCCGTCGCGGTGCACTCCGCAGGAAGCAGCTACCGCGTCGGGGTCGTCGATCTCGCGACCGCTTTCCACCCCAAGGTGTCAGTTCTCGTCGGCAGCGAGCACTTCCTGGTCGCCGTCGGCTCGGGAAACTTAACGGCTGGCGGTTGGTTCAGCAACGAGGAGACCTTGTTCGTTGCATCCGGGTCCAGGGATGAGGGCATCCCGGCGGTTGTGGCTGACGTCAATTCCTGGCTGGGGGCCTTGGCTGGGCTGCGCATGAGCGAGGGTGCACGTCAGTCCGTCCAGCGTGTCCATCTGGCCATCGGCCGCCTGCTCGAGGCCGGGCCCGTGGTGGAGACCGGGCAGCGGCTGGTCACCACATCGATCGGGCCGATTCTTGATCAACTTCCCAACGGGCCGGTCGATGAACTGTTGCTGTACGCCCCGTTCCACGACCACAGCGGGGCAGCCCTTGCTGCACTCCTGGACCGTTACACGCCATCGCGAGTCAATATTGCAGTCCAGCCAGGCAAGACGATCCTTGACCCCAACATGCTCACCCGCGAAGCCGCCGCTCGCTCTGTCGAACTGGTCTGGCACGATGCCGGACACGGCTACCGCCACGGCAAACTGATCGAGGCGGTCACCGACGGTTCGCGGTGGGTTCTTGCCGGCTCGCCGAACCTGACGGGAGCGGCCTTGCTGCGCGGTCTCGCATCCGGCGGCAACTGCGAGGTCGGTGTCGTCACCACGACCCCACGCTCCCTCTACCCAGGCGACGGCCCTGCGCTGGAGACCGCGGCCATTCCCGTCACAAGGATCCTCACCCCGCCCGGAGAGCTCCCATCGACAGGAACGTCCCTCCCGATCCTGCTGGGAGCGACGCTGGACGGTGACGGAGTCCTGGTCGAACTCTCACGCCCCGCACCGCTTCCCGTCCAGGTGGAAGTCAGCGAGTACAACGACCAACCGCAGCTGAGCAGCCTGCTCGGTCACGTCGCCACAGGCCAGGCCAGCGCACACCTGGTCCCGGACAGGCCACTGGGAGCACGATCGCGCCTGCGCCTGCGGTACGACCTGGACGGAAGCACCGTCCGCGGGCCGACCCACTTCCTCAGCGACCCCGACGCGGTCGTGCACCGAATCCCCCCACGACGCTCGACGGCCAACAACGTCGATGTCAACTGGCAGTCGCTGTTCGGCGACCTTGCTCTGCTTGAGGCATGGACCCGCACGCTCGACCACGTGACCCGAGAGCACCACGCTGCCCCCAGAACCGACATCCGCACACCAACGACAGACGACCCCGCCGCGGCCGGCAGGCCGTCATCACATCGCACATTCGACGATGAGGAGGCCTGGGCACGATACTCCCAGGACGCCATCGCACGCCTTGGCCCGACGCTCGCCCACGAAGCATCGGGCGGGCTCATCCTCCCGCACCTGAGCACAAGCATCTCCACCAAGGCTGCCGTGGGCGTCCCCGCTTGGGCGGACAAGTTCGATGCCGACGAGGCCGACTTCGACGATGAACACACCGCCGAAGAACTCGACGCCAACACCGACGCCGACGACGCCACCGACCAGCAGGGCACGACCGAACTGGTCACCGTCCAGCAGCAGCGACGGTTCCGCAGCTGGGTCACGCGCCTCGTCACTGACATCGAGAACAGACCGACGCTGGACCGCCTCACCCTGACACGCCTGATCCTCATCGCCTCACTCGCGCCCGTCTGGGACGACGAAGCCGGCTGGTTCCCATCCCTCCACAACGCCACCTCCGGTCTCAGGAACGACGACGTTCCCGACCTGCTGCAGGCAGAACTCGCATCCCTGGCCGCCGTGTGCCTCTTCCGTCTCGACCAGGGCGCACCTCCCGACCGGCGCACCGGCACCGGGCGTCAATACGCCCAGCTTGTCGACCGGCTCCGCCCCATACTGGACGAAGTCGACGCCGAACGGGTGGACGTGATCGTGCGCAGCATCTACGGCAGCCAGGCCGCTACGACGTTGTCACGGGCTGTCATGGACCATCTCGAGGCGGCGGCTGCGATGAATCCGTGGCCGGAGATCACCCGTCTCCTCCAACGGGAACATCCCGACTGGGAAGTCGACCTGGAAGACGACGGTCGCCTCATGATCGAGGCACGAAGCGGAGCTCCCTTCAAAGTCGCGGCCCACGCCATGGAGCAAGTACCGAGCCATCTGTCAGTCGGCATCGTGGTCTACGCGGGGCGGCGTCCCGAACGGAGACGCTACGCCCGCCACCAGGACATTCTCGTAGCCGAGGACTACCTCGGCCCGCGGCAGGTCTGGAAGACCTACCAGCTTAGCGCTCTCGTCTCACCCACAGGAATCCAAGCGAACCAAGCCACCGAAGCAGCAGCCCGGATCGACAAGCCACCATGGATGGAGATCTCGCAGACGGCCCACCACGTACTGACGAGCGTCGGACTGGGTACCAGCAGATAAGCGGAGGCGGGCCCGAGGCATGAGACCGAGCACTATGGTCAGCGACGGCGGGACTGGTGGTGACGAAGGCATCAGGGCCCGCTAGCATCAGCCCCGACGGCTACCGCTCTCCCTTGAGTCGGATTGCCAGGTTTCGTGTTTCCCCGAGCGCCTTCACGGCCTGCTCAATCTGCTCGTCACGCCCGAGGGCTCGATGGCTCTCCGCTCGTCGCATGAGGCGTCGGAATATCGACGGTGGGTCTGCCAGGTCCAACGCTCTGTCCCAGACGTCACGCACGGCGAGGTCGGCAGCAGTCGCTACACGCGCTACCTCGTCGAGTACCTCTTGCGGCGGGGTCGCTGAACTCGCCTTGTACGTGACCCACTCTGAAGCGAAGGTCGCCCGGCCTACCTCACTGATCGCCGTTGCCACGGAGCGTCGCAGCGCGTCGTCGTTGACGATGGTGAATGCGTTCAGCGCGCTTCGTAGCGGATTGGCCAGCGCCGGCCGGTTCGCTTCTGATGAGGGCAGCTCCACGGCCACGTCGGTGACAGCGCTTGACCACGCAGTCAACGGCTCCCGACATCCCTCGATCGCCTTGTGAAGCCGCGCTGCCCGTTCCCTGAGCCGCTCCTGGCGCGCCGCGAGCAAGGGCCCGATGACGGCCGAGCTGAGAGCGGTCAAGAAGCCGATCGCGCCACCGATCACGACGCCCCAGAGTGCCTCGTTCACGTCCTATCTCCCATTCTGCGCCCGATTGCATCCGATGATTGGGGCGCTCGGTAGTGGCCTTTGAAGCCGCAACCTCGCGCTTCGCCTGGGGGCGAGCCAGGTTTGCAGAGAGCTGCGCTTGACATGCCACCTCGCAGCGTGCTGTGGCTTTGTCCGTCCAGGCGCCGCCGCGCGGCGCTGGGACGGCGACAGTGATGATTCGAGATCCCTCAACATTTCCCTACGCCTATACCGCGGGGTCTGCCTCCGCCAGTGATGCGTCAGCTATCTCGGCATGCCCGATGTCACAGCGTTCCCACCGCAGGCCGGCGAGGTCGTTGAAATACATGACGATCATCAAGTCGGGGATGTCCGACCGGATACCCAGATCGTGCTTGATGTTCCCAGGCGGCAGTACCTTCGCCCGGTAGATCTCGTTCCGCCTGTGCTCATCGTCGACCATCACGACGTTCACGTCGAACACCGGTGCGTCTGAGTGATTTTGGACAAACAGGGTCTGCCTCCGGCCGACTCGCGGGTTGATCGCTCCGCCGTCGTACTCCTTAACCCGGTCATCAGCGACCGACTCGTACCAGGCAACGACACGATCAGCCTGGACGCGCGTCGCCGCTTCGCGAGCCTCGCGACGCTCCGTCTGGAGTGCGTCCTGAGCAGCCTTCCTCTCCCGGCGCTCGTGCAGAGTGCTGAGTACCGCCCAGATGACTGCGGCCGACGACGCGGCTGCTCCCAATATCGTCGCGAGGCTGACCCCGTGGTGCCAGGTCACGCCGGGAAAGATGTCCTGTGGGAGCATCTCCGAATCGTACTCATGCAGCCGCACGCCGAAGGCTCGGCACCTCGTGAATGCCGGAGTAGTCGGGCGTGTCTGGATTCGTTTTGCAGCGAGCCAGGCGCCTCGCAGGCTTTGCGCGGGTGCTGCCGTGGGCACGATCTCGCGGGCCCAGGAGTCAACCGGGAGGAGACCGAAGCCGGTCGTGCCGGTCCGCCTGATCTGATTGCGGCACAGCAGGAGAGCCGTACCCTTGAGGTGCGCGAGCACCCCGCTCGTGCAAGACGAGTGACTCCCATCGGGCCTCCTCGTCACGTCCGTCGGCTTTGGTCGGCGGCTGCGACTAGCCGATTGGCGCCGAAACCCCGCTGGTGCCCCATTCGCATTCCGCAAGAGACGAACCAGCAGGTCAGAGGCGCAATGCACAGTTCAACGTCTGAGGTACTCAGTCCCACCAGAACGTCCAGGCATTCATCCCGATGAGGGCCGTAGCGTACTTGTCGATGGTGTCGTGGCCGCCTTGCCAGAGGTTGTCGGGGCAGAACGTGAAGTGCTCGCGTGCCACGGCCAAGGCATGGCCGAGGTTCTGCGGCGGGTGAGCGACCGACAGCCAGAGCGTGTCGGGCCCGAGGCCGACCACGCGTGCGCCGAAGCGCTCGCCCCAGGACGCCAGGGCAGCGGAGATCAGCTCGGTGTCGTTGGTGTGGTTGCACGTTCCGTCCCAGCCGGCGAGTGTGAGTGCGCTGGCGCCGTCGTGGGCGCGGATCAGACCGAGATGCCACCGACGTGGTCGGCGGTGGAAGTCCTCGTCGTCCTGGAGATGAGCCGCATACTGCTCGGCCATGGACCAGGGATCGGCGTCACCGGTGCCGCGTGGGGCGAGACCTGGCCACGGGCCGGACGGCCACTCGTCCTCGGGTATCTCGTCCTCGTCGTCTTTCTCGGGCTCGCGATCGTCCTGGAGCTGGTTCCACAGCGTGCGCAGGGCCGTCTCGGGATCCGTTGCTTCAAGCACATCGACGGTCTTGGGGAGGGACCACCGGTCGTGCCAGGCGCGGTCGTCGTCGTGCTCCAGCAGTACCGGGTACAGGCCTGACTGCTCGTGGTCCTTCCGCAGCCGGATCCATGACGCGCCGGCATCGTCGACCGGCGCGTCGGACATCCAAAGCAGGGCCTTGCCGTGTACGGCAGCAGCAGGTGTCCATCCGTCATCGGCTGTACGGATGAGATGGCCGGGCGGTAGCCCGTCGGGCAAGGCCGGGAAGTCCTCGTGTGTCACGGCCCGAACGGTACTGGGGACCTGTGACATCGATGGGCGACAGCTGCGGCACAGATGCGGTCGCGGGTGGTTGCGGCCGTGGGACGGATCGTGGCGGACCACCCTGGCAGGGATGCAGACCTGGTCGGGCACGGGAAGGCGACCTCCGCCAGGCGTGCACCCGGTGTTGTTGAGGAAATCCCAACACTCGCCCGCTAATAGTGTGCCAAGCACTTGGCAGCGGACTCGCGGCCGTGAAACAGCAGGTCATCAGAAACTCATCAGATACAACCCGTACGGACCCGAGCCAGTCCGCTAGGCTGTCAGCCGTCGACATGAGCCGACACGCACTGTTCCAATGGAATCCAAGAGTTTCTAGAGATGTTTGGTCGGCTTCGGGAGCCCGCGAAACCTCCAAGGGGTCGCAGGTTCAAATCCTGTCAGCCCGACCGATCGCCCCTCACCTGAAACGCCAGGTGAGGGGCGTTTTTTATGCCCGCTGGCGAAGCCGTTTCCGTGCAGTCCCACCCTGGCTGACGATTCCCCGCGACAGAACTGTCCACGATGTCGCGGGACATCACAGCTCACTCCAGTTCGACACGGTCGGCCTGCGGCCCCCGGTCACTCTGGCGCACCTTGAATCGGACCCGATCACCCTCCTCCAGGGCCTCGGTGTTCTGCAGGACCGACACGTGCACGAACAGGTCCACGCCACCGGCGTCGGGGGTGATGAAGCCGAAACCGCGCTCCGCGTCGTAGCGCGCGACGGTGCCCTCACCTCCGCGCACAGGCCCGCCCGATGTCGCGGGGCGGCTCGACCGGCCACGGTCGGTGGCCGCGCGCGCACTCCCGGAGCCGCCCACGAGCCGCACGTTGCGGGCATTCGGCCCTCTGTCGCCGTCGAAGACGTCGTACGTCACGCGTGCACCCTCCGGCAGCTCGGTCAAACCCGGGCCGAGGGCACTGACGTGGACGAAGACGTCCTCGCCACCCGAGTCGGGTACGACGAACCCGAAGCCCTTGGTGTCGTCGTACCAGGACACCGTGCCGTCCGCGCCATCTGAGGGCACAGCATGCCGGGCGGCCTGTGCCCCGAGCGGCAGCAGGTGGTCCGCCTGCGGCCCCTTCTCCCCGTCGACGACGAGGAACGCCACCCGCTGCCCCTCCGAGATCACACCGCCCCCGACGATGGCCGAGCTGTGCACGAAGATCTCGACGCGACCGTCGTCGGGCGTGACGAAGCCGTATCCCTTGGCCGGCTCGTACCAGGTGACGGTGCCGAGCACGCCCACGGGCGCGCCGGGGGCACGGTCGCCCGTGACACGGACACGGCGCGCCTGCGGGCCACGCTCACCCTCGCCCACCTCGAACTCGACAGCCTGCCCCTCGCGGAGAAACTTCGGTCCGTCGTCGCCGACGATCTCCGACGCATGGACGAACAGGTCCTCGGCCTCGTTCCCGAGGTCGATGAAGCCGAACCCACGGTCGGCGTCGAACCATCGGACAGTTCCCTGGGGCACTTCAGACTCCTCATCTCAGCAGACATTGCTGTCGTCCAGTGTCCCTGACAGAACCCCGGACGGGTGGGTCCAGCCGTTTCGCGTGCGACCTCGGCGAGCACTTCGCGCTCCCGCTCGCTCAGGACATCGAGGGGACCCGAGTGTCCCGGACGGCTGATCGGTCGGCGAACGAGGTCGGTGACCAACCGCTTGGCCATCGACGGTGAGATGAGGACGTCACCGTCGGAGGCGGCGGCGATCGCCTCGTCGGTGCTGCCGACGAACGCGCGTCCCGACGTCAGCCGGACCAGCCCGGCGGCGCAGTGCATCATCGTCGACTTGCCCGAACCCGACGGGCCCCTCACCGCCGTGAACCTCCCCGCCGGGAACGCTGGTGACGTCGTCGAGCGCGACGACGGCCGACTGGCCGGAGCCGTATCGCCTGACGGCGCTGACGAGCATGGCGGCCGAGTCCGCCCACAGGAGGTGACGTGTACTCGCACGGGAGTACCTGAGCGACCGAGCTCACCGCCCGTTCTGGAGCGCAGCGAGCGCCTCGTCGGCCTCCGCCAACTCGTCCCGGTCGAAGGTGCTGGTCGTCGCCATCACCTCGGCTGCACCGGTCCGGGCGGTCAGCGCCGCAACCTCTGCCACCACCTGGCCTGCGGTGCCGGCGATCACCGAGTCGTACCCACGGTCCACCGCAGCGCGAACCTTCGGGGTAGCGGTGTCGAGCAACCTCCGCACGTCGTCGACCGGCCGCAGGGCGGTGAAGCCGCCGGTCTCCCGAGAGCTCGCCAGTGCCCAGATCTCGGGCAGCAGCAGCTCACGTGCGCGATCGGCGGAGTCCGCCACAGCGATGTCGACGCTCGCCACCAGGTACGGCTCCGGCACCGCCGGGCTGGGACTGAAGTCGCGGAAGTACGCGTCGGTCGCCGCGGTGTCCCGCAGCAGCGGTCCACCGATGACCGCCGGCAGTCCCAGCCGCGCCGCGAGCCCGAGCCCGTCCTTGATCGCCAGCAGGAACATCGGCGGCGGGGCGACCTGCGGCCGGGCGACCACGTCGTCGTCGGGCCCGCCGTACAGGTAGGAACGCAGCCGCTCGACGGCGCTCGCGTGCTCCGCCGGGTCCAGGGTGGTGTGGCCCAGCGCGCGTCGGATCGAGGACTTGAACGCCAGGGACGCCCCGATGCCGACGTCGACCCGCCTCGGGTACAGCGCCTCGAGCAGCCGCAACTGCTCGGCCACCACCAGCGGGTTGTGGTTGGGGAGCATGACGCCTCCCGTGCCGACACGGATGGTGCGGGTCCGCGCGCCGATCGCGGCCAGCAGCACGGTGGGTGAGGCGCTCGCGATACCGGGGACGGAGTGGTGCTCGGCCACCCAGAACCGGTGCAGCCCGAGGCGTTCGGCCCGGGCTGCGCGGTGGATCGTCCCGGCGACCGCGTCGCCGTCCGACTCTCCGAGGCGGGTGCGCGTGCGGTCCAGGAGCGATATGCGCATGGTGTGGGTCCTTGGGTCCTTGGGTCCTTGGGTCCTTCGGGTCGCCGGTACGTCGAGGCGAACCTGGTGGCCGGGCGGGACATTCCCCGGGTGGTTCGCCGACTTCTACGCCTGCCTGCGCCAGGCGGCGGAGGAAACCGAGGGCGACGAGCATCAGCGCCCGGGTGCGCAGCACACCAGGATGGTCACGGCAGCGGGACCTCCCGCAACTCGCGGCGGGACTTGATCCCCAGCTTGCGGTAGATGCTGCGGAGGTGCGCTTCGATGGTCCGCGGGCTCAGGAACAACTGCGCGCCGACCTCCCGCGACGTCGCGCCCGTGACCACATGCCTCGCGACCTGCAGTTCCTGAGCCGTGAGCTCATCGGTCGACTGCGTCATGCGCTTGCGGGGGCGCTCGCCCGTGGCGCGCAGCTCGTTGGCGGCGCGGGCGGCGAAAGCTTCGGCACCCATGGCCGAAAGGAGGTCGTGCGCGGTTCGGAGCGCATCCCGAGCATCCTGGCGTCGGCCTTCGCGACGAAGCCACTCTCCGTAGACGAGGTGCGCCCGTGCGGCCTCGCCGGCGATCCGCGACGCCTCCAGCTGCGCGATCGCCTCCCGATAATGTGCCTCGGCCGAGGGGCCCACGGTCGTCAGCGCGCGTGAGCGCGCTTCCAGGCCGCGTGCCCAGGCCGTGTCGCAGGCTTTGGCCCGTGCCGTCAACCGCTGGAGCGCGTTCGCCGCGGTGTCCGGGTCGCCCGCACGGGCCGACGCCTCGATCAGTTCGGCCAGGCCGATAGTGCTCAACGACAGTTCGAGGCTGGCGCAGGTCGCCTCCGCCGCGTGCTGTGCCTTGGTGTACTCGCCGAGCGCGTTGTAGAGCACGGCCGTCGCGTACTTCGCCAGGCCGACCTCCGCACCGTTCGCGGGATGGCTGGGATCCCGCAGGGTGACGTCGTGCAGCCGGATCGAGGTCGCCCGGTCGCCGCTCCACGCGGCGAGGATGGTCTCGGAGTGACGGCTCCGGACACCCCCCGTGGCCTCCGTGATGGAGATCGACTGGGCGACGAGTTCGCGCGCCCGAGCGATCTCGCCGCTGATGATCAGCACGTTGGCGTGCAGGCTCAGTGCCGCGGGAAGTACGGCGAGGGCCCCGGCCGCGCGCGCGGAGCGGACGTAGGCCTCGGTGAGGTCGTGAGCGAGCTCATCGTCGAGAATCCCGACGGCGATCCTGCCGGACAGGTCGTGGACGATCCCGATGGTGCGCCTGGCGGTGAATCCCGGCCGCAGCCGGGGCTGATCGTCCGGAATTCCGACGTCGCGCAACGACGCCAGTGCGTCCCGCAGGGCGGGCACGCCCGAGGAGAACTCGTGCACCATCGTCGTGGCCAGCCCGACGAGCAACCTGTCCATCGGCCGCGTCACGCCCTCGATCGCGGGGTCGTCAAGGGCTGCCCGCGCGACGATCCGGCCGATCGGATCACCGTAGATCATCGACAGGTCGAGCGCGCCGAGGCGGATCTCACGAGCCAGCTCCGGATCGTTCCGGGCCGCCCGTACCGCGGCTTCGGAGAGCATCGCCGGTGCTTCTCGATGCCGGTTCAGGTGGTACACGATCTGCGCGCGCAGCAGTGCCACCCGGGCGCGCTGAAGCGTGTCGAGCGGTCCGGCCTCGGCCGTCGCGAGGAGGTCGAGCGCCGGCTCCGGTGCACCGGCCTCGCGCAGTGCGTGCGCGGCTTCCAGTGCTCGTCGTGCGCGGTCGGCGAGATCCGGTGTCAGCTCCGTCGACCGCTGCAGGAACGCCCCCGCGGCCGCGGAGCCGCCACGCGCACGCGCTCTTGCCGCGGATCGCTCGAGCTCCGCCGCGATTCGCTCGTCGAATCCGGATGCCGCCTGAGCGGCATGCCACGCCCGCCGATCGGGTTCGAGCGCGGAATCGGTGGCGGCCGCCAGCGCGGCGTGTGCGCGGTGGCGATCCGCGTGCCGGGCGGCGCGATAGACGGCCGAGCGCACCAGGGGATGCCGAAAACGTACCCGGGTGCCGATCTCGATCAGCCCGGCGGCTTCGGCGGGCGACGCCGACTCAGGAGCGATGCCGGCATGGGCGGCGGCGCGGGCGAGCAGGGACGGGTCTCCCGTCGGATCCGCGGCGGCGATCAGCAGCAGCGTCCGGGTCTCGCCGGGCAGGTCCCCCGCTCGGTTCCGGAACTCCGTCTCCACGCGCCCAGGGATGTCTGAGACGTCGGGGTGCTGGAAGCCGCCGGCGAGTCGCGCGGGCCGGGAGTGGGTGGGAAGCTCGAGCAGCGCGAGCGGGTTTCCACGGGCTTCGGCGATGATCCGGTCCCGCACGTCGTCGTCCAGCGGCGCCGCGACAGCCGAGTCCAGCAGCGCGCGGGCATCCGCCTCGCACAGCCCGTTCAGACGCAGCTCGGGCAGGCCGGCGAAGACGGTGTGGTCCTCACCGTTGTCGCGGACGCCGAACGCCATCGCGATCCGTTCCGCGTCGACGCGGCGCGCGACGAAGGTGAGCACTTCGGCTGAGGCCCGGTCCAGCCACTGGGCGTCGTCGACGAGACAGAGCAGGCCGCTTCGCTCGGCGGCGTCGGAGAGGAGACCGAGGGTTGCCAGGCCCACGATGAACTTGTCGGGGGCGGGGCCGGCCTCGCGGCCCAGCGCGACTCCCAAGGCCAGTCGCTGCGGCTCCGGCAGCGCGGACATGCGGTCGAGGAGCGGAGCGCAGATCTGGTGCAGCCCCGCATAGGCGAACTGCGTCTCCGCTTCGATGCCCGTCGACGTCTCGATGCGGAACCCGAGCGCCCCGGCGCTGGTGCGCAGATGCTCCAAGAGCGCGGTCTTGCCGATACCGGCCTCGCCGCGCACCACCAGGGCGCCGCTGTGCCCGGCCTTCGCCTCGCGCAGCAGCTGCTCGACCTGGCGGCATTCCGCCTGCCGGCCCAGAAGTGTCGACAGTTCGCTCTCCTCCGGGTCGCTCACCGACCTGAACCATGTGGTTACCACCGCCATTATGACGGGTCGGGCGCGTCGTGAGTCCCGGCGAGGTGACCTCCTTCGGGGACCCGAACGGCGCAGGAAGTCGACCGCCATGCGGCGCCGCGGTTCGCGGGCACGTCTTGACCGTGTTCCGGCAACACGGTGTCGACTGACTGCGCGCAGCCGGACCTCGCTGCGGCGAGCTCGTGAAGTGACAGGCCCGACGCTGCTCCCAGGAGATGGCATCTGAGCACCAGGAGGACGCGTGCAGTCGATGATTCCGGACTATCTGGACCAGGTTCTCCACGATGTGGCATCGAACACATCCGGGGAACTGGCGGACTACATCCCCGAGCTCGCCGTGGCGGAACCCGAGCGTAGCGGAGCGGTCTTCGCCACGGTCGACGGTCGCGTGTACGGCGCGGGAGATATCGACACCGAGTTCACGATCCAGTCCATCTCCAAGCCGTTCGCGTACGCGTTGGCACTCGACGATTCCGGTTTCGATACCGTGCTCGCGAAGGTCGGTGTCGAGCCGTCGGGGGAAGCTTTCAACGAGATATCCCTGGAGAGAGGTACCGGGCGTCCTCGCAACCCGATGATCAACGCCGGTGCGATCACGACCCACGCGCTCGTCGGCGCCGGGCTGCTGCCGCCGGACGAGCGCGTGGACCGGGTTGTTCGTGGTCTCTCGGCCTTCGCCGGCCGCCCCCTGACGGTAGACGCGGCGGTATGCGCCTCCGAGATGGACAACGCGCACCGGAACCTCGCGATCGCTCACATGTTGAGGAGCTACGGAATCCTCGACGAGGATCCACGAGCCGTGGTCGACGGTTACGTCAAGCAGTGTTCCGTGCTGGTCACCGCGCGAGACCTGGCCATGATGGCCGCGACGTTGGCCAACCGCGGTATCAACCCTCTCACCGGCGACCGGGTGGTCGCCGATTCGGTGGTGCGGCAGGTGCTCAGTGTGATGGCAACCTGCGGAATGTATGACGCCGCCGGTGACTGGGCGACTCAGGTAGGTATTCCTGCCAAGAGTGGCGTGGCCGGAGGGCTCATCGGCGCGTTGCCCGGCCAGATCGGCATCGCGACCTTCTCACCACGGCTGGACTCCCATGGGAACAGCGTTCGTGGCGTCGCGCTGTTCGAACGCTTCTCCTCGGACATGGGCTTGCATGTCATGGAGGTTCCGGCCGCCGCGCGTGCCGTCGTGAGCTCCAATCACGTCCGGGAAGCCGGCACGGGTGCGCTCCGAGTCATCCAGCTTCAGGGCGGGATCCGCTTTGCCGGAGCCGAGCGGATCGTCCGTGAGGTGGTGGACGACACGCCCGTGGAAAGCAGGGTGGTTCTCGACCTCACCAGGGTCTCGTCGATCGACGACGTGGCACGACGAATGCTCCTCGAGATCGCGCGCCGACTCACCTTGGACGGGAGCGAGGTCTATCTCGTGGATCCGGAGGCGATGGTTCCCGATCCGGATCCTGGTGACGGCGGCCGGATCACCGTCGTGGACGATCTCGAGCAGGTCGCGAGCCGGCCGCACGGGACGCTCGGGACGCTCGGGAGCGACGGGCGCCCACCGACTGAGACCTAGGGCATGAGAACGGCCGGCGCTTCGCATCCAGCGGCTGGGGCCGTCGGCCGATGACGCATCCGAGGCCCGGCAGATCCGCGCAGCTCCGACCGACCCGGCAACGGAGAGCCGAACCGATGTGTAGTATCGACCATCTGGTCAGTTCGACCGATGACAGGCAGGTGTTTCCGTGGCCGGAGGGCGGCAGACGCGCAATACGGAACGCACGCGCCGTGCGGTCCTGGACGCTGCGACCCAGCTGATCCTCGAGAAGGGCACGGCCGTCACGCTGGCCGAGGTCGCCTCGATCGCCGGAGTGTCCAAGAGCGGCCTGATCCATCACTTCGGCAACCGGGACCAGCTCGTGATCGCCGTCGTCGAGGACTTGTTCGAAAAACTCCGGACGGCGGTCCTCGCCCATCTCGACCTCTCCGAGAACTATCCCGGGAAGATGCTTCGCGCCTATGTCCGCGCGCTCTTCGCGGCGAGCGCCGAGGCCGTGCCCGCACGCGACCTCGCGTGGGTGTCGAACTGGACCGGCCTGCGTGCCATTCCCGCCGTTGCCGAGGTCATCGACGAGCACAACGCATGGTGGAGCGAGCAGTTCGCCATGGACGGGCTCAGCCCCGAGCTGATCCAGATCGTTCGGCGGGCCGCCGAGGGTGTCGCGGCTGCCGCCCTCCAAGGGGAGGAGGACGGCGCGAGTATCGCGACCGCCCGCCGCCTCCTGCTCGACCTCGCCACCAACGGCAACTTCAGCGCGCCGCTCTGAGCCCTCGGCATCTGCGCGGACGCGCTCGCACGTGAACAGGTGCCTGGTGGACAGGAAGAGAAACCGCCGGAGAGAAGTTGACCATGTTCCGGCCACAGCCTCTTGGATGGCTTCAGGCAGTCGCAGGGACCGACCCGAGCAATGCCGATAGCGCGACGGCTACGTCCCGCGTCGCCGTGGTACGCCCAGCCGATCGGTACGACGGCGGGCCCGAGCCGTTTGCTGACCTGGGCGTGGCCCTGCCCGCAAAGACAAGGAAGACATCGTGGAAATCGCTGAGCAGGCGTCCTCTCGCACGCCCCGGCCCGGTCCCTCGCGGCGCTCCGCCTGGTTCTGGGTGCCGCTTGTCCTGCTGGTCGCGCTCGTGCTGGTGCTCGGGTGGCTGAACAAGACACCGTGGTGGGGTTGGGGGCTGGTCGCGGTGCTCCTGGTCGCCTTCGTGCTGACGTCGTCGTGGTGGTTGCGGCGCGGCGTCGCGCTTCGAGCGGGGGCGTGGCTGGTGGCAGGCGCGGTCGTGGCCGGAACGGTGGTGCTCGCCCATCCGGGGCCACAGTTGCGGGTGGCCGGAGGCGCGGAGCGCGAGGCGACGCAGCCGGTCGAGACCGCGGAAGGTCCGGTGACCGGCGTGCGCAACGACGCGGGCACGGTCGAGATCTTCGCGGGTGTTCCCTACGCCGAGCCGCCGGTCGGCGAGCTGCGGTGGCAGGCACCGCAGCCGCCCGAGCCGCGTTCCGAGGTGCTCGTCGCCGACCGGTTCTCGGCGGCGCCGGTGCAGGCCACCACGACCTTCGCCACCAGGGCGCTGTCCCAGACGATCGACATCCCCCTGGAGGAGACGTTCCTCAACCCCTACCCGGTCGACGAGGACAGCCTCTACCTCAACATCTGGCGCCCTGCGGGGGCGGCGTCGGCCGACCTGCCGGTGATCGTCTACGTGCCGGGCGGCGGCTTCGCCACCGGATCGGGTGCCCTGCCGCTGTACGACGGCGAGGCGCTGGCCTCCACCGGTGAGGCGGTCGTGATCACGATCAACTACCGGTTGGGTGTCCTGGGGTTCCTGTCGCACCCGGAGCTGGCGGCGGAGTCGGAGTACGGCGCGTCGGGCAACTACGGGATCCTGGACCAGGTCGCTGCCCTGGAGTGGGTGCGGCAGAACATCGCCGCCTTCGGTGGCGACCCGGGCCGGGTCACCGTGGCGGGGGAGTCCGCGGGCGGCGAGAGCGTCTGCATCCTGGGGGCGACGCCCCTGGCCGAGGGCCTCGTGGACGGGATCATCGGTAGCAGTGGTGCCTGCATGGGTACGGAGGGGAACACCGAGGACGGCGACCAGAGCGACTCGCGTGCGGTCGCGGAGGACGCGGGCGCTCGGCTGGCCCAGGAGCTCGGGGTCGACACGGTGGCCGAGCTGCGGGAGCTGCCGGTGGACCGGATCACCGAGGCCGCCGAGGCCGTCGGTCCGCACTGGCGGCCCTCCGTCGACGGGTATGTGCTGGACCGCAGCCCGGCGGAGATCTACGCGGCGGGTGACCAGCTCGATGTGCCCACGATGGTGGGCAGCAATGCGGACGAGCTCTCGATCGTGAAGGCTTTCCCCCCGGAGTCGGTGACCCCCGAGGAGTACCGCGCGACGGCCCAGGAGGAGTACGGCGAGGACGCGGCGGCGTTCCTCGACCTGTACCCCGGCGAGAGCGAGGAGCAGGTGCTCGACTCGATGCTGCAGGCGCAGGCCGACCGCGTGTTCACGCGCGCGATGTACCGCTGGGCGCGGCTGCAGAAAGACAGCGGTGAGGCGCCCGCCTACCTGTACTTCTTCACGCACACCCCGCCCGACGAGGGCCTTCAGGAGTACGGGGCGTACCACGGCGCGGAGGTGATGTACGCCTTCCGCAACCTCGGTGCGGACGACGACGCCGACTACGCCCAGGCCGACTACCTGCTGCGTGACCAGCTCAGCGGCTACTGGCTGAACTTCGCACGGACCGGCGACCCCAACGGGGCGGGGCTACCCGGGTGGTCCACGTTCGCCGACGCCCCGGAGCAGGTCATGCAGCTCGGCGTCCCCAGCGGTATGGCGGCCCGTCCACGCCCCGCGGCGATCGACTACTGGATGGGCTACCGGGGGCCGATCGCGTGAACACCGCCGGAGTCAGCGGGGGATCGGCGTGCCGAGGTGGTCGTCGATCCGGCTGACGGGTGACACTCACCGGTCGGACGCGCAGAGGGCGTCTGCCAGCTCGTCCGGTGCCGGCGGCTGTTCGTGGGCGGCGGTCCGGGCGCGGCGAAGCACGTCGCGCTGCGCGGGGGTGTACAGCTCGGCCAGCGCCTGGACCAGCGTCCGCTCCGCGGCGGCGTGCAGCCAAGGCCAGGTGGCGGAGCGCCAGTGGGCGCCGCTGCGTGCGATCCGTGCCGCGAGGCGCTCGCGGGTCGTGTCGCTCGCATCGGGGGGCAGCGCGGCGAGCTCCTCGCTGACGCCGGGAGGCTCCGCCGCGACCATCCTGCGCAGGGACGCGATCGCCTCGGCGTCGTAGAGCCGCGTGCAGATGTGGATCAGCGCGCGGTCGGTCTCGGACAGTCGCCCCGCGACGGACTCGAACCCGTGGGGCGTGTCGACCGGTGCGTCGGCCCGCAGGATGGCCGCGATGTCGGCGCGCGCTCGCCGCGACCTCTCGATCTCATCCTGCAGCGCGGCGTCGAGGTCGCGCAGCGCGTCCGTCAGGTCGCTCTCGCCCACGGCGCCGATCTGTGCGAGCGGAACGCCGAGCTCGGCGAGCCGTCGGAGCCGGAGCAGACGGACCAGATGAGTAACACCATACTGTTTATACCCGTTGTATCTGCGTGAGGGCTCGTTGAGGAGTTTGAGTGCGTGATAGTGCCGTATCGTGTTGACTGTCGTGCCCGCGAGGTCCGCGAGTTCACGTGTGCTCCACGTCATGTCGCCAGGCTCGCGGCATCGGGTCCGGCCTCGCATCGGTGGAGTCCCCTGGTCGTACCTCGTCGTCTCGGCAGGTGTCGGTGCCCGTGTCGGTGAGAATTGCCTAATCGGTTGGTATGCGGCAGGACGGCGCTGCTGAAGCACGCCGGCGACGCGGCTCCGGTCCCGCGTCTTGACCGTGTTCCCGCCACACGGTGTCGACTGACGGCATGTCACGAGAACTCGCGGACAACTCCGGCGCGCCTGTCACCGTCGGGATCGAACACGCCGACCCGGTCAGTGCCTACGTCGTGAGGCTCGCCGACGGCTCCGCCGTCGGGAGGGCTGACTTCGTCGATCCGCCCGACGGCCCCGATGAGCGCATCTTCTTCCACACGGAGGTGGATCCGGAGTTCGGGGGTCGGGGCCTCGCCGGGCTGCTGGTGCGTGCGGCACTCGAGGACAGCATCCGCGACGGCCTCGACGTCGTGCCGGTGTGCCCTCTGTTCGCCCGCCACCTGGACCGGCACGGAGACGAGTTCGTCGCGGACGGGGGACGGTTCCGCTCGCCGACACGTGCCGACATCGTCCTCGTCGGGCGCATCACGCGAGGGCGTCCCTGAATGCGTCCGTTCCTGGGCAGGGTGATGCCTGACAGTCGGCAGGCCGATCTCGCCGCCACCGTGATCAGCCGGATCTCCGTCCTCAGCGGGCACCCGGTGCTCCCGCGCGATGCCGAGGGAAAGGCCGTGCGATGACGAATCCCGACAGGCGCCCGGAGCTGGAGCTTCTCGCACCCGGCGAGCCGTGCACCGCGGTCCAGCACCTCGAGCCGCGCCACGTCCCCCTGGGTGGACCTCGCGCGATGACGGTGTATCGCACGCTTCCGCAGCGGAAGAGATCGCTGGTGGGCGCGTGGTGCTTCCTGGACCACTATGGTCCCGACGACGTCTCCGCGACCGGAGGGATGCAGGTGCCCCGGCATCCGCACACGGGCCTCGCCACGGTGTCCTGGCTCTTCAGCGGGCGGGTGGAGCATCTCGACTCGGGCGGCAACGCGGCCTCGATCCTGCCGGGAGAGCTCAACCTCATGACCGCGGGCAGGGGCATCACGCATCAGGAGATCAGCGGCCCCGACGATCCGGTTCTGCACGGCGTGCAGCTCTGGTACGCGCTTCCGGACCAGGCGCGCTTCGGCGAGAACGGGTTCGCGCACTACGCGCCGGAGCCGGTGACGCTTCCGGGGGTGACGGCTCGCGTGTTCCTCGGTGAGCTCCTCGGCTCGGCCTCGCCCGTCGACACGCGAACCCCCGGCCTGCTCGGAGCCGAACTGGTCCTCGAGCCCGGGGCCACGACGCAGCTCGACGTCCGCTCCGACTTCGAGCACGCCGTGCTCGCCGAGAGCGACACGGTGACGGTCAACGGGACCGTCCTCGAGCACCGGTCGTTGGCGTACATCCCGCCCGGCGCGGACACCGTCGCGCTCGCGGCGGGCGACACGGCCGTCCGCATCATCCTGCTGGGTGGCATCCCGCTCGGAGAGCAGATCGTGATGTGGTGGAACTTCGTCGGCCGCGACCATGACGAGATCGTCGAGTTCCGGCGGCGTTATCAGGCGGAGCTCGGCTTCGAGCCCGCCGACCCGAGGGACGCGGGCGCGCCCGCCCTGTTCGGGCCCTTCCCCGCCGGTCAGCCGAGGCCGGTGCCGGCGCCGCCGTTGCCGAACGTGGCGTTGAGCCCCCGTGAGTGAGGTGACGCGGACGCCGTGCACGCCGACCTCGCATCAGAGCACGATCGCGGCTGAGGAAGTGCGGGGTTGACAGTGTGGTGGGCACACGGTTTCTGCTCACAGAAGCGGACGGCACACGGCCGGGCCGTGGCGAAAGGGAAATCATGGGTTACATCACCGTCGGACAGGAGAACAGCGCGCCTGTCCAGCTGTACTACGAGGACCAGGGCTCGGGCCAGCCGGTCGTCCTCATTCACGGGTATCCGTTGAACGGTCACAGCTGGGAGAAGCAGACGCGGGAGCTCCTCGCGGCCGGCTACCGGGTCATCACCTACGACCGTCGTGGATTCGGGCAGTCCTCGAAGGTGGGATCGGGCTACGACTACAACACGTTCGCGGCAGATCTGAACGCGGTGCTCGAGACCCTGGACCTGCGCGACGTCGTCCTGGTCGGCTTCTCGATGGGCACGGGGGAACTCGCGCGGTACGTCGCACGCTACGGGCACGAGCGGGTGGCGAAGCTCGCCTTCCTCGCCTCGCTCGAGCCGTTCCTCGTCGCACGCGACGACAACCCCGACGGCGTGCCGCAGGAGGTGTTCGACAACATCGAGGCGGTCGCGAAGCGCGACCGGTACGCCTGGTACACGCAGTTCTACAAGGACTTCTACAACCTCGACGAGACACTCGGCTCACGGATCAGCCCCGAGGTCGTCACCGGCAGCTGGAACGTCGCGATCGGCAGCGCCCCGGTCGCCGCGTACGCGGTCGTGTCGGCGTGGATCGAGGACTTCCGTGAGGACGTCGTCGCCGTGCGTGCCGCCGGCAAGCCGTCACTGATCCTGCACGGGACCAAGGACAACATCCTTCCGATCGACGCCACCGCGCGCCGTTTCCACGCGTCCTTCCCGGAGGCCGACTACGTCGAGATCGAGGGTGCCCCGCACGGCCTGCTCTGGACCCATGCGGATGAGGTGAACGCGGCCCTGAGCGCGTTCCTCGGCAAGTAGGACGTCGACCTGACAGCGGCAGGGGCTGTGTGCGGTCTGCGCCCTCGCCCAGCCCCTGCCCGCCCGCCCCATCGGCGTCGAAGCCGGCAGACCTGATCGGTTCGTGGTGCGCTGAGTGAGCGCGGAGAGGACAGGCCATGTCGTGGAGTACACGTGGGCTGGCAGAGCTCGCCGGAACGACGGTGAACACCATCCGTCACTATCACCGCGTCGGGCTTCTCGAGGAGCCGGAGCGGCACGACAACGGCTACAAGCAGTACGAGGTGCGGCACCTGGTGAGTCTGCTGCGGATCCGGCGTCTGGCGGACCTGGGGGTGCCGCTCTCGCAGATCGGCGAAGGCGGCACGGGACATCGCGGCCCCGAGGCGCTCCGCGACCTCGACGCCGAGCTCGCGGCGAGCATCGAGCGGTTGGCCGGCGTTCGGCGGGAGATCGCCGCGATCCTCCGTGAGGAAGCACCCGCCCACGTGCCCGCGGGGTTCGCGTCCGTGGCATCGCGGCTGTCCGAGGCGGATTCCTCGATGATCCACATCTACACCCGGTTGTACGACGAGACGGCGCTGGCTGATGTCCGGGAGATGGTCGCCGCGGAACCCGACGACGTCAGCGCTGAGATCGAGCGGCTCCCGGCCGATGCGGAGGAGGAGACGCGGCAGGCGCTCGTCGAGCGGCTCGCGAGGCTGTTCGAGAAGAACCTCATCGAGTACCCGTGGTTGAACGATCCTGTCTCGCGTCTGTCCAAGAGCAGGCTCGTCACGGCGGAGACGTTCGTCGAGGCGGCGGCGGAACTGTACAACCCCGCGCAGTTGGACGTACTCGTCCGAGCGAGCGCGCTCGCGCGTGAGCGGCTCGCGAGCCGAGAGCCGGCCGCGCCCGCCGAGGGGACGTGACCTCGGGGCCAAGAGGCCCGCGCCGAACGCTTCTTACGTGGCATCCACCGACGCGAAACCACCGCTGCCCGTGTGAGCCTGGCGTTCCGGCGCGCACCACGCGCGTGGCACGAGAGCGAGGTTCGCATGGCAGAGACGGTAGAGCGCGACGACGTCCATGGTCCGGTGAGAAGCGGCGGAGCTGCGCCCCGGACGATCCAACGGGTGGAGAACGGCTTGGTCGTCGTGCTCGTCATCGCCGTGACCGTCATGGTCGCTCCCGGCCTGTGGTGGTTCCCCTTGGCCACCTTCCTGGTGTTCGACCTGTCGATGCTCGGCTACGCACGCTCGCCGGCTGTCGGAGCCGCCTGGTACAACGCCATTCACACGTACTCCTGGCCGACGGTTCTCGCCGTGCTGGCGATCCTCACCGACGAGTCGTTCCCGACGGTCTCGATGTGGCTCGCGCTGACTGCTCTCTCGTGGGGGTTTCACATCGGGATCGATCGCATGCTCGGCTACGGCTTGAAGCTTCCGGACGCCTTCACGCACACCCATCTGGGCTGGATCGGACAGGCCAACGGTCGAACGCGGAAAGCGCCCGGATCGCACGAGTCCTGAGTCGTCGTCCCGAATCTCCTCGCTCGTGCTCGCCGGTCTGCTCGTCGCGATGCGTGCCGTGGGCGATCGCTTCGGCCGACGGCGGAACCTGCTCATCGGGGCCGTCGCCTGGTACTCGCGGGTCGACGATCCCTTGACCGTGTTGCGACCACACGGGGTCTGCTGGTGCTCGCGGTCGGTACCCGTCGGCCGGGGGACGGAGGGCCAGGATCATGGGAGCAGGCGTGCACGTGCCGGGCGTGGCTGTGAGAAATGGCCCATGAGCACCGGGAGGCGCGCCTGTCCTCCCCGGAACGTGCCGACGCCGGTGTGGGCGTGAAGCGGACGCTGGCGGAGGACCTGATTCTCCTGCTGTTCCAACCGCGGTCCGGCACGATCGCGGGGGAGGGGGCGCTCTTCGACGTCCTCGGCGGCGCGGCCCTCGCCGATCTCGGCCTCGGTGGCCATGTGCGGACCGGGACCGGACGACTGGGAGGGCTGACCGTCGAGGCCGTCGCCGGCAACCCGCCGTCCGATCACCTCCTGCGGGCAATCTGGGCGTACCTCGCCGACAAACCCCGAGGAGTGCAGACGGTCCTGGCCGCGACGGGTCCCGCCCTGTGCGAACCCTTGCTCGACCGGCTCGTCGAACGGGGAGAACTTCGTCGACGCGCAGGCGAGCCCCACGGCTCCATCGGTACCCCGGTGATCGAACCAGGCGACTCCGGACGCCGCCGGACGCTGCTCGGTGACATCCGCACGGTGCTCGTCGACGGAGTCGAGCCGACGCCCCGGACCGCGGCGCTCGCCGCGCTGCTCTACGGCAGCGGCGCGCTGCCGCAGTTCGAACCCGACATCCCGTGGACGTCGCCGGTCATCGCGCGAGCAGAGGAGCTCAAGGGCGGGACCTGGCGAGCGGGAGCAGCGGTGAAGGCCGCGGCGCGCACCGATACGTCGAACATCGTCAGCAACGCCATCGCCGCCGCGGGCCTGGCCGGCCCCGGCAGTGGATGAGCGCAAGCAGCATCGATCCTTCGCAGGGTCTGTCCGACGAGCGGCTCCCCACCCTCAGCGCAGTGTCGGCCCGTCCACCTCGACCGGCCCTGGTGCGGTGGGGTGCTCGACCTGCAGGTTGAGGGTGCTGCGCGACGTCGGGATCACGGCGAGCTGGGCCTCGCTGCCGCTCGTGTCGATGGCGCGCACGTGGAGGTGTCCGTCCTTGAGGCGGAGCGCGAACTGGTCGGTTCCGGCGACGAAGCGCACCTCGCTGTCGTCGTGGATCACCGTGGGGCCCGTGGGCAAGCTCTTCGGCATGGGTACAGGATGCCCTGTGTGGCGAGGTGGGCGCATGGATGCTCAGGTTCGGCGCGGGGGATCGTGGTCGATCGTGGTCCTCGCGGTCCTGACGAACGACTGGATCGTGGCACGGGTGTGGTTGCGGATGTTCTCGGTCCCGTCCCGGTCCTCGACGCCGAGAAACCTCTCCATCGAGTAGTAGGCGGTCTGCGCGGCGTCGACGACTTCGGAGCGGTCGGCCAGGAGTTCGACCAGGTACAGCGCCTGGAGGGTGTTGTCACGGCTGCGGCGGGACTCACGCCGGAGCTGCTCGACGTCGGGCCGGTCACGGTCCTCGACGACGGAGAAGGCGCGGTCGAGCATCGCGCGGCGATACGTCGTGAGTGCGCCCGCGAACTCGCTGTACGCGGACACGCGCTCCTGGCGCAGCTTCTCCTCCCGCGCCCACTGGTTGGCCGCGGCGGCGTTGCGTCGCGCGAACCGGTGGGCCACGGCTTGTCCGACAAGACTGGCGATGATGGCGAGCAGACCACCGACGATGACATCCATCCGCCAAGGGTCCTGCTACCTGGGCCGACGGGGCAACGGTTCGGTCGGGCGCCATCGCCCCCGAACGCAATTCCTCCTTGTCATACGGGGACGAAGCGCCAGTGGGTATGTTCATCGCGCGGAAGGGCTACGGCGTCGGGAGTCGTACGTGGCCTCGAGACCTGTCGGTACGCGAGGAGGTTCTGATGGCTGGTCTGTGGGGGAGGAAGTCCCGCGCGAAGAGCTGGAAGCGAGGCCTGTGGGGGAGCACGACGAAGGGGCGCAGCAAGAACCTGGCCAAGGGAACGTGGGGGAGCAGCAAGCGCCGCAAGCGCGGCTTGTGGTGAACGCTCCTGGTGGCTGCCGCGGTGGCCTCCTGCCCTGTCCGGGCCGGCCGGCGCGCGAATCCCGCTGCCCCGCGCCCGGGCCCATCGACCGGGTGCGCCGGCGTTTGCGTCCTGAGGACTGACAGCGAGATCATCTCGCATGCCTCCCCTCGCCCTCCCTGACGACGGAACCCCGCCGAAGGTGTCCGCGCCGCGGCTCGTGGGGCGCGATCGGGAGCTGGCGGCCCTCACCGGCGCCCTGGCCCGGCCGCCGGCGCTCGTGCTGCTGGAGGGCGAGGCGGGTCTCGGCAAGAGCCGGCTGCTGCAGCAGTGGCTCGCCACGGTCCCGTCGCCGGGCAAGGTCTTGTTCTCGGTATGCCCGCCGCTGCACGAGCCGCTGACCCTGGGTCCGGTCGTCGACGCGTTCCGCGGGATCGACGTGCCGGTCGCGGACCTGGGGCTCACCGGTCTCGCGGGCGCGCTGCGTCCGTTGTTCCCGGAGTGGTCGGCCGAGCTGCCGCCGACACCCGAGCCCCTCGCCGATGCCAGATCGGCTCGGCACCGGCTGTTCCGCGCGATGGACGAACTGATCCGGGCGCTCGGCGTGGACCTTCTCGTCCTGGAGGACGCCCACTGGGCCGACGACGTGACCCTGCAGTTCCTCCTGTTCCTCGCCGCCCGTCAGCAACTGCTCGGACCGAGCCTGGTGATCTCCTACCGGCCCGACGAGGTGAGCACCGACTCGCTCCTGCTGCGCCTGACGTCGAGGACGGCCGCAGGTGTCGGCAAGGCACGGATCGCCCTGTCGCCGCTGCGCGGGGAGGACACGGCCGCGATGGTGTCGTCGATGCTCGGCGGTCATCCGGTACCGGCCGGCCTCACCACCTTCCTGCACGATCTGACCGACGGGATCCCGGTCGCGCTGGAGGAGTCGGTGCGTCTGCTGCGCGACCGTGGGGACCTCGTTCTCCGCGACGGGCAATGGGACAGGTTGACGTGCAGCGAGATGCCCATGCCGCCCACGGTGCGCGACTGCACCCGCGAGCGGGTGGGCCGCCTCTCGCCGGCGGCTCAACAGGTGCTCCGGGCGGTGGCGACCCTGGCCGAGCCGGCGTCCGAGGCGACGATCGCGGCCACCGCCGACCTGGCTCCGGACGCCGCCCGAGCCGGCATCGCGGAAGCGGCCGACGCCACGGTGCTCGTCGGCGACGACCGGTGCCGCTGGCGGTACCGGCACCGGCTGGCCGCGGCGGCGGTGTACGAGGCGATCCCGCGTACCGCCCGCCGGCCTCTGCACCTGGGGGCCGGTCGCGCGCTGGAGAGCGTGCACCCGCTGCCCGCCTCGCGCCTCGCGCACCATTTCCGCCAGGCGGGTGAGGTAGAGCCGTGGCTCCGGTACTCCGAGCAGGCCGCGGAGCGGGCAGTGGCATCGGGTGACCACACGACGGCGGTCGTCCTGCTCGATGAGCTCCTGTCGGCCGCGGAGCTTCCGCCCCACGACCTGGCTCGCGTCGCGCGAGCCGCCGCGTCCGCCGCATTGGGCAGGCGCGAACCGGTGGACGAGGTCTACCACCGGATGATTCGCACCCTGCGCGCGGTGCTCGGTTCTCCGGGGCTGTCCGATCGGCAGAAGGCCGAGATCCGCAATCCCCTGGGTCGGCTCCTGATCCTCGGGGGTGAGGCGACGGCGGCGCTCGCCGAGCTCGAGCGGGCGGTGGCCAACCTCGACCACGAGCCGGTCGAGGCCGCCCGAGCCATGACGTACCTGGGCTGGGCCTACGCGGGACCGTGGCCGGCGCAGACCCATCTGCGGTGGTTGCGGCGTGCGGCCGAGATGACGGCCCACGTCGCCTCCCCGCCCGACCGGCTGAACCTCGCGGGCAACCGTGCGGCCGCGCTGCTCATGCTCGGGGAGGAGACCGCCTGGGAGGTCATCGCCGACCTGCCGGTTGATGCCACGGTCTCTGCCGAGCGGCTCGACCTGGCCCGCATCCACGCCAACATCGGCACCGGCGCTCTGATCTGGGGCCGGTACGCCGACGCGGAGCGGCATCTGGACGTCGCCATGCGGCTTGCCGACACCGAGCAGGCAGCCCGCCTGCGGTACAACGTCGAGACCGAACGGGCCAACCTGGACTGGCACACCGGTCGGTGGGAAGGGCTGGCGGATCGGGCCGCCACCCTCGCGGAGGCCGACCGGGACCGACCTGCCATCTATCTGGCCGGCGTCCGGCTGAGGGCCCGGCTGGACGCCGCGGCCGGACGCCCGCGCGCCGCGGAGGAGCAGTTCCGGCTGGTGCTCGAGGAGTCCGCCCGACTCGGCGCCGTCGATGACACCATGGAGCCCGCCGCGGCGCTGGCCCGGCTGTGGGTGGCGGACGGCGACGGCGGCCGGGCCCTGCGCGTGACCGACAGGCCGATGGACGCCCTGGAGAGCAAGGGCGTGTGGGTGTGGGCGACCGATATCGTGCCCGTGCGGGTCGAGGCGCACCTCGCCGTCGGCGACCACACGGCCGCGCGACGCCTGACCGCTCAGCTCGCGAGAGGCCTGCGCGGCCGCTCCGCACCGGGGCCGCGCGCGGCCCTGACGCTGTGCCGTGCGCACCTCGCCACCGCGGCCGGGGACCACGTCCGGGCAGGGGCCGCGTACGAGCGTGCCGCACGTGCCTGGGCCGCGTTGCCCCGACCGTACGATGCGCTCCGTGCTCGTGAGCGGCAGGCCGAGGCGCTCGTCGCGGCGGGGAGGGTCTCCGAGGGGCAGCAGGTGATGGCGCTCCAGTACGAAGAGCTCTTCCGGCTCGGCGCGCGCGGGGACGCGGACCGGGTGGCGCGCCGCCTGCGCGATCTCGGTGCGGACGTCCCCCGGCTGTGGCGCGGCGGTCGGCGCGGCTACGGGGACAACCTCTCCCCCCGTGAGCTCGAGGTCGTTCGTCTGGTGGTCGCTGGGCACACCAACCGGGAAATCGGGAGAATCCTGGCGAAGTCGCCGGCCACCGTGGACCAGCAGCTCCGCGCGGCCATGCGCAAGCTCAAGGTCACCTCCCGGACCGCGCTCGCGGTGCTGGCGGTCGAGACCGGTGTGCTCTCGGGGGAGCGTTCCGTCGCCGACGCGTCATGAACAATGACGCATCCGCAGGATAGCGACGGCCCGCGCGTCCACCGCAGCATAGGGCCCCATGACCCATAGCCCAGTGAGACCGACTGCCGTCGCGGCGTCGTTGGCCCTGGCGGCAGGCCTGAGTGTGAGTGCCTCGCCACCGACGTGGGGGGCCACGCCCCCGCCCGAGCCGACCGCCGGGTCCGTGGAGCCCGCCGACAAGATCCAACCGGAGCTGCGGGCGTCGTTCCGCGGCGAACGGACCACCGAGCTCTGGCTCCGGTTCGAGGAGCGAGCGGACCTGGCGCCCGCCGCGCGCATCGCGGACTGGACCGAGCGCGGACAGTTCGTCTATGACGCCCTGACCGAGACGGCCGCCGCCTCGCTGGCGACGGTCGTTCCCGATCTCGAGGCGGCCGGCGTCGACTACAAGTCGTACCCCGTCGCCAACGCCGTGCTGGTCAAGGACGGCACCGAGAAGCTCGCGCTGGACCTGGCCGCGAACCAGGCGGTCGCCGAGGTGCACGACACCCCGGACGTCGGGCTGGTCGAACCGGTGCGGCCCGAGCCCACCGCCCCCGCCGCGCGCGCCGCGGAGTCCGAGGTCGAGTGGGGGCTCGACTACATCAACGCACCCGCCGCCTGGGAGATGGGGGCCACCGGCGCGGGCATCACGGTGTCCAACATCGACACGGGGGTGCAGTTCGACCACCCGGCACTGGTGGGCACGTACCGGGGCGCGACCGCAGGCGGCGCGTTCGACCACGACTACAACTGGTTCAGCACCGGTGGTACCTGCGGGGACGTGCCCTGCGACGACAACGGTCACGGCACGCACACCATGGGCACGATGGTGGGCGACGACGGAGCAGGCAACCAGGTGGGAGTCGCCCCGGACGCGCGCTGGATCGCGACCGACGGCTGCTGCGAGGCCACCGGGTTCGAGACGCTGCTCGAGTCGGGCTGGTGGCTGCTCGCCCCCACCGACCTGAACGGCGAGAACCCGGACGTGTCGAAGCGCCCGCACGTGGTGAACAACTCCTGGGGCTCGTCGGCAGAGCACGCCTACTCCGACTTCTTCACAGTGATCGACGAGGCGTGGACGGCGGCAGGCATCTTCAGCGTCTGGTCGGCGGGCAACTCCTCACCGAGCGCGGCGTGCGACACCGTCTCCTCACCCGGTGCGCACCCGGACGCCTACTCCGTGGGGGCGTTCGCCTCGAACGGTGTGCTCGGCGCGTTCTCCCGCAAGGGCGAGGGCGAGGGCGGCGGGATCAAGCCCGAGATCTCCGCCCCCGGTGTCAGCGTCCGGTCGGCGTGGCCGGGCAACGGCTACAACACGATCAGCGGCACCTCGATGGCCGCCCCGCACGTGGCGGGAGCCGTCGCGGCGCTGTGGAGCTACGACCCGACGCTGGTGGGACAGATCGAGCAGACCCGCCGCCTGCTCGCGGAGTCGGCGCACGACGTCGACGACACCTCGTGCGGTGGCACCGCGGAGCTCAACAACATGTACGGCGAGGGACGCCTGGACCTGGTGCGGCTGCTCCAGCTCGCCCCGCGGGAGGGTGGCACGCTCAGCGGCGTCGTCACGGTCGGCGAAGAGCCGGTCGGTGGCGCGGAGCTGACGATCAGCGGCCCGTTCGACCGTACGGTCGGCACGGCCCAGGACGGCACCTTCTCGGTGCACCTGCCCGCGGGCGACTACGAGGTCACCACCACGGCCTTCGGCCATGTCCCGTCGACGACGAGCGCCACCGTCCGCATCGGCGAGGCCACCACGGTCGACGTCGTGCTCGAGACGGCACCCACGCGTGACGTCAGCGGTGTGGTGCTCGGCGAGGACGAGCAGCCCGTACCGGCGGCGGAGGTCTCCGTCGAGGGCACACCGCTGGCCGCCGTCCGCACGGACACCGACGGCGCGTTCACCATCGCGGACGTCCCGGAGGGCGACCACCGGCTCGCGGTGCTGCCGAACGCGTGCTTCGCGCCCACGACGGTCCCCCTGACCGTCGGGCCGGGCACGGAGCCGATCGAGATCACCGCGGCGCTCGTCGTGGACGAGGGCGGTTACACCTGCGCCGTCTCGGAGGGCGACTACCGGCGGGGCACCGACCCGGTCGAGTTCCCGAGCGGGATCTGGGCCCAGGTGTCGCTGCCGTCCCCGATCGCGCTCTACAACGGCACCCACGACACCCTCAACATCGGCATGCGCGGGGTCATCTCCGTGGACGACACCATCGCGGGCCCTGGCCACGGTGGCGTGGGAGTCTTCCCGTTCTACACCGCCAGCCCGCTGCGGACGGACGGCGGCGTCTACACGGCGTCCACCACGGTGGACGGCGAGGAGGCGTTCGTCGTCGAGTACCGGGACATGACCGTCTGGGGCGGCTCCGACTTCCCGCGGGAGTCGGAGGACACGGTCAGCTTCTCCACCACGTTCACCCGGTCCGGGAAGGTGATCGTCGCCTACGGCGACGGCGTGGGCGGCGACGACCCGCTGACGGCCGGCCTCGTCACGACGACGGGCCTGCAGGGCTGGGAGGGCGTGGACGGCATCCGGTTCTCGGAGCGGTCCCCGGTGCTCCACGACGGACTGGTCGTCACCTACGACCTGCCTGACTTCGGGTACCTCGACGCGACGGTCGTCGACCGCAACGACGGCCTGCCGGTGGACGGGGCGACCGTCTCCATCTCCGACGCGGACGGCCTGGTCGAGAGCCTGACCACCACCTCCACCGGTGTCATGCGACGCCAGCTGCCCGTGGGTGACTACACGATGACCGTCTCGGCGCCCGACTACGTGACCGGGTCCCACGAGTTCTCCCTCGACGAGCTCTACGCGGAGACCGCGGTCGAGGCCCGCCTCGCCACCGGCATCGCCGACCTGACGACCGACGGGCTGGACGCCGTGCTCGGTACCGACCAGAACGGCACCGGGTCGCTGACCCTGACCAACTCCGGCTCCGCCCCCCTCACGTACGACCTGGGGGAGGCCGAGCGCCATCCGGAGCTCGACACCGAGTCGGCCACCGCGCGTACCGGCGCCGGAGCCGACGGCCCGATCGACCTGCCGGCCTGGAACAAGGCGGCCGAGGCGGCCGGCGGTGACCACGAGCCGTCGCAGACCGACGGCACGGGCAAGAAGGCGGACGCCGCGCTCGCGGAGGCCGCCGACCGGATCGGCACCCACTCCGGCGGCGACGTCATCACCCGGATCCCGCTCGGCGACGGGCCGGACGAGAGCTCGCCCACGGGACTCGGCTACGACGGCGACGTGTGGGTCCACGACTACGACGCGCGCACCAACACCGCCTACACGGTGACGGGCCACAGGACCGGCAAGCAGTTCGCGGCGGAGTGGAACCCCGACTACCGGGCCTTCGACCTGGCGTTCGACACCCGGACCGGCGACATGTGCCAGATGGAGGACAGCCCGGCGAGCCTCATCCACTGCTTCGACCCGGACACCGGGGACAAGACCCGGGAGATCGAGGGAGCCTGGTCGAACACGCAGCTGACCGGGCTTGCCTACAACGCGAGCCGGGACGTGTTCTACGTGGGCGGCCGGGGGATCGGTGCGATCGGAACCGTCGCCGGCACGTCGCACGAGACGCCGGGGGAGTTCATCTCCTTCTGCTACCCGCCGTTGCCCGAGGTGATGGGCCTGGCGTACAACGAGGCGTCCGACACCATCTGGTACACGGACCGCGCCGTCGGACGGCCCAGCCGGCTGCTGCAGGTCGACCCCGTCGACTGCTCGCTCGTCAACGCCTGGTGGTTCCCCGGTCAGCAGCAGCTGCAGGGCGGTGGCCTCGCGACCGACGCCACCGGCGCCCTGTGGGCGACCGACCAGGTCGCGGACGAGGTGCTGCTGGTCGACGTCGAGGACGACCTGCTCACGGACGTGCCCTGGCTGGAGCTCTCCTCGACCGGCGGCACGCTCGCCCCGGGCGAGTCTGCGACGGTCGAGGTCGCGGTGTCGGCCGAGGACCTGGGGCTGGGAACTCTCGGTGCCAACATCGTGGTGATGTCGGACTCCGGCCGGCAGTCCAAGGAGTACGTCCCCGTCACGCTCACGACCACCGAGCACCAGGTGGGCGTCAACGCCGGCGGCAAGGCGTTCACGGACGGCGTCGGTTTCGACTGGTCGGCCGACCGTCCGTTCCGCCGCGGCCCGTGGGGGTACGAGGGCAGCACCAAGGAGATCTCCACCCGGGACGCGGTGCACGGCACCACGGACGACACCCTGTTCCAGTCCCAGCGCACCGCCCGGCGCGACGACCTCTTCTACGAGTTCGACGACATGCCGGAGGGTGTCTACACGATCGACCTGGGCTTCGCCGAGATCCAGCGGGCAGCCCCGGGCAAGCGCGTGTTCGACGTGCTCGTCAACGACTCGCTCACGCTGTACTCCTACGACGCCGCCGGCACGGTCGGTCAGCGGACCGCGGACTGGCACACCGCCGTCGTCGAACACACCGGTGGTCCGCTGACCGTGGAGCTCAGGGGCGCCCGAGGGCTGCGGTCCCCGGCGCTCGCGGCGCTGCGGGTCACCCACGACCCCCGTGTCGCCGAGGCGCCGGAACCGGAGCCGGAGCAGCCGGGCGAGGTTCCGGTCGCCCCGGTCGACCGTCCGTACGAGGTGACGGAGACGTCCGGCCTGTACCGGCAGGGCACCACGGAGACCACCTGGTCGGGCAGCTTCGGCTGCGGATGGCTGTACCCCGGCTTCGACTTCCCGTTCTACGACACCATGTGGGACGGGCTGTGCGTGGCGCGGAACGGGATGCTGACCTTTGACCGCAGCCGGGCCGGCATGCGGAACACCGAGCTGCCCACGCGGCAGACGGCCGACGCGATCTATCCGTTCTGGGACGAGCTGCTCGTGGACGACGAGGCGGCGATCCACATCGGCCCGGCGGAGGTGGACGGGCTCGACGCCGCGGTGATCGAGTACCGCGACGTCACCTTCAACGACGAGCGGACGGAGCGCATCAGCTTCTCGGTCACGCTCGTCGAGGACGGTCGCATCCAGATCGGCTACGGCGACGGCGTGGGCGGGGAGAACCCGCGGACCCAGGGTGCGTCGGCGACGGTCGGCATCGAGAACCTGGGCGGGAGCCGGTTCAGCCAGCACTCCTTCAACCAGCCCGTGCTGTCCGCCGGGTCGGACCTGGAGTACGCCCTGCTGGCGGCGGGCACGATCGAGGGTGAGGTCACCGACGCGAACGACGGCGAGCCGGTCGCGGGCGCCGTCGTGACCCTGACCTCGCCCGACGGCAGCACGCGGACGATCACCGCCGACGGTCACGGGCGCTGGAAGGCCAAGGCCGTGACCGGTGAGCACACGGTGGACATCTGGTCGCCGAACTACACCGTGACCAGCGACTCGGTGACGATCTCCGAGAACGGGCAGGCCGAGGTGCTCGACGCGGCGCTGCCCACCGGAATCGCCGAGGTGTCCGGGGACGAGCTCGAGTGGTTCTTCGGCCCCGAGCAGAGCGCGACGGCGGAGCTGACCGTGACCAACACCGGGACGGCCCCGGTGGAGGTCGAGCTGACCGAGCGGGCCCGGGACGCGGACGGGAACCACGAGCCCGCCGACCTGCCCTGGCTCTCGATGTCCGGGGAGGCGGCCGCGGGTGCCGTCGAGCTCGGCGTGGGCGAGTCCACCACGGCCACCGTGTCGGCGGACAACGCCGGCGTCGATCCCGGTCTGCTCGCCGGTGGCGTGCTGGTGTCCTCGACCGCGGGCCGGGCCCCCGAGCAGTACGAGCGGGCGCGGATGGCGACGTCGGCGTACTGGCTGGGGGTCGACGTCGGTGGGCGCGGGCTGGACGGCGGCGACGGCCTCACCTGGTCGGCCGACCAGGCGCTGCGCCACGGGTCCGACCGGGAGTGGGGATATGTCGGTGGAGGCAGCCGGACGACCCGGGCCGACATCGAGAACACCGACGACGACGCGTTGTTCCGCACCCAGCGGACCGGCGGGACGTTCAGCTACGTGTTCGAGGACGTCCCTGCGGGCGGCTACCAGATCGACCTCGGCTTCGCCGAGATCGACCATGTCGCCGTCGGCCGGCGGACGTTCGACGTGCTGGTGAACGGCGAGGTCGTGCTGCACGACCACGACGTCCGGGCCGAGGTCGGCCGGCTGGCCGCCGACGAGCGGAACGCCACCATTGAGCACCCGGGCGGCGACCTGACCGTCGAGCTGGTCGGTGAGACCGGACAGCGCCACCCGGTCCTCAGCGCGCTGGCGGTG
Organism: Myceligenerans xiligouense; assembly: GCF_003814695.1. Classification (GTDB taxonomy): domain Bacteria; phylum Actinomycetota; class Actinomycetes; order Actinomycetales; family Cellulomonadaceae; genus Myceligenerans; species Myceligenerans xiligouense. The sequence continues at coordinate 2,286,016 of NZ_RKQZ01000001.1, forward strand.
CGGGAGGACCCGCGCCTCTGACGTCAGCAGTGCTCGACGTGCCGGCCGCCGGCCGGGCGTGGCGACCGTGCGGGGCCTCCCCGGTGGAATCACCGGGGAGGCCCCGCACGGTCGTGGGTACGTGCCCGAGGGCGGGACGGCGCGAGCCCGCGGGTCCGGTCAGCGCGTGAGTGCCGTCGCGAGGAAGTCGCGGATCCGTGCGGTGACGTCGTCGAGGTGCGACTCGAGGAGGAAGTGCCCGCCGGGCAGCAGCTCGATCCGGGCGTCGGGCAGGTCCCTGGCGAACGCCTTGGCGCCCTCGGGCCCGAAGATCTCGTCGTGCTCGCCCCAGACGGCCAGCAGCGGCACCTGGGAGGTCCGGAAGTACTCCTGTACCGCGGGGTACAGCGGTGGGTTGGTGGAGTAGTCGCGGAACAGCTCGAGCTGCACCAGGTCGTTGCCCGGGCGGGAGACCAGGGCGAGGTCGTGCTCCCAGGTCTCGGGGTCCACGAGGGTGGGGTCGGGCACGCCGTGCAGGTACTGCCACCGGATCGCCTCGCGGGTCAGCGCGAAGCGGATGGCGGACTCGGTCTCGTCGTTCTGGTCCGCGCCCCAGGCCCAGACGTCCTTCCAGAAGTCCTCGACGAAGCCTTCGTCGTACGCGTTGCCGTTCTGGCTGATGATCGCCGTGATCGCGGACGGGTTCTCCAGCGCGAGCCGCCATCCGATCGGTGCGCCGTAGTCCTGGACGTAGATCGCGTACCGGGTCAGGCCCAGCTGGGCCAGCAGTGTGGACGTGATCCGGGCGAGCGCGTCGAAGCTGTAGTCGAACTCGTCCACGCCGGGCGCGTCGGACAGCCCGAACCCCAGGTGGTCGGGCGCCACCACGTGGTACTTCTCGGCGAGCGCGGGGATCAGTGTGCGGAACATGTGCGAGCTGGTCGGGTAGCCGTGCAGCAGCACGACCGTCGGTGCGTCGGCGGGGCCGGCCTCGCGGTAGAAGATCCTGCGTCCCTCGACCTCGGCGAACCGGTGGTGGATGGCGACCATCAAACTAACCCTCTCGATAGGCGGTAGGTGGTTATAAGAGCACGCTCCTGCTAACCTGTCAACATCGAATGAGGAGGTTAGAGGTGAACGTGGTGACGCGGAACGACGAGGACCTGCTGCTGGACCTGCTGAACACGACCCCCGTCGTCGACGGCGAGCGGACCGACGTGCTCACCGACCCCGACGCGAGCCAGGAGTGGGCGGCCGGTCACGGCGGAGCCGGCAGCGCGGGCGAGTCCGCGACCCTGCGCCGCGTGCGCGCCGCGATCCAGGACGTCGTCCGCGGGGTCGCCGACGCGCAGACGCTCGAAGAGCACGTCGAACGGATCGAACTGCGGCCCCGGCTGCGCGACGGCGTCCTCGGCTGGGAACTGCGAGTGCCCGCCGACGAGGCGCTCGCGGCCCGGGCGCTCCTGGCCTGGACTGTGCTCGACGAGCGAGCGCCCGGGCGTCTCCGGCCGTGCGCGAATCCCGACTGCCACCGCTTTCTGCACGACCGCAGCAACGCGAACTCCGCCCGCTGGTGCTCGATGGCCGTCTGCGGCAACCGGTTCAAGGCCCGGCGACACTATCGGCGCACGCGGAAGGCGGACTGATGGCCGACGTTCTGGTGACGGGTGCGTCCCGAGGGATCGGGCGTGCGATCGCGGTGGCACTCGCCGGTCGGGGCGACCGGGTCGCCGTCCACTACGGCTCCGATCGGGCGGCGGCCGAGCGGACGCTCGAACTGCTGGCCGGTACGGGGCACACGGTGGTGGGCGGGGATCTGCGCCGGCCCGAGGGTGCCGAGGCCGTCGTCACCGCCGCGGCGGAGGCGCACGGGGGAATCGACGTCCTCGTCAACAACGCGGCGATCGCGCCCGCCGAGAGCCGTCGTCACCCGGTCGACACCGTCAGCTACGCGGACTGGCAGCGCGTCTGGCGGGAGATGATCGACGTCGACCTCATCGCGGCGGCGAACCTGACGTATCTCGTGGCGCGCCAGATCATCGCCAGGGGTACTTCGGGGGTCGTCGTCAACATCGGCTCCCGTGGCGCCTTCCGCGGCGAGCCGGAGTTCCCCGCGTACGGGGCGGCCAAGGCCGCGCTGCACGCCTTCGGGCAGTCGATGGCCGTCGCCCTCGCGCCGCATGACATCGCGGTCGCGTCCGTCGCTCCCGGATTCGTCAGCTCCGAGCGGCAGGCGGCGAAGCTGGCGAGCCCCACGGGTGACTCCGTGCGGTCGGAGAGCCCGTTCGGCCGGGTGGGGACGCCGGAGGAGGTCGCGCACGCCGTGCTGTACCTGACCTCTCCGGGGGCGGCCTGGGCCTCAGGGGCGATCCTCGACCTGAACGGTGCCTCCCACCTGCGTACCTGAGACCGGCCGGCTCGGCTCAGCCCAGAACTCGAAGGTGCTCCGGGCTCACGGGGTCGGTGGCGTCGTCGAAGTCGTGATGGGTGGAGAGCCACTTCTTCACGTAGGGGCAGACGGGCACGATGCGACGCCCGCCCTGGACGCTGGAGTCCAGGGCGGTACGGGTCAGGATGCCGGCGAGACCACGGCCTCCGAACTCCTCGAAGACCACCGTGTGGTAGAAGATCCGCTGCGTCTCCCCGAAGTCCTTGTACACGCTGAACCCCGCACGGGTGTCCGCCACGAGGACGTCGAAGCGGCTCTTGTCCGGGTTGTGGCGCACGGTGACTTCCTGCTGCTGATCGTTCATCGCGGTGATCCAGGCTTCCTGTGGCGTGGCGTGGCGCGGACGCTCTGGTGGCCGTGCGGCGGGCGTCCAGGACTCGTCCCGACACTACTCGACAGGTCCTGGTCCGGAGCTCCTCGATCGACCGGGCGGGCTGACGAACGCTCGCCGGGTCGTCGGCCTCCCTCGCGGCCGCGGACGCTCAGACCGCCGCGGTGTCGGCCGCTCCGGTGAGCAGTACGAGCAGGGGCAGGGCGAGGTTGTTGACGGTGTGGACGATCACGGCGGGCCAGATGGAGCCGCTGCGGCGCATGACCTCGGCGGCGATGATGCCCACGACGAGCGCTGAGGGAAACGCCAGGTTGATGCCGTGGACGAGGGCGAAGAACACGGAACTGGCCAGGACGCCGATGACCGGCCCGTAGCGCAGCAGGGCGTTGGTCACGACACCGCGGAAGAAGAACTCCTCGCCGATGGGGGTGAGGACCGACAGGAACACGAAGGTCAGGATCAGTGGCAGCACACCGCCGCCGGCCGCGTCGCCGTAGGCGCCCTGCGGGTCGGCACTGAAGCCGGTCACGGCGATGATCCCCGTGTTGAGCAGTCCCTTGAGCAGGAGCGCGACGATGCCGGCGGCCACTCCGATGAGCACCCACCGCCCGCTGGTGCGGCGCACGCTGAAGGCGCCCCAGGAGCGGATCCGGATCAGTGCGGCGACGGCGAAGCCGGTCAGACCCGCGACTCCCGACCACGCGGTCAGGACCAGCCCGTATGCCACGGGGTCCTCGTCCAGGCCGACGAGGCCGAACAGCCGGATCGCCGGCAGGGCCGCGAGCGCCGCGAGGGTGCCGACGATCACCTCGGGCCAGCCCGGCCGGGCCGGGGGCGTGGTATCGGTCCGGGCTGCCTTCGGGCGGTCGGCGTGGCTGGTCGACATGGCGGTGGGCTCCTCGTGCTGGTGGTCGGGTAGGGCGCTTCGGCCATGGAAAACCGTGTTCTCGGGACCAGGTCAAGGAGCGTCGCGTGGCGTATCGCTGGACGTCATATACCCCAAGGGGTATGCTGATTCCGAAGATACCCCAGGGGTATACCGGCGATCCCATCCACCCAGGAGGACCATTCTCGTGACCACCAGCATCATCGCCATCGAGACGCCGTCGCTGGGCGACCGCACCTACCTCGCGCACGACGGCGACGTGGCCTTCGTCGTCGACCCGCAGCGCGACATCGACCGCGTCCTGGAGGCGGCGGCCGCGGCCGGGGTGCGGATCACGCACGTCTTCGAGACCCACATCCACAACGACTACGTCACCGGCGGCTACGCCCTGGCCCAGGAGACGGGCGCGGCCTACCACGTGAACGCCGCCGACGAGGTGTCCTTCGAGCGCACCCCGATCCGCGACGGCGACGTCGTCGAGGTCAGCCCGGAGCTGCGGGTGCGCGCGATGCACACGCCGGGGCACACGTTCACCCACCTGTCCTACGTGCTCGAGGGCGAGGAGCCGGCGGTCTTCTCCGGCGGCTCGCTGCTGTTCGGCTCCACGGGACGCCCCGACCTGCTCGGCGAGGCGCACACGCACGACCTGGTCCGTCATCAGTACAGCTCCGCCCGCAGGCTGGCGGCCGAGCTGAGCGACGACACCAGGGTCATGCCCACCCACGGCTTCGGCTCGTTCTGCGCGGCGACCTCCACGGGAGGCGACACGACCGCCTCGACGATCGGCCAGGAGCGGCTGATCAACCCGGTGCTCAGCCAGGACGAGGAGGACTTCGTCGCGGACACCCTCGCCGGCCTGGACGCCTACCCCGCCTACTACGTGCACATGGGGCCCGCGAACGCCGCCGGTCCCGCGGCCGCGGACCTGTCCGAGCCCGAGCGCGCGGACAAGGACCAGATCCGCCGCCGGCTCGAGGCGGGGGAGTGGCTCGTGGACCTGCGCAACCGCACCGCGTTCGCGGCCGGGCACGTCCCGGGCACCTTCAACTTCGGCCTCGACGGTCAGTTCTCCACGTACCTGGGCTGGCTGATCCCGTGGGGTACCCCGGTCACGCTGCTCGGGGAGTCCCGGGAGCAGGTCGCCGAGGCGCAGCGCGAACTCACGCGGATCGGGATCGACCGGCCCGCCGCCGCTGCCACGGGCCGGCCGGAGGACTGGACGGACGCGCCGCTGGCGACGCTCCCTAGTGCCACGTTCGCCGATCTCGCCCAGGTGCGCCACCACCGGCCCGTCGCGGTCCTGGACGTACGCCGCGCCGGCGAGTGGCGTGCCGCGCACCTCGACGGCGCCGTGCACCTCCCGATCCACGACATCGTCACCCGCATGGACGAGGTGCCGGAGGGGGAGGTCTGGGTGCACTGCGCGTCCGGCTACCGCGCCTCGGTCGCGGCATCGCTCGTCGCGGCCACCGGCCGCCGCGTCGTCGTGATCGACGACAACTTCGGCCTCTCCGCCGAGGCGGCCGGCCTGCCTCTGGTCTCCGAGGCCGAACAGGTCTCCGCATGACGCCGGACCCGACGTGCTCGCGGTGACCCTGCCGATCGGCCTCGTCGTCGGCATCGCCCTCGGTGCCCTCGGCGGTGGCGGGTCGATCCTGACCGTCCCGGCCCTGGTGTACCTGCTGGGCCTCGATCCCCGGTCCGCGACGACCGGATCGCTCGTCATCGTCGGCATCACGGCCCTGATCGGCGTGGTGCCGCACCTGCGGGCCGGACGGGTCCGCCTCGGGCAGGGCGTCGTCTTCGGCCTCCTCGGCGTCGGCGGGGCCTTCGCCGGGTCCCTGCTGTCGACGACGGTGCCGGGGGACGTCCTGCTCGTGGCGTTCGCGGTGCTCATGCTCGTCGTCGCGGTGATGATGACACGGCGGCGCCGGGCCGCGGCGCGGAACGGGGGCGTCAGCCCCGCGGAGGCCGGGACCCGGACCGCCCCGATGCTGGCGCTGCGCCCGTTCCGGTGCGCCTGCCGCGTGGCCGTGGTGCTGGTCGCGACGGCGACGGCCGTCGGGCTGCTGACCGGGTTCTTCGGGGTCGGCGGCGGCTTCGCCGTCGTGCCCGCCCTGGTGCTCGCGCTCCGGCTGCCCATGCCGGTCGCCGTCGGCACCTCGCTCGTGGTCATCACCATCAACAGTGCGAGCTCGCTGGTCGCCCGGCTCGGGCAGGACGTCACGCTCGACTGGGGCGTCATCGCCGCCTTCTCGGCCGCGGCCGTGGCCGGAACCCTCGTCGGCGCCCGGGTCGTCTCCAGGGTGCGCCCGGACCGGCTGAACCTCGCCTTCACCGTGCTGCTCGTCGCCGTCGCCCTCTACACCGCGGCCGGCAGCGTCTCCCAGCTTCTCTGAGCGGTGACTCCGCTCGGACCCGACCAGCAAACAACCCAAGGACCGGCACCCATGTCACTCACCACGCCCGTCGCACCCGGCGCGCTCTCCTCACCCCGTCGGGACGGCGCGGAGAAACGCTCGATGGCCGGGATGGCCGCCGTGGTGGTCCTCCTCAACCTCGTCGGCTGGGGCGTGCTGTTCCTGGCCGTGGTCCCCCAGGGGCTGACGGTCGGAAGCGCCGGGGTGTTCGGCGTGGGCGTGGGCGCGACGGCGTTCCTGCTCGGCGTCCGGCATGCCTTCGACGCCGACCACATCGCCGCGATCGACAACACCACGCGCAAGCTCGTCGGCGAGGGCCGGCCGGCCTCGAGCGTCGGATTCTGGTTCTCGCTGGGCCACTCCAGCGTGGTCTTCGGCCTCGCCCTGGTGCTCGCCCTCGGCCTGCGGGTCGTCGTCGGGCCCGTCGCGGACGACGGTTCGGCCCTCCAGCACACGCTCGGTACGGTGGGCGGAGTCGTCGCCGGGACGTTCCTCGTCCTGATCGGCCTGCTCAACCTCGGGTCCGTCGCCGGGATCGTGCGGGTCCTGCGCGAGATGCGCGGCGCCCCGCTGGACGAGGCCGAGCTCGAACGGCACCTGAACAGCCGCGGCCTGCTGGCGCGGGTGCTGAGCCGGTTCACCCGCCGGGTCCGTGAGCCCTGGCACATGTACCCGGTCGGGCTGCTGATGGGCCTCGGCTTCGACACCGCCACGCAGGTGGCCCTGCTCGTGCTCGCCGGTGGCACCGCCGCCCTGACCCTGCCGTGGTACGCCATCCTCGTGCTGCCGGTGCTCTTCGCCGCCGGCATGAGCCTGTTCGACGCCGCCGACGGCGTGCTCATGGCCCGGGCGTACCGGTGGGCCTTCCTCGCCCCGGTCCGCAAGGTCTACTACAACCTCACCGTCACGATCCTGTCGGTCGTCGCCGCGCTGGGGATCGGCGCGACCGTGCTGCTGCAGCTGCTCGCGGAGCGTCTCGGGGCCACCCGCGGGATCCTCGGCTGGGCCGCCGGCCTGGACCTGAGGCACGTGGGCTACGCGCTCGTCGCCCTCTTCGTCGTCACCTGGGTCACCGGCCTCGCCGTCTGGCGTCTCGGCAGGTTCGAGCGGCGAGGGCGGTCCGCCGGCACGGGCTGACGCGGCAGGGCGATTGCCCGCGTAATACCCCAGGGGGTATAGTTTCAGCCATGCTCAAGCGAAAGAAGTCCTTCATCGGCATCGGCCTCGCCCTGATCGCCGGCGCCACCCTCACCGGCTGCGGTTCCGCGCCGGTTCAGACCGTCGCGGTCGGCACCGACACCGTCGTCGTCGACGTGCGCACCCCCGCCGAGTACGCCGAGGGGCACCTCGACGGCGCGGTCAACCTGGACATCCAGTCCGCGGATTTCGCCGCCCAGGCCGCCGAGCTCGACCCCGAGGCGGACTACGTCCTGTACTGCAGGTCGGGCAACCGTGCCGCGGCCGCTCAGGACTACCTGGCGGACCTCGGCTTCGCCGACGTGGAGAACGTCGGCAGTCTGCGTGAGGCCGCCGACGCGACGGGCCTCGAGATCGTCTCGTGACGGCCCGGTGCCGTCCCGCGCCGACCGGCCGATGAACGGGGCCGCGTGCGCGACGACGCCGGGTGAGCGCCTCGACTACCCCGAGGCACGGGACGTGGTCCCGCCCGATCGCCGCTGACCTGGGCCGGACCCCGCCGGACCGGGGCCGCAGGTCCTCCTCGGGAAGGACGTCCGGCCCTACCCGGCGCCCCGGCACCTGCTGGAGCCTGGACCCTGACCACCTGTCGATCTCGCGGCAGGACCGGCGCGCCGGCCGTCCGTGCCCGGTCACCCGGCGCCCGACCGGAAGGGGACTGGGACATGACCGTGTCGGTGTCGGTGACCGCGCACCACGGCTTGGCCGCTCACGAGGTGGTGCTGCTGCTCGAGACCGATCCGCACCACGGCCTGACGGGGCCGCAGGTCGCCGAACGGCTCGGCCGGTTCGGGCCCAACGCCCTGCCGGTGTCCCGGGGCGCCGGGGTGGTGACCCGGATCCTGCGGCAGTTCCACCACCCCTTGATCTACGTCCTGCTCGCCGCGGGCGGGATCACCGCCGGACTGGGCGAGTACGTCGACTCCGCGGTGATCTTCGGCGTGGTGGTGGTCAACGCCCTGGTGGGGTTCATCCAGGAGTCCAAGGCCGAGGCGGCGCTGGAGGGCCTGCGGTCGATGGTGCGGACGCACGCCAAGGTCGTGCGTGACGGACACGAGCGAACGGTGCCCTCGGAGGACCTCGTCCCGGGTGACCTCGTGCTGCTCGAGGCAGGCGACAAGGTGCCCGCCGACCTGCGCCTGACCCGGGTGGTCCAGCTCCGCGTGGACGAGTCGGCGCTGACGGGTGAGTCCGTCCCCCTGTCCAAGGACGAGGCGGCGCTGCCGGAGGCGATCCCGGTGGCCGACCGGCTCAACATGGCCTACTCGGGCACCCTCGTCACCGGCGGCAGCGGCGCCGGCGTGGTCGTCGCCACCGGCGCGGAGACCGAGCTGGGCGAGATCCACCGGCTGGTCGGCGCCGCCGAGACGCTCGCGACGCCGCTGACGGAGAAGCTCGCCAGGTTCAGCAAGATCCTCACGGTGGGCATTCTCGCGCTGGCAGCGGCCACCTTCGGGGTGGGACTGCTGCGGGGCCAGGACGCCGTCGAGACGTTCACCGCCGCGATCGCCCTGGCGGTCGGCGCGATCCCGGAGGGCCTGCCGGCGGCGGTGACGATCACGCTGGCGATCGGTGTGGCCCGGATGGCGCGGCGGCGCGCCGTGATCCGCCGGCTCCCGGCGGTGGAGACGCTGGGCAGCACCACGGTGATCTGCTCCGACAAGACCGGCACGCTCACCGAGAACCAGATGACCGTCCGTACCGTGTGGACCCCGGGAGAGCGGTTCGAGGTGAGCGGATCAGGTTATGTCCCCGACGGAACGCTTCACGACAGCCAGGACCGGACTCCCGCGCTCGACTCCCACCCGGCGCTGCGCTGGACGCTCCTGGCCGGTGCGGCTTGCAACGACGCCGCTGTCACCGAACACGACGGGCGGTGGGACGTCGTCGGTGATCCCACCGAGGGTGCGCTGCTGGTCGCCGCCGCGAAGGCGGGGCTGCCGGCGGGCCGGGTCGCGCGGGTGCTGCCCCGCCTGGCGGCGGTTCCCTTCAGCTCGGAGCGCCAGTACATGGTCACCCTGCACCGCGACGAGGCCGCGGGAGCCCCGGCCGCGGGAACCCCGGCCGCACAGGTGGTGCTGGCCAAGGGTGCCGTCGAGCGGATCCTCGGACTGTGCGACGGGCAGATGGACGCGGCCGGCGACATCACGCCGCTCGATCCCACGGCGGTGCTGCGGGCCGCCGACGACCTGGCCGGGCAAGGGCTCCGGGTGCTGGCCACCGCCGTGCGGCCGGCCGGCGCCCCGGACGAGTTCCCGCCGGACGGCTTCGGCGAGGACACGGTGTCCGGCGGCATGGTGCTGACCGGGCTGCAGGCGATGCTCGACCCGCCCCGCGCGGCGGCGGGCGCCGCGGTCGCCGCCTGCCGGACCGCGGGCATCGCGGTGAAGATGATCACCGGTGACCACGCCGCCACCGCCACCGCGATCGCCCGGCGGGTCGGGTTGCTCGACGGGCGCGAGGACCGCGAGGGCGTCGTCCTCACCGGCGCCGACCTGGCGGCACTGCCCGCCGCGGAGTTCTCGGAGGCCGTGGATCGCGCGCAGGTGTTCGCCCGGGTGTCGCCGGAGCAGAAGCTGCGGCTGGTCGAGGCACTGCAGGGCCGCGGGCACGTGGTGGCGATGACCGGCGACGGCGTCAACGACGCCCCGGCCCTGCGGCAGGCCGGGATCGGCGTCGCGATCGGCGGGTCCGGGACCGAGGTGGCCAAGGACGCCGCGGACATGGTGCTCACCGACGACGACTTCGCGACGATCGAGGCCGCGGTCGAGGAGGGCCGCGGGGTGTTCGACAACCTCACGAAGTTCATCGCCTGGACGCTGCCGACGAACATCGGTGAAGGACTGGTGATCCTGGTCGCCATCGCGGTCGGTACGGCCCTGCCGATCCTGCCCACGCAGATCCTGTGGATCAACATGACCACCGCCGTCGCCCTGGGCCTGATGCTCGCGTTCGAGCCCAAGGAGCCCGGCATCATGACCCGGCCGCCCCGTGACCCGGGGCAGCCCTTGCTCACCCGGGGCCTGATGGTGCGGATCCTGCTGGTGTCGACGCTGCTGGTGGGCGGTTCGTGGTGGCTGTTCCAGTGGGAGCTGGCGAACGGCGCCGACCTGGCGGAGGCGCGGACGGCCGCGCTGAACCTGTTCGTCGTGGTCGAGGCGTTCTACCTGTTCAGCTGCCGTTCGCTGACCCGCTCCGCGTGGCGGATCGGACTGTTCTCGAACCGGTGGATCCTCGTGGGCGTCACGGTCCAGGCGGTCGGGCAGGCGGCCCTCACGTACCTGCCCGCGATGAACACGATCTTCGGCACGGCGCCGCTGGGCCCGGACGTGTGGCTCCGGATCCTCCTCGTCGCCGTGGCGGCCAGTCTCGTGGTGGCGGCGGACAAGAGGCTGCGGCGAGGAAGCGTGTGACGGCGTCAGCCCGTTCGCGTGAAGTCACCCGCCATGACGAGCCGTGCCTCTAGAATCGATCACGGCCGGGTCACCCGGCCGCCGCACAGAGATCGGAGCCGGCATGTCGTTCACCACCCGCGGCTTCTCCGGCCGGCGGCGCGAGGAGAACCCGCGCCTCCCGCCCGGCCAGACCCTCTTCGACGACTGGCCCGTGCTCACCGCGGGCCCGACGCCCCACGTCGACACCGCGGACTGGGAACTGACCATCCAGGACGAGACCGGCACGGACCACCGGTGGGACTGGGACGGTCTCCTCGCGCTCGGGGTGGAGGACGTCACGGTCGACATCCACTGCGTCACGCACTGGACCAAGCTCGACATGGCCTGGCGGGGCGTGAGTCTCGACAAGCTCTTCCAGGACGTGGAGTCCGAGCACGAGTTCGTGATGGCCCGCTCCTACGGCGGCTACACCACGAACCTGCCCCTGGAGGACCTCCTCGACGGCAAGGCGTGGATCGCCACGGAGGCGGAGGGCGATCCGCTGGGGCCCGAGCACGGCGGGCCCGCGCGCCTGCTCGTGCCGCACCTCTACTTCTGGAAGAGCGCGAAGTGGATCCGCGGGCTGACGATGATGGCCGACGACGAACCCGGGTTCTGGGAGCAGAACGGCTACCACCTGTACGGCGATCCCTGGAAGGAAGAGCGCTACTGGTGAGCGCGCCACCCCTGACCCAGCTCGGCCGGTCCCGGCCGCAGGCCGCGTGGCACGTCGCGACTGTCGCCGAGGTGCGCCGGGAGACGTCCACGGCCGTGCGCCTCACGCTCGACGTGCCCACCTGGCCGGGCAGCGAGGCAGGATCCCACCTCGACCTGCGGCTCACCGCACCCGACGGCTACCAGGCGAGCCGGTCCTACTCCATCGCGTCGTCGGCGCCCGGAGGCCCCGTGGTCCTCGCCGTCGACGAACTGCCGGACGGCGAGGTGTCACCGTTCCTCGTCCACGAGGTGCGCCCCGGGGACCAGCTCGAGGTGCACGGCCCGCTGGGGTCGTTCTTCGTGTGGCGGCCGGGGGAGAGCGACCGCCCGGTCCAGCTCGTCGCGGGCGGGTCCGGGGTGGTCCCCCTCTACGCGATCGCGGCCGCGCACGGCGCCGCCGGCGACACCTCGCCCCTCCGGCTCCTGTACTCGGTCCGCCGACCCGGCGACGTCCTCTTCGCCGACGAGCTCGCCGCGCTGCGCGGGCCGGCCTTCGAGCTGGAACTCGTCTACACGCGAGAGGCACCGGCCACCTGGGCCGGGCCCGTGGGCCGCCTCGACAAGGAGGCGCTCGCGGCGTCGACCGTCGCGGCTTCGGCCAGGCCGCGCGTCTATGTCTGCGGCTCGACCCGTTTCGTCGAGACGATCGCGGCCTGGCTGCAGGATCTCGGGCACGCCGCGGCGGACATCCGTACCGAACGCTTCGGAGGTCTCTGAGATGGCTACCCACCTTGACGGCAACGCGCTCGCCGGCGCCCTGTCGGAAGTGTTCCGGGCCGACGTGACGGCCGCGCGGGCGCGGTGCGCCGGCTGCGGCGGCGTGTCACCGATCGCCCGGGCGATGGTCTATCCCGATGCGCCGGGCCTCGTCGCCCGCTGCGCGTCGTGCGACCAGGTGCTGGCGACGATCGTCGACGCCGGCGACCGCGTCTTCCTCAGCCTCTCGGGGATGAGCACGATCGAGCTGCGCCGCTGATGCCGGTGACGTCCGTGCCGTGAGCCGGCCGGTTCCGGGTGCCGTCGCGTGACGTCCCGCCAGGTCCTCAGACCGCCACGACAGGCTCCGGCAACCCCAGCACGGGCTGCGCGAACACCGTCACCGCGACGGTGACCGCCCAGCACACGGCGACGAACACGCCGTCGCGCACCCGGAACGGCACGAGGTACCGCTCCGTGCGGGTGGCGTGCGCCCCGAACGCGCGCGCGTCCATGGCCAGGGCGACCCGCTCGGCGTGCCGGATCGCCCCGGCGAGCAGCGGGACGAGCACGCCGGCCCAGCGCCGCGGGCCGGCCAGGGGGCCGCGCCCGCCGGCGACCCCGCGCACCCGGTGGGCGGCGCGGATGACGGCGAGCTCGTGCCCGAACCGGGGCACGAACCGGAACGCCGCGAACGCCGTGTACCCGATGCGGTACGGCACGCGCAGGTTCTGCACGGCGGCGCGCACCAGGTCCGGCCCGGTCGTGGCGAAGCCGGGGACGAGGACGACGGCGAGGAGCGCGCCGAGCCGCAGGGAGATCCCGAGCCCGGCGAGCCACGACCCGACGGTGAACCGGTAGGACCCGGCCTCGATCAGGGTCGCCGTGCCGGGGACGGCGTCGGGGTCGGCCCACAGGCCGAACGACACGGCCGCCAGCAGGGTGAACCCGACGGGGAGGCCGAAGGCGAGCGGCACGCGCCGCGCGGGCACCCGTGCCCCGGCCAGCAGGAGCGCGGTGGCCAGCACGAGGAGCACCAGGGGCGTGGCGAGGTCGCGCACGGCGACGAGCACGACGACGGCCGGGGCGACGGCCGCGACGACGGCGAGCGGGTTGAGCCGGTGGAGGAACCGCCGGCTCGTCACGGGGGCGAAGGGGTCGGTCACGAGCGCACCGCCGTCAGGTCGGTGACGCGGGTGAGGGCCTGCCAGCGCGGGTGACGGGTCAGGGCTCGCGTGGCCTCGGCCAGCGGCGGCAGCCGCAGGCCCGCCTCGGCGAGGGCGTCGCCCGCCAGGACCCGCTCGGTGCGGTCGTGGGCGACCAGCCGGCCGTGGCGCAGGACCGCCACGTGGCTGGCGTGGTCGGCGACGAGCTGCAGGTCGTGGGTGACGACGAGCACGGTGGTCCCGCTCGCGTTGAGGCCGGCGAGGATGTCGAGGAGTTCGGCGGCGCGTTCGTGGTCCTGTCCGAACGTCGGCTCGTCGAGCACGAGCACCTCGGCGCCCGCGATGAGCGCTGTGCCGACCGACAGCCGCCGCTTCTGACCTCCGGACAGCAGGAACGGGTGCCGGTCGCGGTGCGCGGCGAGCCCGAACCGGGTGAGCATCTCCTCGACGCGCTCGGCGATCCGGGCGGCGGGCACGCGCTGCACCTCCAGCGCGTGGGCGAGCTCCTCGGCCACCGTGTACCGCACGAACTGGTGCTCGGGGTTCTGGAACACGAACCCGACCCGCCGGGCCAGCTCCCGCACGTCCGCGCGGGCGGGGTCGAGCCCGGCGACCGTCACGGTCCGCCGGGGTGGGGGAGCCACGCCGGCGACGGCGCGCAGCAGCGTCGTCTTCCCGGCCCCGTTCGTGCCGACGACGGCGACGAAGTCCCCGCGGCGCACGGTCAGCGACACGTCGTCGAGCACCGTCGCGCGCCGTGGTCCGCGCGTCCGGGCGGGTGCGGGACGGGTGACCGTCAGGTGGGCGACCTCGACGACGACGTCGTCGGTGCGCGGGGTGGCGGCGGTCTCGTGTACCGGGCCGGGGCCGGTCGGCCGGGCCGCCGGGGTGCTTCCGCAGGGTGGTGGCAGGTGGGGGACGGCGTCGAGGGCCGCGTCCAGGGTCGCGGTCAGCTCCGACGGGGTGAGCGGCAGCTCGTCGAACGGCACCCCCGCCGCGCGCAGGTGCCACGCCGCGAGGGTCGCGACGGGCAGCCAGACACCGAGGTCCATGAGCTCGCCGGCGCGCCCGGCCAGGATCTCGCGCGCGGTTCCGGTCATGGCGGTGCGCCCGTCGCGATCGAGGACGACGACCCGGTCGACGAGGCCGGCACACGCGTCGAGGTCGTGCTCGACGAGCAGCACGCCACGATCGCCGTCGGCGACCAGGTCGCGCAGCGTGGCGTACACCTCTTCGGTGCCGACGGGATCGAGGTTCGCCGTCGGCTCGTCGAGCACCAGCAGCGGGGCACCGAGCGCGAGGGCGCAGGCGATCGCCAGGCGCTGGCGGCCCCCGCCGGACAGCGTGTCCGGGTTGTCGTGCCGGCGGTCCCAGAGGCCGGTGCGGCGCAGCGCGTCCTCCGCGCGCGTCAGCACCTCGCCGACGGGCAGGCGCTGGTTCTCCGGGCCGAAGCACACCTCGTCCAGCACGGAGCCGGCGATCAGCCCGACGTCCGGGTCCTGGAAGACCATGCCGACCCGCGCCGCGACCTGCGGCGTCGGCGTGGTGGCGGGGTCGGTCGCACCGCCGACCACGAGGGTGCCGCTCACCGTGGCGGGCACGGACTGCGGCACCAGGCCGTTGGCCGCGAGCGCGAGCGTGGACTTGCCGCAGCCGCTCGGCCCGAGCAGCAGCACGACCTCGCCCGGATCGACGGCGAGGGTGACGCCGCCGGGTGTGGCGACGACGGCGCCGTCGTACCGGATGGCGACGTCGTCGGCCCGGAGCAGGGGAGAGGGCATGCGTTACTCCGCGGCGGTCGCTGGTTCGTCGCCGCGCGCGGGAGACGGCCTGTGCGCGACGGCGTGGGCCGGGCCGCCGCCGATCCCCGCCTTGCGCAGAGCGGCCGCCGTGCGCAGGGCGACGGCGGTGAGCCCGAGCGCCAGGGCGACGCCGGCCGCGACCAGGAGGGCCGAGAGCCACGGGGCGATGTCGGACGGGTCGATCGCGCCGGCCGCGAGCGTGGGGGCGAGGTAGCCCGCGCCGAGCAGCAGTGCTCCGGCGGGGAAGGCGATCCAGAAGAACCGGTCGCTCCAGCGCCGGTACCGGGCGACGGCGAACGGTAGCTCCAGCAGCAGGCCGATGACGAGGAAGTTCACGAGCTGCGCCACGCCGAACGGCGAGGCGAGGTTGACCAGACCGGAGAACACGGAGGTGAGCAGGGCGACTCCCGGCCGGCGGAACAGGGCCATCGCGACGAACGAGCCGAGGGACCAGGCCGGGGTGGTCACCGCGTAGATCGCGTAGGTCAGGCTGCTGGGTGGCAGGCCGACCAGGGCGTAGTTCAGCCCGACGACGAGCAGCCCGCCCGCCGCGCCGATGGCGGCGGTACTGAGCAGCAGGCGGGTCGGGTAGCGCGAGGCGAGGGTCATGGGGACTCCGGGCGGTCGGTGCGGGTGAGGCGAGCCTTACCTTAGAGGACGAGCGGGTGGTCGCGGCACTCGTGGCCGCCGATCCGGGTGGAGGCGCCGGGCGAATCGTCGCGCGCAGTGGCGAGTGTCACCGTTGACCTGAATGCTGGTTGAGGTCCTAACGTGGCGAACGTCCACGGCGAAACGGACGAGAGGATTGGAAATGCCCACCTACACCCTGCCGGACCTGCCCTACGACTACTCCGCTCTGGAGCCGCACATCAGCGGGCGCATCATGGAGCTGCACCACGACAAGCACCACGCCACGTACGTGGCGGGGGCGAACGCCGCCCTGGACGCGCTGGCGGAGGCCCGTGCGGCCGGTGACCTCGCGGCCGTCAACCTGTACGAGAAGAACCTGGCGTTCAACCTCGGCGGCCACGTCAACCACACCATCTTCTGGAACAACCTCTCCCCGGACGGCGGCGGCGAGCCCGAGGGCGAGCTGGCGGCGGCGATCACGGAGTACTTCGGCTCGTTCGCGGCGTTCCAGGCGCACTTCGCGGCGGTCGCGACGGGGATCCAGGGCTCGGGCTGGTCCGTGCTCGCGTGGGACGTGGTGGGCCGGCGCCTCTCCGTGTTCCAGCTGTTCGACCAGCAGGCGAACCTGCCGGCCGGCACCGTGCCCCTCCTCATGCTCGACATGTGGGAGCACGCCTTCTACCTCGACTACCTGAACGTCAAGGCCGACTACGTCAAGGCGTTCTGGAACCTCGCGAACTGGCAGGACGTGGCCGCCCGGCTGGAGCGCGCCCGCACCGCGACGGCAGGCCTGCTGACACCGGCCGGGTGACCGCCGCGGGCCGGGTTCCGGGTGCCCACGGCGCGTGGCGTGTGTCGCCGTGGAGCCCGGCACCGGGTCGCCGGTCGGGCACCCCGTCAGGTCGCGGCCTGGGCGGTCGCTACGCTGCCGGGCATGACGAGACTTGTTGATGCTGGTCAGACGGCCGTGGTGCTGCGGCGGCGGGTGCGGGCGTGGCTCGTGGTGTTCATCATCGGGCTGGTGGTCAGCGGGCTGACGGCGTTCCCGCTGGAGACCGAGGTGCGGGTGGGGCTCGACGTGCTGCGTGCCTGGCGGGCCGAGCAGTGGGCGCCCGGGCTGGTGGAGTGGTTCGCCCGGGTCGAGGAAGGGCTGACGGTCACGAACGATGCCTACCCGTTCCTCGCCTACGGCACGGACTGGCTCGCCTTCGCCCACCTGGTGATCGCCGTCGCCTTCTGGGGCCCGCTGCGCGACCCGGTGCGGAACGTGTGGGTGGTGGACTTCGGCCTGATCGCCTGCGCCGGCGTGATCCCGCTGGCCCTGATCTGTGCCCCGATCCGGGAGATCCCGTGGGGGTGGACGCTGATCGACATGTCGTTCGGCGTGTTCGGCGCCATCCCGCTGCTCCTGGTCCGCCGGATGATCGGGCGTCTCGCCGTGCTGGAGACACCCGGACCGGCGTAGGCCGGCGCGGTCGCGGGATGACCTGCATGGAACCGGGGGAGGTCCTGACAAGTCCCGTGCGGGGCCGCCGACAGCAGTGCCGTCGGTCCCGGGGGCGGGGGCCGTTGGTCCCTGGCAGGCCGGTCCGCGCGCGAGGAACGCTGGGTTCATGCTCGCCGTCCGACGGCGGGGGAGGCACCGACCGACAGGAGCATCGCCATGACCCACACCTGGAACGTCGTCGTCCAGCTCTTCGACGCCGACGACGTCGAGACCGACGGCACGGAGACCACGGCCCACGCGGTGCTCACGACGTCGAGCGGGACCTCGCTCGAGGGCCACGGGCGGGCGCGGCGCAACCCGGACGACCCGGAGGTTCCGGAGATCGGCGAGGAACTGGCGACGGCCCGCGCGCTGCGTGACCTCGCCGACCGGCTGCTCAAGGCGACGTCCGCCGACATCTCCGAGATCGAGCACCACGAGATCCACCTGCGCAGATGACGCGGGCCGGGCCGCGCCGCGCCGTCAGGTCAGGTCACTGACGGCGCGGCGCGGTGCGTGGCCCGGTGTCGCCGTGGTCCCGAGCCGCATGACCATCTGCGGGAACGTGTCGAGCGACAGCGCCCGGCGCAGGTCGTGGCGGGTCGTCGGGTTCTCCAGGACGGTGGTGGCGAAGGACACGCGCACGTAGTAGCTGGTTGCGGTCAGCAGCGCGTGTTCCAGGGCCTGGCCCGCGGCGACCCAGTCCCGCGGGGAATCGCCGGACGTCGCGAGAACGGCCATCGTCGAGTGCTGCTCGAACGGCACGCTGCCCTGACTCCCGAGGAATCGCCGCACCGGCGCGTCCTCCTCGTCGGGCGCGGGGCCGAGAAGGTCCTGGGGGATACCGTCGTCGCGGTCCGCGCCGACGTTCGTCCAGGCCGCCTCCTCGCCGCGGCTGACCGGGTCCTCCGCGGCAAGGCCCTCGGCCCGGCGGATGAGCCGGGTCAGGTCGTCGCGAGCGGGGTCACTGGGCTGCACGAGGCGCAGTCGCGCGCCCTCGGCGTGCGCGGCGGCCTGGACGGCGGCCAGGATGTCCGTCGGCAGCGGCTGGTCCTCGAAGGGAACTCGCGACGTGGCGCGCCGCGTGATCGCCACGGCCAGCTCGAGCTCGTCGCCGCTCGGATCGGGGCCCGGCTCGAACGTGACCTCGGCGACGAGCCGGTCGTCGTCCGGGTCGGGCAGCACCCTGGTGACCGCGAGCAGCGACTCGCGGCGCGCGGCCGTTCGCGCGTTGAACAGGAACGCCCCGCAGCTGATCAGCATCTCGCGACCGTGGGGGTCGCTGTGCCGCAGCTGCCTGGACGGGTCCGCGCGGAGCGTCATGGTGCTGTCGGTGAAACCGACCTGCCACGGCTGGGTGTTGTAGACGCTCGGGGCGTTGCCCGCCGCCTCGAGGATGCGTTCCACCCGTGCGTCGACGGTGTCCATTGGTGGTCTCCCTTCATCGGCCGACCCGACGGGCACGGAGCCCGGTCGTGGCTCAGCGGGCGATGTATCCGCCGTCTACGTAGAGTTCGGCGCCGGTGACGAAGGACGCGTCGTCGCCGGCGAGGAACGCCGCGGCGGCCGCGATCTCCTCGGGCCGGCCCAGCCGGCCCATGGGCGTGACGTCGAGCATCGCGGTCTCGAACTCGGTGCCCCTGGCCTGGTCGAGCATGGGGGTGTCGATGAAGCCGGGGTGGATCGAGTTGACGCGCACCCCCGCCCGGGCCCATGCGAGGGCCACGTTCTTCGTCAGCGTCCGGACCGCGCCCTTGGCGGCGTGGTAGGCGGGCGACGTGCCGAAGCCGCCGCTCGCGCCGAAGATCGAGCTGATGTTGATCACCGAGCCGTGACCGGACGCCTTGAGGAGGTCCGCCGCGGCCCTCATGCCGAGGAACACCCCGGTCTGGTCCACCGAGATCGTGCGCTCGTAGTCCTCGAGCGTGGTGTCCTCGATGGCGCCGAGGTCGCCGATGCCCGCGTTGTTGACCAGGACGTCGAGCCCGCCGAACTCGGCCGCGGCGCGGTCCACCGCCGCGGACCACGAGTGCTCGTCGGTCACGTCGTGATGCACGAAGACGGCCCGGCCGCCGCCGTCGCGGATCTCGCCGGCGACCTTCTCGCCGGCGTCGTCCTGGACGTCGGTGACGAGGACCGCGGCCCCCTCCTGTGCGAGCCGGAGGGCTATCGCCCTGCCGATCCCGTTCCCGCCGCCCGTGACCAGTGCTGTCCTGTCGCGCAGTCGATCCATGATCTTCCCGTTCCCTCGGATTCCCCTGGCCGTGCCGGCCGCGGGCCGCCGTCGGTGGCGACCTGTCTCCGAGTCTTCGCGTTCGTGGCCCCTCGGGGCAGGGGCCGAAAGGCCCGTGCCCGGGGGACGGACGGCTCTGACGCCCGGCCGGTGCGCTCGGCGAGCGTGGTAGGAGCGAGCCGCGGACGGCGAGCGACGAGGCGAGCCGAAGGAGGGAACGCGCGATGCGTGCACTGGTGGTCTACGAATCGATGTTCGGGAATACGCAAGCACTTGCCAAGGCGATCGGGGAGGGCATCCAGGCGTCCGTGCCCACCGAGGTGGTCGAGGTGGGCGTGGCGCCCGCGACCGTGCCCCGTGATGTGACGTTGCTGGTCGTGGGCGGACCGACACATGCGTTCGGAATGTCCTGGCCCTCGACGCGGCATGCGGCGGCGGGGCAGGCGCCGACCTTGGTCTCGCGGGAGCGGGGGATCCGCGAGTGGCTGGGCGCGCTGCCCGGGTCGGTGACCGCGGCCGACGCGGCCACCTTCGACACGCGAGCCACGCCGCGGCCCCCGGGGTCGGCGGCGCGTGCCGCCGCGCGGCGGCTGGACCGGCTCGGTTACCGGATCGTCATGGCGGCGGCGAGCTTCGAGGTCGTCGACAGCACAGGTCCCCTGGTCGAGGGCGAGCTCGAGCGGGCGGGGGAGTGGGGCAGGTCCCTGGGCGCCGAGTCCGCGGCCCGGCAGATCAGCCGAGCGGTCACCTGAGTCCCGGCCGGCGGAAGGGAGCCGAGGTGTCGACGACACGGCACGCCACCCTGGACCTCGAGGCGATCGACGCCGTCGTCCTCGACACGGACGGCGTCATCACGGACACCGCCCGCGTGCACGCGGCCGCCTGGAAGCGCGCCTTCGACGAGTTCCTCCGGGAACGGGGCCGGCGGACCGGCGCCCGCCTCCCGTCGTTCGACGCGGAGGCCGACTACCTCCGGTACGTCGACGGCAGGTCCCGGGCCGACGGCGCCCGCACCTTCCTCGGCTCCCGAGGGATCGTGCTGCCCGAGGGGGCCGGCGCGGGCTCGCTGGACGCGCTGCTCGACCGGAAGACCCGGTACTTCCTCGACGAGGTGGCGGCGCACGGGGTCCGCGCCTTCCCCGGCACGGTGGCGTTCCTGCACGAGCTGAGGCGCCGGGGGGCCGGTATCGCCGCGGTCTCGGCGAGCCGCAACTGCGGCCCGGTGCTCCGCGCGGCAGGCGTGGAGCACCTGGCCGACGTCCGGGTCGACGGCGTCGACAGCGCACGCCTGGGCCTCGCGGGGAAGCCCGACCCGGCCCTGTTCCTGGAGGCCGCACGGCGCCTGGCGACGCGACCCGGCCGGTGCGCGCTCGTCGAGGACGCGCTGGTCGGCGTCGAGGCGGGCCGGCGCGGCGGCTTCGGCCTCGTGATCGGCGTGGACCGGACCGGCCGGCTCCGCGCGGACCTGCGCGAGCGAGGCGCGGACCCGGTGGTCGGTGACCTCGCCGAGCTGACCGTGGTGGGGAGGCACGATGGAGCACGCCACGTTGTCGTATGAGGGATTCGAACCGGAGTCCGAAGGACTGCGGGAGGCCCTGTGCACCCTGGGGAACGGCTACCTGGCGACGCGCGGCGCCGCCCCGGAGTCGTCGGCCGACGGCGTGCACTATCCCGGCACCTACCTCGCCGGCTGCTACGACCGCCTCACCTCGGTGGTGTCCGGCCGCTCGGTGGAGAACGAGGACATCGTCAACGTCCCGAACTGGCTGCCGCTCACGTTCCGCACGCCGGGCCAGGACCCACTGACCCTCACCGGCAGCGACGTGCTCGAACACCGGCAGGACCTGGACACGAGGCAGGGCCTCCTGACCCGGCGCACCCGGTTCCGCGACCCGGCCGGCCGGGTCCTCGCCGTCACCCAGCGGCGGATCGTGTCCATGCACGACCCGCACGTGGCCGCGCTGGAGACCACGTTCGTGGCGGAGAACTGGTCGGGCCCGCTGGAGGTGCGCGCCGGCCTCGACGGACAGGTGACCAACGCGGGCGTGCGGCGCTACCGGGACCTCGACGGCCGGCACCTGGTCCCGGGCGTCGAGGGGTACGACAAGGACGAGCACGTCGCCTGGCTGCAGGTGCGTACCGTCACCTCGCGGATCCGCGTCGCGGAGGCGGCGGCGATCGTGGTCACCGGGTCGGCGGGCCAGGTTCCGCGGGCGTTCGACCGGGCCGCCGGCCGGTGCGCTGTCGTGCTGCGGCCGGACCTGGCAGAGGGTGTGCCGGTCACGGTCGAGAAGCGGGTCGCCGTGTACACCTCGCGGGACCGGGCGATCTCCGAGTCCCTCTATGCCGCGCGCCGCCACGCGGCCCGCCTCCCGGGTTTCGGCACGCTCCTGGCAGAACACGCCCACGCGTGGGAGCGGCTGTGGCAGGTGAGCCGCGTCGCCGTCCCCGGCGACCCGCAGCGCGCGCTGGACCTGCACGTGTTCCATCTGCTCCAGACCCTGTCCGAGCACTCCGCCCAGCTCGACGTCGGCATGCCGGCGCGCGGCCTGCACGGGGAGGCCTACCGCGGGCACGTCTTCTGGGACGAGCTGTTCGTCTTCCCGTTCCTGCTGCTGCGCTTCCCCCGGATCGCCCGGTCGCTGCTGATGTACCGGTGGCGGCGCCTGCCCCGGGCACGGCGCGCGGCGTCCGACGCCGGGTACCGGGGCGCCATGTATCCCTGGCAGAGCGGCAGCGACGGGCGCGACGAGACGCCCCGGATGCACCTCAACCCGGCCTCGGGCCGGTGGATCGAGGACCACACCGACCTCCAGCGGCACGGGGGCCTCGCGGTGGCGCACAACGTCTGGGAGTACTTCGAGGCCACCGGGGACCTCACCTTCATGTACGACCACGGCTTCGAGATGCTCGTGGAGATCGCCCGCTTCTGGTGCAGCCTCGTCAGCTACGACGCCGCCACGGACCGGTACGACATCCGGGGCGTGGTGGGACCCGACGAATATCACGACGGCTACCCGGACGCGGACCGCCCCGGGATCGACAACAACGCCTACACCAACGTCATGGTCTCCCGCGTGCTCCGGTACGCCCTGGCGGCCCTCGACGCACTGCCGGAGCGGGAGGGCCGCGTCCTGAGCCGCCGCTGCGGGCTCGAGGAGCGCGAGACCGATCTCTTCGACCACGTCAGCCGGCGCATGCGGGTGGTCTTCCACGACGACGGCGTGATCAGCCAGTTCGAGGGCTACGAGCGGCTCGCCGAGCTCGACTGGACGGCCTACCGGTCACGCTACGACTCCATCCGGCGGCTCGACCGCATCCTGGAGGCGGAGGGCGACTCGGTGAACCGCTACCAGGCGTCCAAGCAGGCCGACGTCCTGATGCTCGTGTTCCTCCTCGGCGAGACAGGCGTCCGCGAGACGCTGGCATCGCTCGGCTACCGGTGCGACGCCGCCGCGCTGAACCGCACGGTGGACTACTACCTGGCGCGCACCAGCCACGGATCGACGCTGAGCGCCGTGGTCCACGCCTGGGTGCTCGCCAGCCGGGACCGTGCCGCGTCCTGGCGGTTCTTCCTGGAGGCGCTCAGCAGCGACATCGCCGACGTGCAAGGCGGGACCACCGCCGAGGGCATCCACCTCGGGGCGATGGCCGGGACGATCGACCTGCTCCAGCGCTGCTACACCGGCCTCGACGTCACCGACGGCGTGCTGCGGCTGGCGCCCCGCCTGCCCCGGGAGCTCGACGCGCTGGACCTCCGGCTGCGCTTCCGGGACCACTGGGGCATCACCGTGCGGTGCTCCCACGACCGGGTCGGTGTCACCATGGCCCGGTCGATGCAGCTCCCGGTCACGGTCTCGGTCTTCGGCCGCGAACACACCCTGGCGCCCGGGGAGACCTGGGAGATCCCGGCCGATACGGACGGGCCCGCGTGAGCCGGTGCGTCACCGGGCACCCTCAGAGCTCGCCGGTGAAGGTCCGGTACACCATGACGGCCGGGACGGCCACCGTGACGGCCAGGAGCAGTGCCGAGCCGCCGGCGGCGATCCACCGGTTCCGGCCGTGCAGTGCCGGCGCGGTCAGCAGGCCGATGGTTGCCGGCGCCACCGACGCCGCGATCAGCGATGCCCAGCCCCAGGGCCAGCTCGCGGTGAGCCATGTGCTGACGAGCGCCAGCGGGATCACGGTGAGGGCGTGGACCCACCCGAGGCGCAACCGCCGGGCCACGAGGACATGCAGCAGGAACGCCACACCGGCGGCGACCAGGAAGCCGATGGCCAGGGCCGTCAGAACGTTCCACTCGTCGACGACGGTGCCCTCGACGACGAACAGGTACACGACGAACGCGGTCCCGGGGATTCCGCAGGCGACACCGTACGCGCCGTAGGCGGCCAGGAGATGCCGGCCGAGCGTCCTGCCGGCGACGTCGTGCGGGCTCGGCGTCGCTTCGTCGATGGTGGCCATGGCGCCATTCCTACCACGCGGTGCCGCTGCCTCGACCCAGAACTCCGGCCGCCCGCCGGCGTCGGCGTTCCGGGTCACCCGGACGCGACGTCGTCTGACGCGATGACACCACAGGGGGTTGCGGTGACACCATGGATGGTGTCATAGTGACGCCATGGACATCACGCACTACGTCGACGACCTCCAGGCTCGCCTGGCCGCCGCGGCCGACGCCGCGGGCGGCGACGCCCGCCAGCTCGCCCAGCGCCTGACGGCACCGCTCGACGCCGCCGTGCGACTCGTCCTGCTCGAGGCGCTCTCCGAGGCGGCCGGGGAGATCTCCGCCGAACTCGCGCCCGGCTCGGTCGACGTGCGGCTGCGCGCCGGTGACCCGGAGTTCGTCGTCGCGCCGGCGGCGCCCGTCGCCACGGACGAGCAGGCCGCGACCGCCGCACGGGCCGCGGCGCAACCGCCCGCCGGGGCCCCGGCCCCGCTCGGCCCCGACGCCGAGGGTGCCGCGACCACCCGCACCACCCTGCGCCTGCCCGACCGCCTCAAGGCGCAGGTCGAGATCGCGGCCGCCCGTGACGGCGTCTCGGTCAACACGTGGCTCGTGCGCGCGGTCGCCGCCGCGCTCGACCCGTCCGCCACCCGTCCGGCACAGGACGCCGGTCCCGAGCGGCGCGGGCGCAACCGGCACACCGGCTGGGTGCGCTGACCGCCCGCCGCGACACCATCCGTCTCACCTGACACCACACTGACACCACACCCGGAGGCTTCCCATGCCCGCTTTCCCCGCCCCCAGCCCCGTCCCGGTCCGCGTCGAGGTTCCCTTCGGCAACCTGCGCGTCGTCGCCGGCGAGAGGGACGACGTCGTCGTCACCGTCCTGCCCACGGACCCGGCCAGGTCCGGCAGCGTGCGCGCCGCGGAGGAGATCCGCGTCGAGCGCGACGGCGAGTCCGTCGAGATCACCTACCCGGGCTCCTGGAAGCAGTGGGTCCTCCCGTTCGCCGCCGGGACCGCGGACATCACCGTCGAACTGCCCGAGGGCTCCGACATCCGCGGAAAGGTGGGCTCGTTCTTCGCGGAGGGGCCGCTCGGCGTCGTCGACGTCACGGCGTCCGCGGGCGACGTCCGCATGGACGAGGTGGACCGGCTCGACGCCAAGGTCTCTGCCGGGAACCTCGCCGTCGGGCGCGCCTCCGGCACCGTGAACGTCAAGGTGAGCGCCGGATCGGTGCGCATCGACGAGTTCGCGGGCGACGGCGCCGTCCGGGCCACCAACGGCACCATCACGGTCGGGGACCTCACCGGGTCGCTCGAGGCGACCGGTGCGCACGCCGAGATCGCGGTGAGCCGCGTGCGCGGCACGCTCACCGCCAAGACGGCCCACTCCGGCATCCGCGTCAGCAACGTCGTGTCCGGCAGTGTCAGCCTCACCACGTCCTACGGCTCGATCGAGGTGGGCGTGCCCGAGGGCACGGCGGCGTTCCTCGACGTCGCCTCCGAGCACGGCGCGGTCCGCAACCAGCTCACGCCGGCCGGGGCCCCCGGCGACGGCGAGGCCACCGCCGAGATCCACGCCGCCACCGGCTACGGCGAGATCATCATCCGCCGCCCCTGACGGGTCGCGCCCGCCCTCATGTGCCAACTGCCTACCCGGGCGCGCCCGAAAACAGACCCCTCACACCTGGAGGAATCATGTCAAGCCCTGTGCTCGACCCTGTGCTCGACCCGGCGATCGACGTCGTCGGCCTGAGGAAGTCCTTCGGCGACAACGACGTGCTCAGGGGCGTCACGTTCGACGTCCGGCCCGGCGAGATCTTCGCCCTGCTCGGCTCGAACGGCGCCGGCAAGACCACGACCGTGAACATCTGCACGACGCTGCTGGCGCCCGACGACGGCACGGCGTCCCTGGCGGGCCACGACGTCGCCACGCGCCCCGAGGAGGTGCGCCGCTCCATCTCGCTGACGGGGCAGTTCGCCGCCGTCGACGAGGTGCTGACCGGCCGGGAGAACCTCGAGCTGATCGCCCGGCTCCGCCGGGTCTCCGGGCCGCGGACGGTCGCCGCGGGACTGCTCGCGCAGTTCGGCCTGACCGACGCCGCGGACCGCCGTGCCGGCACCTATTCCGGCGGGATGAAGCGCCGTCTCGACATCGCCATGAGCCTGGTGGGCTCCCCGGAGATCATCTTCCTCGACGAGCCCACCACCGGCCTGGACCCGGAGGCGCGCCTCGAGGTCTGGCGGACCGTGAAGGGGCTGGCCGAGAACGGCACCACCATCCTCCTGACCACCCAGCACCTGGAGGAGGCCGAACAGCTCGCGAACCGCATCGCGATCCTGCACGAGGGCACGATCATCGCGAACGGCACCCTCGCCGAGCTCAAGACGATGTTCCCGCCCGCCACGGTCGAGTACGTCGAGAAGCAGCCCACCCTCGAGGAGATCTTCCTCGCCATCATCGGCAAGAAGGAGGCGAAGTGACCATGCTTCGTGACACCTCGGCGCTCACCGGGCGCCTGATGAAGCAGATCGTGCGCAGCCCGGACACCATCATCACGGTGGCCATCACGCCGATCGCGATCTTCCTGCTGTTCCGCTACGTGTTCGGCGGGGCGATCGAGACCGGCGGGGCCAACTACACCAACTACCTCCTGCCGGGCATCCTGCTGATCACGATCGCGTCGAGCGTGGCCTACACCGCGCTGCGGATCTTCAACGACACCAGCAAGGGCATCATGGCCCGGTTCAGCACCATGCCGATCGCCCGCTCGGCGGTGCTGTGGTCGCACGTGCTGACCTCGCTGGTCTCGAACGCGGTCACCGCGGTGCTCATCGTCGGCATCGCGTTCGCGATGGGCTTCCGCCCCGAGGCGAGCCCTCTCGACTGGCTGGCCGCCCTCGGAGTGCTCGCGCTGTTCACCCTGGCCCTGACGTGGATGTCGGTCATCCCGGGCCTGACCGCCACGACCATGGAGGGAGCGGGGGCGTTCTCGTACCCGCTGATCTTCCTGCCGTTCCTCAGCTCGGCGTTCGCCCCCACGGAGTCGATGCCCGGCCCGGTCCGCTGGTTCGCCGAGAACCAGCCGGTCACGTCGGTGGTCGAGACGCTGCGGGCGCTGTTCGAGGGGCAGCCGGTCGGCGACGACATCTGGATCGCCCTGGCCTGGATCGTCGGCATCGGCTCCGTCTGCTACGTCCTCGCCCTGCGCACCTACCGCAAGAGGGTCTGAGGTCCGGGCGCGCCGAGCCGGCGCAGGATCTCGTCGACGATCTCGGCGGGCCGGGGTGTCACGTCGACGCCGATCCCGGGCTCGTCGTCCTGCAAGGGCTCCAGGGTGGCGAGCTGGCTGTCGAGCATGGCGGGCTTCATGAAGTGTCCCGCGCGGCCCTGGATGCGCTCGCGGAGCAGGTCGTAGGAGCCGGTGAGGTGCACGAACCGCACGTCGTCGGACCCGCGCCGGCCCGCGGTGCGCAGGATGTCGCGGTACTCGCGGCGCAGGGCGCTGCACGGCACGACGGCGGTGCGGCCGGCGCCCAGCTCCTCGGCCAGCCAGTCGCGGATCTCGCGTAGCCAGGGGCGGCGGTCGTCGTCGTCCAGCGGCCGGCCCGCCGCCATCTTGGCGACGTTCGCGGGGGTGTGGAAGTCGTCGCCCTCGGCGAAGGCCGCCTGGAGGCGGCCGGCGAGGAGGGCGGCGACGGTCGTCTTGCCCGACCCGGCGGTGCCCATCACGACGATCGCCTGCGGCCGCCGGGCGGCGTCGGCGGGTGCGGTGTCCATGGCCCCATCATGGACACCGCGTTGTCGCGAGACAAGCGGGGCAAATCGGTAGACTGCCGCGGTGAGAGGACACGCGGACGTGCACGGCCTGGTCTCGACCGCGCCCGCCGAGCGCTGGGAGGAGGGGATGCCGCTCGGCAACGGCGGCCTCGGCGCGATGGTGCTCGGCGACGCGCGTACGGCCCGCCTGATCGTCAACGACGACACCGCCTGGTCCGGCAGCCCCGCCTCCGAGGACGAGCCGGGCCTCCCCGACCCGGACCGCGCCAGGGAACTGCTCGCCCGGGTGCGGGCGCTGGTCGCGGCCGGGGACCACGTCGAGGCCGGGCGGGTGCTGCGAGGGCTCCAGCACCGGCACAGCCAGACGTACCTGCCGTTCGCGGAACTGGAGATCGCGCTGACCGACGGCGGCGGCCCGGGCGACGTGCGCCGGACCCTCGACTTCCGTACCGCGACGCAGACCACCGACGGCGGCCGCGGCCCCGACGCGGTGTCGCGCACCACGTGGGTGAGCCGGCCCCACGGCGTGCTCGTGCACGAGGTGACGGCCTCACGTCCGCGCGACCTCACGATCCGCGCCGGGAGCCGCCTGCGCGTGCCGCGCCGCACGGCCGGTCCGGACGGCGTCGTCCTGCACCTGCGACTGCCGGCCGACGTCGCCCCCGCCCACGAACCCGTCGAACCCTCCGTCCGGTACGACGACCGGCCCGGCGCTTCGTTGCGCGGCGCCCTGGTGGCACGCGTGCTGCACGACGGCACCGCGCGGGCCCACGACGTTCCGGAGGACGACGGCGTGGCGGAGGGCGACGGCGTGGCGGGCGCCGGCCGGCTCGTCGTGACCGGGGCGACCCGGCTCACCCTGGTGGTGGCCACGGCCACCACCTACCGCGGCGCCACCGAGACACCACGGGGCGACGAGTGGGACGCCGCGCTCGACGCCCGCGCGAGGGTGGACCGCGCCGTGGCGGCCGGTCCGGCGGCCGTGCGGCGCGACCAGATCGCCGACCATCGTGCCCTGTACGACCGGGTGGAACTGACGCCGCACGCCGCACCCTCCCCGGCCGGCGAGAGCACCCCGGCCTCCCGCGACGCGGCCGCGCCCTCCCGCGACGAGACCGCACAGGACACCGCCGCACAGGACACCGCCGCGCGCCTGGTCGCGATCAACGACGGTCCCGAGGCCGGCCCCGAGCGGGACCCGGACCTGGTCGCCACCCTGTTCCACTACGGCCGCTACCTGCTCATCTGCTCCTCGCGGCCCGGCACGCTCCCCGCGAATCTCCAGGGCATCTGGAACCACGAGCTGCAGCCGCCGTGGAGCTCCAGCTACACGACCAACATCAACCTCCAGATGAACTACTGGGCGGCCGGCGTCACCAACCTCGCCGAGACCGAGGAGCCCTTGTTCGACCTGATCCGCGCCCTCGCGGTGACCGGCCGGCGCACCGCGCGGCGGCTGTACGGCGCGGACGGATGGACGGCGCACCACAACACCGACGCGTGGGCGTACAGCCTCCCGGTCGGGCACGGCGGGAACGACCCCAAGTGGGCGTTCTGGCCGATGGCCGGCCTGTGGCTCACGCGGCACGTCGCCGATCACGCCGGCTTCGCCGCCGACGACACGCTCCTGACCTCCCTGTGGGACGTCCTGCGCGACGCGGCGGCCTTCGCCCTGGACTGGCTGGTGAGGGGCGAGGACGGGCAGTGGGGAACGTGCCCGTCGACCTCACCGGAGAACGAGTTCCGCACGGCCGACGGGCGGGTGGCGAGCGTGGCGTCGTCGTCGGCCTGCGACCTCGACCTGGTGCGGGACCACCTCACGCTGGTCGTCGCCGAGGCGGAGCGGCGGGGGATCGAGGATCCCGTGGTGGAACGCGCCCGCGCCGTGCTGCCGGAACTGCGGCGGCCCCGCGTGGGGCGGGGCGGGGCGCTCGCGGAATGGGACGGCGACTTCGCGCAGGACGACCCCCACCACCGGCACCTCTCGCCGCTCGTGCGGCTGTATCCGGGGCGGTGGGAGCCGGGCGAGCCAGGTGCGGGCGAGCCCGGCCCGGAGTGGCTCGACGCCGCGGCGCGGTTCCTCGACGAGCGCGGCGACGAGTCGACCGGCTGGTCGCTGGCGTGGAAGATCGGCCTGCGCGCGCGGCTCCGTCAGCCCGGCGCGGTCGACGCCCTGCTGCGGCTGGTGTTCCGTGACATGGAGACCGACCGCGGCGGGCACAGCGGCGGGCTGTACCCCAACCTCTTCGCGGCTCACCCGCCGTTCCAGATCGACGGGAACCTCGGGTTCACCGCCGGGCTGGCGGAGGCGCTCCTGCAGTCCCACCGCGGCGAGATCGAACTCCTGCCCGCGCTACCGGGAGCGCTGCCCGCGGGCCGGGTCCGGGGCCTCGTGGCACGGCCTGGCGTCGAGGTGGACATCGCCTGGGAGCGCGGCGAGCGAGGTGCGCCGCGCCTGGTGGGCGCGACGCTCCGGGCGCTGCATCCCCGCGCCGCCGGGACCCACCGGCTGCGGCACGGCGAGCGCACGGCGACGGTGGAGCTCGCCGTCGGGCACGACGTCGAGGTCGCTGGTCACGATCTGGGTCCTTCTGCCCTCCGGGTTTGGGAGCGGGCTCGGACATAGGGGATGATGCTCCGCATGTTGTTCGAGTACTTCGCGAGCCCAGACGACGAGTCCGCTGCCGGCACCATCGACGGGCGGCCGCTCGGCACCACCGTGCGGTCGCACGTCGTCGACCCGGCGTCGGTGCTCGGTCAGCTCGAGCGGCTGCTCGGGGCCCGCCGGGACGACGACGGCCTGCTGAGCGCGCAGATGATCGCCGAGAGCGAGGACGGCGCCCGCCTGGTGATCCGCCTCTCGGCGCACATCCTGTCCCTCTACGGGCGCGTGCAGCCGGACACGGTCACGCTGCTGGTGGACCAGTGGTCGATGTCGCGCCGCTTCCGCCGCGGGGCGGCCGGCGAGGACCTGTACGGCTTCGCCGCGGCGCTGCACGCGCTGTGCCGCGAGGGCGGGGGCGGTGTCTACTGCCGCGCCACCGCCGACGCCTCGGAGCTGGCGGCCCCGCCCGCCCCGGCACCGGAGTCGATGGTCCAGGCGCACACGGAGGACGGCGTGCTGAAGCCGCTGCCCCGGCGCGTCTGATCAGGTCCGCGTCACTCGTTCTCTCCGTCCCGGGCCTGCCAGGTGCACAGGCACGAACGGTTTCCCTCGGCGTCGGCCAGCACCCAGAACGCCGGCGCCCGGCTGTCGTCGACGACGCGGCCGCCGGCGGCGACGGCGCGGGCGATCCGGCCCCGCACCTCGGACGGGTCGACCCACACGTCCAGGTGCCAGCGCTGCCGGGGCTCCTCGGCGCCCGAGGCCTGGAACCAGAGGACGGGCAGGCGGCCCAGGGGGTCGCCGATCTCGTCCGCCGCCCAGGGACGCTCGCCCTCGGCCCCGCCGTCGTAGGCGAGGAACTCGCGCCAGAACGGCCGGATGCCGTCCCGCTCCGGCGTGTCGAGCGCGAGCTCCAGCCGTGACAGGCCCGCGCCGTCGAGGCTCGCCCCCGCGTCACGGGCCAGGTCCGTGACGGTGCGCGCCATCGCGACGTCGCGGTCGGTGACGCCCCCGGCGTCGTGGCTCGTCAGGCGGATGTCGACGTGCGGGTACCGCAGGTCCACGTCGGGATGGTGGTTCGCGGCCTCGGCGGCCGCGCCGATGGCGTCGACGAGAGCCAGGCCCGCCGCGAAGCTGCCCGTGGCGGCTCGGGTGTAGAGGGCGTCGCCGAGGAAGACCCAGCCCGTCAGGCCGGAGCCGGCGATCTGCTGTCCGGTGAGAGTGCTCATGCCTCGATCGTGCCACCGGACACCGACACGGGCCTGATCCGGGCGCGGACGCGGAGCCGGGCGCGGACGCGCTGCCGGCTCGACCGCGAGTCCGGCGCCGGAGCGACGCCGCAAGCCCCGGTGGTGGCGGTGGTGATCCGCGGCTGACGAGGTGAGCGAGCCGGGTCGGTGCCAGGATGGAGCCATGGCGACGGTGATGGAGGAGGCCCCGGACCCGGGCCCGGAGTTCGACGGCGTCCACGTCGGGCGGCCGGCGACCCGCGCCCTCCTGCACGCCGGGTATCTCGTGCTCGCGGACCTGCCGGAGGATCTCGGTGAACTGCGGGACCTCCATGGCGTCGGTCCCAAGGCGATCCGTCGCCTGGAGGAGGCGCGGAAGCGGAGTTAGTGTCCCGCGTCTGAAATTCGGTGAGGAAGTCTGGTCGCAGCTTCCGATGCTCGCCGAACCGCCGCCCCGGCCCGGGTCTCGCTGCCGAACCGCAGTCCCGCACCGCGCCCGCCCACCGAACCGCAGGTCCGGCCCGGCTCCGGTCGCCGAACCGCATGCTGAATCGTGCCAATCACGGGTTGATGCGATTCATCGTGCGGTTCGTCAACCGCGGGCCGGCCGGACCTGCGGTTCGGCAGTTGGAACCGACGCGAGACCGAGATCGGCGGCGAATCCGGCGAAATTATGCCCCGGAGTTCAGACGCGGGACACCGACGGCCCTTCAATTACTGGAGTGATCACTCTATTATTGCCGCATGACGACGACGCGCTTCAGCCAGTCGCGCTCCGTACCCGCCGTCCTGATCGGTGGCGGAACGGCGCTCGGCATCCTGCTCGGCCTGTTCGGACCCGCGCTCGCCCGCGGCCTCACCGCGGCGATCGAGCGGACACCGTTCCCGGTGCACGGGCTGGTCGAGCGGCTCGGCCAGATCGACCAGGTCTGGTCCCTGCCGATCCTCGGTGGCGCCGGCCTGCTGGGCGGCATCTTCCTCGCGGTGGCCGCCGCGAGCGAGGCGCCCCACCTGGAGGTCGCGCGCGACCACCTCGAGCACCGGCAGCAGGACCGTGAGGTCTGGGTGGAGCGGACGGAGACCGGGGCCGTGTTCCGCGACCGCGACGACCTGGTGGTCCTGGGCCCCGACGGCGGCCTGCGCGCACGCCTCGACATCACCGAACTGCCCTGGACGAAGCTCCGCACCACTCTGACCACCGACGGCTGGCCGGTCCGCGACGACGACCCGTACGACGGCGACTTCCAGCCCTGGGCCGACGGCCGCCCCGGATACACCTCCGAGGAGCACGCGCTGCTGCGGGAGCGCCGCGAGGAGCGCAAGGACAAGGCCGCCCGGCGGAACGCCGACGAGGCGCTCGTGGCCGTGGGCCTGGTGACGCGGGAGAGGGACGGGCGCCTGCAGGTGCGCCGCGTGCGTGGCGGGCGGCCGTCGTCGGACACGAACCACGAGGGCGTGCGTGGCGCGGACCGTTGACCCGGCGCGCCACGAGGCGCGGCGCCTCGTCATCATCGACGCGGCTCTGACGGTCTTCGCGGAACGCGGGTACGACGGCGCGACGACGGCGGCGATCTGCCGGGAGGCCCGGATCGGTTCGGGGACGCTCTTCCACTACTTCCCGACGAAGCTCGCGATCTTCCGGGGCATCCTGGAGTACGGCACGCGTGAGGTCCGGGAGTCGGCCGCGGCCTGGGAAGGCCGCGACGACCCGCTCGGGGTGCTGCTGGAGATCGTGGGCCAGGGCGCCGACGAGGCCGCGGATCCCCGGGTGCCGGGGTTCGTCCGTGCGGCCGCCGGGGTGATGCACCTGCCCGAGGTGGCCGAGGTGCTCGAGGCCGACGCGGAGGCGCAGCGGAGGCGGGTCCGGACGTGGGTGGAGCAGGGACAGGCGTCGGGCGAGGTGCGCACGGACCTGACGGCCGGGCGGATCGTGTCCTGGCTGATGCTGCTCACCGACGGCTTCCTGGAGCGCGTCGCGGTGGAGCCGGGCTTCACGGCGGCCCGCGAGAAGGACCTGCTCGTGGCGACGGCCCGCGAGTTCCTGGTACCGAGGTAGCAGGGACTCGCGGGCCGTCGGCGAGATCAGGCCTGGGAGGTGGCCTCGGCCGTCTCGGCCGACTCCTCGTTCTCCTTCGCGGCGGCGATGATCAGCGCCGCGGCGACCGCGCCCACGGCCGCGACCGCGGCGACCGAGGCGGCGATGGCGACCTGGGCGGCGACGCTCGCCGCGCCCCACTCGCTGCCGGCGATCTCCTCGGCACGCTCCTCGGCGGCCTTCCGGTCCTCCTTGCCCACCACGTTGCCCACCAGGCCCGAGCCGTGCAGCAGCGAGATCAGCGTGGCGGTGCGCTCGTCGGGCTCGGCGCCCTCGACGAGAACCTTCTTGAGGTTCGCGCGCAGGGTGTCCTCGTGGCTCGAGTCGGCGGCGGGCCAGCGGGTCTGCGGGAGCATGCGGAAGAGCTTGGTCTCCTCCTTCTCCAGGATCCCGCGCTCGACCAGTCCGGCCAGGAGGTTGTCCTCGGCGTTCTCGGCGATGCGCTCCACCACCTTGTGCGCGCGGCGCTCCTCGCCCTTGGCCGCTTCGAGGGCGGCGTCGAGGGCGGCGTTACCGGTGGGGTCCGGGTTGGTGATGAGGATCTTGGCCTCGGCGGCCGCCTTGCGCTCCTCCTTCGTGGCACCGGCCTCCGGCCCGCCCTGGGTGAGGATCCTGTTGGCCGCGGCGAGATCGGCCAGCAGGGCACCGGCGAGACGGGCGTTCAGGTTGTCGACATTGGAGGTCTTGCCGGACTCGTCGTCGACGGCAAGCAGCAGCAGGTCTTCGGCAATCAGCATGGCCGCACCATATCTCGATTAAGCGGGATAACGCCGATTCGCACCACGGGCCGTCGGCGGGCCGGGGCCGCCGGACCCCGAGCGCCGGGGCCGGCGGACCGCCGGCCGCCGGCCCCCACGGCTCACCGGCCGAGGTACGCCGCGTCGCCGTTGTCCGTCTCGATCTCCACGGAGCGGTCGGCGTCCGGATCGGTCGGGCCCTCGACGGTCTCGGAGCCGTTGCCGGTGGACATCGAGAGCCGCACCGGCACGTCGTCCCCGGTCACGGTGACGTCGCCGTTGCTGGTCTCCACCGAGACGTCTCCGCCGAAGCCGTCGACGTCGATCCGCCCGTTGCTGGACTCGGCCGTGAGGTCGCCGTCCACGTCCACGACGCTGGTGCGGCCGTTGCTCGTCCCGGAGTCGAGCGTCCCCGCGATCCGCTCCGCCTCGACGTCGCCGTTCGAGGTACGCGCCGAGACGTCGCCCCCGGCGCCGAGCACCACGACGTCCCCGTTGCTGGACGTGAGGATCTGACGTCCCGGGTTGTCCGAGGACTCCACGTCACCGTTGCTCGTCCTCACCTCGAGCGTCCCCGCGATCCCGGCGGCGACCACATCACCGTTCGACGTCCGCACCAGCACCTCGGTCCCCGCGGGCAGCGTCACGTCGAGCTGGCCCGAGCACCGCGGGAAGCTCCAGAACTCCCGGCACTCGTGCGTGACGACCAGCCGGTCGCCCTCCTCGCGGGTGGAATAGCTCGGACGCGAGAGTCCGCTGCGGGCGATGGCCTCGACCTCCACGTCGCCGTCGGCGGCCCGCACGGCGACGTCGCCGTCGGCCACCAGCTCGACCGTCCCGGGCGCCGCGTAGGACTGGTGCGAGCTCTCCGTCCGGGACTGCGACACGTCCGCATAGAACAGAGCCCCGACCGCGGCCAGGAGCAGCGCGCCGATCCCGCCGACCAGCGCCACGACCCGCCCCGCCGAGCCCTTCGCGGGCTCCGGCGGCGGGTACGCACCGGGGGGTGGGTACCCACCGGGCACTCGTGCGGGAACGTCGGACGCCGGCCCCTCCGGCCGGTGCGGGTCGGGCTGGGAAGGCCGGTACTCTGCGCTGGTCATGGTGGTGAGCGTAGGCCTCCGCCACCGGCCGGTCACAGGGGGGAGACCCCTGAGTCGAGGGTGGGGACCTCCCTACCTCCCGCGGCGGCACGCACCATGGCCGCCCGCACACCCGGGACCGCAGGCTGGAACCATGACCACCATGACCCAGCCCGAGAGCGCGCCGCCCGTGCGCCCCGCGCCGCACCGCGCCCCGCGCGGCGCCGTCGTCACCGCGCCGTTCCGCACGCGGACCTGGAGCGAGTACGGATACCTGTGGCTCGCACTGTTCCTCGCCCCGTTCGGCCTGGCGTACACGGTGACCACCGTCGCGCTCACCGCCGGCCTCGCCGTCACCGTCGCGGGCCTCTGGGCCGGTGGCGGCCTGGTGGCCGGGGCGCGCGGCTGGGGAGCCCTGCACCGCGGGCTCATGCGGCAGGCCCTGGGCGCCGACATCGCCGAGCCGCCCCCGTTCCGCCTCGGGCGGGGGTTCTGGCGCGGCCTGGGATCCCTGATCGCCGACAGCACCGGCTGGCGCGCCCTGCTGTTCCTGATCGTGTCCTTCCCGGTCGCGGTGGCCGGGTTCGTCGTCAGCACGGTGTTCGTCTGTGCGGCGCTCGGGGCCCTCACGTACCCCGTCTGGTACCGCTGGCTCCCGCTCCAGCAGGCGGCCGACGGAACCTGGCACCGCGGCGCCGCGTTCGGCGACTGGTTCCTCGACACCCCGGAACGCCTCGCCCTGGCCGTCGCCGCCGGCGTCCTCCTGCTGTTCCTGTGGCCGTGGATGATGCGCCTGTTCACCGCCCTGATGCGGGTCCTGGCCCTCGCGCTCCTCGGCCCGACGCGCGGCGCGCTGCGCGTCGCGGAACTGCGCGCCTCCCGCGCCGGCGCCGTCGAGGACGCCGACGCCCGCCTGCGCCGCATCGAACGCGACCTGCACGACGGCACCCAGGCCCGCCTCGTCGCCGTCGCCATGCAGGTCGACGAGGCCCGCGACCACCTGGCCGACGGCGAGCCCGCCCTCGCCTCCGGCCTGCTCGACACCGCCCACGCGTCCGCGCTCGAGACCCTCGCCGAACTGCGGGAGATCGCGCGCGGCATCCACCCCGCCGCCCTCGACAGCGGGCTCGCGGTCGCGCTCCGGACCCTCGCCGCCCGGGCGCCGCTGCCGGTCACGGTCGACGTCGCACCCGGCGTCGAGCAGCCCCGCCTCGCCCCCGCCGTCGAGTCCATCGCCTACTACA
The DNA here is from genome assembly GCF_003814695.1 of Myceligenerans xiligouense. Lineage (GTDB taxonomy): Bacteria > Actinomycetota > Actinomycetes > Actinomycetales > Cellulomonadaceae > Myceligenerans > Myceligenerans xiligouense. The sequence goes on from NZ_RKQZ01000001.1 coordinate 2,322,662, forward strand.
CGGTTGCCGAACTCGTGACCAACGCCGCCAAGCACGCCGCCGCGGACGTCGTCACCGTCCGCGTGGAGCGGCACAGCGGCACCCTGCGGCTCCAGGTGCGCGACGACGGGCGGGGCGGGGCCGTCGTCGTCGGCGACGGGGCCGGGGAACGCACCGGCCTGGCCGGCCTCACCGAACGGGTGCGCGCCGTGGACGGCGCGTTCGACCTGGCCAGCCCCGCCGGAGGCCCTACGGTGGTGACCGTGACACTCCCGACCAGCACACGACCGTGACGCCCGGCCCGGCCGCCGGGGCCGAGCCGTACCGGAGCGGCCTCCGCGTCGCCATTGCCGAGGACTCCGCGATCCTGCGCGACGGCCTCGCCGCGCTCCTGGCACGGCGCGGCCACGAGGTCGTCGCGGCGGTGGCCGACGGCGACGCGCTCGTCGCGGAGGTGGTGGCGCTCGCGGCGGCGGGCGCGCCACCGGACGTGGTCGTGGCGGACGTGCGGATGCCGCCGTCGCACACCGACGAGGGGCTGCGGGCGGTGCTGGCGCTGCGTGACCGGCTGCCGGGCCTGCCGGTGCTGCTGTTCTCGCAGTGGATCGAGACGACGTACGCGTCGAGGCTGCTGGAGGCGGACGCCCGCGGAGTGGGCTACCTGCTGAAGGACCGGGTGGCGGACGTGCGGGACTTCGTCTCGGCGCTGGGGCGGGTGGCGGCGGGGGAGACCGTGCTGGACCCCGAGGTGGTGACGCAGCTGCTCGGCGCGGCACGTAGCGGCGCGGACCCCGGCCTGGAGCGCCTCACGCCGCGCGAGCGGGAGGTGCTGGCGCTGATGGCGCAGGGGCGGTCGAACGGGGCGATAGCACAGGCGCTGGTGCTGTCGTACGGGGCGGTGGAGAAGAACGTCGCGGCGATCTTCACGAAGCTGGACCTGCCGCAGGACGCGGCGGCCCATCGCCGCGTCCTGGCGGTGCTGCGTCACCTGGGAGCTGACGGGGCGACCGCGTAGCGCAGGGGTGGAGGGACGTGCCGTCCCTCAGCGGTCGTAGAAGACGAGCTCCAGCCCGAACTCGGCCAGGATCTCCGGGAGGTTGCGGATCAGGTCCCGGTCCTTCTCCTTCTCGGGCTCGGGCAGGTCCTCCCACGACACGCCGATCATCGGGTGCAGGCGCTTCGCGTCGTCGCGGACCGGGCCGTGCCTCCAGCCGAGCTCGAGACGCACGGCCTCCCACAGGTCGTGCTCGGCCATCGCGAGGCGGTCCAGCATCGGGCCCGAGATCGCCACGTCGGTGCCGCCGTCGCGCGGCGCGATCGTGCCGCCGACGCGGGCGAGCCGGTCCGGGAGGCCGACGACCCAGCGGCGGTTGGACTCCCGCAGGTCGTCGGTCAGGTTCTCCCACCGGCGCATCGCGGGCGTGCTCGCCCACACCACACCGCGTTCGAGCTGGTTGCGCAGGTAGACGTGGTGCACGGCACGCGCCAGGCGTTCGTACACGTCGTCGTGCACGCGCGGTTCGGGGTGCCGGGTGTGCGCGAGCAGGTCGTGCACGACGACGGTCCGCAGGCGCCCGTCCAGATCGTCCAGCACGCGCGTCCCGTCGCCGTCGAACACTCCCGCGAGGCCCGACAGCCGGTCCAGCACCAGCACGAGCGACCCGGGCGCGCCGTGCCAGAGCGCCGTGTTCGTGAGCGTCGTGTGCAGCGCCGCGTCCTCGTCGTCGGGGCAGACGTACATCCGGTCGAGCACCGCCGAGTCCGGGAGGCTGGTCACGGCCTGCAGGTCGCAGGAGTCCGTGACGGCGCCCCACCGGCTGGACAGTTCCTCGGCGACGGCGGGGGCGTCGTCGGCCACGAGCAGGATCTTCAGCCGTCTGCGGACGCCGGAGACGAGCTCCCACTCGCCCGCCAGCGCGACGACGAGGGCACGGGCCAGGTCGCCCGAGCCGATGACCGCCACCGCCGACGCGGCCGCCAGGGACTCCGCCTCGCGTGCGGCGAGGCTCTGCGCGGCCAGCACGTCGAGCGTGAAGAAGTCGACGCCCGTGGTCGCGCTCGCGAGGTGGCGCGCCTGCAGGGCGACGGCCAGGTCCGGGTCGCTGACGTGCGCGTACAGGCGTTCCGGCCCGCGTCCGCGCCGGCGCACCGTGTTCGCGACGCCGGTCACGGTCAGGACGTTGACGCTGGGGTTGCTCGAGTCGTCGGAGCACGCGTACAGGACGGCCGCGCCCCGCAGGCCGGCGTCGTCCAGGTCGTCCTGCTCGGTCGCGCGCAGCACGGTGTGCCCCCCGGTCCGGAGCGCGTCGGCCACGGCGTCGGCCGCATCGGTCTGTCCGACGACGATCGCGTGGCCCTTGGTCCGTCGCTCCCGCATGCGCCGCAGACGTTCGGCGAACAGCGCGCGGACCGCCTCGACGATGGCCCAGACGGCCGCCGCCGGGGCGACGAACCGGGCCGTCTGGAGCTGCCACGACAGCGCGCCGCCGTCGCTCGCGGGGTCGGCGCCCAGCACGAAGAGCTGGAGGTCGTAGTAGAAGACGTCGAACCAGGTGCGGCCCGGGACGTCCGCCGTGTCGAGCGCGAGGCCCCAGCCCCCGAGTGCGAGGGAGGCGGCGACCAGGCCGACGAAGCCGATCCGTGTCCAGGGCAGGCGTGCGCGGGTCACGGGGGCACGGTACCCCAATGTCCCACTATGTCAGACGCGGTGGTCCGGCCCCCGGCCTTTCCCGGCCAGACCCGTGGTCCCCGTCACCGCCGGCGGCGGGCCGGGCGCAGGTGCGCCGCCAGGCGGTCGAGGTCGGCGAGCCGGCCCAGGTGACCGAGCTTGGCGGGGTTCACCAGGCCATGGGCCGCCACGATCCGCGCCGTGCCGTCGGTTCCCGTGGCCACCTCGAAGGAAAGGGTGCCGAGCACGCCGCCGCCCAGGGCGTCGTCGGCGACGATGAGCAGGCCCGGGGCGCCGTTGACGTCTCCCGGGACGTAACGCGCCAGGCCCGCCGCGCCGCGCCGGGTGAAGCCGGACAGGAGCTTGGCGACACGCTCGCGCCCGGCCATCGGCTTGCTGATGGCGAACCCGGGTGGGACGTTGCCGCCGCCGTCGCCGGTGAAGACGACGTCCTCGGCGAGGATGTCGACGAACGCCTCGACCTCGCCGTCCTCCACCGCGGCGAGGAAGTGCCGCACGAGCCGGCTCGCCTCCTCCCGGTTGCCGGGGGCGGGCGTGCGACCCGGCGTGCCGGCCCGCTTCGCCTCGATCCGGCGCCGCGCCCGCGAGGCGAGCTGCCGCGCCGCGACGGTGGTCGTCCCGATGATCTCGGCGGCCTCGCCGTGCGGGTAGCCGAGCACGTCGTGCAGCAGGAAGGCGGCCCGCTCGGTGGGCGTCAGCGTCTCGAGGACCACGAGGAAGGCCGTGGAGAGGTCGTCGGCGAGCTCGGCGTGCGCGGCGGCGTCGGGCGGGAGAGCGCCGTGCGCGACGGCGGGGGTCTCGCGCCCCGGCCACCGGGCGTCCGTGCCCGACACGAGCGGTTCCGGCAGCCACGGGCCGACGTACGTCTCGCGCCGGGCCCGCGCCGAGCGCAGGACGTTGATCGACAGACGGGTGGTGACCGTCGTGACGAACGCGTCGGGGTTGCGGACGCCGCCGGGCTCGTCCGCCTGCCGCGCGACCTTGAGCAGGGCCTCCTGCACCACGTCCTCCGCCTCGGTCACGCTCCCGAGCATGCGGTAGGCCACAGCGAACGACAGCGGCCGCAGCCGGTCGAGGACGTCGTCGTCGATCACCGTGCCGCCGGTCCCGGTCCCGGTCGTGTCGTGGGTCATGAGCTCATCCTCTCGCCGGTGGCCGGTGGCCGGTGGCCGGTGGCCGGTGGCCGGTGGCCGGTGTGCGGGGCCCGGATCGTGTCCATGCCCCGGCGACACGTCGGCGGTACCGGATGTGACCGGCGACCCGGTTCCGCCGTCGTGTCCGTGGTCACACCAGGACGACCTTGCCGATGGTGCGGCGCCGTTCGAGGTCGCGGTGGGCGCGGGCCGCGTCGGCGAAGGGGACCTGGCGCCCCCAGCGCGTTCACGCTCGCACGGGCGGCGTCCTCCCTGCCGGGCAGGGTGTAGTCGATGAGGTCAAGGGCGAAGCGGCGATCCGGTGAGCGGGGAACGCCGGCGCCGTGAGACCTCGAAGACTGCTGTCACCTGCGCTTATATTGCCTCCCTGCGCCTTGTCAATCACCGGCGTGGTCGCCCGCTTTCCGTTGAATCATTACGGTTCGGTGCCCACGGACGAAAAGCGTCGACGAGATGGGGTGAGCGGGCGTGCGGGTTGCGGTCGTAGGGGCGGGGTTCGCGGGACTGGCGGTACTGAAGATCCTGCGGGAGCTGGGACACGAGGTGGTGGTCTTCGAGAAGGCTCCGGACGTGGGTGGTGTGTGGAGCAGTACGCGCCGCTACTCGGGTCTGACGACGCAGAACAACAAGGACACCTACACGTTCTCGGACCATCCGATGCCGCGGGAGTACCCGGAGTGGCCGTCCGGCGCTCAGGTGCAGGCCTACCTCGAGTCGTACGTGCGGAAGTTCGGCCTCCGGTCGGGTCTGCGGCTCTCGACGGAGGTGGTCCGCGCGGAACTCACCGACGCGGAGGACGCCTGGCTCGTGACGGTCCGCCCGGCCGGCGGGCCGCTGCGGGCGCCGGAGCGGTTCGACCACCTGGTGGTCGCCAACGGGATCTTCTCCGACCCGGTGCTGCCGCAGTACGAGGGGTACTCCGAACTGGTGCGGCACGGGGGGCGGCTGCTGGCGCCGTCGCAGCTCAACGACATCTCGGACGGCGCGGGCAAGCACGTCCTGGTCATCGGCTACGGGAAGTCCGCGTGCGACATCGCGACGTCGCTGGGGCCGGTGGCCGCGAGCACGCGAGTGATCGCCCGCCAGCTCCTGTGGAAGATGCCGAAGAAGATCGGGAACCTGCTCAACTTCAAGTACCTGCTGCTGACGCGGCTCGGCGAGGGCCTGTTCCGCTACCTCACGCCCGTGGGTATCGAGAACTTCCTGCACGGCCGGGGCCACTTCGTCACCCGGGCGATGGTGGGCTCGATCGCCGCGATCACGACCCGGCAGCTCCGGCTGCGCAAGCTCGGCCTGCTGCCGCACGGCGAGTTCACCGACATCGCGCGGCACACGGTCTCCCTCGTCAGCGACCAGTTCTTCGAGCAGGTCGCCGACGGGAGGATCATCGTGCACCGCGACACGACGATCCAGCGGTTCGTCGTCCGCGACGGGCGCCCCTACGCGAAACTCTCCGACGGGCGGGCGGTCCCGGCGGACCTCGTCGTGTGCGGGACGGGGTGGCACCAGCGGGTCCCGTTCCTCGACGAGAAGATCCAGCGCCGGCTGCACGACGACGAGGGCAACTTCCACCTGTGGCGGCAGATCCTCCCGCACGACGTACCCCGCCTGACCTTCAACGGCTACAACTCCTCCTACTTCAGCCCGTTGAGTGCCGAGGCCGGTGCCCTGTGGATCGGTGCTCACCTGGCCGGAGAGGTTGAGCTCCCGCCGCTGGAGGAACGCCGGGAGCTGGTGGAGACCCGGCTGCGCTGGACCGAGAAGCGCACCCAGGGCCGTCACGCGCGCGGTACGTGCGTCATCCCGTTCTCGATGCACAACGTCGACGAGACCCTCGACGACATCGACCTCAACGTGTCGCGCGGCGTCAAGGTCAAGCAGTGGCTGCTCCCCATCGACCCCTCGGAGTACCGCGGCGCGGTGGACCGGCTGAAGGCGCGGCTGGCGGGCGTGTGACCCCGCGCCGCCCGGAGGACCCGGTGGTGTTCGGCGCCGCGTGACGGTGTCGCGGCGCCCGCCGTCAGCCGCGCCGGCGCAGCAGCAGGCCGCGCAGCAGGAGCGCCTGGCCCGCATGCTGGGCGTCGTCGTCGAACACGCTGATCAGGCGGACGCCGAGGGTTACCGGCGGGTCCCAGGAGGTGTCGACGACGCGGTCCAGATCGCTGTCCGTGAGCGCGGAGACGTAGTCGGTCGTCCGCTCGTGGACGGCGTCGTGGTAGCCGGTGAGCAGGTCCGGGGAGTCGACGCGGACCGCCGCGACGTCGGCGGTGCGGTGGCCGAACCCGGTGTCCCCGAGGGGGAGCGGGAGGCCGAACCGGTCCGCCCACCCGCCGTCGGCCCAGGCCTGTGCCCGGCCCGCGACGTCGGCCACGTGGTCGTCCTGGACCCGCGTGAGGTGCCAGACGAGCCAGGCCACGGAGTTCGCGTCGGCGTCGGCGCGCCACGCGAGCTCGTCCGCGGTCAGTCCCTCGACCGCGGCGTGCACCTCCTGGCGGATCCGGCCGAACGCGTCCACGAGCAGGTCCGCACCGTTCATGTCGATCTCCCTCTCCGAGGCTTCGGCGTCCTGCCACGATGTCACGAGGCGTGGCCCGCGGAAAGGACGCGCGCCCTCATCGTGCCGCCCGGCTCCGGCCCGGTGCGACGGCCGCCCGGGGAGCGGAAAGGGCCACCGGGCGGACGTGGCGGGCCCGCGAGCCCCACAGGACGCCCGCGATGACCAGCGCGGCACCCGTCACCTGCGGGACACCGAGCTCCTCGCCCAGCAGCAGGGCGGACGCGCTCAGCCCCACCACCGGTACGAGCATGGAGAACGGCGCCACCATGCCGGCGGGGTGCCGTGCCATGAGCCACGTCCAGATCCCCGACCCCACGAGCGTCCCGATCACCACCGTGTAGGCGAGCCCCACGAGGGCGGGGAGCAGCTCGGGCCCGGGCGCGAAGGACCGCGCGATCGCCGTCGGCCCCTCGACGACCAGCGACAGCAGCGCCATGGGGACGGGCGGCACCACGGACATCCACAGCGTGACGTGCAGGGGGTCGGGACGCGGCCCGGCCCCGTTCATCGCGCGGGCGTTGGACACGTTGCCGATCGCCCAGCCGAGACCACCGGCGAGCACGAGCAGGAACGGCGCGAACGCGGCGGCCTGTGCCTGCTGCCAGCCGACGACGGCGAGCCCCGCGGTCGCCACCCCCAGCCCGGCGAGCTGGCGGCCGGACACCCGCTCGCGGAACACGGTGGCCCCCAGCAGCACCGTGAACGGCGCCGACGACTGCAGCACGAGCGACGCCAGCCCGGTCGGGAAGCCGGCCGCCATGCCCCAGTACAGGAACAGGAACTGGAGCGTGCCGAAGCCGGCGCCGTAGCCGATCAGCCACTTCACCGGCACCTGGGGCCGGGGGACCAGCAGGAGCGTGGGGATCGCCACGACCGCGAAGCGGAGCGCGACGAGCAGGAACGGCGGGAACTGCTGGAGCGAGGCGTTGATGGCGATGAAGTTCAGTCCCCACATGAGGGCGACCGAGAAGGCCAGCAGGCGGTGCGAGAGCGGCATGGCCCGAGTCTGCGGCGAACTGCTCTGTAGGACAAGTGAAAGTTTCTACATGTCTTTGTAGGCTGCCTTCATGGAATCTCGTCGCGACGATCCCGGCCGGCCGCGCCGGATCGACCTGACCCGGGTCGACCCGCGCCACCTCGACCTCCTGCGGGAGCTCGCGGACCGGGGCTCGGTGACCGCCGTCGCGGCGGCGACGTTCCGCACCCCGTCGGCGGTGTCGCAGCAGCTGCGGACCGTGCAGCGCGAACTCGGCGGGGTGCGTCTGGTGGAGGCCGACGGCCGGGGAGTGCGGCTCACGGAGGCCGGCCGGCTCCTGGCCGACGGCGGCCGCGACCTGGCCCGGGCGGTCGCGCGGGTTCAGGCGAGATGGGACGCGTACGTGGGCGCGCCGTCGGGCGTCGTCACCCTGGCGACGCTGCCGAGTGCGGCCACGATCCTGCTGCCGGGCGTGCTGGAGCGGCTGGCCACGACCGACGTGCGGCTCGAGTGCACCGACGTGGACGTGGCCGAGACGACGTACGCGGAGCTCGTGACCGACCACGACCTGGTGATCGGGCACAGCTTCACCTCACCCGTGCCCGACGGCGCCCGGCATCTGACCACGATCCCGCTGCTGCGCGAGCCGCTGGACATCGCGATGCGCACGGGGCACCCGCTGGCGGCGCGGCGGGAGGTCACTCCCGCGGAGCTGGCGGGCTGCGAGTGGTACGGCGTGCCGCCGGGCTACCCGTTCGACAGCCTGCGCCTCGCGGTCGAGACGGCGGCGGGCCTGCCGCTCGCGATCGTGCAACGGCTGCGCGACAACCGGCTCATCGAAGCACTCGTGGCGGCGAGCGACCGGGTGGCGGTGCTGCCGCGGTACACGACGTCGGATCCGCGACTCACGCTCCGGCCGGTGGCGGGGATCGCCGCGGGCCGGCACATCGTGGCCATGGCGCGCCCGGACCGTGCCGAGCGTCTGGCGGTGCGCACGGTCCTGGACGCGTTCCGCGAGGTGGGCCGGTCGGTCCGCTGAGCACGCCGCTCAGCCGTGCTCCCAGGCGGCGATCGCCTTCTCGACGGCCCTGCGGTCGCGGTCGCCGATCCCGCCGACCAGCTCGAACGGTGACTCGTTCTTCTTCGGGGCGCGGCGCCAGGTGCCGACCAGGCTCCCGTCCAGCAGGACCGCCGGGCGGAAGACGCCGTTCGTGAACGGGACCACCGATCTCATCGCCTCCGGGGAGGCCACGAGGCCGCGGTCCTGGTACCCCAGCACGATCTCGTCGAATCCCGGCACGAGGGTCACCCCGGACGCCCCCGGCCCCTGCTCCGGGTCCCCGGGCAGTGCGGCACCGGTCAGGATCATCCGCGTGCCGTTCACCTCGACCTCCCGGAGCCCGCCCCTCCCGGGAGGAGAGGGCCGCGTCCGGCCGTCCCCGGACGGTGTCGCGGCCGCGGGGCCGGCGGGCCCGCCCTCGGCCAGGAGGTCCGCGACGGCTTGCCTCACGGGTGTCTTGGGGAGCCCGAGCCACCAGGCCAGGTCCTCGACGGTGGCGGGTCCCCGGGTGGCGAAATAGGCGAGGGCGATGCGGCGCAGCTCGTCGGCAGGCCGCACGTGCCCGCCCTCGCCGCGCGGGGCGACCATGAGCTGCTGCGTCCCCGCGAACGGCCCCCAGTGCAGCAGGCCGTCGAGCGCGAGCAGCGAGATGAGGTGATACCCCCGCTGCCCGTCGGTGGGGACACCTTCCTGCCGCCACAGGTCCATGAGGGTGGCGCGGGACACCGCGCCGTCGGCCAGCGCCTCGCGGGCCACCGCCGCGGCCTGCCGCACCACGTCGTCGTCGAGCCCTTCGTCCTCGCGGAGCTTGCGCGACGTGCGTTTCACCCGCTCGGCCGTCAGCGACAGGAGCGCCGCGAGATCCCGGGGCGTCGTGGCGAAGAGCGTGCCGCGCTGCGTCCAGCCGCGCACCAGCTCTCCGGCGTCGAACGCGGCGCGGACGTCGTCGAGCGTCGTGGTGGGACGGGAACGGATCGCGATCGCCCGCAGCACCGCCGGGAGATCCTGGCCCTGCAACGCGACCATCCGCCGCACCACCTCGACCGGCGTCAGGTCACCGCGCGGCGCCAGCCCCTGCGCGCGCAGACGCAGCCGCCGTGCGGCGTCGGGGGAGAGGACCGTGGATGAGGACATGCCCCGAAGGCTATGCCGAGACACTGACACCGGCACTCACACCGGCGACCGCCACGGACACCGGCGCGTGGTGGGTGCGACGGCAACGGGGGGTCGGGCCGCCGCACCCACCTGTCACCACGCACGGCAGCCCCGAACCGTTGGGGCCGGGGAGCGGCGGATCCCGGGCGGTGTCAGTGGCTGCGACTAGCGTGTCGGGGTGACCATGAACAACTCCTCCCGCGGCATGGGGCAGGGCAGGACCATGCGCGGCTTCATGCAGGACCCGACGGTCGCGCGGCACCGGCTCGGACGCGGCACCGTCCGCCGCATCCTCGGCTTCGCCCGCCCCTACCGCGGGCAGCTCGTGATCTTCGCGGCCCTCCTCGTGCTCGACGCCGCCGCCGGCACCGCCGTCCCGCTGCTGTTCCGCTACCTCATCGACGACGGCATCGCGGCCGGCGACTCCCGCCTCGTCGTCGCCCTCGCCGGGGGCGCCGCCGCGCTCGCGCTCCTGGGCGCCGGGCTCGCCGTCGCCGAGCGCTGGGTCTCCGCCCGCGTCGGCGAAGGCCTCATCGTCGACCTGCGCACCGCCGTGTTCGACCACGTGCAGCGCATGCCCCTCGCGTTCTTCGCCCGCACCCGCACCGGCGCCCTCGTGCAGCGCCTCAACGGCGACGTGCTCGGCGCCCAGCAAGCCTTCACCTCCACCCTGCAGACCGTCGTGTCCAACGCCCTGACCGTCGTGTTCACCCTCGCCGCCATGTTCGCCATGTCCTGGCAGCTCACCCTGGTCGCACTGCTCGTCACGCCGCTGTTCGTGCTGCCCGCCCGCTGGTTCGGGCGCCGCCTCGCCGACTACACCCACCGCACCTACGAGCTCAGCGCCGACGTCGGCCAGCTCATGAACGAGCGCTTCAACGTCGCCGGGGCCCATCTCGCCAAGGTCTTCGGCGACCCGGCACGCGAGTCCGCCGAGTACGCCCGCCCCGTCGAGGCGCTCCGCGCCATCGGCGTGCGACGCGCGCTCCTGAGCACCTGGTTCCGCGTCGGCCTCACCACGATGGCCTCCCTCGCGATCGCCGTCGTCTACGGGCTCGGCGGCCTCCAGGCCATCGCCGGAACGCTCACCGTCGGCGTCGTCGTCGCCATGGCCGCCTACCTGAACCGGCTCTACGGACCCCTCACCGCCATGGCGAACGTGCAGATCGACATCATGACCGCACTCGTCAGCTTCGAGCGCGTCCTGGAGGTCCTCGACCTCGAACCCACCGTCGCCGACGCCGACGACGCCACCGACCTCCGCGACGCCGTCGCCCGGCACGGCGCGAGCATCCACCTCGACGCCGTCACCTTCCGGTACCCGAAGGCCGGCGACGTCGGGCTGGCCTCCCTCGAAGCCGTCGCGGTCCCGACCCAGGAGCCGACCTCCGACACCCTGCGCGACCTCACCTTCACCGTCCCGGCCGGCGCCATGGTCGCCCTCGTGGGCCGCTCCGGCGCCGGCAAGACCACCACCGGCCACCTGGTCACGCGCATGTACGACCCGACATCCGGCAGCGTCGCGATCGCCGGCCAGGACCTGCGCGGCGTCACCCTCGCCTCCCTGCGCGCCACGGTCGGCGTCGTCTCCCAGGAGGCGCACCTCTTCCACGACACCGTCGCCGCCAACCTCCGCTACGCCCGCCCCGACGCCACCGACGCCGAACTGGAACAGGCCATGCGCCGCGCCCGCATCTGGGAGCTCGTGGCCCGCCTGCCGCAGGGCACCGACACCGTCGTCGGCGACCGCGGCTACCGCCTCTCCGGCGGCGAACGCCAGCGCCTCGCCATCGCGCGGCTCCTGCTCAAGGCGCCCGACGTCGTCATCCTCGACGAGGCCACCGCCCACCTCGACTCCGAGTCCGAGGCCGCCGTCCAGGCCGCGCTCGACGAGGCGCTCGCGGGCCGCACCTCGCTCGTCATCGCCCACCGCCTCTCCACCGTCCGCGGCGCCGACCTCGTGGTCGTGCTCGACGACGGCCGCGTCGCCGAGCAGGGCACGCACGCCGACCTCCTGGCAGCGGGCGGCCTGTACGCGGAGCTGTACCGGACACAGTTCGCCGCCGCGGAGGGAGGTACGGCCTGACGCCCCGCCGCGCCGGCCGCGCTCCGGTCAACATCGCGCCCACCACCACGGGAGCCGCCAAGGCGATCGGGCTGGTGCTGCCGCAGCTCGACGGCAAGCTGTCCGGCGACTCGATCCGCAGGCGCGCGGCTGATCCAGGACCCCCGCTGTACCTTGGGAGTCGTGAGTACTTTGTCCCTTGACGCCCTTGTCGACCTGGAACACCAGGGGTGGGATGCGCTCTGCGCCTCACGAGGCGGCACGTTCTACGGCGCCCTGATGACCGAGGACGCCGTGATGGTCCTGCCGAACGGCGTCGTCATGGACCGGGACGCCATCGCCGCCGGCCTGGACGGCGCGCCGGCGTGGACGTCGTACGAGCTGACCGACGCGCGGCTCGTCCAGGCCGGCGACGCCGCGGCCGCGCTGGTGTACCGGGCGAGCGCCGAACGTGACGATCTGGACGAGCCGTTCGTCGCCCTGATGTCGAGCCTGTACCGGCTCGTCTACGGCGTACCCCGGCTCGCGCTCTACCAGCAGACGACGATCACCCACTGAGCTGCCGCCACGGACGGCCGGTCACGGGTACGGTGACGGCCATGGAACAAGGCGTGCTCGAGGACATCCTGGCAGCGGAGCGGCGAGCGCTCGCCGACGACCTGCGGTCGTTACCGGAGGGGGACTGGAGCCGGGAGTCGCTGTGCGCCGGATGGTCCGTCGAGGACGTGGTGGCCCACCTGGGGGCCGCGATGACGATCGGGACGGTCGGCTGGATGCGCAGCATGGTGGGCGCGGGGCTGCGTCCCGAGGTGCACAACCGCCGGCAGCTGGAGCGGTTCCGGGGAGCCACGCCGCAGGACACCCTGCGCCGGTTCGCGGCTCTCGGGACCGTGGACGGCGAACCGGTGCGCCTGCCGACCAGGAATCCCGCTCCCTGGCTGGGTGAGGTGATCGTGCACGGCGAGGACGTGCGGCGCCCCCTGGGCATCGCGCACACCTACCCGGACGCGGGTCTGATCCGGGTGGCGGCGTTCTTCGCCGGTCGTGACTTCGCCGTGAACAGCCGGTCCCAGGTCAAGGGGCTGCGCCTGCGGGCCACCGACGCCGAGTTCGCCGCGCACGAGGACCCTGCCCTCCCCCTGGTGGAAGGGCCGCTGCTGGCGCTGGTCATGGTGATGGCCGGCCGGCCCGCCTACCTCGGCGGCCTCACCGGTGCCGGTGTTCCGGAACTGCGGCGGCGCCTGGGAACGGACATGGTCCAGTCACCTCAGGAGTGAGTCCGGGGGCGGCGGCCCGGAGCGGTCATCAGCGCTCGCGTGCCGTGGCCGCGAGCGAGCCGAGCAGGCTGAGCGCCTCGCTGCTCGGCGAGCCGGGCTCGGCGTGGTAGACGACGAGCGCCTGGCCCGGGCTGGAGCGGACGTCGAAGGTCTGCATCGTCAGGGTCAGCGGGCCGACCGCGTGATGGTCGAAACGCTTGGTCTCCAGCGTCTTGCCGCGAGCGTCATGGCTGGTCCACAGGCGCGCGAACGCGGGACTCCGGTCGAGGAGGCCGGTGAGCACCTCCCGGATGCGCGGGTCGTCGGGCGCCTCGCCTTGGCCGAGCCGGAACCCGGCCACGGAGTTGCGGGCGACGTCGTGCCAGTCCGCGTAGAACGTGTGCGCCGCGGGGTCGGTGAACACGACCTCCATCAGGTTGCGCGAGTGCGCCCAGTCGTGGAACAGCGCGTCGGCGATCACGTTGGAGGCGAGCACGTCGTACGCGCGGTTGTAGACGACGGCGGGATTGCCGGGCCAGGCGTCCATGAGCTGCAGGAGGCTCGGGTCGACGCGGTCGCGCACCGCGGACGTCCGGGCGCGCGGGCTCAGGCCGGCCAGCCGGAACACATGCCGCCGGCCGTCCTCGTCCAGGCGCAACGCGCCGGACAACGCGTCGACCACCTGCGCCGACGGCCCCTGCTCGCGGCCCTGCTCGAGCCGCACGTAGTAGTCGACGCTCACCCCGGCGAGCAGTGCGACCTCCTCACGCCGCAGGCCCGGGACCCGGCGGCGGCCCGAGGACGGAAGGTTCACCTCGTCGGGCCGGATCCGCGCGCGGCAGGCACGGAGGTACTCGCCGAGTTCGGAGGAAGCCATACCGGCATCGTAGGCCGCACCGCCGGGGACATCCTGGGTGCGTCACTCCCACGAGAGCGGCAGCCTGTCGCGCCGTCGCGGTACCGCCCATCGTGGCGGACATGAACACGACTGAACCCAGGACAGTGCTCGTGACCGGCGCGAGCAGCGGGATCGGCGAGGCCGTCGCGACGCGGCTGGCCGCGGCGGGGCATCACGTCGTCGCGGGCGCCCGGCGTCTCGACCGGTTGCGCGAACTCGCGGAACGCACGAACGGGAACCTGCACCCGATCCGCCTCGACGTCACCGACCGCGAGGACGTCGCGGCCTTCGTCGAGGCGGCCCACGACCTGACGGGGCGGGTCGACGTGCTGGTGAGCAACGCCGGCGTGATGCCGCTCTCGCGGCTGGACTCCCTGCTGGTCGACGAGTGGGACCGGATGGTGGACGTCAACGTCCGCGGCCTGCTGCACGGGATCGCCGCGGCGCTGCCGCGGTTCACCGCCCAGCGGGCAGGCCACTTCGTGACGATCGCGAGCATCGGCGCTCACGAGGTGGTACCGACCAGCGCGGTCTACTCCGGCACCAAGTACGCCCAGTGGGCGATCACCGAAGGGCTGCGGCAGGAGTGCGACCCCTCCGTCCGGGTCACCACGATCTCGCCGGGTGTGGTCACCACCGAGCTCGCCGACTCCATCACCGAGCCCGGCGCGGCCGAGGCGATGCACGCCTACCGCGCCCACGCCATCGCTCCGGACGCGATCGCCCGGGCGGTGGCCTACGCCGTCGACCAGCCCGCCGACGTCGACGTCAACGAGATCGTGATCCGCCCGACCCGGCAGCGCTGACGGCTCGGGCCGCCGGCACCGCCCGGCGCAGCACGTCACGTGCAGTCCGCGCACCGCGTCAGCGCGTCCACGACGACGCGGGTCGCCTCCGCGATCAGGGCCGGGTCGGACTCGGCGTCCGGGTCGTTCGTGTGGGTGTACACCGCGAGGATGATCGGATCGCCGCCGGGCGGGACGAGCACGGCGAGGTCGTTGCGCATCCCGCCGGCCGACCCCGTCTTGTCGCCGACGTCCCAGCCCTCCGGCACGCCCGCCCGGATCAGGTCGTCGCCGGTTTTGTTGTCGCGCAGCGCCCGCACGAGAAACCCGCGCATCGGCTCCGAGAGCTCGTCACCCAGCACGTCCTCCTGGAACTGCGCGGCGATCGCCCGTGGCGTCGTGGTGTCCCTGGTCTCCCCGGGAGACCACTCGTTGAGCTCGGGCTCCGGGCGGTCGACGGAGGTGACGTCGTCGCCGTCGCCACGCAGGCGAGCCTCCAGCGCGTGCGGGCCGCCGAGACGGTCCAGCACGAGGTTGGCGGCGGTGTTGTCGCTCGCGGTGATCGCCGCGCGGAGCACGTCGCCCAGGGGCATGCCCTCCCCGGCGTGCTCCTCGGTCTCGGGCGACCACTCGACGAGGTCCCCGGGGCCGTAGAGGATCGTCGTCCCGAGGTCCGCGCGGGTGCTGTCCTCGAGGACCTCGGCGGCCGCGATGGTCTTGATGGTCGACAGGAAGGGGAATCGCTCGTCGGCGCGGTAGGCGACGTGGCGGCCCGTGCCCGTGTCCCGCGCGTACACCCCGAGCCGGGCCTGGTAGGCCTCTTCGAGGCCGGTGAACGCGGGGTCGCGGTTCTCCTCGGTCCCCCCGGTCTCCTCCGTCTCCTCGGCCGGGGACGGTTCGCGCGGGGCGGCCGTGGCCGCCGGCCCCGTGGGTGCGGCTGCCGGATCGGCGGGTCCGCCGTCGGCCGTGCATCCGGTCAGGAGTGCCGCTGCCAGGACCGCGCAGGCCGCGGGGACTCCACGCGTGGTGCGGGCGGTGCGGCTCGCCGGAGGCTGGTACGGGTGGGGCACGGGCACTGCGGGATCCTCTCGTCGGTGAACCCTCGCAGCCTCGCCGATCCGGGCCGTGCGTGCCAGGGCGGCACGCCAGGACGCGGTGTCCTCCGGCGGTTGCGCCCGGCGGTGCGGGCGGATGAGATGAGGTATGCGCACGGACGAGAACCCGAGCATCGCGGTCACCGGCTCCACCGGACACGTCGGTGGCGCCGTCGCCGGGCACCTGCGTCACGCCGGCGTCCCGCTGCGCCTGGTCGTGCGCGACGCCGGCCGTGCCCCGGCCTGGGTCGGTGACGTCGTGGAGGCGTCCTACGGGCAGCGGGACGCCGCGGCGGCGGCCCTGCGCGGGATCGACGTGCTGTTCATGGTGTCGGCCTCGGAGAGCGCGGACCGGCTCGAGCAGCACCGTACGTTCATCGACGCCGCCGCGGACGCGGGCGTGCGGCACGTCGTCTACACCTCGTTCCTCGGTGCCGCGCCGGACGCCACGTTCACCCTGGCCCGGACCCACTGGGCCACCGAGGAGCACCTGCGGGCCTCGCCGATGAGCTGGACGTTCCTGCGCAACTCGCTCTACCTCGACGTCTTCCCGCTGTTCGCCGGCCAGGAGGGCGTGATCCGCGGGCCCGGCGGCGACGGCAGGGTGGGCGCGGTGGCGCGTGCCGACGTGGCCCGCGCCGCGGCCGCCGTCCTGAACGACCCCGGGGCGCACGAGGGGCACACCTACGACCTGACCGGTCCCGAGGCGCTCACGCTCGCCGAGATCGCCCGCGTCATCGCGCAGGCGACCGGCCGCGCGACGACGTACCAGAACGAGACCCTCGACGAGGCGTACGCCTCCCGGCGGCCGTACGGCGCGCCGGACTGGCAGGTCGAGGCGTGGGTGTCGACGTACACGGCGATCGCGGCGGGACGGCTCGACGTGGTGACCGACGCCGTCGAGCGGCTCACCGGCAGGCCGCCGATGAGCCTGGCCGACGTGCTCGCCTCCGCCTGATGATCCGGCGGCGTCAGCCGCGCAGCCCGGCGTGTGCCTGGTAGTTCTGGTTGCCGCCGGACAGGTTGGCGACGTCGGTGAATCCGAGGTTGCGCAGGACGTTCTGGCCGGCGTTGCCGGTGACGCCCTTGTTGCAGTAGGTGATGGTGGGAAGTGCCGGGTCGAGTTCGGCGGCGCGGGTGCGGAGGTCGGCCAGCGGGATGTGTACCGAGTCGGGAACGGCCGACTTCGCGCGGTCCTTGGCCGAGCGCACGTCGACGACCTGGATCTTCTCCCCGTCGCTGCGGCGTCGGTCGAGCTCGGCGGGGGTGATCAGGGGGGCCCGGCCGTGGATCGCGTTCGCCAGGGCCATCCCGGTGTAGTGCACCGGGTCCTTGGTGGTGGCGTAGGTGGGGGAGTAGGCCAGGTCGAGGTGGAACAGGTCGGCGACGTCGGCGCCGAACGTGATGGCGGTGGCCAGGATGTCGATCCGCTTGTCCGCCCCGGACGCCCCGATCGCCTGGGCGCCGAGCAGCCGGCCCGAGGCGCGGTCGGCGACCGCCTTGATCACGAGCGGACGGCCGCCCAGGTACTCGGGGCGGTCGGGCTTGATGTTGTGCAGCACCTCGACGTCGTATCCGGCGGTGCGGGCCTGCTGCTCGGTCAGGCCCGTCTGGGCGACTCCCAGGTCGAAGACCCGCACCACCGACGTGCCGAGGATGCCGCGATGCTCCAGCGTTCCGCCGGTCATGGCGTCCCCGGCGATCCGGCCGGTCTTGTTCGCCGTCGAACCCAACGGCACCCACACGGGGTCTCTCGTGATCGCGTGAAAGGACTCCGAGACGTCCCCGACCGCCCACACGTGGTCCACGGTGGTGCGCTGCCGCCGGTCAACGGCCACCGCGCCGGTGGGCCCGAGCTCGGCGCCGGCCTGCCGCGCGAGCTCGGTGTTCGGGCGTACGCCCACCGAGGCGATCACCAGGTCGGTGGCCACGTGCTCGGTGGCGCCGTCGGGCCCGAGCAGGTCCGCGCCGGTCACGCCGTCGTGGTCGCCGCGGATTTCCGTGACCGTCGTGGAAAGGCGCAGGTCGACGCCGTGCTTGCGCAGTTCGGCGTCCACCCGGGCCGACATGTCCGGATCCATGCGGGGCATCGCGTGCCCGGCGGCCTCGACCACGGTCACCTTCAGGCCGCGGAGGGTCAGCTGTTCGGCCATCTCCAGGCCGATGTACCCGGCACCGATGATCAGGGCGCGGCGGGCATCCCGCTCGGTGATCCAGGTGTCGATCGCGCGCGCGTGGGACGGGGCGCGCACCGGGAACACGCCGGGCGAGTCCACACCGGGGATCGACGGGGTCACGGGGCGCACACCCGTGGCGAGCACGAGCTCGTCGTAGCCGTCCTCGAACATGCGGCCCGTGGCCAGGTCGCGCACCGTCACCGTGCGAGCCGCGGCGTCGACCGCGACGACCTCGTGACCGGTGCGTACCTCGACGCCGTACCGCTCGGCGAACCAGGCCGCATCCCGCGGGGTGAGCTGGTCGACGCGCTCGACCTCACCGCCCACGAAGTACGGCAGCCCGCATCCCGAGTAGGAGATGTCGAGGTCACGCTCGTACACGGTGATGCGGGCGGCCTCGGTGTTGCGGCGGGCCTTCGCGGCGGCCGACGTCCCGGCCGCGACCGCGCCGACGACGACGATCCGCAGGCCCGGCGCTTCCTCATCCGTGGAGTTCTCCGTCATCGCCAGGGACTCCGTTGTCATCGCCAGGACCTCCGCTGCATCGACATACTTCTATATTGACAGGAGTCGATGCAGGATGCAACCGGGTCGTGCCCGGCGCGGCGCACCTGAGGTTCGTGGCGGGTGCCCGTTGCGGTTCGCCGTCGAACCGCAGGGACACGCCGATGAACCAGCAAACTGTCGGCGTGTCCCTGCGGTTCGACGGCGGGGGGGGCGGCATTACGGTGCGGTTTGCGCGCCGAGGAGCGTCACGCGACACCGGTGGGACCCGGGCTGCCGGCGCGCCGGGGCGGCCCGTGGTCCGGGTCCGTCGTTGCGGGGTCAGGCGTCTTCGGGGCCGCCGTCGCCGAGGGCGAGCGCCTCGACTCCGGCGACGAGCATCGTGACGAGTGCGTCGAAGCTGCGGTCGACGTCCTCGCGCATCCGGAACCCGCCGCCGAGCTCCAGCAGGACGAACCCGTGCACGCCGGACCGCACGGCGCGGATCGCGTCGATGAGCCGGTCGTCGGGGAGGCCGAAGCCTTGGAGCACGGACGCGACGGCCCGGACGCTCTCGGTCCCCGCCTCCCGGAGCGGGGCGTCCGCGGGATCGTCGGGGTCGGCGCCGATCTGGGTGGCGGCGTACCGCCCCGGGTGCCCGACGGCGTAGTCGCGCCAGGCGTACCCGAGCGCGTGGAGCGCGTCGGCCCCGGCCCGCCCGACGGTCGCGGCCGTCCCGGCGGCGGTCAGTTCCCGGACGGCGACCACGGCGATCTCGCGCCGGAGCGCGGCGAGCGAGCCCACGTGCTTGTACAGGCTCGGCGGCGCGACGCCGGCCTCGGCGGCGACCTTCGCGAGCGTGAGGTCGGCGAACCCGCGTGGTCCGGACGCGTCGACGACGTCGCACGCGAGCCGCACCACGGCGTCGTGCGAGAGCCCGGCCCTAGGCAACGTGACCGCCGCCCCGCGCGGGTCGCGCCGCGGGGTCCCCGAGCCCGTCGAGGAACGTCAGCACGGCGGGGACGACGACATCGGGCGCCTGGTGCTGCGGGTAGTGCCCGGTCTCGGGGACGAGGAGGCCGTCCGCGCCGAGCGTGGCGGTGATCCGGTCGAGCTCGGCCGCGGGGTCCGGGTAGTCGGGGTCGAGCTCGCCGACGACGACGAGCGCCGGGGCGCGGACCTCGTCCACGCGCGCCTCGACGACCGAGTGGTCGAGGGCCACCGCGAGGTGCCGGAACGACCTCAGGTGTCCGGGCTCGCGCATCGCCTGGCGCACGGCGGCGACGTGCGCGCCGTGCCGTGCGGAGCGGCGCCCCTTCGTGATCGACGAGTAGTAGGACGCCCACGCGGCCGCGCCCCACGGCCCGGTGAAGAGTACGCGATAGAGCACCCGCAGGAGCCGCTGCGTGGCGGGCGAGACGGGCTCCCGCAGGAAGGGGCTGATCAGGACCAGGCCCCGGACCAGGTCGGGGCGCTCGGCGGCGGCCCAGGCGGCGGCCGAGGCGCCCATGGAGTTCCCGAGCAGCACGGCCGGTCCCGCGTCGAGGTGCTCGACGAGCGCGAGCAGGTCCGCGCCGGTCGTGTCGTCGCCGTGGTCGCGGAAGGTCGTGTCGGAGTCGCCGTGGCCGCGCAGGTCGGTGACCACGACGCGGTACCCGGCGTCGGTCAGCGCGGGGACCACGTCGTCGTACGTGGAGCGGAGGTCGCCCATGCCGGGCGCGGCCACGACGAGCGGGCCGGATCCGGAGTCGGTGAACGCGATGGCGCCCTCGGGGCGCCTCAGGAAGCTCGGGTTTCTAGCCATAGCCGGAAAGCTACACCCATTAGCTAATGAGCGCAAGGGGTCACCCGGGCGTGGCAGGCAGCCGACCGCATCGGCCTACCCGCGCGGCAGCCGGGTGAGGTGGGCCTCGTTGCCTGTCAGCCCCGGGGAGATCTCCGGACGGAGCGCGTAGTCCTCGCCGTAGTCGCCGCCGGCGAGCGTGCGGTAGGGGATCGGCGCCTCGCTCCCGGCCCCGTGGACCCGCTCGACCAGCCGGCCCACCTCCCGCTCGAACTGCCCGCCGGGCCAGTGGTGCACGCTGCTGAGCAGGTGGGCCGGCAGGGGTGCGGTCCCCGTGTAGTGGAACGTGCCGTGCAGCACCGGCCAGAGCACGTCGTCGATGTGCCCGCTGATACCGCGGGGCCCGAGGGCGCCGGTCCGGTCGCCCGCGCTGACCACCGCCAGGCCGCGTCGCCCCGCCAGCCCGCCGTCGCCGAACTTCCGGACACGCCCGGTGGCGGGATCGGTGACCCCGAACGCGAACCCGTTCACGAGGGTGCGGTCGATCCAGCCCTTGAGGATCGCGGGGACGCCGTACCACCACAGCGGGAACTGCAGGACGAGCAGGTCGGAGCCGAGGATCTTCGCCTGCTCGGCACGGATGTCCGCCGAGAGGCGTCCGGTCTCGTGCCCGGTGCGCTGCCAGTCCGAGACCGGGGTGCCCGGCGCGGGCGGGTCGCCGAGCAGGTCCGCCGTGCTCAGCACCGGATCGAATCCCATCCGGTACAGGTCCGACTCGACGACGTCGTGTCCCAGGCCGCGCAGGCGCGGGACGACGGCGTCGCGCAGCTTCCCGTTGAGGGAGGCGGGGTCGGGATGGGCGAGGACCCAGAGGATGCGCACGGAGTGCTCCTTGACGTGATGGCCGGACAGGATGCCTCCAGCCTCACGCCACGCTACCGTTGTGACAAGTACGTACATCGCCGTCCAGTAGTGACGGAATGGATAGTGTGCAGGTCAGGGCGGTGAACGAACCGGAGCAGTGAACAAGGGAGGACGCCATGGCGGTCAAGGAGACGGCTCAGCCGACGACGGCGGAGCCGACGGCGCCGGTCCCGGGCAGGGAGCCGGCCGAGGCGGGAGTGCGGGCCCCGGATCGGACGGCGGAGGAGGCGGCAGGGACGGCACCTCCCGTGATGCGCGAACCCGTGATGGGCGAGCCGGTGATGCGCGAGCCCGTGCGGCGCGCGGCGGAGGCGTGCCCGGTGGAGGTCGCGATCGCCGTCGTCGGCGGTTCGTGGAAGATGACCGTGGTCAAGCACCTGCTCGGCGGCCCGCTGCGGTTCGGCGTGCTGAACCGCGCCGTCGGCCCCGTGACGCCTCGCGTGCTGACCCGGCAGCTTCGCGACCTGGAGGCGGACGGCATCGTGCACCGCGAGGTGTACCCGGAGGTGCCGCCGCGGGTCGAGTACTCCCTCACCCCGCTGGGCGAGTCCCTCGCCGGACTGGTCGAGAGCCTGGACGCCTGGGGCACCTCCTACGCCGCACGGCTGGCGGCGTCCGTGCCCGGTGCCCGCTCCCGGTGAATTCACCGCCGCACCATCCGGCCCGTGAGATCTCCGTACCAGAGAGGTTACGCGCGCGGGTTTCGGGGGAAACCGCCGGCGCGGGAGCCTCGGGGACAGGCCCGAAACCCCGGCCCGCACCCGCGGGCCTCGACCGTCCCGGAGATCCCATGTCCTACGTCAAACCGGCCGACCTCGTCACCGCCATGGTCGACGCCGGCCGCTCCAAGGTGTTCCTGACCACCCGCGAGACCCTCGTGCGCGCCTTCATGGGCGGCGCGATCCTGGCGCTCGCCGCCGCGTTCGCGGTCACGGTCTCCGTCCGCACCGAGAACCCGCTGGCGGGCGCGATCCTGTTCCCGGTCGGCTTCATCCTGCTCTACCTGATGGGCTTCGACCTGCTCACCGGCGTGTTCACCCTGGTCCCGCTCGCGTGGCTGGACCGGGCGCCCGGGGTGACCTGGCCCGCGATGCTCCGCAACTGGGGACTGGTGTTCGTCGGGAACTTCGCCGGGGCGTTCCTGGTCGCCGTGCTCATGGCGATCTACTTCACCTTCGGCTTCTCGTCCGAGCCGGACGCCGTCGGGCAGGCGATCGGCACCATCGGTGAGGGCCGTACCGTCGGCTACGCCGACCACGGCGCCGCGGGCATGCTGACGCTGTTCGTGCGCGGGGTGCTGTGCAACTGGATGGTCTCCACGGGCGTGGCCGCCGCGATGATCAGCAAGAGCGTGATGGGCAAGGTCATCACGATGTGGATGCCCATCATGCTGTTCTTCTACATGGGCTTCGAGCACTCCATCGTGAACATGTTCCTGTTCCCGTCCGGCCTGCTGCTCGGTGCCGACTTCACGGTCAGCGACTACCTGCTGTGGAACGAGATCCCGACGGTCGTGGGGAACCTCGTGGGTGGCTTCACGTTCGTGGGCCTGACGCTCTACCTGGCCCACGGCCGGCGCGGGGGCACCGCGGGGGCGCCGTCCGCGCCGGCGTCGCCGGACCTGGAGAAGGAGCTCGTGCACTGAGGGGGTGGGCGGCGGGCCTCAGCCCGCCGCCACCCACTTGTCCTCCGGGTCGTTGAACATGTGCGACTCGATCAGTTCGTGTCGCTGCAGGTAGGTGGTCGCCATGGCCTGGATCGTCGCGGCGATCGGTAGTGCGAGGAACGCTCCCAGCGCGCCGAACACCGCGCCGAAGGCCAGCACCACGAGCAGGCTGACCGCCGCGTTCATCTCCAGCGCCCGCTCCGACAGCATGGGTGCCAGCCAGAGGTTCTCCACCTGCTGGTAGGCCACCACGAACAGGAGTACGGCACCGGCCTGCCACAGACCCTGCCCGGTGAGCGCCACCATGATGGGCAGCGCGCCGCCGAGGTAGGCGCCGATGGTCGGCACGAACTGCGAGACCACGCCGACGAACACCGCGAGCGGGATGGCGTACGGCGTGCGCAGGATCAGCAGGAAGACACAGGTCACGACCGTGGAGATCAGGGCGAGCACGAGCCGGGTGTCGATGTAGTCGGACACCTTGCGCTGCACCACCTCCCACAGGTGCAGCACCTCGTCCTGATGGCCGGTGGGCACCCAGCGGCACACGGCGCGCCGGAACCGCGGGCCGGCGGCGAGCAGGTAGAACGCGACCAGCAGGATGGTGATGCTCCAGAACAGCCCGCTGAGCAGGGCGCTGCCGACCACGAGCGCGCTGGCGGCGAGGTCGCTCCCGAACTGGTCGAGGCCTTCGCCGACCAGGTCGTCCGGTGCGGGCAGCGGAAGGTCGACGAACCCGAGGATGAAGCTGCGCAGGGTCCCGTAGTACTCGGGCAGGGTCCCGCCGAGCTCGACGAGCTGCTGCACGAACAGGTTCCCGAACAGCGCCATGACGCCGACGATCGCGGCGAGCGAGCCGAGCAGCGTGACCGCCGCCGCGGCCGGGCGCTTCCAGCCGCGCCGCACCAGCCACACCGTCGCGGGTTCGAGCGCGAGCGACAGGAAGAACGCGATGAGGATCGCCACCCACAGGCTCTTGAGCGCGCCGAGCGCGTTCCACGCGAAGATCCCCACGAACACCGCGACGATTCCCAGGGCCAGGGCTCGCGGCAGCCATCGCGGCGGGTGCGTGGACCCGGCCGTCCCGGGCGTGGGCTTGTCCTGCCCGGGGGCGGGCGTGGTGGGGTCGGCGCGGTCGGCGTCCTGCGCGGCGCCGTCGGTGCCGGGGGCCGGATCGCCGTGCGCGGCCCCGTCCGGCTGTTCGGGGCCGTCGGTGGTGGCGGTGTCGGGCGGCCCGACGGCGTGGCGGGCGTCGTCGGCGCCTTCGTCGAGGTGCGTGGAGCTGGCAGTCATGGGCCGTCACCGTAGCGGGAGTATGTGACATCAAGGAGAAAAGTCCGCCACCCGCCGTCGGGCCTCCTTTTTTGACTCATTCAAGAAAAGGGGCGAGAATGGGGCGGTGAGCACGACCGAGGGGATGCGGCAGCGGCTGCGTGAGGCGGGTCTGCGCGTGACCCGGCCCCGCGTGGCGGTGCTGGCCGCCGTGGCGGGCCATCCGCACGCCGACGCCGGCGAGTTGCTGGCCGCGGCGCGCGAGGACCTGCCCGAGGTGTCCCACCAGGCCGTCTACGACTCGCTGCACACCCTGACCGCCGCCGGGCTGGTGCGCTGCATCCAGCCGTCGGGGGCCACGGCCCGGTACGAGACGCGGGTCGGGGACAACCATCACCACCTGGTGTGCCGGCACTGCGGCGCGATCGTCGACGTCGACTGCGAGGTCGGTGAGGCGCCGTGCCTGATCCCGCCCGACGACCACGGATACGCCGTGGACGAGGCCGAGATCGTCTACTGGGGACTGTGCCCCGAGTGTCGTGCCACGACCGAATGAGCGTACCTGGAAGGAAGTCCCATGTCTGAGAGCACGGCTGAGACCACGCCCGTGGCCCCGACCGAGAGCACGCCGGCGGCCACGCCCGAGTCCGCCGGGGGCAAGTGCCCCGTGGCGCACGGCACGCGTGTGCACCCGACGCACGGCGACGCCAACGCCGAGTGGTGGCCGAACCGGCTGAACCTGAAGATCCTGGCCAAGCACACCACCGCGCGCGACCCGCTCGACCCGGACTTCGACTACCAGGCCGCCTTCGAGGCTCTCGACCTGGACGCGGTCAAGGCGGACCTGACGGCCGTCATGACGGACTCCCAGGACTGGTGGCCGGCGGACCACGGGCACTACGGCGGTCTGATGGTCCGCATGGCCTGGCACTCCGCGGGCACCTACCGGTCGCACGACGGCCGCGGGGGCGGCGGCGCGGGCCAGCAGCGGTTCGCCCCGCTGAACTCCTGGCCCGACAACGGCAACCTGGACAAGGCGCGCCGCCTGCTGTGGCCGGTGAAGAAGAAGTACGGCCAGGCGATCTCCTGGGCGGACCTGATGATCCTGGCCGGCAACGTGGCGCTGGAGTCGATGGGCTTCAAGACGTTCGGCTTCGCCGGCGGGCGCCCCGACGTGTGGGAGGCCGACGACGACGTCTACTGGGGCCCGGAGAAGGTCTGGCTGGACGACGAGCGCTACACGGGTGACCGTGACCTGGAGGCGCCGCTCGCCGCGGTCCAGATGGGGCTGATCTACGTCAACCCGGAGGGCCCGAACGGCAACGGGGACCCCGTCTCCGCGGCCCGCGACATCCGCGAGACGTTCCGCCGGATGGGCATGAACGACGAGGAGACCGTGGCGCTCATCGCCGGTGGTCACTCCTTCGGCAAGACGCACGGCGCCCACCCGGACGACCAGCTCGGCCCGGACCCGGAGGCCGCGCCGCTGGAGGCCCAGGGCTTCGGCTGGAAGAACGGCCACGGCACCGGTGTCCTGGAGGACGCGCTCACCTCCGGCCTGGAGGTCACCTGGACGCAGACCCCGGCGCGGTGGAGCAACTCCTTCTTCGAGAACCTGTTCGCGTACGAGTGGGAGCAGACCACCTCCCCGGCCGGCGCGATCCAGTGGGTGGCGAAGGACGCCGAGGCCGTCATCCCCGCGCCGAACGAGGGTGGCGCCAAGCGGCTGCCGACCATGCTCACCACCGACCTGTCGCTGCGGATGGACCCGGCGTACGAGGCGATCTCGCGACGTTTCCTGGCGGACCAGGACGCGTTCGCGGACGCGTTCGCGCGCGCCTGGTTCAAGCTGACGCACCGCGACATGGGCCCCAAGGCCCGGTACCTCGGCCCCGAGGTCCCGGCCGAGGACCTGCCCTGGCAGGACCCGCTGCCGTCGGCGCCCGAGCGGACGGTCGGCGACGCCGAGATCGCCACGCTCAAGCAGAAGATCGCCGACTCCGGCCTGACGGTCGACCAGCTCGTCTCGACCGCCTGGAAGGCCGCGGCCACGCACCGCACGTCCGACAAGCGCGGCGGGGCGAACGGCGGCCGCATCCGCCTGGCGCCGCAGAAGGACTGGAAGGTGAACCAGCCCGAGCAGCTCGCACCGGTCATCGCGAAGCTCGAGGAGATCACGGCCGAGTTCAACGCGACGAGCGACGTGCCCGTCTCGTTCGCGGACGTGCTCGTCCTCGCCGGTGGCGTGGGCGTGGAGCAGGCCGCCAAGGCCGGCGGCGTCGACGTCGAGGTGGGCTTCACACCGGGCCGCGTGGACGCGACCCAGGAGCAGACCGACGCGGAGAACTTCGACTGGCTGGAGCCGGTGGCCGACGGGTTCCGCAACTACGACAGCGGCTTCCTCAAGCTGCCGAGCGAGTACCTGCTCATCGACCGCGCCAACCTGCTCGGCCTCACCGCCCCCGAGATGACGGTCCTGGTCGGCGGCCTGCGCGTGCTGGGCAACAACTGGGACGGGTCCACCCTCGGCGTCCTCACCGAGGCACCCGGCACGCTGACGAACGACTTCTTCGCCAACATGCTCGAACTCGGCATCGAGTGGAAGCCGGACGCCGAGGAGAAGACCTACACGTCCGGTGACGGCAGGTGGACGGCCTCCCGCGTCGACCTCGTGTTCGGCTCGAACTCCGAGCTGCGCGCCCTGGCCGAGGTGTACGCCTCCGACGACGCCCGGGAGAAGTTCGCACGCGACTTCGCCGCCGCGTGGCAGAAGGTCATGGAGCTGGACCGCTTCGACCTGAAGAAGTAGCCCGCCCGGGCAGGGGATGCCGTCGGTCCGATGTCCGGGCGGCCCGGACATCGGACCGGCGGCCGCGATGTGTTCAGCCGCCGCCGCAATCTCTGAAGAAATTGCAGGTCAGGACGCAACGAAACACCCCCGTGGTGCAACGTCGCGCCCGATAGCGTCGCCGCCATGACGTACACAGCTACGCGCCATGCCGCGAACCGGCACTTCCTCATGTGCCCACCCGAGCACTTCGACGTCGTCTACGCCATCAACCCCTGGATGGACACGAGCGTCCCCGTCGACACCGGACGCGCCCTGGCCCAGTGGGAGACCCTCAAGCAGGCCTACGAGACCCGCGGCCACACTGTCGACGTGATCGACCCCGAACCCGGTCTGCCCGACATGGTGTACGCCGCCAACGGCGGCATCGTCGTCGGCGGCCAGGCGCTCGCCGCGCGGTTCACCTACCCCGAGCGGGCCAAGGAAGGCCCCGCCTACGACGCCTGGTTCACCGGCCCCGCCGCCCTCGGACGCGGCATCACGTCCGCCGGCCAGTCGGGGGAGACCCAGGAGGGTGAGGGCGACCTGCTCCTGGTCGGCGACACGCTGCTGGCCGGCCACGGCTTCCGCACCACGCGCGCCGCCCACGACGAGGCCGCCCGCCGCCTCGGGCTCGCCGAGCGGGGGATCGACGTCGTGCCCCTCGAACTCGTCGATCCCCGCTACTACCACCTCGACACCGCCCTGGCCGTGCTCGACACCGGCGAGACCGGCAACCCGCCGCTCGTCGCCTACCTCCCGTCGGCGTTCACCGCCGAGTCCCGCGCCACGCTGGAGCGGCTCTACCCCGACGCCATCCTCGCCTCCGACGACGACGCCGCCGTGCTCGGCCTCAACGTCGTCTCCGACGGGAAGCACGTCTTCCTCACCGACCGCGCCGGCCGCCTCGCCGACGACATCGCCGCGGCCGGGTTCGACGTCGTCCCCGTCGACCTGTCCGAACTGTTCAAGGGCGGCGGCTCCGTCAAGTGCTGCACCCTCGAACTGCGTCCCGCCGTCGCCCTCGACCCGAAGGAGTCCGCATGACCACCGTCCCCTTCCTCGACGTCAAGGGCGCCGCCACCTGGGCCGCCCGCCGCGGCCCGCAAACCGTCATCGCCGGCCTCACCGACGCCATGGACCGCGACTTCGCGGCCTGGCCCGGCCTCGACAAGCGCCCCCGCATCGCCACCCACTCGGCCGAGGGCGTCATCGAGCTCATGCCCACCGCCGACGCCGAGACGTACGGCTTCAAACTCGTCAACGGCCACCCCGCCAACCCCGCCCGCGGCTTCCAGACCGTCACCGCCGTCGGCATGCTCGCCCGCGTGGACAACGGCTACCCGTCCTTCCTCGCCGAGATGACCCTGCTCACCGGGCTGCGCACCGCGGCGGCGTCGGCGCTCGCCGCGCGGTACCTGGCGCGGCGCGACTCGCGGGTCATGGCGATGATCGGCGCGGGGTCGCAGGCGGAGTTCCAGGCGCTGGGCATGCGCGCGGAGCTGGGCATCGAGACGCTGCGCGTGTTCGACGTCGACCTGGCCGCGTCCGAGAAGCTCGCGCGGCACGCGAAGGACCTCGGGTTCGACGTCGTGATCGCGGCGGACCCGGCGGAGGCCGCGCGCGGCGCCGACGTCGTCACCACGTGCACGGCGGACAAGCGCAACGCGGTGGTGCTGTCCGACGCCGCCCTGCGCGACGGCGCGAACCCCGGCGTGTTCGTCAACGCGATCGGCGGCGACTGCCCGGGCAAGACGGAGCTGGAGCCGGCCACGGTCGCGCGCGCGAGCGTCTTCGTGGAGCACACGGAGCAGACCCGCATCGAGGGCGAGATCCAGAAGCAGGCGCCCGACTTCCCGGTGACGGAGCTGTGGGAGGTCGTGACCGGACGTGCGCCGGGCCGCCGCTCGGACGACGAACTCGTGGTGTGGGACTCGGTGGGCTTCGCGGTGGAGGACTGGACCACCCTGAAGTTCGTCGCGGCCGACGTCGCGGCCTCAGCCCCCGAGCTGCTGGCCCACCTCGACCTCATCGCGGAGCCGGCGGACCCGAAGGACCTCTTCTCCTTGCTCCACGACTGAGCGGCGCCGGCGCGCCGGGCGGAGCGGGAGCGTCCTGGTGACGACCACGTCATTGTGCGGGGTGGTTGCGCTACCACCGCGCACAATGACGAGGTCGCCACCGGCGGATCAGTTCTGAGAGGCCGCGCGACGGTGCGACGCTTTTTCGAACGTCCGGCGCAGTTCGACCAATCCCGAGGCATCGCGGTAGATGGTCTGCAGCTCAGGAGCCGTGCCCGTCAGCTCCGGTGACTCGACGTAGTCGTCGTCCTCGAGTGTCTGAGAGTCCTGCGACGGCTGTCCTTCCGGCTCGATCGTGCCGTCGCCGGACATCGCGAACTCCTTGACGGTTCCGCCGATGAGCTTCAGCCTGACGTGGCGATCGTTCGGACTGAACCCGGATTCGATCTTCTCGAACTCGAAGTGGAAGCGCCTCGCGGCTCCTATCGGCTTGACCTCCTCGAAGTTCCATCGTCGGGTGTATTCGTGGAGCCCGTCGGGCAGGACGAGGAAGACGCTCAGCTCGTACCGGGAGTAGCGCCAAGGGCCCATCGCGTCGCGGGTGGACTTGACCCGGTAGCTGGAGCCGGTGGGCATCTTGGCGCTGAGCACGACGTGGGACACGATGTCACCGCGAGTCACCCCGAAGGCTTGGAGCGCCTCGTCGACGAGCAGCGTGGTATCGCATGCGAACCAGGCGGCCATCTCGGACTCGGTCGGACACGGTTCCAGCTTCTGCTTCCATCGCAGGTAGGCGTTCTGCCGCCGTTCCTGGTCGCGAGCGACGTCGACCATGTCGTCCTGGTGCCAGCGGATGTCGCGAGCGAACGCGTACCACCGCCGCACGGCGGGTCGGATGCTCAGGCTGACGGTGACGAGGGCGAGCAGGGAACTGAACCATGCGGTCTGCCATACGACGGGCATCACGACGAGTAGCGCACCTGCTGCCACCAGGCCGGACAGCAGAGCCCTGGCCTTGGTCCGCCTGGACACGGCATACCGTTCCCGGAAGTCGTACAGGTCCTCATCCGACCAACGCTTGGCGACGTCCGATGCGAGGTGGCGGATCAGCCAGGAGATCTCCTCCGCCTGGACGCTCTGATGGCGGTAGAGGCGCTCGACCTCGTTGCGCAGGTAGCGACGGACACGCTCTGTCGTGGTCAGCCAGGTGCGCCATCCGCCCGGGCGTTGCCTGAACTCGGCAGGGCGATACCGCCCGAAGTAGTACTCGAAGTACCGGGTGACCTGATGGGCGAATCCGTCGGTCCGGCCTGGCGAGTTGTTGACGATCTCGTCCTGTCCCAGTGGATCCGAGCCGCGTGCACGTTCCTCGTAGCCCAGCCGCTCGGTGCGGTAACACCATTCGAACGCCTGCCATGCCAGGAACGTGGCTCCGGCCAGGGCGATGATCGTCGCGATGATCGCCCCGGGAACCAGACTCGTCAGGGCGACCCTGACGAGGTGCCCGACACCGAGCACGACCAGCGCCGTGACCGGCAGTGCGCCGAGGACCGGCCGTACCCAGCGATGGTTCCCGCGTGGGTCGTGCAGCGTGCGGACCCGTGCGAGCGCCGGTGGGGGTTCGAAGTAGATCCAGGCCCGCTTGGCGCGCTGCTCTTTCAGCTGCCCCTCCCTGGCGTGCTCGACTGCTTCATGCCAGAGCTTCTCCTCGGCAGCGGTCTGCATCACCTGCCCCAGGTGCCTGCCGACCGACGCACGCAGGTCGTCGGGAAGGTCGAGGACACGCTTCTCGACACCCGTGACGCGCTCGCTGTCACGAGGCTCCTCGAGCAGCGACGTTGCGAGTTCGCTGACTACCGCGAGGGCCGTGACGTGATCGGCCTCCCTCTCGGTGGATCCGGGCTGGTCCGCGGCGTTTCTGTCGCGGCACCAGCTCGCGAAGCGTTGTGCCGAAGCGGCCAATGTCTCGCGCTCCTCGGCCGACAGATCCTGGATCTTGCGCTTGCTGAGCATCGCCAGGATCCAGCGGAACCGGACCTCAGCGTTGTCGTGACCGCTGTGCATCGCTCGCTGGATCTGCTTGCGAGCCTCGGTGACAGCACCGTCTTCCAGATACCGGACGCCAGCCTGATAGACGTCCTGCGGGTCGTCGCCCCTGAAGTACTGGTTGACCGTGGAGTCGCGTACGTAGTGTGCCTGGATCCCAGCGGTCCGCGCAGTGTTGCGGACGTCCTGGGTTGTCTCGTCCCACGCTGTGCCGTCCGTCATGAGAGGCCGTTCAGCGCGGCAATCAGCGCGGCGATCTTCGCGGGAACGTCGAGTGTCTCGCTCAGGAGCCCTTGAAGTTTCTTGAGGGCCCGTACCGCCTTCTTCCGCCCGGCGGATCCCTCCAGGTAGGCAGCCTCGGCCACATCGAGCTCTGCGGTCGCGTCATCGAGTGTCTCCCGGTCGATCGAGCTGTTCCGGTGCTGAAGCTCGGTCAGTTCCCGCAGTTCCTTCAGAGCGGCGGCCGGATCGACCTCGGAGCCTCGTGGCTGCGGTGACATGTTCACCACGTTCCCGGTGACATGAGCGCCCTGGATCGCTGCGGTTCCCGCCGTGTTGGTGATGTGGGTGACGGGAGTCGTGGTGTGGCGGTTACGGTCGGTCATGGAGTTCTCCTCTGCTTCCCTGGCGACGTGCACGGCGAGCTCGATGGCGAACGCGGCGGCGTTCGCGGCGGCGAGGGGCTGCCACGACCGGTCGTTGTCCGTGGTCTTCTGGCCGTCCGCGGGATCGCTGATGCCTCGGACGACGGCGACCGGGAGGTGGTTGAAGTGGCCTGCCTGGGCGATGCCGGCACCTTCCATCTCGATGGCTGCCGCATCGTTGTAGTGGCGCCGGATCAGGTCGGCCACCTGTGAGTTGCGGGAGTTCAGTACCACCTCACCGGCCGCGATGGCGCCAAACTTCACTTCGGGCAGCCCGGCACCATCCGGCAACCGCTCCCGCCAGGACGCACTGCGGTCCAGCTCATGGGCAAGCTGGTCAAGGCCGTGGGCTACCTTCCACGCCGCCGGCCGCGTCATGAAACCGTCGTCCTCGCTGGTCCCGCCGTGGTAGGCGTACACCTTGTCGGCGACGACGACGGTGCCCAGGGGCATCTCGCGGAGGCCCCCGGCGACTCCGGCGAAGATGAGGGCGTGTGGCGAGAACTTACTGATCGCGCGCTCTCCGAGCGGCCCGGAGTGTTCATTTCCGGCGCCGGTGAGACCTAGCGCGATGCGGCAGGACGTCCCGGGAACGGTGCCGACCTCGAAGCGTGTCCCGGCAGGGTGGAGGTGGGGCGTGACCTGGGTCAGGTGGCTGCGGACGGCTTTGTACTCAAGAGGTAGGGCGGTCAGGATGACGACGTGCGTTTCGCTCATCGGGCCTCCTCAGGCGCTGCGGACGGTGTCGGACGTGTCAACGGTGGGTGGAGCGTTCTTGCGGTCCCGGCGCGGTAGAGACGGGCGGGCCGTCCGGCCGTCGTGCGCCGCTCGGAGCCGGCAGGGACGATGAATCCGGTTGCTCCTTGCACTTTGCGATAGAAGTTGCGCGGATCGAGTGATACGCCCCAGACCGCCTCATAGACGCGCTGCAGATCTGTGATGGTGAAGGACTTGCCGACGAACGCCGTCGCCAGCGGGGTTCGTTCCAGCTTGTCGCGGGCGCGTTCCACGGCATCGGACACGATGTCGTGATGGTCGAACGCAAGACTCACCTGGTGATCCAGTACCTGTTCGACCGGAGTCCAGAAGGCGCTGGCAGCGTCGGTGCCAGCCACCGGCTCGGGAAGTTCCGGAGCGATCGTCAGGTAGGCGACCGAGACGATCCGCCGGCGCGGGTCACGCCCCGGAGTGCCGTAGGCGGCCAATTGCTCCATGTGGAGGTTCCCGGCCTCGAGTCCGGTCTCCTCGTACAGCTCACGGAGGGCCGCGTCGTAGATGTCCTCCTCGGCGTCCCGCAGGAAGCCACCTGGTAGGGCCCAGGAGCCCTGGAACGGTGGTTCGCCACGCTCGATGAGCAGGACCTGGAACACCGAGGCGCGGAGGGTCAGGATCACCAGGTCCACCGTGACGGCGATCTCCGGCGGAAGCCATGCCTCGTCCTCGCCTTCGTGTGATGGCATCGATCTCCTTAATGTCGAAGTGACAATAAGCGTAGATCGACGTCGCCGACCTGGCAAGGCTTGAACGTGATGCCGTTCTCGGCAGCCGGGGTGTCCGAGTGTTCACCTGTCGGACCACCGGGGCTCTTTCCGCCGACACCGAAAGTCCAGACAATATGGTGCATGTCGCGTTTAACTACCATGTTTCTGGTCGCCTGCGGGTCCGTCGTGCTACTCGGTTCCGCTGGAGTCGTCGGGCCGTCGGCGGCCGCACAGAGCCTCACGGCTGCGCGCCCCCCGGCAACGGCACCGTCGGCCGGCCTGGCCGAGCGTGCCTTTTCGTCCGCCGCCACCCCTGCCGACCTCGCCCGCCGCTGGGCACCCATCCACCGTCAGGACGTCGACCAGACCGGCTCGCACGCCCTGGGCGGGCGCAGCGACTACATCACGCGCGTCGACTTCGACGGCGACTGGAACGGCACCAACAACTGGGACAACACCGGTTCCGGGTCGCTGGACGCGTACGCCTACTGGTCCTCCGTGGAGACCGAGACCCACTGGTTCCTGACCTACATGTTCTTCCACCCGCGTGACTGGACCGACTCGTTCTTCGACACGGAGCACGAGAACGACGCCGAGGGCGTGCTGTTCGCCGTCGAGAAGGACGGCTCGCCGTACGGCAAGCTCCGGGCCGCCGTCACCGTGGCGCACACCGACTTCTACTCCTACCTGCCCGCGGGCAGCACCTGGTCCGGCGGGGGCGAGAGCGTCGACGGCACCCTCCCGATGGCGACGAACCCGCACGACGGCGCCTCCCACCCCGTCACCGCACAGGAGGCCAAGGGGCACGGGCTCAAGGCCCGCGGCGGCTACGACATCGTCGGCGACGGCGTCGTCTACCACCCGGCCGCCACCGGCGAGACGCCCGAGCACCCCGACGACCGCGACGTGCGCTACGGCCTCATCGACATCTTCGAGCCCGGTGGCCTCTGGGACCGCCGCGACGGTGCGCCGTTCGCGAGCTGGGGCACGTTCGCCGGGAACTCGTCCGGCGGCTGCGGCGACTGGGCGATCGGCTGCTCCACCAACGCGGCCAACGCCCCCTGGGGCTGGGACGACGGCGACGACGTACCCGGCCGCGGCGAGCTCGCCACCGACCCCGCCCGCGTCATGGCCGAGTACTTCACCATCCCGGGCGACTTCTCCCGCACGTACGTGAGCAACCGGTACCGCTGAGTCGGTGACCGGCCGAGGAAACCCGGCCCCTCCCGAGAGTCGCCCGGGCCACCCGCTACGTTGGGGCTCGATGGAAACCACGTCACCCGTCGGCCGTCCCGGCTCCGCGCGCGAGGTGCTCGCCGTGTTCTCGCGGCTCGGCGTCACCTCCTTCGGCGGACCCGTCGCCCACCTCGGCTACTTCCACGAGGCTTTCGTCGAGCGGCGCGGCTGGATCTCCGAACGCGCGTACGCCGACCTCGTCGCGTTCTGCCAGTTCCTGCCCGGCCCGGCATCCAGTCAGGTCGGCATGGCGATCGGCTGGCGCCGGGCCGGGATCCCGGGACTGCTCGCCGCCTGGGCCGGGTTCACCCTCCCGTCCGCGCTGCTGCTGCTCGGGTTCGCGTACGGGGTCGACGCCGTGGGCGACCTGGAGGGCGCCGGCTGGATCACCGGGCTCAAGGCGGCCGCCGTCGCCGTCGTCGCACAAGCTGTGCTCGGCATGGCGCGCAGCCTCGCGAACACGCGGGCCACCGCCACGATCGCGGGCGGCGCCGTGATCGTGCTGCTCCTGCTGCCCGCCACCGGCATGCCGCTCGCGCTGGTCCAGATCGCGGTGATCGTCGCGGCAGGGCTGGCCGGACTCTGGTGGATCGCGCCGCCGTCGTCGGCCCCGGAGGGCGCAGCGCCTGCCGACGGCGCCTTGGCGGTCGACGATCGCACGGATGGGCGCGAGGTGGGCGACGGCGGCTCGCCCACAGACGGTCGCACGGACGGCCGTTCGGGAGCCGATGACGGTGACGATGCGGATGATCGCTCGGCGACCGACGACGGCGAGCGGCTCGCCGGTGTCGTCAGCCCGGGTGCGGCCATCGCCTGCCTCGTCGCCTTCGCCCTGGCGCTCGTGTTGCTGCCGCTGTGGGCGGCGCTCGCGGGCCCGGGCGGGATCGCGGGGCTCGTCGATACCTTCTACCGGGCGGGGTCGCTCGTGTTCGGCGGCGGGCACGTCGTGCTGCCGCTGTTGCAGGCCGAGACGGCCGGCACCGTCACCCACGACGAGTTTCTCGCCGGGTACGGCGCGGCCCAGGCCGTACCGGGCCCGCTGTTCACGTTCGCCGGTTACCTGGGCGCGGTCTCGACGTCGGGGCCGGGCGGGGCGTGGGGTGCGGCGATCGCGCTGGTGGCGGTGTTCGCGCCGTCGGCCCTGCTGGTGGTGGGCGCGCTGCCGTACTGGGATCGGCTGCGCCGGGCGGCCGGTGCGCAGCGGGCGCTGGCCGGGGTGAGCGCGGGCGTGGTCGGACTGCTGGCGGCGGCGTTCTACGACCCGGTCTTCACCCAGGGCGTCCTGGCGGCGCCGTCGCCGTCGTCGGCCCTGGCACTGGTGGTGGCGGCCTACGTGGCCCTGACGCAGTGGAAGACGCCGCCCTGGGCGGTGGTCATCGGCGCGGGAGTGCTCGCCGCCTTCGTGGCGTGAGGGTCCTGTGCCTCCGTCGCCCGGACCCGTTGCCGTGCCTCCGGGCGCGGAGGGGACAAACTGCCAAGATCGGCTAGCGTACGCGCGTGTTCATCACCAATACGGAAACCGTTCCCGGAGCCCGAGTCGGCCGCGTCCTGGGCCTGGTACAGGGCAACACCGTGCGCACCAAGCATGCAGGCCGCGATCTGATGGCCGGGCTGAAGAACCTGGCCGGAGGCGAGCTGCGCGGCTATACGGAACTGCTCTCCGAGAGCCGCGCGGAGGCGACCCAGCGGATGGTCGAGGATGCCCGGCGGATGGGTGCCAACGCCGTCGTCAACGTCCGGTTCACGACCGCCTCGGTCGCGGCCGGTGCCGCCGAGATGTACGCCTACGGCACTGCCGTCGTCCTGGAGAACGCATGACCGACTCCGGTGTCGACCCGTTGGTCCTGGGCGCTGCGGTCATCCTCCTGC
Organism: Myceligenerans xiligouense; assembly: GCF_003814695.1. Lineage (GTDB taxonomy): Bacteria > Actinomycetota > Actinomycetes > Actinomycetales > Cellulomonadaceae > Myceligenerans > Myceligenerans xiligouense. Next base: position 2,358,759 of record NZ_RKQZ01000001.1, read on the forward strand.
CGCCGCTGCTCGTCCTGCTGCTCACGGCCGCGCGCTTCGTCGTCGGGTTCGCACGCCGGGGCCGGTTGATCAGGTACCTGGACGCCGAGGAGCCGCGACTCGGCCACCTGTTCCGGACCAACGTCGAGCAGCAGCACGACGGGCCGGTCTCGCTGGTGGCCGGCAACGTGGCCTATGCCGCCGACGCCCCTTCGCGCTGGGCGGCGCAATGGCGTTCCCTGGTCGGCGGAAGGGCCGCGAGTCTCTCCCTGCAGACCGATCTGGCGCGGCGGCTCGCCGTCGTGCGCATGCTGCAGGAAGCCGAGCGGCTCAGCGCCGCCGGCGTGAGCAACGTCCGCCTGGAGACCAGCGAGCTCGCGAGCGGCGGCGGAAAGAACCCGAGGACCTTGGTGATCGAACTCCTGGCCTACGGCAACGCACTGCTGCCCCACCCCTCCCGCTGACCCCACGCCCCCACCCGAGACGGCCGCGGCGACCACGCCGCTTCGCCCGATGAGCGCGCTCCCACGGGTAGCAATGGCGTGGTCGCCGAAATGGCGTTCTCGGCGCTCGCGGGTGAGTGGCTGTGGATAGGCGGCGGAGGGTGGTTCGGGGTGGTGCGATGGGTGCATGGGCGTCCGGGTCGAGATACCGAGCGAGCTGGTCGTGGTGGCGCGGCGGCAGGCAGGTCTCGTCTCGGTGGGCCAGTGCGAGGTGAACGGAGTCGGGCCGAACGTCCGGCAGAGACTCATCACATCAGGTCAGTGGTCGAAGACCGCCCGCGGCGTCATCGACACCGGCTTGACCGATCTGGACCGCCACCCGCTGGACACCGGCCGTCTGCGCATCGCGTGGCGGGGCGTGCTGGCTGTTCGCAATTCGGCTGCGGTGAGCGTGCCCGCCTTGGCCCTGCTGGGTGCCTGGGGCCTGCCTGTCACGTTCGACCCGGAAGTGGGTCTTCCGTTCGGCCGTCACCGGAGGAGTCGTGAGGGCATCATCGTGCGGCAGTACGACTTCGAGATGTCAACCGTGATCATCGACGGATGCCGTGTCGCAACAGCGGACTGGGCCCTGGCGCAGGCCTTGCCGCGACTCGATCGGTTCACCGCGATAGCAGTCATGGACTCTCTGCGGTACCAGGGCATCCTGGACGATGCCGGCTTCGAGCGCGCCCAGAAACTCGCCCGGAGGCGGCGGGGCATCGCGGGCCGTCACGGTTGGTTCGGCGAGTCGGATCCGCGGGCCGAGTCGCCACCGGAGAGCCGCGCGAGGCTCCTGTGCGTCGACGCGGGGATGCCGCCGGACGACCTGCAGCGCGATCTTGTCGACGACGACGGCGAGTTCCTCGGACGGGGAGATCTGCTCTGGTACCTGGGCGGCGGCCGGTGGCTCGTCGTCGAGATCGACGGTGCGGAGTACCACAGCGGGGAACCGGCACTGCGCCGCGACACGGTGCGGCAGAACCGGATGATCGGCTCCGGCCGGACCACGATGCTCCGCTTCTATCCGGATGAACTGACCACCGGCCAATTCACGCCCAGGATCCGATCTGTCCTGCGATCGGAGTCCTGGTCCCCGACTCGCCCCATCCCGCCCCGCTGACCGTGCGCGTGCCGAACACGCCATTGCGCCGACCACGTCAATTCGCACGATGGTTGCGCTCTCACGGGTCATAACGGCGTGGTCGGCGCAATGGCGTGTTCGGCACGCGCACGATGTCAGGCACCGTGGTCAGGGCGCCAGTGCTGCCCGGGCCATCCGCGTCAGGAGGCCGCGCATCGCTGAGCGGCTGATGCGGGCCGAGTGGGGGGTCGAGTTGAGCAGGCCGAACGCCGCCTGGACCGCCGCCCGTGCCTGCGCCGGCGAGAGGTCCGGGCGATGCGGGCGCAGGGCGCGGGTCCACACCTCGATGTAGGCCAGCTGGCGCTCGCGGACCTGTGCCTGGGCGCGATCCCCGAGTGACCCCCACTCGCGCTCCTGGATCACGATGAGGGACGGCTGGGACAGCGCGAAGTCGGTGTGGAACGCGATCAGGGCGTCCAGGGCGTCGCCGGGGCCGTCGCCCGTGCGTGACCGCCCCTCCCGTGCCACGTCCGTGCCGGACCTCTCCCAGGAGTCGCTCGTGCCGGAGATCTCGCTGGTAGCACGCGCATCGGAGCCTTCGCGGACCACGTCCGTGCCGTCGCGGTGGTCGTCGCGGTCGCGGTCGCCCCGAACCGCGTTGCTCGCGTTGCTCCCGCTCCCGCTGCCATCGCCCGCGCTGCCGTCGTCGTCGCGGACCGCGCCCGGACGGCCGCCACCGTCCCTACCCGGCTCTGCCCCCGCCAGCGCCCGCGCTCCCTCCAGCAGCCGTTCGGAGGCGTGCAGCAGGCATTGCCCGAGGATGTCCTCCTTGCCGGTGAAGTGCTTGTACAGGGCCGGCCCGGAGATGCCGACGGCGGCCCCGATGTCGCCGACGCTCACACCGTGGAACCCGCGGGCGGCGAACAGGTCGGCCGCGGTGTCCAGGATCTGCCGGCGCCGGGGTGTCACGGCCGCAGTCTAAGCCGACGCGCCGCCGAGTGGTTAACCACCATTAACCCGGCCGGGTTATGCTGCCCCCATGGCGACCACCACTGCCGCGTCATCGGCGACGCAGCGCGACCTCGCCGCCGGGCTCCGTGAGCGGATCGCTCGCGCCGCCCAGGGCGGCCCCGCTCGATCCCGCGAGAAGCACCTGGCGCGCGGCAAACTGCTGCCCCGGGACCGCGTACGCCGCCTGCTGGACGAGGGCAGTCCCTTCCTGGAACTGTCCGCGCTCGCGGCGTACGGCATGTATGCCACCGGCGCGAGCAGCGGCTCCGCCGACAAGCCCGCCGGCACCCCCGGCGAGGCCGAGGGCCTGAGCGACGACGACTTCGCCGTCCCCGGCGCCGGCGTCATCGCGGGCATCGGCATCGTCGAGGGCCGGCACGTGATGGTGGTGTGCAACGACGCCACCGTCAAGGGCGGCACCTACTACCCGGCCACCGTCAAGAAGCACCTGCGTGCCCAGGAGATCGCCCGCGAGAACCGCCTGCCCTGCGTCTACCTCGTGGACTCCGGCGGCGCGTTCCTGCCCCTGCAGGACGAGGTGTTTCCCGACCGGGAGCACTTCGGCCGCATCTTCTACAACCAGGCCCGCCTGTCCGCCGAGCGGATCCCGCAGATCGCGGCCGTGCTCGGCTCGTGCACCGCGGGCGGCGCGTACGTCCCCGCGATGAGCGACGAGACCGTCATCGTCCGTGACCAGGGCACGATCTTCCTCGGCGGCCCGCCGCTGGTGAAGGCCGCGATCGGCGAGGTCGTCAGCCCGGAGGAGCTCGGCGGGGGCGAGCTGCACGCCCACCGCTCCGGCGTCGCCGACCACCTCGCCGACGACGACGAGCACGCCTGCGAGATCGTCCGCGACATCGTGCGCACCCTGCCCCCCGACCCGGAACCCGTCTGGGACGTGAACCCGCGCCCGCTGCCGCCGTCGTCGGACCCGGAAGGGCTGTACGACGTCGTCCCCGTGGACGTCAACGCCCCCTACGACGCCCGCGAGGTGATCTTCCGCCTGGTCGACGCCGCGCCCGAGCCCGGCCCCGACGGCCCCGTCCCCGACTGGCACGAGTTCAAGCCCGGCTACGGCACCACCCTCGTGACCGGGTTCGCGCGCCTGCACGGGCACCCCGTGGGCGTCCTCGCGAACAACGGCGTCCTGTTCGGCGAGTCCGCCCGCAAGGGCGCCCACTTCATCGAACTCGCCGACCAGCGCGGTATCCCGCTGCTGTTCCTGCAGAACATCACCGGCTTCATGGTCGGCCGCGACGCGGAGGCCGGCGGCATCGCGAAGGACGGCGCCAAGATGGTCACCGCCGTCGCCTCCACGCGCGTGCCGAAGCTGACGGTGATGGTCGGTGGCTCGTTCGGCGCCGGGAACTACTCCATGTGCGGGCGCGCCTACTCCCCGCGCTTCCTGTGGTCCTGGCCGGGCTCCCGCATCTCCGTGATGGGCGGCCCGCAGGCCGCCTCCGTGCTGTCCACGGTCAAGCGCGACCAGATCGAGGGTGCGGGCGGTACCTGGTCCGACGCCGAGCAGGCCGCCTTCGAGGCCCCCGTCCGCGACTCCTACGAACGCGCCGGCAGCCCGTACCACGCCACCGCGCGCGGCTGGGACGACGGCATCCTCGACCCGCTCGACACCCGCCGCGTCCTGGGCATGGCCCTCGACGTGTGCTCGCGGGTCCCGTTCGACGACGCCGGCGCCACCCCGCGCTTCGGCCTGTTCCGGATGTGAGGGGGAGACGACCATGACCAGCCAGAACACCGCCGGCCCCGACCTCCCGTCCGACGTCCGGTCCGACGTGCCGTCCCACGCCGCCCGCCTCGGCGCCGGCTCCTCCGGCGACCGCCCGTTCCGCACCGTCCTCGTCGCCAACCGCGGCGAGATCGCCGTGCGCGTCATCCGCACCCTGCGCCGCCTCGGCATCCGCTCGGTCGCCGTCCACTCCGACGCCGACGCCGGAGCGCCCCACACCCGCCTCGCCGACACGGCGGTACGGATCGGCCCGGCCCCGGCGACGTCGTCGTACCTCGACATCGACGCCGTGATCGGCGCCGCCCGCACCGCCGGCGCCGACGCCATCCACCCCGGCTACGGCTTCCTGTCCGAGAACCCCGCCTTCGCCCGCGCCTGTGCGGCGGCCGGGATCACGCTCGTCGGGCCGCCGCCCGAGGCCATGGAGGCCATGGCCGACAAGATCTCCGCCCGCGACCTCGTCGCCGCCCGCGGTGTCCCCGTCCTGCCCGGCACAACCGGGGCGACCGGCGGCGCGGGCGCCCCTGGATCCGCCGCCTCCGACGCGGACCTCCTCGCCGCCGCCGGCGACGTCGGGTTCCCCCTCATCGTCAAGCCCGCCGCGGGCGGCGGCGGCAAGGGCATGCAGGTCGTCGAGGACGCCGCCGCGCTGCCCGCCGCCCTCGTCTCGGCCCGCCGCGTCGCCGCCGCCGCGTTCGGCGACGACTCCCTGCTCCTCGAACGGTACGTACCCGACCCGCGGCACATCGAGGTCCAGGTCCTCGCCGACACCCACGGCACCGTCATCCACCTCGGTGAGCGCGAGTGCTCCCTGCAACGCCGGCACCAGAAGGTCATCGAGGAGGCGCCGTCGGCCCTGCTCGCCGGTCTGCCCGACGACGTCGCCCGTGCCATCCGCGCCCGCATGGGCGAGGCCGCCTGCGAGGTCGCACGCGCCTGCGGGTACGTCGGCGCCGGAACGGTCGAGATGCTCGTGCCCGGCCTGCCGACCGGGCACCGTGCCGACGCACCCTGCGATCCAGCGGCCCCCGACCCTGCCGCGCCCGATCCCGCCGCGCTCGACTTCTGGTTCCTGGAGATGAACACCCGCCTCCAGGTCGAGCACCCCGTCACCGAGGCCGTCACCGGGCTCGATCTCGTCGAGCTCCAGCTCCGCGTCGCCGCGGGGGAGAAACTCCCGCTCGCCCAGGACGACGTCGAACCGCACGGGCACGCCGTCGAGGCCCGCGTCTACGCCGAGGCCCCCGCGCGCGGATTCCTGCCCGACACCGGCACCGTCCTCGCCCACGCCCAGCCGGCCGGCCCCGGCGTCCGCGTCGACTCCGGCATCGCCACCGGCAGCGTGATCGGCGGCGACTATGACCCCATGCTCGCCAAGGTCATCGCCCACGGCACCGACCGCGCCCAGGCCCTGGACCGCCTCGACCGCGCCCTCGCCGGCAGCGTCGTGCTCGGCGTCGAGACCAACACCGGCTGGCTCCGGGAACTCCTCGCCCACCCCGACGTCCGGGCCGGACGGATCGACACCGGCCTGATCGAACGCGCCGGCGACCCCGCCGAACCCGAACCGGACGACGCCGACCTCACGGCCGCGGCACGGGCGCTGGCACTGCACCATCCGGAGAAGCCCGCGTACCCCCGGGTCCGCCGGTTCGCGGTGGCGCGGGCGACGGGGCAGACGTGGCCGGCCGTGGCCGGGGCACACCAGGCGCCGAGGTTGGACGAGACGGTCCCGCCGCCCGGCCCGTGGACACTCGACGGCTTCCGTCCGGGCGCGCCGCCCGAGCCCGTGCGGTACGAGATAGCGGGCCGCCTGGTCACGACGGACGGGCCGATCGCGGACGGGCAGGAGTCGCCGGGGGCGCCGGCGCCGGCGTCACCTCGAGGGGCGGCACACCGCGCGGCGGCGTCGTCCGCGGAACCGGCTTCCGCGACCTCGCGTGAGACCCCGCCCACGACCGCCGTCGTGCAGGAGTCCGGGCGCGGCGTCCGTACCGTCTGGCTGCACCGGGCCGGGCGCACCCTGGCCCTCGCCGCCCCCACGCGCGCGCAGGCGGCCGCCGCTCGCCGGGCCGCGCGGGCCGCCGCGGCCCAGGACGGCGAGGCCGCCGGGCCCGACGTGCGCGCCGCGATGCCCGGCACCGTCGCCTGGGTCGCCGAGGACGGCGACGTCGGCGCGGGCGACACGCTCGTCGTCGTCGAGGCGATGAAGATGGAGCATCCGCTCGACGCGCCGCACGACGGCACGGCGACGGTGCGGGTGGCCGTGGGCGACCAGGTGCGGCGCGACCAGGTGGTCGCGACCGTGACGGCCGGCCCGGCCGGCGCCGGTGAACCGAGCCCGGCCGACGACGAGAGGCCCGCTGCCCCCGGCGCCGCGGGCTGAGACCCTGAGAAGAAGACCCCCGGGACCGCACAACCCTTGGCGGTCCCGGTCGATCCCGACACCCTGGGAGGAACCATGAAGTACTTGCTCACCGACGAGCAGGCCAAGCTGTACGACGAGGTGTGCCGCTTCGCGGACGAGGTCGTCGCGCCGCGTGCCTACGACTACGACACCAAGCGCGAGCTGCCGGTCGACATCATCGCCCGGATGGGGGACATGGGCCTGTTCGGCCTGCCGTTCCCGGTCGAGTACGGCGGGCAGGGCAAGGACTACGTGTCGCTGTGCCTGGCCGTGGAGGCGATCAGCCGGGTGGACCAGTCGCTCGGGGTGACGCTGGAGGCGGGCGTCGGGCTCGGGATCGTGCCGATCTTCCGGCACGGCAGCGAGGAGCAGAAGCGCCGCTGGCTGCCCGACCTGCTGTCCGGGCGGGCGCTGGCCGGGTTCGGGCTGACGGAGGACAAGGCCGGCTCGGACGCCGGCGCCACGCGCACGACGGCCGTGCGTGACGGCGACGAGTGGGTCATCAACGGCTCCAAGCAGTTCATCACCAACTCCGGCACGCCGATCACGTCGCTGGTCACGGTCACGGCGGTGACGGGCCGCAGGGAGAACGGCCGTCCGGAGCTGACGTGCTTCGTCGTGCCGACGGGCACGCCCGGGTTCGAGGTGGGCCCCGCCTACGACAAGGTCGGCTGGCACACCTCGGACACGCACCCGCTGACGTTCACCGACGTGCGGGTCCCGCACTCGGCCATGCTGGGGGAGCAGGGCCGCGGGTACGCGAACTTCCTGCGGGCCCTGGACGAGGGTCGCGTGGCGTTCGCGGCGCTGGGCGCGGGGGCGGCGCTGGGCTGCTACGAGCAGGCGCTCGCCCGGGCCAAGGAGCGCGAGGTGTTCGGCCGTCCGATCGGGGAGAACCAGCACGTCGCGTTCACCCTGGGCCGGATGCAGGCGCGCGCCCACTCGGCGCGGCTGGCGTGGATGGACGCGGCGCAGAAGCTCGTCGCGGGCGTCCCGTTCAAGGCGGAGGCGTCCCTGGCCAAGCTCATCGGTTCGGAGGCGGCCATGGCGAACGCGCGCGACGCCTCGCAGATCTGGGGCGGGTACGGTTTCCTCAACGAGAACGCCGTGGCCAGGCACTACCGGGACTCGAAGGTGCTGGAGGTCGGCGAGGGAACCACGGAGGTGCAGCTGATGGTGCTGGCCCGGGAGATGGGGTTGCAGTGACGGAGCCGACGGCGCCCGGGCAGGACCGCGAGATCCTGCAGCGGGGTCGGTACTTCGAGGAGCTGGAGGTCGGGGACCGGTACCTGCACCGGCCCGGCCGCACCGCCACCGAGGCCGACGACGTGCAGTTCACCACGCTCACGATGAACGGTCAGCCGCTGCACCTGGACGCGGCCTGGGCGGCGACCCAGCCGTTCGGCCGGCGGCTGATGAACTCGATGTGGACCCTGTCCACGATGGTGGGCCTGTCCACGTGGCAGGTCACGCTCGGCACGCTCGTGGCGAACCTCGGGTTCGAGAAGGTCGACTTCCCGGCCCCGGTGTTCCACGGCGACACGGTGTACGCCGAGACGAACGTGCTGGCCAAGCGGGTCTCGGCGTCCCGGCCGGGCCAGGGGGTCGTCACGCTGGAGCACGTGGGCCGCAACCAGGACGACGCGGTCGTGGCGCGCGCGGTGCGCAACGGCCTGTTCTGGACGCGGGCGGCGCACGAGGCCGCCGAGGCACCGGGGGACGGGTCGTGATCCCCGGACCGGCGCTTCTGTTCTGCCCGGCGGACCGGCCGGACCGGTTCGCCAAGGCCGCGTCCCGGGCCGACGGTGTGATCCTCGACCTGGAGGACGCCGTCGCGCCCGGGGCGCGGCCCGCCGCGCGCGAGGCGCTGATCGCCGCGGGTCGCGCGGTGGCCGACGACGGCGCCGCCCTGGTGCCCGAGCGCACGATCGTGCGCGTCAACCCGCCCGGGACGCCCGACCACGAGCGGGATCTCGCGGCGGTACGGGCCACGCCGTTCCGCACGGTCATGGTCGCCAAGGCGGACGCGCGCCTGCCGGTGCTCGGCGGGCTCGACGTCGTCGCACTGTGCGAGACGGCGGCCGGCGTCGTGGACGCGGCCGGGCTCGCCCGGCGGGAGGACGTCGTCGCCCTCATGTGGGGCGCCGAGGACCTGGTCGCCTCCCTGGGCGGCACGTCCAGCCGGTTCGGCCCGGGCGAACGCGCCCCGGGGGCGTACCGGGACGTGGCGCGGCAGGCCCGGGCGACGGTCCTGCTGGCCGCGGGCGCGGCCGGGAAGCAGGCGATCGACGCGGTGCACCTGGACCTCGACGACCTCGACGGCCTGCGCGCGGAGGCCGTGGACGCGGTGGCGTCCGGCTTCGCCGCCACGGCGTGCATCCACCCGAGGCATGTCGCGGTCATCCGGGACGCCTACGCCCCGTCCGCCGAGGAGGTGGCGCGCGCCGAGGGGATCCTGGCCGCGGCGGCGGACCATGGGGCCGGGGGAGGCGCGGGGGTGTTCGCGCTGGACGGCGTGATGGTGGACGAACCGGTCCTGCGCCACGCCCGAGCGGTCCTGGCCAGGGCCGGAGCATGAGGGTCCCGGCCATGCCGACTCGTGGTGCACACTTGACCCGGGTGTGATGGATCGTACACCGCGCCGAGCCGGACTTTTCTCGACAAACCAGTTTTTCGCCGCGTAAACTGGGAAAGAAATCGACACGGGGTGCTGCTTGTGTGGCAGCTGAGAACACACCCGTCGAACCTGATCCTGGTCGTGCCGGCGAAGGGAATGTCGAGATGCGCAGAGCTGAGGAGCGTCCACGGGCCGCGAGCGCGGCGCCGACGGAGACGACGGCGGTGGCGGCATGAACGTCCCACGGGTGCTGTCGATCGCCGGTTCGGACCCGTCCGGCGGGGCGGGCGTCCAGGCGGACCTGAAGTCGATCGCCGCCCACGGCGGCTACGGCATGGCCGTGATCACCGCCCTGACCGCGCAGAACACGCGGGGAGTGCGGGCCGTGCACGTGCCGCCCGCGGCGTTCGTCGCGCAGCAGCTGGATGCCGTCAGCGACGACATCGAGATCGACGCGGTCAAGATCGGGATGCTGGGCACGGCGCGCGCCGCCGACGTGGTCGGTGTCTGGCTCGAGCGTGTCCGCCCGCCCGTGGTCGTGCTCGACCCGGTGATGATCGCCACCAGCGGCGACCGCCTGCTGGAACCGACCGCGGAGGCGGCGCTGCGGGACCTGCTGTCCCTCGCGGACGTCGTCACCCCGAACATCCCCGAGCTGGCCGTGCTCACCGGCGGGCCGGAGGCCGTCACGTGGGAGCAGGCCGTCGCCCAGGCGCGCGAGGTGGCGGCCGTGCACGACGTGCTGGTGCTGGCCAAGGGCGGCCACCTGCTCACCTCCGACACGCAGGACGCGCTGGTCTCGGCCCACGGCGAACTGGCCGGGGTCAGCGGGCCGCGCCTGACGGCCACCAGCACGCACGGCACCGGGTGCTCGCTCTCCTCGGCGCTGGCGACGCTGCGCGTGGTGACCGGTTCGTGGCCCGAGGCGCTGCGGCGTGCGACGACGTGGCTGCGTGCGGCCATCGCGCGGGGCGAGAGCCTGCGGGTGGGCGCGCCGGGCGGGCACGGCCCGGTCGATCACCTGGGCATGCTCTGGGACGCCGCCGGCGTGCGCGCCAGGGCCCTGGAGGCGTGAGCCCGGAGGCCGGGTTCCGGCCGCCTACCCGGTGACGAGGCCGGCCACCGCGACGACGAGCGCGACCCCGGCGGTGACCCACGCGATCAGCACGTCGCGCCGGGCACGGGCCTGGACGTGCTCCAGTGCCTGGTGCAGCACGGTGACCTCCTCGCGGGCGGCGCTCAGCTCGCCGACCACCGAGCCGGCGGCGGCGTGTGCGGCGGCGGCCTCCTCGCGGGCCACCCGCGCGTCGGACCGGGCCCGTTCGGCGGTGATGGCGGCCTGGGAGGCGGCGCCCGCGGCCTGCGCGGCGGCGGCCTCGGCGGCCTCGGCGGCGCGGCGCAGGTGCTTGCGGTCCTTGCTCTCGGCGGAGGACGGGGCGTGCACCATCGCCGATCCCCCGACACGGGCGTGCTCGCCGCCCGCCGGGTCGCTCATGCCCGCGTCGACGGTGGGCTGGGAGACGGTCGCGTCTCCGGCGAGATCGGTCTCCGGCGACTCGGTCCGGGCCAGCTGCGCCTGCACCCCGGCCTTCAGATCGGCCAGGAGGGGCCGGGGGTCCCAGGAAGCCCGCTGAGATCGGGGCGTCGCGTGCCGCGGTGAGTCGTCGAGGGGCGCCATGGCGAAGAAGGTACCAGCGTGAACGCCGTCGATGGGCAGGCCGGAGACGTGCTGGAGACGTGCCGGTGGCGGCGTCGTACGGGTCAGAGCGCGAACGCCGCTCCCAGGGCGGCCAGTGCGAGCACGACGGCGACCACCGCGACGAGCGTGGCCGTGCCCGCGCGCCGGGCCGCTCCGGCCGCCTCGTCGCGTACGGCGGCGGCGGACTTCTCGGCGTCGGCCAGCGCCGTGGTGAGGCGGGCGATCTCGTCGTCCCGGGCCGTGTTCTCCGTCCGCAGGCCGGTGACGGCCCGGTCGGTGGCCTCGGCGGACGCGGTGGCGGCGTCGAGCCGCCGCTCGACGGTGTCGAGGCGTGCGGTCGCGGCCTCGCGGGCCTCCCGCGTCGCGGCACGGGCCTCCTCCAGGCCCTCCTGCGCGGTGGCGGCGGCGTCGGCGGCCGCCTCGGCGCGGGCCCGCGCGTTCGCGACGTCCTCGCCGGTGCGCCGGTCGAGGTCGTCCAGCCGGGTCAGGAGCTGGGTGGCGGCGTCGCCCCCGGCGGCCGACAGGTCCCGCGTGCCCGTGTCGAGGAAGGCGTCGGCCCAGGTGCGCCGCTTCTTGCCGGTCTTCGTCCGGCGCGGCTCGTCGTCGCCGGCGTGCGCGGCGGCCTCGGCGGCGGCGCGCACGTGCGGCGGGATGTCGACGGACGGCGCCGGGTACTCCTCGGGTTCGCCGGTTTCGCCGGCCTCGTCGCCGGAGCGGGCGCCGCTCTCGGAGTCGGGAATCTTGATCGGGGCGGTCAGGAGCTCCCGCAACCGCTCGATCCGGCCGTCGTCCTCGGTGGCGTCACTGTCGTCAGAGGTGATCTGGCGCTCGTCGCTCATGGGGGAAACGTACTGCTCTGCCGGTTCTGCGTCGACTACCTCGGCAGGGCGCGTCGTTTCGCCAGTGTGCAGCCTTGCGTTGCTGAGCGGTGGTGGACCCGGGTGGCCTCCAGTGGCCACCCGAAACCCCACTGGTGCCCCACACTTCGGGCTCCTGGGGGCTGGCGTCGATGGTCGTGTCGTTGCTCGTGGAGTGTGGGCGGCGCGGTTGCACCTGTGGGGTGGGGGAAAGGACGACCCATGGCCAAGGAGACGACCCGCCGGATGTTCGGAGCGCTGGAGGCGCGCAAGAACAGGAAGACCGGGGAGGTGACCAGTTGGCGCGCCCGCTACACCGGACCCGATACCGAACGGCACGAGCGCCCCTTCGTCGACAAGATGGCGGGCGAAGCGTGGCTGAACGCCGAGAGGATCCTCATCGACCGCGGCGAGTGGACACCGCCAAAGGTGCGCGACGCCGCGGAACGTGCCCGATCCCAGCAGGCGATCACGCTGCGGGACTGGGCCGAGCGTTCGATGGTGAACAAGGCGCTCAGGACCTCCACACGCGACAGGTACCGCCGGATGCTGAACAAGCGGATCCTTCCGGCCTTGGGCGACATCCCGCTGGCCGATCTCACCCGGATGGATGTAACGACGTGGTACATGACCTTGGCGGTGACGCTCGCGAAGGAGGCCGACGAGCGACGGGCGCGCGGCTACAAGGGCAACACCGACGGGCGCGGAGCGTTGTACAGCGCCTACCAGGTCCTGTCGTCGATCCTGGCCGACGCTGTCGACCACGAACTCCTGGACGTGTCGCCCGCCAAGGTCAAGGGCGGCCTGCAGTACGACCCTCTGCACGAGCCGGTGGTCCTCACCTCCGAGCAGATGTGGCAGCTCACCGACCTGCTGCCCGACTATCTGCGGGCATTCGTCCCGCTGCTCGCGACGACCGGGCTGCGCAAGGGAGAGATGCGCGCCCTGATGTGCAGGCACCTGACCCTGGACGACCCCGAGCGCGCCGTCGTCCAGGTGCGCGGCACCGTCGCGGTCCCAGGCCGGAACTACAAGATCGGTGACCCCAAGACGAAGCGCTCGCGCAGGGACATCGCTATTCCGTCGTTCGTCGTCCCAATCCTGCGGGAGCACATCGATCGGTTCTCGGAGCCGGGGCCAGGTGGCATCGTGTTCCCGGCCAAGAGCGGCGGCGTGCTCTCGGTCGCGGTCATCGAGTCGTGGTGGCAGGGCGCGAGGGAACAGGTCGGGCTGGCGGACTTGCATGTCCACGACCTCCGCCACACGGCGCTGACCTGGGCAGCGAGATCCGGCGCGACCCTCGCCGAGCTGATGGCGATCGCAGGCCACTCCACGCCCGAGGTCGCGCTGCGCTACCAGCACGTCGGTGACGAGGAGCGCCGCCACGCGATCGCCGAGAAGGTCGGTGCGGTGTTTCAGGACGAGTTGGCGCACCGGCGTGCGACTCGGGCGCGGACCAGCGACGACGTCGGCAAGGCCGGGACTGCGGGATGACTCCCATGGCCATGCCAAGGGGGGAACAGCAGAGGACTTCCGAGATGATGGGCGCGGTATTCCACGGCGTCGGCAGGTCCAGAAGAGCCTGTCCGGGAGTCGGGCTGCGCCGGCCACCTTGGCGGGAAGGGACGGTTCGGCTGGGTCCCACCCGGACGTTCGTGGGCAGTGCTGGACATCGCGAGCGTACCTTCCTGGCGAGTGCGGCCGACGGCGCCGTGAGGACGGAGCACCACGATGAATACTCGGACCTCCACCCCGAACTCCAATAAAAGTGTGCCAAGTGGCAACCTCATCTCTCTCACCGAGGCCGCACAGAACCTGAGCGTGTCGGTGAAGACAATCCGACGGCGGATCGCGGACGGGACCGTACGCGCGTACCGCGTCGGGCGGCTCATCCGGATCGACGCCGACGAACTGCGGACGGCGCTGCTGATCCGGATCCCGGGTGCGAGGTGAAAGTACCAACAACAAGTACCGTGCGGCCCGTGGCCTTCGAGGCCACGGGCCGTCCGTCTGCCCCGATGTCGCCCAGGAAGGGAGTCCGCCGACACCTGTTCATTGCAGTTTTCATTCAGGAGTGATCCTGAAGCACGACTCATGCGGTGGCTTGGTGCTGCACGGATGCCTTCGGTCTCGTGCTCAGGCAGTCCTCGTGGCAAGAGCGCGTGCCACAGCGGCCAACGGGGCACCGCTATCCTCATTCGCATCGCGCCGCTAGGTTGCCGGGAAAGGATGATGGCAGGCCGGGCGCCACGCTTTCGTAAGTTCAGTGGTGAGGAGGGAAGCCATGACCGCTGGCGGTTTCCTCCGTGCCTCGACGTACTGGACCGGGCCTGACCTCACCGACGGGCTCGTCTCAGCGGCTGAGGAGAAGTTCGGGTACTGCCTGCCGACGTCCCTGGTTGACCTGCTGTACCAGTGCAACGGCGGCGTCCCGGCGGGCACGTTCTTCCGGATGACCACCCCGACATCGTGGGCCCCCGACCACTTCGAGATCGACGCCATCCTCGGGATCGGCGGTCCGCGCGGGTTCTACAACGAGGATGACACCGGCAGTGACTACTTGATCCGCGAGTGGGGCTACCCGCCCATCGGCGTGGTTCTCTGCGCGACTCCGTCGGGCGGCCACGACACCGTCATGCTCGACTACCGCGCCCTCGGCCCGGCCGGCGAGCCCGCAGTCGCCTACATCGACGAGGACCGTGTACCCCAGAAGATCGCCGACTCCTTCGCCGACTTCATGACGAGCTTGGAAACCCCGGACGACTACGACAGGTGACGTCACTGGTCGATGTGGCGGAGGACGCCGATCTTGTCGCCGTCCCCGGGCCTCACACGTGTCAATGCAGGTCGCTGACGGGCGCCGCGCCGAGGATGAAGTTCCCCGGCTGGGTGAGAAGGCGAGCGTGCCCGTGCCCTGGGGCGTGTGCGCTGGACCGGACGGTGTGCGATCGAGGGTCTGCGGTTCGTGGCCTGGCGACGGTGCCCGTTTCACAGGCCAGGCGCGCTTCGGCCTGTTCGCGGCGGCGTGGTCGGAGCTGCTGTCGGCTCGCTGCGCACAGCGTCGGTCCTGGCTGGCGTCGGGCCGTCAGGGTTTGGGTCGAGGGTGTGGCTGTGGGCTGCGGTCCATGCTTCCTGTGCCTGCTGGAGTCCTTCGGCGGCTCCGTTCCGTACGGTGTGGTGTGCCTTGCGGGGGTCGAAGCCGGCGTTGAGTGCGGCGGTGATGAGTTTGGGGAACGTGGCGAGGGGGTCGGCGTGCTTGAGCAGGCCGCGGACCTGCGGCGCGTGCCAGCAGGCGAAGTAGGTGGCAGCGGCGGCGAGGACCGCGAGCTGGAGGCGCTGCTCGGGCGGGGCTGCGCGGAAAGTGCGCACCAGGGCGTCAATGCGGTCGTCGTGGATGCGGTCTTCGAGCGTGTGGGCCAGGACCGCGTCTCGCGTGATCACGTCGTTCGTGACCAGGTGCGCGAGAAGGCACATCTGTGCGGGGTCGTCTCGTCGGGCAGTAGCGACTCGATCCAGGGTCGTGGTCGCGAGTGCGGCGCGTTGTTGTGGGGATAGGCCGTCGAGCTCGGTGGCCTTTGCGGCGTTCAGCGTGGTTAACGTCGGCTCGGGCAGGGGCGCGATGGACGCTTCGAGGGCCGTCCGGGACGCGGCGGGGGCCAGGACGCCGCGGGTGGCCAGTTCGGCGGCGTGGTCGGGGACCGGCTGGGGAAGGGTCCAGTGGCCGTGCCGGTCGTCGAAGAGGACTCTCCAGGTGTCGTCGTGCACATGGATCGGTAGGACGGTGGTCTGGACCGCTGGCTGGAGATTGTTGGCGAGCTGGTGGGCGCGCAGGCCTCCGTGGGGTCCGTATCCGACGACGGTCAGTGCGGCGGGCTGTTCGATGCGGGAGAGCATCCGGGCAATCTGTTCGGCGACGTCGACGACGGGTGTCTGCTCGTCCCACGGGGTCACCATCTGCACGATCGAGCGGTGGTTGGCGCCGAAGGCGCCGACGACGAGGTCCTCGTTCCCGAGCTGGTGGCCGACGGCGTAGGGAAGTCGGGCGACGTAGTCCCCGACGTTCAGTGGCTGGTCTTCCATGGTCTGCTCCCTTGCTTCTCTCGGTGTTCCTTCGTTGTGTTCCCTTGCTGTGATCGGGTCAGAACGGCTCGATGTCCGGTCCGGTGCTCCAGGGGCCGGCCAGGCCCATGGCGGTCGGCGGCGCGGCGTTGGAGAGGCCGGCGCGGTCGGCCCTGTTCAGGCGCGGCGTTTCAAGTCGTCGCCGGGCCTCCCAAGCGACGTAGGCGGGGGAGGCAGCCTGGCGTGCTTGGTCGGTGATCCAGGTGGCCACGTCGGTGGGGTCGGCGTCGATGGTGAGGGTGGAAGTGGTGATCTGGGTGTGGGCGTGGCTGGAGAAGGTCCAGGTGGCGTCGCGTTCGCCGTCGATGTCGGCTTCGTCGTAGCCGTCGTCGGGCTTGCGCTCGCCGAAGCCGATCTTGAGGGTGCCGCCGTAGGTGGCGTAGTTGCCGTCGCCCATGTGCGCGTACAGATCGGCGCACGGGATGTACTCGGCCACGGCTCGGGCGGCGTTGTCGATGCGTTCCTTGACCAGATCAATGGCAGCCTCGGGCGCGTCGCGCAGCGTGCGGCCGATCCAGAGACCGTTGTGCGGGACGGGGAGGGAGCCCTTGGGGAAGAACTGGTAGGTCTGGAGGGCGTCGGCCAGGTCGGTGCCGCGGTGCTGGCTGACCAGGTCGTCGAGGAACTGTCGGGTTTCGTCCCGGTCAGCGCCGGTGGCCTCGACCCGGTGGTCGATGAGGGCGTTCTCCACGGGTGTGCGCGTGATTGGTTCGCCGTCCACGATGCCGCGGGAGCGGAGTTCCTGATGGATCAGCGCGGCCTGGTAGCTGGCCTCGGCCAGGTCCATCCGGCTTGGCCCGAATCCTTCGTATCGGGTGCCGTCCTCGTCGTTGACCAGCTCCTCGCGGTATCCGTGGCCCATGTCGTCCAGGACCAGGTCTTCGAAGTCGGGCTGGCCGACGACGGCTCGTACGTCTCCCTCGGCGCGGATCAGCTGGACCAGCCCGAACGGCGCGGGCACATACGGCTCGCTCATGACGTCCTTCCGATCGGCAGCCCGGCCATACGCTGCATCGGAGACCCGCTGATACTCCTCGCGAATCGCCTGCGCGACGGCGAGACGCCGGGCGTTCGCCGCGGCGTCCCGGCCGTGGACGCCGAGCATGAGCGCGTCGGCGCGGGAAAGTCCGAGAGCGGCCTTGAGGGTGATGGCCTGAGAGTTGGCGTTCATGTCCTGACTTCCGTGCTGGGCCGCGACCGGCGGCCGGGACTTCACAGGTGAGGGCCGGCGCCGTCGTCGCGGCGCGGGTTACGCAGATCGGGGCCTTCCGGCTGAGCTGGCCGGCGCTCGTTTGCTGGGCGGACCCTGGAGGCGCGCAGCGCTTGGACCCGACGCCGGATGCTGTCGACGTCGCTCCGGTGCACGAGCGTGTAGTCGATGGGGGCGTCCAGGTCGGGACACTGCGCCGTCGCGGCCGTGAGACCGGCGTCGCGTGCGTGCGACGTGATTGCGGCGAGCCCGGCGGTCAGGTCTCGGTCCAGGCCCAGACCGGTGGGATGCACGACCGGTTCCGGCGGGCCCCACGGACTCGTGCGTGTGCCGAGTTGCCCCAGGACGTGGTTCGGGTGGTTGAGGAAGTACTGGTTCACGCGGACTTGGTCGCCGCGCAGGTCCTGCACCGGGGAGGGCAGGAACTGGTGTGGCTTGAGGGGAGCTCCGTCGTGGCGGCGCAAGATCATCAGGTCCACAACGGCGTCGTTCCCCGGGTTGTCACGCAGCGCGCCCGACGGCAGGCGCAGGGCACCGACAAGCTCACCGAACTCCGTCAGCAGACGGCGACTGTCGACGTCCCCGTCGTCGAGCACGTCGCGGGAGACCAGGCCGACTGTATAGCCGCCGACGTCGGTGTTCGCCAGGCAGCCGACCAGCCCGAGTATCTGCCTGGCGCGGCGCTCTGTGGCTGCCTTCTCGCGGTGCAGGACGACGTCGGTGTAGCCGGGCACGGCGATCACGACGTCGTACCGGCCCTTGTTCTGGTCGCTCTGCCAGGTGTGCAGGTGCAGGTTCGGGTGCGGTGCCATCTCCGCCCGTGACACGGCGGTGGTGGTCGGGATGGACGCGGTGAACCCGGCATGGTCACCAGCGCGTAGTCGGCGTTCCTCGACCGGCAGGCCGGCGAACAGTTCAGCGTCCTGTCCGAGCACCAGCATCCGTCCACCCGAGATCCCCAGGACGCGCAGGGCGCCCCACAGCTTGCGGGCGGTCAGCTGGTAGGCGGGAGCGGCGTCCGCAGCGTCGTGGTCGTGCATCGCGACCACGTCCGCCCTCATGGCGGCTTTGGCGTGTTCGTCGTCGCCGTAGGCCCGGTTGAGAGCGTGTTCGAGGTCGTCGTCGAACATCACGACCGCCCCCTACCGGACAGGGGCCGCCCGCCCAGCGTGGGTAGCGACGCGCGCACCCGGGCCTCGACGGCGCGGCGGGCAGCGATGTCGTCCGCGAGCCACGCTTCGAAGTCCGCCGCCCGGTCGGTGATGGACGTGGGCTCGGCAGCGTTCTGCCACGTCTCGGCGGCACCGAAACCCGGCTCACCGGGCCAGAGCGTTACACCCGTCGGACGGTCCTGGGTGAGCGTGGTGCCGGACTGCCCGACCCAGTCGTGCAGGCGGCGCAGCGACTCGGCCAACTCCCGGTGCCAGGCCGCCGGGGCGAGGGCGGATGCCTCCGGGTGGTAGGACGCGAGCCACGCGGTGTGCAGGGCCGACAGCTCCCAGCGCAACGCCGCGTGCCGGTGCCACAGCGGCGGGATGTGTGTGACGCCGAGGCCGTATTCGTGGCGCAGCCAGGTGACCCAGTCGTCCAGGACCCGCCAGTAGATCTCCGCCTCGGTGGAAGTCAGGGCTCGAAGGTTCATCGGCTGGAGCGGCACCTCGCCGAGCGGCTCGGCGTCCGACGACGCTCCGGTGCCGCGTTCACGCGCGGCACCGTCAGCGGGTGTGCTGGTGAGGAAGTTTCCGCCCTCGTCTCCGTCGGCGTCTTCGTCGAACTCCTCGCTGCCGTCGTCGTACACGGCTGCGACGTCAGCGGGCAGCGCGAAGGCGTTCGCGAGGTAGGCGTCCAGAAGGCTCTCGGCGTCCGAGACGACCGCGTCCGAGGGTTCCGACTCGGGGTCGTGGGCTGAAGGCAGGTTCTCGTCCATGATGGTCCCCGTTCACGCGGTCTCGGCGGCATGGGCACCGTCGGGCAGGATGCGCCCTGCGGCGATCGGGACACGCCCGGCCCCGTCGCCGTCGGACCGGCGGCGAGCGCCCCTCTTGCGGGTGCGTCGGACGGTGTAGTCCGCGTTGGCGGCGTCGTGCCCGATCCGGCGTGCGATGAACGACGGGGAGCCGTTCCGGTTCGTCTTGAGGCGTCCGGAGGCCAGGAACCAGTCGCCGAACCGGAACCGGTGGTGCAGTGCCTCGGCTGCTTCGTCGAAGCCGGCCAGGTCGACGGTGACCGGAGGTTGCTTCTCCCGAGTGCCGTCGGCATGACGACGCCGTGGCGGGAAGACGTCCGCGCGGACCCGGACGTGCACGACGCCGTCGGCGGACCTCTGCAGCCGCGGGTCGCCCGCCAGGCGTCCTATCAGGCTCGTGGAGGTAGGGATGAGGGGCATGGCGACACTCCTGACGATCACGCACCGGCTATCGGGCGGCGCTCGTGCATCTCAGGTGTGCCCCCAGCGTCGGCGATCGCCGCTACCGCACCGCTGACGGGAGTCCGGTTCGGTGACGAGAGCCGGAAGTGCATACGGGTCGGCCCCCACGTACCGTCAAGAGGACGCCTGCGTGGCGTACCGCAACTGCCTTCTGGAGGATGTCTTCAGCTCCGCGGTCGGCCGCAGACCATTAGCTGCTGCTGGAGATCGGTGCCGCACTCGGAACTCGTGGCGCGTGGCCTCGCGATGAACAGTTGGGCCGGCTGCCGCTACATCACCAGCACAAACCCCCATAGGAACGTCATGCGTACCAAGACGCTCGCTGTAGCGCTGACCGCCGCAGCCCTGGCTGCCGGTCTGTCGGCATGTACCGCTGATGACCCCGAGCCAAAGTCGAGGCAGTCCACCGAGGCCACTCAGGAGACTGAGCCTTCCGCTGAGCCGGGGCTGTCCGAGACACCGAAGCCCGTGAAGGGCACGTTCCGCTCCGATCCGTTCGTGCCCGGCGAAGCCTTCGAGTTCGGCGACTGGAAACTCACCTTCGGCGAGACCGACCCCGATGCCACCCAGGCCGTGGTCGATGCCGAGGTCGAAGAGTGCAATTGCGATCTCAGTCCGTCGGCAGTCTCACCCGAGGAGGGCAACGTCTACATCGCCGTCCCGATCACGGCCACGTACACGGGCAACACCAGCGAGGACCCTGCCTACGCGATCACGTTCGACTACGTCTCTGCCGACGGGAACACGTACACGGGGTCCGACATGGACACCCTCGAGGCGGTTGGAGACCTGTACACCAACGCCACCGGTGAAGGCAGCATCTACCTGGAGGTGGCCGCAGATGACGCTGAGGGCGGGTACTGGCGGATCGCCGAGAGCGACTGGGAATCCACTTCCAGTCAGGTTTACGTCGCCTCCACAGCCGCCGAGCGTGACACTGACGAAGAACTCGCGCTCGACGGCACCCCATGCGTCTACGTGGACGGCGTCTGCTTCTCACGGGCCGAGCTGGAAGCTCTTGCCGAGGAGGAGTCCGGCGTCGGGGACCTGACGGTGGAGGAGTATCTGGCGTTCGCGCCCGAGGAACAGTCGGCCGTCAACCATGACCTGGAGGCTGCTGGGAAGTTCGCCGAGTGGGAAATTGCCAACCCGCTCACCGGCCCGTGCGCCGAACAGACCGCCGAAGGTCTGCCGGCACAGACACTCATCGAGATGGGCTTCGGCCCGGAGCAGTGCCCCAACGAGTAACCGGCGGCGCCAGCACCTGCCCGCAGCGCATCCGGTGACCGACCGGAACAGACGAGCAGATGATCGACGCCGGCTTCCGCCGGTCTCGTGGGCGCAAACCTTCGCCACCATGTCCTATGCCCCTGGGCGCACCTCATGACGGGCTACCGTCCTCGGGCTGATCCTGCCCGACGGGCGCAGACGTGCCGATGTCGTCGGCACGCAGATGCGGCCCGGTCTCGAACGCCGTCCGTCCGGCGGAAAGCTGGGCCGAGTCCGCGCGCCTGGTCCACGGCCGCAGACGGGCCATGATCGGCGGCGCCGAGCGCAGCAGCACCAGTCCGGTGCCGAACGGGAGGGTGCGGATCGCCTCGGGCGGCAGCACGGGTATCCGGCGTAGTGACCGCTGCACGGAGCGAGACCCGTCGTGACCGATGGTGAGTGAGTCCGTGGTCTCATCCTTCTCGCCCAGCAGTGCAGACAGGTCCCGCAGGTCCGATGCCGAGGAGGTGCCACCGAGGACGACCTTGACGATGGAGGAGTCCCAGATCGCGGCGGCGGATTCTGGTCCCCATTGGTCGCGTGCTTGTGCGAGTGATTGAAGACGGGGACGGTGGTGATGCCGGTGCCGCCGCCGTCGGCCATGAGGAAGCGCAGGGAGGGCAGTGGGGTGATGTTCCCGATCTCGTCCAGTGCGAGCAGCAGGGGCGGGTCCAGTCGCTGTCCGGGGGATCGGGCGGCCAGGCGGCGGGCTGTTTCGGTGAGGTCCTCGATCAGGGCTGCGACCAGGGCGCTGGAGGCGGAGGCTCCGGATCCGGTGGCGAGCAGGTACAGCGTGCCGCGCTCACGGAGGAATGTCTCGGGGTTGAACACTTCGTTCGGGTCGGGGCTGACGGCGGCCAGGACGGCGGGGTCGGCGAGGCAGGCCAGTGCCTGTCCGACGCCCATCCAGAGGCTGTCGCGGGTGCGCGGGTCACCGTTGATCATGCCGTCCAGCCCGTCGCCCCACCCGTGCGCCGCAGCCGGGTGGGCGCGCAAGATGGCGACGGCGTCCTGCGCGGCGGCGGGGGAGAGCGACCACAGGTACAGGTCCTTGGGCGTACGCCCGCCCAGGGCTGCGGCGTGGAGCATGGCCTGCAACGCGCCCCGGGTCGTGTTCTCCCAGAAGCCGCCGTTCTCCACGCCCCGCCCGCCCAGCCCCGTTTCCTTGGCCAGGCCCGCGGCGCGGACCATGGCCCTGCGGGGCGTCTCGCACCCGCGGATCGGCGACCAGCGCAACCCGGTCCCGACGTCGTCGGCGAGCCCTTGCGGATCGAACACCGCCACCGGCCCTGCCTGCTGGCGTGCCGCGATCGTCACGGCCAGGGTGTCGGGCCGGGTCGAGGTCGTCACGACGGCGCCGGGGGCGTCGAGGATCATGTTGATGACCAGGTGCAGGCCCTTGCCCGACCGTGGCGGGCCGAGGACCAGCATCGAGTCCTCGACCGATGCCCACAGCTGGCGCCCACGCGCGTGGCCCAGCAGGTAGCCGACGTCGGCCGGGGCCGCCTTGTCCAGGGACGGGCGTAGGGTCGTCGAGCGCTTCACCAGCGCGTGGCGGGATCCGGTGCGTGCGAGGTCCGACGACGACGCCAGCCCGGCTCGATGGTCTCGGCGGGCCGACGGCGTCCGCAACCAGGCCGCCATGCGCCACGCGAACCATGCCGCCGTCGCGGCGGCGGAGGCCATGACGACGACGGCGATCCAGTACACGAAGGGGTTCAGGTCGGGGTCTCCGAGCACTGTTCCGGGGTGGGCGGGGTCGGTCAGGACCTTCAGCCCGGTGGCGGGACCGCCGTCGGGCATGGGCCGGCCGGTGAGGAACGCGGCCACGTTCGCCGCGAGGCGCAGTACAGCCGACAGCGTCAGGAGAGCCGCCAGTGCCGCCAGGGCGAGGTTGGTCAGTTCGTTCCCGCCGGCGTGGGTGTTCGTCGTCATCGCAGATCACCTCGACAGGTCCGGGCCGCCGACATGCCGGCGAAAGCCGTGGTTCAGGTCGTCCAGCCCTGCCGACGGACCCGACGTCGGGCCGGAGGCGGCAGAGCCGTTGAGGGCGTCGCGGATTGCACGCAGGTTCAGCGGCTCGCGATCAGCCTGATTGACGTAGATCTCCCGGGAGTCCTCGCCGATCGCGACGACGTCCCCGACCATCGCCCGAAGCGCCGCGGGCAGCGTGAACCCGACAGATCCGTGCTCGTCGGCTGTCAGCCGCGTGACGATCACCGCGACGGCGACCTGCTCGCCCGGGGTATACCCGTCGGCGTCGAACCAGCCTGCTGACGGGCGCCCCAGACCGGTCGGCGTGCGGGGCGGAATTCCCGCGGGCGTCGGCGTAGGCGCGTGGCCCGTCGGCCGAGGAGTGAGGTAGGCGAGCCGGTCACGAGTGACGGTGTCAGAGAAGACCCGACCGCTGTCGTGCAACACGACCTGCAGGGATCTGCCCTGCTCGGTCAGGAGCTGGTCCAGAATCCACGGAACCTCCGACCGGCCCAGTTGTACCTCCGGTGCGCCGCCGCCCGGTCCCGGCGGGGTCCACAGATTCTCGTCAACCGTCACGGTGACATGCCCCTCGGCGTCGACGTCAATCACGACGTCCGCTGCGGCGCTCAACGTCCGATCCCGTCATTACGAGCGGGAGATGGGGCCTGTTTTGGAGGGAGTCTGCGACGTGTCAGTTCGTGACCCGACGCCGGAGCCTGCTGAGCTGGGGTCGGCGAGGCGGCCGGGGCCTTGCGGTCCGCGTCGTGGGCCGGGGCCGCCCGACCTGCAGAGCGGTCAAGCCCGGGCGGGACGCCGTCGGACACTTGCTGCGTGTCCAGGCCGTCGAGAATCTGCAACGCGATCGTCCGGACTCGCGGGGCGGTCTGATGGACCGCGGTGACCGGGTCGACCTCCTTCACGTCCGAGGCCCACGTCGAGACGTACGGGATGGTGTAGTCGGAGGAGTCGACGCCGTGGGCCGCCAGGACGAATGCTGCTACGAACTCGGCCTCGATCTCGGCGACCCCTCGGGGGGCGGGGACGTCAGGGCCGCCAGGTGCGTGCCCGTACGGGTGGCCGACCTTTCTTCTGGACCAATTGCGGTCGGCGATGTTCTCTTCGAGCGTGCGGGTGTCGGTGCGCATCGCGGGCCTCCCAGCGGGTCTCTGTGAGGAGGTGTGCGACCCGCGCCGGGGCGGGAGATTCCTTCATTGCGGCCGGCGGTGGGAGACTCTGGCCGCAGGCTGGCGTGGGAGGCGTAGGTGCGATCGAACTTCTTCTGGACCGCGAACCGGATGATCTGGGCCTGGGTCGTGGCCACGCTCGCCGGGATCGCGGTCCTGGTCATCGTGGCGGGCGCATTGAACGTGCTGCCGATCGTGGTGTTCGGCGTGTCCGTCCTCGTGGCGCCCGTGTCGTTGATCGTGCCGTTGAAGCGGATGTTGACCCGGCAGATCGACCAGGTCGTCGAGCACGCGTCGGTGCTGCGTCCTGGGGCGGTCGTGATTCCGGCGGCGGCTCTCGTGTGGACGCGGGCTGATCGCGAGGGGGTGGGACTGCAGATGGCTGGGAGGAACGCCTCGGGTGGGAGCCCGGTCGCGGTGACGGTCCTGGCCGACCGGGTCGAGGTGTGGAGTGGACGCGTCGAGCCGGAGCCTCGATGGTCGGTGTCGCGGGCGGATCTCATGGTGGTTGTGGACGAGGTTCGCGTGGGCATGTCGAACGTGTGGGACGTCGTGAGATTGGGTGACGGCCGGCATGATGTGCTGGTCTCGCCGCGGTACTCGCCCCGGCCGAACGAGGCGGGCAAGGACATCGATCGTGTCCTTGCCGAGTTGGGCCTGGACCCCTCTCGGGTCCGGCGTCCGGAGCCGATGCCGGCGGTCTCGCGCAAGACGGTGCGGCTGGTTCGGCCGTTCTATCTGCCGCTGGCCGGTGGCGGCGTCACTGATCTGCCCGATCGGTTGCGCAAGAGGCTGGTGCGGGCGGGCCGGAAGGTTACCGCGGTCCAGGTCCGTGACCTGCTCGCGGGCGGGTGGCGGGAGATGGTCGTCGGTGCCCACCTCGCGCTGGCTCTGCCCGCCGACGATGTTCGTGACGCCGTCCTGGCGGCGATGGCGAGGTCCCGGGGTGGGGATACGGGCCTGCCGTTGAGCGTGGTCGCCGTGCTCCTGGCCGGCCCGACGGCCGTCGAGGCTATGAATGGGCGACTCGACCCGCCGGCCGGGCGCCATCGTGACGACGACCTCCTGCAGATCGTGGCGGCCGCGGTCTCCCATGCCGGTGGCGCTCCTGGCCAGGCGCCACCGCCATGGGCGGTCGAAGCCTTCGAGGACATGCTCGCGGCCGCCCTGGATCTGCAGCGGGATTTCGCGAACGCACGAGCGTGACAGCCTGAGCCTGAACCTTGGCGATGGTGGGGCGGGGGTGCTCCCCATTCTCGGCTCCGAACGCTCCCCGAACTCACCTTCGTAGCCAGCAGCTCAGCGTGGCCGTCGCTCTACGGGCCGTCGATCAGCGGCTCGTGACCAGGAGAGGGCTGTAGCCGCGGTGCGGGGAGGATGCCCTGGCGCGTTCGTGACTCGTTGCGCACGCGCGTGGGGCGGGGCGCGGACTCCTCCTGCACGAGTCGGGTGAATGCCGGCCGGTTCCCCATCCTGGCCGGCGTGGGCTTGGGCGCCGACCGTCGCGCGAGGTCTTCCAACACGGCGGTGGCGTCCAGCAGATCCGGGGGCGTGCTGAAGTCGATCCGCTCCCAGACGGGGCGCGCCTTCCGGACGCCGCCCTGCGGGGTCGTGTCGATCACCTTGTGCCGGGACGCGACGTAGGCCGCAGTACGGGCGCCGGTGTGGATGATGCGAGCGATCTGCCGGTCGATGACGGTCAGGGCGCGCTGGATCTCGCGCACTTCGTCGCGGCTGGCGTCGTCGACGTCCTTGAGGATCTCGGCGGCCTGGCGCGAGGTCTCCAGCGCTTCGGCCGCCGGCCCGCCGAGCTTGCCGCTGACGTTCTTCGTGGCTCGGGTCAGCCGCCAGTAGGCGGCTGCCCGCTCGGTGAAGTAGTCCGGGATGCCTTGGCGACGGGTGACCGTGGCGTGCAGCGCGGCGGCGTGCGCGGAGATCTCGTACTGGACGCGCAGCAGCGCGCGCAAGGCTTGAGCGTGCGGGAGCTTGTCGAGCGTGAGCAGCGTGTCGTGCAGTGCGCGGAGCACTCCCGCCGCGCTGGGCGCGTACGACGACGGTCCGTGGTAGCGCCGGACACGACGGCCGCGGTTGTCGACGGCGAAGTCCTGCCGTTCCGAAACAAGGAACCGCGAGGCACGGATGGCAGCGTTGTACAAGCCGGCGTTGTACGTGGACCGCTCCGACGGATTCGTGCGCCGCTTGCTGTAGTCGCCCAGGTGGCGCCAACCGGGCACGAGGTCGTAGCGGTCGTCCAGGATGACCAGGGCGCGCGTCAGGTCCGCCGTGTCCTTCAGCACCGTGGCCCGCTCGGCCCGGGAAACACCCTCGAACGTCGCGGCCGGATCGACGAACTCACGCTCGATCACGACCGCGACGGCCGCGCGCCGCCACGCCTCGACCAGGGGCATGTCCGCCGCCGCACCCAGTTCCTCGGACGTGGGCCGCTCGCCGGGGGTGGCCTCCAGAGTCCTGGTTAGGCGTGACGCCAGCTGCCGTAGCTCGAACGGCGTCCGGGAACTCCTACCTCCCGTGGGGCCCACGAGCAGGCGAGCCGTGCTCTCGAGATGCCGCAGGACCTCATACTGGTACTTCTGCACCAGGTGGCTGAGTTCGGCCTGCTGCTCGGGCGTCTTCGTCGGCGGCGCGTTCTGCAGCGCCGGGTGCGCCGCGCCGAACCAGTAGCGGGCGACGCGGTAGTACAGCAGCTGGCCGAACGCCTCGCGAAGTTCGTGGGTGACCGAGCCGTAGCTCATCGCTCAGCCCGCCCCGGCCGAGGAAGCCGTTCGACCTCCCAGGCACGTTCCAGCGACGCGATCACCAGGCCGATCGCCAACCGGTCCACGTCGGCGTGCGCCGCTAGGTTGGTGAGCGCGTCGTGCGCGGCGCGATAGGTCGTCTGCCGGTCGGTCTCCTCGACGTCGTCGGCCGGCGGGAGTTCCATCGGGCCGAGCAGGGCATCGAGCTCCAGCTCAAGGTCCATGTACGCCAGCCGGGCCCCCAGATCCGGTGCGCCCTCGCACAGGGCACCGGTCCACGTACGGGCCCGCCCCCAGGCGGTCATCAGCTGTGCATTCATGCGACTGCTCCTTCCACGTCGTGTCTTGATCATTCGAGACTGGCCGACCAGCCCAGGCATCGGTGGGCGATGCGGGCAGGCCCTGTGGACATGGCGCGTCATTCACATGCCGCGGTCGACCTCACGTCCGACGACGGCCGTAGCGGCCGCCCGTCACCCCCTGCGTTTCGGACTTGATCCACGACGGCTGACGCGCCTACGTCATGTACGCAAGGTGCGGCCGGGCCGTCACCCGATGTCCGCCTCCAGCAACTCGCGGCGACTCGCCCCGACGCGTGCTCCCAGCGCTTCACATGTCTTGGGGTATGCGACCGTCGTAACGACCGATCTCCAGGGCACGAGCGATTTCAGCCGCCAGTGCCTCGCCAACGGCCGGTGCATGTCGCGTCGCCCACTGGGCCACGAGGTCGACGAACGCGACCAAGTCTGTCTCCACGCTCACGAGCTCGCGCCTCAGTTCCGCCTCGGTGCAGACGAGTGACTCGCTGGCCTCGTCGGTCTCGTCCTGGACGATCCGCACCAGACCGTCGGCACGATAGCCACTTGGAGAAGGGTCGTGCCCCGCGCTCCAGTTCGGAGCGCCGTCAAGGAAGTTGTAGACGGATTCCCGATCGTCGAGCCCGGCGCAGCATCCGACGTCGATCGTGACGCCTTGCTGGGGATCAGCGAACCGCAGCCCACCCTCGGTTTCGCGGACCTCGTCCTGCCGAGAGGGCGGAGCGAGCCCGGTCTCCAAGTAGCGGTCGATCGAAGCCTCCCGGTCGGCGTAGACGTCGTAGGTCCACTCCATCAGCGCGCGGATCGCAGAGCCGACCTCAACATCGGTCATCGCGCCGTGCAGTCGCATGTACGTCAGTTCCCGAATCCCGGACGTCGGCCACAATACGAAGTCCGTCTCGGCAGGAACCTCCAGCACCGCCTCTACCGTCAGCACCTGCGCCTCCCTCGTCGACCGCCTCGTACCCTCGCACAATCGACGACCTGACCCAACAGGTTTGTCTCCATTGCCGATCGGAGCACCTATGAACGTCTACGAGATGCCAGAGCGCGAGTTCTTCGAGCAGTTCGCCAAGCGGCCCGGCATGTGGGTCGGCCTTCCGACGTGGGACCGAGTCATCGGCTGGCTGCAAGGCTACGAAGCCCACGCCGCCCGCCACGGTGGCCCAGACTTCGACGGGTTCAGGGAATGGCTGCTCGAACGATCCGGCGGACGAGACTGAACCTCACGTGGTCAGGGATCGTGCGGCTCATCGCGTTCCCCGACCCGAATCTCCGGCAAGCCGAGGTCGGCGACCTCGACCAGGAGCACGCGCTGGGAATCCTGTTCGAGCTCCTGAACGAGTTCCTCGCCGAACGCGAGACCGCGAAGCCGACCAGCGATCAGGACGAGAACCGGTGAACTTCCCAGTTCCCGGAACTCACCGCACACTGAGCCGGTTGGTCAGCTCGACCCCGCGAGTTCGCGGCCGAACGGGCATCAGAATTGCTGAGCTCGCGGGAAACGCCTCATCCCATCCGCCCGTTCTCGAAAAGGTCGGCCTCGATGTCGTGGAGCTGGTGTTGCACGATCGCGGCGTCGTTGCGGATCTTCCATAATCCTTGCCCGAGGCCCAGGTGCGGCAGCCGTGCGGTCTCGGCCGCGGTGAGTCCCAGCGCGGTGGCGGTGGGGCCGAGTTGGTCGGTCTCCTGCCGGTAGATCACTCTCGTCTCGGCGTTCGCGAGCAGGGAGGTTGCCAGTGCTCGGGCGGCGGAGCCGGCGTCGCCGACGTTGTCGAGGTCGGTGAGCTTGTGGAAGACCAGTAGGTTGGCGATGCCGTAGTGCCTGGCCAGGCGCCAGTGCGCGTCCATCCGGCGCAGCAGCGCTGGGTGGGCCATCAGTCGCCATGCCTCGTCGTACACGACCCATCGTTGGCCGCCGTCGGGGTCGGCCAGGGCTGCTTCCATCCATGCCGCAGCGCAGGTCATCAGCACGCTCATCGCGGTGGTGTTCTCCGAGACGCGCGAGAGGTCCAGGGACAGCATGGGCAGGGTCGGGTCGAACTCGACGGTTGAGGGTCTGTCGAACATGCCTGCCAGGTCTCCGGAGACCAGGCGCCGCAGCGCGTGGGCGACGGGTCTGCCGTCCTCGGTCAGGCGCCCGTCGGGGTCGTCGGTGCGGTCCGGGGTCAGGAGTCGGTCGACGACGGCGGGCAGCACGGGAACGCCGTCGGAGGCGTGCACGGCTGCCGTGAGTGCGACGTCGATCGTGGTGTGCTCCACCGGTGACAGTGTCCGTCCGAGCGTGGTCTCGGCGAGCGCGCCGAGCAGGCTGCGCCGTCGGGCTCGGACCTGGACCGCCCATTCGTCGTCGGAGAGCCGCGAGGGTCGCGGGCCGGGATCGAGGGGGTTGAGCCGGGCAGTCAGCCCTGGACCGAGCTGGATCGCGTGGCCGCCGACCGCTTCGGCGATGAGGGTGTGTTCGCCTTTGGGGTCGCACGGGACGTACACGCGGCGTCCGAAGGCGAGGCTGCGCAGGTACAGGGATTTCGCGAGGGCGGACTTCCCGGCACCGACGATGCCGGCGACGACGACGTTCGGCGCGGTGATGCGACCTTGCTGGTACAGCACCCAGGGGTCGAACGTGAACGACGCTCCGGAGCCGGTGTCCTGGCCGACGAAAACGCCGTTCGTTCCGGTGCCTCCGCCGGCGAGGAAAGGGTAGGCCGCAGCCCAGGTAGCCGAGGTGTCCTGGTGTTTGGGCACCCGCAGCCCGATCGGTGAGCGCAGAGCTGCAGGTCCCCGCTCACCCTGACGCGGCAGGACGTGCGGCCGCTCGGGTGTGACTGTGGCAGGTGCCTGGGCGGCCGTCTGGGCTCGGAGGGCCTTGAGGGCTCGGCGGCGGCCGCGGCGCGTCCTGCGGGACTCGTGGGCCGGAGTGAGCAGCGCGGCGACGTGCGTTCGCTCGACGGCCTTCACAGGCCCGGCCCTTCGGCGGCGGCATGCCTGACGTCGGCGGTTCCGTAGAGGGCCGGCGGATCGTCGGTGAGCGCGGCGGGCGGGAGTGGAACGCGATCTCGCCGTGGTGGCGTGGTCGGGGTGGACAGCTGCCAGATGATCGCGGAGGTGGCGCCGAGCGCGCGGTCGAGCCGGGCATGTGCGCGGTCGATCGCGAAGATCGCGTCGCGCAAGTGCGCGTGTGCGGCTGCCGTCAGCTCCCGGCCCGTGGCAGGGGCGTGATCGATGCCCGTCGCTCGGGCGATGCTGCGGTGCTGGCATGCCTCGACCTGCTGGACGACCTGGTGCAGTGACCGCAGCACGGCAAGTACGTTCCCGAGGACGCCGTAGGTCTCGTCCGGGTACTCCGGGCGCTGCTGCGTCCCGTCATAGGGATCCTCGGGATGGTCGAACCGGATTGTGGCGTGGGCGAGCCTTCGAGCGGCCTCGTAGGCGTCGTCCGCTGCTGTGCGGTGGTCGCCGTGACCGGTCATGATCGTTGCCTCCTTCGTCGTCAGGTTGCTTTCAGAGCAGGTGTGAGCCGGCCGTCACAGGCCAGGGACCGATGTCGTCGCCTCGCCGATGGGTGCCGGTTCGGGGCCGACCTGATCGATGCGGCGCGCGTCGAGGATCCGTTCACAGCCCGAAACCGGTGGCGCGGTGGTTGGGACGTTCGGGCGGGCGCACGACGTCGGCAGCGGTCAGGCCCCGCTGGGTCGCGACGGCCGCGATCCGGCCCAGGGCACGATGGATCTGCCAGCCCAAGCCCTCACGGTCGATGGTCGGCGCGAGCATCGTGGGGTGCCCCTTGTTTCCGTGCACGAGAGTGCCCAGGACGTTGCCCGGGTGGCGCGCGTAGTACTCGTTGATGGTCGCCGCTTTGCCGTCCACAACGATGCCGACCGGAACCGTGAACGGATGTCCGGTGCGGCCTGCGCCGCGGGGGCGGCGGCGCAGCAGGACGACGTCGAGCGGTGGCGCGGGCTCTTCAGAATGTGCCGTAGTTGGTCGGAATGGCAGCCGCAGGGCGCCAACCATGTCGGCGTGCCGTGCCACCTGCCGGCGCAGGTCCGGGTCGGGGGCGTCCAGGAACATCTGGTGCACCAGATGGATGCTGCTCCCACCCCGACGGGTCAGAGCGACGCCTCGGCGGACGAAATCGGTGGCGTGCTCGGCGAAGACCCGATCCGCCCCCAGTGGGCACGTCCACTGCTTGAACGGCACACCCTGCAACACGACGTCCAGGCGCCCGCGCTGACCCCGCACCTCGACCAGGTCCCGGTCCTGGTGCTTGATCGCGAGCTCGGTGTGCGGGAACCGGGCTGGGATCGGGGCGACGAACGACATGAACGCCTTACTCTGAGCCGGATCCAAGGCACCCTGCCCGTCGCGGTGACGCAGGTGTGGTGGCAGCCCAGAGAGAATGTCGACCTTACCGCCACGCCCGCCCAGGACTCCGGACCGGTAACCCAGCGCGTGCAGCGCGGGCCACAGGCACGTGGCCAACTGCCAGACGTCCGCCATCCTGCGGTCGCGCTCTGTCGCGCCGCGAGACTCCCGGGGCTGATGCGGCTGCTGCGTGGCCACGACATCCGTCGTTCCGGTACCCGGCGTGGCCTCGGGCCGAGGACCGTCGGCGGCGCTCGCGGTGTGCTCCTGCGCGTTCATCGGTTCCTCCAACGTCGTGAGATTGTTCGACGTGCAGGTGTGCGCCCGCGGTCACAGGCCGGGAGAGTGGGACCGTCGGGTCGCCGACGGATGCCGGTTCGGGGGTTCTTCGGGGAGCCCCGTCGGCGTGTGAGGTGCGAGGCGGGCGGTGCGGTCGGGCCAGAACGCCGGTGGCTCGTCGGTCGGGTCGAAGCGGCGCAGCAGGTTCACGTGCCCCAGTCCTGCATTCCAGGTCAGGACGTAGTCGCCGTCCTCGATGCTGTGGCCGTCGACGGAGCCGGGCGGCTCGTCGTAGTAGTGGCCGTGGAACAACGCCGTGTCCCGCGTCTCGGTCCCGTAGTCGTACGCGGCGAGGCGTTCGGTTGCGGCTTCAACGCCTTGGGTGTCGATGAGATCGACGATCTGGTGCCCTTCGTCGTCCTGGAGGAACACGATGTCGTACCAGGTCGCGGGCGGCCACGAGGCAGGGCTACCGGGTGTTTCGGCGGCTGCGAGGAACGCGGCCTCCAGCTCGTCGTCGTCGGGCCCGAGATCCGGGTTCAGGCTGGCCTCGAGGACGGCGAGTTCGCTGAGGTTCATGTAGGCGGCCTCGTTGAGCCAGTCCGGGAAGAGGCCCAGGTTCTCCGACGGCGTGCTCGGGTTCCGCATGGTCCACGCATACGCCTCGCCCGCCGCCGAGAGGAACGCGACGAGGGAGCACATCGTCTCGTCCGGGTCGACCGGTGCTCCGACACCGGAGCGCAGGTCGGACCCGACCGCGACAGACACTTCCTCGCGGGTGCGTTCGTCGCCTTCGTCGCGGCTTCGTGTGGCGGTGTCGGTGACGCGGTAGGAGTAGCGATGCCGGGCGCCGCGGTCAGGCCACGGTTCGGGCTCACGGCCGAGGTACCACAGCTCGATCCGCAGCGTCCCGGCGGTCACGGTGCGCTCGGGCGGTCGGTCGACGGGATCACTCTCGTTTGGCGGGGTCGTAGTGCTCATGCTGGTCAGGTGCGTGAGAGCCGTCACGGTGCTGCGACGGCGCCCAGCGCCACGGCTTGCTGCCCCCACAACCGCCTGGTCTCACACCCCGCCTGAACGCCGGCCTGCTCGACGGCGGCGACATCGTGCTCCAACTCCTCAGCGCTACCGGCGGTGATCGTGAGGAACCCCGTGGCGCGCAGCACGCCGTGTCCCGCGGCAAGGTCTGCTTCCTGAGCAAGGACGTCGTCGAGCTCCGCGGCCTGGGTGGCATCCTCGATCTGGCCGACCTTCGCCCGCTGCGCGGCCTCGGTGATGTGGCCCGTCTTCTTGCGTCGCAGGTCGCGTGCCGCAGCGTCGGGGCGGACGGGTTGGTAGCGGATCGACAGGGTCCGCTGGATCCCGCTGGTCAGCAGGACCGGTGCCAGGAAGCCGGGATAGGTGGAGCTCTGCGGCCATTGCGCGATCCACAGGACCGCGTGCCAGGACGCGTCGGCATGTACCGCGCCCCATGACTCGGTCACAGCGAGGGGCCCCGCTGTCGCAAGGTCCTGTCCGGCGTACGGATTGTGCTCCAGGAGGGGGCCGGCTGTTGGGTCGTACGCCGTCCGGACCCGGACGGCGAGTCCGGCAGGATCTAGCGGGGCCGACGGCGTGAGGTCCGCTGCACGCAGCGCCGTCACGAGGGTCTGCGTCTCTTGCCGCAGCACGACAGCGGCTCCGGACATGCCGCCGCCTGCGGCACGGACCGCACGTGCGGCGGTACGCAGGTCGAGCGCGAGGGTGACTGTGGTCTCGTGGCGTTCGGCCGTGGGCCCGGCGCGCTCGATGAGTTCGCTGTAGACCTTCGCGGGCAGTCCGCTGTCGCCGGTTCCGTTGGCCTGCCACCAGTCGGTCAGGGAGGCGCCGGAGCCGGGCAGGGTTCGTTCGGTGATGGTGAGGGCGGCTATCTGTCCGGAGCGGCAGATGGTTGCCAGGACCCGGCCCCATCCCGTCACGCGTCGGGCCTGGTCGGCGTCGTCGAGGAGGGTGAACCCGGTCGAGGTGACGGGCACGGTGACGCTGAGCGTCGCGGCGTGCGGGTCGTGCACGAGCGCGGCACCGGTGGAAGGGTCGATGACGAGCCGCAGCGCTGCGGTCCGTCCGGGTAGAGCGAGGGTTCCGGCGGGCCGGGGGCGGTCGAGCCGCGCCCGGAACTCAAGTTGACCGGTGGCGGTCCGCCACGCCCAGGCGCACACGATGGGCAGCCAGTCGACGACGGGGCGGCCCGCGACCGGGAGGAGTGCCACCACCGCCCCGAGCACTGCGAGCGGCAGTGCGGCCACGATCGCGGTGCCGCGCAGGTACAGGGCGAGGATCAGCGGCACCAGCCCGGCACCGAGCGCGGCCAGCTGTGCCGCTGTCAGCCCGAGGAGAAGCCCGCGCTTGGGCAGGCGGGAGAACTTCACCGGCGTGAGGGGACTGTCCGAGGCGGTGCTGGTCATCGCCGGTCACCGCCCTTGCCCAGCACATTCGGAACGTTACGCAGAGGCGGAGCCTTCGGCGGACCTGCCGGCGCAGACGCCTTCCGCCTTGCACCGTTCCAGGCCGACCCGGAGGTGCCGGTGCCGGTGCCAGTGCCAGTGGTCGAGGCGCCCGTTGCCTGCTGTCCAGCCGCAGATCCCACCGCTCTGCCGGCTCGAGGCCCCGCAGCAGCCGCACTCTTGGCTGCCTGCGCCCCGAGCATCACCGGGATCGCGACACCCGCGGTCGCAGCCCCGGCGCCAGCGGCGACGGCAGCCTTGCCCACAGCCGCCTTCCCACCGGCGGACGAGCCCGCAGACGCCACCTTCGTCGTCGCCGATGCTCCGGCCCCGCCGCCTGCGCCGCCTCGCGCGCTCGCCCCCTTCCCGGCGTCGGGTCCCAGAACCTTCTGCACGTTCCGTGTGGCGATCCCTCCCGCGACCGCCGATCCGGTCGAGACAGGCATCGGCCGGTTGAGCGCGGCCTTCGCCTCCTGCTCGATGGACATGGCGTGGTACATGTCGAACCCCATGAACGCGATGGCCTTGTACGTGATGTACGGGGCGAAGCCGGCCACGAGCAGCAGTGCGACACCGGCGAGCTTGTCCGCCAGTCCGGCCAGGTCCCCGGACACGGGCGACGCGGTAAGCGTCGTCGCGAGCAGGAACACCACGACCATGACGAGCTTGGACAGGATCAGCGCGACGACGAACTGCGCCCACCGGGCCACCCAGCCGCGAGTCGCGTCCCAGGACGCTCCGGCCAGCGCGAGCGGCGCGAGGGCCACGGCGACGAGCAGCAGCGCCTTGCGCATCAGCAGCGAGAACCACACGATCAGAGCCGCCGCCACGGCGAGCCCGGCGACGAACAGCGAGAGCAGCGCCCCCGCCAGAGGCGTGGCGATCGAGCCGACCAGGGAGACAGACCCGACGAGCACGAGCTCTTCCCCCATCGCCTCCATCGACGTTCCCGAAGCATGGACGAGCGCGAGACAGATCTGGTCGGTGATCTCCAGGAGCAGTGCGGTCAGGGTGACGACGACGAACGATCCGAGCACGCTCTTGGCCAGCCCGCCGATCGCTCGCGCGAGCGCTCCGGGTTCGCGGCGGAGCATCCCGGTGATCAGCTGGAGCAGGAAGAACGCCAGCATGAGGACGACGGCGATGCCGAACACGAGGTCGTAGACCTGCGTGAACTCGCCCGTGCTCAGATCCACCATGGTGGTGGAATCCATCAGCATCCACAGGGCCCGGACCAGGAAGGACGCCACGCCTCCGAGACCCTGGGCGAGCTGATCGATCAGGTCGAGCGCCGCCGAGCCGGCCTGGGTGGCGACTTGCTCGGCTGCCGCCTGGCAGACGGGCGCGGTGATGGGATCGGTGCAGAGCATGGGTCACACCGTCTGCCCGATGGCCCAGAAGAAGTTCACCGCGGCTACCGCGGCTCCACAGATGATCGCCGCGCCCAGCGCGACGAGCACGCCGGTCTTGCCGCGCCCGGCCAGCTGCGGGTTCGAGGAGTTCGCGCCGAGCGCCCAGACGATCGCCGAGACGATGACGCCGAGGACGGCGCAGATGAGACCGACGGTCATCAGCGCGCCGACGATGCTCTGCAGCGCGGTGATGCCGGGCAGGCCCTCGGTGTTGGGGTCGATGTCGATCATGATCGATTCCTTCCTAGAGTCGAGATCCGAGGTCGAGGAGCCAGCCGCCCCACGCGAGCGCAGCTCCGGTCAGAGCGGCGCCGGTCAAGGCGACGAGGACTCCGGTGCGGGCCTTGGCCACGGTCTGCCAGGACCCGGTCGAGGCCGCGACTGCCCACGCGGTCGCCGAACCGACCAGCACGGCCACGGCCGTCAGGAGCGCGAAAGTGAGCAGGGCGCCGACGACGTCGCTGAGCGGGGTGCCCGCGACGGCGGAGAAATCCGGGGCGACGGGGTTCACGATGGGTCTCCCGTCACACAGGCCGCAGGAGCGGCCTTCTTGAGCTGGCCCGCGGCGTGCGTGCGGAGCCATGCCTCGGGTTCTTCAGGGTTGTAGAAACCCTGTGGATGTGTCTCGAAGTGAAGATGTGGGCCTGTCGCGGCACCGGTCGCGCCGACCGAGGCGAGTTGCTGACCCGCGGTGACCGGGTCGCCGTCGGACACGAGGAGGGACCCGTCAAGCAGGTGTGCATAGGCCGTCGAGACCGGTCCGTCGTCGAGCTGGTGGTCCAGGACGAGCAGGTTCCCGGAGCGGGGATTCCACGAGACCTCACGGACGACGCCGTCGGCGGCGGCGAGCACGGCGGTACCGGCCGGTGCGGCGTAGTCGACTCCGGCGTGCAGGAGCCTGGTGCCGTAGACCGGATGGAACCGGTAGCCGAAGCCCGAGGTGCGTGTCCAAGAGCGGGATGGGAGCGGGAACACGACCTCGGTTCCCGCCGCGGGCTGTCGGACGGCGTTCTCGGCCGTCGGGAGATTCGTGCCCGGCTCCGTGGCGTGTGCGGCGGAGCCGGGTGTCGTGAGCGCGTCGAGGATCGTCTCGGCGACGGGTTCGTAGGCGGCGTAGCGGTCGGGGTACGCGGAGACCTCAACCGACTGCGCGGCGACTCCCTTCGGTAGCGAGTCCCATCCGGGCACGTCGAGGAGCCCTCGGGGGG
Organism: Myceligenerans xiligouense; assembly: GCF_003814695.1. Classification (GTDB taxonomy): domain Bacteria; phylum Actinomycetota; class Actinomycetes; order Actinomycetales; family Cellulomonadaceae; genus Myceligenerans; species Myceligenerans xiligouense. The sequence continues at coordinate 2,395,646 of NZ_RKQZ01000001.1, forward strand.
ACCCGTGGTTGGGTCCGTCGGGGCCGCCGAAGAATGCCTTGGCCTGGTACTCCGGGTCCATGAGCTCGGCGACCGATCCCCAGCCGGCGGCGGGTCGCATCTGGAGCAGCCCGAGGCTGTCGTGGTCGGAGCCGTTCCCGTCGTTCGGGTAGTTCGCCGAGTCCGGGTATGCGCCGGTGTTGGCGAGCATTCGCAGCCGCGACTCGGTCAGCGCGGCCATGAGCGCGACGATCACGCCATCTCGGCCGATGCCGTCGGTCGCGGCACCGACTCGCGCGATCGTGGCCGCATGGGAGAGCTGGGTGCGGTCGAGACGCATCGAGACGCCGTCGGCCGTCGTCGCCGTCAACGACGCGGGAACGTTCGACACCGACGGCCCGCACACGCCGGGTCGTGCTGCAGCCGAGATGATCGTGAGGACGAGCAGGGCGACGGTCGGCCCGAGGAGCAGGACCGGGGAGGCGAGGAACGGCAGCAGCTTGCGCATTGTCCGTCCTCATTCCAGGACCTTGCCGGGCGCACCGAGGCGCGCGAGCCAGCAGTCGTCGCCGTCCGGCGGGCAGACCACGAACACCGTGAACGTCACGCGGTCGGACCAGGACTCGGGCCGATCGGCGACGACGCCATCGCGATGCCGTACGCCCGAAACCGTGACGGCCGTCGTCCCCGGCGCGAGATCCGGGACCTGCCCGGCCGCGACCGCGCGCCTCCAGGCGGCCGGCACCTCGGCCGACGTCACCTCGAGACGCTGGCGGGTCTGGTACTCGCGCAGCCGAGCCCACCACGCCTCGTCGGGAAGCCACACGGACAGATCGGCAAGTAGCCCGGGGGAGTGCTCTCCCGACGGGTCAGCGATCTGCAGCACGGCCGCCATCACGGCGGACCTTGTGGCCATCGTCGAGTCCCAGTCGAAGAGGGCCGACGACGCGCTCCGCGCGAAAACGATCAGGTCGGACGTCGCACCCGGGCCGTCACCTGACTGATCGGTGTCGGACGAGCCCGCCTCCACCGAACCGATGCCGGACGGGCTCGTCAAGGAGGGTTGCGCCGACGGCGCGACATCCTGGTGGCCGTCGAAGCCACGCAGCAGGAGAACCGTCAGCACCACGACCGCGGCCAGGGCCGCGCCGATGATGCGCCAGTGCCTGCGGAGCTGGGCGGCGCTCATGACCGTGCCCCAAGCGGGACGACCTGCGCGAGCCCGCCTTCAGCTGCATCGTCCGGGCGCTCAGCGCCGCGTGCCGGCTGATCGCCAGCGCCGTCCGGACGCTCAGCGTCCTGCGTCGGCTCGTCACCATCGGCGGCACCGGTCGGCGCGATGATTGCGCCCTCCTCCTCGCCTCCCGTGGCGTCGTCGGCATGCGCCGTGGCAGCCTCTTGTCGCGCCTGGCGCATCGCCTCGACCATCTCGGCGAGCCGACGCTGAACGTCGCAGAGCGTGTCCCAGTCCTTCACCGGCAACGCCGGACCGAGAACGAGCGGATCGTGCTCGTAGAGCAGCCGCGCGATCCCTTCCCAGGTCGTCGCCCAGACCCGCAGCGCGTACAGCGAGACCCGCGGAGCGGGTTCCGAATCATGCGTGCTGGCCGCGCTGTCGGGAGCGTCGTCGTCCTGATCGGGCACAAACCCCAGCGCTGCCTGCACTCGTTCCCAATCGGGCGCGACCTGCCCGCCGTCCTCGATCCGCAGCACAGCCTCGGCGGCGAGCTCGCGGACGTCGTCGGGCAGCGACGGGTCGACGGAGTAGTCCATGAGCGTCCCGATTCGCTCCATCGCCTGCCACGACTTCTTCCCCGTGGCCAGCAGCGCCGCCCGGTCGCGAGTCGAGAGCGTCTCGCTCGTTTCGTCCGGCGATGTTGAATCAACAGAACCCGGGATGTTCGAATCACCCGATTTGGCGGCCATGGCGTCGTCGTCGGAGCTGTTCGTTGTCTCGGATGCCTCTGCCCCGAACTGCGTGGCCGCTTGGCGCTGCTTCGCCTCCTGGCTCAGGACCTCCTTGAACTCCCGGTAGAGCGCCGCCTGTTCGACCTTCGTGTAGGCCTGGCGCAGGACGTTCTCGTCGTGCTCGGCCAGCAGCCGGGCCGCGTCGTCGGACAGCCCGGAACGCACCCAGGCGCGCACCTGCGTCCAACCCAGCAGCTTGACGGCCTCCAGCCGCCGCCACCCGCACACCAGCACCCGGCCGGGAGTGATCGTGATCGGCTGGAGCAGCCCGAGCTGCTCGATCGACGAGGCCAGCGCCTCCAGGTCGCCGACATCCTTGCGATGCCGGACCCCGACACTGATCGCATCGACGGCGACGTCCAGCCCGCCGACCACCTCCGTCGCCTCAGCCATGGCGCACCTCCGAGCTGGGTGCCGGGGCCGTCAACGCGAGCGCAGCCATGAGGCGCGAGTCATCGAGCAGGTGGACCGGCCGAGCACCGCACATCGCACGCCGAATCAGGCCGTCCTGGGCGGCCGACCCGAGCAGCACGCGGCACAGTCGGGTCCAGGTGGAGTGGTCGACGTCGAGCAGGTGCAGCGGGCTCAAGTCGCGCCGCAACGAGTCGAACGCCGCGGCCGGGCTGCCGGACTCACGCAGCCGCTGGCAGACGTACTCGAGCGCTACTCGTGCGTCGTCGGGCGGCCAGCCGGCCCACGACAACAAGGTCCGGACCGTGATCAGACCGATCCGTACGTCGCGGTCGGTGATGGACTCGCGGATCGAGGCCATGTCCGACGGCGACCGCGGCGTGTCCACTGTTGGTTCGCCCGGCGGCTGCTGGGCGACCTGCTCGACGACGACGGGGATCGAACCGTCCTCGGCCAGATCGCTGAACCGCTCGACATCGTGGTCACCAGAGCTCATGAGCCGGCGCGCGTGGTCGACGGAGCACAGCAGCCGGTCGGCACGGTCAGCGGCCTGCATAGTGCGCTGGACCGCACGGGTCACGACACCCCACGGGTCCTCGGCATCGAGGGTGGAGGGCAGACGCAGCACGTCGAACGCCGCAGCCATGGCGTCGGCCGGATCCTGCCCGTGACGACGGGCCAGGAGAGCGAACTTGCGCTCGCAGTACTCCAGCAGCGCAGGGACCTCCGGGTGGGACCAGCCGTCGCTGTCCGAGGTGAAGACCTTGACGAGCAGGCGTCGTAAGCCGTGCGAGCTGGCGAAGGACGGCAGCGCCTGCGCGGTGTCCGTGAACGGGGCGTGGCTCGTGCTCATGACCGACCCGGCCCTTCGCGACCGGCGGCCCGGTGAGGTGACGGCGTTGACGGCGGCGTTCCGAGAGCGCGCAGCTTGCGCACCCCGCGAGCGTGAAGGCCACGAGCCCAGCGCACGAGGCGGGCCTCCAGGTCCACGCCCTGCATCAGACGCTCGGCGACCATCGGGTCGTGGTGCAGATCCGCCGGCCGCGTCCACCGCAGACGCCGCGTGTTCGACGTGGCGTCCTGGGCGGGGTCGTCGCGCCGGGACGGGTCGCCGTGAACGGCGAACGGGTTCGGGCCATCCGGGACGGATGCCTTCGCGATGCCCGTACGGGATACGGGAGTGTGCTGCTGGTCGTTCATGAGATCACCGCCGTTGGATGCTCCGGACGGCGACCGCCGCCCGGCACTGTGGAGTGGGGCGGCCGGCCGGTGGCCGACGATGCGACACGCGGGGACGCGTGCCGGAACGCGGAACGAATCGCGGACTCCGCGACCCGCGCGGAGACACCGACCTGCAAGGCGGCATTCCCCAACGTCATGAGGGTTGTGTCCAGGTCGCACCCCGCCTCGACGGCGCGGCACGCCGCCCAGAACAGGCGCCGCTTACGCCCGTCCTCCGGATGCGCGGCGATCCACGCCGCCAGCCGCTCCGGGTCCGCGCTGCCCGCGGTCACCGCTGGGAAGCGCGCCGCCCGCTGAGCCCAGGCCGGGTCGAGGAACGTCCGCAGGGCCGTGCCGTCGACCGGCGAGGCGGGCCGGTCGGCGAGGACCGTGAGCCGGTAGTCGCCGGCGCTCCCGTCCTCGTACACGACGTGCGACGGCGGGACGACGACGTAGCCACCGTCCGACCGGAAGTCGACGTGAGCGCGCTCGCACGTCCAGCAACTCTGCTCACTGGCGTTCGGGTAGTACGCGTGCAGTCCGTCCGACGGCGTGCGCACCACCAAGGCCCATCCGGACGTCAGCCCGCGGGCGAGCGACGCATCGAAGGCAGGACGGCCCGAAGCGCCGTCGTGCAGATCGACATCGACGACATCCCAGCCCGAGACAGCACCGGTCGGCATCGCGACATTCGCGTCAGGCCACCGCCGCCACCATCCCTCCACGACCGCAAGATCGGCCGACGCGCTCCTGAAGCCGCCCCGGATCCGCGGGCG